>NZ_CP036271.1:0-1275633 GCF_007745175.1 Caulifigura coniformis | reverse complement strand
GAAGCTTGGGGATGATCTGCTCAGCGCCAAATCGTTTCCTCGCCATGACCTTGCCTCCTCCCGGTGAAGGTCCACGTTCGAGGCAGAATCTACCCGAACTGTGGACTCGTTGAAGGGGGGCAGGTCAGGTCTGGCTCGTCCCGATCGCCTTCGTCGGGACTCAGAAGAACCCTTCGTTCGATAATTCTCTGCCATCCATCGTCTCCATTGCTGAGACCAGCAGAGAGAAAGCTTGCCCAAACGAACGTGATTAGGACCGCAGCCGAGCGGAGACTCGCTCTGAATTTGATGCAACGGTGATGGTGCAGCGTCGGACGCATGTGCCCCTCGGCCGTTGGAAATGTCAGAACCCAGGTGTTTTATCGGCAGCAACGAAATGTTTGATTAATCAAACATCATGCGGCGTTTCTCGTCGGGTCAGGGAGGCATGCGCCGAGTCACCACCGAGAACTCCGTCCTCAGTTGGGACTGCTCTGATCCTCACTCCATACGGCCAGCAATGCGCAACCGGATTCCATCCATTAGTGCAGGAAACGATGTTGCCATGGTTGGCGTCAGAAAATAAGCTTCCGGTAATGTTCCGCTCGGTCCATGCATCGCTGATGATCTTGAGCCTGCTCTTGTGCCCTTTCAGGTGCATGGGGGCGGTCGAAATTCCGCGTGCTGCCGACGTCGAAACTTCGGCTGGCTGCCATTGTTGCCACCGAAAGGTGGCCAGTCCTTCGGACTCGCGGCAAACAGCGCCGGAAGAACCGGATTCCGACTGCGGCTGTGGAAGTTGCCTTTGCCATGGCGCGGTCGTCTCCGACAAAGTCCTGGTCGACATCGACTACGACGTCGTGATCGGAGTGTTCACCGCCCATGCCGACGACTTTGTCTGTCGCGAGGAGAATGGCCTCGATCGTTTTGAGTTGCCATTTCCGCCCGATCCGCTGGGCCAGGACATGTGCGTCCGCCTGCAGCGTTTTCTGATCTAGGGCAATTCTTTCGCTCGCGTCTCATCGCGTTTTGTTGCGATGGTGCAATCAATCGGCCTGTCATCTTGCCGATGGACGCAAGCGATCTGCTGAGCATGTTTCGACTGTCTCAGTCGTATGTTCAGCTTCTGTGATCTGACGCCTGTCTTCCGGCGCGCGGATGGACCGTGATTTGGTCTCGCCTCGCTGATTGCGTGATTGCGCCGTGCTTCTGCCCCTGTCCCCCAAAAGGAGTTTCCATGTCCTTGCTATCCCGCCGCAGCATGTTTTCCCTGCTTTTCGTAACGCTCGCAGCAGCTAGCACGACGCTTCAGGCCGGTAACCAAGATCGACGAACTGTCGTCACAGTTGGCGAGATGTGCGGAGGCTGCGTGAAGAACATTACGACTCGGCTTCAGAAGGTGTCCGACATCGACAAGGTCGAGTGTGACATCAAGACGAAGACCGTGACGATCACGCCGAAGGCAGACAAGACGCTGTCACCGCTGTTTGTGTGGGACACGATGGCCGAAATCGGAAAGACTCCGAAAAAACTCGTCGCCCCGACAGGGACATTTACTTCCAGGCCCAATTCATAGGCGTTTCTGAGCGGCGAGCCGGACAGCTCCTTCAATGAGCTGTCCGACCGCCAGGATTTCCGCAAACGCCCTGCAAGAACGAATTGAAGCATCAATGTTCCGCAGACGACTACTTCCTTGGGACTACGGTGTCCGAAACCTGGCGCGTCGGCCCACGCGGACTGCGCTCACGTTTACGGCACTGACGATTGTCATCCTGCTCGTCTTCGTAGTCGTCGGGTTCATCCGAGGTTTGGAGACCTCTCTTGCCGTGAGCGGAGATCCTTCCGTCGTCCTGATCTACTCGGTGAGTGCGGCAGAGAACATCGAGAGCTCCTCTATTGGCGCAAGGATTCCCGGACTGCTGACTGCAAGCATCGACGGCGTACAGAAGCGATTCGGGGTTTCGCACGTTTCTCCGGAGCTCTACTTAGGAACACGGGTCGAGACTGCATCCGGCAATGTCGGTTTTGGGCTAATTCGTGGCATCACGCCGCTGGCGCCACTTGTGCGCAGACGCTTGCAGATGACTGAAGGACGTTGGCCGGCGGCCGGTGAGATCCTTGTCGGCCGGTTGGTGGCGGCAAAGCTCGGGTGTGAGCCCGGAGAGCTGGCGGTCGGCAACTCGGTCACACTCGAAGGCCGCAAATGGAAAGTGGCGGGGCAATTCTCCGCGGGCGGATCGGCCTTCGAGTCAGAGATATGGTGCCCGTTGTCGGACTTCCAGGACGCAATCAAACGGCAAGACGTTAGCCTCGCTGCGATTATGCTCGATGCTGGGACCTCAGCCGCCGACGTCGATCTTTTTTGCAAAAGCAGGACCGATCTCGAACTTCAGGCAATCGGAGAGATGGCGTACTACGAGTCGCTGCAGAAGCACTACAAGCCAGTACGGATGTTGGCCTGGCTGGTTGTGTTCTTGGTTGTCGGCGCAGGTGTTTTCGCCGGTCTCAACATGATGTACGGGGCCGTTGCAGGTCGGATCCGAGAACTCGCCACGCTGCGTGCCGTCGGCTATCGACGGAGAGCAATCTTGATGACGTTGATCCAGGAGGGAGCTCTTCTGGCTGCGGCAGGTTCCCTTGTCGCTGGGATGATTGCACTGCTCTTGCTGAACGGGCTGGCCGTGAGATTCACCATGGGGGCTTTCACCCTCCGCGTGGACAGTACCGCACTCTTGATTGGCTGCGGCACCGGGCTTTTGCTCGGAGTCTTCGGGGCTATTCCACCGGCGTTAAAAGCGCTTCGCCTTCCGATTGTTACCAGCCTGAAGGCGATCTAAAGAGTTTGAGTCTTAGTTCCATTTACACCCCCAACGAGGAGAAAGAGATGAAGCTCTCGAATGGATTGTTGCCATGTGTTGTCGGTCTGTCACTTCTCGGATGCGGAGGCAAACCAGCTGTCACTCAATCTCAGACCGAGTCGAAGCCGGTGATGGGTGAATACCTGCTCGCTACGGAACCCGCAGGCGCGATGGCTGTTGGAGTTGCAAAGAAGGATGCGGCCAACGACTCCAAAGTGACTGTCGTGGGGCGAATTGGCGGCTCAGAAAAGCCCTTCGTCGATGGAATCGCTGCGTTCACAATTGTTGACCCGAAGGTTGAGCATTGTAAGCCGGATGAGGGCTGTCCGACCCCTTGGGATTATTGCTGCACGACCGATCAGCTGCCGGGCAACATGGCCATGGTCAAAGTCGTGGACGCCCAAGGGAAGGCGATTGCTCAAGACGCCCGCGCGGTTTTGGGTGTCAAAGAGCTCTCGATGGTCGTCGTTCAGGGCAGTGCTAAACGGGATGCGGAAGGCAATCTGACCCTGCTCGCTGAGAAAGTCTATGTCCGACGCTAGCAATAGGATCTCGATCGATCGTGTCGCCTTTGGGACGACGCGATCGGACGATCAACAGTCCGAGGTGACCATGAATACATCGGTCGACGTTCGCCAGTTTGCGATGGAGCGAGCACGTCCTGCGGCGGCGAGTCCGCAGCGGCGACGCCCACGCCTGGCCACTTACTTAGTTCCTGCCATGGTCATTTTCGGCTTTGTGGGAATGCTGGGCTGGGCGGCACGTGATCGATTCCTGCCTGTTACTCCAGTGACAGTGGTTCCAGTGATCGTCTCGCGTGCTGAGGTCCAGCAGGCTGGCACGCCGTTGTTTAAGGCGGCAGGTTGGATTGAGCCTCGGCCAACCGCTGTCCTGGCAACTGCGCTGACAGACGGGGTCGTCGACGAGTTGTTGGTTGTCGAAGGGCAGTCCGTTGAGAAGGGGCAAGCCGTTGCCAAGCTGATCAGCGCCGATCGGAGGCTGGCATTGGAGCAGGCGAAAGCGACGCTGTTGGTGCACGATAAGGAAGTTGCGAGTGCGGAGTCAGACTTGAGGTCGGCGAAGTTGCGCTTCGACCAACCGCTGCATCTGGAAGCGGCGCTTGCAGACGCCCAGTCGTCTTTGGCCGAGACGGAGGCCGCACTGGCCAAGCTTCCCTTCCAGATCGATGCTGCACAGGCGAATTCCGCCTTTGCGGAGAAGCGGCTCGGACTGCGGCGGAAGGCAGCGGACTCCATCGCGGAAAGCCTGATTCAGGAGTCCGAACGCAATTACGCCGCCGCTAAGTCCGAGCTTCAGCAACTGGAAGACCAGCAGCCCCGTCTCAAAAAGCAGGTTGACGCAATTGAGCGAAAACGTGAAACGGCCGCCCAGCAGCTGAAGCTTCGAATTGAGGAGTCGGCAAAGGTCGCGGAGAGCGAGGCACGGCTCAAGTCGTCCGAGGCACGACGCAATCAGGCGACTTTGGCTGTCGAACAGGCTCAGCTCGATTTGGATCGAACCGTCGTACGTGCGCCGATTTCGGGCCGCGTTCTTCAACTTGTTGCCCCGCCTGGCACTCATGTCGCCTCAGTAGGAGTGTCGCCGCAGGGGTCGAGCACCATTGTTCGTCTCTACGATCCACGGATGCTTCAGGTGCGCGCTGACGTCCGTCTGGAAGATGTCCTGTTCGTCCAGCCTGGCCAAGAAGTGCAGCTGGAGACACCGTCATCGAAGACGCCCCTCCGAGGAACGGTTCTGCAGGCGACATCAACAGCCAACATCCAGAAGAACACGCTCGAAGTCAAAGTCGCGATTATTGAGCCTCCTCCGACCGTGACTCCGGAGATGCTGGTCACAGCAACATTCATCGCACCTCCTCAGCCCGAGCAACCGGGTTCGGCGCAGCAGGATCGACTCTTGGTCCCGCGTTCTCTTGTCGAGAAGGCTGCAGAAACGTCGACGGTCTGGACCGTCGATGCGACGAATGCGGCACGTCGCCGCAGTATCCGACTGGGTAGTGCTGGAACAGATGCCCTTGTGGAGGTAGTCGAAGGGTTGTCGCCGACGGACAAGCTCATTGTCAGCGGCCGTGAACGGCTGACCGAGGGCGAACGGGTTGTGGTGACTGGCGACGATCCATCATTAGGAATCGGGAAGGGCACTTGAGCACCGAGGCGTGATGCATCGGGAACTCATTCAAACTGCTGCCGAAATCTGGATAGAAGGTAGGTGTGCGATGGCTTTGGTGGAAATCCGCGGACTGACGAAGCGATTCAAAAAGGGTGACGAAGTGATCACGCCCTTGGAATCGGTCGATCTCGACATTGAGCGTGGCGACTTCGTGTCGCTGATGGGGCCCAGCGGGACAGGAAAAAGCACGCTTCTGAACGTTGTCGCTGGTATCGACGAGCCAACCGCCGGGACGATCACCGTTGATGGCACGGTCATCACAGGAATGGCTAAGGGGCCGTTGGCGGACTGGCGAGCGGCTCACCTGGGTTACATTTTTCAAACACACAACCTGATACCAGTGCTGACGGCATACGAAAACGTGGAGCTGCCAATCTTGCTCCTTCCTCTGAGTTCTGCGGAGCGTCAGAAGCGAGTCGAACTGGCACTGGAGGCGGTTGGGTTGAAGGACCGGGCCGATCACTACCCGCGACAGTTGTCTGGCGGCCAAGAACAGCGAGTCGGCATCGCCAGGGCCATTGTTGCCAACCCAACGATTATCGTAGCGGACGAGCCCACCGGCAGTCTCGATACGGCGACGAGTCTGCAGATCAAGGCACTCCTCAAACAGCTGAATGAGCAACTTGGAATGACGATGTTAATGGTCACCCACGATGAGCAGATGGCTCTGATTGCCACTCGTCGTCTCAGACTCGACAACGGCCACATTGTGGACGGTGTTGGCGGACACAATGGCCACGCTCCCGCTGTCGCGGCTCACACGTAAGGAAGACCTAGCAATGTTTCGATTTGCGCCCTACGTCTTCAAGAGCCTCTGGCGACATCGCGCTCGAACGACGCTGACTGTAAGCGGTGCAGCCGTTGCGATGCTGGTCTTCTGCTTCGTCGGCTCGGTTCAGGAAGGAATGGAACGGCTGACAAGTGATGAAGACTCGCAGCGCACGCTGATCGTGTTCCAGGAGAACCGCTTCTGCCCAACGACAAGCCGGTTGCCTGAGGATTACGCCAAGCGCATTTCTGCTTTGTCTGGAGTCACCGACGTCATGCCTGTTCAGGTGTGGACGAATAATTGTCGAGCCAGCCTCGACATTGTTGTCTTCAATGGTGCTCCGCCGGAAAAACTCAGATCCGCTCGGGACATTAATCTGATCTCGGGCAACTGGCAGGAATTCGAGTCGCGCCGAGATGCAGCGTTTCTTGGAAAAAACATTGCGCTGCGGCGTAATCTTAAAGTTGGCGACCAGTTCTCGATTGGTGACTTGTCAGTGCGTGTCGCCGGCATCTTCACCTCTCCGGTTCCAGCCGAAGAGAACCTCATCTACACCGGACTTGCATTTCTGCAGTATTCGCGAGAGCGCGAGGACGTCGGACTCGTGACACAGCACGAAGTGCATTTGACCAAGGAGGCCGATCCGGACGCTGTCGCCAGGGCGATCGACGCGGAATTGCGAGCGGGACCGGTTGCGACGACAACTCGTCGCAAGGGGGCCTTCCAGGCCAGCACGCTATCAGATCTCGTAGACCTGATCGGCTTTGCCCACTGGCTCGGCTATGCATGTGTGGGGCTCGTGCTGTCACTTGTTGCGACAACCACCGTGATGTCGGTTCAAGATCGCATCAAAGAGCATGCGGTCCTGCAGACACTCGGTCTGCGGCCATGGAGGATTTTTCGACTGGTGTTGAGCGAAAGTATGATCCTCTGCGCAGTCGGCGGCATCTTTGGGACCGCAGTCGCATTGACGGTCCTCGCGACGACGGGGATGGCAGTCGGAGCCGAAGGGGTGACAATTGCATTCCAACCATCGTTTAAGTTGGGGGTCGCCGGAATGTCAGTCTCGCTTGCTGTAGGACTGCTTGCGGGCGTGATTCCGGCTTGGCAGGCCGCTCGAACGAGAATAATTACGGCTCTACGTGAGGGGTAATGCTGCAACGTTTTCCACCGGCGTCTCGCGCCGTAATGCGAGTCCCATCATCCGCAAAGCCAAATACAGCGTTTGCCGAAAATGCAGAATGCCTTCTAGAGACGCGGAAGATGCCACAGGCGCAGCGCGTAGTCCGATCGATTGCCGCCATCACCGCCGCTCAGCACAGTTTCGTTGTCGGGTGAAAGCGCCATTCGGTAGGTCACCGGGACTGGCGCTCTCAATGTCACGACTGCATCGCCCGTTTCCAGGTTCCACGCTCGAATCGTGCAGTCGCGACAACCAGCCACCACGAACTTGCCGTCATTTGTGATCGCCAATGACGCGAAGCCGGCATCGTCACCCTCGAATGAGTGGATCTGTTTGCCGTTGGATACGTCCCAGACTCTTAATGCGGAGACGCACCCCGCGGCAACAAGTTTCGATCCATCAGGTGTGAAGGCCATGGCACGAATCGGTCCGGGATCGTTGCCAACAATTGAGCCAGCCGCTTTCGAGCCGCGGATCGCGATCGAGCCATCCATCGCACTCGCGGCAACAAGTTTTTCATCGGTCGAGTAAGTAAGAGTTCCTTCACCTCCAGGTCCCGGAAGCACTGTCGGCTTGGAAAACGATTTCAGGTCCCAGCGTCGAATGGACCCGTCGTGCGAAGCGGAATAGCCGATCAGACCCTCTTTGGAGATGAGCACGCTGCTGACGGCGTCAGAATGACCTTTGAGCGCCTTAATGAGCTGACGGGCTTCTAGGTCCCACAGTCGAACAATTCCATCGTCGCAACCAGTCATCGCCCGCTTTCCATCCGCGGACAGGCTGAGGCAGGTGGCAGCGGCCGTGTGTCCAGGAAAATCATGCAGGAGGCTCCCGGTGGAGACATCCCAAAGCTTGAATGTGCTGTCGTTCGAGACAGAGAGGGCTTGTTTTCCACTCGGCAAAAATGCGACGCCTCGTATGACATCGGTATGACCTTCGAATCGACGGATCGCGCCGTCAAATTGTCGGAGCTCTGGAGTTCCCAATCTCTCAAGCCGAAAACGCTGGAGCCGGACATCGAATGGAAACTCCTCGACATGCAGCCAGGGGTTCACGTGCCTGCCCGCCAATCGGTCGAGCTTTTTCTCAAAGAGTCGGGCGTTGTTGACGGCGACCGTGATCGTGCGGTTCCGGACCTCCATGCGAACGGTGTTGAACTGATCGACCGGCTTTAACTGGGGCGATGCAGTCGGAGGGACGAGATCCTGCCCGGCCCACACGAGGCGAAGCTGTCCGAGCTGATTGAAGCAGAGGCTGATTGTGTCATCACCAAGGCGACCGAACTCGACGGCGAACTCACCTTTCTTGGGAGCGGCAATGCGGACGTCAAACTCGACAGCAAAGCTCCGCAGGTTGTTGTTCTCATCGCGCCAGAGCGCTTGGTGAAAGGGCGCATACCACCAGCCAAGCTTTTTCCCGAGGTAACGGAACTCACTGTTCTTGTGCTCCTCGAGGATGAAGTGCTGGTCAGCGATGCTCATTCCCTCAGCCGACTTGCGGAAATCGAGATCGACGATGAAGTCGCCGGCGGGCGCAGCCGCCTGGGCGACGACGGCCGGCTTCGAGGTTTCTGTTTTGGCAACGATCGTCACAGTTGGTGGGATCGTTTGAGGCGGGGCTTGAAGGCCGGCCGCAAACGGGTTCGTCGATGTGGAAGCGGTGGCGAGCGGGTCGGGCTTTGACCGCGACTGGAAGATTTTTCGTTCGCTGTTGATCGTCAGCTCGACGTTGCCATCGACCATTCGCGCAGAGACCCGCTTGATTTCGTTGCGTTCGACACTCAGATCCTGAACCCAGTCAGGAACGAGTTCGCCTCCGAGCCGCACGGCGAGCATGTGCTTTTCGCCTGCCTTAAGGCTGACGGACTGACCAGAGTTGGCGCTGGAGATTCGTTGCTGGGCGAAGTCGATCGAGATTGTCGGATCGAAAACTTCAATGGCGACCGTTCCAGTAGGAGTCTGAAAAATGATCGTTGCGAGATACAGAAGTGTACAGGCAGCGGCGACGCCGACGGCGTAATACAGACAGTGCGTCGGTTCCCAGATCCTTCCGGCTGGATCAAGGAAGTTCTTCTGCTTGCTGCGTTTCTGGATGACGCGTTCTGGTCCGTAGCGTTTGAGGTCTTCGGCCAATGCTTTCATCTGCTGGTGGCCGGGCTTGAGCTGGAGGAACCGTTTCACGAGCCAGCTGAGTTCGTCATCCGTGCCGGTTCTAAAGACGCGTTCGAGATCCTTCAGCAGTTGCTCGACCTCGTCTGCTTTCTGCTTTGCAACGGAGAGCAGCGATGTCAGTTCGGCGTCGCGCACTCCCACTGGCACGGCGCTGAGGACGTTGACCGCCTCCGAATAGTCGAATTTTGATATGAGCTGGCGGCCTAAGTTGCACTGAGCAGGAATCTCCTGCTCCCAGCGTTCAATTTGACTTCGAATCTCGCTTCGCTTCTTGCGGGCCCATTCGGCCTGCTTGCCGGTCAGCTTTACTCCCTCGGCTTCGAGAACCTCTAGCGCAGAGACCAGCTCGCCCCAGGAGACAAGCCTCTCGACCTGCTGCTGGATACTGGTGCACGAAGCAGGTGCATCGTCCACTGCATCTGCCTCGCGTGAGGCGCTCGCGGATGACGAGGGCTCAACTTTCAGAGCCGTGGCGACTGCCTGAGCGACATCCTGCATCGAGGCGAAGCGACTCAGCGGCCGTTTGGCGAGGAGCTTCAGACAGAGTTGTTCGGTTTTGAGATCGAGATCTGGCCGCAGCTTCGAAGGAGAAGGAGGGGCGCCGTTGATGATCTGATTCGCGATCGCGGAGATCGATCCGCGGAAGGGAAGTTCGGCGGTGAGGAGTTCGTAGAGTACGACCCCGAGAGAGAACTGATCCGAGACTGGGGTAACTTTGAGTGACCCGTCGAGCTGCTCAGGGGACATGTAGGCGGGCGAGCCGAGGATCGTTCCGCTTTCGGTGAGTCGTTCGCGGTTCTCATCAGCCTGGAAGGCAAGGCCGAAGTCCATCACGACCGGCTCACCGCGAGCATCGATCATGATATTGGCAGGTTTGAGGTCGCGATGGACGATGCCCGCTGCGTGTGCTTCGTTGAGTGCGACGGCAACCTTACGAATGAGAATCAGCGCGGCGCGCTCCTTCTGCCGACCCGACGATTTGATGACCTCAGAAAGCGGCTTCCCATCAATGAAAGCCATCGCGATGTAGTGCACACCAGCAATCTCCCCGACGTCATACACCGGACAGAGGTAGGGGTTGCGAACCGTCGCGGCGAGACGGGCCTCGCGGTAGAACCGCTCAAGTCGTTCATCGGAATCAGAGGTATCCAGCTTGGGGATCTTAAGAGCGACCTTGCGTGAGAGCTGAGTGTCCTCGGCAAGGTAGACATCGCCCATCGCTCCCTGGCCGAGGAGCTTCTCCACGCGATAACGTCCAAAGGATCTCGAAAGACCAGCACTGGTGGGCCGTGGACCTGGGACATGCGTTCGAGCACTCGACGGGTCGAGCGGGGACTCGTCGCGAACAGGTTGAGAGCGACTCATGAACTGTGGCCCGGTGAGAGCGACTCATGAACTGTGGCCCGGTTCCGAGGCTGGCAAACGCAGTTCCGAGGATACGTAAACGTCCAGTCTAGCGGAAGAATCGCCGGCGGAGGCAATGGGTCGAGAGTCTGGTAGCAAGCCGATTTGCTTCCGAGTCACGTCAACGGACGAAGTTCAGCTGAGGGCGAAGATCCTTCGCACTTGCGCTCGGACCGTCCGCTGGCGTCTGCGACGTCTTGAGGAAATCGGTAAGCTGTTCTTCGCTGATACGGATACCTGGACATCGATAACACGGGAGTTTCTTGCTTTCAATCAGCGCGTAGATTGTCGACGTCGAGTGCGATAGACGTCTCGCGACGGTCGCCACAGTCATGAGCGGCAGTGAGCTGACAGATTCCCTCGTAAATGATTCGCTCGAACTCTTCATCGCAATCTCGGACCTCCCACTGCAACAGAAGTCGTTGGATCACTCGGCGGCAATCACGTCCCAATCGGTGAGCTGCCGCACGGCGAGGGTCGCTGGTCATGCATCTCCTCCGTCGGAGGCGTCGTCGACCCAAGTAACCTTGCTGACAAGCCATTCAGATATCTGAGACGGCAGCCACCTTGGTCGTGAACCAATTCGGATCGGGGGTGGAAGGTCTCCATCTTTCACCAACCGATAAATCGTTCGGCGGGACGCCGGAAGAAGGCGTCCTAGATCCTTGATCGTAAGCAAGGCCGACGAAAAGGCGTGTTGCTGCGTGGACGAAAGTCGACGTTTCAAGATCTTCGTCACGGGTTGCTACCTCTCAATGCAGGCATAGAGTTCGTTGTGATCGCGTTCCTTCGATGGCGAATGGGGCTCCGAAACATCCTGAGAGGCCGCGAGTATCTTCCCCAGTACGCCGTGCCGTTCGGTGTCAGTACGGCCTGCATCCTGGTCGCGCCCGTACTGCACATAGCCGTGCCCCGTGAAAGGCAACGAGGCGATTTCGCTCGCACCGTGTCTGAGTTGCCTGGCTCCCTCTTGACCGACATCAGATGCGATGTCTTTGAGCGTCCCGAGGACGACTTGTCCGGCGACACTCGCCGCCGTCCGAAGCCCCTCGAATAGCTTGTTCTCCGTTTCTTTTGACATCAGACGTACTCCAAATTGCGAAGGGGATCAGAACGACTAACGTCGCGGCATGAGAATGGAGTCGATGATCACGGTAGTCGCGCCCGCAAAAAACAGGCTCAACACCAAGACTGCGGCGGAACTCGAAAACGTTCCAATTGCACGGGCCATTCGGCGACACCGGCTTGGACGAGCGTCGCAGAGCTTCTCTTCGTAGTAACGCACCAGACATGTGCAGAGCGGCCTCACGCCTGGAGTGAAGGTGATCGCCACGCGCGGATTGAGCGCGATGACTTCATCCGGCTTGAGCAGTCGCCGGCCGTGGAGACTCCAATTGGAGTTGTCATTCCGAGAGTAAGACGAGCTTTCGCTCGGATGACAGCCCATCGTGTATTGCCGGCTGGTCCCTGTGCTCGTGCCGCCGCTCTCCAGAAGGACGGTCGCATCGCCCAGCCGATTGCTGATCATTTCTGCGGTGGCTGTATCATTGCAGCCAAAGTAGATCTGTGTGGTGTTGCTAAGTAGCGTCTGGTCGCGTCCATTCGGGAAGCAGGCCGCCAGCTGGCCTAAACTCTGAAAGTAGAATTGAAGTTTAATCCCGTAGGCCCTGTACTTGTCGATGGCCTCGTCCAGCACCTCCAACCGGCCCAAGCTGGATGCCTCGTCTAAAACGAAGTGGACGGTCTGCTCGTCGCATAAGCCCTGTTTGACGACCGACCGTAACAGGCTTGAGATCCACATGCGCTGCAGGGCAGAGAGTGCTTTGCTGTGCTCGGGCGGTAAGACGAGATAGATCGTCATTTTTCCGGATCGCAGCTTCCGAGGATCGAAGCTGCTGTGCCTCGTGCTCGCTTCAACCGTCGGTGTGTCCAGAAACCGCAGCTGTCGCAGAACCGTTGACAAAGTTGAGGACTTTTCACGATCCACAAAATGGAGCAGTTGACCGCCGCTTCGCCTCAGCATCCCGCCCCACGCGTCCGACTCCTGCATGAGCTTGATCGCTAGATCGAGCCTCTTCGGATCACTCAGTAGCTCTCGGACGGTCTGCAGCGATCGCGTCCCATGGTCCTCACCATAACGGATGACCACAGCAATGAAGGCGGAGATCCAGGCCTCGGCCGAATCATTCCAATGCGGCTCCTTCTCCTCATCGCCTCGAACGACCAAGGCCTTCGCGAGATCGTTGCACTCATCGAGTGCGAGGGCGCTGTCCGCCTCGATGAAATCGAGTGGGTTGAGGCAGTCGGGTGACTTCGTTGCCACGCAGAATGGATCGAGTAGCACGACGTCATGACCGAAGACGCGTTTGCGGTATTCGGCGGTTGCTTTGGCAAGCTCGCCCTTCGGGTCAAGCACCACCGCTGAGTCGGAACATCCCCGTAGGAACGGGATGCAGATTGACACACCCTTGCCGACGCCAGATGGAGCGAAAATCGCTGTATGAACGGCCCGATTTGAGCGCACCAAGTGATAGCGACGGCGTTTGAAAATGTATCTGAACCGCTCGCACGCCTCTTTCGCCGTACTCCGTCCCCATAGGACCGCCGCGGCCGTTGCCGCAAAGCTCGTGTGGTCCACCACTCGACCAAGGATGATTCCAGAGTCAGACGATAACATCCCGGCCTGTCGAAGCTCCCGCACTGTTGCCCAACGCGCGCTTCCCATGGTGTCCCAGCTTCGTTTCTGGCGGCGAACCATGCGCGCTGCATACGCCACGAATAGGACAAAGCCTGAGACTGGCCACGACGCAACTGCACCAAGCACGGCGACCCCGATCCATATCAGAACAGATATTCTCAGCAGCCATCGCGAGAGAAAGTACATGAGTGCCTCTGTGATCTAGGGTGGTACGAATCCTTCTGATCGCTGTCGCCAGGCAGCGTCACTTTGACGCTGCCGTCACAGGCATCGGTTCGTCGACTGCCGTGCAACAGTCACCATTCCTCCGCCTGTACGTGTCGAAAGTCAGTCGCTGACGAATCCCCTGCTTCGCATCGGCGACGGCATCCTGCAGGGCTCGGATCCACTCTTCGAACGTCGCTGACACGCCCGTCACGGTGACCCGACGGCAGTGGTCCAGTTGCACAGTGACCCTGCCTACCGCCGACGTAGTCGAGGGCGGTCGACTGATTGCACGTCTCCGCCGTGTGGCCTCGTCTCGCGTCAATTGCCCTGCAAGTGCCTGGCGAAGCAGCTGCGATCGCTCGACCTCGCCCAGCTGGCCCAGTTGAAGGGCGGTCGAGACAGGGAGACGTTTATCTCCCACTAACGCCTTGATCTCCTCCGGGAGTCTGGCCGCGGCAAGCAGCCGCGTCACTTTCACAGGGTTGAGGCTGACGACTCGCGCCAGCTCCTGTTGAGTACAACCAAGCTCGTCCTGAAGTGCCTTGAGCGTCTCTCCGTACCGGACGGGATCGACGTCCAGGCGCTGAATGTTCTCCTGCAGTTGCATTACCAGCACTTCTGACGGGCCGCTTGGCGCCTTCAGAATGCTGGCCGGAATCTCTGTGAAACCCGCGATACTGGCGGCGAGCTTTCGGCGAAACCCGAAGAGCTGCACGAATCGGTTCGCCGACGGATAGACGCCGATGGGTTGCAGAACGCCTTGAGCCTTAACGCTCTCGACAAGTTCCTGCATCTCATCGGACTCGATCTCAAGATCGAGGCGTAGCGGATTAGGCCCGTCATCGATTTGGTCGATTGCGACCAATTGGACCGGAGCGGGCTGCATCGTCGAAGTGGCTTTGGACATTGCGATCTCCTGACTGGGCAGAAAAAACGGGACGAGCGACATGCCCGTCCCGTCATGGCAAAACCCTCTTCAGGTTTCCTTTCGCATCGGCCTACGCAGACGGTTTCGGAACCACTGCACAGCAGCGACGCCGCACGATGCCAAGCTTCGCTTTGTCGGCCGCGCGTACCGTGTCACGAAAAGGACTCCGATGAGTCCGGCAAGCACAATCACGGTCCAATTGGTCCCGTATGCAACCCCCTTCGCAAGCTCGACCGGTACTCCGGCGACGGGACTGATGATCCCTTCGATCACCGGTTCGGCGACGTGTTCCGCCATCCCATTGGCCAAGCTCACACCGCCATCAATGAACGTCTCGGGCGATGCAAGAAAGGCAGTAAGTGTCGCGCCGACCGCCAACCCCGCCCTGTTCTCCCAAATGAAGCTGCACGCCTTCTGGCCGCCCGTCGCAATGACATCTATCAGCTGTGTGGACAGCACGCCGCCTTCGGCCATGATGGCCATCCGCCTTGCACCATCGGAGCCGACGGACATCAGCGCCTTCACGCCTGGTTCGGCGAACTGACCGACGATCCGCTCGCCTACCTCGCCATGACGCACGATGACGTCGGCTGCATCATCGCCAAACTGACTGACAAGCTTCCGGGCCGAGGTTCGCCCCGCCATCCCCATGGCTCCGTCGCCATGACGGGCGAGCATGCGAAGAGCAATCCCGGCCTCATCACCCGCTGCCTCGGCCAGCTTTACGCCTTTTGGCCCGACGTGGTGCAACACTTTGTTGACCAGGTCGTCGCCATGCTTCGCGGCCAGCCGAGTGACGCTTTCGCCCACTTGCTCGGCCCCCGCCTTGACACCTTTCTTCACCGTCTTCTTCGTGACAATCTCGGTCGCGCTCTGCAACATCGATCGAATGCTTCCGCGAGAGACGCGAGGAGCAAGCACGAACGCTACGCACAGAATCAGAATGATTGTTGCTTTCACGTTGTAACTCCTGGGCATGAGGATTGAGCAATACGGCTTACGCACGGTCAGTACGCACCTTTGGCGGTATAGGCATCGAAGAGTCGACGTAGACGATGCTCGCGGCGCTGTTCGTCGAAGGTCGAGACCTGGTTGATGACTCCGCCGTTTCCGTCAGTCCCAACCATCAGAATTCGCTCGATGTTGAACAGCTCTTGCTGCACCAACACCGTCATCTCGTTCGTGGTATCAACCATGGCCTGTGACACCGACTGCGCGAGTGGATCAGTCAGATTCTGAACAAGGTCCTCAGCGATCACCGTGTTCAGAAAGGTGCGCTCGATGCCGAGTGCATCCATGAGAGAATGAGCGATCGAATCGGCAACCTGGTCGCTCACGATTTCTGTTCCGATCGCAACCCCTGCATCAACCTTTGACACGGACTCAGCGGCGTTCAAAATCCGCTCGAAGCAGGACGCGATTGCTTCGCGCTCGATCTCAAGCGCAAGTGGCCGTGTGGATTCAGCCGGTACATCAACGCGCGCTGCGACGAATGCTGCGTCGTCGCAGTCCAAATGGTCCTGCGTGATGCGGGACTCCATCTCTGCAATCAGCGAATCAATCTCCGACAAGGTGACCAGATGGCGTTCGAGGGCCGACATCTGATGTCGACGATGATCTTCATTCCATTGCACGAGCCCAGAAGCCAGCTGGAACTTGCTTTCGAGGCTTAGCACTTCCCGAACGTAAGCGGAAATCTGAGATTTCCACTCCGCAAATCGGGCCTGGATCTCGTCAAAGGCCGCAATCGATTTGTCGCCGCAAGCCGACTCAAGCGACTTGACCTTCGGTGCCGACTCCTCGATCCATTTTTCGATTGCATCATCTTGCAGCCATGCCGGACCGGAGGAGATCTCCGTCACCTTCATCTCGACGGACTGTTCGTCGGCGACGGGTTCCGTCATTTCCGCAGACAGGTCAACAATCTCAACCGGCACCACCATGTGCTCGGTCGGCTGATCGTCGCTCGCCACGTCAACGCCCAGCGGAACGTCGTACGGGCGCATTGCCGATGGGATCGGAAGGTCATCAACTGTTTCCCTTGGCCCCATCAAAAGGGCGATCGCGGACAGGCACACCATGGTGTACCCGACTGCGCTCAGTATTCGCGCCGACGTCTTCGACATCATCCATCGAGGCTTCTTTCCATTGGTTCTCATCATCAACTCCTGAAAAGGACAACAAGTCGTGCAGCGGGCCGAAATAACTCGCTGCGGCGGTCACATACTCAGTCGTGTCAGACCGGGGCTTGGCGCGCGGAATCTGCGCAGTTCCGTCCGTCGAAGAGTTCCAGCAGAGCGAAAGCGTCGTCAGTCGGCGGATACGCCCGCCGTCATGACGAAGATTGAAGAACGAACTGTTCGTTGCAGATGAGACACTTCGCGTGGAAGTCCTTCGCACCAACACGGACATTGACTGGGCAGCTGCAGCTCCACTTTTTGAGCTTCGACGCCCCCTTCTTGCGTCCGTCTTCAGGGATCAGTTCTTCGGCACGTACCGCAACTCCCAGGCGCTTCAGCAAGTCCATGAATGGGCTCTCGGCCTGGTATTGCGTTACGCCCTTCTCGTCGATGATGAGACCAATCGAGGCCGCCTTCTCACGGAACTCTCGATTGTGACAGTTGCCTTTGCCGGGCTTCCCGTGCACTTCTTGATGTGCATGCAGCAGCTCGTGCAACAGTGTCGCCAGCCACTTCCAGAATGGACGCGTCCCATCCATGTACAAAGTGTTCAGCGCGATTTCGCCGCGTAGACCGAAACCATTCCAGCCATGGCGAAAATGTCCGTAGCGGTTCGCGGGAAGCCGATCCACGCAGAGCGCGACATCGAGCGGCCCGAGTTTAAACTCTTCAATGAAGACGTCCTTGTTCCACTGCAACACCGTCAGCAGTTCTCGGCGCTCCCACTCCTCCTGTCGCTGATGTTCTTCGAGGCGCTCGTAGATTGTGGGCGCAGGCGGAGATTCGATTCGCCTCAGCTCAAGGAAGTCAGGCGACACACAGATCAGAGCAGTTTCGGTGCTTCCCACAGCGACTCTCCGGTTTAACCCTTGCTTGGTGTCGCCTCGCCGATGCGTATGCGGCGAAATCGGACGTCAGCCAAGGAGTCGCAGGTGAGAGCTGATGCGCGCGCGTCGTTCTCCAGGTTTCTGAAGCTCATTCTCGGTCAATCACCACGCACCTGGAGCGGCTCGCTGGCGAGACTTACCGTAGAGGGCGAATCGAACAGATGCGAAAACGCGGACACATCCGAAGCCTCAGAGTGGCAGCGCTGACGTCACTGTGGATGTGGCTGCGCTTCTACGGTCCCGGAGACCGCTCTGCATCAAGCGATTCCAATTGCAAGCCATATCGATGAGCGGCGTTGTGGACTTCGTCGATGAGTTCACTGCATCGGTTGGCGATGAAGATCTTTGATCGCGAAGCGTCCGTCCACGACGCAGTTGATGAAATCTGCGACCGTAACGACGACAACAGATCTCTTGCCCGTGCTCCTTGCTCCTTTGGAGCGCGTTCATCTTTCAACCAGCTTGCCCATTCCTCCACTTCAGACTCCGTCCGGCGAACATTCTCAATCGCCCGCGACCCGATCTCAGCATCCTCAGTCATAGCCCTCCAGTGTGTGTACGCGTGTACCCTAGCACGATGGGAGCGAAAAGTGAACAACTTTCGCGTGCGCACATCTCGGGCTGGGCGACTCTGGCTGCAAAACGGCAATGCAGGGGCATGGCATGGACTCAAAGGGTTTAAACCGTAAAGCACGCGAGCCGGAGTACGTCGACCGACCTCGGCGACCATCATTGGAGATCGTGGACAGGTACTTCGGTCGCATTCTGGCTACCGTCCGAGAGTCAGTAGGCCATGAAAGAGATGCGGAGGAGATCACTTGGTGCGTTCTTGGTGACATTCAAACTCGTTACCTCCCCCCCAACGCCCCGCCCAAGTGTTGGAACGCGGTGATCTCGCGAGTCACTCTTCACAAAGTCGCCGATTACATTGCGGATAAGAAACGTCAACGCAAGATCAGCAGGGCAGCCACCTTCGTAGCGGAAACGCGGGGCCTGGAAGTCGCTGACATCCAATTGCTTCACGCCGAGCAAAACGACCTGATGGAGAAGCTCCGCCCGGTTCTCGACGCGACTCTCGTGCGCGAAATGTCGGGGCGTCATTTCTGGTCCGAAATCTGTAACAACAGGCAAGTTGTCGAGCGAAATCTGGGCCGGGGGCGAGTGCACCGATCGCTGCAGAAGCTTCTCGAGCGAGTAACGTTGGTGCTGAAAAAAGAAATGCGAGAAGGAAAGAATGACCATGAGTAACTCCATCTCCACCAACGATCATTCGAAGTCTTACTTCACCGGCTACCGGCGTGAGCAGCTGGACGACTTCTTATCTAGTCAGTCACTGGATCTCACACTTCTGCTCGCTCTGGTTTCAGAGATCGTTGGGACAATGAGCGAGTCTGACGAAGCCTCGGAGACTGCCCGCGCGACACTCGAACAGGCGGTGCTCCATTTCCTGAGAGCTGCTCGGGATCGCTTTTCTCGGCTGGACGCAGTCGCCCACACCCTACATGCCCTGCACGGTGCGGAGTCGGTCGCGGCGGGCAGCGCACAACGAGTCGCTCCTATTCTTCTTGAAGTGGTGAATTACCTCGCGGATTCGTCACATTGCACTTCCGACAGCTCTGAGATTCGCCCGAATCTAGAAACTGCGCTGCTGGCACTGGCGGCACAAGCCCCCCAGCGTATGGACAGCGAGGCGTTCCAAGTTCTCGGACATGTCGCCAGTCTGTCCACAGAAAGAAGTCACTCTTTGCCCAGAGGAACGTCGTCACATCGGCCGAACTCGTGCGGCCGCGCTTCAGCCAAAAGGACACTTTCCTTGTGTGCAGCGTCGGCGCTGATTGCGGCCGGACTTAGCTGGGCTTTTTGGCCGCAATATCCCATTGAGCCACTCAACTCGTTGGCATTTGTCCAGCGGATCGCTGAGCTGCCTGCCAACCAAACCCAAAACCTAGGTAACGGACCTGAAGAGTTCATGCTTCGCTCTCGCGACAAGTATTCGCGCGATGGCGTTGAGAAACTGTTGACTGCAGGTGGCAATGGCGACTGTGGGCTCTATCGGGTAACTTTCGCTGGGGTACAGCACATCGCATCGCGACAGAGCGGAAGGCTAGCTTTTCCCAACGACGTCTGGACGGCAGCCAATATTTTTCCGGCTTCCGGCCGCGAAACGTTTCTGTTGATTCGTTTGCGGCCAGAGATCTCTCTTTCGACGATCCGATTCGGCGGGCGCACTGACAAACTCCTTGAAGACTTGGCATCGACCGACCAGGACGCTGAAGTCCGGCGCCTGTTGCGACAGCTCTTTGACGCGACTGAATGGGACGGCATCCGAATGATCAATTACGTTCACCTGCGTCACGAAACGGACGCCTTGATTCAGGAGCACAACTTTCGTGAGTAACGTTATTGCGTTCATTCTTTCGCTCACATTCCCCACGCGTTTCGGGGCTCGAGTTAGGTGCTATCTGTGCTGCACCGCAGCGCTGCTCGCGCTCTCTTCACGCCCAGCCTTCGCTCAACGGGTACCACTGTATGAAGATCCCGCGTTACTAATTGTGATGGTTCCCTACTACCAACATGAAACACTGGACGACACTGATGCAGTGATCGCCCCAGCACTGGCGTACGCGGAAGCATTCGCTTGGGGACGGTACCAAGTCACGATCTCTATCGGATTCGACGCCACTCGCAACCAAGCCGAGCAGCTCAACCCGATTAAGGCGAAGGTGGAAGCAATCAATGAACGTCTCATTCAAGCGAACAAGCGCCGCCGTGCGCCAGGAACGCAGCTGCACGAAATCAACTGCAGCGACTCTCACTTCTCCACGTCGGGTCAAGCTCATGACGAGATCGATGAATGGATGGACGTCCATTTCGGTAGACGAACGCGAACAGGTGGGCGTCGCGCTGCAAACGGACGTATTGCATTGCGTGGACACGGGGAATGGCGACTAGGAGTCACAGGGGAGAAACCCATCAAGACTCCGCAGGGCGACTTCTTGCTGGCGTCCGACGAGAAGTTTGGAAGTGGAGGCATCCGCCTGCAGACCATAATGCAGGACGCGTTCGACCGTGGCATTCCGCTGCACATCGATTGGGATGCCTGTCGGTCGACAAAAGAAGTACCAGGTTTCCTTCGCGACCGCGAAGACGCTGTACCGATCTCCCAAAAGATCGATGCGTCGGCAAGCGACAGCGGCAAGCCCAAGTCTCTTAGTGACATCGCCGCCTCACTACGAAGACGGTCGCTTGTCCTGCTGAGCACTCCGGAATGGCGAAGCGACGTCACCTTCACAAGGTATCCCGGCAAGGAGATTCCGAATCAATCTCAGCACAGTCTATTGGCGGCCACAGCCACCGGACTGAGCCTGTCGGACATTGGCGACGGCCCGGTGAAATTGCGAGTTAAAAAAACAGTCAATTTGGATCGAGCATCTCCGCATCCGAGCGAATGCACGACACGCGAACTTCTCGCCTTCAACCTCATCCATCTTGGCGACCCAACCGCTTTTCAACAGCCAATCGCACACAAGTACGGCCCGATCGATCCTCAATTGGTTATCTATTCGCGACGTAAGGATCACGACTACCTGCCGGCACACACCAACATACTGGATGGCGCGTCGCCCCTTGCTCAATTCGAAATGAACTTGAACGTTGTCGATGATGCGTTCGCATTCAAGCGCTCCGGATTCGGCACCAATGTCTATGCCAACGTCAGCTTGAACCCAGGAGGGCGTGAGCACACAGGTTTTCGAATTACCGAGACGCCCCGTTGGATCGAATTGTTTGTCCGGGTACCGAAGACGTCCGATCCAGTAACGTTCTGCGCTCAGCCTGGATTCCCGGATGGCTTTGTGACTGACTACAACGGTCGATGGAAACAACATTCGATTCCTGCCGACGGCAAAGTCTATTCTTGCACAGTCTGGTTGCGGCCGAAGTCAGACGTGTTGGATGAATACGACTTTTTCGACGGGTTTCTGACAACGTTGTCGCTATCACCTCCGTCAGCCGACATCGCAGGGCCGGTCGACAAGGCGAGTCGTGGATGGCCCTTAGGTGCCGAACTCCAGCTCCTCGGATGCCGCTTGGTCGACAAGGCACCCGGCAAAGAAACACCTCAGCTGGCGACCGATTGGCTCCACTCGGTTCCACTTGAAGGCGTAGAAGCTAGAGATCTCCAGCAATACTGGTGGTGTGACTCGACTCTTCAATTGACAGCAGATCTCCAAGTCGCCCGGCCCGCTTCTGCCGGGACATCTCTTCGGCAGAGAAGGACCGTCACCGGTTCATTGAAACCAGGCGCTTATTCATGGGGGTTCGAGGGGGCAGTGTCCCCCTCGTTCTTCGTTGATGCGGGCGAGCAGCAACTCTCGTTCTCCATCCGGCGACAAAAGACTCCAGACTCTGATCAAAAACCATGCATCGGCATCGTGGCATACTCTGATGTCGAAGTTCTCGGCGAGAAGGAGATCCCACTCGATCGCGAACTTACAAAGGACACAATGAGCTTCACTCGGCCTGGTGAGCTTAAAGCACTCTCAGTGCTCGTCAGAGACTGTCCAGATGTAACAGTCGAGCGCATAGACATAATCCATGTGAACAAACACAAGTCAAAGTAGTCGTGACCTATTCTAACCGCGCCTGCTCTTTGGAGCGATATGTGAGGGTGTTCAGTTTCAAGACCGCATGGCCTGCACGAGCCCGCACACCGGCGTGGAGTTCTTCTCTCCCCAGTCGATTAAAACGCTTCGCCAATAGCTCACGCTCGAGAAGAGCATGCCACAGTTGTGAATAGGCGGAACCACGTCTCGGCCTGCCACTCGCATGTCCGGCGTGGGAATCCATCTGGCCCTCGGATGCTCATTAACCTTCTGAGCCCTAGCGACTCATAAAGGACGTTATGGTGCAGTAGATCGTCAGGACGTCCTAGTTGGGCATTCACTTTCTGATTGACGTTGAGCTTGTTCTGTGGCTTGCTGGATAGAACATGCCAAGACAGGAGAAAACGTCATGGACGACATCGGGACCATTCCTTCACACGTCTACCGCACCAAACTTGACCGGTCGGGGCGGATCGTGCTGCCGCAGCGGGTCAGAGACAAGCTTCACCTCTCATCAGGGGACGAAGTGCTTGTCGTGCCGTCGGGCGACTCGTACCGAATCGAGACACCCGAGCAATCGTTGAAGGCCGCCCAGGATTACTTTAAGTCGCTCGTGCCGGCCGGCGTGAGTTTGGTCGACGAACTCTTGGCGGATCGTCACGCGGAAGCGGCACGCGAGAGAACTGAGAGCGAAGGAGCGCCAACCGGCGAAACGTCGCCGCGTGGCTAATGTGGTGCTCGACGCCTCCGCGTTGCTGGCGGCATTCCTTGACGAGCCCGGATCGGACCTGGTGAAGCCGGTGCTCTATGGAGCAACGATGTCGGCCGTCAACTACAGCGAAGTCTTCACAAAGCTGATTGAACGTGGGGCCGACATCATCACGGCGCATCAGTTTCTCGAACGACAGTACCTGACCGTAGTGCCTTTTGATCGCACCCGGGCGACCGCAGCCGCCTCGCTTCTTCCGCACACCTCACCTCACGGCTTGTCATTCGCTGATCGTGCGTGCCTCGCGACTGGAGTTGAGTTCGCGGCCGAAATATTGACCGCTGAGCAGCGGATGGCGCTCACTCCAGTGGGGGCCAATGTCACTCTCATTCGGTCACGGCAAGCCGCAAAGGATGATGCGGCATGACTGAATACAACAACGTACTCCTAGGCCCGCAATCAGGTGGATTGAAGACTGACACCTGGCTCCCGAACTCAATCGCCGCATTTGGCGACGCTGGACGCTATTGCTGGGAAGAGTTCTTCAGCGGCCAGATCCGGAACCGTCACACACGTGCGGCCTACACTCATCACATCCGCCGATTCCTTGCAGCGATGGAATCGCAGAACATTGCCTTGCGCGATATTTCGCCCGGCATGATCGGTCGCTACTTCGATGAGCATCGCGGAAGCATCCCTACCAAGAAACTCGCGCTCAGTGCAATCAAAGCGTTCTTCGATCATCTGGTCGTGCGGCATATTCTGATCTTCTCTCCCGCGGCGTCGGTACGTGGCGAGCGTTACAGCGCCGAGGGCAAGACGCCGGAGATTCCGAAGGCGGACGCCCGCAAATTACTCGCGACCATTGACCCGACGCATCCGGTCGGCCGCCGCGATGTCGCGATCATCGCCGTCTTGATCTACACCACCGCTCGCCGCGGCGCTGCGGCGAATCTGCGGATTGGTGACCTCACTTGGGATGGCTCGCAGTACCAGCTGCGATTTACGGAGAAGAACGGAAAGTCGCGGCAGATCCCCGTTCGCCATGACCTGCAGGTCCATCTTCTCAGTTACCTTGATTCATTCGATTGGCGCGACGAGCCAAAGGAGGCTCCGCTCTTCCGGTCGATCATCGGGCGAACTGGCCGACTAACCCGTCTGCCAGTTTCCGGCAACGACATCTACCGCATGATGAAGCGTCGGCTGGTCGACGCCGGCCTTTCCACGCACCTTTCGCCGCACTCGTTTCGAGTCACCACAATCACTGACCTGCTCGAAAACGGTGTCGAACTCGAAGCGGTTCAGCAACTGGCCGGCCACGCGGATCCGCGCACGACGCGACTTTATGATCGTCGCCAGCGTCGAATCACTCGAAACACGGTGGAACGGATATCGATTTGAAAAGTGCCTCCAGATGCCTGTTCGAATCGCGAATCACGACGAGGAGAGTGACGTCGCCCAAGCCAACGCCAGGGCGCCCAACCCTGCACTAGTCGCTGATCCGACCGGTGCCGCTGCAAACGCCGCAGCGGACAAAGTACGCAGAGCCCGGACCGCCCCCGGTCGGAGTATTGTATCCTCCGCCACTCCCACCACATTCAGGACAGATAGAACCGCCGCTCTTCCTTCCCGAAGACTCGTCGGTCGACAGCATTCCAAACAGCAGGGCAGCTCCGCCGAGGAGTACTGCCGCCTCCAGTACTTTTTCGGCACTGTTGACCTCAGCAGATGATGGCCGAGTCGATTGGGGAGCTTTGGGCGACGTTTGAGGTCTTCGCTGAACAGCGGCCGGCTTCTCGCGCTGCTCCATCTGGGCCAGATACTTACCCGCAAGCCCGTTGTCCTGACCCGCGACTCTCTTCAGCAGCTCTTTTGCTTTCGCGGTGTCTTGCGCGACGCCCACGCCTGTGTCGTAGGCAATTCCCAATGAACACAGCGCGCGGAAGTTTCCGAGCTCTGCTGCTTCAGTCCACAACGCCACCGCCTCTTTAGCATCGGTTGGCCGCCCTTGGCCCAGGTAGTAGCAGAGACCTAAATCCACTTTTGCGTCTGCATGCCCCAGCCTGGCAGCACTCCAGTAACAGGTCGCCCCCCGCTCCTGGTCTTTCTCCACTCCAAGGCCGTTGAAGTAGCACATTCCGAGGTTCCGCGTCGCTTCAAGATTGCCCGCGAGGTATCCGTCTCGGAACCAGGAAAAAGCCTGCTTGAGATCTTTTGCGACCCCTCTCCCGCTAGAGTAGTAGACACCGAGATTGTTCATTGCATCCGCGTTACCGTTGCGAGCCGCCTTCTCGTACCACAGGGCTGCTTGCGTGTAATTCTGCGCGACGGCCATGCCGTTCTCGTAACAAAGCGCCAGAGCTTGCATTGCTCCGGCATCACCGGCATCGGCGGCCTTTCTGTACCACGTAATTGCAACTGCGGCGTCCTTCTCGACCACGCCGCCATGCTCATACTCGATGCCGATGTTCCGCATGGCGCCACCATCGCCGAGGCCGGCGGCCTTCTCCCACCACCGGAAAGCTTCCTTACGATCCTCACGGACTCCCTTGCCGTGGTAGAAAGACGTTCCCACTCCACGTATGGATCGGGGATTTTCCAACTCTGCCCCTTTCCGGTACCAGCTCAGCGCCGCGTCGTCGTCCTTCTTTGTGCCGACACCGCTTCCGTAGCAGTTGCCGAGTTCTCCAATCGCCTTGGGATTGCCCATCTCGGCCAGGCGTTGATAGATCGCGAACCCCTTGGCCTGGGTGGCGAAGTCGCTGCTTTGGCAATAGCCGGCCGCTCGCGAAAGCTCGTCAGCATCACCGTTTCCGCCCTGAGCGAATGACAGCTGCCCTACAAGAAGAGCCGCAACCGCGGCCGCCGCAATAAACCGAGTCATGTTCCCCTCGATCATTTCGATGACAAGCGGACCGCCACCGCCGCCCAGACAAAGTTGCCAAACGGCGAGGCATCAAACTTGACGAAGAGCGTACTGTCGCGCGACACTGGTGCACAATGGTTACCCGTGGTGACCAGTGTGTTTGCGATGTACGTCGGTCGTCCGTTACGACGGGGCGATGACGACGAAGGGGGAACGCATCAATTTGCGGGTCACAGACGCGCAGCTGGTTCGCTGGGAGGCGGCGGCGAAGAAGGACCGTCGGCCGCTCGCGGACTGGATGCGCCTTCAACTGGACGACTCAGCAGACCGCGCGCTCGAAGCGGACGCTGTCAATGTCCCTGGAGCCTCCGCGAAGGCGGCGAAAGGGCGTCGCTGAAACAAGCGGAATTTGAGCTTGT
Organism: Caulifigura coniformis; assembly: GCF_007745175.1. GTDB lineage: Bacteria > Planctomycetota > Planctomycetia > Planctomycetales > Planctomycetaceae > Caulifigura > Caulifigura coniformis. The sequence goes on along the minus strand of NZ_CP036271.1, from coordinate 1,249,581 downwards.
CGGTTCTCTACTCGTTGCTCGTCAGAATGCGATCACGTGACCGTATGAGGACAAGCGTGCCCTCAGTGATCCTGCGAATTCGTGCCTTCCTGTCGCAGCAGCAGTCCCAACTTCGTTCCGATGACCGGCGTTACGTCAACAGCGTAGGTCGCTCGAAGCCTCTTCGTCAGATCGAGTAACCATTCCTTGGATGCGAACTGATCGAGGCACGCGAAGCTGGGCTGTAGGCCCGAAGCCAGAGGTCGCTGGTCAACGACCAGCGAGCTCAAATCAACCAGGATGGAGTCGCCACACCGGATGTTATTCATCGAATAGCGACCTTCCATCAGTCCGCTCACAAGTTCGGTAACTTCATCGAGCAGCTGTTCTTCGAGTCGGTCAGTGTGGCTCTCAATGAAGGTCAGTCGCGTGCCGAAACCATCCACCCTGACGCCGCCCCTGGATGATCCGATCACGATCTTCACCGCAGGCCGATGTCGGCGATGAGCGAGAAACGTTGTCGACATAGAGATCTCAAACGCCGCCTCACCTGACAGGAGTTGGCTGGTGACCGTCTCGTAGTCGGCAAATGTCTCGTCGCGAACCGGGACTTCTTCGACGAGCTCGCCGAAGTCGATCGCATTGAACTCCGTATCTCCATAGACCTCGTACCGGCGGGTGAGGGCTTCGCGGCCGGCGTCCACCGGCTTCTGCTCACCGCCAAGCAATCCACCGCTCGGCTGATCTGGCACGAGTGCTGTCCACCCGTCATAGCGGGTTCCGCCAACGAAGTTGATGTAGCCTTGCGGACGGTAGGCCACGGTCACATCCGCGATGCGAGGTTTCTGACTCTCCGACGAATGGGAGCGAATGCTGACTCCGACGATGCCGCAGCTGCGAGCTTCCTTACCTCGCCACGCAGTACGGTTCAGTGCTGTTTTTCCCTGCGGCATCAAACGCTGCCAGAGCTCACGCGGGTGATCGCGAGTCGTCAGCTCAAATCTCATGATCGTCGGCACGGCCATGGCTTACGCTCCTCCTTCGCACTGGGGGGGAACGGAAGCGCAGCGTGTGCATTCTTCCCTCAGCATCTGCTCGAGGTCATAGAAGCGATCTGGGATCACTAGCAGCTGCGAATCTTCGGCAAGTCCAGAAGAAAAACCGTGGACAAAGACTCTTTTTCCGAGCCCTCTCACGAGCTCGATCACCGGTAAGAAGTCCACGTCACTCGTGTAGAGATGACATTCGTCAAACGCGTGATGATGGGCATCGCTGATCATCCGCACCGCGAGCGCGATGTCCACCCCTTTGGCCTTCTCAATGAGAGCCAGGGACCTCAAGGCGTTTGCGCGTTGGTCAGCTCGGGTCTTGGGCTCATGCACCACTTCGGAGTCGATGGAAAAGCTTCGCAGCTGCTTCTGAACTTCGAACTTGGCCTTCGGCTCTCCGGCAATGGCCGTGAAATAAGTGATCCGGTTTGCATTCGGATGCATCCGCCGGGTCCAGAAAACTTTTGCTGCCGGATTGATCAGGACGAGCGAATCGCCGTCTTCATCCACGTAGCGCAAATCGCGCAGATGAGCATCCGCACCATGGATCGCCGCCCAAGAATTCTGGGCGCGAATGTAGTGCGACTCGCCGTCCACGTAGACGAACGTACCGGCCATGCCGAGCGTTATCTCCACTTGCCGACGATCACGCAAGCCGACGCGCAGTTCGGAGCATCAGCGGCCCGGATAAACCGCTCCGAGTGACGAGAGGCTGCCCGTCCGCCAAAGATCCGCGGGCGTGACGAAGTCTGAGATCGTGCGGATCACCTCCGTCGGCCCGTCCTCCACGCCGCCATAAGCTGCGGCTTGCATGGGCGCTTTCGTCATCTGCAGGAGCTGCGCGAATTCGCCCGCCTTCGCTTCGACCTCGTCAATGTCGGGCGCAGCGGCAGCTGCCGGCGCCTGCATGGCTTTACCGACCGGCGAATGCTCCGAGGCCTCGTAGGCCTTAATCAGCGCTATCAATTCCGGGTCCGGTTGGGCGGCCGTCTCATCGGCGGGCGCAGCGGCCGCGGGCCCTGCTTGCATGGCGAGTTTTGGCGGATTGTTTGCCAAACGCGCCATGAGGCTCTCCGGATGAATCGTTGGCGCCTGCGCGGCCGCAGCGGGTGACGCAGCGTGCCTGCGTCGACGCATGAACCGCCCCTGAGCGGCTACTGGGCCGCCCCCTCCGATCAGCAGGGAATACGGATCCTCATCCCGCTCGTCTGCCTGATCGTAACAACGATAGACGAATTCCGAGCAGATCATCGGCTCACGCCCCTCGCCCAGCATCGCGCTGAGCCAGCGGTTCGCCTTATCCATCGTCGTGGTGATGATCTTCCGCAGAATGGGGTTTTCCAACTTCACTTTTCGCGTGAGCAGCAGCACGGCAAGCAACAGGATCTGCTCGTACGCATAGCGGTTCTTCTGATCGAGCATCGTTGTGGCTGCGGCGAGGACGGGACGCAGGTCATTTCTTTTCCCAGGAAGCCGTCTCACTGCAACCCAGTCGCACCCGTCAAAGCTTACCTCAACGGAATTTCGGTTCACGCCGGAATTTCCGGCGATCAATGCCTCGCCGACCTGTCCGTCACCCAAATAGATGCCGGCGTGACTGACCTCTCCCCCATCGATCATCCGGATCATCTTGGAGATTACGTTCTTCCAGCTATCGGTCGGCCGGTAAAGCAGAACATCCCCTGCTTCAAGGTCTCTGATCCGCACGTGATTGCCCGCCATCGTTATCTCCTGAGTAGAACGCCCATGACGGATCATATCGCCTGTAGGGACGGTGGCGACGTCAGTTTTGAGGAAGTTTGCGATCCCCTCCACCTAACGCGGACGCACTCGAAATTCCGATCGGGACGACAGGACGGATTCCACTAAGCCGGTTCGCGGCTATTCAGGGTTTTTACCATTTCCCCGGTCATTGCCAATTTGACGATCGTCGATCCTATTCGTGGCGAAAGGATTCGCCGGAATTGGTGGGCTTCGAGTTCTTTTCCCCAGGGAGGGGCTTTATGTGGCGCCATGCGCTTGTGATGGGGCTGTGCGTATTCACCGCTGGCTGTGCCAAGACCAGCATCCGGCGGCTCCAATGCGAGAACGATGAAGGCGTGCGGTTCTACCGCTCCAAGCCGTATCTGCAGATTGAGCCAGCGGAGTCGGCTCCCGACCATGTGAAGTTGTCCATCGCCTATCTTCCTGACTTCACGGAAGAATACGTGGTCAAGCAGTGCGTCGGCTTCGGAACGAACAACACGACCGTCACTCTGTTCGAGAATGGCACATTGCAGACACTGAATGCTGATGTCGACTCGAAGGTGACTGAACTTCTCGGCCAGGTTCCTGGCCTCGCCGGAGCTTTTGGCGCGCCGACCGCAGCGGCGGGTGGTCCCTCCAAATGCGCGGACTTTTCAATGACCGTTAAAGGTTACCGCGTACCGCTTGGACTCTACGAAGCGGTCGTGTCTCCCGGCCCGGACTGCCGAAAGCGGTTGTACGGCTGGCGCTATGTCGGGTTTATGCCGTTCTCCCAGTGTCCGACTGAATCTGGAGGGCTCTGCCAGACCAATTGCCACGCAGATGTCCTTTTCGGTCTGGTTAGCACGGGCGATGGTTTCGAGTTCTGCTCCCTGCCCGATCTTGCCAGCCATCCTTCCGCAACGGCTCCGGAGATGCCACAGCTTGAAGCAGATCCGGCGGCCACTCCCTAGCTACTCGCAGCAGCGGTAAGAAGGAATGGGCCGCGTGGCCTCATCCGCGCGGCCCATCGCGTCATCCCTACGTGAGATTCTCCTTCTCCGCCCCCCTCAGCTGTGGTAGAATGTCTCGATGGCTAAGCAGCTCGACAACGACCAGATCCTACAGCAGAAAGAGTCGGAGATTCCGCACTTGGCGGCGGTCGCTGTGGGCAAGGCGTACCGAAACGCGATCGCTTCCGGGCAGAAAGTTCTCGTTGCTGACTCCGGCGTGCTTTACGAAGTCACGAAGGACGGGCGCACGCCCATCAAGAATCTCCGTCCACGCGTGCGTGTGAAAGTTGGCCGGCCACTCAAGCTTTCGTGAGTGCGAACGTTCCTCGGATTCGGATGATCGCCGGGCCGAACGGGTCTGGCAAGAGCACGTTCAAGGCCGAACTCCCGCCGGAATTGCTCGGCGTCTACGTTAATCCGGACGACATTCAGAAGGAACTGGCGACCACCGGGCGGCTGGCTTTGTCAGCGTTCGGAATCACCACATCTCCCGACGAGCTCAAGGACTTTCTTGCAAAATCCGAGCTCCTCGACCCGATTCAACGCGATTCGCTCCTGACGTCGCTAGCGGTCGATCACCAGTTGCTGACGCTGCCGCCTGCGCTTGCGGATGGCTATCTCGCCTCGGTCCTTTCGGACTGGCTGCGTCGGAAGCTCATCGCAGCGAAGCTTTCCTTCACATTCGAAACCGTCATGTCGTCCAAGGACAAGGTTGCCTTGCTCGATCTTGCCAAGGCACACGGGTTCCGGACGTACCTGTACTACATCGCAACCGAAGACCCGGCGATTAACGTCTCGCGGGTGCATAATCGTGTTGTTCTCGGTGGGCACACGGTTCCAGAGGACAAGATCCTCGCCCGCTATGCACGATCTCTTGATCTACTCTTCGATGCGATTCGCAAGACCGATCGAGCGTATCTCTTTGACAACTCTGGAAGCCAACCCCTCTTGCTCGCCGAGATCACTGGCGGCGATGAACTGATTCTGAGAACAGAAGCCGTGCCGTCGTGGTTGCAGGACGCTGTTTTGAGCAAACTTCCGCCTTAGTCGCGTTGCAAACATCCCGAGCAACTTCCGTCGCCGGGGAGATCGTTTGCCGGGTGCAGCCCACGATCAAATCCAACTCAGATTACCTGCTCGCTTCACGGGATTTCCCGAAGTTCGCTCCCGCAGCGCGAGCTGAGTCTTCAAGCCTGCGGATCAGTTCAGCGGCTTCGTACTCGCCTTGGGCAAGCCCTAGTGCCATGTACTCCGACATGATCCTCCGCTTGATCGCACGCAAATCACAAAGCGGCGCCACAAGCGATGCGCCTTCTGCCGCGGCCGTCGCTGCAACCAGGCGCTCTCGTTCCAGCAGCCCACCAACGACCTCCTTGGCGCAGTGCTCTCCCGAGGTGCGCCAGAAGAAAATTGGTTGCCTCGGTTGCGGATCGTCGGAGATCGGTTGATTGAACTCTGTGGGATAGGCCGAACGAAGCATTCCAATCGTCAGTTTGTCGCTTGGAAACGAAATCTCTCCGTAATGAATGGCTCGGCTGGCCCGCTCGGTCATCTGCTGATTGCCCACTCTGTCTGTCGTGCCACCGTGCCTCACACCGCTCACAAAGTCAACAAGTTTTGAATGCCTCCACGTCAGGACAAATTTCTTCCGGCTGCGGTTAAACGGCCGCCCGGCGAACAACGTGCGGGCCTGGCGATCGATTCGAGCTTGACACTCCGTGGTCAGTCGACATGATTTCCCGATTCACATTCATTTTCATTTTGGATGAAGGCAAATGGGCTGTTGCCGAACGTCTGCACCGCACGCGAGACCCCCTTCCCTCTGGCTTGTCACGCTGTGACCGCAAATCACCAGAGATCTGAGATCTTAGGTCTGAGGACCGAGTTCGGGGGAACTACTCAACAATGCATCCTTGGGAAAAGAATCCCATCGACAGGACTGCCTTTGCGCTTCGGGAGACTGTCAGTGCGTTGGCTTACCATCTCCGAAAGGAAGTTCGCCCGTCGCATCCAGAATCGATCCAATTTCATGCAGAATGCTTCTTAAACCTAGCGCACGATTGCCGTTGTGCCGCGGACGCGCGTCCGGACAGCTGCCCATTTCGTTCCACGCTCTATGATCTAGCTCACCGGGCGGAGGAGATTGGCTATGACGGTGTCGGCACGAAGGATGCGAAGTCCTGGCATGCGGATGTCGGCCTGGTGGAAGTGAAGCGGATTCTCAGAGACGTTGAAAACCTCTGTCACGCAGTAAGAGAAGTCCGTCAAAGTTAAACGAAACAAGTACTGTATCTTCCCGCACTGTGCAGATCTCGATCGTCGGACATGACGCCAGATTCCGAGAGCACAAAAGCCATGACTTCGCCGACAAAACCAACTGATCAAATTCAGTCCTCCTCTCGACCATTGCTTCGCGAGACGCCGCAAGAGCGCCTCGCGAATGCTGTCAACGTGCTGCGCCAGCTTGTCGTAGATGCGAAACAGGCGCGTCGAGTGGGAATCGATGCCGAGGAACAGAACCTAAGGTTCTGTCTCACTGTTCGCTCTGCGTTCGCAGCGTTCGTGGACTTCAATGCGTGGTACTCCACACATGAAGATACGAGGCCAAAGGGCAAGGAGTTAATACTCCTTGTCGGGCAGAGCTTGCGCATAGTTCAAGGAAGTAAGCATCAGCCGTCCGAAGATTACGAACAGTCAATCGCGGAGAAGCTCGAATACTTGCGATCCATGCGGAAGGGCAAACGGCTTTACGAGTTGGTGTCGGGCTAAGGCGGCTAGCAGCGGCGGCGACGTTCCAACTCTCCTCACATCGATTGCACGGATCGCAATTGGGTGCTCTAAGTGCCAAATAGTCCATGCCAAGGCCTCGTGCGGGCCGCCGTCGAGCGGCTGGCCGAAGACTGTTCGCAGCTTGAAACAGTCTTCCAGGAAACTGTCGTTGAGTCCTGGAAAACCGGCGGTGCCGAAATGGTGGAGTCGGCATTCAGGACATTGCCGATCACTGAGGCCCGGGCCGTCATGGCGGACAATCTGCTCAACGCGGGTTGGGAAGCATCCGCGTCGAGGCCTGAACGCAAGGCGCTCAAAGAATTCGCAACACTCATTGAGCGTATCGCCCAGCTGGTCCAGATCGCCAACACATTTACTGCTGCGGAAACGGACGAGGAGAAGCGGCTCCGTTGCAAAGATACCCAAGCCCAAGTGGCAAAGTTCCGCACCTCGTTGGCTGACCTGACGAAGATCTGCGAGGCAGTAGAAAAAGAGGCGGGTGCCTTGGCGACGCCACTGACCGGCATCGCGGATGTCGACCAACACAACCAAGTCACCACGGATGAACAGGATCTCTGGCTATCACGAGCGCAGGTCGCCGTCCGTCTGAATCGGACGGCCGAGTCGATTCGTCGAAAGGTGAAGAAGCTCGAGATCGAGCCGGCCTTTCGCGAAGGCGGACAGGCGAATGGCAAGACCTTCTATCGTCTGGGCGATCTGCTTGAGGACGGCCGAGAGTGACATCAAGCGCCCAGGCGCGCCTGGGCGCGCTGGTGCATTTCGGTGACTTCTTCAGGCACGCTTGAGAGAGCCAATCTGTCGTTGCGTGGCGCCCCACTTTCGCGATCCTGAAATGAGGCGGTATGTCTGCCGCCCCTCGGATCGTAGTTGGGAGATCGCCATGATTTCGGTTCGCAAGTTTATCGTGATCTGCGTGAGCGTCGTTTCGCACCCGGCGGCACTGGTTGGCCGCGGAGCTCGCATCAGGGCCGGCCACGAGCGCTGGCTCAACGAGCATCTCGATGATCGTGACTCCATCAACGATGCAAATGACCTCCTGAAACGCCGCTCGACACTGTCGAAAGAACAGCAGGCGGAGAAACTTCGCATCGCGCTGGGAGTCCGCGAGTCGAACTGAGTCGGGCAAAACTCCCCCCGACGAATTCCGCAACTTGGAGGAACGAAGGAACATGTCAACGAACCGAAAATCTCTGGCCATCGCCTTGGTCTGTGCGGTCTGGCTCGCGGGCTGTCCTGCCGCCAAGAAGCCGGCTCCGAAGCCTGACCAGGGAACGAAGCCCAAGCCTGTTGTGCCGGAGCCGCTGCCGGCTGCCGTTGCCTCGTTCGATGAACTGGCAACGCCGCCCGCACAGGGCGACCGCATCCGGTGGAAGACCGTCCTGACCCTGGCCACACTCGCCAACATCTCCTACGACGAGGCTCCTGATCAAGTCGCCCACGCCTCAGTCCTGGGAACGAACGTTGTCGTCCGGCCGCTGTCCAAAGAATCGTCCGAAGGATTTGTCGCGGCCGATGAACGCGCTGTCGTCATCTCGTTCCGCGGCACAAAGGGACTTGCTGACATCGTGACGGACATTAAAGGACTGGCGAAGGATCAGTTCGGCGGGCATGTCCACTCAGGCTTTTCCAAAGCACTCGACGTTATCTACGACGACGCTGCGGAAGCGGCGATCGGACTCGGCGCCCGCAGCAAAACGGTATGGATCACGGGCCACAGTTTGGGAGGAGCACTGGCAACCGCCTTCACACTCAAGGCGCTGAAGGAGGAGGGAATCTCGGTGCATGGAATCGTTACCTTCGGCCAGCCGCTGGTGATGAGCGAGAACCTCTGCGGGTTCCTGCACGACACGTTCAATGACCGATATCTGCGGATTGTGAACCAGACCGATCCGATCACGCGGCTGATTCCAAAGTACCGTCATGCCGGTGCACGGGCTCAGCTCACCGACGACGGGAACTATGAATGGCGGCCCCCCGGGGTGGCACCGACTGGACCCGCCAGCGAAGCGCAACACCGTCGGCGTGGGCGGCTACCGGAAGGCAGAGTCGTCGACATTGAGCCCAAGTCCGAACTCGAACTGATGAGTGAGGACGAGATGCGAGAGCTTGACCGACAGGTCCGCCAAGCACACCGCGTCACGCGCAAGCGGTCCGCCAGGCGCGCGCCTCCGGAGGCCGTGGGGGCTTGGGATCCCCTCACCTATCACTACATGGACGGCTACATCGAAAAGATTCGGGCACTCTGCAATCGCCCCAGTGACCGCCCTTCCGCGGTGGGCGACGCAGATAAACTCGGACAGCAAACCGAAATACCGAAGCCGTAATCAGTGGCTGACGCGACCGTCCGCTGACGGCAAGAAACGTCGTGACGCCTGTCGGCGTCTCCGGGCTTTCGTTACGTGGGGACACCCCAGTTCCGTCAAGGCTGGGGCCCGCGCGACCGGCTTATCGGCCTCCTCCCAGTCTTCCTTCGCTCCGCTGCGTGCAGACCGGTGCCCTCCACGCCGGTCGGCCTTGACTGAACTTCCCCGTGCTCTTGGGCCTTTCGCCTCCCTTGCCCCAAACGCATGGCGTTTTGCCAAGTGAAGAACAGTCAACATGAGAAGGAAGGCGAACCATGAAAGCGACGACACTCCGCGAGGATGTATATACCCGCATCACAAATCAGATCGTTGAACAGCTCCAGCAAGGCGTTCGGCCCTGGTTTCAGCCGTGGCAGGTGAAACATGCCGCCGGGAGCGTCACGCGACCCTTGCGGCACAATGGGGAGCGATACCAAGGAGTCAACGTTCTGTCGTTGTGGATGTCATCCGAACTGAACGGCTACACGTCGCCATTCTGGCTGACGTTTCAGCAGGCACGGGAACTGAAGGCCCACGTCAAGAAGGGCGAACGCGGCTCGCCGGTCGTCTATGCCAGCACGTTTAAAAAGAAGGGCACGGACGAGGCGGGCGATGAGGTGGAGACCGACCAGCCATTTCTGAAGCAATACACCGTGTTTAATGCCGACCAGATCGAGGGTTTGCCGGTTCATTTCACTGCGACCGTTCCATTCGCGACGCGGACGCATGAGCGAATCGAACACGCGGAGAGCTTCTTTCGCGGAACAGGGGCCGACATTCGTCATGGAGGCAATCGAGCCTTTTACGCCATCGAGGAGGACTACATTCGGCTGCCGCACTTCGCGACGTTTCGCGATGCGGAATCACATGCGGCGACACTAGCCCATGAGCTGATACACTGGACGCGGCATCCTTCTCGGCTGGATCGCAATCTCGGCCGCAAACGCTGGGGCGACGCCGGGTACGCCGCGGAAGAACTGGTTGCCGAACTAGGATCGGCTTTTCTTTGTGCAGATCTCGGCATCACTCCGGAAGTCCGAGACGATCACGCCAGCTATCTCGAATGCTGGCTGAAGGTGCTGAAAGACGACAAACGGGCGATCTTTACCGCTGCGTCACTCGCGACGAAAGCTGTCGAGTTTCTACACGGGTTACAGCAGCCGCCAACGCTCTGAGGGCCTAGCGGCGGCGAGCAAGTCACTTCAAGTCATCTCCTGCCTTTAAAGGATGTGTTAAATGGACCATGGTCGAAGTCACCGCGAGACGAGTAATTCAGACATCCCTTCACCGGACAGGCCGGTTTTCTCACTAACCTGCCAGGAATGCGATGCAGGACAAGGCGTCGCTTCCATGGAGGAAGCCGTTGCCGCGGGCTGGCTCGACATCGTTCCGGCGGGTGGGCTCATCGAAGCGAACTACTGCGGCCTCTGCCCAACATGCCGAGCAAACCGTCATGAATGTTCGGGAACGGCAGAGTCTTCGGATTTAGGGTAAAATCTCCTTTGGCCGGACGGGGACTGATCGAGCAACAGGTTTTAGCCCGCCCGTCGCTCTCGGCCCCGGACGGCCATTTTCCGCGGGCGCGTCAAAGAACAGTGCGAGCTGGACCCGAAGGGCACTCTCGACGGCACGCATCTCACTCTTGCTCACCGCTCCAATCCTTCCTCGCAGGCGATTCTTGCTGACCGTCATCAGTTGATCCGCCATCGCCCGAGCGGCTCGGCCCTCGACTGCGAGAGAGGCGTCGCACGGGTAGAGTTTGGCGACATTGCTGGTGATCGGAATCACCTGCACACGGCTCGCATGGCGATTCGCAGCATCGTTACTCACGATCACTGCAGGGCGACGCTTGTGGATTTCACTACCGATGGTCGGGCCGAAATCGACCCACCATAGCTCACCACGCAGCATGCGAGTCCGAGAGAAGTGCTTCGGTCCATTCTTCAGCCGCCTGCTCGCGGCCGGCATCCGCCGCCATTTCCGAATAAGCGGCGTCGAGATGTCCAGGCACCACGAGCGGACGGGCCAGGCCTTCGAGAAAGGCCCCGATCCGTCCGCGTCCAACGGTGGCCAGTAACCCGACATAGACCGCTTCATCAATCGAGATAGTCAGCTTGCGATTCATTCGCCCTCCATACGTCCATTCATACGTACAGAATGCCACAGTTGACTGCGGAGCGCAAGCAAAAACAGAGGAATGGGACATATTTCAAGAACGTTCGGAAGCGTCTCACCTGGCTTGCGAGCGAAACCCGACGGAATGACGACCAGGAGCAGCCGCGTCTTGCCAATAACGTGTTCGCTGTGCGTCCCGACCAAGTGCAGCACGAGTGTTGCGTTAGGGCGGTAGAATTCAGGGCGTGATCGATTCGATTCGCACGCTTCGCCCGTCGCTTTCGAATTGACTGTTCGTTGAAGACTCCTGCACCCAAGGCACCTTGTGCCGTATCAGGCCGTCGAATAGTCGGACGTCCTCCCTCACCTCAGCGTTAAGGTTTTGCCCTTGAATCGTGAACTTCTCGTTGCCGAACCACAGGGTAATACCTGTCGATGGATTCCATTCGACTTTCTGTAGCCACGCATAGCCAATCGCGGTCACATTACCATTCCTGCGACGCAGTTCGAGTGAGATCGCTCGTTCCTTGACGCCGCGGAGCCAGCCGAAGGCAACATAGTCGTCAACAACCTCGTCAGACTTCGGCGGTGTGGCCGGGCCTCGCGTCTCTGACGAGAGCAGTCTTTCAAGAACGCTCGACTCAGCCATATGCCCTCTCCGCTTCGCGTTGACGTCCTTCGGTCCGACTCGGGCTTGGTACCGGTGGACGTCCCTGTCCCTTCAGAAGAAGTTCGGTCGCACTGAGTCGCACATCGGTTTTCTTGACCGCCTCCATCAGTTCGGACTTGTTGTCGGTGTAGAAGACTGCCGACCGGATGCCCCGCGACGCTGAGACATAGAACTGCTCACGCGAGCTGGCGGCGATCGAATCCCATCCTTGCGCGACGAATACGCGATGAACGTCGGTTCCTTGCGAAGCCATCGAGGTAAGGCAGTAGCCGTAAGCAACATGCTGCCAACTCTTAGAAATCGTCCCTTTGTCCGTCACCAGGTCACCGGCATCATTGAAGCTGCGAACCTTCACGAGATCGCCGTTATTGATGTTCTTTCCTTCCAGAGACTTCCCGTTCTTCGTGATCCGAAGGGTCTCGCCTACCGCGACCTTCAGAACCCGCTGACGATACACCTGAAATCGTGCGGCCTCGGCCATCGGCAGGTGCTCCGCGTCGAAGAGCACTTGCTGGCCTTTGCGAAACCCCTTCGCGTTTTGATGAAAGAGCAAAACGTCGGTCGACACGTAGTTGGCGGAATCTCTCCGCTCCGCTTCTGTCAGATTGGCACAGACCAGAATGGGAAGCTCGTGCTCCTCACCGAGTTGGCCGGATGTTTTCAGGCCTTCCCGGATCTCGCGAGTGACTTTGTCACCCTCTCGGTGCGTCGGCGAAACAACGAGGGCGGTTTCACCACCAGCAACAGTAGCCAGGTACTCCGCAGCGAGCTTCCGATACCGCTCGTCGGTCGGAACCTCCCTGATCCATCCGAGATCATTCAGCGCTTTGAAGCCGTCTGCGGAGCGGCCTTCGCTCAACGCCTCGATCGCACGCATGTACTCTTCATGCTTCTGTCGCTGGATCTCAGTGATCGTTGCCGGTACCAATCCGGCCTCAGTTTCCAAGAGGCGAAGGGGTGATCCGGCTTCCACACTGCCATGCTGGAAGCGATCGCCTGACAGAATCAGGCGAGCATTCAGTTGCTCGGCCAGTTGGAAGATTCTGACCATTGTCCGAGTGCCGACTAGCCCGGCCTCATCGATCCAGATCACCTGCCCACGGACTTGCTCCTGCAGCTTTTCGTCCGCCAAAAGCTTCGCGACGGTGTCGGCATTCTCGAATCCCTTCTCTCGCAACACACCACGACTCGCCTTCGCTGGCGGCGCAAAGGCGAATACGCGATGGCCGCTTAATTCGAGCGCGTCCCTCGCTTCCTGCATCATCGTTGTCTTGCCGACGCCGGCCGCTCCTCGAATCAGCATCACGCGATCGCGCGACCGGAGCACATGTTCAACGGCGTTTCGCTGACCGGCCGACAGATCCGGGTGACGGAACTCGTACGGCTCGCGGCCAAGCGATCTGCAGGCTCCTCGGCCATCCCGTGCAAATGTGAGCATCGCCTGCTCCTGGGCGAGCACTTCCCGGGTCGTGACCATCGTCTTCTTGTCACATGTCGCGGAGAGGAAACCCTGCCGTCGGTACTGATCCTCGACTGCCTCGATCGACGCCTTTCCGGCCGACCGCTTCCACGCTTCCGCAAGGAGCGTCCGCTCTGAGACCGTCGATTTTCTTTCGAACAGATGGTCGGCAGCGTTCACAACGACATCGCGCGCGGCACCACGATCTTCGCTGATCGCTGCCCCGCCAATCGTCTTCACAAGCATCGAGATGGAATCACGCTCGCCGCTTGTGAGTCGCGACGCCCAGTCGCTTCGCAGCTGATCGAGAGTCAGATTCTTCGCCTTACGACTGCGTGTCTTCGCTCCAAGCTCGCCTTTCACATCGGGATCTTCGATCCCCTTTGCTTTGGCGAGTGACTCAATCTCTTCGGTTCGACGGGAGAACTTCTTAACGGTCGCCAATGAAAAGCCCTGTAGCTCCCACCCTTTGGCGGTTCGTTCCGTGTCGAGCCCGAGACTGCGGAGCTTCTGTCCGAGTCGGGCCAGAAATCTTGCCTCGAAGTACGGCGCGTCAGCCTTCTGATCGCCTATCTGAATCGCTTTCCAGCGTTTTTCCTGGTCGTCATACGACGCATTCAGCACAAAGCAGTGGCTGTGGAGATGGGGATCGGGAACTCCGTCAACCGGTCGCGAGGTGAAATGCGTGTGCTCGCCCCAGATCGCGTTGCCCGTCACACGATTCTCGTCCTTACCGCTTTTGCGAACGCGAGTTTCGACCTCGGCCTCTATCTCTTCCATCGTCTCGCGGACTGATGCGCGAAACGCGTCGAGAAGACGTTCATCGCCGGTGAGGCCATAGACGACGCTCACACTTTTGGGGACGCTGAAGGTGAAGTCATATCCAACACGGCGTTCCTGCTTCTGGCGTGCCGTCAGCGTCTTGCCCGTCTGCGGATTGATATTGTCACAGAGAGCGTGCCAATCCTTTTGACTGATCGTGCCAGAGAGGCCCAGCAAAGCCGCTCCCTTTCCCTGCCAGATGCCGGCCAGCTCCTGTTCCTGTCCATCGATGAAGTAGTCCGCTGCCTTCGCAGTGAAATAGTTCTTCGCAACGCTGGAATGACTGGATGCGGTGATGCGTAACATGCTGTCACGTTATGCATCACGAAACGCGAGAAAGGTCAATCATTTCTCGCCGTGGGCGACATGTCTCAACTTGGCACAGTTTGGCACAATTGAATGCGCCCCTGGCTCCTGATGCTTGCTGACGACGCAACGCCGACGGCCAACAGGCCGCTAGCCCGGTAGGCCAAACGAGGCCCAGGGCACTGAACGCCGCCAAGGCCGCTCATTCGACATCAAACATTGGCAGTAGCTAGCAGGAAGGCTTCTCGTGCCGACAGAGCTTTGCACAAAGATGCAAATTCTGGCCGAGTCCTGTGCCCAGCGAAAGAATGAGCCAATCAGCCCCGAGGTTAAATCTGAGTTTATTACCCACGACATTCGTTTTCATGCCAGCCTCGCCTTTTTGAGCGGGATGATGTTTGCCGATGAGGCGATTTCACACATCTGGCAACGCATGTATGACGCTGCCGACCGAGCCCTAGACGCTGAGAAAATGCAGGCGGCCGTCCGGGAACACAACAAGTTTCTGACAACCTTGGCGTTCTACAGCAGCAATGACGACGAACCAAAGGGAATGGAGAAGATACTTAAGGTTGTTGAATCGCACCTTCTGAATGCTCTGAGCCGTGCGTCAGAGGCCGGCAATAGCTCCTCGAATCCCCCAGCCAGCAACGCCGTCGAGAACTCACTGCTGCTTCCTTCGTCAGCCCTGGAGTTCATCCGGTGGTTCGCCAGCCAACTCGCCGACAGATAGCCCGATCAACGGGAGCGTTCGCCTTGTCCGTCCTCGTCGCGCAGATTAGAGCGCCACTTGTCTGCAAACGGTTCAATTCTCTCAAAGTGAGGAGTAAGGTGCATCGGAAACAGTTCAACGCTACTGACCGTGCGGCGAGTATTGTCAACGAACGGGCGTAGACGAAATGCTCCAGTTGACGTGGCGCGGTCTCGGCTGACGCAGAGCATTGAATCCAAGCCAGTCTTTGGGCACTTGACCGCAAGACCAAGGTTTCGAAGCTCGCCATTGATCCAGCGAGCCAGCGTCTTCTTCTCCTCGTAACTGTCTTGTGCGAGCGATCGCAAATGCTTCTGCAATGGCTCTTCGAAGCGAGATGCTACGGCCTCGTAAAACACCTCGCGAGCACGCCGTAGTTGCTCGACGACACTTGTGAAGTCTTGATCAGCCCTGATTTGAAGAAGCTCGTTTAGTGTGACAAGATCGGATTCCATGCATGCCTGCTGAAAGTGTTCTCTACCCTGCCATCTACGGCACTTGTGTGCAAGCTTTTAGATTGTGACACGTCGAGTGAAACTGGCTTCTCGGCGAACGGCGGCACCGCTACTCTCGTAAACGGCTGATGCAACTGCCTTTTTGTGACCACCAGTCACCTAGCACCCGGTCGCGAACACTGCAAACGCGATCGTCGGACACAAGCCCTGTCACAGAAGTGCTGGCAAGCGGATACGGCCCGAACGTTGTTGTTGGCACGCCAGCAGCACCGGTAAGTTAATTGCTCTTCCGAAGGATGGAATGCGAAGCAGTCGGCTGAATTGCCAACGCGGTTGTGAGGCACTCTGTCGGTCCAGGCCATGCCGTATAGGGCTGACGCGGCCTGCCGACTCGATCCGCCAGAACCTTTGGCCGCCCCACGGACGCATCATGTAGGCGTCGCGGACACTCTGGCGTAGGTAAGAGACTGGGGTGGTTCTCCCTGTTGGATTCTTTGTCGGCAACACCACAGGCCTGATTCATGTCACCTACAGCCTCCGCCAGCCGTTCAACCACAGAATCGGCTCCCCCTGAAGGTCGCCCCCAATTTTCTGGTTGACCTTGGCTTTTGGCGTCGTCTGGCCCGGGTGACATCAGGCCGCGTGGTGCAGCCTGGCGAACCAACGAAAAAGGAGACCAACTATGTCTGATACTTCCAACGCCAGCTCAAAGGCCCCGACGCACATCGTCTACCACGTCCGTGACGGTGCGAACGGAGAAAAGGGGTTCTGGACTCGGATCGGAGCCGCGTGGGCTCATAAGGACGGCAAAGGCTTCAACGTCCAAGTCGACTGCGTACCGCTCGACGGCCGGCTGAGCCTCCGCATCGCTTCGGAGAAGAAAGACTGATTCAACTAACCGGGCGGGCATGACGCCCGCCCATTTTTATCGAAAGGAGTCGCTCATGACTTTCCCACACCTTCACCGCCGGCCGTTTGCTTACCGTCACGGCGTCGACGGTACCGATCTCACATTCGACATCGTCTACCTCCCAACCAACACAGTCATCGCTGCGCTCGCCTACTGGGATGACAGAGCTCCGAGCAAACGGGCCGCTCGCCAGATCGTCAGCGCGATGAATCAACTTTTTGCCCGTTCCGCCTACATCTATGACGGCTGGGTCAGCATTGCTGACCTGATTGACGGCAGCAAACACCAAGCGTCTCTTTCTGCGAGAACTTTGAGCCAACCTACCCCTTCACGGCCGCCTCTTCCTGCAGATCCTGAGAGCATGAACGACCGGCGAGCTGCGGGGGCAGCGCGGGCCCTTGCAGTCTTCCGTGGAGCGACAGGTTCCGGACTGGACGATTCGCTTGGCGACCTGCTCGCCGATCTGATCCGCTGGTGCGATCGTCACCAGTGCGACTTCGACGTCACGCTCGACCGCGCCCGTATTCGCTATGCCGAAGAGACCGGTGCGGAGCGCGAGTCATGACGCTTCGATTGCGTTTCTGCGCCTTTTACCAGCCCAGCACGCAACGCGGCGTCCGCCGACCTAGACGACGATGCGTGCCACCGAAGGACGGAGCGATTCCTACAATGCGCGATCGACTCCGTTCGCTTTGTCCCTGATGAACATGCATTTGTCTTCAAGTAGTGTACATCGCTCTTCGGCGCCGTCCGGCCCCTCTCGGCCGGAATACAGAACGATCGCTTCGGCAAGCGTCTGGAGATCGAGGTCAACGTCAGCCAGCCGACGCGGCGGTTCACTTGCTTTCGCGGAATCTGTCCAACGGCGACGTGGCCCAGTGCTCGGCTCTGGATGAGCCTCCCGATGCATGACACATTCGACGCGGAGCTTCCAGAGCGCGAGTGCCACCTCACCTGCCGACAGCTGCCCGCCAATCCAGCCGGAGCCCACTCGGTTCAATTGACTTCGTTGCGGCTCTCGGCAGATCGCCCATTCTAGAACGCGATCATCTTTATCCTGTGACTCTGACATAATCCCTCGCTCCGACTGAGCGATGTCAGAGAAAAGCGAGCCAGTCAAGTTCAAGTAGGACGGCCGAAGCCTCGGAAGAATGTCGGTCCCAGAATGGGACACCGAGACGACCGCCCCCAAGGTCATTCGTCCTCGTTCCGCGGCCCGAAGGCCGCTTGTTCGGCCAACGAGCGGATAACAGTCAGAATTCAGAAAACCGAACAACAACTACCGACGGAACCAGCCGCGACCGCTCCGCTACGAGATATTTGGGGTCTCTTCGCTCCGCAAGTGAAGTGTTCGTTCTCAAATGCCTGGCCTGAGGCCGCTCGCCGGTCCGCAAACGAGAAGAAACCGCCGATCAGCCACGGCGTTGTCTGCCCATACTGTTGCACCAAGACGGTGTTGAAGGGCCTCGTCGCGGCCGAATGCCGCTCGCTCAGCCAGCTGACTAAAACAGAATCAAGAAAGACAGAATTTACGCAGGCGTCTCCCCTATGGTTGCCCATAGGACGCTTTCACGGTGAAAGAAGGAAAGAATGCCTTCATGAAAGCCTGACTGCTTGCGTGCTTTCATGATTGCTGGAATGTCAGAAGGTCAGCCCGAAAGCATGACGGAGTGACTGCTTTCTTTCATGACAGAATGCCAGCATGACAGTGCGAATGAATACATCCATGAAAGATTTCCAGCTCACCAGACTTCCAGAAGCCTGGCAGCCCAGACTGCCGGCTCTCTGGCTCTCCAGAATCCCACCGTGCCAGAAAACATGCCTGACAGGCTGCTGGAAATAATGCTTGCCAGCACGCCAGAACTGTGGCAGCCTCGGCTCATGATTATTGTGATCGCGAATTCGAAAGGTGGAGTAGGCAAGTCAACGCTGGCCGTCCACATCGCCGCCTGGCTGAATCGCCAGGGCCATCGCGTCACGCTGGCCGATTGCGACACGCAGCAATCCTCTTCCGAGTGGATTCGTGAAGCAGCTCCGGATGTCAAAGCGATCCGTCTCGACAATCCCGACATGATCCTAAACGAGCTGCCGCTGCTGGGTGCTGACACCGACTATGTCGTTGCCGACGGCCCTGGCAGCCAATCTGAAACGAGCCGTGCATTGTTGCTCCGGGCCGATCTCGCGATCGTTCCATGCAAAGCATCCATGCTGGAGGTGAGGGCTCTAGCGAAGGCGACAGAGGCACTTCGTCAGGCCCAGGACATCCGCAAGGGAAAGCCGGAGGCCAAGATCGTGCTCAGCATGGTCGGAAAGAATTACCGGCTGACCCAGGACATGAAAGACGCCGCCTCGGCACTGGGACTGCCGATGGCGCACACGGCACTGATCTTGCGGCAGATCTACGCCGATTCGCCGGGGCAGGGTGCCACTGTCTGGGATCTTGGCTCGCGAGCCAAGGAAGCCGCGGATGAAGTGGAAACGCTCCTGCGCGAGCTTCTCCCTCAGGCCTGCCGGAAGCAGCCAGCCCGTCGCCTATTCGCAGCGAAACGGTCGAGGGCATAGGGGGGCACTATGGCAGATCGCAGAAGCCTGATTGAAGGAATGAAGGCAACCCCGACCGAAGCCGAAAAAGCCTTCGTCTTCAAGGATGCTTCGCAGTCCGTCGCCAAGGCAGAACCGGCGGCGAAAACTCCTTCAGCAGCTTCTTCCGCCGTGACACGCAGCCCGCTCAGCACCCGAATACGGTCTGATTTTGCCGTGCTCTTAAAACGCGCCTCGCTGGAGCGGCAATTGAGCGGGACGGAGCCAAACAGCATCAGCGACATTCTCGACGAAGCGCTTGAGCCGTGGCTGAAAGCCAACGGCTATCTGCTCTAGCCGTCACGGCCGCCCGTTACGTTCAAAACGCTTCTTACAGAAGCCGATAAACGCTGCCTCCGGGTTCCGCGGAGTCTCGGTGAGCCACTCACGCCATTCTCTCTCCAGGTGATACACGTCCCAGCCGGGAGCGACAATTCTGGCGTCGTTGTAAACCTCCGGATCGAGGCCACGAAGCGGGATTTGCTCAAACGGCAGCTCGGGCGAAGCGACACTACCTCGGCTGCGGAAGATGACCATGTCGCTGTCATCGAGCGCCACCGAATAGTCCGGCATGTGGCTGAACTTGCCGTCTTCTTCCACGATGTTCGAGACGAGCCGGCGGAACTCCTTCTCGGTTGAGCAAGAACCGCATTTGTGCTGCAGCAGTGGCAGCGAAATCTTCCACTCGTTTTTCTTGCCGCAATGCTTCCGAGCCAGCTCGTACATGCGTCGTTCCAATGGCTTTCGGAGCCTGAAATAGTCGCGATGGAGTGTCAGCACTTCCTGATGCTGGATCGCGTTGAACACCCAGTCTGAGAGCTTGATTTCCACTTCCTGCATCCGGCCTTCGCGCGTTTCCCGGACGACTTTGGCTCGCTCGATCAGGCCGAACACTTCGAACGTCTCGGAGCCGCCCGTTACGATGTTCGTGGAGATTTGCGTCCCACGAAGCCGTTCCAATGCAGATTTTAGGGCGGCGTAGCCTTCGCCGCTGGTCACCCGGTTCGTCGCTCGCAGCAAGTCATGAGCCTTGAACCGCACTACCGAGGAGAGGGGCTTGCCGTCGTTCAGCGACGCCATCAGCTGCGAAATGCAATAAATCAGGATGTCGCGGTCATGGACAGTCGCCAGTCCGTGCGCAGAAGGCGCGATCTCGATGAACACCGATCCGTGCTCGTAGCGTCTCGTGTGATGATCCGGCTTCGTGGAGAGCGAGAAGATGGGATGCTCCATCGAGGCCATGTCCCCCTTGGGAGCAGCGTCCAGAATGTCGCAGGAGAAGAAGTCCGGCGCGGCGCGACGGTCGGGGAGAAGAGGGGAGCGACTACGAACTTCCTGGGTCATGTGACGACATTCGTCATTTCACCCACCGAGTCAAGAAGATTCGTCAGATCACCCACCGGCGCTCGTCATTTTACCCACCAGTGTGGCGCTTTCGTCAGATCACCCACCGTATCCAGTCTTCGACAGTTTACACACCGCTTTTCGTCACTTCACACACCGAGTTTCGACAGTTTACCCACCGGGCGATTCTAAAAACGACGACAGTTCAATTGCTTGATGACCACTATCCACAGCGTAACTCCTATTTAACACAAGTATTTAACACTCAGCAGCTTCGCAGAATGGGATGTGGATAACCCACATTCCCAGCGCTCAGCGAACTCCTCGAAGGAAGGCGGCATTCAACAGATGAGGTCAGTGATCTACGGTGCTATCAACCGACTTAATATCAGCGCCTTGATGAGCAATATTCGTCACAAAAAGGAGTTCGGCTTGCCGTCCTCACGCCGAATTGGCAGCTCCTGCTACCTGTTACGGCCACCCGCACGTGCCATTCTGGCGGTAGACCGAACTTCCGCCGGTCGAATGCGTACAATTCTATGGGTCTCGCATGCGTTGAAACCGTTGTTGCGCGGCACGTCGCTTGCGAACCGCTGTTGTCGTCGCGACCGCCGGTCGTGGGCCAGGGCATGCTCTAATCGCCCAACAACCAGTTTGGTGTTCACCGGAGGAACCAGATGGCAATGTTTGATTGTGCATCGGACGTCTTGGGCTACCACGACGAGAAGGTGACTCTCGCGAAACCTGAACAAGACGAGATGCGTGACCGGCGCGGCGCGAATCGTGACAGGTTGAAGAAAGGGCTCGAAAAGGCGGAGAAGCCCGCACCCAAAGAGTTCAACAGTCAGGGGTCTTATTCGATGAAGACCATGACTCAGGACGCTGCGAAGGACTACGACATCGATGACGGGGTGTACTTCGAGAAAGACAAGCTGAAGGGACCTCGTGGAGGGGAGATGACGGCTCTCGAAGCGCGTCAGATGGTGCGGGATGCTCTCGATGACGGCAGCTTCAAGACGCCGCCGAAACTCCATACCAATTGCGTTCGCGTCCAGTACGGAGCAGGGTATCAGGTTGATGTTCCGGTCTATCGGCGTGTCAGTACTGAAGAGGCCGGAAAGGAGTCCATTCACTACGAATTGGCTTCGAGCGAGTGGAAACGATCAGATGCTCGCGATGTCACCGCTTGGTTCGACGATGAGAACCAGAAACAGAGCCCTGACGAAGTAAATGGCCGCCAGCTCAGGCGGATCACCAGGCTGATCAAGAAATTCGCGAAGAGCAGATCCTCGTGGAAACCTCAGACACTCAGCGGTTTCGGAATCACCATTCTGGTCGTGGAGCAGTATCGGAAGAGCGCTGACCGCGAAGATTCGTCCGTGTACGACACGATGAAGGCGATTCGTGATCGCCTGAACGGTAGTCTCGTCATCAATAACCCAGTGACACCCAATGAGGCCGTCACGAACGGCACCGACGACTCAAAGGCCAAGTTTTTCCGCGATCGGTTGTCCGACGCGATCCGGTGGCTCGAACCGCTGTTCGAATCCGACTGCACCCAGGTCAAAGCGAGGAAGTGTTGGGACGACGTCTACGACACGTCGTACTTCTCCGATTTGAACCCAAAAAAGGAGAAGGCTTCTTCCGCCGGCGCCGAGCAAGTGCTGACTGCGGGACTTGTGCGCGACATCGCGACCGGCGCACATGTGGCAGTCAATAAGGCCGGCGGCGGCCGTTATGCCTGAGGGTGACGGATTCCCGCCCGATCAGGCGGTTCGTCGGATCGCCGAGCGTTTCGCAGCTGCCGGCATCTCGGGCAGGAAGCTGGAGTGGCACGAATTAGCACGATATCGCGGTGAAAAATTCATCGCGGGTTGGGAATTTCGAATTCAATTCTCCGACCGTACTCGTCGCCTGCGACTGCTCATTCCCGAAAACGCCCCGTGGGTGTTTTCTCGGATTGCGCTTGATGATGCACCGCCGTTCCTGACCTGGCCACATGTGGAAAAGGACGGGCTGCTTTGTCTACGTCCCAACTCCTGGACGGTCGATCCGTCTTTGCCCGAAGAAGCGGCCCTGGATGAACTCGGGCGTGCCACGGAGCTAATTGAAAGATTGATCACGAACGGCGGAGACGCTGATTTCAGGAACGAGTTCCGCTCGTACTGGGATCACATCTGCGATCACAAGGCTGGGCCGATCTTCAGCGTCGCTGTGCCGGGACCTCCAAGTCGCCAGGTCCACGTCTGGCGCGGACAGCAGTTTTCTCTCATCGCCGACAGTCCGCAGGGGATAGATCAATGGTTGCGGGCAAGGTTCCCCGACATCACTCAGAAACAAATGGTGATCGAGCGGGCAGGGCTGATATGGCTCAACAATCCGCCGGTTCCAGCAGAGTTCCCAGATTCAATTGCCAAGTTGAAGGAGCTCGCAGCTCAAAACAAAACAGACTTGTTTCAGATGCTCGACGGCCATCAAGGTACGGACGGCGGCGAGTTTCTCGTGATATTCGGTGCGGAGTCCACCAGCGGAATTGGCTTCATCGGCGTCTCGATCTCTCGCAACACTTCTAAATTCGGAAATCAATCGATTGAAAAGGGATTTCGCAAAGGGAAAGTTCCAAAGGCCCTGATGGCGAATCGGACTCTCAATGGCCGTGTGGTTCCACGGACTGTTGACCGCGCTGATGCGGCGTGGGTTCACGGCCGTGATCAGGATTCTCGCCAGATGGTGCTCCAAAAGGCACACGTGGCGGTATTGGGATGCGGCTCAGTCGGAGGACAAGTCGCAGAACTCCTTGCGTCCGCTGGCGTGGGAAGCCTTTTGCTCGTGGACCCCGAACGCCTGACCTGGTCCAATGTTGGACGCCATGTTCTTGGCGCTGAGTTCGTTGAACTGAGCAAGGCCGAGTCGATCGCACGACAACTCGGGAAGAGATTCCCACACATCCGCCAAATCGAGGCGCGGCGGGAGTCATGGCAGGGGGTGGTCAGGGCGTCAGCGGGAACCCTCGCACACTGCAATCTAATCGTCAGCACGATGGGCGATTGGTCGTCTGAATGCCAACTGAATACCTGGCACTCAGAAGAGATACCCGATGTGCCAATTCTGTATGGCTGGACGGAAGCCTATTGCTGCGCGGGTCACGCAGTGGTAATTCGCCCCGAAGGCGGTTGTTTCCAGTGCGGATTCTCGCGAAATGGCAGAGTATTGTTTCCCGTGGCCCGATGGCCCGAAGGCGCAACAATCCGACGTGAACCTGCTTGTGGCGCAGACTTTCAACCGTATGGACCGATCGAACTTGCGCATGTTTGTGCCACGATCGCCGAATTTGCGCTGGATTGCCTCCTGGAGGCACCGGAGAGATCAACACATCGAGTTTGGTCAGGCGCCGAACGACTCCTCATTGCTACCGGCGGCCAGTGGACCGAGCAGTGGGCAGAGCTGACTGGTGGAAGCGTGCTTGGCAGTCGACAACTGCAGAGGAATTGGGAAACGGCAAGCGACTGTCCAATATGTGGCAAGAAGCCCGATGCTTAGTTACCCGATCGGCAGCTCAGGGCAGTCAATCTGCTTCGCACCAGAGGTGCTCGCGCATTTCCATCGCCATCGACAGACGCGCTGGTATCACCGCGAAGCGGGAGGACAGCTCTTCGCCACCACAGCGGGCCTGGTTCTGACTATTGTCGAGGCAACCGGGCCGCGACGATCCGATCGTCGCACTCGGGTGTCATATGTTCCGAATCGAGCTGCCGAGGCGAGCGAGATCGCTGACCAGCAAACGCGAGGACGCGTTTTCGTCGGTGATTGGCATACTCATCCTGAATCGGTGCCGAACCCATCACCACTCGATCAACGCAGCATTCAGGAATGCTTTCGAAAATCGACACATGGACTCAACGGATTCTTGCTTGTGATTGTCGGCTTGGCCGAGTTCCCCGACGGTCTGTTGGTCAGCGTGAGCGATTCCGAACGCACGCACGTGCTCCATCCGTATTCGTAGGGCGCTGACCGTCACCACCGCTGGCGCACACTTGTAAGGGGCAGCGTGGTCGACACGACGTCAAAACGATTCAGAGCAACATGTCCAACAGCATTCCGAATTCGTCAACTTTGGTGGTGTTCTTCCAAGCGTATTTGTGTGCCGTTTCCGTTCCCTCTTCGACGACCGTAACTAATCCCTCGTCGTTCACCGTGTTAAGCGGAAGGTCGGCGGGCGAGATGTGAAAAACAGGATGTCCGTCGATTGCCAGAACCACCCAACCCGTGGCGTCGAATGGCGCATGGGGCTCCTTCTGAAATTGTAAAAGCGCGACATCTTTTCCGGCGTTCGCCGCAGCGATTGCCGTGCAGATCGCAAGGACGAAGCGCTCACAATAGACCGTGTTCAGCTTTCGATCGAAAACCGCGAATGCCTCACCCAAGGAAAGCTCGCGAGCAACGGGGGCTCCATCTTTGCTCGTTGGTTGAGTAATCCGCTGACCCTCAATCTTTGGCGGATCGATCCACTTAAAAAAGTCCGCCCCCTTGGCTTCGATTCCTTTCCGGACAATCGCAGCCAAGCTCCGAATCTGATTCAGGGTCAGTCCCATCTCAACTCCCACTCACAGTATTGCCCGTAGGAAGCCCGAGCTTCTGTTTCATCTGATTGACTCTTTCGAGAGCCGCAACCTTCATCTTCTTTTCGTCTTCGTCGCGCTTGTACTGGTAGAGCCTTTCTGGAATCGAAGGCGCCCGGCGTCGTCGATCAAAGAGCTCGTCCTGAAGAAGCCTTGACTGATGCTTTGCTTCGTCGTCCGTCAGCGAGCCAGCGAGCAGTCCGTCAAGAAGCGCCTCCACCTTCTGAGACGCACGATCCATATCCTCGCCTGCCTCGGTGTTCTTCTGCCGCTCCCGCCAGATCTGCAGAGCGGCGGGAAGCACTGGCATCAACACAGACAAAACTAAGGCTTGCATGTCGTAATGGGCAGCCATGGCGAACACGAAGCCGATGCCCACGAGCAACGCGAGAAGGACGGAGTAGATCAGGCAAAACAGATCTCTCAAAGATGAGTCCCACCTCATGCTGGATTTCTGACAGAGGAGCCGGGCGTAGCTCATGGGCACTTCGCCCACGCTGGCCGGGTACCAGTCCAGAAACGGCTTGTCGTCCGGAAACGCTGCCTTATGGCGATCCGCGAGAGCGGTAATTTCGCCAGCATCAACAGGACGGCCAGCTTTCACCCCGTTCCATGGTAGATCGTAAACTGCTGTGTCGAACTGATCCTGGAGGCGCGCCTTCAACTCGCGAAATCGCTTAACACGCGGTTCGAGAAAAACAACATCGACTGCAATGGTGGCGATGGCGATCAGGCCGGCCCAGGCTTTTGCTGACGGCCCGTATGCGGGATAGTTACGCGATACGAGCCATGCCAAGGATGGCCCGAGAATGGCTGAGACGAATGAGAGCGTGATCTGCGCAATCGCCGTGTATTTAGCCTGGCGGTCGGCTTCTCGATGGGCTCGAACCAGATATACGAGTTCGTTTTGCCGCCGCGGGATAGCGTTAGTCATTGAGTGCTCGATGGGAGCGTGTCTGCTTGGCCCTGGAATCTGCCCACGCCCCGCTTAGGCAGTCGGAAACTCGTGCCCAAAAACGGCTCGCCACGCCTCGAATGCCTCTTCGATTTGATCCGCTTGCTCGTGCCGAATCGCGCGGTCGCCGTTTGCGACTGCTTGATTGATGCGGGTCAGGTCGGTCGTCGTGAGAGCACCAGACTCCACAGCCGGCGACCCATTCAGAATCGGAGGAAGGTCGCCTGCCCGAACCGCGTCACGCACTGCTTGGAACGCAACGCATGTACCTACCGAAACCGAGGTGATAGTCGTTCCGAGCCTGTTCTGAAGTTCAAACGCACGCATGATCGCGAGCTCAGCGTAATAGGACTCGATGCGTCCCCCGACGAACTCATTCGACCACCACTTGAACAGCTTTACGGCGCGTCGGAGGCTACGATTGTTCTTCCGATGAAGCTCGTCCGACAGTTGCTGATCGAGTCTTGGATTGGTCTTGATCCAACCGTTACTCCCGTCCGGAATGAGATAGAACGGGTCTTCGTAAGCAGCGTGCGGTTTCAGGCTAAAGCATGGGACGACATCGAATCCTAAGTCATTCGATAACGTCACCATCACTGCTTCGCCCACACGCCGCACGCGCGTTGTTACAGGATAGTTCGATCGCAGTGCTTCGGCGAAGCCGTTGATGAGCTTCGCGGAGGAGAGGTATCCGCCGTCCCACCACCGATCACGGTCGACGGCCAGCGGGTTTGTATCAAGCACTTCGTCTGTCAGAACGGTGTAAGGAGCCTGGAAGCCTCCCTGCGAGTACACGAGCCCAGTCCCGTCGATCGGCAGATAGACGTCGATATCGTTCAGCGGCCAGATTTTCGTGTGGCGGGCAAACGACCCTCCGAGGAAATCCCGGTCAGTGTCCCGCAAGATCCTCGGAAAGCCCTCATTCTCCTGCGCAAGGCCCCGAAGATAGCCCCGAAGGGCGGAATGGCTGGCCGACGCCCGCTCCCTCGTGCCGGCGCCGATCCCGATCTGCGTGTCGATAAAAGAATCAAACGCAGCGCCGATTCGATAGGCACGCCCTGCCTGCAGATGCATGTATCGCTGGAAGTCGCTCACAAGCTCCCTCTCCGTAGAGAATTGAATGTCGCCTGACCGCGGAAAAGCTTGGCGAATCGCTGGACGCACGTGCCCCATTTGAACGATCCGGGCCGTCAAGATTTCCTGCGGACCTCCTTTGCCGCCGCGAGATTAGACCTAGTCAAAGCACGCTCCCGAAGTCGGCGTGCCGCCCTCTGCCCTGTGTCGTGGCGAGGTGCCGCCTTTGCAACTTTTGCGCCTTCGAAAAAGCGGCCGTCGAGGGTGCGCCTAAAGCCCATCCGCATCAGCAGATCTGTCTCCGCATTTCGGGAGCGGCAGCAAGCTCGCAAGAATCGCTCACTGCCAGGATGGCAGTAACTGCTGCTGTACCGAACTCTTCGTCACGGCTTGCGAGTCGCCAGCTTTCTTGCGGGCTGAGGGAGACATTATTCAGAGAAGTCGCTGGCACAGATTGGCACAGAATGGGTGCCAATTGGGCACAGAATCTGTAGAATCTGGATATTCCGGCACTGAAGCCGTCCAACGAAAAAGCCCGCGATTCCCAGGGAAACGCGGGCTTTTCGTGAGTGGAGGATAGCGGGCTCGAACCGCTGACCTCTTGCATGCCATGCAAGCGCTCTCCCAGCTGAGCTAATCCCCCCTGGGACACCGATTAATCGTCCAACCGCCAGGCGTTTCTCAAACGAATCCGACAGGCATGTGAAACGGCTGGCCGCTCACAGACGAAGAAACGCCGCCCTTGGGCGACGTCACATCGGAAGGCGAACGCTACCGGCCGGTGGCAATCACTGTCAAGCGCCGCTGACCGCCGACTTCCTGCATTTTTCTGCTCTCACCCCGACACAGCCGATTTCCGCAGGGTTCGCCCTCAGGGAAGTTCCACCTGCTGGGCCGCTGCTGGTTCGATCGCCGGCCGCTGGACGGACCAGTCGCTCGTCAAAACTTCCCCCACGAGATGCGAGTCCGGGAAGTTGACCAGCACGCTCGTGTTTCGGCCTTCAGACACGGTCACCCGTGACAAGGCCGAGTAGCCAAACCGCCCGTAACTGTCGGCCGGAGTCAGCGTGATGTAGTGTTCCCCTGCCGGCGCCTCGATCCGCAGCACCTGAATTCGATCTGGAAGTAGACTCCAGCAGCGCGTGTCAGGCGCCTCAGTGGCTTCCCACGCAATGCCCGCCAGGGTCAGGGCGATATCGATCCCGGGAGCCGTATTCGCTCCCGTCGCTTCCTTCGCGGCGTAAACCGCGGCCTTCTTCAGGACGCGCCGAGCAACGGCCCTTCCGATGATCTCCGGCGCCTTGGCCTGGAAATGAGTCTCCGCGAGCATGCCGACGTCGACGAGCGTGGCTGTATCCCCCTTTGGCTGGTCGTCGATGGCCACCTGAAGTCGATCAATCCGGTTGTTCTGCCGCACGACGACGGGGATCCGGATCGGCGCGATCGTCGGCGGAAGGTTGTGCTTGCCCACCGCACTGACAATCCGGTCGGCCACGAGCAGCGCCGCCTGCGTCGGAATCTCGAGGCGTTCCTGCTTGGCGGGCCCCCGGCCCACGAGCGCAAAGACGTAGATCACGCCATGCCCTGGAGCGCACGGCGCCGTGGTTTCCGCCCGGGCGAGGTCGACCTGCGCGTCCCTGAACTCGGGCTGCCAGGAAGCCACCATCGCACGGTTGCGAACCACTTCATCCGCATTCACCCGCGATTCCTCCTGCAGCATCGCCCGCAGGTAGGGCCCGAGGGCAACCTGCGTCGCGGCCAGTTCCGGGTGGGCTTCCAGTCCACCGGCCCGTTCGATCAGTTCCTTCTGCTTGGCGTTCACCTGCAGCGAGTACGCCTCCGCGTCGCCGCCATCCGCCATCAGATTGGAAAGCGCAAGAAAGGCTCGCACCAGAACTTTCTCGTGGTCCTCGCCAGAGTAGGCCAGCCGGGTGTCGTCGGTGAGCATCGACGTTGCCCCCTCGGCCAGGTCCTTCTGCTCGAGGTGATCGAAATGGTCGCGAACCGTCCGCAGAAGGCGCTCCGCCTCCTTGGGCCGCCCCGAGGAGAGCTCCACCATCGCCTGGTCGAGGAGCAGAGCATCGGCGTCCCGCTTCGGCTTCTTCAGCAACAGGTCAAGCTCGGTGCGCGCGGCGGGCAGGTCGCCACGGAAGTAGTGTCCCTGCGTCGCTGCAATGCGGTCGGCGTGACTGGCGCACCCCGGCGCGAGCAGCAGCAGCGCCAGCGCGCCGGCAAGTCCACACCGCTGCGCGAAGACGCCTGCCGTCTGGATGGCCCCCCGGACGTTGACCGTCACCTTATGCTCCATAGTTCCGGAGCTTCGACAGCTTCGACTTGTGGTAGCCCTTCCGCAGTTCGGCCGATTCCTTGGCGAAATCGCCAGTCGCCACATTCACCAGTTCGAGCGTCAGCAGATAGTCGCGCTGGTAGTCGCCGTTGTTGTCGGTTGTACCGCTGGTCACCCGTGCGAACAGCAGGTAGTCGAATGGCTGCTCCTGCTGTTCCATGATGGCGACGAAGTTGCGGCGATTGTTCGGCACGAAGAGGTCGTCCGGGCGCAGGGCCGCCTGACGCAGACCCGCTTCGACGAATTTCCGGTTCACGACGCCGAACGTCTTTGACTCATTGATAATCGTGTCGATCTGCTCGTACAGCTGTTCGCGGTAGTCGCCCAGTTCTTCCTGGCTCTTGTTCTCCACTCCCACAAAGCAGACCCGCTTCTTGGGCAGACCGTCGAGAATGCTGACGGCCTTCATGCTGGCTGTGCTCCCGTCCCCCGATTCGACCGACATTCCGATCTGTTCGGCCGACGACGTCTGGACGACCTCCTGCTCCCGCGCGAGCAGCTTGCAGGTCGCCTCGGCCACGAGCGGCTTCCACGTTTCGGCGCCGGCCTCGTGGCTGCCAACCATGTCTTCCTGGTCGCCGCGCAGAACATGGGCGACCTGCCGGCCGCGACACCCCAGCGCCAGCGGTGCAACAAAAATCATCTGACTGAGAAACTGGCGACGTTGCATCGCGGCATCCTTCCGCGGGAATTTGACAGCGGTCCTCGCTGAACGCCGTCTCCCATACCCCGGCGCAGGCCTCTCTCTCCAGACGAATCCGCATCGCCAGGGCCTCGGTCTCGATATCGACAGGAGTTAAGGCGTCGCCACAATGCGATTTCGAGCGAAGATCGGCAAAGTCTGCCGGTCGAGCGGAGGCGGGTCTCGTTCGGCAGGCGGCAGCCCCTTGATCCGGATCGCGAGGAAGCTCTCAGGCTGGTCAGCACGAAACTTCGCCCTCCCGGAGTCGCCCGTCAGAGCCGTCTGTCGGCAAAGGAAGCAACGAGTCAAGCGGCACCGGGGCCTCAACGGCTTGCGGGTTGAGACAACGGACACCTGTTCTACCTGGCCGTTGCCTGTCATTCAGCCGCCTGCGGAATAGGATGAGCAGCCCGACGTCACGAAGTCCTGTTCCTCGGAGCCCTCATGAAACCCGTTGCTCGCATCGCCTTCGCCCTGCTGGCGCTCGGTCTGTTCGCCCGGCCGGCCTGGTCGTTCCAGGCGCCGGCCGTGGAAGCCGCAAAGCCCGAACTGAAGCCGCTGCTCGGAAAGCTGGAACTGCAGGATGGCGACAGCATCGTCTTCCTGGGAGACAGCATTACCCACCAGGTTCTCTACACGCAGTACGTTGAGGACTACTTCTACACGCGGTTTCCAAAGATGCGTCTGAAGTTCCACAACGCCGGCGTCGGCGGCGACCGGGCCTGGGATGCGCTCGCACGCTTCGACCGCGATGTCGCGGCCTACAAGCCGAAGTATGTCACCGTCCTCCTGGGTATGAACGACGGCTCCGTCAAAGCCTATGACGATGCGCTCTTCAAGACTTACCAGCAGGACATGACGGAACTGCTGAAGCGAATCACCGACATCGGCGCGACTCCCATTCTCATTACGCCCACCATGTTCGACTCGCGAGCCGACCGGGCCCGCCCCAAAAACACGCGTGCCCCCGAGGACACGGCCCTCTACAACGCCACCCTCGCTTACTACGGCACGTGGTTGCGGGAAGTCGCCCAGGAGAATGGCTGGGGCTTCGTCGACATGTGGGGACCGCTGAACGCGATCACCACCGAGCAGCGCAAGACCAACCCGTCATTCACGATGATCAAGGACGCCGTCCACCCTCTGGAAGACGGCCAGCTCATCATGGCCGCTGCGATCATCAACGACATCGCTCCGTCCCGGCGCGTCTCTGCGATCTCGATCACCCGCGGCCCGAAGGGCCAGTTTCGCGCCGGCAAGCCTGCCGGAGGCGTCCTGTCTGATCTGGTCGCCGACCCGGAGAAGGTGGAGTTCACCTGGACAGCCGACTCTCTCCCCTGGGTGGTCCCGGCCAACGCAGCCCTGGGAGTGAAGCTTTCGAAGATGGGCCACCGGCTGGGAGCGGAATCGCTGCAGATCGCCGGGCTGGAACCGGGACGCTATACGCTGACAATCGACGACGTTGAAGTCGGCTCGTATACGGCCGAAGCGCTTAGCCGGCGCGTCGAGCTGCAGGGGAATGAGAAGACGCCCCAGTACCAGCAGGCCCTCGAAGTGGCGATGCTGAATGCGAAACGGAATAAAGGCCCGTTCGAAGGCGAAATCGATGGTCCGGAACGGATGAAACGCAACTGGTGGCGTAAGTTTCAGACGTACGCCCGCACGAAGCGGCAAAGTGATGCGACGCCGGCGGACGAGGCCTTGAAGAAGAAGGTCGAGGAACTGGCGAAGCAGATCGAGAACCTCGACGAACAGGTTTCCAAGTACAACGCGCAGTCGAAAGCGATCGAGGACGAAATCTTCCAGAAGAACCAGCCGAAGCCGAGGAAGTACGTCCTGAAGAAGGTCGCAGGCCCGGCGAACGCGAAGGGCAGCCGCAAGAACGCCTGATTCCGATGGCACGGGCGTTTCGTCCGTGCCGATCCAGGCGATCCTCTGCGGCCATCTCGGTGTCTCTCCGGCGGCACAGACATTTTCTGTCTGTGCCGCTTTCGTCCTGAACCAAGCCCGTACAATCCACCTGATGTCGACGAAATCCGGCAAATCGACCGCCGCCAAAGACGAGAAGAAATTCGTCTGCCGGAATCGCCGCGCGCTGCACGAATTCGAGATCCTGCAGGAACTCGAGTGCGGCATCGCGCTGATGGGCAGCGAAGTCAAAAGCATCCGGGCGGGAAAGATCACCATCGACGAAGCGTTCGGACGGGTTGAAGACGGCGAAGTCTGGCTCCTGAATGCGGATATCGCCGAGTATCCCCAGGCGTCCTATCTCAACCACGAACGGAAGCGGCCCCGCAAGCTCCTGATGAAGAAGCGGGAGATCCTCAAGTTCGCCGAGGCCGCCAAGCAGAAGGGACTCACGCTCATCCCGCTGTCGGTGCAGTTCGATCGGGGTTTCGTGAAGGTCACGCTCGCCGTCGGCAAGGGCCGACAACTTCACGACAAGCGCGAAAAGCTGAAGAAAGACTCAGCCAACCGCGAGATGCGCGAAGCCGTCCGCAAACGGCGATACTGACGCGATTCCGAAGTCGGCGACGCAACGTGGTTCTGACGCCGCCTGCCGCCGCGCATTCCGCACGTCCGCCTCGTTCATTTCTGTTCATCCCCGCCCCGGCTGACCGCAGAAAACGGCGGGCCGCGCAGGCACGGGCAGGGATCGGGAACAGTGCGGAGGTGTTTGACGCCGAGGGGGGCAAGGAGGGCGCGTTGTGTGGGTGGTACTGTACTCCTCGCCCTCTTTTCCTGCGGACGTTCAGTGGAAGGATCGGGAGAGCGTGGGTGGCGCGGACAGGGAGCCGGCCGGGCCGGGTTGTGTGACGACGGGTTGACGGTGGTTGTGTTCATGGGATCCTCCACCATGACGGGGGCGGTTGCGCGGGAGAGCTTGGTCCTCGGTACTCGGAAGTGCTTTGGCGAGTGGGGATTGGGGCAGGGCGAGTCACTTTTTCACGGTCGGTCGACTGTCGTTACCGCAAGTCATTTTGCGGCAACGGTGCAAGGCGACGACGAATTGGCCCATCTTAAGAACGTGACCAGCCCTGGCGGGCCGCGCAGGGTCTCGTCAACCGCTGATCCTGCCGATACAGTGTGAAGTCGGTGAATCCTCACGGTCGTCAGGGGTCGTAGTGATGCATTCAGACGTGCTGGCTCGTCGTGCTTTACTGAAATCCGCTGCGTGTGGCTTTGGTGGCCTCGCCCTCGCCGGACTGGCGGGGAAGTCCGCCAGCGCTGCGACCAGTCCCTACCAGGCCCGGCCGACACTCTTCCCCGCCCGGGCCAAGCGGGTGATCTTCATCTTCATGCAGGGGGGGCCGAGCCACGTCGATACGTTCGACTACAAGCCCCGTCTCGCCGAAGAGCACGGCAAGAAACTTGCCTTCAAGGATGCCCGCAAGCTCGCCAAGACGGGCATGAGCGGCAACGAACAGGTGATGATGTCGCCGTGGAAATTCAAACAGTACGGCGAATGCGGACGGTGGGCCTCGGAACTGTTCCCTTCCATCGCCCAGCACGTCGACGATCTCTGCTTCGTCCACAGCCTGCACACCAACGGTGTGGCCCATGGCCCGTCCACCATCTTTCTCCATACGGGGACGACCAACTTCGTCCGTCCGTCGATGGGAGCCTGGATCAGCTACGGCCTCGGCAATGAGAACGAGAACCTGCCGAGCTTCGTGACCATCAACCCTTCGCTCGGAAACGGCGGACCGCGCAACTACGGCAACGCCTTCCTTCCGGCCCACTACCAGGGAACCACCGTCGGCCGTGCCGGACAGCCTGCCCGCGATGCCCGCATCCAGTTCATCACGAACGACTCCGTCCCTCTCTCCGAGCAGAAACGCCAGCTCGAACTCCTCAGTTCGATCAACGCCGACCAGCTCGCGCGCCGCTCCCACGATGACGAACTCTCGGCCGTCGTGAACTCTTACGAGATGGCCTTCCGCATGCAGATGCATGCCCCGGAGATCACCGACATCTCGAAAGAGACGAAAGCGACCCAGGATCTCTACGGCATCGGGGTGAAGGAGACCGACGAATTCGGCCAGCAGTGCCTTCTGGCCCGCCGGATCTCCGAGGCCGGCTGCCGGTTTGTCCAGGTCAGCTATGCCGACAACACGGCCAATCCCCGCTGGGATCAGCACAGCAAGATCCAGCTGCATGCCACCCACGCCCAGGCCACCGATCGCCCCGTCGCAGGCCTTCTCGCCGACCTCAAGGCCCGCGGGCTGCTGGAAGACACCCTCGTCTGGTGGGGCGGTGAATTCGGCCGCAATCCGTTCACGCAGGGAGCCGACGGCCGCGATCACAATCCCAAGGGCTTCACCCACTTCTTTGCCGGCGGCGGGATGAAACCGGGATTCTCCTATGGAGCCACCGACGAATTCGGTCACGAGGCCGTCGTCGACAAGATGCACATGCATGACGTCCACGCCACGATTCTGCACGCACTCGGCCTGGACCACGAAAAACTCACCTACCGCCACGCCGGCCGCGATTTCCGTCTGACCGACGTGGAAGGCCGGGTCGTGAAAGACCTCTTCATCTAGCCGAGCCTCCACCAGCGAAGCGACTGCGATCAATCACGGATGGACATCATGACACGGAGACGTCGCGCCGGCGTGCTGCTGCACGTTTCGTCGCTTCCGGGGAAGCTCGGCATTGGCGACCTGGGACCTGAGGCCTACGCCTTCATCGATCAGCTCGCGAAGGCGAAGCAATCGGTCTGGCAGATCCTTCCGCTCGGCCCGACCGGCTACGGCGACTCGCCCTATCAGTGTTACTCGGCCTTCGCCGGGAACCCGTTGTTCGTCAGCCCGGAAATGCTGATCGAAGACGGCCTGCTCTCCGAAGCGGTCGTGAAAGAGTCTCGCAGGTTCGCGGCGGGAACGATCGACTTCGAAAAGCTCACGCCGATCCGGATGGAGTGGCTCAAGGAGGCCTTCACGGCGTTCCAGGGCCGCAAGCAGAAGAAGCTGACGGCCGCCTTCGAGGAGTTCTGCGCGACGGAGAAACGCTGGCTCGATGAGTTCGCCCTGTTCATGGCCCTGCGGGATCAGTGGCCCGATCGCAGCTGGGTCGACTGGCCCGAAAAGCTCCGCTCCCGCGACAAGCGCGCCCTCACGGAGGCTCGTAAGGAATTCGCCGACGGAATCCTGTTCCACCAGTTCGTCCAGTTCCAGTTCGCCCGGCAGTGGAACGATCTGCACGCCTTCGCTCGTGCCCGCGACATCGAGATCATGGGCGACGCCCCGATCTTCGTGTCGCATGAAAGCTCCGACGTCTGGGCCAATCAGGACCAGTTCGATCTCGGCGCCAATGGTCGTCCCCTGAAAGTCGCGGGCGTCCCGCCCGACTATTTCAGCAGCACGGGCCAGCACTGGGGCAACCCGCAGTATCGCTGGGACCGCATGGAAGCCGACGGTTTCCAATGGTGGATCCGGCGGATGGAGGCCAGCCTCAAATTTGTCGACCTCATCCG
The DNA here is from genome assembly GCF_007745175.1 of Caulifigura coniformis. Lineage (GTDB taxonomy): Bacteria > Planctomycetota > Planctomycetia > Planctomycetales > Planctomycetaceae > Caulifigura > Caulifigura coniformis. Next base: position 1,214,115 of record NZ_CP036271.1, on the reverse strand, counting down.
GCTCGACCATTTCCGCGGCTTCGAGGCTTATTGGGAGATCCCCGCCTCAGCCCCTACCGCCGCAACCGGAAAGTGGATGCCCGGCCCGCGTGAAAAGCTGTTCCACGCGATGCAGAAAGCCCTCGGCAGCCTCCCCATCATTGCGGAAGACCTCGGAGTCATCACGGCGCCCGTCCGCAAACTGCGGGACGACTTCGGCTTCCCCGGTATGCGCGTGCTGCAGTTTGGATTCGGCGGGGACGACGACATCCACCGACCGCACTTCTACGTCCAGAATTCCGTCGCCTACACCGGCACGCATGACAATGACACGACCGTCGGCTGGTTCAACGCCGAGCCAGGCAAGACGACGACCATGTCGCTGAAAGCGGTCCAGGCCGAGCGCCGGATGGTGCTCGACTACCTCAACACCACGGCCGAAGAGATCCACTGGGGGCTGATCCGGGGAGTCCACAGTTCCGTTTCCGACCTCGCCGTTGTCCCCGTCCAGGACATCCTCGGCCTCGGCTCGGAAGCCCGGATGAACACCCCAGGCACCTCCTCCGGCAACTGGCGGTGGCGGCTCCGACCGGGCCAGCTCAAATCCGAGCCCCTCTCCCGCCTCGCCCGCATGACCACCCTCTACGACCGGGCGCCTGACACCCCGCCGCCGACGGGAAAGTAGGCGCCCCCGGGACGCGGGAGACCAATGGCCGACCGGGAGGCGGAAATCCCCCCCGGTCCCATCGTGTGTCCGTGATTTCAATCACGCTCGACGCTCCCCAGAGCCGAGCATTTGATTCCGGGACGCACTCCTGATGGAATACTTCTCCAATCGGGCTGAATCAGGAGTTCAACGCGTGGCGCAACCAACGGCCGTCGAAAAGAAGAAAAAAGACCCGGCGAAGAGACTGGCCAAGCGGCGGTTCGCCGGCTTTCCGGCCATGAAAACCCTCGCGCCTCGCATGTATCGCGACCGCGTCAAATCGCTTTACGATGGCCCGAAAGGGGCCGGTCTGGCGATCGCAAGCCTCGTCTCCATGCATTCCCCGCTCGTTGGACGTATGTTCCGACGCAGGGACTTCGACGTCACCACGGCCCAGGCGATCCTCGACATCGGCTCCGGCGCCGGACAGATCATCAAGCATCTCGTCCGCTGCGCCCCGGAGAATGCCCACATCGTCGGCATCGACATCTCTCACCAGATGCTCAAGCGGGCCCGCAAGCAGATTCCGTCCCACCGGCCCGTGCTCATCACGGCCGACATGACGCACCTGCCGTTTCCCGACGAAACCTTCGACGTCATCACCTGCGGATACGTCCTCGAACATCTTCAGGACCCGATGCCCGGGCTGCTGGAGTTCCGCCGCGTTCTCAAACCGGGCGGCCGCCTGCTGATGCTCGTCACCGAAGACACCGTCCCCGGTGTCTGGACGAGCCGCACGTGGAAATGCCGCACCCACAATCGCAAAGAGCTGCATGAGGCTTTCGTCGCGGCCGGGCTCCCCTGGCGCGACCAGAAGTGGATGACCCCCGTCCACCGCTTCCTCAAGCTCGGCGGCATCGTCTTCGAAGCCGAAAAACGCGAACTCGCCGCCTCTTAAGTCTTCCAAGCCCCGCGTTCCCGCGCGGGATTTCTGCCGCCATGTCACTCAGCACGTTGCCGCTCAGTTACTGCAGCAACGTCCACCCTGCGCAGTCGCTGGCGGAGGTCCTCAAAGGTCTGGCGGAATTCACCGCCCCGACGCGGCAGGCCTGCGGCTTCCCCATCGCCGCCGGGCTCTGGCTTGCGAGCCCCGTCATCGCCGAACTCGTCAAGCCGACGGAAAACGCACTGCCCGCGCTGACCGAACGGATTGAAGACCTCGCAGCCGCCCTCAGCGATCTCGGCCTCGCCTGCTACACACTGAACACGTTCCCTTACGGGAACTTTCACAGCGAGCGGGTGAAGGACCAGGTTTATCTGCCCAACTGGACCACACCGGAGCGACGCGATTACACGATCGCCTCCGCCCGCGTTCTTGCGGCCATCCTGCCCGAAGGCTGCGACGGCAGCCTGTCGACGGTGCCTCTTGGATTCAAGAAGCATGTCGACGGGCCCGATTTCGAAGACCGCTGCATCGCTCACCTGCTCTCCGTCGCACAGCGGTTGGATGAGCTGCACGACGACACCGGCCGCTGCATCCGGCTGGCCATCGAGCCCGAACCGTTCTGCGTTCTCGAAACAACGGCCGAGACGGTCGACTTCTTCCCGCGGCTGTGGCGGGCCGCTGAAGCGGCGGGGCAGGAAGCCGTCGCGCGGCGGCATCTGGGTGTCTGTTTCGACGTCTGCCACCAGGCGCTGGAGTTCGAGGATGTCGCCGCATCAATCGCCACGCTGAAGGCGAAGGACATCCGGATCAACAAGCTGCATATCACCTGTGCCCTGAGGCTGTCCGAGCCGGCCGATGCGGAGGCCCGTCGTGAGCTGGCGGCTTTCGTCGAACCACGGTATCTGCATCAGACGCTCGCCCGTACGCCGCAGGGCGTCATTCTGCGGCGCGTCGATCTCGAACCGGCCCTGTGTGAATCCCCACCCGGGTCGTTCCTGACCGCCCCCGAATGGCGCATCCATTTCCACGTGCCGGTCCACCGCGAGGAGATCGGCCGCTTGAAAACGACTCAGGCCGAGCTGAAGCAGGCGATCACCACCGTCGCCGGACTCGACTACGCGCCGCACCTGGAGGTCGAGACGTATACCTGGGGCGTGCTTCCCACCCGCGGCGCGGCTCCGCTCGTTGAAGGTCTCACTGCCGAACTCAAGGCAGTCCAGGCCTGGATCAACGCCGCCCGGGCATAACGACTGGGTCACTTACGTCCCAGCCCGGTCCTTTGCGGCAGTGACGTGAACGTCGTCGATCTCGATGCCCGCATCACCGCCGTTCTGCATGAACAGCAGCTTCCGTTTCACCGCGTTGAAATCGGGCCGCTTCAGCGTCTCGGTCCACTTCATGCCGTCCAGCGTCATCACCACTTCTTCGCCATGAAACTCGGCCGTTACGGTGTGCCACTCGCTTTTCGAGAGATCGATCTTTGACGGAGGCAGCAGCTCGTTGAGTCGGTAGGCCTTGCTGACCGGGTCGGCCTCTCTCCGCTTCTGGCGCATTGGATGGTCCGCATCGCGCGAATGCCCATCGACCTCCAGCTGGATCCGGTCGCGGAGCAGCTTGATCCTCAGCAGGTGGTCGACACTCCCAAACCCGTCGTCGCCATCGACGAAGAACCACAGCCAGCCTCCCTCTCCGAGATGCCGGTAGCGGAAAGAGATCGCGAGGTCCTTTCCTTCGACCGGCATGAACACCATCGGCGGATAGGCAGTGCCGGTCGTGCCGCGCGTCCAGAGCACTCCATTCCGCACCTCCGTGTACTTGTTCGGAATCGGGTGCAGGAACTGCTTCAGGTCGATCGGTTCAAAGGTCTCGTGGATCTCACGGACCTTCTCATCCGCTGCGGCCAGCAACGGGACAACCACACAGGCTACTCGCGCCAGCGAAATCATGACGCCCCCCATGAAATCTCCAGAGACCGCGCCCGGTCTGCACCATCGACAAACCAAGCCCACCTTCGGCGTGCGGCCGGCACAGCCGGCCCTGCGTCGGAAATCACTCCGTGGTCGGCGACTCCTTCGTCGGCTCCTCAGGCGGCAGGTAGTACTCGCCGATAATCCATCGCGTAATCATGTCGAGTTCATGATCGCTGAGTTGTCCGTGGAACGCCGGCATGGCATTCGACTCACCATAATGAGCGTCCGGGTTCAGCAGCATCTGTTTCAGCCAGTCCTTGCCGCCGTATCCCGTGAGAATCGGCTCGCCACTGGCGGACAGCGGCTCCGTTTCGCCCGGCAGGATCATGGTGTGGCAGTCGGCGCAGGCGGTCGTCAACTCGCCGTCCGCGAGCTTGCCCGACTGGAAGATCTCGCGGCCGGCAAGCACTTTCGGGTCATTCTGCGGCAACGCATCGCTTCGGCCGCTCTGCGTGTAGAGGAATTCCACGATCGCTTCGAAGCTCGCCTTGTTGGCCTCACTGTTCAGGGCCGCGCTGTTCTCCTTGGACCATTCGGCCATCGTGCCCCCTGGAAGCTCCCGGGCCTTCTCGGCCATCACGGTCGCGTTCTCGGTCGACTTCATGTGCTCCGCAAAGTTTGACAGCAGTCCCTTGATCCACGCCCGGCTGCCGAACGTGGCCAGGTCCGGCGCCTTTGCCGCGACCGGCTTGGCCGGTGCATCGAGCGCCGACTCATCGATCTGCACCACGTCGTTGCCGAGCCCGTCCTGCCCCTGCCAGCGATGGCAGTCGGAGCAGCGGGTCTGAAAGAGCCGCGGCCCCTGGGTCAGTGGGTCGTTGAGCAACAGGCTGATCGCTCCCTCCGGGGGAATCCCAGCCGGCGCCTGCGATAGAGCGACAGCCCGCTGGCCATCCTTGTGCGCCTGGGCCACGGCCGCGCGGAAGCTCCGCCCGTCAGCCGTGTCGGCAATCCAGTCTTCATAAAGGGCGACGCCGGTCAGTCCGACCGACCCCAGCACCACCAGCACCAGGAAGCCGACGTTGAACTTGTGCCCTCCCTTCACCCGCGCAATGAACGGCATCAGCGCGATGATCGTCATCAGGATCCCAGGAAGAACGACGGCGCCGAACGCCTCGCCGAGCCCTGTCACTTCGCCGGCGTGGGAGACCCATCCGAATTTCAGGAAGCGGAACAGAAACAGGTAGTACCATTCGGGCCGGGCCGCTGAGAATCCGGAGGCGGGGTTGGCCGGGGCGCTCAGTTCGGCCCCTTTCCAGACGGCGAGGAGCAAGAGCGTCGCCAGGATCGCGAGACAGGCCACCGCATCCATCAGCACCTGGTCAGGCCAGAACTCCGAATCCGGTTTGCGATAGGGCTGCTTCGCGGTGATTCCATGCCGACGGAAGACGTAGATGTGCAGGGCCAGGAACGCGACCAGCAATGCCGGCAGGATTCCGGCATGCAGGGCGAAGAATCGCGTCAGGGTGTGGTGGCCATAGGAGGGGCCTCCCTGAGCCAGCTGCTGGATCTGCGGCCCGATCCCGGGCGTCGATCCCATGATCTCCGTCGCCACGCGGGTCGCGTAGTAGCCCTTCTGGTCCCAGGGAAGCAGGTAGCCCGTCAGCCCCAGGCCCAGCACGATCTGCATCAGCACGAGGCCGAGCCAGAAGTTCATTTCGCGCGGCGCCTTGTATGCGCCGTCGATGACTACCTGCATCAGGTGGACGGCCATGAGGACGACCATCGCCTGCGCAGCGAAATGGTGGACGCCGCGGAGCACGGACCCGAGGGTCATCTCATGCTGGATGTAGTACACACTTTCCCAGGCCGTTCCCGAGCTGGGACTGTACCCGGCCCAGAGCGCGAAGCCGGTGACGACCTGGACCATGAACACGAAGGTGAGGGTGCTGCCCCAGACGTAGCGCCAGCGGGCTCCGCCGGGGATGTGCTCCCGCAGCGCCTCGTGCATCAGGTCGCGGTAGCCGGTGCGGTCATCGAGCCAATTGAGGAATAACTTCATGGAACGACGCTTCGTGCGTTGGAGAAGAGACCAGCCGGCTGGCGGCTCGAGTGGAATTGAGGAGGAGGCGGGGAAACGCGATCAGCTGACGACTTTGCGTTCCGACGTTCCCGCGCGGAAGGTCTGGTACTTCACTTCCACTTCGTTCTTCTCATTAACTCGGACTTCCAGCGGGTCCATGGACCGCGGCGGAATCTGGTTTTCCCGTTCGCCATCCAGCTTGAACGAGCTGGCGTGGCAGGGGCACAAGTAGAGCTTGGCCTTTTCTTCGTAGTTGATCGTGCATCCGAGATGCGGACAGACGCAACTGAAGCACTTCAGCTGCCCGTCCTCATTCCGGCTGAGGAAGACCGAGCCGACCTGGCGATCGGGATACTTGTTCCAGGCGTCCTGGATATCCATCTGCACGGGAAACGCGCGGGGCGAACCGTCTTTCGGGATGGCCTCGACCGTGGTGATCTTCACGTAGCCGTCCCCTTCCGCGGCCCCCGCTTTCTTCTTTTTCAGCAGCGGGTGCAACAGGAACGCGATCCCGGGAATCGTCGGCACAACGGCGACAATCGTTCCGATCACACCGGCGGCAAGGCCTGCGAGAAAACGGCGACGCTGTGCAGCGGGCGCCCCAGCGGCCGGGGACGCGGAAGTCGGTTTCGACATGGGAGTGAACAGGGGAGGAGTGATGTCTCAGGTGGGAACGTCATGCTACCACGCAGTCGATCAAACATTCACGCCCAAACGAGGCCACGGTCGACAACGGCCCCCGGACGCCCCATGGATTGACTCGGCTCGGGCCACGGTTGTCCCCTGCCCGGCCGAACCCTACGTTCGTCGTCATGGATCTGCAGTCTGGATTTGAACGGCCCGACGCGTACCGCGGCGGGGTCGTCTCGATCGGCAACTTCGACGGCGTTCACCGGGGTCACCAGGTGATGGCCCGCACAGTCGCCCTGCGCGCACGGGAACTGGGTGTTCCGAGCGTCATCATGACGTTCGATCCGCATCCGACCGTCCTGCTGGCTCCCGACCGCACGCCCCCGCAACTCACCACGATCCACAAACGGGCCGAACTGCTGGATCGCTGCGGCATCGACTGCGTCATCGCCTACCCGACCGATCGCAACCTGCTCCAGCTCGAGCCGGAAGAGTTCTTCCAGCTCATCATCCGCGACGAACTCGAGGCACGGGCGCTCATCGAAGGGCCGAACTTCCATTTCGGACACCGCCGCGCAGGCACCATCGACACGCTCCGCACGCTCTGCTCGCAACACAACATGCGGCTGCAGATTCTCGACCCGGTCGCGGACGACACGGGTTGGATGGTTTCCTCCACCGACATCCGGAAGGCGATTGCCGAAGGCCGACTGCCGGACGCGGCCGACCTGCTGGGCCGGCCTTATTCCGTCTCGGGAGTTGTCGGCAGCGGTGCGCAGCGCGGCCGACACCTCGGATTCCCCACGGCGAATCTTGAGAACATCACCGTCATGCTCCCGCCGGACGGCGTTTACGCCGGTCGCGTCGAACTGGCGGATGGACCGCGACTCGCGGCCACGCACATCGGACCGAACGTCACGTTCGGCGAACTGGCCAAGAAGGTCGAAGTCCACCTGCTCGATTTCGCGGGCGACCTGTACGGGAAGGTTCTGGAGGTCACCTTCCTCGAGCGGGTCCGTGGAACGCAGAAGTTTGACGGGGTCGACGCGCTCAGGCGGCAGATGGAACTGGACATCGCACGCGTCCGCGAAATCGCGGGTTAACGCCTCATGACATTCCCCACCGGCGCGGTTATACCGCGTCTCACCACGGCGACGTCGACCGTTCCAGCATTTGGCCGGCTCCCGGGCTTTGCGCCGCCGCCTTTCACCGCGACGATACTGAGAAAAAGGGCCTGACCTCGTGACCATGATCGACTGGCGCCCCCTGATTGCCATTGTGCACGACGCCCACCGTTTCGTGATCACCAGCCACGTCCGCCCTGACGCCGACGCCATCGGCTCGGAGATGGGCCTCGCCGGCGCCCTGCGGGCGCTCGGGAAGGACGTGCGGATCATTAATCCCTCCGCCACTCCGAACCACCTCTCCTTCCTCGACCCGCATGCCTCGATCTTCAAGCTCGGGGAAGGCATCACTGTCGAGGAAGCGTGCCAGACCGATGTGCACATCATCGTCGACACCAGCGCGTGGCAGCAGATCGACACTGTCGGCAAGGTGATCGAAAAAACGGCTGCAACGAAGGTCGTCATCGACCATCACATCAGTTCGGACAATCTGGGAGCGGTCGAATTCAAAGACACGTCGGCCGCGGCCGCGGGCGTGCTCGTACTCGAATTCATCGAAGCCCTGGGTCTCGTTCCAAACATCGACCAGGCGACGCAGATCTTCACGGCGATCGCGACCGATACCGGCTGGTTCCGGTTTCCCAGCGTCGATGTCCGAACGATGGATTGCGTGAAGCGACTCGTCGGCTTCGGAGTGCAGCCCGCCGTCGTCTATCGCGAGCTGTACGAGCGCTCCACGCTGTCCCGGCTGAAGCTGCATGGCCGCGTGCTCAGCCGCGTGGCGGTCGACTTCGAGGGGAAGCTGGCCCACACCTTTGTCCTCCAGAAGGACTTCGAGGAGTTGAACGCACATCCTTCGGACACCGAGGATCTCGTCAACGACTGCCTGACGATCAACGGCGCGCAGTGCGCGATCATTCTCGTCGAGCAGAAGTCGGGGCAGGTGAAGTGCAGCTTCCGCAGCCGGACCGGGCTGGACGTCGCCCGCGTGGCCGAGACCTTCGGCGGCGGCGGACATCGCCAGGCCTCGGGGGCCATGCTTCCGGGACCGTTCGCGACGGCCCAGGCGCGCGTTCTGAAGGCCATCGAAGAAGCTCTGACCGCGGAGTAGCCGCTGTGACACTCGCCGAGGAACTCGAACGGCTCGCCGATCTCCACGCGCGTGGCCTGTTGACGGCCGACGAGTTCCAGCAGGCGAAGCAGGCAGTGCTGAACCGCACGGCCGCATCGCCAACGGTGAAGATCCAAAGGTCGCTGCAGTACCTTCGTCGCTCGACGCGCGACCCGGTTCTTGGTGGGGTCTGTGCGGGCCTTGCGGAGTCGACCTCGCTTCCCGCCTGGCTGTGGCGGACCCTGTTCGTGATGCTCGCGATCAGCGCCGGCGTGGGGATTGTGCTGTACCTGGTTCTGTGGGCGCTGATTCCCCCGGACACGATTCCGGAGCCGTAACTCAGGAGAATCCGGAACAACCGGGCGATCAGGGCGAACTGTCAGAAACGATTGAACCGGGCGGAGCGACTCATCCGATAAATGAGTCACTGCCGTTGTCTTCGGTCTGGTCTGGATGAACGACCACGCCGCGGCGCGCGGTGCACGCGCTGCACCCGGGAAGACGAGGGCGTTTGAGTCGCCTGCAACTGGGCCGGGGGGCTTCGTGCAGGCGGTGAATTCATCATCCCGGGGGGGACGGCGTGCAGGAGGATTCTGCACGCTGAAATCAGGGAAATTCGAGGGTGGCGGGCATCGCCCGGCTCTCAGGGGGATCAAGGATGCAATTCCCGTCTCGGTATGCGCTTCTGGTCTGTGGACCACTCTCGATCTGGGGCCTGGGCTGCTCCGCCGTCACCAGCCGGCCGGTGGCCCATGCCGGCCCGGCCATCAGCAACACCGATCGCCTGCTGAGCATGGCGCAGGTGTACGAGCAGAAAGGGCAGCTGCAGCAGGCCCACAAGCTGTACTGCCAGGTGCTGCAGGAGAATCCGAACCATGCGGTCGCCCGCGAGCACGCGACCGACCTGATGGCCGCCATCAGCAACGTGCAGTCGGCCAAGGATCCGTCGGCACAGCCGGAGCTGGCCGTAAGTGCCGAGTCGACGCCGACCGGCGTGAACGTTTCTTCGATTCCCCAGGCACCAACCGACCCGGCGCTGGTGGGAAAGCAGGGTCGCAAGATCCTGAGCGATGAAGAAGTCGCAGCCCGGATTCCGAAGCCGCGTGCCTACGCCAAGGCCGCGCCCGCCCGGAAACCTGACGTGGCGACCGTCACGCACCAGGAAACCAAGACCGGCGCCGTGACCACCGCCGAGCAGCTTGATGAGATGCCGCCAGCGACGACGGTGATGGTGATCGAGCAGCCGATCACGGTCGTCGAAGCTCCGGCGCCGATCGAGCTTCCTGCCGTCGAACCGCTGCCGGTCAACACCACGACGGCAATTCCGCTCACCATTTCCGAGCCGGTGATGGTCGCCTCGGAGCCTGCCCTGATCGCCGTGCAGACCCCGCAGGAACCTGCGGTGCTCACGGTGGAAGCGGCGCCGATCCTGACCGTCGTCGAAGCCGCTGCTCCAGCGACGATCGTCGTCGAATCGGCCCCGGCGACGACGTGGGTCAAGTCATCGCTCACGCGGCTTTGCCCCAACGCACCTGAACAGTTCCAGTCACATCTCGCGACGCTGAACGCGGCCGATCCGGAAGCACGCAAGGCGGCGATTGAAGAGATCGCCAGTCATGGCCGCGCCGCGATCCCCTGCCTGCCGGCGATCCGCGCCTGTCTGAACGACGCCGATCCGCTGGTGCAGGCTCATGCAGCCTGGGCGATGTGGACGATCACGGGTCAGTCAAGCGAATCGATCCGCTGCCTGACGGCCGTGCTCGAATGCAGCCAGGAAGAAGCGGTGGTGTTCGCCTGCTACGTTCTCGGCTCGATGGGACCACAGGCCCAGGCGGCGGCTCCGACGCTCGCCCGACTGCAGGACGACGACTCGACCGCAATCCGCGTCCACGCGTCGGAAGCCATGCTGAAGGTCAGCGGCGACGCAACTCTCGCCGTGCAGGTGCTCAAGGCCTCGCTGGCCTCGCACCGGCCGGACGAACGTTGCCTGGCTGCCGTGGCGCTGGGCTCGGCGAAGGGGGCCGAGCGTCAATCGGCCGTCTCGAGCCTGATCGCCGCCCTGTACGACGCGGACGCCAGCGTCCGCTGCTCGGCGGCCCTCGCCCTCGGCGGCTTCGGGCCGGAAGCCCAAGCGGCCACGTCGGCCCTCGAAGTCGCTGCCTCGGCGACGGACCTGGAGACACGCGAAGCAGCGACCACAGCGCTGGCCTGCATTCGCAAATAGGTGTCGAAGAAGTTCGGATTCCCGCAACCTGGCTCTTCAACTTGAAGAGCCAGGTTTCTTGATTTCTCGGGGCTATTTGACGAGCTTCACCTCGACGGCGTTCTTCTGAGGCGCCCCGGGAGTGCTCCGGCCGTCAGCGATGTATTTCTCCAGCAGTGCCCGCAGCTTCTTCACCACCTCGGGATGCGCGTCCTGAAGGTTCGTCTGCTCTCCGATCTCGTCCTTCAGGTTGAACAGCTGCACGTCCGGGAGCCCCTTCGACGCCTGCGGGTTGTTCGGCCTGGGAGCGCTCCAGCCCCCGGAATCGGGGCAGACAGCCAGCTTCCACTCTCCCTGCCGGATCGCGAACGAGCCGTTGATCGAATGGTGGACGACCGCTTCATGCACAGGGCCCGTCGCCCGTCCTTCCAGGACCGCCAGGTAGCTGACGCTATCCTCACCGGCGTTCTCCGGCAGCGGCGCCCCGACGAGCTCCGCGCAGGTGGCCATGAAGTCGCCAAGCCACACCGTCTGGTCAGTCTCAGTCCCGGCTTTCACGCGGGCGGGCCAGCGTACGAGAAATGGAATATGGTGGCCTCCTTCAAAGATGTCGGCCTTGGTGCCGCGGAAGACGTCGCTCGGGTTGTGTCCCTTCGCGAGCAATTCATCGAACTTGGCCTGCGGCGAGCAGCCGTTGTCACTGGTGACGACAATCAGCGTGTTCTCTTTCAACCCCGCCTTGTCGATGGCGTCGACGATCTGGCCGATGCAGTGATCCGTCTGCATGACAAAGTCGGCGTAGGGGTTCAGCCCGCTCTTTCCCCGCCATTCGGCCGTCGGCGCGATCGGCGTGTGCGGGGACGCCAGCGGCAGGTAGATGAAGAACGGCTTTCCACTTTTCGCGGCAGCCGCCTGTGACTCCACGATGCGGATGGTCTCCTTCGTGAGCGCTGGAAGGACATGCTCATCTTCAAACTCGGGAGCGGCCGGCCCGAGCCGGGTTTTGCCCCCTTCGCGCCCGTGCATCATCGCGAAGGCCTTGTCGACGGTCGGAAGGACCTCCACGCGATCTCCCCTCAGGAACGTGTAGGGAACCATGTCGAGCGAGGCGCTGATTCCGAAATACTCGTCAAACCCGTTCGCGAGCGGGCCGTTGGCGAACGGGCTGGAATAGTCGACGTTGTGCACCTGCTTCGGGGTCTCGATGCTCAGCGGGTTAACATCCTTCCCATCGAGCTTCACCCAATCGACTCCAAGGTGCCATTTCCCCACGCACGCCGTGTGGTAGCCGTGGTCCTTCAGCAGCGACGCCACGGTCAGGCGGCCTGGCTCGATGAGGCTCGGGCTGAGCCCCCCCAGGACGCCGGACTGCAGCCGGGACCGCCATGCATAGCGGCCGGTCATGACGCCATAGCGAGTGGGAGTGCACACCGCCGAGCCTGAATGGGCGTCCGTGAACACCATCCCGTCCCGGGCCAGGGCATCCATCCGGGGGGTCGCGATCTTGCCATCGGAGTTCAGGCAGCGAACATCCCCGTAGCCGAGATCGTCACACAGGATGTAGACGATGTTGGGCTTCGGACCGGCGGCAAACGTCGAACCGCCGCAGAGCCCGACGAGCACCCAGACGAAGGACAGGATCGTGGCGCGGAGGCCGGGAGTCCGCCGAACAGGCAAGCCCCCGTCGCGCTGGGGGGCCGTCGGAATCGCCGTCATGATTTCTGGACAGACTGTCATCGTTCACCTCGAAGGGAGCACTGATCGACTGCTGCTGGTTTTCCGCTGACCGCATCGTCTGATACTGTCGCCTTCTTCGCAAAGGCACAGCGGATTGCACTCTCCCGTTTTGAGGCCGGCATGTCGTCGAATGTGAGCCCGATCGGGCTGAAACTGTTCCTGCTCTATCTCGCCGCGTACGGCGTGTTCGTCGCGCTGAACGCGTTCTGGCCGGACGTCATGAAGACGCCCGCCATCGCGGGGGTGAACCTGGCGATCGTGTACGGATTCGGGCTGATTGTCGGCGCGTTCGTGCTGGCTGTGATTTACGCCGTCGCGAGTGGAGACAAAGGGCAAACCTAGGTCCGGCGTCTTTCGTCGAACACCTCGCATCCCGAAGTCTCCAACGATTCCGGCCGGCACAGCCGCCCCTGCAACATGCTCTATCAACCTTCGACTCTCGCCGTCATCGTCTTCTTTGCCTTCGTGGGCGTGACGCTCGGCCTCAGTTTCTGGCTGGGCCGCAAAGCGAAATCGTCCGCCGGGTACTTCGCCGCCCACGGCGAAATTCCGTGGTTCGTCAACGGCGTCGCCTTCGCCGGCGATTATCTCTCGGCTGCGTCGTTCCTCGGCATCTGCGGAATGATCGCCTTCTACGGCTACGACGGGTTCCTGTACTCGATCGGCTACCTGGCCGGCTGGATCGTCGCCCTCTTCGTCATCGCCGAACCGATGAAGCGGCTCGGCAAGTTCACGTTCGCCGATGCGCTCGACGCGAAGTTCGGCTCACGTGGCATCAAGCTGGCGGCCGGCGTGAGCACACTCGTTGTGAGCCTCTTTTATCTCATCCCACAGATGGTCGGGGCGGGGACTCTCGTGAAGCCCTTGCTCGGGCTGCCGCACTGGGCGGGTGTGGTGATGGTCGGCGCGGTGGTGATCCTGATCGTGACGACTGCGGGGATGGTGTCGACGACGTGGGTGCAGTTCATCAAGGGGGCGCTGCTGGTGGTGCTGTGCAGCGCGCTGACGGCGATGATTCTGGTGCGAGGGCATCGAAGCGACTTGCCCGTCGACGGAGAACCGAAGTCTCGCTGGTTCAGGACAACGGCACTCAGCAGCACGGATCAAACGGTCTTCGAGGAAAATGTCCGCTGGCCCGTGACAGCGAATTCCGTTCAGCCGCTCCCTGCAACCGGCGCCTGGGCCGACAAGCCCTACGCGCGACTGCCGCTCGCCGATGGCCGTATTCTCGTGCTGCGTCTCAGCCCCGACGGGAAGCAGGTCGGCGTCTGTCAGACGTCGTTCGTCAAGGACGGGGTGAAGTTCGTCAATGGCCGCCCGCAACAGCTGGGAGAAGTCGACAAGGCCACGGGAAAGTGGGACGACACGCAAAAGAACGACTTCGATCCTGTCGGAGAGATCGTGCTTCCCGACTCCTCGAAACCCGTGGAGGCATTCCTCTCGCCAACCGCCTACATCTCGACGCTCGCCAAGAGCGACGTCGTGACCTGGAGCAAGGATAAGATTGTCGAGGAGGGAACCGAACTGACGATCTTCTACCCCACGCTCAGGAAAGGTGAGGACGTTCTCGTCCCCGGCGGCAGTCCCACTTTCGCCGGAATCAGGAGTGACGAGCTCACCAACAAGCTCGACTTTATCTCCCTGATGCTGGCCCTCTTCGCCGGCACCGCCTCGCTGCCGCACATCCTCATCCGCTACTACACGGTGAAGGACGCGCATGCCGCGCGGCTGAGTACCGTCGTCGGCATCTTCACGATCGGGTTCTTTTACATCCTCACCCTCTACCTCGGCCTGGCCGCGATGACGAGCCGCGTCCTCGATCCGACCGATTCCAACATGGCCGCCCCGCTGCTCGCCAAGAGCTTCGGCGAATTCATGTTCGCAGCGATCTCGGCCGTCGCGTTCACCACCGTGCTGGGGACCGTGAGCGGCCTGATCCTGGCGGCGAGCGGCGCCGTCGCGCACGACCTCCTGGCTCATGGCTTCGGCGTGCAGATGAGCGATCACGAGAAGATCCGCATCGCCAAGATCACGGCCGTGGTCGTCGGGCTGGTCGGCATTGGTCTCGGCATCGTTTTCAAGGATTTCAACGTCACGTTCCTGGTCGGCTGGGCGTTCAACATCGCCGCCAGCGCCAACCTGCCGGCACTCGTGATGCTGCTCTTCTGGCCGCGCACGACGAAGCAGGGAATCATCGCGTCGGTCCTCGTCGGCATGCTGTCGTCGCTGACGTGGGTGCTGCTGAGCGGACCGGCCATGGTGAACCTGTACGGCATGAAGGCGACAGACGCCCTGGTCCCGTTCAGCCAGCCGGGGCTCGTCACGATTCCTCTGGGGTTCGCGACGCTCGTGCTCGTTTCGCTGATGACGCAGCCGAAGCACACGACCGCCGCGGCCGCGTGACCGGATCGTCGTCATGCCGTCACCGCGATTGAGCTTCTACGACCCGCGCCGCGGACAGCCCGCCGTCGAACAGTCCCCCTTCACCATCAAGGACGCATTCGAACCCGCACGCACCAACTGTTTCACGATCGCCCATATCGGTCGCGGCCAGGGTTCGTTCTGGGCCGATGCAGGACAGCACTCCTACTCGCCGTCTTCGCTCCTCTTCTTCGTTCCCTATCAACACATCCGCCTCGAACCGTCAGAAGAAACGACCGGCGAGCTCATCCGCTTCCACGCCAATTTCCTCTGCGTCGAAACCTTTCACGCCGAAACCGGCTGCAGCGGCGTCCTGTTCAACGATCCCTACGGCAGCCCTGTCGTGGAACTCGATCGCTCGACCGCATCGCGCGTGAAAGGACTGATCCAGGAACTGCGACGGGAACTGGAATCCCCAAAGCTCGCCGGCGACGAAGCGGCGCTGGCATACCTCAAGCTGCTGCTGATCACGGCCTCCAGACGCAAGGTGGCGATGCCTGCGGCGAAGTCGTCGCGCACGCAGCCGCGCCATCCCGCGATCGAGCCTCTCACGCAACTCATTGAAGAGAACTACCGGACTGTCCACGCCCCGGCCGACTACGCGTCGAAACTGCACATGACGCCGAAAACCCTCGGCCGCATCGTGAAGGAACAGCTCGGCAAAACGCTCACCGATCTCATCCGCGAGCGGGTGCTGACCCATGCCAAGTGGCAGCTGCTGCACACCCTTCGGCCCGTGAAGGAAATCGCCCGCGAAGTCGGCTTCGACGACGAGCTCTATTTCAGCCGGTTCTTCAAGAAGTCGACCAGCGTTTCGCCGACGTTCTTCCGGGAATTCGAGACCGAAATCCGCGGCGGGAGCAATCTGTCCATGTCTTCGTCCTCCGCGCCCATTCAGAGAGCGGCCGCCAGCTCCGATCATTCCCTCAGCAACGCATGATCCGGGACGTTCCGGACAGCTGACAGGGAATGGCTCGGAGACTGATCGATGACACGGCTTCTGGAACTGGCGTCCGGCGCGGACCGCGTGGGAATCACCGTCACACGGATCGGACTGATCGTCGTGTTGCTCTGGATCGGCGGACTGAAGGCCTTTCGTTATGAGGCCGACGGCATTGTCCCGTTTGTGGCGAACAGCCCGTTCATGAGCTTCTTCTACACGGACGGGGCGAACTATGCGGCTCACAAGAACCCCGAAGGCAAGCTGGTTCCCGAGAACCGCTCCTGGCACGAACGCAACAACACCTACCCCTTCGCCTGGGGGCTGGGGACGGTGATTTGCCTGTACGGCGCGCTACTCTGCCTGCACCCCGTGTGGCCGACAGCCGCGGCGATCGGCAGCTTCCTCGTGTTCGTGATGTCGTTCGTGACGCTGTCGTTCCTGATCACGACTCCCGAATGCTGGGTGCCGGCGCTCGGGGACGCCAACCACGGCTTCCCCTATCTCAGCGGAGCCGGCCGGCTCGTCATCAAGGATGCCATCATGATGGGCGCTGCGCTCGTCACCATGGCCGATTCCGCAAAGGCGGCCCTCCGAAACCGCGACCACGCACAGGTCGTCTCCACCAGCGCTCCCTGAATCGCACACAGCCTCAGGAGGCACAACGATCGCCAGCGTTGATCCGCCTTCCAATGGCACCGCAGGTTCATCGAATGCCCATCATTTCCGCTGCCATTCCTGGCGAACTTTGGCCAGTCCCACCGAGCAGAGTTCGAACTCATCACTCAGGCGCTGGAACAGGCCGGCTTCTGTTCGATGCTCGTTGTCCGTCAGCTCGCTGGCCTTGTGGTAGGCCCGCTTCCCCTGCTCGCAGTAATCGAGGAGGGCGTCTTTGGCATTCCGCTTTTTCAGGTGGTCGACCGCTTCCGGGAACACGCCGACGTAGAAGAGCGTGAAGTCACCGATATGCCGGTGGAGCTCGCGTTGCGGGCGGTCGGTGCGGTGCCCCGCTTCGACGAGCATGTCGGCCACCTGCTGCAGGCGTTCTCCGTGAGAGTTGCGGATCCCGAAGATCGTGTCGACCCGTACGAAGCGCACCAGGAGGTCGCTGAGATAGTCGATGAGCGGGGGGTCGGCCACTCCCAGGTCGACCTGAAAGGTGTACTCCGTCAGCCCCGCAAAGAGCTGCTTCAGCGGTTCATCACCTGCCAGAACGTCAGCCATGATCGCGTCTCCTCGTCAGTGACATCGAGCGCTCACTCGAAGGTCCCTTGGGCGCGAAGGCGTGCAATAACGCCTCGAGCCGAATTCTCCAAGACGAGTTGCCTGATGTCTCTCAATTCTACGCGGCGCTCCGAGGGCGGTCGTCGGGCCATTCGATGACGAGTGACGCCGGCGGCCGGGGATCGCGGATTCCGCTTGACCCTTCTCCGGCGGGCGGCATAGACGGCGATCCTCCCTTTCCCCTGCCACGTCCCAGGTGCGATCCGATGAACCCACCCATTGCTCGCATTCCCGGCCCTGTCCGCCGGAATCGACGGCGGATCGGCCTCGCTGCGCTCCTCGCCGGAACGTCGCTTTCCCTCTCGATGCCGGCGGCCATGGCCACCGACCCCCTGGCCCTTATGCGCGCCGCAGGCATCGACAGCGAGGCCCTGGACGCCGCCCCGGCAACCGCGGGCACAGGACCTTCACTGGTGGAAAAACGAATCGAGCCACCGGCCGAATTTGCCGGTGAGGACGGAGTTCTCGCGCTGCTCGACGGCCGGGTCGTCTTCGGAAAGATCACGCCCGCGCCCGGCGGCTACCTGGTCAAGCGGACCGGCGCCCCGGATGAAATGATCCCGACGTTCCTGGTGCAGACCGCCTCCGATTCGCTGACGGGCTGCTATGAGAACCTGCGAGACGCCATTCGGACGCCCCGCCCCGATGACCACCTCGAACTGGCCCAGTGGTGCATCCGACAGCGTCTGCTCAACGAAGCGAAAACGGAACTGCTCGCTGTCCTCAAACTCGATCCCAACCGGCGCGAGGCCCGCGACCTGATGGTGAAACTGGAGGAGGCGACCAGTCCCCGTCCGCGGAATCGCCAGTCGGAAGCAGCCCCCGCTCGAACGGGAGACGGGTTCCTCGATTCGAGCGGCAGAACGACGGAGGGCCTGGGGCCCGAGAACACCTCGCTGTTCGTGCGGCGCATCCAGCCGATCCTCGTCAGCAAGTGCGGAAACGCAGCGTGTCATGGCGGCAACCTCGGGGGCGAGTTCCACGTCGCGAACATCCGTCGTGCCTCCTCCAGCGGCCGGATGACCACGCTCGAGAACCTGCGGCAGGTGATGTCGCTGGTCGATCATTCCAACCCGGCCGACACGCGTCTGCTCAGCGCCCTGTCGAGCCCTGCTCACGCCTCGGTCTTCGCGGGGACGGGTGGCGAAGTTCAGAGAGCCAAGATCGAGGAATGGATCGTCGGGGCGGCCGACGACATCGGACTGCGACCCGATGCCCCCGTGATCGCGGCGGGCGCCCCGGTCTGGACGCCAGAAACGATCGAGCTGGCGTCGGCGAAGCGGACGGTCCCGGCCGAGGGACCTTCTCGAGGGAACGACTCTGCGAGGTCCGTTCGGTCTCGCGAGGCGCCTCGCCTTCAAAGGGCGGAAACGCCGCCGATGCTGAAGAAGGTGTCGGACGACGCGTTGCTGGAAGAGACGATCCTGAAGCAGGAGCGGCCCGACCCGTTCGACCCCGAGGAATTCAACCGGATGGTGCACGCCCAGGTGGGGGACCGCCGGTGATCGCGAAGGTGCTCTTCAAGCGGTCTGAAGAGCCTGCGATCGTGAGGGAAAGCCCAAAAAAAGAAGAAATTCCGGGTCCGGAGCGTTGACGAGACGCTTGCGTGGCCAATCCGCGCAAAATAAAATGCGAGTGCCGCTGACTGGGGGCGTAGGCGCTCGCCCGGAAGAGACCTACGAGGCCAATCCCGGCTACACCCCCAGTCAAGCAACACTCGCTCGAGGGCGACTGTTATTTGCTGTGATTCGTTTCTGAGGCATCGGCTCCTGCGGAGTGCTCGCCGCAAGAACCAGTGCTTCACCTGAAGGCCTCACCAGCCTTCGTCTTTGAGGAAGTCAATCGGTCTCTGATCGTCGTCGTGCTCGCCGACGGTCATGGAAAACGTCCGCGCTCGGCGTTTGCCACGTTCTGGGAAATCCTTTGGATTGCGTGCCTGCAATCGAGAGGCCTGACCAGAAAAGAGGCTTTGGATTCGCGCTCAACCGAAGTCAATGAGACGCTGCACGCCCCCCCCAAAGAAGGGAGCGTGCAGCATCCTCGGGGGAGGCCGTTTGACTTCTTTTAATGTTCGCTGAATAACTGCTGCGAAAGGTTCGCATCGTGCGGTTTCGAGCCAAAGCTCGGTCTCGTCTTTGATGGCTTCCTTTCGACAAAAGACTTAAATGCATTCTGCATGCCACATCTCGCCCGTGGCTGCAGAATGCATTTTTCATTGGTGAAATGCAGGGTTTCAGCGAGATGCCCGCGCTCCGCCCCTCCCGGCAATGCTCGTGAATTGGGCAAGCGACCACAAAAAACTTGCAGACGCCCTTCGAGGTGACGGTCCGGCGATGTCCCGGGCCACCTGCACGTCGTTCCAGCCCTTCGAACGAGAAATCTTCGCACCCGCGGCCTTGGATGAGCCTCTGCCTTCAGGCGGATGGGCAAGACGATCTTCGGAACGAAGACCAACGACACATCCGGCCAGGTCGAGTCGGCCCAGCGCCCCTCCCCAAAAGAAAGAAGGCCGGGCGAACGCCGGCCTTCAACTTCTCATCGTCGATTTGTTGCTCGGGGTTATTCCGCGACCGTGACGCGATTCACGACCTTCCGGACGCCCGGTTCGAGTTGGACGAGCCGCTCCGCCTTCTTGCGGTCGCTCTCGCTGGCGACGTGACCATGAATCGTGGCGGTTCCCAGATTGTCGACCTCGACTGCCACTCCGGGAATGCGGCCCTGAGTGGCTGCGGATGAAATGTCGGCCCCCAGAGAGGCCTGGATGCTCGCCCCGGATCGTTCCGGAGGCGTAAAGGCAATCACCTGAACCGGGCGGATCGGCGTCGACTGGGCCCCATTGGCGGCTCCTCGAGCCTGGTTGCCCCGATTTCGCTGCGAGTTGCTATTCCGACTGAGCCCCCCGTTCAGGGAGGTCCTCCCGCGATTCGCCGCGCCGGCACCATTAGAGCCCGTCCCACTGGCGGCGGAATTCCGGTTCCCGACAAAGTTTCCGTTGTTCCCCGTGCCGGCCAGACCACCGCTCGTGGCGGCTCCGGACGCAAACCCCTGCTGGCTGCCGGCCGTGGCTCCCGTGAAGCCCGTCATTGCTCCCGAATTGCCGAACGAGCCGCCACCTGCGTTATTGCCCGCTCCGACGCCGTTGTTCAGCGTCCCGGACGAGGCGTTCACGCCGCGATTCCCGAACAGGCTCGAGGACTGGGCCTGGACGGCGGAGGGAACAGCGATCAGGGCGGCCGCAGCGATCAGCCAGGAATGACGGGTCATCGAAAATCTCCTTCGTAGGCTCGCGACAATCGATTGTCGCACTCGCAACTCCCGCGGACAAGGCGTTCCACCGACCGGGCGCAGGTCTGAGCCCGTCTCAGCCGCCAGCCAGCGATCACTTCGCCCCGACTGTGAACACCGTCACCTCCAGGAGAGTTCCGAGCGATTCCCGGGAATGTCCCCACAGGAAAGCCCCCCTGGCAGCCCGCAGCGTCATATTGCCCCCAACATGACGGCTGCGGGCTGCAGGTGTTTCGACGGTCCCCTCCCGCCTTCAGGCGGAAGGCTCGTTATCGTGACTGTTCCTCATAGTCCGCCTGGGAAACCCGACGCGGATCGTCCGGATCTGCCTCGTGCGCTGCCTGCTGCACCTGCCTGGTCGAGGCGGCGTCGAGCACCGCCTGCAGACGCTCGATCTCGGCCTGACGGGAGGGAACCGCAGCGTTCCTCGGCGAAGCCTTGAACACGGGCGGCGAGGCGGCGTCCGCCTGCATCTTCCGCATCAGCTCGTTGTACGCGGCCGAACTGGCCTCCGGATTCATCACTGCAGGGTTCTGAAACAGCAGCGATGACGACGTGAGCTTGCGGTCAATGGCGCTCGCCATCGCCGAGGCGCCCGACGTGCCCCGCAGGCTGATGGTTTCAGGATGCGAGAAGATCGGGCTCCCCGATCCGTCGGGGGTGAACTTCATGTGCAGCTGGCAATCCGCCTCGCGACCGCCCGATCGCGTATAGGGAATGAACAACTGATAGGTCATACCCAGGTTGGTCCGCCGCTGGAATCCGGCCCACTCATCGGCGGTGAACTCGAACGTCTGGAACGGCTTCGTCTGGTCAGCAAGCGTTCCGACGTTGTCGAACACATACACGCTGACGGCGCCTCGCACGAGGGCCGGCTTCTTGTGTCCCGCCGTCATGAACATCACCTGCCCGCAGAACCCGCGGCAGGGCTTGCCGTGTTCATCTCGTCCTTCACCCTGCTGCCAGATGCAGGAGAAGTCGACAACCGGATTCTCCGGACCGGCCACCGGAATGCTCCGCATGGCGGTAAAGTTCACGATCGATGCACACCCCGGCATCGCCAGGGCGACCGCCAGGAGGAACAGTCCGGCGCGCCGGACGCGGAAAGGCCGCGGCTGCTCATTCTGTTTCATGGGGGTGTCCAATTGAAGGTGTCCAATTGAAGGTGTCCGGTGATCGCAGTGGATGAGATTCGATTTCACGCCAACGACGTCGGCGCACTCGGGCTGCAGGGAATTCAGTGGGGCAGCGGACGACGGCCGAACGATTCGCCGTACTCGCCGCGGACCCGCCGGCTGTTCGTTCCCGGTTCGACCATCGGAACCGGAGGCTGCGGCACATAGTCGAGCTGCATGCTTGGAGTTCCGGCTCCGGCGGGCACCTGTCCGTCCGGAGTGATTGAGCCCGGAGGCAGATGGGTCGGCATGTTCGTTCCGGGGATCACCGGGACGCCTTCGGGCGGGCAGTCCGGAGTCCAGTCGGGACGGGGCACGCCGAAGAGCGGGCCGTGCATCGTTTCGACATCGGTCTCGAAGAAGTTCAGACGCTCGGCTTCCACCTGCTTGATGATTTCGGAATCGAGGTCGCGGCGGACGATCCGCGGCGTGAGGAAGATGATCAGTTCGGTCCGGTTGTTGACGTTCTGGTCGAACCGGAACGCGTGACCGATCACCGGCAGATCGCCCAGCCAGGGAACCTTGCGGGTGAGGTGGCGATCGGTGCTGGTGATCATTCCACCAACGACGATCGTCTGGCCGTCCGGAACTTTCACCGTGGTCTGGGCACGGCTCTGGTTGATGATAGGCGAATCAATCGTGCTGCCGTCGGCGTTCACGAACACCGGAACCGACTGGTCGGAAAGGGCACTGTTGTTGGCGATCAGTTCCATGATGATCTTCCCTTCCGGAGTGATCCGGGGGATGACCGACAAGATGATGCCGACGGGGGTATCGCCGATCTGCGGATACGCCTGCCCGAGCTGTGTGAAGGTCACACCCTGTGAGCGGGGGACGAGTTGGCCAACCGTGATCTCCGCAATCTGGTTGTCGACCGCAAGAATCGACGGGCGACTCAGCACCTGGGCGTTGCTGTTCGCTTCCAGCGCCCGGATCAACACGCTGACGGCATTCGAGCTGGCGGCGAGCACCAGTCCACCGAAGCCCGCTTCGCTGCTCGTCCGGCCCAGATTGAAGTTGCTCAGCCCCTGCCCTCCCACCTTGCTCGGATTGGCAGCGGCGATGTTGTTCCCGAGGGCGTTGTTGTTGAACAGGAAGCCGGGAAGTCCGGTGGTCGGGTTGCTGCGGTTGAACAGGATGTCGTCCTGGAAACCGAGTTCCACGCCGAACTCGCAGTTCCCCGTCAAAGTCACTTCCACCAGGATCGCCTGGATCATCACCTGATCCGGCTCGCGATCGAGCTGAGCGATGATGCGTTCCACGTCGTCCATGTACCGGGGGGTGGCGCTCACCAACAGGTTGTTTGTGGCCGGATCGGAGGCAACGAGGATTTCCTGCTGCAGGAGCTGGTTGGTCGTGGTCCGTTCCGGATCGAGCTGGGCCAGTTCGCGGATCTGCGCGAGGAAGTTCGTCAGGGCCAGTTCGACATCGGCCGCCGAGGTGTTCCGCAGGCGAATGACTTTCGTGGCCCGGCTCAGGGCGTTCTCGGAATCGAGTTTCGCCAGAATCGCTTCAACAAGGATCATCGCATCGGTGCCGCCGCTGGCGATGACGCTGTTGGTCCGCGCGTCGCCGGCAAACTGCACGGGTACGAGGCTACTGGACACGTCCTGGGCGCCCTGCAGGTTGATTCCCTGCTGAACTCCCCCCTGCTGCCCCGCGGCCTGGTTCGTCGAGCTGAACAGCTGCGTCAGCAGGTCCACCGCCGCCAGCGCATCCGCGTTGTACAGCTTGAACACCTTGAATTCCGAGATGCTCGGCGACTGGACGTCCAGCACGCGGATCAGCTCCGCGAGGAGCGGCATGCTGTTCTCCGGAGCACTCACGAGCAGGCTGTTCGTCCGCGGTTCGGCGATGACTCGGACATCCGACAGCAGGCCCGACTTGATCAGCCGCTCATCGTTGCCGTCGCTCGACAGGAACTCGAGCACGATCGCCTTCGAGTCGCGAAGCTGCTGCGGACCTTGAGTGGTTCCGCCTGCGGCCTGCTGCCCCACCTGCCCCTGCCCCTGCGTCGTCTGCTGGATGGGCGGGTTCAGGACGGTCTGGATGGCGGTGGACAGGAACGTGGCCAGTTCCTGGGCGACCGCAAACTGAAGCTGGAACCGCTGCTGGCGAACCACCGACGCGGCCTGATCGCGATCGAGCTTTTTCACGAGGTCGTCGATCGTCCGCATGTCGCGCGGGCGGGCCATTACGACAACCGAGTTGGTCCGGATGTCCGCCACGACCAACGCCGAGGGGGAGAGGTTCTCAGCCCCCGAGGGGAACAGTGTTTCGATATGTTCGACGACCTGCGAAGCCACGGCCGACTTCAGCCCGAACACCTGCATCTGCATTTCGGGCGACACGGGGACGTCGAGCTTCTTCACGACGTCGAGCGCCGCATCGAACTGCGTCTGCGGCGAGAGCAGCAGTACGGCGTTCGGCGTGTTGACCGCGATCGCCGTCACCTGCTTCTGATTGTTCGTGCTGCCGTTCCGGTTGCGCAACGTCGCCAGGTCGGTGTAGATCTGGTTGACGATCACCGCGAGCTGCCGCGCGTCAGCATGGTCGAGGAGGACAAGATTGACCTCGGGAAGGCTTCCCGCGGCCGCCGATTCAATCGCGCGGATCATCCGCGTGACGGCGTCCACATCCTTCTTGGCTCCGCGAAGGATGATGCTCCCTTCGTAGACCTCGATGATCACGTTGCTCTGCACGGCGTCGATCACGTCGGGATCGACCGGATCGTTCGGATCCACAACCGGAGGAGCGGACGGCGCATCGCCACGGGTGGCGTTCCCGGCTCCCACAGCGCCCTGCTGGAACTGCGCCAGCTGTTTGACGACGGGACGGATCCGCGTGGCGATCTCCGCCGCCGGTTCGTCGCCGGGAATCAGCCGGACCGCCTGCGAGGCATTGCTCGCGGCCAGGCCGTCCAGCCGCGTCAGCAGCTTCACCATCCGTCCGGTGATTTCCGAACCACCGTGGATCGTGATGCGATCGTTGTCGACGTCGAGTTCGAGGGCGAAAAGCTGCTCGCCCCGTTCACCCGTTTCCTCATCGGTCGGCGCGAAAACGGCAAAGCCCGGCAGACCCGTCGGGCCCACGTCCATCATCTCTTTGCGCGAATCGAACGCTTTCAACAGCTGCTTCGAGAGATCGAGAGCGCTGCGGTTCATCGGCTCGAACGACTGCGATGTCGGGACGGCTGCCACCGGCTCGGCGGCAACCGGGGCCGCCTGGGGTTGCTGATCGATCGCCGGCTGTGCAGCAGCGTCGCCCTCCTGTTCGAAGCTGGCCCGCTGGATGCCGCCGCGCGAGGCCATGCCCTGAGCCGAGGCCCGGGCGACTCCCGAGTCATGGCCTGCCTGCAGCGGACGCGGCGCAGGATCGGCAGCGGCCTGCAGCGGACGCTGGTATTCCATCCGCTGACGCTGAACGTGGATTACCGTCAGGAATTCGTTCTTCTCGAGGATCCGGTAGCCGAGCGGTTCGAGGTCGCGATTCAGGATCTGGATCGCCTCGGTGCGGGTGTAAAGTCCGCGCCAGTCCTGCCGCGAGAAACGCCCGGGAGGCTCATCCATCATCACCAGTTGGGAGTTGCTGGAAGCGGCGACGTCCTCGAGCACTTTCTTCCAGTCGGCCGACAGGTAATTCAGTTTGACAGAGGTTTCGTGTCCGCCCTTGCCTTCGCCATCGTCGGTGGAAATCCCCTTCTCGGAGACCGGCTGAATCGTCATCGGGCGCCCCGCTGGCACGGTCGCCCGGGCGCTCTCACCGGAGGCGGTCTTCCCCTTCAGCGGGCTCCACAACTGGCGCGGCTGGGGGCTGCGATCGGCTGCAACCAGATGGACGGGAAGCGAGACGGCCACGCCGGCGCAGGTCGACACGCAGGCCGAGGCGACGACAAGCCGACGGATGGTTTCCAGGCGGGTCAGCATCCGATTCCAAACCTGTAACGAGGGGACAAACTCCGCGCGTCGTGAGCGGCAGAAAGTGCGCGTAGGGCGCACCAGCAGCCGGCACAACCGGTATCATCGTCAAGGTTTGCCTGTCTTATTGAGGCGCATCAGCTCCAGGCGCGGAAAGAAACCGCGCCGATGCCTCTCCCGGGACTTCAGGTCGCTGCGTTGGGACGCCCGCGCAATCCGCGGGACTCAGAGGCCCGCATCGACTCTCGCCCGCAAGCCGAAGGGGATCTGAACCTGCAGAGCCGGAGCTTCCCGCTTCGATCCCCGCTCCTTCAGTGGCTGACTTCCTTGAGCAGCCTCACAGTCGCTTCGATCGCCGGCTGTGAAATCGTGTGCGGACCGTTGAACGGAAGAAACTCCACTTCCAGTCCTGCATCGACGAGCGCGTCCCGCAGCCATTCCGCAGCGGCAAAGGGAAGAATCTGGTCCTGCCGGCCATGCGACTGGACCACTCGCAGCCCCTTGCGGCGCGGCATCAGTGGCTTCCATTCGTTTTCGCACAGAAGCGTGCCCGACCAGACCACCAGTCCGCCCGGTGACTCGGGAAGCCGGAGCGTCACATCCGTGGCCAGCATCGAACCCTGCGAGAATCCGCCCAGAACAATCCGGTCGAGCGACCAGCCGGTCGCCCCGCGGACGTCATCAATCAGGTCGAACAGGTGCTGCCTCGCGGCGGGCAGCAGCTCCGGAAGATCGGCCCGCAGATCGCGGAAGTCGCCGAGCATCATCGCCCGCTGCAGTTTGGCCATGTCGATCGGCCACCAGGCGCGGCCGCCATAATCCCGCATCTCAGCGGGCTCGAGCGGCGCGGCCGGGAAAATGAACTTCACGCTCTCCCCCAGAGATGGATCGCGATCGACCAGTTCCTCGGCGATCGGAACCAGGTCTTCGCCCGTCGCCCCGAAACCGTGCATCACGATCATCGCCAGCGTCTGGCGGGACGTGTCGTCGCTTTCGGCCACCACGCAATCGAGGCCGCCCATGTTCTGTCGGTGAAAGTTCAGCATGGCCGTATCGTAGGGTCGACGACGCACGATGCCACCGCGCTCGCACGACGGGTGGCCCCTGTTAAAGTTGCCGGCATGCGCCTGCTCATCACTGCCGGTCCCACCCGCGAATACCTCGACGACGTCCGCTACCTCTCCAATGCCAGCAGCGGACGGATGGGGTACGCCGTCGCCGAAGCCGCCACCGCCCTCGGATGGCAGGTCGTGCTCGTCAGCGGTCCCGTCGAGATCCCGGCGCCGGCCGGCAGCGAATTCCATCCGGTGACCACCACCGCCGACATGCGCGACGCCTGCCTGAAGCTCTTCCCCGGCTGCGACGGCGTGATCGCGACTGCGGCCGTCTGCGACTACAAGCCGAAAGAACGCGTTGCCGGCAAGCTCTCCAAGACCGGCGGCCCCATCACGATCGAGATGATCGAGACTGACGACGTCCTCGCCGAACTGGGCCGGCTGAAGGGGGACCGCTTCGTCGTCGGTTTCGCCCTGGAGGCACAGAATCCTCGCGAGAACGCCCTTCAGAAGCTCCGCCGCAAGCAATGCGACTGGATCGTCCTGAACGATCCCTCTGCCATCGGATCGGATACGAACAGCGTCGAACTGATTGCCGAGGACGGAACGACGGCGGCTCATTGGGCCGGCGACAAACGGGACGTCGCGCGGAGCCTGGTCGACTGGGTCGCCGCGAACACCGGCAAGTCGTAGGACCTCACGCCGGCACGACGCAGCAGACCGTCCAGTGCCGGTCGCTCGTCCGCTGAACCGCATCAGCCGGCAGGCCGACCGCCTGAAGCAGCCCGGAGACTTCTTTCACTGTCAGAGCGGCTTGAAGTGAATCGGCAAACAACTGCCGCTGCCGGTCGCTCGCCTCGCCCGCATACGTCCGCACCAGGGCACCAAGTTCGTCCATTGTCTCCGGACGGAGCAGGTCGCGGACAAACAGCAGTCCGCCAGCGCGACACGCTCCGCGCATCGCCGTGAATACCGACAGCGGCTCCGGGATGTGGTGGACAATGCTGTTCGAGAGGACCGCGTCAAACGTCCCAGTCGCCTGGGCGAGGTCCTTGGCATCAGCCTTGAGCAGCGTAATCCGCCCGGCGAGGCCGGCCCGCTCGACGTTGCGACGCCCGAGTTTCAGCATCTCCTCGGCCAGATCGATCGCGGTGATCGCCAGGCGGGAGCTTCGACGCCCGATCTCGAGCGGAATCAGCGCGGTCCCGGTCCCGACGTCCAGAACCCGCGACTCAACGGGAAGGCCGGCCTGCTCGAGCGCCTGCAGAAAATCGGTCGCGAAGCACGCGTTCACCTCCCCGTGATCCATCGCGTCGTATTCCAGAGCCTCCTCGGCCGAATCCATGACTTCGGCTTCCAGGATTCGTGCGATCATTTTTCAGGTCTCGTTGCATTCAGGGATCGAATTCCGCCAGCATCACGATCAACGGCATCGTATGCAGTGAACCGACCTGATGTCCGCCGAGAAGCCGGAGCCCGTCTTGGCCTCATGCCATCGATTCCGCCCCCGTCCCCACGCCCGCGCAGGGTCAATGTATCTCGAGGCATTGGTCGTCCTGTTCCTGGTGGCCACGTTCCTGGCCATCCTTCTGCCGCATTTTGGCCGGGCGCGTGCCGTCGCCCGCCGGACCCAGTGCCTCAACAACCTGAAAAACATCGCCCTCGCACTTCAGAACTATTCGGACGTTCATAACGTCTATCCCCCCGGGTACATCGTGCGCGCTGTCTCAGCGGACGACCCGGCGGTGGTCGAACAGGGTCCCGGCTGGGGATGGGGGACCATGTCCCTGCCTCACCTCGACCAGGGGCCAATGTATCGCACCTTCGATTTCCGCCTGGATCTTCCGGGCAATCCGACCGTGATCTCCTCCCTGCTCTGCCCGGACGCCCAAACCACCCCGTTTTCTGTCGCGAGCACCACGGCGGGGCTCGTCACGGTGAGCCCTTCCAGCTTCGTCGGCGTCGCAGGACTTGGCAGCCTGACGGACCAGCCCGGTCGTCCTTCCGGACCGGGCATGTTCTATCGCAACAGTTCCACCCGCATGGAAGAGGTGGAAGACGGGATCAGCAACACCTTGCTTGTCGGTGAACGCAAGTCGTCTTTCGAGAAACCCGATGGCCGGATCATCGACACCAGCTCCACCTGGATCGGCGCCGTCAGCGGGGCGTTCCGCGATCCCGGCTATGACGACGGCTCCTTCCTCGAAGGACCGGGATCACTCGTGCTGGGCATCGTCGGACAGAACCGGCCGGTTCCGTTGAAGATCCCACTCAACGGCTCGCCCCCCGGTCTCGGATTCTCCAGCCCTCACGAAGGGGGCGTCCATTTCTCCCGCGTCGACGGCTCGTGCTCGCTCCTGAGCAGCGAAATCGACGTCGACCTCTACATGCGTCTCGGCCAGCGCGCCGATGGCCAACCGGCCAGCTGGCCGTGAGCGCAGGTCACGGAGTGCGTGAGAGCGGGTACTCGCTGATCGCCAGGCCGAGCTGACGAGCCTCCTGCAGTCGTCGCCAGGCGCGGGTCACGAACTCCTCCCGTGCAGCCACGTCCGTCGGATCAAGCTCCGTCTTGGCAAACGGCCCTTCAACGACGACCGGTTCGAAGTCCGGGTCGACAATGAACTGGGCCACGACCGGATTGCATCGCAGATGACGCTCAGGGGTCGACATCAGCGCCCGGCCGTCCACTTCCCCCATCACAAAACGGAGATAGAGGTCACTGATCGTGATGTCCTCGACTTCGTCGCCGCACACCTCGCACAGGTATCCCCGTTCACATCGCGCCACAACTGCTCTCCAATTCCCCGACCAGGTTCCATCTGTACCGATTGTATCGACATGGAGAGTTTCAGAACCGGCCCGCGACAGGCTGTCGCCGGCAGAATCGCCAGACCTCCCCGCCTGGAAACGTAGAGTTGCGGTCCCCGTTCGAGAATCGCCCCCGTTCCAGCCTGTCTCATGACCGTCGTTGAAATCGTCTTCTGGGCCAGCGTCGTCCTGCTCGCGTACATCTACGCCGGCTATCCGCTGCTGGTCTGGATGCTCGCCCGGTTTCGCGGCCGTCCCGTCAGCAGAGGGGCCTTCGAAGGAACCATCTCGGTCATCCTCGTCGCGTACAACGAAGCCGGCCGCATGACGGCCCGGCTGGCGAACGTGCTGGCTTCCACGGCGGAACCGCAGGTTCTGGAAATCCTCATCGGCTCCGACGGCTCGACCGACGCCACCGCCGCGATCTCCTCCGCCTACCCCGACAGCCGGGTGTGCGGATTCGAGTTCACTGATCGGCGAGGCAAGCCAAGCGTCATCAATGATCTCGTCGCCCACGCTCGCGGCGACATCCTGCTCTTTCTGGATGCCCGGCAGGACCTGGGCCCGGACGCCGTGGCCCGGCTGCTCGAAAACTTCGCCGACCCGGCCGTCGGCGTCGTCTCCGGCGAACTCGTCTTCCGGCGCGACACAGCGTCCGGAACGGCCGCCGAGGGCGTCGGATTCTACTGGACCTACGAGAAGATGATCCGCACCGCCGAAGCCCGCTATCGCTCCGTTCCCGGAGCGACCGGCGCGTTCTATGCAATGCGGCGGGAACTGTTCCGTCCCATCCCGGCCCAGACGATCCTCGACGACGTCGTGATCCCGATGCAGGCCGTGGAGCGCGGCTATCGCTGCCTGCTCGAACGCGGCGCGGAAGCCTACGATCGCCCCTCCGTCTCCTCCTCGAAAGAATCCGTTCGCAAACGGCGGACGATCGCCGGCTGTGCCCAGTTGATCGTCGCCCAGCCCCGCTGGCTCCTCCCGTGGCGGAATCCCATCTGGTGGGAATTCTGCTCGCACAAGTTGCTGCGTCTGGCGTCGCCCGTGCTGCTGCTGGCGGCCGGAATCTCGAATCTGTGGCTGATGAGTCTGCCTCTGTACTCGGTGATGCTCTCGCTGCAGTTCGCGCTCTACGTGTCGGCGTTCGCCGGATGGATGAGCCAGCACCTCGGCAAACGCTCATCGCTGTTCGGGCCATCCCTGATGTTCGTCTCCCTGAACGCAACCACCCTGGCCGCCCTTTGGGATGCCCTCCTTGGCCGGTTTCATGCCACCTGGCGGAAAACCGCCTGAACATGCCTGATGCCGATCGCGCACGCTCGGCGCGCTTCGTGCTTCAATGTTCTCCCGTCTTACTCAGTCACAGGAGAACGAAGATGTCAGGCCATCAGGAAAATCAGATCCCCAGTTCTGGAATTCCCGGAAGCCAGCAGGACGCCAAGCGTCGGCTTGGTAACTTCGAAGGGGCCGGAGAACACGCCCGCCAGGGGGGCAGAACTTCGGGAATCGTTGGTCAAACGAAGCAGAAGAACAGCACCGATAAAGGGCAGGCCAAGAAGTAGTCGTCCGCGGCAAGAAGTCTTCCGACCAATCTGCCATAGTGATCCCTGCACACGACCGTTCTGCGCTCAGAGCGACCACATTGGACGGTTACTTGCCGCCAATACGGAAGCTCCGCCGCGCGTCCGCGTCGTGTGCGATGTTAAACTGGACCTCGGCGCATCTCGACGCGGTGCGCAGTGCTCCTCCTGCGCTCCCACTCACTCCCATTGAGAAAGTTCGATCGTTGCGGGCCGATTCCGTGAAGTCAGAGGCGATTCCATCGGCGCGGGTCTGGGCCCCGGGAGCACGAGACGTCCAGATCATCGTCGACGGCGACCGGCGCGGGATGCAGGCGGATTCGCAGGGCTGGTGGGTCGATTCCGGCCCCGGTCTCGGGCCTGGCAGTGACTATGCATTCGTGGTCGACGGGGAAGGCCCGTATCCCGATCCACGGTCGCAGTGGCAGCCGAACGGGCCGCATCGCGCGTCGCGCGTCGTCGACCATTCGGCGTTCCGCTGGACCGATACCCGCTGGCAGGCCCCACCTCTCTCTTCGGCGATCATCTACGAACTGCACATCGGCACGTTCACACCCGGCGGAACCTTCGATGCCGCCATCGAGCGGCTCGATCACCTGGTCGAACTCGGAGTCACGCACGTCGAAGTCATGCCGGTTGCGGAGTTCCAGGGGGACTACGGCTGGGGCTACGACGGCGTGTCGCTCTATGCTCCTCATCAGACCTACGGCGGTCCCGATGGATTCAAACGGTTCATCGACGCCTGCCACGCCAGGGGTCTCGCGGTCCTTCTGGACGTCGTCTACAACCACCTCGGCCCGTCGGGAAACTATCTCCCCAAGTTTGGCCCCTATTTCACGACCCAGCATCACACCCCCTGGGGCGCAGCTCTGAACTTTGACGGGCCGCGGTGCGTCGAAGTCCGCCGGTTTGTCATCGACAACGCACTGATGTGGCTCCGCGACTACCACCTCGACGGACTCCGCATCGACGCCGTTCACGCAATCGTCGATCTCTCGGCCGTGCACCTGCTGGAAGAACTGACCTGCGAAGTCGATTCACTTCAGGCGCAGCTCGGTCGTCACTTCGTGCTGATCGCCGAAAGCGATCTCAATGATCCGCGGATCGTGCGTCCGACCGAGATCGGAGGCTTCGGGCTCGACGCCCAGTGGTGCGACGACATCCACCACGCGCTGCATTCCGTGCTCACCGGCGAGCGGGAAGGCTACTACGCCGACTTCGGCTCGCTCGATGATCTCGCGACCGCCATGAGACAGCCCTACGTCTACGCGGGACGGCATTCCTCCGTCCGCGAGCGCATTCACGGCCGGGCGCCCGAGGGACTGAGCGCCTCCCGATTTGTTGCCTTCCTCCAGAATCACGACCAGCTTGGAAACCGCGCCCGCGGAGAACGCATTGGCCATCTGGTCGGCGATGACCGGTCCAGGATCGGCGCGGCGCTGATCCTTCTGTCTCCCTATGTGCCGATGCTGTTCCAGGGCGAGGAATGGGCCGCCTCCTCACCGTTCCAGTACTTCGTCGACTTCCATGACGAACCGCATCTGGCGGAAGCAGTGAAGAACGGACGGGCGCGCGAATTCGGCTCATTCGGATGGAAGCCCGATGAAGTCCCGGACCCCACGGCACCCACAACGCTCGCCGACTCCAGACTGAAATGGGAGGAACTGGACCAGCCAAAGCATGCCGGCATGCTGGAGTGGTACCGGGCGCTGATCCAGCTGCGGCGCGCCGAGCCGGCGTTCACCTCCGGGCGGCTCGACCTCGTCGATGTCCGGCACGACGCTCAGAACTCATGGCTCGTCGTAAACCGCAACGGCGTCCTGGTCGTCTGCAACTTCGCGTCCGAAGAACGTTCGATTCCACTGGGCGGCCCAGCCCGTCCCGTTCTCCTCGCGTCCCGTCCGGGAATGCGGTTTCAGGACGGGGCAGTGGTGCTTCCGGCTGAGAGTGTTGCTGTCCTGGGACGACCATCGACCACCGCGAGATGAAAGCCCGATCCCATGCCCAGCCAGCGATTTCACGGAGCTGACATCACCGACCAGCATCGCGAACTGCTCGGCGCGGCCGAGGAAATCTGGTTTGTCGATCCGCACCACGGAACGGGCCAGGACGCCAGGCACCCGTGGATGGAACTGGTCGTCAGCGTTCCACCGCCGATCCCCGATGTGGTCGATCCGTCCGCGGCACAGACAGACCCGGCGATCATCGAGATCGAGGTCGATTCCACCAACCATCACGAGTTGAATCAGCTCCGTGAGCGGGTCAACAGGCTCTGCGGCCGACCGGCCATCACGCCGCCCCACGCTACTGGTTCCCCCTGAGAACGTCTCCGCAAACCAGACAGCCTGGCTTCAACCGCGTTTCCATCTCGGTTCTCCCGGAAGTTCATCCGTGACCGGGAAGACGATCCCGCTGGCCGAAGGCTCGACGGCGGTATGGCAATTCGGCAGTGTATTCGGGATCGGCCTGCAATCGGACGCGAACGCCCGTCTGCAACCGTTCACCTCCTTCGACTTCCCCCAGGGAGCCCGCACCCATGTCGATTCGAGTCGAGCGATTCCTGATGCTGCTGGCGGTGGGAGGCCTCTTCGCCCTGGCGGCGTCGGGTCGGCCCGCCACCGCCTTCCAGTCTCCGAAGAATCAGCAGTGGGAATACAAGAGCATTATCGAGATCAGCCAGAATGACATCGTCGTCTCTGACGGCGGGCTGCTGAACCAGGCGGGGAACGTCGGCTGGGAGCTGGTCGCAGTGATCGATGGGCCGTCGCCGAAAGCGAAGCAGTTCGTCATGAAGCGCCCGAAGTAAGACGCATGGGAAAATAGCCCCACGCGACTCGCGAGCTGTAGAATCGAGTTTTGAAACGGAACACTCAGTTCTCCGAACATCTCTCCGGGTCGTCCCATGAACGCCTGGCGTCTGGCTGCCGTGAGCGTGTTGCTGCTCCCTGCGTTCGTCCGCGGGGCGGATGAGAACCCGAAGGAAGAATCGATCCGGTCGGCCGTTGCCCGATCGCTTCCACTGCTCAAAGCCGGAGCGCAGGGCGCGATCGCGCACAAGCGGAAGTGCTTCATGTGCCACAACCAGGCGCTGCCGGTCTTCGCGATGCACGCCGCACGTGATCGGGGATTCGACCTCGATGAGGAGTTCCTGCGCGAGCAGCTCCAGTTCACCGTCGATTTCCTGAAACGCAATCAGGAGCGTTACCTCAAGGGCGAAGGGCAGGGAGGCCAGGCCGACATGGCTGGCTACGCCCTGTGGATGCTCGATGTCGGTAGATGGACGCCCGACGAGACGACTGCGGCCGTCGCCGAGTATTTCCTCAGGTTCCAGGCCGATCGCGATCACTGGGCTTCCGTTTCGAAGAGACCTCCCTCGGAACAAAGCCCGTTCACGGCCAGCTATGTCGCCCTGCGGGGCCTCCGTCACTTCGGCCTGCCGGACCAACAGCAACGCATCGACAAACGTCGCAGCCAGCTGCGCGACTGGCTCGTCGCGACGCCCGCCAGCGACACGGAGGACCGCGTTTTCCGCCTGCGCGCGCTGCACGAGGTCGAAGCGCCGGAAGACAAGCTTCGCGAGGCGGCCACAGAACTGCTGAAGTTCCAGCGGTCCGATGGAAGCTGGTCGCAGGATGCCGAACGGGACGGCGACGCCTACGCCACCGGGTCGGCGCTCGTCGCCCTCCATGAGACCGGACAGCTGTCGCCCACGGACGCGCCATACCGCCGCGGGCTGGCGTTCCTGCTGAAGACTCAGCTCGAAGACGGCTCGTGGCACGTCGTCTCGCACAGCAAGCCATTTCAGGCCTACTTCGAATCGGGCTATCCGCATGGCGCGGACCAGTTCATTTCCATCGCAGCCGCAGGCTGGGCGACCACGGCCCTGGCGCTCGCGCTCCCGGAAGTGAAGCCTTCCTCACCCGCGGGACCCCCGAAGACCGAATAGGCCGGTCGACCATTGCGGCTAAGAAACGATCTGCGATGTGTTGAGGATTGGCAGCAGGATCGCGATGACGACGAACAGCACGACGGCCGCCATTACCAGCAGCAGCATCGGCTCGAGCAGCCGGACCACCATTTCGACTTCGCGATTCGTCCGGCGCTCGAGCGACTCGGCAATATCGATGAGCACGTTCTCGAGATTGTTCGCCTCTTCGCCGACGGCGATCATTTCAACGATCTCTTTCGGGAACTGCCCGCCCGCCATCAGCGGCCTGGCGAGCGATTTGCCCGAGGTGATGTGATCGGCCGCTTCGCTGACCGCCTCGCTGATCACGATGTTGCCCGTCGCGTCCTTGGCGATTCGCAGCGACTGCAGCAGCGGCACGCCGTTGTGCAGCAGCGTGCCCAGCACCCGGCAGAAACGGGCGATCGCCAGGCTGCGCACGATGCGGCCGACCCCGATGATGCGAATCCGCAGCCGGTCGACTTTCTCCCGGCCTTCCTTCGACTCGATCCACTGCTTGGCGAAGTATCCCGCCCCCCCGATCGCCACGATCGCGATGAACCAGTAGCTCTGGGCGAAATGGCTCATCGCCATCAGCGCCGTGGTCGCCCAGGGGAGATCGCCCGTCTCGGCCATGCGCCCGAAGATCGGTTCGAACTTCGGCACGAAGTACACCATCAGCACCGCGACGACGATGCCGCCGAAGCCCATCAGGAACATCGGGTAGACCATCGCGCCGATGACCCGCCCTTTCAGCTCCTCCTGGTGGTCGGTGAACGCCGCGACGCGCTTGAGCACGTCCTCCAGGAAGCCGCCTTCCTCGCCGGCGCGGACCATGCTGACGACGAGGTCGTTGAAGGCCCGCGGATGGCGACGCATCGCCTCATTCAGCCGCGTGCCGTCCGCCACCTCCGCCCGAATCTCGCTGAGAACGGCCGTCAGCGCCGGAGAGTTCGACTGCCGCTCGAGAAGCTCCAGCGACTTCAGCAGCGGCACGCCCGATTTCAGCAGGTCGGCCAACTGGGAGTAGAACACCGACAGATGCCGCGGACGAACCCGCCGACTCACGTCCTTCAGCTGCTGCTTCGACGCCTCCGCCATCTCGATCTTCAGCGGAAACAGCTGCCGGCTCGAAAGCTGGCTCAGCGCCTCCTGCTGCGATTGGGCCGTCACCAGACCCGTCGTCTGCTTTCCCGACAGTTCGCGGGCGACGTAGGTGAATTCGGGCATGACGATCGAAAACCGCGGAGACGGGAAGTTGCTGTTCGATTGTGGCGGACTGAAGCACCACAGGCGAGCGCTCCCGGGAGAGCTGCCGGCGTTTCTATTCAACGCCGGTTTGGCCCGAAAGTTTCGAACGACTAAACTCCAGTTGCCGGGAATTCAGGAAACTGCCGCCCCCAGGCCGTTCAAAAGCCAGGGCCGGTCAGTCACCATTCCATTCCACTTTCCCGAGATTGAACAGCGAAATGCAGCGCGACACTGTCGGCCGCCCCATGGAGATCCTGCTCGTCGAGGACAGCCTTGCTGCCGCACGGCTGACCATCGGCGCGCTCAGCCGGAGCAACGTCCAGCACCGCCTCACCTGGCTGCGGGACGGCTCCGAGGCGCTGTCGTTTCTCAGGCAGGATGGCCGCTTCTCACGCGCCCCCCAGCCGGACGTTGTCCTGCTCGACCTCCTGCTTCCTGATGTCAACGGACGCGAGATCCTGGGAGAAATCCGCGGGAGCGAGAAGTTCGCCTCCATTGCGGTCGTCGTCATGACGTCCGCCACCGAAGGACGCGACGTGCTCCTGCCGGAGCCGTTACGGGTCGACGGCTATCTGCAGAAGCCGTTCGAGGTCGACGAGTTCCTCAAGCTGATCCGCACCCTGAAAGACCTCTGGGCCGCGGATATGATCCTGCCGGATGATGAAGCGGGCGGCTGACCGCTCGTCGCCACGAGCGGATCCACACAGACCACATCACACAGACCATACCCCCACGCAACCCCGTCGTGCCACGGCCTTCCAGGCCGCGGGAGTCGGCCAGCGACATCAGTCGCAGATGCCGCCTCAAACTCCACGGCTCCACCAACGCGGCCGTCCCAATAGAAAAGCCCGGTCGTTGCTGCGGCCGGGCTTCCAGGAGTTTTTGACCCGCCTCCGCAGGGGGCTACCAGCCCAGCGACATGTTCGTTTCGATCGCCTTCTGCGACTGATGCAGGTCCGAGCCCGTCTCGTGCATGAACAGCCGGATCGCGTGCAGTTTGTCCCCGTGGGCTTTCGACAGGCAGTCGCGCGCCGTGTCACAGGGCTCTTCCGCAGACTCGATTCCCAGGAGCTTCTTGGAGATCACCCAGATGTCGCGAGGCCGCTTGGTGATCCGAGTAATTTCTTCCGCCGGATAGTGCTCATTGGCGATCGCGTGGGCGCCTTCCTGGGACGCTGCCCACCCGATCATGATATGTGCGTTTGTTTCGATCTCGTACAGCGGCATGGCGAAATCCTCTGCGACGCATGGAACGGAACGGTGTCCGACGTAACTCCGGGGCCAGTATAGCACCCCGTCAACCGTCCAACAGGAGCCCGATCGTCCGCGGCGTCACTTTCGTCGAGCGCAACAAAAAACCGCCCGAATGTCTCTCGACAACGGGCGGCGACTGAGCCTCACGACGCGGAATCCGCATCGATTGCTACTGCAGCATCTCCACCGTGAACTTCGCGATCACCTTGCCGATCGCCGTCATCACACCCTCTTCGGCTTTCACTTCGCCAAGCAGCGCGTTGCCGTCCTTCTTCACTTCGAGGGAGATCATGTCCTTGCCCCCTTCGAGCGCCTTGATGGCCGTGTCGTGCCACTTGAAGTTCTGAAGGGCGTTGCGGTTCACGCGACGCTCTTCCTCTTTCTTGCCCGGCTTTTCGTCGCCACTGGACTGGCCGCCTTTCAGGATCGCCCCTTCCTTGATCGAGCGAAACAGTTCGATGTCACGGTCTTCCGTCAGCGACTTGCCGATCTGCAACGCGGGATGGACATGCATCACCACCTTGACCGGGCTGCTGTCCGCCTTGCCGTCGGTCGCGACCGAAGCCTTGATCGCGGCCTTCACCCGGGCCAGGGCGTCCGGACCGGCAGCCAGCCACACCGTCTGATCCCCGGTCGCCACATAGGCTTCACCCGCATCACCGAAGTAGGTCTTCAGCGTGCTCGGCAACTTGGCCTTCATGTCGATCAGGTGGATCTTGGCGCCCGACTCTTCAGCCGCTTCCACTTTCACCGTCCAGCCCTTCTGGGCCTGCGGCAGCAGTTCGATCATCGACTTCGCCACGGAAGAGTCCTGCACGCGGACGCCGACCAGGCCATTGAACAGCGATCCCTGGGCGGGAACCAGTTCGGCGTACACATCCAGCCAGCCCAGCTTCAGGCTGTCCGTCGCCATCTGGATGGCGTGCGTCGAGAAGTCCTTGCGAGCCTTCTTCTCCTCGGCCGAGATGTCTTCCTTGCCGTCGATCCGCTCTTTCAGGGCATTCAGCGAGGCTTCGTACAGCTTGGCCTGCTCGGTCTGGTAAATCTCGGCCAATGGCAGCATCACGCGGGCCGACATCGCCGAGTTGTCCGGGGTGGTCACCGTCGCGAACTTGCTCGGAACGGTTCCGATCGCCTGGATGTTCTTTTCGACGGTCGAACCCGGCAGGCCGGTCATCGTCGAGCTTCCGCCGTACTTCCGCGCTTTCACGTCGGTCGTCCAGCCTGCCATCAGCTCCTGCGTATTGGAGAGCATCCGGGTCAGGCGAATCATGTTCTGCTCGATCGACAGCTTCCGCATTTCAAACTGCGCGGCTGTCTCGTCCGGACGCTTCTTGATGTTGCTGGTGACTTCGCTCAGCATCTTGTCGAAGCCTTTTTCCCGCTGTGCCTTGGTCGCTTCGAGCGCCGACCAGCGGAGGCCTGCTTCGTAGCCGGCCTTCTTGAACACGTCGAACTTCCCGACCGGGTTTTTCGTCGGCAGGCTCGCCTTGTTGTTAACAATGCTGCCGTATTCCTGGCCCTCGGCGTCCTTCGTAAACAGGAGCCAGCCTTCCAGGACATCGCTGAGTTCGTACAAATCGCGGTTCTTGCGATCCTGCTTGGTCACGACACCCACGTCCCCCAGGTTGCTGTTCAGGAACGTCTTGCGGTTCTCGATCGGCACGTGGAATTCGAGCGCCCGGCCGGTGTCCGGATCGAACAGCACATCGAGCCCAACCGGCTTGGTCCTCTCGACCCCGAACAGCCAGATCTCGATGTTCGGCAGGACGCTGTTGGCCCAGGCGTTTTCCTCTTTCGCCAGGTCCACGACGATGTGCTTCGCGTCGGCAATGAGTTCGTCCGCGGACGTGAGGTACATCACGACCCGGTCGTCATTCTCCCCCGCCTGGACAAGGGGAGAAGCGCAGAGGAGTCCGAGAGCAAGGCTCAGGGAAAACAGGTATCGCATCGGGAATCCTTTCGGGCGGCTGTGGCGCTTCCGTTTCGCTGGGTTCGGGAATCGCCGCTCGTGGGTCGCGCCAGACCCGCAACGCTATCCCTCCTTGGCGACACCCTGGGCGTCGGTGAGGTCGGATTTCGCACGGTGTGGCGGACTGTTGTCGACTGAAGGCCCGGGCGGCCGCCATCTGGCTCCGAGCGAGTTTCCGGGCGGATGCTCCTAAGGGAGCGTCGGCCCGCCGGAAGGGCGATCGGAAGGGTGTGGGCGACCAGGGTCGGGAATCAAATAGACAGATTAGGTAAGCCGCGCGCGACCCGGCAAGGGGGTACGCGCACGACCAATCCGTTCGACCTGAGTTTTCGACACCTTCGGCCACGCGCAACAGAATTCACAGTACAGCCCGTTCCCCTTGCCGGGCCTCGCTGTTTTACCACTGCCCAATGGCCAGTTCCGGCCGACC
This sequence comes from Caulifigura coniformis, assembly GCF_007745175.1. GTDB lineage: Bacteria > Planctomycetota > Planctomycetia > Planctomycetales > Planctomycetaceae > Caulifigura > Caulifigura coniformis. The sequence goes on along the minus strand of NZ_CP036271.1, from coordinate 1,174,425 downwards.
GCCGACTGGGGTTCCCCGCTGCGGTCATCAGACGCCTCGCGGCCCAGCCTCTTGCCGCAGTCCCGGAGAGTGTGACATCAAGCTGTCACCGAAGGGGCTTGCACGCTGTTCCCACACCCGGCAGACTCAAGGTGACGAATGAACACTACTGTCCATCTGCACTCATGCAGGTGCGGGCGAGCGGGCGGGGAGTGGGGGGCGTGTCCGGCATGTGCACCCGGCCACGTCCCTGCTCCTTCCACAGGGACAATCAGGTCCCACGCGGCCGATCACGGTCGGATCGTCACGTCCGAACCTTCCGACAGGAAGTCGTAAACCTCCGCGATGTCTTCGTCCCGCAGACGGATGCAGCCTTCCGACTCGGCCTTCCCGATCGAATCAGGATGGATCGTTCCGTGGATGCCGAAGCTGTCTCCGATGCTGATCCAGTATTCGCCCAGCGGGTTCTCGGGATCATCATGCTCGATGATCTTCGTCGGCCCGTAGTACGTCGGGTCAGTCAGCTTGTTCTGGACCTTGAAATTCCCATACGGCGACGAATTGTCCTTGCCGATGCCGACCTGGTAGCGCTTCACGAAATAGCCGTGTGCGTGGATCGTCAGTTCGAAATCGCTCAAATCCACGACGGCCGAGAACGGCCCTTTGATCACCTTCAGCTTCTGGCCCGGCTTGATACGGCGGGCATCCGTGCGATTGAGCCTGGCAAGGTACTGCCAGGGAACCCCGTACTCTTTTGCGATCGTCGACAGCATCTGTCCCTGCTGCACAACGTGCGGGTCCATATAGTGCGGATGCGCCTGCAGATAGATCTTCCGGGCCGACTGCTCCAGAACATCCATGAACGCGGGACGCGACTGCGGCTCTTTCCAGTACCATTCCGACATCAGCCGATGGGCCTCGATGTCGTCGCCATCCCCAATCAGCTTCTGGATCGACGCGAGGTCGACCTTCGAGTCGGCCGGCAACTCGAACTTCGGCTTCGGCGGAGAGGAGGCCGTTGCCCGCTCGACACCCGGGACGCGGTCGTCACCCTGGGAATTACTCGCCCGCTGGACCCGGTTGTCGGTCGTGAACGTGGCCGCAGGCTCGCGGCGGGCGGCGATTTCCGAAGACAGGGGACGCGGAGTCGTCAGGTCGGGCGGAGAAGGCTCCAGGCTCGCGGTTCGTCGAAGTTCCGTTCGCTCGAACGGACGGGCGCCGCCCGAGGCCCGCAAATCGCGGGTCTCTTCGACGACGGCTCGTTCAACCGGCCCTGCCTGCGACTCGTCCATCGCCACGAATTCGGGATTGGCCGGCCCGAACGGGTTGCGGGGCTCGGCCGGACGCGGAGTGACCGCGGGCATCTTCGCCAGGGGAGCGGAATTCCGGGGGCGGGCAGCCTCACGCGGAGGAAGCGGCGCCGGGGACACGTCGCCCAGATCGATCGGCTCCGGGGCCGAAGACGTCACGCCTTTCGAAACGTCACTGAGCATCTCGACCGATTCGAGATCCTCGTCGACGTCCGGAAGCGTCTCGGACGCAACCTTCTTCTCCGCGCGATGACGGTTGCCGAACAGGTCGAGCTTCCAGGCGGCCGCAAGCGCAAACACCGACAGCAGTACGAACCAGAAACGGAACGATTGCAGAAGCGTTCGATGAGTCGTGCGACGCATGTCGGTCATCCTTGATCAGAATCCGTGTGGGCGGCCGGCGGCCTTCGACGTCATGGCGGGCGGCGCGTCCAGGTGGGTGACGAGATCGGCCTCGTCGCCCGTGAAGTCCGTCTCCGCGGGAACGCTGAAATAGGCGTCGCCGCGATCCATGTTGGGCTGACGGTTCAACTTCCAAAGCTGCTGCGGGCTCAGCGCCTCACAACCGGAGGCGGCGGACCAGATCGCGAGCACGCAGGCGAGCCGGCAGGAAGCAGGTCGGAGTATGGAGTGCGTCATGAAAGCAGCCTCCCGGGGAAAGGAAGCTCGCGCCGGGGAGACGCGTCTTGCAGGAAATGACAACAGGGGAAGGGGCGGGAATCTATGCGCGCCGCCCGAATCCGCCAACCCGAGTCCCTGACCGTCCGCCGACCGTCATGAGAGGAAGCGGTGACCGGAAGCAGGCCCGGCATGGCGGATCCGCGAAGCGTCCGCGCGGGAAGGAACCGCCAGTAATTCCAGTCATTCCGGGGGCCTCCGGGTCCTGGGGCCCCTCCTCGGGGAAGGCTCCCAAATCTCCTATTGTCGGGTTTTCCGCAGCGCGCTTATAGTCCGCGCGAATCGCCGAACCGGCAGAAACTGCCGGGACGTCGATGGGGAGCGCCTCCGCAGCGCTCCGCTCGGGATGCTGGCGTTCGAGGAAGTCAGGGGGGCGGATCGTTGGGATCCGCCGCGCGTGCGATGTTCGCGGCGGGCTGTTGTCGCGATTCCAGACTTCCCCACACGCAGCCCGGGTTCATATTCAGCGGCTTCGGAACCAAGGAGGGAATCGAAATGAAGAAGTTCCTGGCATGGATCGGCACGGCCACACTCGTGCTCGGCATCGCCGCCGACAGCGCCCGCGCGCAAGCCCCGATGGTCGACAGCCACCTGCCGGCCTATCGCCCGGTCAGCGCCCTCAACGGCGAAATCACCATCGCCGGCTCGGACGCGATGATGCAGCTGGCTGGCGTCTGGGTGCAGCAGTTCAGCGCATTCTATCCCAACGTGAAGTTCAATCTCGTTTCGGCCAGCTCCACCCGCTCGGTCGAAGCCGTCCGCGACAAGCAGGCCCATTTCGCGCTCATGAGCCGGGAAGTCCTTCCCGAAGAGAAGGCCGATTTCAAGAAGGTCACCGGCCACGATCCGACCATCGTCATCTCGAGCATGGAACGCATCGCCGTCCTCGTGAACGCCAACAGCCCGGTGGAATCGCTGACCCTGACCCAGCTGGACTCCATCTTCTCTGCCACGCGGAAGCGCGGCGGAGAGGCCGCGGCCAACTGGTCGGCCCTCGGCACGCAGCTGAACGCTCCGGTGAAGGTCATTATTCGCGATGAGCCGACCGGCGCCCCAGCGACCTTCCGCCAGGTTGTCATGGCCGGTGAAGAGTTCCGGACCGACGCCGCCAAGATGGACTCGTACATCAACGTCGCCAAGGCCGTCGCCGCCGATCCGGGCGCGATCAGCTTCGCCGGCAACATGTACATCCTGCGGGGAACCAAGGCGATCGCCGTCTCGATCGCGGACGGCCAGAAGGCGATCGGAGTCGATTCTCCGGAAGCCGACGCCGGCATGTATCCCCTCGTCCGCCCGCAGCACATGCTGGTGAACTACAATCCCAAATCGCCTCCTTCGGAAGCGGAGAAAGAGTTCTACAAGTTCATCTTCAGCACCATGGGTCAGGAAGGCGTCGTGAAGTCCGGCTTCCAGCCGGTGACGTCCGCTCCGGCACGCGTCGCTCTCGAGGCCGTCGGCCTCAACTCGCTGAACTGAGTCCCTTGCGGCGTGCCACGGCTCGGTGAGCCGTGCGACCGACGACAAAGCCCTTCCATACGTGCGGCGTCATTCGCCGCGGCTGCTCGGGCCGAGCTTTCCCTCGGCCCGATTCCCAACAATACATCTCGGGAGTGAATCTCCATGACTCTGAAGACTTGCTGGAGCATGCTCGCGGCCGCGGCCGTCAGCACGCTGGTTGCTTCGCCCGCCCAGGCCGTCGACCCCAACCTGGGGTCCGGCGTCGGCAATCCCTACGGCATCGCGCCCTACAACTACAACGGCACGACCGCCCCGGTCGCTTATGACCGCTATGGCAACATCATCAGCGGCACCCCGGTCGACGGCGTCCAGTCGCTGACCATCCCGACGCGGATCGCCATGCCGAACTACACCGTCGGCGGCAACGTTCCCGTCTCCCCGATCAGCACGATCGGGTCCGACCTGCGGCTGAATCCGGGGCTCCTCCCGCCGACGTCGCAGCAGCAGCCCCGCTGGAAGCTCGGCGTCTACTCGAAAGACACCGACACCGGCGTCCGCATCATCCAGATCGTCAACGGCTCCGCCGCACATCGCGCCGGACTCGAAGCCAATGACCTCATCATCTCGGTCGGCGGCTACCAGGTCGGATACGTCAACGGACAGCTCTACGACTGCGCCACCGAATTCGAGCGTTCGGCCAACGAGCAAGGCTGGGTCTCGATGCTGGTGATGGACAGCCGGTCCGGCCGCCTCCGCAATCTGCCCGTGCAGCTCGAATCGCGTTACTCGCGTCTGACTGGTTCGATCGTCCTGAATGGCGGCGGACAGCTTCCGCCCGGCTCGTACGCCGTCGTCGAGCTGCAGGAAATCCTCCGCCCCGGCATGCCGCCGGTGGTGCTGAACCAGTGCCGCGTCGACAACCCGACCGGCTACCAGATTCCGTTCGCGCTCAACTTCGATCCCCAGCAGGTCGACACCCGGCGGACCTATGTCCTCACCGGTCGCGTGATGGCATCCAACCAGACGATCTACGCTCCGCGGAACACGGTCCAGGTGCTGGCCCCGAACATGCCGCAGAACGTGCAGCTCGCGTTTGACCGCGTCGGCGGCGGTGGCGTCATCGGCCCCTACGCCCAGAACGCTCAGCTCGCACAGATCCTCGCTCTCTACGAGCAGTACCTGTACCGCCAGCCCACCTACCAGGAACGCGCCGTCTGGGAAGCCGACCTCGCCCGCGGCACCAGCCTGAACGAGGTGAAAGCCTCGATCTTCGGCCAGAATCAGTTCTTCAATGATTGCGACCGCGATGAGCGCGTCTACATCAACCGGCTCCACGAGATTAATCTCAACCGGCCGGCCCGGCCTGAAGAACTCGCCTACTGGATGGACGTTTACAACCAGCGGAACGGTGTTCGTGCGCTCGTCGCCCAGGACTTCCTGAACGCCATCGGCGGTCAGGCGACTGGCCGAGCCAACTGACGAACGTTTCAAAGTCGGCGGGCGGGGGGCGTCAGCCCACTGATCGTCAGCCGCTTCGATCTGGCGATCACATCGCCGCAGCAACACGAAAGCCCGGGGGTAACCCCGGGCTTTCTTCATTGCGGGAACACTTCTCCCGAACTCTCAAGAGCTTGACGGCTCCAGGTCATCACCACGAGAGCCGCACGGAAACCGACCATTCACCAGCGTTTCCATTCTTCTTCGGAACAGTCACCTCAGCCTTTGCGGGGCGGCCCCTCATTGAATGTCAGGAACGCCTCGTAGCCATGTTCGGTGAGCAGCCGGATCAGGTTCAATCGCCGTTCCCTCGTGGAATGCCCTGAGAGAATGCTTCGCAGCGTCGAGCCGAACACCACGCTGGCGACTTCCACCACCCTCAGCGGCAGTTTGAATTCCGCCAGGTCCGCGAAAATCTCATCCTCGCTGCAGATCTCGCCAAACTTGTGGCCGCTGTACCACAGCTCGATGCCATCGAGTTCGCGGCTCCATTCATAGTCGAAGGGACCGAACTCGCGCCGGCGATGGAGCACCCAGAATCGGGTCCCTTCAAATCGCAGGCCATGTGGTGCCGACATCCTTCAACCTTCCCTGAAATCTGCGGCACGCCCCACCCTGGACGGCCGTCAGGAGCCCATCATAAGGGACGATTCCCGACCCGCCCACCGGCATTGTCGGCGCGCGCGGCGCCTGCCGAATCGGTCCGATCGTTCCAACGCGGACCACCGATCTGCACGACATTCACGGCGCTGCTCTTGCCCCCGTACTCATCGGCAGATCACGAGCTTCCGGCCGCCATTCACAGTCAATTCCACGAAACGGAACGGTCTCGAATTGGAAACGACCTAGTGTTGCCGGAAGGCATCACGCCGCGTCAGAACGCGGTCGTCTCAGCCTGTTCCTGAACCCCTGCGTGACCAATGAGACCGCGAAGACTGCAAATCGCGATTCTGTGCGCCACGCAGGCGGCCTGCCTCGCCGCCGGCCTGTTCCTTCAGAACCGCCTCCTGGTCGCCGTCGAATCTCCCTCCGGCGCAGTCCCCGCCGTTCACTCCCAGGAATGGAACCTGGTTTTTCCCCTCACCTTCCTGTGGATCGCAGGAACCCAGGCCGTCGTCGCCTGGCTGCTCCTCCAACGCATGTTCGGCCTGCACTCGCTGAAAGAGCAGCAGTCGCAGGAGGAGAACCTCCGCACGGCCCGCGAGCTTGTCCGCACCCGCGACGCCGTCATCTTCGGCCTAGCCAAGCTGGCCGAATCACGCGATCCCGACACCGGTCACCATCTCGAGCGCATCGCGCTCTATTCCACGCGCATCGCCCAGGCGCTGCGCCGTCATCCGAAATATCGCGATGTCGTCACGTCGCAGTTCGTGCGGACGATCGGCATCAGCTCCGCACTGCACGACATCGGCAAAGTCGGCGTCGAAGACGCCATCCTCCTCAAGCCCGGCAGCCTGACCGAGGCCGAACGACACCGCATCCAGGTCCACGCAGCCCTCGGGGGAGACTGCATCCGCCAGATCGAACGGCGGCTCGGCAACTCGACATTCCTGAGCATGGCCCGCGAGATCGCCCTCTATCACCACGAACGCTGGGACGGCCAGGGCTATCCGCACGGACTCAAGGGGGAAGATATCCCGCTCGCCGCACGCATCGTGTCCATCGCCGACGTCTACGACGCCCTGTCCGTGAAGCGTGTCTACAAGGAAGCCCTGCCGCACGAGATCTGCGTCGACAAGATTCGGCGTGAGGCCTCCCGGCAGTTCGATCCCGAACTCGTCGAAGTGTTCCTTTCGATCGAACCGCAGATCGCCGAGATCGCCGATCGCCTCAAGGGACAGCCGCGTGAGCAGCTCGACCTCACGGAGATGTTCGACCTGGCCAACCGCACCCCGCTGAGAATGTCGCCCGAGCAGGAACTCGTCCTCGAGAAAACGATTGCTGAAGAACTGTTCCCGCCCCAGAACCTGATGCCCGCCGGCAAGTGAACCGGCTCGTCCGTCCACTGGCCAGTCCGACCGCACATGCCTTCATCCCCTCCCGCCAGGTCCGCCATGATCCCCGCGAAATCCGACCGCAACCAGGAATTGACCCTGGAGATCATGCTGGTCCTGGTGACTGCCGCCATCGCCTGCCTCCTGTATTACACAGAGGCGATGAAGATCGTCGTCCTGAACCTCTTCTATCTCCCGATCGTGATGGCCGGCTTCTTCCTCGGCCGCTACCGGGCCGGCGTCCTCGCGCTCCTCGCTGTCGTCACCGCCACCATCGTCATCTGCATCGACTTCACCGGGTTCGGCACGATGAACTCCCCCCTCTCCATCGGCCTGTCCGTCACGCTGTGGGGATCGGTGCTCGGGCTGACCGCGCTGCTCGTCGGAACCCTTTGTGACGACCGCGACGCCCGCCGCGTCGAAGCCCATGAGGCCCAGGTCGGAGTCGTCGAAGTCCTCTCCCGCTACCTTCAGAGCGCCAATCCGGTCCTGGAAAGCCGCGCCAAGCGTGTCGCCTCCCTCTCCGAAGAAGTCGCCCGCAAGATGCGGCTCTCGGCCAAAGAGATCGACGACATCCGCGTGGCCGCCCTCCTGATCGACATGGAGAACATCGAGATCACCGCCCGCGTTATCCGCAAAGCCGTCGGCGCCATGGAAGACGACTCCATGTCCAAACAACGCACGTTCCACGGCACCGAACTCGTGCAGTCGCTCGGGACCGTGCTGACGGGCGCCTTTCCCCTGCTCCTGAACACCACCGAAGAAGCCGCGGCCGCGGAAGGACACTCGATCCCCTTCGGAGCGCGCATCATCCGCACCGTGCGCGCCTATGAAACATTGGAAAGCGATCCCTGGCAGCACGGCGATCGCACCCCGGAATCGTTCCTCGACGAACTGCAGTCCGGCATCGACAGCGACCACCACCCGGCCGTGCTGCACGCCCTCCGTCTCGTCGTCACCGGCCGCGACTCCGCGCAGGTGGCGGCTGGAAACCCGGCTGGCTGATTGAGAAAAGCGGCTCGCCCCGCCGTCTCCCGGCGGCGCGCAGTTGATTGACGACTTCCGCCGGCCGCCGTATGGTTGTGAGTCACGAAGGCCCCCATCGTCTAGAGGCCCAGGATACCGGATTCTCAGTCCGAGGACCGGGGTTCGAATCCCCGTGGGGGTACTGAATTGCTCACTGCGATCGAGGCTGCAAGGCCTCGATCGCAGTGGCTTTTGATCAGCAGCATTCGCGTCCGGTCACACAAAGGGCACGTCGGCCGGACATTCTAGCGGACGCTCCGCGAGCTCGCGGAGCGGTTCCAGTATTCGGTGCCGTTTCTGGACACCGACAGCGGTGAAATTCTGCCGGGCGTTTGCGAGGAAACAGTTCCATGTCGACATGGGCGCGGCTCTTAGTCGTCGGGGTGTTATTGACGCTGCTTGCCTGGGACGACGTCCGCGATGGAACATTCGCCCCTTGGGCGCTGACGGGCGTGCTCCTCCCCGCATCGCTCGCGCTGTTGTGTTGGGAACGCCGAAAGAAACGCGAGCAGGACGAAGCATCGCGCTGAACTATTGCACTGCCGGCCACGTGTCGTCATTGGCCTTTTCTACGACATGGATGGCAGCGCCTTTCAGCTCGTCTGACATCGGTGCTCTGCGCTTATCACTTGCAGGATAGCGTATTCACTTCCTGGCGGTTCGCAGAACAATTGTGCTCTGCGCGACGCACCCACCCCGCCCCCTCAATCCCGGGATCGCGTCCACACAATCCCGCGCCGAAGAACCTGCGCCGGATTCCCTCCCACAACCACTCCCCCCTCCTCGACGCTCTTGGTCACGACGGCCCCCGTCGCCACCACGCAACCGGCCGCGATCGACACCCCCTTCAGAACGAGGGCGTGCGCCGCGACCCATACGTGGTCGCCGATCGTCACATCACGGGCCGCGTTCAGCCGCCGGCCTGTCTCCGCGCAGCGGATACCGTGCGAGTCGCCCGTCCGCACTTCGATGTCGTATGCGAACATGCAGTCCTTCCCGATCACCAGCGAAGACCCATCCTCGGTGACCGCCAGTTGCACAGCCACGAACGTGCTCCCCTCGCCGATGGTCAGCGCGCAGTTGCTTCCCTCGCAGACGAAGTAGCTCCCCTGCCCGGCGTCGCACCCATCGCCGATCGTGATCCGGTTGCCGTCGCCCGTCACGATGACATGCAGGTCGGACAGCGTCACGCCCCGACCAATCGTCACGGCGTTGCCCTGGCCGGTGAAGGAAATCGCCGGCCGGCCGATGCAGCCGTCCCCGAACGTCACCTGGTTTCCAGAACCTGAGCCCATCACCCGCGGGACCAGCTTCCGGCCTTTCAGCAACGTTCGTGCGGCTTTCCGCAGTGTCCCGGGCACATCCATGGACCGGATGTTATCGCCGTCGCAGGATCTCGTTCCAGCATCTTCCGCGCGATGCTCGCCGCCGTGAATGAAACAAACGCCCGATGTTCACTCAAACGGTCCGGCAGCGGCCAGATGAGCCAGGCGACCTCCCGCATTCGTCCCCGTCACCGGCCGCCGCCCCGCAGTTCCTGGAGCAGTTCTCCCACCGCCGTCGCGACGAGCGCCGCCCCGCCCCCTTCGACTTCCTGGAAGGGGATGTAGCGCAGCCCATCGGCCGCGTTGCTCCCCTGGCGTCCGACGACGACCCGCAACACGTTCTCCGAGCGCTGCAGCGCAATCCACTCGTTGTCGCGAAGGTCCTCGATCGGAAGTTGAAAAGTCATGAGCGTCTGGTCCTCCCTACTGGCTGTGCCTGGAACTGATCCCTCACGCTGCGGATCCCGAGGGCGGTCTCGCCCGTCAGAGACCTTCTACGATCATCGCCCGATACTGCGCGCCGCGGAACCGGTATTCCCGTGCTTCGCGATACGCCGGACTTTCATACCATGCTTTCGCCGCCTCGAGAGTCGGAAACTCGACGATGACCACCCCCTCGTGGTCCGGCCCTTCCAGCGTCACGTGACCGCCATAAGCGGCCAGCACTCTGGCCGGATGCCCGTCGAGGGAAGCTCCCGCTTTTCCCGCATAGACGGTCAGTTCGTCGGGATCGACAGTCTTCTCTTTGATGAAGATCGCGTAGGCGGACATGCAGTCGGTCACCTCGGATGCAGCACGGTGGCGAACGAAAGGAATCGCGAAGAAAATCGGAGACCCGCAAGACAGAACTGGCCTGACAGGTTCGTCAGGCCAGGTGGGCGGGCGTCCGGAAAGATTCTTACTTCGCCGTCTCGATGACGGTGGCTTTGTTGATCTTCACCGGCTCAACCGGCTTGTCGTTCGCGCCGGTCTTCACGGCTCCGATCGCGAGAGCGACCTTGGTGCTCTCGTCGTTGGCCGTCTTGCCGAACGCGGTGTACTGCTTGTCGAGGAAGCGGGCGTCGGCGACACAGATGAAGAACTGCGAACCGGCCGTATCGGGATGCTGTGCCCGGGCCATCGACAGCACGCCCGTCGTATGCGCCTTGTCGTTGAATTCCTGCGGCAGTTTGTACCCGGCGTCGCCCGTTCCCGTTCCGAGCGGGCATCCCCCCTGGATCATGAAGCCCGAAATCACGCGATGGAACGTCACGCCGTCGTAGAAACCGATCTTCGACAGGCCGATGATGTTCTTGCAGTGGCCAGGCGCGACGTCGGGCCACAGGTCCAGCAGGATCTTGCCCTTGGTCGTGTCGAGTTCGACCTGGTAGGTCTTCTTCGAGAAATCGACGTCCTTCACAGCGGCATCGACCTCAGCTTTGCGATTCGCAGCCATCAATCCATCCAGTCTTCGAAATGTTCGTTGGGCCAAAGGGCGATTATGGGACGCCCCTGCGGCCGCGCCGAGGGTAGGAATCAAAAAGTTTCTGCGATGAGGCCTCGTGTCGATGGGCCCTTTCGCCATAAACGGACCACGGCGAGAACCTGCTCCGGTCCCTCACGGCCGCTTCCGGATGAGCCTTCTCAAAAGGCCGACGAGCCCCTTCGGATCGGAGACCGTCGACGGAGAAGGCCTGGGGCTTGAGAGAGGACGGAAAAAGAGCTTCAGTGACTCGCCCGCATCGCGTTCCAGATCCTGCCATTCATCGACCGGCAGAACGGCGTAAGCGTCGGTATCAGACTCGCCATTTCCGACGTCCTCTCGAAACTCAATCTGCGGAGGCATGATTGTCTGGAGCGCCGTGATGACGGCCCGCCAGCTCGTCCCGTCATCGTTTCCGGAATACCGCACCGTCGCCGGGCGCCGTTCGACCGTCACAACGGCAATCCCGCAACGACTGTCCGAGTCATCGATCTCGAAGTCCATGACCACATCAAGCTTGCCGAGCGCGTGGACGATTCGCTCGAGTTCGTCCTCAAGAGCCGCTCGCCAGTCGAGGACGAAGATGAAGTCGCTGCCGTAGAGGACTTCGTGGAAGTCGACATGGTCGAAGCCGTCCGGCTTGACCCACCGCTCGTACTCGCGGGTGGGTTTCGTGATGCCGAACGTCGACAGAATGCGATGGGCCGCCTCAAGCGGAATATGCATGCCGCCCCCTGGTGAGTGCCGCGGTCACTCCCTCCGACGGTACCAACCCGCCGGGGATCGTCAAACATCCGTGCCTTCAGTGTTGGTCGAGCCCCTGATTCAGTCGGCAACACCTCTTTGGCGGGGGTGCGCGAGTCTGCCATAATCGCGCCCCGACCCCCGGCAGGAGCCCCAGTGGACGTTGCAACCCGTTACAAGCTGCTTGAGAAGATCGGCGCCGGCAGCTTTGCCACGGTTTTTCGCGCTCAGGATCAGGAACTCGGCCGCGAGGTGGCCGTCAAGCAGATCCACGCCCAGTTCCTCGCGGAAACCGCCCTCTTCGAACGCTACTGGAAGGAAGCGACGCTTCTCGCCTCCTTCCAGCATCCGCATATCGTCACGATCTACGATGTCGTCCGCGCGCAGGGCTGGCTCGTCCTGGAGTTGATGCAGGCCAATCTGCGCGACCGTCTGCAGGGTCGTCCCATGGACGTCAAAGCCGTGCAGACCACGCTCACCCAGGGCCTCCGGGCCCTGAGCGCCCTCCACTCCCGAGGGCTCGTCCACGGAGACATCAAGCCCTCGAACCTGATGATCGATCATCGCAAGCGGGTCAAAGTCGGCGACTTCGGCCTCGCGCGCCGCGTCAGCCACGACGATGGCAGCGTCATCCGCGGCACGGCGAAGTACATGGCCCCCGAAACCCTGTCCCAGGATTTCGGGGACGTCGGACCGCAAAGCGATCTCTACTCCCTCGGATTCACCGCCTACGAACTGATGTGCGGGTCGAAGTTCGAGACGCTCTTCCCGGGCCTCGATGCGTTCGGCCGCGACCGGCAGGCGGCCTGGATGATGTGGCATGCGGCGCTCGACCGGAAACTGCCCGAGCCGGGGAAGGCGCTGGAAGGCGTTCCGCCGGCCCTCGCCAGGGTGATCGGCCGGCTCGTCGAGAAAGACCCGAAAAAGAGATACGAGACCGCCGATCAGGCCCTCGCCGACCTCGGAGCGGCCCCGGCCGAACCGATGACCCGCACCGCCGATTCCGGCTCCGCGAGAAAATCGCCCGGAGACCGCCCGAAATCCCGCGGCCTGGTGATCGCCCTGTTCTGCGCCTCGATGGCCGCCTCCCTGGCAATGCTGTTCTGGACGCCCGGACAGTCCCCGCCACCAGGCCCCGGCCAGACTCCCGGAAGCGGCATCGTCCGCAGCGTCGATCCAGAGTCGAACACCATCGAATTCGTCGACCCAACCACCGGACAGCCCGAAGAACTCGTCGTCGCCGAGAAAACTCCCATTCGTCTCCGGTCAGAAGGCAATGACGAACTCGTGCTCCTGAAGCGCCTCCAGAAAGGGGACTGGATTCGCACCGCGACGGAGGAAGGCCGCCTCCGTATCGATGTCTCGCGGCCCGTCACCCAGACGGGACGCATCGCCGCCATCGATCCCCTGGCCTCGAAGATCACCGTGATGATCGATGGAGCCCGCCAGCGGGAACGTGTCACGCTCACAGTTCCGGCCAGCGTGTCGCCGCTGCTGAACGATGAAAAAGTCACCCTCCGCGACCTCGCCGTCGATGATGGAGTCATGGTCGACCACCTGCTCGACCCGGCCGGAAAACAGGGCCAGATCGCCAGCGGCCTGCGGGCGATGCGAACGATCCGCAGCTCAGGCACGGTGATCGACTTCGACCCATCAACCTCCATGCTGTCGGTCTCCTCCGGAGTCGCGAATGAGGGACCGTTGAAACTCCGGCTGGTGCCCAGCTCGGAACTGAAATTCGATGACGACTCGCCCGCGACCGTCGCCGATCTCAAGCCGGGCCAGGCTGTCGACATCACGCGTCACCGCGTCATCACATCGATCGTCATCCCGCGCGACGTCCCGCAAGTCACCGGAACACTCGTGGGGATCGACCCCGCCACCCGCTCGTTGCGCATTCAGTCGTCGGGCGCCGAATCGGAAGTGAAACTGGCGGACGATGCGCGCCTCACCCTGAACGATGCTCCCGCGACTCTCGACGAACTCCGGAGCAACAGCGATCAGGTGACCGTCTTATCCCCGGCCGGCAACATGGCCGCCCGAACGGTTCGTGTCGTCCGCGGACCGCGCTACGACCGTGCCGTGGTCGCGATCGAGGCCAGCACGAATCAGGACCGATCGCTCCCCGTCATCGAGAACGCTGGCAAGGCCCGTGCCCTGCAAACCGCCGCCATCCAGCGCTATGCGACGCCGCCGGAATGGGCCGTCCACCTTACGGAACCGACGCGGGAGGAAGTCCTCTCCTCGCTCAGGCAGCGGCTCGAAGGCCTGCGCGCCAGCAGTCAGGCGATCGTGTCGATCACCGCGCAGGCCTTCCTGGTCGATGAATCGCCTGTCCTCGCATTCGCCGACTATCGCCCCAACGAGGCCGGCTCCACCGGCGTCCCGCTGGCGGACGTACTGGCATTGATCGACGCAGCCCCGCCGTCCCTCAAAGTTGTCTTCCTGGACGTCGTCCACCCCCGTCCCGGCCTCGAGGACGTCCCGCCGTCGGCCGAAGCGCTGATGAAGAACGTCCCCAAGACGAAAACGACGACCGTCCTGATCGCCCCGCCGGAAACAGGGGCCGCGAACGCCACCGACATGGGCTCACTCGTCGTTCAGGGCCTGCGGGGCGCGGCCGACGCCGATCGCGACCTCGCCATCACTCCCGCGGAGTGGATCGAATACCTGACCAAGGGCGCGACTCCGACGGGCGTCACCGTCTGGCCGCAGTAGCAGCACCGCAGACGAGCGGCACACGGACAGGGCGGCTAAAGTGATTCTTGGGGAAAAGATCACTCGCATTCGAGCGGTCGCTCCCCAACCAGACGCATCCCGCTCCTGCCCCACCGAGCCCTTCCAGCCATGCGCTCTTTCCTCTGCACGCTCGCCCTCGTTGTCGCGGCGACACCCGCGTTCGCCGATGGTCCCAAAGACAACCTCGTCGACAACGTCCGCCAGATCCCCCCACCGGGAATCGAGGTCCCCGCCGAGGTGCGTGAGTCTCTGACCAAGGGAGCCGCGGCCCTCAAACAGCAGATCGACCAGCTTCAGGCTGGAAAGGACGAGAAGGCCAAACTGCTCGTCCCCGATGTCGAGATCTTCTGGCGGGCCATCGATGGCGCCCTCCGTTTCAACGAATTCAGCGACGCGAAGGAGTTTGACGTCGCGAAGAAACTACTTGCCGAAGGAAACGCCCGCGCCGTCGCCCTGCTGAAAGGCGAGGCCCCCTGGACGAAACAGACCGGCCTCGTCGTTCGCGGATTCCGCTCCCGCATCGATGGCACGGTCCAGCCCTACGGCCTCCTCATCCCCGACGACTACCGGTTCGACGGCGAGGTTCCCGTCCGATGCGACCTCTGGCTGCATGGCCGGTTCGAGAAGCAGTGCGAGCTGCAGTTCATCAACATGCGGATGAACCAGAAGGGAGAAATCCAGCCGGCGAAAACGATCGTTGTCCATCCTTACGGCCGGTTTTCAAACGCGTTCAAGTTCGCGGGGGAAGTGGATGTCCTCGAGGCGCTCGCGCATGCGAAGTCGCGGTACCGCATTGATGACGACCGCGTGGCGATCCGCGGGTTCTCGATGGGCGGGGCAGGCGTGTGGCAGATGACCGTCCACTATCCCGACAGGTTCTTCGCCTCAACACCTGGTGCGGGGTTCAGCGAGACACCGGAGTTCCTGAAGGTCTTCCAGCAGGAGACGCTCTCGCCGCCGGCGTGGGAACAGACGCTGTGGAACCTGTATGACGCGCCGGGCTGGGTCGGGAACCTGCGGATGATGCCGACGATCGCCTACAGCGGCGAGATCGACAAACAAAAGCAGGCCGCCGACGTGATGGCGGCGGCCTGTGAGAAGGAAGGGATTACGCTGACGCACCTGATCGGACCGCAGACGGCTCACAAGCTGCATCCCGATTCGAAGGCCGAGATCGAGCGGCGGCTGGTGGAGATTGCGAAGCGCGCCGATGCAGTGCCCGCAAAGGTCGACTTCACAACCTATTCACTTCGCTACAACCGCTGTGACTGGGTGACGATCCACGGGATGAATGAACACTGGAAGCCGGCACGCATTCAAGCCGCCGTCGTAAATGGCGCGTTGCAGGTTCTTACGGACAATGTCTCCGAATTCGAGATTCATCTTCCCTCGGGATCGGCAGACCTCCTGAGCCCGACGAGTTCGATCGAGATCGGCCCGATCGGATGGACTCCACGAACAGACAACCCCAGGGATAAGGCCGGACTGTATGCACTGGCAGGTGCAGGCCGCTGGCAGCCCACGACCGATCGATCCATTCGGGTGCGGGTGCATTGGCGGGAACCGGGCGCCTGGTCGAAGATGGCCGGATTCTGGGCAGGACCTTCGGAAGCCAGTGGCCTCCGCAAGCGTCATGGACTGCAGGGCCCGATCGATGATGCCTTCATGGACTCGTTCCTCTTCGTGAAGCCGACCGGCAAGCCCCTGAACGACGCTGTCGGCAAATGGGCCGATTCCGAGTTCAACCACGCCGTCACGCACTGGCGGCAGCAGATGCGGGGCGACGCCCGTGTGAAATCGGATTCAGAAATCACCGACGCCGACATCGCGGCCCACAACCTCGTCCTGTGGGGCGATCCGCAATCCAACTCCCTGTTGGCCAGGGTGCTGCCGAAGCTGCCTGTCACCTGGAGCGCCGAGGGGGTCACTGTGAACGGGCAAAAGTACGAAGCCGGGTCGCGGGTTCCGGTCCTCATCTACCCGAACCCGCTCAACCCTAACCGCTACGTCGTGCTCAACAGCAGTTTCACCTACCGCGAGTACGACTATCTCAACAACGCCCGCCAAACCCCCAAACTCCCTGACTGGGCCGTCATCGACATCCGGACGCCGGTCAACAGTCGGTACCCCGGGAAGATCGAGGCGGCCGGGTTCTTCGATGAGTCGTGGCGATTCAAGTCCGCTCCCGCTGCGAACTCTTCTAAGAACTAAAGCCATTCGCCAGCCGGTGCTTCGGGCATGCCCGTGGTCAATTGCCCGGTCCCGACAACAATGGAACGGGTCGATTTGTCCCCGGTTGGCGTCGTTCTTGCATTACCAGCTCCGCACCGGCGAGTTTTGCCGGTTTTGATGGAAAACGCACAACTTACGGCAATCTGATCGGTTCGATTGTGGCGCAACAGAGACGATCAGCCGTCAATCAGACGACATCCAGCGAAATGTTCCTGTCTGTTGTGCTGGGCGGATTCGCCGGGGAAGTGTGACGGAAGCAGCAGCCAGTGACGGGCAACCAGCTCGACGAGGGGGAGATGATCATGACGACACGCAGACCTTTTCAACGCTTCCTGGCCGCGCTTGCAATCGCAAGCGGGTCAGTGGCTTACGGCGCGACAGGGCAGATTTCGCCACTCCAGCCTGTCGACGCCCTCCAGACTCCGGATGCAATCCGCAGCACGATTCTCGCTGACGCGTCCGCCCACCCGGCGGCCGTGCAGTTGATCGCCCAGCGCGGAGGACGTGACGGCGGTGGAGGCGGTCGCTCAGGCGGCGGCGGCAGCAGTGGTGGCGGAGGCCGGTCCAGCGGCGGAAGCAGCGGTCGCAGTAGCGGCGGCAGCATTGGCGGAGGAGGAGGCCGGTCGAGCAGCGGTGGAATCAGTAGCGGAGGCGGCCGCAGCAGCGGTGGATCCAGCGGCCCCCGAATCTCCGGCGGGAGCAGTGGCGGATCAAGCGGCCGGATTTCCGGCGGCAGCAGCTCGTCGCGCAGCTCTGGCGGCGACAGCGGTCGATCCAGCTCGCCCAGGATCTCAACGCCCCGTGTCGATTCCAGCCCACGGATTCAAACCCCGCGAGTCGATACCCCTCGCGTGCAGACGCCCCGCGTCGACACGCCCCGGGTCCAGACCCCGCGCAACGACACCCCGCGGGTCCAGACTCCGCGGAATGACACCCCGCGTGTGCAGACACCCCGCGTGGAAACACCGCGGACGCCGCGCGTCGACACCCCCAGGACGCCAACTCCTCGCGTCGACACGCCGCGCAACAACATCGGCGACAGCGTTCCCCGCAGTAATCGGGATAGCGCCACGCCGCGCACCAACACGCCCCGAATCGAGAACCGGACAGACGCCGGTGGTTCCGCCAACGTCGGTGGCAACCGTGTCGACGGGAATGCCCGCAACAACAACTCCATCGACACCAACCGCCGAGGCGGCGCAGACGCCGGCGTCGGCAGCCGGATCGACGGGTCCACCCGCACGCCGCGCAACGCTCTTCCGGGAGTGGGTGATCGTCGCGGAAACGACTCGACCGGCCCCGGCAACGCAGCGGATCGCCTTCGCGACAACGCCGACCGGATCGGAGACCGCACCCGGGACGGCGCCAACAACATGACCGATCGGGCGCGGGATCGCGCGACCGACGGGCCCGGTAATGCCGCCGATCGACTCCGCGACAACGCCAACCGCATTGAAGACCGGGCGAACGATCGAACGCGCGACGCGGCCGACCGGGCGCGTGATACGGCCGATCGCACGCGCGATCGCGTCGGAAACGACCGCGACGGCAACAACCCGGTCCGGGATGCCGATCGCGTCGACCGCGACAGCCTGAATCCGCGGCTCCGCGATCAACTCGACCGGGCGCGCGACAACGCCAACCGGGGCACTCGTGATGCCAACGAGAGGACTCGCGACGCCAACGATCGAATTCGCGACGCGAATGATCGGATTGGAGATCGGGCCGACAACGTTGCCCGTGATGCCAACCGCGAACGCAATCGGGAAGCCGATCGGCTCCGCGACAACCTCCGCGATTCGGTGCGTCCGATCGTCGGCCGCCAGGATCGCCTTGATCCGGAAGTCCGCAATCGGATCGCCGAACGGGAACGGATCACCGTTCGCGCCAACAACCGCGATATCAACCTCACGCCGTTCAACCGGCCGGGTCTCGGCCGCGGCTTCGGTCGCGACAACATCGGTGACCGCCGCGTGGCGCTGAACGGCCTGTTGCACTCGTCCCGCGTCAACCGCAACGTGCGGTACAACGGGCGGTTCAACGACTGGCATGCCTGGAACGGCAACTCCTACTGGCGCCATAACAACTGGCACCGCGGATACTGGAACTTCAACCGCTGGAACGGCTTCTACGGCCCGAACTGGTGGGGCTTCGGCATCGGCTTCGGCGGTCGCTGGGGCGGCGGTTGGGGTGGCTGGGGTGGAGGCTGGGGCGGATGGGGAGGCGGCTGGGGTTACCCCGTCGCTCGCTCGTTCGGCCTGAGCCCCTGGGGCATGAACTATGTCGGTTACAACTTCGGCCTCTATGACTACTACAACCCGTACTGCTACCAGCCCGTGCCGTTCTACGGCGGTTACAACTACGACTACACCCAGCCGCTGATCGTCAACAGCTACAACGTCGATCCAGGCGTGGTGTCGTCGGGAACCGTCGTACAGAACGTCCAGCAGCAGCCGCAGCAGGCCGACGAGCCCGACATGGCGCTCTTCGACCAGGCACGGTCGGCCTTCACCGCCGGCAACTACGAAGATGCGCTGCGTCTGACCGAGCAGCAGATCCAGAAAACTCCGAAGGATTCAATCCTGCACGAGTTCCGCGGTCTGGTCCTGTTCGCACTCGGCCGGTTTGAAGACGCCGCCGTCCCCGTCTATGCCGTCCTCGCGGTCGGCCCGGGCTGGGATTGGACGACCATGAGCAGCCTGTACTCCAACGTCGATGCCTATGCGTCGCAGCTCAAGGCGCTGGAAGACTTCCACCGCAACAATCAGGACAACGCGGCCGCCAGCTTCCTGCTCGGCTACCACTACCTGACCTGCGGTCATAATGAAGCCGCCGCCGCACAGCTCGACAACGTTCTGCGGATCAATCCGCAGGACATCGTCGCCACCCGCCTCCTGCAGGCGCTCGGTGACGGCTCGACGCAGCCGGCCGATCAGACGCCGATGACGAACGACGACAACGCGGCCCAGCCGACACTGGCGGTTCCGGAAGTTCCGGATCTCCCGGCGGCGGCGATGGTCACCGCCGAAGAACTTCACGGCACCTGGACGGCTCAGAACGCGAAAGGCAAAACCTTCACGCTGACTCTGACCCCGGACGGCACCTTTGAATGGGTGAGTAAGGGGAAGGAAGAAGACAAGACCATCGACCAGAAGGGGGTCTTTGGTGTGGAAGGTGAAACCCTCGCCATGGAACCGGACGGCGGCGGCGTCCTTGTCGGACGCGTGACGAAGCCGGAGAACGGCGCCTTCAAGCTCGAACTGGTCGGCGGCCTGCCCGACGACCCGGCCCTCGAGTTCAAGAAGATGAACTAAGGCCCTGTTTGGTGTTCGAGCACCTCGGCTGCGAAAGCGGCCGAGGTGCTTTTTTGTGCGCAGGGGGCAGCCGCTCGCCTCGCCCGGTCCAGTCCCCGCGTCACCCAGAACTGCCCGGCTGGCCCGAATTGTCGTCGCTGGTGCGTTTCACTCCGCGGCGGTGGTCCCAGTCAATACGCAGTTTTCCCAGCACCGCAAAACAGCAGCCGATCAGCGCCACCGGCAGGAAGAAGATCACCAATGCCGCCATGGGTCCCGCGACGGCATACCCGATCGCCATGCCCACCAGCCAGCACCATCCGTAAATCGCATTCCTTTGCCGGCGCGTCATAGCTTGTTCACGTCTGATGGGGGCGAGAGATCAGCCTCTGGCCCGACGGCCGCAGCCCTTCAGCTCGAAAAGATCCGATGCCCGTCGCGATCGAAGTGCCCCAGCGCATGGTACAGCGTCTCCTGGATCTGACGGACACGTCCCGGATCGACCACCTTCCGGCCATCATTCTCCACGACGTAAAACACGTCGACCACCTGGTCGAAGTTCGTGGCGATCTTGGCCAGATCGACCGACAACCCCAGCTCGAAGATGACGCAGGAGATTGTGTACAGGAGCCCCGGGCGGTCGTGGGCGAACACGTCGATGATCGTTCGCGTTTCCGACGACTCGGTGTCCAGCTGCACGCGGAGCGGCAGGTCGGCGAATGTCGTTCGTGGCGGCTCGACGCCGAACCGGCGGTTCCGACGGAACAGCGTCGCGACGTTCTCCCGGTTGAACAGCACGTCCCGCAGGCTATCGGCGATGCTCTGGATCCGCTCCGGAGGGGGACCATCCGCATAGTCGCGATCGAGAACCCGGAACGCGTCAACCACCATGCCGTTCTTCGTCGTCGCGATGTCGGCCGCGAGGATCTGCAGCCGACGCGCCGTCAGCGCTCCCGCCAGTTTGTGGAAGCAGCCGCGAATCACCTCCGGGTTCGCGGTGATCACGCGATACTCGACCGTCGAGGTCTCCGGATTGAAGTGCCCTTCGATCGACACTTCCTGCTGATCGACCCGCTTCATGACCAGTAGGTCCGCAGCAATGCTCGAGGGAGGCGTATTCAGGAGGTACGAGGCCGGAAACACCCTGAGCTGCTCTTCGACTTCCGCCTCCGGCGTCGGTGCGGGCACGTCGACAGAGAGCACCTCCGTGACCTGCCGCGCAATGTTGTGCAGTCGTTCCTCCTCGTGCACTCCCTGCTGCTTGCCGCTCAGCAGAACCATCGCTTCGTCATACAGCCCGGCCAGAAGCTCCGCCTTCCACTCCGTCCAGGCGCTCGGCCCCACCGCCTGCACGTCCGCAGCCGTCAGCAGATACAGCATCTGCAACACCTCCGGCGTGCCGACATGGTGGCCGAATTGAAGCAGCGTCTCGGGGTCCGAAATGTCGCGGCGGAACGCGATGTGGGCCATCTCCAGGTGACGCAGCACCAGCCGGGAAACGATCTCCCCGGCCGACTCCGAAAGGCCCAGCCGCCTGGCCACACGCTCGGCGATCTCAAAGCCTACTTCCGCATGAGGCCGGCCGAACCCCTTGCCGATGTCGTGCAGAATCACCGCCAGGTGCAGCAGCTCCCGGTGTTTGACGGCCGCATAAGCCGCGCCGAGCGATCCCTTGTCCGCCTGCAGCGCCGTACACCGCTGGACCGCCTGCAGCGTATGTTCATCCACCGTGAACTGGTGGTACTGGTTGAACTGCATCAGGCTGCGCGTATGGGCAATCTCCGGGATCAGGATCTCGATCACTCCCGTGTCGTACATGCTCCTGAGAAGTGCCGGCAGCGGCTGGGACTGCCGCAGCACGTCCAGAAACATCGAAGCCGCCTGCAGCGAAACGTCCCGCGGAAGCTCCGGGACGGCCCGGCTGATCGCGTCCTCCAGGCGACGGCTCGGCTTCACGCCGTACAGCGCCGCGGCCCGATACAGCCGCATGATGCTCTCGAGGTCTTTCGTCAGACGCCCGAAGTGACGCGGCGGCGCATCGATCTCCTTGGCGGTAACTCGCAGGTAGCGGTCCGCCCGGTGAGCAAATGCGAAGTCATTGAGTTGCCGCCGGAGAGACTTCTTGCGGTACAGCGACGAAAACCGCCTGGCGATGCGGATGATCACCGACGCATGTCGGAAATACCGCTGCATGAACACTTCGACCGCACGCTGCGTGGCGGTCGCCTGGATGCCCATCCGCTCCGTGATGCGCAGCTGCTCGTCGCGCGTCAGGCGATCCTGCGCCTTGCCGGCGGCGAAATGAAGATCGATCCGCACGTGCGTCAGGAATTCCCACGCGTCCCGCAGGGCGATCGCCTCGGCAGGAGTCAGTTCGCCGACGCGCCGCAGGGAATCGATGTCCCTTGCGTCGAACAGCGCGTACCCGATCCAGCGGATGAGATGCAGGTCCCGCAGCCCCCCCAGCGACGACTTCACGTCCGGCTCGAGTTCCTGCGCGGGCGGCCCGTCATCCCCGTCCGGCCACCGCGCGAGAATGCAGTCGCGAATGAACTGCTTGGGACGCGAATCCACCACCCGCCGGCGGAACTGCCGCGTCAGCGTCCGAAACAGCGAGTCGCTCCCCCACAGCTTGCGGGCTTCGATCAGCGACGTCGCGATCTGCGGATCCCCCTTCGCCAGCGCGACCGATTCGGAAACGGTCCGGACCGCATGGCCCAGTTTCAGACCCGCATCCCAGAACGTCTGCACCGCCCGGTTCACCGCGGCCCGAAATTCCGAATCGATGGCCTGGCGGCTCGAAAGAAACAACAGGTCCAGGTCGGAGTAGGGAGCCAGTTCGCCCCGCCCGGTCCCCCCCACCGCCACGACGGCTGAATGCGCAGCGATCTGTTCACGAGTCTCCGGCGACAGCGTCGCCAGCACCTCCTCGAACAGCGCGATCACGATCTGGTCGGTGTGTTCGGCCAGGTAGATCGCTACCGCGACACCGGGAGCACCGCCGTCGAAGAGCGCGCGGGCCCGGGAGCGAAGCTCGACGACTCGCTGCTTGTTGGCCGCCAGCGCACTGGCTGGCGGCGCTGGATTGCCACTCCCCACGGACATCACCTGAACACAAGCTGGGACCGGACCTTCATTCCCGCGAAAGTCGCGAAGGATAGTTCTGGTCCCCGGCGGTTCCTACTTCAGATCGCCTCGGAACCGCTTTCACCCGTGCGGATGCGGATCACCTGCTCGAGTGGCGTGACGAAGATTTTGCCGTCGCCCACTTTGCCCGTCCGGGCCGACGACGAAATGATCTCGATCGCGTTCGCCAGTTCCGCGTCGTTCACGACCACTTCCAGCTTCACTTTCGGCAGGAAATCGACCGTGTACTCCGCGCCGCGGTACTGCTCCTTGTGACCCCGCTGCCGCCCGAAACCACGGACTTCCGAGACCGTCAGGCCGACGATCCCCTTGGCCGTCAGGGCGTTCTTCACGTCTTCCAGCTTGTAGTGGCGGACCACCGCTTCGATCTTCTTCATGTCGAACACTCGGGAATGATGGGTGAACGCATTCCGCCAGGCGGCCGGCGCGGCCGCATGCGGGCGGATTTCGTTGGAACAACTACAGCGACTCGGCCCCGGTTTCGCCGGTGCGGATGCGGATCGTCTGTGCGAGGTCGGAGACGAAGATCTTGCCGTCGCCGATCTGCCCGGTGCGGGCCGCCTTGATGATGGTGTCGAGGATCGACTGCAGTTCGCTGTCGTCGACGACCACTTCCAGCTTCACCTTCGGCAGGAAGTCGACCGTGTATTCGGCGCCGCGGTACTGCTCCTTGTGCCCCTTCTGGCGGCCGAAGCCGCGGACTTCACTGACGGTCATGCCGTTGATGCCGGCGGCGGTCAGCGCGTCCTTCACCTCTTCCAGTTTGAAATGCCGGATCACGGCTTCAATTTTCTTCATCGCAGATGGTTCCTCAGGCAACCCGGTCGAGCGAACGGGCGCAGGTGTTGTGTCTCGGAAACGGCCGGAAACTCGCCACGCCCGAGGGCCAGGCAGTTTCCCGGAGTCCGCTATCGTCGCGACTCGACCGCTTCGATTTCCAGCTTAACGGTGATGACGGGCGTCGGAGGAGTCGGGAAGGCCGCTCACCCCCCACGGGTGAGCGGCCTCGTTTGACGGGATCCGCCGGACTTCCACCACGCCGACATCGACAGTTTAGTGGAAGATGTAACCTTCTTCTCCGTGCTGCGTGAGGTCCAGACCCTGGATTTCGTCGTCCTGGGTGACTCGCAGCCCCATCGTCATGTCGAGAATCTTCAGCAGGATCACCGTGCCGACGACCGCGATGACGACCGAGGCGCCAACCCCCACAATCTGGTTTCGAAGCTGCGTCAGGTTCCCTTCGATCGCCCCCGAGTACAGCCCGCCGCTCGCCGCATTCGTGGCGAACACGCCCGCGAGGATAGCCCCCAGGGTTCCGCCGACGCCGTGGACGCCGAATGCATCCAGCGAATCGTCGTACTTGAACGTGTTCTTCACCGTCGTACAGGCGAAGAAGCAGACGAAGCCGGCCGCGAAGCCGAGAACCAGCCCGTAAATCGGATCGACCGAACCGGCGGCCGGAGTGATGCAGACCAGTCCGGCGACCGCGCCCGAGGACGCTCCCAGGACGCTCGGCTTGCCACGGGTGACCCACTCCGCAACAGACCAGGCAATGACGCCGGCCGCGGCGGCCATGTGCGTCGAAACGAACGCGTTCACGGCCGATGCGTTCGCGCCGAGGGCGCTTCCCGCGTTGAAGCCGAACCAGCCCATCCACAGCAGCGCGGCCCCCAGTGTCGTGTAGGTCAGGTTGTGCGGCGGCATCGGTTCCTGGCCGAAGCCCAGACGCTTGCCAATCAGTAGCGCACAGATCAGCGCCGAAACACCCGAGGTGATGTGGACCACCGTGCCGCCTGCAAAGTCGATCGCCGCGAATTCACCACCGAACAGCCAGCCGTAATCCGACCACACCCAGTGAGCCACCGGGCAGTACACGAACGTTCCCCAGAGAACCGAGAATGCGCACATCGTGCTGAACTTCATCCGTTCCGCGAAGGCGCCGCAGATGAGCGCCGGCGTAATGATGAAGAACATTCCCTGGAACATCACGAACAGGAGCTTCGGGATGCCGGTCGCTCCGTGCATCGGCACCGTGTGCGTCTTGGTCGCCGCGTCCCAGGTCGGAAGCACCCCCTTCAACATCACCATGTCGAAGTTGCCGATGTACGGGCTCTCTCCACTGAAGGCGAAGCTGAAACCCCACAGCGCCCAGACGACCGACATCAGGCCCATCAGGAACAGGCACTGCATGAACACGCCGAGAACGTTCTTCTTGCGGACCAGACCGCCGTAAAACATCGCCAGCCCCGGAGCCGTCATCATCAACACCAGGGCGGACGACGTCAGGATCCACGCCGTATTGCCGGTGTCCAGCGGCGCGGTGGCCGGTGCAGCGACAACTTCGGTGGCGGCCGGAGCCGCCTCGGTCATCGGCGCGGCGGCCTCCTGGGCGAAACCCGTCACGCAGAACAGGGCCAGGAACATGGCCGACAACAGGCCTCGTTGCATCAGTCTGATCCGCATCGGTGTCCTTCTCAGGTTCGAGTATGAATGGCCAGCTGCCGCCCGCTCTCGGCGCCGACGGCTGGGAGATTCGCCTGATCCCTCAGGCGTCACAAAAACGGATTGATCGCCAATCCCGGATTTCAGGTCTGTTCTCACATCACCCGGCGTCGT
The DNA here is from genome assembly GCF_007745175.1 of Caulifigura coniformis. Taxonomy (GTDB): domain Bacteria; phylum Planctomycetota; class Planctomycetia; order Planctomycetales; family Planctomycetaceae; genus Caulifigura; species Caulifigura coniformis. The sequence continues at coordinate 1,148,925 of NZ_CP036271.1, read as the reverse complement.
CCGCGACTTCGCCGAACTCCCGCAGCTTCTTCAACAATGTGTTTCGATTGATGCCCAGCCGCGCCGCGGCCCGGCTCTTGACGTAGTCGCAGTCCGAATAAACCTTCGAAATCAACTCCCGCTCGACGCGCTTCACGATCCGGTCGAGCAGGTCATGAGCCTCTGGATCTGCCGTCTTCAGTTCCCGCTGCACCAGCGATTCGATCGCATCTTCTTCACGTCCCTCGTCGCGCCGCGCCCCGGCCGGCAACTCGCTTGCGGAGCCATGTTCCAGCAGGGTGCTGATGATCCGGTTGGCCTGGCCGTCGGAAACAACAACCTCCACCTTCATCCCTCCCGGCACGATCGAGGCGTACTCGGGAATCGCGTTTCCAACATGTTCGACAACCAGACCCGCTGCGTGCCCTTCCTCGTCCCCTTGTGGCGAATCGACCGGCGCCACGGGCACCACGAACGTCACAATTCGTTTCATAAGTTGCAGGCCTGCCCAATGGTGTCGGCAAGCGACTCCAGCAACACCCGCGCGTTCGCTCGACGCTCCCGCACGGAGAAGTGAAATCACAATCTCGTGTCATGCGCGGCCTGCAGGGGAAAACAGCCCGTTCATGGCGGGTCCGTGTTCACGCAGGACGCAACGATCCAATGCCTTCAACGACCGAGTCTGCACGACGGCAACCACTTCCGACGTCCAGTTCCGACTGCCAACCCTGGCAGCTCCCGTCCGGGTCCCTTGGCCGATTGGATGGAGAGCGTCGCACGCAGCCTTCGCCTCATGCTTCCAAGCCAGTTGGCAAATCGCGCGCCACGCACACACAAAGTGCGACGCAAAGCATCAGAACGCCATTTCCTTAGGCATTGACGCGATTTCCGACCCCAGAAGCCTCCACGCGGACCGCAACACGAATGCGCATCAAGCGCGCATTCCCTGCTTACAACGCATGCGTCGCCGCCGCCTTAGATCGCGTAGGACCAGTCCATCGCGTCCGCCTCCGCACGGCGCGGACACGTCGCGCACCGCTCCACCCCAATCCGCTCATACGCGAATCGCACCGCTTCGAGCGTGCTCGTCCAGATCGCCCCCGTCTCCTGGAACACGAACACGTGTTCTTCGCCCAGCCGCTCCAGGACCCGCCCCGCTTTCAACGCCTCCATCATGTCGGGCCGCAACGCGCACAGGATCACCGTGACCGAGTGCGCCCGCATCCGCTCGATGAACCGGTCCAGCGCCTGCAGGCAGACTCCATCCGGATTTCTCGCCCGCTTCATTCGCAGGATCACCACCCGCACTCCATCGTTCCGCACCTCCTCGATCGTCGCCAGGTGCTGTTCCAGTTCCGGGGCCGCCCCGAAGAACAGCTCTCCCTCCAGGCTGAACATCCGGATGCGGCTGCACGGCGCGTCCGAGGCGATCCGTTCCCGGATGACCTGCCCCGACGCGAGCGTCAGCTCGGTGAGATGGACGCGGGCCGCCCGCGGGACGTACAGCACGAACGAAAGAAAGATCCCGATCAGCACGCAGAACTCGATCGAGATCGCCACGGCTGAAACGGCAGTCGCCGTGACGATGATCGCATCGAATCGCGTGGCGCCGATGTAGAACCCCAGCTGGTCCCACTCGACGAGCCGGTATGCCGAGATCATCAAGATGCCGGCGAGACCGGCCCGCGGAATGTAGTACGCCAGCGGCGCCAGGAAGAGGATCGTTAGCGCGACGGCAACCGCCGAGATCACACCCGACCATTGCGTCTGGGCGCCCGCCTCCTTGTTCACGACCGAACGCGTCAACGACCCCGATCCCGGGTAACACTGGAAGAAGCTCCCTGCCGTATTGGCGACGGCCTCGCTCAGACACTGCTGGTTCACATCGAGTTTCTGTCCTGTCTGCGACGCGATCGCCTTCGCCATCGCAACGGCTTCGAGCAGCCCCAGCAGCGCGATCGCCAGCCCGCTTCCCGAAAGTTCTCGGATCCACCCCCAGTTCAACGTCGGCCACTGGAAGCCGGGCAGCGCGGCCGGAATCCGCCCCACAATCGCCACGCCCTGCTGCTCCAGGTTGAACAGCCACACCGCGCAACCAACGCTCGCCAGCGCGCCGAGAAACTCCGGCAACTGCAGTCGGAACCGCCGATTGATCGCGCGCAGACCCAGCGCCAGCACCACCGTCCCCAACCCGACTGAAAGCGTCAGCAGATTCGTCTCCGACACGTCTTTCAGGGTTAGAAACAGCCGCTTCAGGAAGTGGTCCTCGCCGGTCCCTCGGGCGGCCAGTCCCAGCAGGTTCTTGATCTGGTCCAGGACCAGCAGCACCGCCGCCCCCAGCGTGAATCCCACGATGACCGCGTGCGAAATGAACCGATTGAGGTCCCCCAGCCGCATCAGCGTAATGCCCAGCTGGATCACCCCGACGATGAACGCCAGCAGCACCGCCGCAGCGACCTTCTCGTCCGCGGGGAACGCGACGATCGCGCTCAGCACGGCGATCGAAATGGCGTTCGTCGGCCCGTTGATCAGGTGCTTCGACGAGTCCAGCAGCGCGCCGACCGCCGTCATGACGATCGCCGTGTACAGACCATACTGCGCCGGGATCCCGGCAATCTGGGCGTACGCCATCGCCTGCGGGACCGCGACCGCCGAGACCGTCAATCCGGCAGCCGCATCGGCGCGAAGCGTCGCCCACGAGTACGAGCGGGCCGAATCAAGGGCCGGAATCAGTCGGAACAGGTGTTCGGCCAGGGTTCGCCGTTGGCGGGGGCTACTCGGCAAACGGGCGTTCCTTCAGTTCCGCAGCGTGACGCTCCAGTTGGCGGCGCTGCGCCCGCAGGCGCGCCAGGGCGGCCCGGGTGTGCGAGGCCGTCGCCAGACCATCCAGGATCGCGAGCACCACGAGGTAGCCGACCATCGACAGGACAATGATCCAGTAGAAGCCGAACCAGCGCGGGCCGATCTGCTCGCTGATCAGGTCCCCCACGAAAATCAGCACCCCGATGAAGGCCATCAGCGCCGACGTCTGGACCCGCCGACGGAATTGACCGTGATAGTGCAGCAGGTCGGCCTGGTCGGTAATGCCTTCCGTCTGGCGACGGGCCCACGTCCGCAGATGACTGCGGATCATGAAGACCCCGATCGTCACCAGGCCGGCGCAGACGAGAAACGAAGGAGTCCAATGCGGCAAATCGGCGACGATCACAACCAAACCTCGACGCCCCCGTTGCACTCGACCACCTGGAGAGAAAACGAAGGCTCTCAGCCTTTGAACGCGCCCTGCTGCCGCGCCAGTTCAACGATCCCCTCGACGGTCGCAGGCTTCTCACGGCTGGAGCCCCCCGCGGCCTTCGGAGCCGGGGCCGCTTTGACTTTCGGCTCGGCCTTCGGCGTCTCTTCGACAACCGCTTCCGCCTTGGGAGCGACCGGCGGCGGAGCCGCAGCAGCCGCCTTCGACGCGGCCCCCTGCATCCGGGCCAGTTCCAGCGCCGAGAGCTTCTTTTCGCCCGTCGGGGCCGCGGTCGGAGCCTTCGCAGCTGCCGCCGGGGCGGCGGCCGCCGGCTTCTCGTGCTTGACCGCGGCCTTCTTCTGCAGCGGTTCGGTCACCACCTTGAGAAAGGAGGGATCGATGTCGTACCAGCCGATGTCCACCGGGCCATCGAACTCGACCAGGGCCCGCCCATTCATGTTGATCGTCCGGACCGTTCCCGTCAGTCCGGAGAACCGCTTGAGCTCCGGCGCGCCCGCATCGACGACGACATACTTGTCCGTCCACTCTTTCTTGAGCTGTTCGGCGAGAGCGATCGACATACGAACGTCACCTGGATGGGACTCGCGGACGCCACGGCCTTTGAGACCGGGCGGATGATGGGTCGCTGGAGCGTCGCATTCTCGATTGCAGCGGCAACCAATTCAAGCACGGCCCCCTACGGTCACGCGAAATTGCGGCCAGCGCATCCGGAACACCCTGCCTGCCTGGCCATACGCCACCAAAGGCCTGTCCAGCCCCCGCCTCCGCCGGCGCAAGGTGGCGAAATTCGACAGGGGGCGAAATACTTCCGTGCTTCCTGCATTGTTTTCACGTCTGCCCGAAGGTCTTCGTCTTGTCAGCCCCGTCACGCGGCAGCCTGCTGATTATCTTTCTCGTCGTTTTCATCGACCTCCTGGGCTTTGGCATCGTTCTGCCGCTGCTCGCACGGTACGGCGAGCACTTCCAGGCCAGCGGCGCCACACTCGGCCTCCTCATGGCCTCGTTCTCGGCGATGCAGTTCCTGTTCGCCCCCCTCTGGGGACGTGTCTCCGACCGCGTCGGGCGCCGGCCTATCCTCCTGCTGGGACTCGCTGCCTCCGCCCTCTTCTACGCCCTGTTCGGCTACGTCACCGCCCGCCAGCCGGATGAACTCATTCTCGGCCTCAAGCCCCTCACGTGGCTCTTCATCGCCCGCATCGGGGCGGGCATCGCCGGGGCCACGATCCCGACCGCTCAGGCCTATATCGCCGATTCGACCGAGGCGAAGAACCGCGGGAAGGGAATGGCCCTGATCGGGGCCGCGTTCGGACTGGGATTCACCTTCGGACCGCTGCTGGCGCTGGCCTTCGCTTCCAACACCGAAAACGCGGCGCCAAGCCCTGCCGCCGGTTATCTGGCGGCAGGCCTGTCAGCTCTCGCGTTCCTCGCCGCCGTCGTCAAGCTCCCCGAGTCGCTGAAACCGGGCGATTCCAGCGGCGCGGGACATCGCAAGTGGCTGCAGCTGGCCTCCCTCAAAAGGTCCCTCCAGAATCCCGTCCATCGCGCCACACTGCTCGCCATCTTCATCTCGACCTGCTCCTTCGCGCAGCTCGAAAGCACCCTGTCGCTCGTCACCGAACGCCTGGGGCTCACCGAACGGGAAAACTTCTACGTCTTCGCCTATCTCGGCTTCATGCTGCTCTTCTTCCAGGGGGCGATCGTTCGCCGGCTTCTCCCTCGGCTCGGAGAAAAAACCATGGCGGTCGGCGGAGGCATTCTCCTCGCGGCAGGACTGGCGGCCATCGGCCTGAGCGCCGGAGCGGCCGAGGGAGCGGTGACCGAGGTCGAAGGACGTGACGCCCTCTGGCGGCTGTTTCTCGTCCTGCCGATCTCGGTGGCCGGCTTTTCCGCGCTGAACCCGTCGCTGCAGTCGCTCCTGTCCCTCAACACCAGCTCCGAGGAGCAGGGTGAGGTGCTGGGCGTCGGACAGAGCCTCTCGTCGCTGGCACGGATCATCGGTCCGCTGGTCGGCATCCCCATGCTGAAACAGTCCGGAGTCCAGGCCCCCTACTGGCTCGCCACTGTGCTGATGCTGATCGCCGCAGGATTCGTGGCAAGGCTCAGACAACAGGCCAAAGAAGGCCGGGAATAGCCTGAACCGCCCTGATTCGGCCTTTGGGCGAGCGGTCGGCGCCGGCCGACTGATCAACCTCACGAACAGCCCTCGTCGCCCCACCTGAAAACCCGTCGCCCACGGGAATCACTCCCCAAACACAAAAGCCCTCCGGCCGCTCGAGAGCGGCCTGAGGGCTTTGTTCATTTCAACTGCCACAGGCCTCAGGGCGCCTTGGGTGTCTCTTTCTCTTTGTCCTTCTCCTGATCCTTTTCCTTGTCCCGGTCTCTCCGCTTCTCGTCGGACGGCTTGGTCCCCTTGGAACGGTCCGGTGCAGTCGCTTTCGATCGCTCGGACCTGGCATCCCCAGGTTTGGCCGACGGCGTGTTGGGTCGCGTCTGGCCGCCGCGACGGCTTTCACGCGGGGAAGTCGAACCCGCCTGCGGACGATTTCCCGAAGGCGGATTCCCGGCAGGTGTGTTCTCCGTCCGACGAGGCTCGGTCGGCGTCTCGGTCCTTTGTGGACGGCGGTCGGTCCCCGGCCGGGTCGAAGTTTCAGGAGCCCCCGGACGTGGCGAAGCGTTCTCCATCCGTCTGGACTCTGTCGATGATCGCCCCGCAGCGCCCTCGCTCCGTTCAGGCCGCGGCGCCATAGTCCTGGCCGGGGCCTTCTCCGATGGCTCGCTTCCGGGCCGCGGGCGTGTGCCCGGCTCGGGACGCTTTCCCGCGTCCGGCTCGTCGCTCTTCTGAGGCCGGTCCCCCTTCTCGGGACGGCTTTCCGGCCTCTCCGGTTTGCTTCCGGAAGGAGCGTCTTCGCTCCGGCGCATCTCCGGTCGATTCGGATTCCCGGCAGGTTTTCCACCGTCCGCGCCAGAACGCGCGGCGTCAGGTCGTGGCGCCCCCTCACGCGGTTCGACGCGCCGGGGAACCGGCAGTCCGTCCGCGGGCGACGCCTTCGACGGTGACTCTTTGGCCGGAGTGCGGCCAGGTTTCTCCCCGTCAGTCTGGGCCCGTCCTGCAGGAGGATTGCGATCCGGCATCTCGCCGCGCCCCTTCTCCCGATCGCCGCGCCCCGGACCATCATCACCCAGGCCGAACGCGTCGCGAACCTCTTTGGGGTCCTTCTTCCGATCCTCCTTCGAGGCCGACTGCGCATCGCGGTCGCGGCCTGGAGGGGGCGGCGGCAGGTCGGCCGACGGTCTCACGTCGGCTCGCTCATCCTTCCCGGCGCCGGCTTCACGCCCGGCCCCCTGCTCTGTCCCAGCCGCCACCGGCTTCCGCTCGCGGGCGTGCGACGGCACGCGGGCCACTTCGCCACGCGGCTTGTCGGGCGTCACGTTCTTCAGCTTGTCCGGCGTTTCCGGACGCTGGACTTCCTTCCGCTCGACAGCCGCCACGGTCTTCGGCATCTCGAGCTTCAACTGACGCGGAGGCTGGCCCTTGCCAGGCTGCTCACCCGGACGCCCCGGGCGATCCCCCCGGGCTTCCGCATTCGCTTCGAACTGCCGACGCTGCTGCGACGCTGCAATCCAGCCCTTCGACTGTTCCCGGTAGCGGTGCTCGTCGTCGCGCGACACCGTCTTCAGGTTCACCGGCAGCTGGATGCTGCGATCCCGGTCGCCGTCGCGGTCCCGGTTGATCTTCGTGATGTCGACCGCCACCCGGAGGTTGATGTTCACGTTGCTCGCGCGTCGGGTTTCCACATAACGCGCCTGTTCGCGATACGTTGCAGGCGGACGCCAGTCGCGATGCGAGACGAAGTGGTCATGCCAACCGCTGAGACGATGACGGTAGTCCGGACCGTTCCGCCATTCGTAGTAGGTGAACAACGGGTCTCGGCCACCCCAGCGTCCACGGTGCTCGTACCAGGGGACGTAGTGGGCGTGGCGCGTCTCATAGTAATTGCCATAGGTGAAGCAGCCCCGCCGCTGGTCGACCCACAGGTGCATCGCCAGCGAGTCCCCCCAGGTGTCGATCACGATGGCCGGCCGATACGCGACCACGGGACGAACGTGATGGTGGTGGAAACGGACCGGGGCGTAGCACAGGCCGCGATCGATCAGCGCGTAGTCCCAATGCCCCGCCACGAAACAGCAGCCATAGGGCGTGTGCACGTAGTGCGCAGGAACCCAGATCCAGTCGCGCTGCCGCGGAGCCCAGTAGCCCGTCCGCCACAGGTACCGCGCGTCGCGATACTCGTAGCAGCCCGGAACGTAGAAGTAGTCAGGCCCGGGAGCTTCGATGGAAGGACCGCGCTCCACGGAAGCGGGCGGAGTCGGCAGGTAGACGAGCGTCGAGGAACCATTGTCGACCCACATCCCGGCCACCCACTGGTAGCCGTCCGGAGTCTGGGCCCAGTAACCCGGCACCCACTGCCGCCCCGGAGGAACGTCCCGCCACAGTCCGCTGATCCAGATGTAATCCTCCAGCTCTTCGTCCCACGACCAGTAACCGCTGATCCACGTGACGTTGTCCCCTTCCGGCTGCTGTTCGGGTGGGAGCTCTTCGATCAGCTCCGGCGGAGCCTTGGCAACCATCGGCGGAACGACGACGTCGTTACTCGCCGGCGTCGCGAACGCCTCATGCAGCGCACCGCGCGTGTAGACCTCGAACTCCTCCGCCGCCGGCGCCGACGCCGGAAGCGAGGGGAGCGGCGGCTGGGCCGACAGGACGGCGCACGCCCCTCCGGCAACTGCTGCGGGCAGCAGCAGTGAAACAACAATCCGGCATACAGTCATGACTCGGCAACTCCGTCCGCATTCCCCGGCCCGCAGCACTGCGATCGCCATCTCGCACAGGCTGCATGCTAGAGGGAAAACGACGTCATGCCATCCCTGATTTGCGCGTGCCGACTTGCCGACACGCGCAAATCCAGGGTTTTCAGCAGGTCCACTCAGCTTTCACCCATCGGCACGCTGAACCACACAGGCCGTTCCCCCTTCTGGTCGCGTTCCCGTCGGTTGTCGACGTATTTCGCCTTGAGGGCCCGGTAGCTGTCGATCGCGTCGAGAAACGCGGTCGTCAGGTCCAGCGCCGCCTGCTCGCGGAACCGCAGCCAGGCGACCCGGGTCTTCGCATCATTCAGCAGGCGCTTCAGATCCGCCGCCGAACAATGCTCGCTCGCCTCCGCGATCCGCTCCACGTCGATCGGCAACAGTTCCGCAGGAAGGCCCCGCGTCATCGTGTCGATCAGATGGGCCCGGCCCGAACTGTCCGGGTAACGGGTTTCCAGCCACAGCTCCACGCGTCCGGACCGGATCAGCGCGGGCGGAATATGCTTGATTGCCATCGCCGTCATGATCACACACACCCGGCTGGCGCTCTTGCTTTCCAGGCCGTCCAGCATCGTCAGCAGGTAGCGGTACAGCCCGTGTTCCCGCTGACTTTCAAAGATGACGTCGCTGTCATCAATGAAGATCACCGCAGGGGCGTTCTCGCGCGCCTGGTGAAAAATGTGGTTGACCGTGTGGTAGAACCGCTCAGTCCCCGAGATCACCGTGCCGTCGATGATGAAGAACTTGCCCCTCAGCCGATGGGCCAGCGCCTTCCCGATCGTCGTCTTGCCGGTCCCGGGAGGCCCCAGCAGCAAAACGCCCCGTTTGGGAACAAGGCCATACGCCTGCCGGTACTCGTCGTTCTCCATCGGGAAAACGACGTTCGCCAGCAGGCTCTCGATCACGTCGTCCATCCCGACGAGATCCTCAAGAGAAACCGGCGCGACTTCCGGCAGCGAAACGTTGCTGGCCAGTTGGTTCTCGTGCAGGTAGTCCCGGAACGCGTCGGTCGACCAGCAGGTCGAACGCGACAGCGATTCCATCGACGCCCTCAGCTGGTGACAGTTCAGCCGCGGCGCGAAGCGATGGATCGCCGCGTAGTCGATCGCCTGGGCCTTCTCACCCGCAAACCGCTCACACAGTCGCCGGTAGTCCTCGGCATCGAATTCCTCGACGCCGACCGACCGCGCCTGTTCCCTCAGCGACTCAGGCAGTCCGGCGTCGGAAGCAATCAGGAGACGCTTGCCAGACGTGGCAATCCGCTGGGCGATCGCCGCGGCGATCACGCCCAGGTACCCCCGGCGGGGATACTCGTAGCAGCTTTCGACAACGTCGCCGATGAGATGCCAGTCATCGAGATACACACGATCATGCGCCGCCAGCGCATCGTCGAGCAGCCGCATCAGCGAATCCTCGATCGCCAGCGGATGAGCGCCGCGCTGCGCCACGGCGAACTCCGCCATGCTCAGCAGTCGGCCGCCCAGACGCGTCTGGAGCGCCCGCAGAATCGTCGTGCGGCCCCTTCCCCGGTCGCACCACAAATGAACGAGTGGAAAGGCCTCCCACGAGCCCAACAGAGATTCAAACGCCGCCATCTGCGACGGCACGAGAGACGAATCAGTCATGAAATTGCGGGTCGGCAAATGACCCGGATCGAAGAGGGTGAACCGAAGAACAACAGTCACAGACTGCTCAAGCCGCCCCGCAGCCACGGGGGACTCGACACCAGCAAGCCTCTGCAGCGACGCCCGGTCGCCCGAAAAACGAGGTCGTTGAAAACTGGCCGCGACACAACTCGAGGTCGCGACGTCCCAGCGAACGACAGCAAAACTAGAAAGCAGGTTCGCGATCGTCAACACGAATGTTGCCGAATGACAACGCCTCCGCCGCACGCCGATCCCGAGTTTCGTCTTCCACCGCCGAATTGATCCGCCCCGCCTTCGCACGCGACCTACGGTTGTCCGTCGGCTTCGCTTTCGGGCGGCGGCCCGGAAGGTGATGGATATGATGGAACTTGTTGAACGTGCGATCCCGGTGATCCAGCACGTCCCCGGATCGGCAAACAATCACGAACTGAAGACGAAGGACTCCGCGGTCTGCTCCGCGGCCGAGCCTCGCTCCAGTGAAGCCTCCCCGATCGACGGGCAGCAGCACGACGACACTCTCCGGGCTGGCCTCAACGAAGCGCTCAGTCAGGTCCACCGCACGCTCGAACGCCTGCGGACTCAGCACGCCCAGCTCACCAGCGGCGCCCTGCTCCAGCAGTATCAGCGCCACACCGCCTTCCCCGTTGAAGACTCACGCCCCGCAACGAAGCTGCTGAGCGTGATACGCTAAACAGCACGGCGCCCGCCCCGCCAACTGCCTCGCCTCCGCGTTGACGCATCGATCAGGCCACGGCATAGTGAGGTCCGGATTGCAGGATCGCCTCTGTGACAGGACGCGCGATGAACCGGCTCCCTCTTCATCAACCGCGATCTCGCTGGCGGGCCCGCTTCGTATCTTCTCCGTTCTTCGTTTCGTTTCCGTGGGCAGTTCAACGGAAGGACCTTCGATGGCACCCCCGCTCCACCGGCGTAACCGAGTCGGCTTCACACTGATTGAGCTCCTGGTGGTGATCGCGATCATCGCCATCCTGATCGCGCTGCTCCTGCCCGCCGTGCAGCAGGCCCGCGAAGCCGCCAGACGAACCCAGTGCAAAAACAACATGAAGCAGCTGGGCCTCGCCATGCACAATTACCACGACACCTTCAACTCCCTGCCCTCCCGGCAGGGCGGGCCGTCGTGGACCGCGCAGAACAACATCCTCCCCGTCCGGTTCAGCCCCTTCGTCGGACTGCTCCCCTACTTCGACGAAGCCAACCGTTATAACCAGATCTTCACCAACGGCATCTTCACCTGGTCCGGCGCCGCAAACTCCGGATACATCGGCCCTGTCTCCAGTTTTCTCTGCCCCTCCGATGGTCTCCTCTCCGGCACCGGCGCAGACAGAAACGCCGTCTACTCCCCGCTGAATTACGGCGTCGGCATGGGCGACAACTTCAACCTCAACATGAACACCGCCACCAGCGACCAGAACATGCGCGGCCTGTTCGGATACAACATCTACGTCCGCTTCAACCAGATTACCGACGGCCTCAGCAACACGATGGCCATGTCGGAAATCATTGTCGCCCCCGACAGCAATCAACTCGGACGGGCCGTCGGAAACAACACCACCAATCCCCTCGCCTGCAAGGCCACCCTCGTCAACCGCATCTACACCTCCGGCACCATCATCGCCCAGTTCCGCTGCCACGGGCAGCGCTGGCAGGACGGCCGCCCCGGCTACTGCGGTATCAACAACATTCTCCCCCCCAACAACGCCACCTGCAGCTCGCAGGCCAGCTCCGGCATCTACACCGCCGCCAGCCGCCACGTCGGCGGCGTCCACATGCTCCTCACGGATGGCTCCGCCCGATTCGTGTCGGAGAACATCGACACCGGCAACCTGTCGCTCGCCCCGGTGACGACCGGACGCAGCCCGTACGGCGTCTGGGGCGGACTCGGAACACGCGACGGCGGCGAGGTCCTCGGCGAGTTCTGAGCCGCGTCGCGGTGAAAGCTCGTCACCCCGCCGTCAGCGATGCGGCGGCGATCCAGCCATTCTTTCCCTGCCATTCTTTCATGGGCGTGAACATCCCGATGCAATCAGCCTTTCGAACCCGCCCGGGTGCTGCAGCGACCCTGGCGCTCGCCGCCTTCATGATCGCCGGCTGCTCCAGCGAGGATCCCTGGAAGAAGAATCGCCCCCCCGTCTACACGACGACCGGGATCGTCGAGGTCGATGGACGGCCGATTGAAGGAGTCACCGTCCTGTTCCAGCCGGTGGACGCAGACAAGGGGAAGCCGGGAACCGCCGTCACTGATCGCAACGGCGCATTCACAGCGCAGACCTTCGACCCCGGAGACGGCTTGACCGAAGGGACGCACCGCGTGTCCCTCAGCAAAACGGTGATGCTCGACAAGCAGGGGAACGAGGTGAAGGAGATTCGAGAACCCGGCGACGCAAAGGAAACGCACATGATCGCAAAGAAATTCGGCGCGTTCGAAACCTCCGGAATCGAGGTGCAGATCAAGAGCGATGGCTCGAACGAACTCGAGACATTCAAGGTGACCGGCAGATAGAAGGGCCACCGGCCTCGGGTGAGCGAGGGGCGTCAGCCCTCTGAACCATCCGGCGAACAACGCTTCTCACGAGGTGTGCCCGCCCCGAAAGAACGAAGCACCAGGCCGACAGCGTAAGCCGCCGGCCCACTGGTCCTTTGGTCCTCCCGCGCAAATCCCTGCCGACGCCCGAACGAAAGGCCTTAAACCTTCGCCGGTTCGCCCCCGGTGAACACGCCCAGCTCGCCCGGCTCTTCGGCCAGCGCCGCGAGTTCGGCCACTTCCCCGGCAATCTCCTTGCGGAGCGCGGGACCGTTGAACAGCCCCGTGCGGCTCGCCAGGTCCCACAGGATCCGGTTGTCGGCCCGCGACTCGCCCGGGCCGCGGACGGCCCGGCGGATCAGCTGCGCCAGGCCCGCGAAGTTGATGAACGTTCCGTCGCGTTCGGCGAAGGAGCCCGCCGCCAGAACGTAGTGGGCCATCTTCACCGCCGGTGAATCCAGGAGGCCCTGCACGATCAGGAGCCTGGCCTTCTTCAGGCCTTCCGCCTGGGCCTCGGCGAGCCGTGCCTTGGGGTCGGACTCGACGAGGTACAGCGAGTCGAAGGTGCCGCTCGACAGGCCGCTCAGCACTTCGCTGGAGGGAACAAGGCTTCCCTGGAAATGCTTCAGCACGGCCTCGACGCCGCGGCGGTTCGGAGCTTTCTCGGCCCGGATCGTGAACTTCACCGGCTGAACCGGGTTGCCGTGCACGTCCTTGGGGTAGGTGTCGTCTTCGCCTTCGACGCGCGTCGGGGCGAGCGCCAGCGTGACGTCCGGCGACTGGTCCTTCAGGAACTTCGCCAGCAGGTAAGCCTCTTCCACCGTCATCCACGGCGAGAAGATGGCCGCGACGGCCTTTGGCTTGCGCTGGATGGCGCTCGTGAGAGCCGTCTTCGCTGAGGGGAGGACGCCATCCCAGTCGCGCGAGGCCACGCGGCCGTCGATGCGTTCTTCGGGGGCCTGCAGGCGGTGATCGGAGTGGATGTACTTCCAGCCGAACCGGCCGTCGTCGCACATGTAGTAGCCCTGCGCCTGCAGGTTCGTGCGGGGCTTCAGGCGGAAGACTTCATCGTGATTCTGGTCGACGGTGATGTTGCAGCCGCTGCTGCAGCCCGAGCAGACGCTCTTCGTCGTCTTGAGCCACCACACGCGCTGTTCGTAGAGGAAATCCTTGCTGCACAGCGCACCCACGGGGCACAGGTCGACGACGTTGCCGGCCAGCTTGTTGTTGCAGGGCTCGCCGGGGAAGATGTCGATCTCTTCGTGCGACCCGCGGCTGACCAGCTGCAGCTCGGCCGTGCCGGAGATTTCGCGGGTGAAGCGGACGCAGCGCGTGCACACGATGCAGCGATCGGTGAACAGCGTGATCTGATCGCCGATGTAGTCCTTGTCCGGCTTGATGTTCTTCGGCTCATCCAGCCGGCTGAAGCCGCGGCCGTACTTGTAGCTGTAGTCCTGCAGTCCGCATTCGCCCGCCTGGTCGCACGTGGGGCAGTCCAGCGGGTGGTTCAGCAGCAGGTATTCGAGAGTCGCCTTCTGGGCATCGGCGACTTTCTTGGAGTTCGAAATGACGACCGTGCCGTCTTTCACCGGCGTCTGGCAGCCGGGGACGAGCTTGGGCTGCATCGCGACGGTGCCATCCGGCTTCTTGTCGCCGACCTCGACGAGACACATCCGGCAGCTCGCCACCACCGACAGCGACGGGTGGTAGCAGTAGTGCGGGATCTCAAACCCGGCGCGCTGGGCCGCCTCAATGCAGTTCAGCTTTTCAGACGCACCGATTTCGACGGGCTTGTCGTTGACGATCACCGTGGGCATGGAACGCTTCTATCGATAAACGAAACACTTAGGGCCAGCCGGCGCGTGGCCGGCGGCGCTGGCGCGGTTTTTGGGGCCATGGAAGCATAGGCAATGGGCCGGACCGGGTCGAGAAAGGCACGGCCGGTTCCCAAACGTTGTGATCGGACCGGGAGAAACCTGCCGGAAGGGCCGTTCGGAACAGCGATCCGCCGCCCCCCAGGCGTTTCGGAACCCGGCGAACTCCGTGGAGCCCCGCGTGTCTACGCACGGTCCCCGTTTTTCGTATACTTTCGCTGCCCCTGTCGTTGTTTCTCTTCCCTCGCCGACCGAGCACCGCCGTTGAACGCCGCCACCCGCAGCAGTCACGAAACCATTGAACAGTTCAACCGGTACGTGATCCCCAACTACCGGCGCTATCCCATCAGCCTCGTCCACGGCGAAGGGAGCTACGTCTGGGACGCCGAGGGAAACCGCTACCTCGACTTCTTCCCCGGCTGGGGCTGCAACATCCTCGGCTACGCCCCTCCGCGCCTCGTGCGGGCGATCCAGGACCAGGCCGAGCACCTGATCCACATCCCCAACACCTGGTTCACCGAGCCACAGGGAGACTTCGCGGAAGCCCTCTGCACCCGCGGATTCGGAAAGGCCTTCTTCTGTAACAGCGGCGCCGAGGCCAATGAAGGCGCCATCAAGCTCGCCCGCATGCACGCGAACGACGGCCGCTACAAGGTGCTGACGTTCCTCAACGGCTTCCACGGCCGCACCTTCGCCGCCGTCACCGCCACCGCCCAGCCCAAGTACCACGAAGGCATCCAGCCCCTCCTCCCCGGCTTCATCTACGCCCCTTACAACGACCTCGAAGCCGCGAAGAAACTCATCGACGACGAAACCTGCGCGATCCTTCTGGAGCCCGTCCAGGGCGAAGGCGGCGTCAACATCGCAACGCCCGAGTTCCTCCAGGGCCTCCGCGACCTCTGCGACGAAAAGAAGATGCTCCTCATCTTCGACGAAGTGCAGACCGGAATGGGCCGCCTCGGCACCTGGTTCGGCTACCAGCATTTCGACGTCCAGCCGGACATCATGACCCTCGCCAAGGGCCTGGCCGGCGGCGTCGCCTGCGGGGCCATCATCTCGACAGACGAAGTCGCCCCCAGCCTCCGACCCGGAATGCACGCGTCCACCTTCGGCGGCAACCCGCTGGCCATGGCGGCCGGCGTGGCCACCGTCCAGACGATCGAAGAAGACGGACTGCTCGAGAACGTCCGCGAAATGTCGGCCCGGTTCGAGAAATACTTCACCAACCTCAAGAAGACACTCCCGCTGATCACCGACGTGCGCGTCTGCGGCATGATGATCGGCGTCGAACTCGCCACCGCCGCAACCCCCGCCGTCGGGGCCTGCATGGAACGCGGCCTCCTCATCAACGCCACGCACGACACCGTCGTCCGCCTCCTCCCGCCACTGAACGTCACCGCCGAACAGGTTGATGAGGGCTGCGACGTGATCGCCGAAGTCCTGAAAGCGATGTAATACGTCCCCCCGTTGCACGGCTCTGTGGGCCCTGCAAACGTAAGCCCCGCACCCCGGCTGCTCCAAAGCAGCCGGGGTGCTTCGCGTTTGGGCGACACCGTTGTGGCACGCGTCTCCCGACCGGCCGCCCCCATCGGTACTCGGACAGCCCGCGTGCGACGCCTCTCCGAGCCGTGCAAGCCCGGAGCCCGCCCCCAACACAAATCACAAGGCCAACGCCCCACCCCGTCGCCGCACCCGCCACCACTGCCCGGTCAGGAACAGCACCATCGGCGGCCCGACGATCCACTCCGCAAGCCATCCGTAATCACGCCGTGGCGGCAGCACATAAGTCTGAAGGTGCGTCGGCGTTAATGTGATCAGGGTGCTTTGGTTGTCGGTGAAATGGAACCTGGAATCCCGGGGAAGCCGCCCCAGATCCCTGCCCGTCCCCGCATCGACCAGGCGAATCTCCTTTCCGTATCCCATGACCAGGCCGTGGAGCCCGACCTTCATCCAGAACTGGTTCAGAGAATCCTTCCACTTCTGAATCCGCGTCCCTGAAAGGTCCGCCGCATCCCGGATCAGGTACTTCCCAGCCCCGGCAGGCAGCGTCGCGAGCAGTTCGGCCGACGGTTCGCCGGGAATCGCTTGTCCATCTTCCGCCCGAAGCCGGCGAACGTCGACCGGTCCCAGGCTCGTTGACTGCCAGATCACGACTTCCCGCCCGTCTGGAGCGAACTTCAACGACTCATCAATCGCGACCGTCGGCTTCCAGAGGACCTTCCCGGCCGCCACGTCGTAAACGGCGTGGTTCGCTAGTCCCACTTTGAGTCGCACCAGCGCCAGCTTGCCGTCCGGCGACAACGTCGCCGACCACACATTTCCCACCGCCTCGAATCGCTGGTCCAGTTCTCCGGTCTCGAGATGAATCAGACTGCAGCCGGACCGCGACCGTCCCTTTCCAGACCGCGAGATTTTCCACCTCGCCACACTCTGAATGTCTCCGTCGACCAGGCCTTCCACACTGGCATCCCGCATGATCCACTTCGGCTTTGCCCGGTCGAACCGAAAGCAGGACACGCTGAGATCAGCATTGACCACCAGTTCCTTCCGATGCTCGTGGACGAAGTAGGACTCCGCCTTCGGCACATCCTCAAACGTTCCCAGTTCCTGCCCGGACTCCAGTTCGATCAGGACCAGTTGCCCATCCCGGCGAATGAGGACATAACCCTCCGCCGCGCCCCAGGAGGACTGGTTCCCGATGATCTGATCATCGCGCGACAGCAACTGGCCGGTGACGCGTCCCTCTTTGGCATCCCAGAATTCCAGCGGCCCCGTCGCTCTCCCGCCCCCCGGGGCCATTGAGCGAAAGTGGTAAAGTATGACATGGCGACTGGGCCGCTGTGGGAAGACCGCCAGGTCTCCCGCGTGCGCAACAGAACTTGTCGGCGGCAGCGGCACGGCAGCCAGCCAATACCACGTCACAACCCCGGCCCACAGGCCGAGCAGCACCATCCAGCGAAGCCCGACCATTCGCATCCGCCACCCCAATCCCGCCTGATTGCAGCCCAAGCCCTCCAGCCATCATTCTCGCCAAACGACGCCGCGCCCGTAAACGCCAGCAAGAAAACCGTCCGATCTCCCGGCAAGTCGTCATGACGGCGCCCAGACAGTTTTTCGCGCAACCACTCAGGGTCTCACGGATGGGAACATGAGAATAAGCACGCCCGATCTCGCACACGGCCGCATCCGCCCCGACCGGCCCCCGGTACGACCAGTCCCGGTCCGTTCCCACCGTCCTCCCCTGCGGGGGAGGGAGGGAATGGGCCAGAAGAAATCCCGACCCGTCACAGTGCCCTCCTTGCTCTCTCTCTCTCCATGGGGTGCACAACGCCAATCAGCGGTATCATCGACGGCCGGATGAAACCCGGCGCCAGATTCCGCCTGCGTTCCGCCCCACCGACCGTGACCTTTTTTCGCGACTCACCGAGCTTCAACGACAATGAGTGACAAGCCAGTTCGTTTCGGTCTCATCGGATTCGGCGCCTGGGGCCGGCACCATGCCGACTCCATCGCCAGAACTCCCGGCGCGAAGCTCGTCGCCATCGCCGCCCGCTCCGAGGATTCGGCGCAGGCCGCTCGCGAAACCTACCCCGACGTCGCCGCCTGCACCGACTACCGCGAACTGCTGGCGCGCGACGACCTCGATGCCATCGACATCGTCGTCCCCAGCTTCCTGCACTGCGAAATCGCCTCCGCCGCCCTCGAATCCGGCCGGCACGTGCTCCTCGAAAAACCGATGGCCACCACGGTCGAGGATTGTGACCGCCTCATCGACGTCGCACAGAAGAACAACCGCCTCCTCGCCATCGGCCACGAACTGCGGTTGTCGTCCCTGTGGGGACTTGTGAAATCGATGATCGACGACGGCTACATCGGCGATCCGCTGTATGCCCTTGTCGAGCTCTCGCGCAAGCCCTACCGCACCGGAGCCGACGGCTGGCGTTACGACATCTCCCGGGTCGGCAACTGGATCCTCGAAGAACCGATCCACTTCTTCGACCTCGCCCGCTGGTATCTCTCCTCCAGCGGAGACCCGGTGTCCGTCTACGCGACGGCCAACTCCCGGCAGCCTGATCATCCCGAATTGCAGGACAACTTCAGCGCCATCCTGAAATTCCGAGGAGGGGCCTACGCTGTCGTCTCGCAGACCCTCAGCGCCTTCGAGCATCATCAGACGGTCAAGGTCACCGGCCGCAAGGGCGCACTCTGGGCCTCCTGGAGCGGTGCGATGGACCGCACCCGCCAGGCGACGTTCTCGCTCCGCGCGTTCAACGGCGACGAAGTGAAAACGATCCCCATCGAACGCTCGTCGGGCGAACTCTTCGAACTCGAGGAGCAGATCGCCATGTTCGCCCGCGCCGTCCGCGGGCAGGGATCGCTCGCCTGCCCGGCCGGAGAAGGGCGCTGGTCCGTCGCAATGTGCCAGGCCGCCCAGAAGTCGGTCGAACTGGGACAGCCCGTGAAATTCGAATAGCACCGCATCCGCGAGGCGCTACGACTTCTGCAGGTCCTCCATCAGCTTCGTGACCAGGGCGGTCCAGCCCGTCTGATGGCTCGCGCCCAGTCCGCGCCCGTCGTCCCCGTCGAAGTATTCGTAGAACAGCACCAGGTCCTTCCAGTACGGATCGTCCACGTACTTCGCGTTCCCGCCATGGCACGGCCGGGCCCCGTCAGCACCAGGCAGAAACAGCTTCGTCAGCCGGGCGGCCAGTTCCCGCGAGATCTCCTTCAGGTTCATCATCGTTCCCGCCCCGGTCGGGAACTCCACCTTCAGCTCGTCCCCGTAGAAGTGGTGATACCGTTCCAGGGCCTCGATCAGGAGGAAGTTCACCGGGAACCACACCGGCCCGCGCCAGTTCGAATTCCCTCCGAACAGGTTGGAGGTCGATTCCCCCGAGACATACGACACGCGGAGCTGCCGGTCTCCCAGGTTGAACACGTAGGGATGATCCTTGTGGACCCGCGACAGCGCGCGGACGCCGTACGGCGACAGGAACTCGTTCTCGTCCAGAACGTACTTGAGCACCCGTTCCAGCCGCTCCCGCGACGGAATCGCCAGCAGGCGATGATCCTCCCGTTCAGGATCGTCGGGGTCGTCGGCATCCGAGCGGCAGTACGTGACGTGCCCCGCAAGGTCCTTCCGATGATTCAGGAACCACTCCATCCGCCGCTTGAACCCGGGGAGGCGGTCGATCGTCTCCTGTTCGAGCACTTCGACCGCGAACAGCGGGATGATTCCCACGATCGAACGCGTCCGCAGCGGCGTCGTGTAACCGTCGGTCTTGAGAACGTCGTAATAGAAGCCGTCCT
This sequence comes from Caulifigura coniformis, assembly GCF_007745175.1. Classification (GTDB taxonomy): domain Bacteria; phylum Planctomycetota; class Planctomycetia; order Planctomycetales; family Planctomycetaceae; genus Caulifigura; species Caulifigura coniformis. The sequence continues at coordinate 1,129,455 of NZ_CP036271.1, read as the reverse complement.
CGTGGTCCCACAGCCCCACGCCGCCCACCGAGTGCATCGCGTCGACGATCTCCACGAAGTGTTCCAGGAACTTCGAGGCGACGTCTTCATAGGTCGAATCGGTCCGCGCAATCTCGAGCGCCATCGACAGCATCGTGACGCAGTAGAACGCCATCCAGGCCGTGCCGTCGGCCTGCTCCAGGTATCCCCCCGTCGGCAGGGCCTGCGACCGATCGAACACTCCGATGTTGTCGAGCCCCAGGAAGCCCCCCGCGAACAGGTGCTTTCCCGACACGTCCTTCCGGTTCACCCACCACGTGAAGTTGATCAGCAGCTTGTGAAACACCCGCTTCAGGAACATCACGTCGCGCTGCCCGCGCGCGCCGGACATCTTGTACACACGCCACGCCGCCCACGCATGCACCGGCGGATTGACGTCGTCGAACGAAAACTCGTACGCCGGGATCTGCCCGTTGGGATGCATGTACCATTCGCGCAGCAGCAGGATCAGCTGCTCCTTCGCGAAGTCGGAATCGACGTTCACGAACGGAATCATGTGAAACGCCAGGTCCCACGCCGCGTACCACGGGTACTCCCACTTGTCCGGCATCGAGATCACGTCCCGATTGAACAGGTGGGGCCACTGCGAATTTCTGCCCTTCTTCCGCTCGACCGGTGGCGTCGGTTCCTCCGGATCGCCGTCGAGCCAGTCGCGGATCGAGTAATGGTAGAACTGCTTGCTCCACAACAGGCCCGCATACGCCTGTCGCGCGATCGCTCGCTGCTCCGTGGTCAGCCCCGACGGCAGATGCGACGCGTAGTATTCGTCCGTCTCCCGGATCCGTTCGGCGAACACCCGATCGAACGCCTCTCCGAACAGCGTCCCGGAATCGAGCGGCTCGACCTTCAGCGGCAGCAACGCGTCTGCCTCACGCACGCGCTCGATCAGTCGCAGCTTGAGAACGGTCTCGCCTCCGGCGGGGATTTTGAGAACGAACCGCGCGGCGGCCTTCGTTCCATTCTCCGGATGCATCGCCGCCGACTTCTCGTGAATCACGAAATCGTGAAATCCATCCTTCACGAACGGAGTCCGCGACGACGTCCCGTTCACGCGCTCGTAATTCGTTTCGTTCTCCGTGAACACGATGATCGGCTTCGTCCCATCCGACGCTGGCCCGATCACCCAGTCGAACTGGCCAAGCGACGCGTGCCACGCCCCCACCTGGTCCTTCGCGGTCCGTTCCAGCTTCGGCTTGAGCTCACACCCTTCATGCTCGCAACCCCACGACCACGTATTACGGAACCACAGCGTCGGCAGCACATGGACCGTCGCCGCCTCCGGCCCCCGGTTCGACACCGTGATCCGGATCAGGATGTCGTCCGGCGCCCCTTTCGCATACTCGGCCTGCACATCAAAGTACCGGCTCTCGGCGAAGATCCCCGTGTCTTCCAGCTCGAACTCGCGGTCGTACCGGCTCCGCGATCCGTTCTCGCTCACGAGCCGTGCATAGGGAAACTCGGCCTGCGGATACTTGTAGAGCGCTTTGAGATACGAGTGCGTCGGCGAGGAATCGAGGTAGTAGTAGCACTCCTTCACGTCCTCGCCGTGGTTTCCCTCTCCGTTCGTCAGGCCGAACAACCGCTCCTTCAGGATGCTGTCCTTGCCGTTCCACAGGGCCAGCGCAAAGCACAGCCGGCATTCGCGGTCGGTAATCCCCAGCAGGCCGTCCTCGCCCCAGCGATACGCGCGGCTGCGGGCATGATCGTGCGGAAAGTACCCCCAGCTGTCTCCGTACTTCGAGTAATCCTCGCGGACCGTTCCCCATTGACGTTCGGAGAGATACGGTCCCCAGCGCTTCCAGTTCGCCGTCCGGTCGTTGGACGCGGAAAGCCTGAGATCCTCAGCAGTCATTCATCCACCAGTGCAGAAACTCGTTCAGAACGCTTCGTGTCGGCCACCACTGTAACTGCTGACGGTCGCCTCCTAGGAGGGAAGCCCTTAGCCTGCACTCGATTTCATTGATGCCTGTTTTCGACGAGTGCCCCAGGACTCTTCACGCATGTCGCTCCCGCCGTTGCTGTCAGCCGCCGGAAGAATCGAAGTCCCTGCCGTCGGGCTCGGACTCTGGAAACTTCCGCTCGCCCACGCCGCCGATCGTGTCGAACACGCCATCGACGTCGGCTACCGACACCTCGACTCGGCCTGCGACTACGGGAACGAAACCGCAGTGGGAGAGGGAATCCGCCGGTCGATCGCCGCCGGAAAGGTGAAACGCGACGACCTGTGGATCACCTCCAAGCTCTGGAACACCTACCACGCGCGGGAGCACGTCCGCCCCGCCTGCGAACGCACGCTGCGCGACCTCGGAGTCGATTATCTCGATCTCTACCTCATCCACTTCCCGATTGCACTCAGGTATGTGCCGTTCGAAGAGCGCTATCCTCCGGAATGGCTGTTCGATCCGCAGGCGGAGAAACCCCGGATGGAGTTTGCCCGCGTGTCGATCTCGGAAACGTGGCACGCGATGGAAGACCTCGTGCGCGCGGGACTGGTGCGGAACATCGGCATCTGCAACTTCAACACTTCGCTGCTCCGCGACCTGCTGAATGTCGCCACCATCCGCCCCGCGATGCTGCAGGTGGAAATGCACCCCTCCCTGACGCAGGAGAAACTGCTGCGGTTCTGCCGCGAAGAAGGCATCGGCGTGACGGCGTTCTCGCCATTCGGGCCCGCATCCTACGTGTCAATCGGAATGGCGAAGCCCGAAGACTCGCTCTTCACGCGCCCCGCGGTTCAGGCCGCCGCGAAACGAACCGGCCGAAGCCCGGCCCAGGTCCTGCTGCGCTGGGGAGTCCAGCGCGGCACGGCCGTCGTGCCGATGACCTCCCGCCCCGAGCGGCTCTTGGAGAACCTGTCGGTGGGCGACTTCGAGCTCACGGCGGAGGAGATGTCCGCGATCGGTGCATTGAACGAGAATCGGCGGTTCAACGATCCCGGAGAGTTCGCCGAAGCGGCCTTCAACACGTTCTGCCCGATCTACGACTGACGGACCGCCCGGGCTGAAGATTTCGAACAGGGAAACGCGATTCAGCCGTCTCGGTGGACGATCCAGCACGAGTCGTGGGGCTCCAGGCCGACGTGCGGGTAGTACGTCCGTGCACCGGGGGCCGCGATGAGGATGATCATCGTCTGCTTGCCCGCAGCCCGATGCGTTTCCTCGATCAGCCGCTTTCCGATCCCGCGCCCCTGGCACTCCCGGTCGACCGCCAGGTCGGCCAGGTAGGTCGCATAGCAGAAGTCGCTCAATGCCCGGGAGATGCCGACGAGCCGACCTTCAATCCGCGCGGTCACGATGACCTGGGCCTGACGCAGCATCTGATCCATGCGCGGGAGATCATCAATCGGCCGGCGCTCTGCGAGAGTGGAACGCTGGAGAACATCAACGAACTCGACGGCGGACAGGCCCGGTTCGAGGGCGTAGACAGGTTCGTCGTTCATCGGCAGCCTGACACCGGGGTGATCTCGGAAGTTCGCTCCGGAAGACTACCCCAGTTCCGCTTCCATGCCGATGACGGTGACGCCGCTGTCAGCGACGACGAAGCCATGCGCGAGGTCTTCTTCGCGGTTGTAACCCACCTGCATCCCTTCCGGGATGATGACTCCTTTGTCGATGATTGCCTTGCGAATCCTGGCATGCCGCCCGATCTGCACCCCTTCGAAGAGGATCGAGTCTTCGACTGTCGACCAGCTGTTGACGCGGACGTTGCACGAGACAATCGAGCCCTGGACACGCCCGCCGGAGATCACGCTGCCCGGGCAGACCATGCTGTCCAGAGCCGTGCCGATTCGCGGACGTTCCGCGTGCTCCTGCGCGAACACGAACTTCGGAGGCGGCAGCGGCGGATGCCAGCCCCGGATCGGCCAGTCGTTGTCGTAAAGATTCAGTTGCGGATTCACGGAAACGAGGTCCATGTTGGCCTCGTAGAAGGCATCGAGAGTTCCGACGTCCCGCCAGTAAGCCGTGTCGCCCGTCTTCGCGTCGCGGAACTGGTAAGCCCGCACCTTGTGAGTGCGAATCATGTCCGGGATCAGGTCTTTGCCGAAGTCGTGATTGCTCGACTGCACCGTCGCCGCGCGGCAGAGTTCTTCGAAAAGCGTCCGCGCCTTGAAGACATACACCCCCATCGACGCCAGGCATCGATCCGGATCACCCGGAATGCAGAAGGGATTCTCCGGCTTCTCATCGAACCGCTGCACCCACTCTTCGTTGTCGATCCCCATCACTCCGAAATGCCGGCCTTCGGCCAGCGGCACGGGAATGCAGGCGAGCGTGCAGTCCGCGTTGGTGCGTCGGTGCTCTTCGAGAAGGAGCGAGTAATCCATCTTGTAGACGTGGTCGCCGGAGAGGATCAGGATGTCCTCCGGCATCGACTGCTCGATCGTGTAGATGTTCTGGTACACGGCGTCGGCCGTCCCGCGGTACCACAATTCCCCCAGACGCTGCTGCGGCGGAAGGATATCGATGAACTCTCCCAGCTCGCGGCAGAGAAAACGCCAGGCGCGATTGATGTGACGGTCGAGGCTGGCCGCCTTGTACTGCGTCAGGACGAGAATCTTCCGCAGCCCGCTGTTAATGCAGTTCGAGAGCGTGAAGTCGATGATGCGGTAGATGCCGCCGAACGGGACGGCAGGTTTCGCCCGATCAACCGTGAGGGGCTCCAGACGAGAACCTTTACCGCCGGCAAGGATCAATCCGAGAACAGTGCGCATGACAGAAATAAAATGGCCACTGGAGAAAGGTGGGTCAACGATGGAGGGAAATTCGCCCTGACCGCTGGGGTGGCCCGTATTGTAGAGGGCCTGTTCCGTGATGCAGCGGCTTGACCGCGAGGATTTTGCTGCTCCGTGTCGAGACAGACCGTCCGAATGAAGTACGGCTCATCTTCACCAGAGCGAACGCCGGAAACACGCAGCCACCCGGCTCGCTAGGCCTTCTTCTTCTTCCGAGGCTTCTTCGCAGGCGAAGTCTCCAGCGTCGCACCGGCCTTCGGAGCTTCCTCACCCCGACGTTCCATCCGGCGCGTCTTTGGAATCGGAATCACCTTCTTCGACGACAGGTAGTCGCCCGTCAGAGATCCTTCGACCTTTCCCGACTCGAACTCCCGCGGCGTCCCTTGCCCCACCACCTGCCCCCCGAACCGGCCGCTTCCAGGACCGAAGTCGTACAGGTGGTCGGCCGCTTCGAGAACCTCCTTGTCGTGCTCGACGAGTACGACCGTATTCCCCAGGTCCCGCAGGCGATGCAGCGCGCCGATCAGCCGGTGGTTGTCCCGCGGGTGCAGCCCGATCGTCGGCTCATCGAGCACGTACAGCACGCCCGTCAGCGCCCGTCCAATCTGCCCCGCCAGACGGATCCGCTGTGACTCTCCCCCCGACAGCGACGGCATCGGCCGGTCGAGCGTCAGGTAATCCAGCCCCACCTCCACCAGGAACTTCAGCCGGTGGATCACTTCGTTCAGGAGATCGCCGGCAACCTTCTTCTCTTCAGCCTTCAGCGACATCTCTTCAAAGAACGCAAGCGCCTCGCGAAGGGAAAGCTGCGTCACCTGCGGCAGCGTCTTCCCGCGCAGCTTCACGGCCGCGGCGTCATCGCGAATGCGCGTCCCCTGGCACATGGAGCACGTCGTTTCGCCAACGAGGTCGCTCAGCGCCGCGCGATACTCGAACGACACGCGGGTCGCTTCTTCAATAGCCGGGTACAGCCCCTTGTACTGGAACTTGAAGCTACCCGGGGCCGAAGCCGGTTTGGCCTTCGACTTTTTGCCTTTCACGGGGGCGGCGAGTTCATCCGACTCCGGTTCGCCGTTGCCGCCGGCAGGTGCAGGTTGCGTGTCGAGCCATCGTTCGCCGCTGCCATACAGAACGACCCGCTGATGCCGTGGATCGAGCTGGCGATACGGAACATCCAGCGGGATTCCGAACTCGCGCGACAGCGTTTCGAGAATCGTGCGGAACAGCGGGTTCGTCTGCGGATCCGGCCAGGCGAGGACCGCCCCTTCAAGCAGCGAACGTTCGGGATTCGGAATCAGGGCCGCGAGATTCGTCCCCTGCTCCGTCCCCAGACCCTGACACGCAGGACACCAGCCAAGCGGACTGTTGAACGAGAAATTCTGGGGCGTGAGTTCTTCAAACGATCTGGACATGCGTTCCGTGCTCGGGGGAACCGAATTGTTGACGCCCGAAGCCCGTTCGGCAACCGCCCGGGAGACAGCAACAGCCGGCTTGAGCGACTTGCACCCACCGCCTGCGGTGGCATCGGCCTTCGCTCCTGATATGGTGGCTCCCGCTGGAACGACCATGTTCAATTGACCGGAGCAGCTGATGAACGCTCAACGGGGAATGTCGCGGCGGGATGCTCTCAAGACCGGAGCCGCGATCGCGGCCGGCGCCGCAATGCACCGTCCCTCGTTTGCAGCCAACGACCGGCTTGATGTGGCGTTCATCGGTGTGGGAGGACGCGGCGGAGCGAATCTGCGATCGGTGACGAAACAGACGCTCGTCGGCGTCAACGTCGTCGCCCTTTGCGACGTCAACAACTCCTCCCTCGGAGCCGCCGCGCAGCAGCACCCCGGCGCGAAAACCTTCTCCGACTTCCGCCGTCTCTACGACGACCTCAAGAACATCGACGCGGTCGTCGTCAGCACCACCGAACACACGCACGCCTTCGCCACCCTGCCAGCCCTGCAGCTCAAAAAGCCGGTCTATTGCGAAAAACCGCTGACCCACAACATCGGCGAAGCGCGACGGATCATGCAGGCCGCGAAAGAGGCGGGTGTCCCGACTCAGATGGGGACGCAGATTCACGCCTCCTCCAACTATCGGCGGATCGTGGAACTCGTCCAGGCCGGCGCCATCGGCCCAGTGCGCGAGGCGCATGTCTGGGTCGGCCGGGCGTGGGGCCTGCAGTCGGAAGAAGACGCGAAAGTGAATAAGGACATCGTCTACGTCACCGAACCCCCGACCGCCCAGGTCACTCCGCCGCCCGAGATCGACTGGGATCTCTGGATCGGCCCCGCGCCGATGCGTCCCTACTCCGATGTCTACCTGCCAGGCCCGAAATGGTATCGCTGGTGGGATTTCGGCAGCGGCACCATGTCCGACCTCGGAAGCCACTTCAATGACCTCCCGTTCTGGGCTTTGAACCTGGAAGCCCCCACGACGATCGAGGCCTTCGGCCCGCCGCCGCACGTCGATCTCGCGCCGGCCTCCATGTCCGTGCGCTACGAGTTCCCCGCCCGCGGCGACATGCCCGCCTGCACCATGCACTGGTACCAGGGAACGCACAAACCGCAGATCCTTCTGGACGGCGGCATCCCCTCCAAGGGCTCAGGGATGCTCTTCATCGGCGACAACGGAATGCTCCTCTGCGACTACGGCACACACACCCTCCTCCCCACCGAAAAGTTCAAGGACTTTCAGCCGCCGAAGCCGACGATCCCCGATTCACCCGGCCAGCACGAGGAATGGGTGCTCGCCTGCAAGAACGGCACGCCCACCAGCAGCCCGTTCAGCTACGCCGGACTGCTCACCATCACCAACCACCTCGGCAACGTGGCCTACCGCGCCGGCAAAAAGCTGGAATGGGACCACGTGAACGGACGGGTGCGCAACGCCCCCGAAGCGGAACAATTCGTGAGCCGCAAACCGCGCGAAGGCTGGTCGCTGTAGCCTCGAACGCAGCGGCGAGCAGTCCAGCCACTGTTCAACGCCTTTCGAAATCGAACATCCTTCCCGTTCCTTGTGTCGCGCCAAGGCACATGGATCGCCGACCGCCCCACCTCCCCCACCTCATGCGCTGTTCCATCGCCACGCTGTTCTTCCTGTCTGGGCTGCTTGCGGGAACCGCGTCCTATTCGGACGAACCTGTAGCGACTGCCCGACCGCTGTCGCCCGAAGAGTTCCTCGGTCGCCCCATCGGAACTGATTTTCAGCTCGCCGACTGGACGATGGTCAGCGGCTACTACCGCAAGCTGGATGAGCAGTCCCCCCGGGTCATCGTCGAGAGCCCGGGAAAGACTACCGAAGGTCGCGACTTCCTGATTGCGATCATCTCCAGCGAAGAGAACCTGGCGCGGCTTCCGCAGATCAAGGCGGCCAACAAGGCCATTGCCGATCCCCGCGGTCGCACGGCGGCCGAGAAAAAAAACGCCATCGATGAGGGGAAGGTCACGCTCTTCATCACCCCGACGATGCACTCCACCGAGGTCGCCGCGACCGAAATGGCCATGCATCTTGCCTGGCAACTCGCCACATCAAACGAAGAGCCCTTCAAATCCGCCCGGGAAAACGCGGTGATCGTCATCACCCCCTCGCTCAACCCCGATGGCGTCGACCACGTCGTCAGCTGGTATCGCGAGAATGCCTATACGCCCTTCGAAGGCTCGGGCATGACGAAGCTCTACCAGTATTACACCGGCCACGACAACAACCGCGACTGGTTCATGCTGACGCAGAACGAGTCCCGGATCCTGACGAAGCTCCTCTATCAGGAATGGTTCCCGCAGATCCTCTGGGACGTGCACCAGCAGGGAAATTCGAAAGAGCGATTCTTCGTCCCTCCCTATCGTGATCCACTGAACCCGAACATCGATCCGGGCATCGTCGCCGCGACGAACCTGATCGGCACACGCGCCGCAATGGATCTCAACCGGGAAGGCCTTGCCGGCGTCGCCACCGGTGTGTCGTACGACGCCTGGTGGAACGGCGGAAACCGCAGCGTCCCCTGCCGGCACAACATCATTGGAATCCTCACGGAAGCCGCGTCGGCCCGGCTCGGCTCACCGATCTTTCAGGAACCCTCCTCGCTGAAAGCGCCGGTTGAAGGTGCGCCTTACCAGCCATCCAACCAGTTCGTGAACCCGTGGCCAGGCGGCTGGTGGCGGCTGAAGGACATCCATGCCTACGAGCTGGCGTTCGCGCGTTCGCTCATGGGAAGCATCAACCGCGAGCCGGAGTTCTGGCGGAAGAACGCGATGGAGGCTGCGGAGCGGAGCATTGCCGCGGGGAAGAAGGGAGGCCCGCGGGCGTGGCTGATTCCATCCGACAACCGCGACCTGGGAGCCACACGCCGACTGCTCGATTCGCTGATGCTCGCGGGAGTCGAAGTCGGCGTTTCGAGTTCACCATTCAAGGCCGATGGAATCGAGTATCCCCCTGGAACGATCGTCATCTGGCGCGACCAACCCTACGGCAACTATGTCAAAGACCTCTTCGAGCTGCAGGTCTTTCCGTCCGGCACGAAACCATACGACGTGTCCGGCTGGACGCTGCCCCTGCTGATGGGAGTCCGCCGCGTGGCCGTGGCCAACGACTTCCAGGTTGCGACGCAGCTGGCGACACGGGCCACGGACGCGATGAAGTCGTTCCACGGTCCATCGACGCCGAATGGCCGCGGGGCGCTTTCACTCTCGGACAGTGACACGTGGGTGAAACTCGTCCAGGGCCTGCAGCAGGGACAGACCTTCCAGTATGCCTATGGAGCGAACGAAGGCTCGCTTCTGCCAGGCTCCTCCGAACTCAAGACCGGCGCCCGTCCCATCAGGAGGCTGCCACGGATCGGCGTGTACGCTCCCTGGTCGAGCAGCATGGACGAAGGCTGGCTGCGGTGGGTGCTCGACCACTTCCGCATTCCCTTCGTCACCGTCCGTAACGAGATGCTTCGCGCTGGACATGTCGGCGAGCAGATCGACGTCCTGATCATTCCCGACGTCTCCGCCACCGAGTTGGATCATGGCCGAAAGCAGGGATCGATCGCCGCTCCGCTCGCGGAAGGGCTCGCTCCGGAAGGTTCGCTGGCCGTCAAGGAGTTCGTCCGCAAAGGGGGAACGCTCGTCGCGTTCGACGGTTCATGCCACTGGGCGATCGAACTCTTTCAGCTCCCGCTGAAGAACGTGCTCAAGGAGCCGGGCGCGAGAGATTTCTCCTGTCCAGGCAGCGTGCTGAGAGGCGTCGTGAAGCCGCATCCCTGGACGGCCGGCCTCCCGGACGATGTCGCCCTGTTCTTCTCCGGCTCCGTCGGCTGGAATGTGATGTCAAAGTCTGAACGCGATGCAGCGAACAGGATCGAAGCGACTGTGTCGACGCTGCTCGAATATGCTCCGACCCAGCTTCTGCTCTCAGGCTACATCAGTCACCCGAAAGCCCTCGAGGGATCGAGCGCCTGGGTGCACATTCCCATGGAGCAGGGACAGATTCACCTGTTCGGTTTCCGCCCGCACTATCGTGGCTGGTCGCAGGCGACCTTCCACCTGCTTTTCCGCGCCATCCTCCTTTCACCCTCGGCGACGCGAGCACTCGAGACGCCGACGAATCACTAATGCGGGTTTGAGATCATGACGTCCCGATTCCGGATCTGGCTGACTGTCCTGAGCGCGTTCCTTGTCCTTCCATCCGGCCCGGTGCAGGCCTGTACGACGGCCGTCATCAGCGGCCGCGCGACAGCCGACGGCCGGCCGATCCTGTGGAAGAACCGCGACATCAACACCACGAAGAACGAGGTCGCCTTCATCACCAGCGGCAAGTACGCCGTCACGGCCCAGGTCAACGCAGGGGGAAAACGGTCGATCTGGATGGGTGTGAATTCAGCAGGCCTGTGCATCGAGAATTCGATGTGCAAAGACCTGATCGGCCCCAAGGGAATCAAGGGCCCGGGCAACGGCGAGTTCATGCTCCGGGCGCTGCAGAACTGTGCCACGGTTGATGAGGTCCAGCAGTTCCTCGAGAAGACGAACGCCTCCGGCCGGACGACCAGCGGAGCCTTCGGTGTCATTGATGCTCAGGGAGGCGCCGCCCTCTTCGAGTGCGCTTTTGACAAGTATGTGAAGTACGACGCCAACGATCCGAAGGTCGCCCCCGAAGGCATCATCGTCCGCTCGAACTTCTCCTGCACCGGCCAGGGCATTCCCTCTCCGCCCCCCACTGAGAAACTCGGCGCGCTCTACTCGGCCGAGCGTTACAAGCGCGCAGCGGCCATCCTCATTCCTGAAGCGGGCAAGGTCGATGTGAAGCTGCTGCTGCGGGCGTGTGCACGGGATCTGGCCAGCGCCGACGGAGTCCCCTATGCCGGCACGGTGAACGGTGCTCCAGGCGAACTCCCCGAATTCATCCCCACGACGAACACCATCAGCCGGACGAGCACCGTCTCCTGGGCCGTGTTTCATGGTGTCAAAGCCGGCGAGAACCCGCTGCTGACGACGATGTGGGTCGGTCTCGGCGACCCGAAATTCTCGGCCGCGGTCCCCTGCTGGGTCGCCACTGGCAGCGTCGCCGAAGAACTCTCTGGCAAGGAAGGATCCCCGATCTGCCTGGCCGTCAACGAACTCCGGGCCCGGTTCTACACCAAGGAACCCGACGGCGTGCGCACCCGCGGCCTCGAGCAGGTCTGGCGGACCCTCTGGCCGCTCGAAGACGAACTCGTCGAGCGGACGGCTGCCAAGCTCTCGACCTGGCGGGAATCGGGGGTCGACCCGCAGTCGATGCAGGCGCTCCACACTTCGGCCTCGGAGCAGGTCCTGGCCAACGTCAAAGGACTGCTGCAGGCGCAGCCGGCCCCCGCGGCCGTCCCCGCCCGGACTCAGTGATTCGCGGAATAATCCGACGTCCGGATCCCTGGACAACGGTGGAATCGCCATTTCAGGTTCCCGCGCGGAAGGCACGCGCAACCACTCACGCAGGGTGGAGGGAACATGAACACGATCGCATCCAATCCGTCACGCACCACAGCCGTAGACCGGGAATCTGCGTGCCCCGGATCTCCTGACCGAGCCACGCTGCCCGACGACGCGGCCTGTCGAGAGGTCCATCAGGCCCGTTCGGTCGGTTCTTCTTCAGCGACAAGGGCTTCCAGCCTCCGGCGTAACCCCCGAGGCTGCATGCCAGAGCGTCCCGCAAGGCCGGGAGCTGCCCGGAGGACTCCGCCGCTATCATTTCCCGGAACCGGGGAGGAAGGGCGAGAAGGACAGACCACCCCCTGCCACCGGACTTCTTGCCTCAAGCCATCGTCCGCCGGTCAGAAACGGAAAGTCCGATCGACCGTCGGCGAACGTGCCAGGGGGACGGTGCATTGACGTTCAGGAGCGGCGTCCCGTACCACAGACTGCTACGATGCCGCTCCATCGTCCGACTGCTCCCTCCACCTGTTGCGCTTCATGACGCCTAAAGAAGTCCTGGCTCTTTGCCGCCGCGATGAAATCCGTGCTGTCGACCTCCGGTTCATGGATTTTCCCGGCACGCACAAGCACTTCACGATTCCCGTCAAGGCGCTGACGGAAAAGAGCTTCGAAGAGGGATTCAGCATTGACGGCTCGTCGCTCCGCGGATGGCAGGCCATCAACGAAAGCGACATGCTCGTCGTGCCGCAGGCCGAAACCGCCTACGTCGATCCGTTCATGCAGTCGACGCTCGCGATCACCTGCAACATTCAGGATCCGATCACGCGCGAAGCGTACGCGAAAGACCCGCGGAACGTGGCCCGCAAGGCCGAGATCTACATGAAGTCGACCGGGTTCGCCGACGCCGCCCAGTTCGGCGTCGAAACCGAGTTCTTTGTGTTCGACAGCGTGCGGTTCGACCAGAACGAGCACGAGGCGTTCTACCACCTCGACAGCGTCGAAGGGGAATGGAACCGCGGAAAAGGGTCGACCGGGTATCACATCCGCCGCCGCGAGGGATATTTTCCCATGCCCCCGGGCGACACCCTGCAGAATCTCCGCACGGAGATCATGCTCAAGCTGCAGGAATGCGGAGTGGAGGTCGAGGCTCAGCACCACGAAATGGCGAGCGGCGGACAGTGTGAAATCGACCTGAAATTCGCACCGCTGCTGCAGACGGCCGACCACATCCTGCGGTCGAAGTACGTCATCAAGAACATGGCCGCCCGCCACGGCAAGACAGCGACCTTCATGCCCAAGCCGATCTGGAACGACAGCGGATCGGGCTGCCACATGCATGTGTCGCTATGGAAGGAATCGCAGAACCTGTTCCACGGAAGCGGCTATGGCGGCCTGACCGAAATGGCGATGTTCGCCATCGGCGGTATCCTCAAGCACTCCCCCGCCCTGTTTGCGTTCTGCTGCCCGACGACCAACAGCTACAAGCGCCTCATCCCGGGCTTCGAATCGCCGATCAATTTGACCTACAGCTTCCGCAATCGTTCGGCCGCGATTCGCATTCCTGTCCACAGTTCGAGCCCGGCGACGAAGCGGTTCGAGTTCCGGTGCCCGGATTCGTCCTGCAACCCGTACCTGGCGACGTCCGCCCTGTTGATGGCCATGCTGGACGGCATCCAGCACCGCATCGACCCCGGCCCGCCGCTCGACAAGGACATCTACGACCTCGCGCCGGACGAAATGGAAAGCTTCCCGAAAGTTCCGGCGACGCTCGAAGAATCGCTCACGGCGCTCCGGAATGACCACGCGTTTCTGCTGCGGGGCGACGTATTCACCGAGGACGTGATCGATACCTGGATCTGGTACAAGCAGACCCACGAGGCCCAGGCCCTTCGTGAACGGCCCCATCCGTGGGAATTTGCGATGTACTACGACGTGTGAGGACTCCCCTCACCTCGCAGGATGTCGCGGCCCGACAGGCGGCCCGCTGAAGGGGCCGGCGAACTCGATGTCATTCGTACTCGACGGCGAGATCGATGTTGCCGAATCCGCGACCGGCAAGCCGGAGGCCGCGAGCCCACTCCCGGCCTGGTGGAAGCGTTCGCTCTGGTGGACCGGGCGCGTCGTGCGCGACGGGTTCGGGCTCGCCAGCGTGATCGTGCTGCTCGCCGTCCTGGCCGCGATTCCACTCCTGAACTTCGCCGCCCTCGGCTACCTGCTGGCGGCCGAAGGTCGCGTCGCCCGCGGCGGCCGAATCCGCGATGGCGTCCCCCTGCTCGAGATCGCCCCGCGACTCGGCTCGATGGCGCTGGGCCTGTGGCTCTGGACGTTGCCGCTCCGTTTCGTCGCCGGGGCAGTGGCCGATGCGCAGCTGATCGCACCCGGAGGCGAACATCATCGACGTCTGCTCAATCTTCAGACGATCCTGTGGGCAGCGATTTCACTGCACCTGTGCCTGGCTCTCGCGCGCGGCGGAAGCCCGGGCTGTTTCGTCCGCCCGATCAGGAACGCCCGCTGGCTGTGGAAACAGCTTCGCTCCGGTTCGTACTGGAGCCGCGCTGGCGAACTCGTCAACGAGTTCCTGGAACCACTCCGCTTCGGCCGGCATTGGTGGCTGGGCGTGCGCGGGTTTATCGTCGCCTTCGCCTGGCTCTTCGTTCCGAGCGCCCTGCTCGCAGCCCTCAGAAGACTCGAGCCCGGCCCAGGCCTCACGACGATCGCCGGCGGACTGCTGCTGGTCTGGGTCTTTGGATGGATTCCTTTCCTCCAGGCACGGTTTGCCGCCGAACAGCGGATGAGAACAGGGTTCCAGCTGAAATCCGTGCGAGAACTCTGGCGTCATGCGCCGCTGGCGTGGCTGTGCGTCTGCATCGTGCTCTATGTCCTGTCCCTGCCGCTGTACCTCTTCAAAGTCGCCCTGCCACCCGATGACGCGATCTGGTTTGTGACCCTGATCTTCATCGCCAGCATTCTTCCGACACGGATTCTGACGGGATGGGCCTATCGCAGGGCGGTCAGAAAACAGGCCGAAGGGCAACGAGCGCATCTCCTCGTCCGGCTGGCGTGCCGGACGCTGCTGCTGCCGCTTCTGGGCCTGTACGTGTTCCTGCTCTTCTTCACGCAGTTCATCGACGAGCACGGCAAGCAGGCGTTGTTCGAGCACCACGCATTCCTGCTTCCCTGGCCGGGATAGACGAATCTGATCTCGGCGCTCAGCAGGAATGGTTCACCGATGAAAAAGCCTGATCCGTCTGCAACGGATAGAACGAGTGGAGCGATCTGACCGCAATCGGCATCACGCGACGGTGTCGCATTCCTGACAGAATGGTCGCTCTTGAGACAGGCCCGTGATGAAGAGTGCGTTCCATGCACACTTCGGTCGACGAATGAGATAAACTCCGGTTGATGCGTTTTCGGGAAGCAGCCCCCGCCGACGCGCTGGAGACCTTGCGGGATTGGTGAAAATGCGCGCGAGTCTAGGCCTGATTGTCGCATTGCTGTGTAGCGAATGCTGCGCAGATGAAGTCCTGTTCGAACGGGACGTCCGGCCGATCCTGAAACAGCATTGCTTCCACTGCCACGGTGAAGAGGCGAATCCGGAATCGAATCTGGACCTGAGACTCGTCCGAACGATGCTGAAAGGCGGAGACTCGGGACCGGCCCTGGTCGCCGGGGATCACAAGGCAAGTTCCCTCTACCAGCGGATCGTCAGCGGAGAAATGCCGCCCGAGAACAAGGGCACGCTGACCGAACAGCAACAACAGACGCTGATCCAGTGGATCGACAGCGGCGCAAAGACCGCCCGGCCAGAGCCGGAAGTTCTCACGGGCCCTCTCATCACCGAGGAAGAACGCAACCACTGGTCCTTCCAGCCGATCGTCCGGCCGTCGCTTCCGAAGGTGAACGATGTCGCCCGCGTTCAGACGCCGGTCGACCGCTTCCTCCTCGAGAAGCTCGAGAAGGAGGGATTCACGCTGGCCGATGAGGCCTCCCGAAGGACGTTGATCCGCCGGCTGACGCTGGACCTGTGGGGCGTCACGCCGACGCCCGAACAGGTCCAGGAGTTTCTCGCCGACACGTCGACCGACGCCTATGAGCGGCTCGTCGAACGTCTTCTGGCGAGTCCCCGGTATGGCGAGCGCTGGGGGCGTCACTGGCTGGATGTCGCGGGTTACGCCGACAGCGATGGCTATGGTCCGGAAGACGTACAGCGGCCGCACGCGTGGCACTACCGCGACTACGTCATCGAAGCGTTCAACAAGGATTTGCCGTTCGACCAGTTCATTACCGAACAGCTGGCGGGCGACGAACTGATCACCTCACCGTTGACGGACCTCACGCCCGAGGACGCAAGGCTGTTGGCAGCAACTGGTTTTCTGCGAATGGCTCCCGACGGCACTTCGGCCAAAGTCGATAACCCGAACCTGGCGCGCAACGAAGTGATGGCCGAGACGCTGAAGATCGTTTCGACTTCGCTGATGGGCATGACGGTGGGCTGCGCACAATGCCACGACCATCGCTACGACCCCATTCCCCACACGGATTACCACGCGTTCCGGGCAATCTTCGAACCGGCCATCGACTGGAAGAACTGGAAGACTCCGGCCCAGAGGCTCGTCTCGCTGTACACCACGGCCGATCGTGAAGCGGCGGCAAAAATCGAAACGGAAGCGAAGGCTATCGAGGCCGCACGGCTCGAAAAACAGAAAGAGTTCATCGCCGCTACGATCGAAGTGGAGCTGAAAAAGTTCCCGGAAGAGGAACGTGAGGCCGCCCGCAAGGCGGCGCATGCTCCCGACAAGGAGCGAACTCCAGAGCAGAAGGCCCTGGTCAAGAAGTTCCCGAACCTAAACATCTCGCCGGGATCTCTGTACCTGTACGACCGCAAGGCGGCCGACGCTCTGAAGAAGATGCAGGACGAAGCCAAGGCCATTCGCGAGAAGAAGCCGGCTGAGACGTTCCTGCACGCCCTGGTCGAACCGGCCGATTCGAAAGCGAAGACACACCTGTTTCATCGAGGCGACATCGATCAGCCGAAGCAGGAACTGAAGCCCGGCGGACTGACGGTCGTTTCGCTGAACACCGGGATGTCGCCCATCCCGGAAAAGGATCCTTCACGGAAGACGACAGGCCGGCGTCTGGCACTGGCTCAACAGCTGGTTGATCGCCGGCATCCGTTGACGTCGCGGGTGCTCGTTAATCGCGTCTGGCATCACCATTTCGGACGCGGAATCGTTTCGACTCTCGGAGACTTCGGCGCCCTGGGTACGAAACCCACCCATCCTGAACTGCTCGACTGGCTGGCTGATGAATTCATGAGCAGCGGCTGGAGTATGAAATCGCTGCACCGCGTGATCCTGCTGTCGCAGGCGTACCGTCAGACCAGTGACGCGCCGGAAAAGCTGCGAGATTCTGATCCCGACAACTTGTTGCTTGGCCGGGCGCCTGTCCGCCGGCTCGAGGCAGAAGCCATCCGCGATTCGTCGCTTCTGGTCAGCGGCCTCCTGAATGAGGCGGAATTTGGGGCTCCCGTACCGGTGATGGCGGATAATTCAGGACGCTGGGTGCTGGGCATTGAGAACCTGAGTGCAGGTCGCCCCGGCCCGGTGATCCCGCTCAAGGGGGAAGAGTTCCGCCGGAGCGTTTATGTCCAGGCCCGGCGGAGTCGTCCCCTGGCGGTTCTGGATACGTTCGACTGGCCTTCGATGGCTCCCAACTGTGAAGTGCGGCGGGCCTCAACGGTTCCGCCTCAATCGCTGCTGCTCATGAACAGTGACTTCGTCATTGACGTCTCGAAGGCACTGGCGAGCCGCGTGGCGGGGAAGTCTCCCGATGACGCGGCCGGCCAGGTGTCCTATGTGTGGAGCCTCGTCTATTCCCGCCCTCCGCAAGCCGTCGAGGCGGCCACGGCGCTGACGTTTCTTGCGGAACAGGCGGAGCACTTCCGCCAGCAGCCGGCGAAGAAGGGAGAGGCGATCGCCGAGACGCCCGAGGCCGAGGCAATGACGTCTCTCTGCCAGATGCTGCTCAGTTCCAACGAGTTCCTGTACGTCGACTGACTTTGCTGGAGTTCCGTCTGCAGACCGCTCGATGCAGGCCCGACGCCAGAACTGCACCGGAGTTTTCCCCGATGAATCTTCATCAGCACACCCGCCGGCATTTTCTCGCAGGCAGCTCGCTCGGGCTGGGCGCCACGGCACTGTCGTGGATGCTGCAGCGGGACGCGGCTGCAGCGCCCGCGAAGCCGGAAGTGCGGACGTTCGACACGGTTCCCCGGTCGCCCACAACGCAGGGGAAAGCCAAAGCGATGATCTCGCTTTGGATGCAGGGGGGACCGAGCCATATCGACCTGTTCGACCCGAAGCCGGAAATGGCGAAGTGGGACGGCAAGCTCGTGGAAGGCGACTTCAAGTTCGACGACGTCGCCAAAGCCAGCACGCGGATGTTGCATTCGCCCTGGAAATTTAAGAAGCACGGCGAAAGCGGGATGGATTTCTCGGAACTGGTGCCGCACATGGCCCAGTCAGCCGACGACATCTGCATGATCCGCTCGATGCAGACTGGTGTGAACAATCACGGGCAGTCGATCCGCGCGCTTCAGATGGGACGGATCGATGAAGGTCGGCCTGCACTCGGTGCTTGGCTGACGTACGGACTGGGATGCGAGGCGGACAACCTTCCGTCGTTCGTTGCCCTGATCGACCCGGGCCAGCTGCCGGTCATGGGAGTCGAAAACTGGCAGAACGGATTCCTGCCCTCCCTGTACCAGGGAACAGTGGTCCGCCCGACAGAGCCCCGGATCCTCGACCTGACTCCCCCGACCCGGCTTGCGGGGGCGGCGCAGGAGCGTTCGCTCGAGTTGCTCAATTCCCTGAACCGCAACCACCTGAAACGGCATCCGGGACAGACTGACCTTGAGGCCCGAATCTTCAGTTACGCGCTGGCCGCGAAAATGCAGACGGCCGCGACCGAGGCGCTCGATCTCTCCCGTGAATCGAAGGCGACGCAGGAGATGTACGGCATGCACGACTCCAACAAGACGACGGCCGACTTCGGCGCGAGATGCCTGATTGCCCGCCGGCTCATCGAGCGCGGCGTGCGGTTCGTGCAGGTCTATACGGCGAATCAGCTGTGGGACCATCATGGCTCGATCATCAGCCTGCTCCCGAAGGCGTGCCTGCAGGTCGACAAGGGATCGGGTGCGCTGGTGGCCGATCTCAAGCAGCGCGGCCTGCTGGACGAAACGGTGGTGCACTGGGGTGGCGAGATGGGCCGGCTGCCTGTCATCGAGCATGACGAGGGCCTCGCCAAAGCTGGACGCGACCACAACACCTATGGCTTCAGCATGTGGGTCGCGGGCGGCGGATTCAAAGGAGGCCACATCCACGGCGCGACGGACGAGTTCGGCCACAAGGCGGTCGACAACGTCGTGAATCACTACGACTATCACGCCACGCTGCTGCACCAGTTCGGCATCGATCACACGCAACTGACCTTCGAACGGAACGCCCAGCAGAAGTCGCTCACGGACGGCCAGCCGGGACGAATCGTGCAGGAACTCCTGGCATAGAGGATTGCTCAGGCAGGCTTCACGTCGGCCGCTGATCGTCGAGATCTTCGGAGAAGCCGCGGTCCACTTCACGGATCGCGGCTTCTCCTGATTATCGAGCCGACTTCACGCCGATCCGGAATCTTCACCACCGCGCGAGGCCGAAAGACTCGGATGTTCGCACGTCCGCCCGCCGCGTCGAGATTTCCGGCTTCCTTCGCAGCCGCGGACTACAATCACTCCACCTGAATCGGCCCCTCGCAACGCGAGCGTGCCCCGTCATCGACTTCCAAGGAGTTCGAGATGTCCCGCGTTGTCCAGTTTCATCGCACTGGAGGTCCCGAAGTCCTGCAGATCGACGAAGTCGACGTTCCGGCTCCCGGAAAGGGGGAGGTCCGAATCGCGGTCAAGGCCCTGGGACTGAACCGGGCCGAAGCAATGTTCCGCATGGGGCAGTACCTCGAAGACCCGCAGTTCCCCTCGAAGATCGGGTATGAAGCCTCCGGAACGGTCGAGGCCGTGGGACCGGGGGTGAGTGAGTTCAAGGTGGGCGACTCAGTCAGCACAATCCCGGCGTTCCCCCAGGGCAAGTATGGCGTCTATGGCGATGTCTGCCTCGTCCCGGCCACCGCGGTTGCGAAGCACCCGGCATCGCTGTCGTGGGAAGAAGCCACATCGATCTGGATGCAGTACCTGACGGCCTACGGGGCGCTTGTCGACATCGCCGGTCTGAAAAAGGACGACGTCGTGCTGATTCCCGCCGCGTCGAGCAGTGTGGGGATCGCCGCGATTCAGATCTGCAACCAGGTCGGAGCCACACCGGTCGCGCTGACTCGAACCGTCGATAAGCGCGAGGCGCTCCTCAAGCACGGCGCGCGGCATGTCATCGCAACGCAGACGCAGGATGTCGTCAAAGAAGTGCAGGACATCACGGGAGGAAACGGAGCCCGGATTGCATTCGACCCGGTCGGCGGGCCGATGGTCGAGAAGCTGACGGCCTGCCTTGCAACGCACGGCATCCTGTTCGAATACGGCGCCCTCAGCACGGAGGCGACTCCTCTCCCCCTGTTCCCGACGCTGGCGAAGATGCTGACGATCCGCGGCTACCTTCTGTTCGAGGTCACGTCCGATCCGGACCGCCTGGCAAAAGGGAAGCAATTCGTCTTTGACGGCCTTGCCTCGGGAGCCCTCAAGCCAACGATCGCCAGGGTCTTCCGCTTCGACGAGATCGCGGAAGCTCACCGCTACATGGAATCCAACTCACAGATCGGGAAGATCGTCGTGAAGGTCAACTGAGGCGCGTGAGCGCGGCAACCTTGGTGTGACGACTGACAGGCCTTACCCTCTCGAAGTCGATTCTCGCCTGGGGCTGCTGCACATGACGTTTCTGCCGCGTGATCCTTTCCAAAAGCAACTGTTCGCCTGCTTCCTGGTTTTCTTCGCCGCAAGTTGCATCGCGCCGCCGAACGTTGAGTTCATGCTGATGCAGCATGTCCCGACCATCGCTTCGCTGGTGTTGCTGGTCTATGTCGTCAATCGCCTCGCCCTCAGCCGGCTGAGCTACTCGCTCACGATCCTGTTCCTCGTGCTCCACACGATCGGCGCGCGGTATCTCTACTCCAACACCCCTTACGACCGCTGGGCGTACTGGCTGACGGGGCACACGATCAGCGAAGTGTTCGGGCTGACCCGCAATCACTACGACCGCGTCGTCCACTTCTCGTTCGGCCTGTTGATGTCGGCGCCGATCCAGGAACTGGAACAGCGATATCTCAAACTCTCGCTGACGATGTCGTGCGTGCTGGCGATCGAATTCGTCATCGCGATGAGCGCGATCTATGAATTGATCGAATGGCTGGTTGCGGTGACCTTTGCTCCCGACTGGGCCGAGTCGTTTCTCGGGCAGCAGGGAGACCCGTTCGATGGGCAGAAAGACATGGCCCTCGCGACGCTGGGAGCAATCATTTCCATCGGAGCGATCGGCCTGATGGGGGGCCGGCGACACTCTCCACTCCCCGAGCCGCCTGTCCTCCCGGCGGCGGGAATTCCCCGCGTTTCGCCGAAAAACTAAAATTGGACAACGACATCCTCTTTCAGATCGGCGATAATCGCGTTCGCGGCCCTGTGTCACCGAGTCCCGGAGGCCGGGAGGTGAATGCGATCCCCTTCGTGGACGATCGACCGGAGCTGGAGGAATGGGACGATGCGGACGATTTCGACGTGTCTCTGTCTGGCGCTCGCGATTCTGACGGGCAAGATGCTGCGCGCGGCGGAAGGCTTTGACCTGCCGCCGGTCTCCTACAGTTCCGCTGCGGCGGAGAATCCTGTCACCGCGCTCCAGACGCGAATCGACTCAGGCCAGGCCGCGATGAATCACGATGACCGCCTGGGCTACCTGCAGTCGGTGCTTGACGAACTGAAGATCCCGGTTGATTCCCAGGTGCTGGTCTTTTCGCAGACCAGCCTGCAGCGGCATCTCATCACTCCCGAAACTCCCAGGGCGATTTACTTCAACGACGACGTCTACCTCGGATACTGCAATAACGGAGAGGTTCTGGAGATCTCGACGGCCGATTCGCGACTGGGCACTGTGTTCTACACCTTGAACCAGCAACGGGCCGGGAAACCGCAGATGATCCGGCAGACGGATCAATGTCTGCAATGTCATCATTCTTCGCGCACCGAGAGCGTGCCGGGGCATCTGGTGCGGTCACTGTTCGTCGGCAAGAGCGGCGTCCCGATTTACTCGGGTGGGAGCTATACGGTCGACCACACGACACCTCTCGAGAACCGCTGGGGCGGGTGGTACGTCACGGGGACGCATGGCGACCAGAAGCATCTGGGGAATCTGGTCGTCCCGACCAGCGATGTGCCGGCGACCGTCGACAACTCGACCGGGCACAACCAGGCCGAAGTTCCTGCGAGCGTCCTGAAATCGGCCTACCTTTCACCCCACAGCGACCTCGTGGCACACCTGGTGCTGGATCACCAGGTGCTGGTTCACAATCGCATCACCAGGGCCAGCTTTACCACGCGGCAAGCGCTCGCGGCCGATGCGGAGATGCGGAAGATCCTTGGCGAGACGGAGGACAAACTGCTCGACAGCACGGTGCGGCGAATCGAGAACGCTGGCGAAGACCTTGTGGAAGCAATTCTGTTCGTCGATGAAGCGAGACTGACATCTCCGGTCACTGGAACCTCCGGGTTCAGGGAGTCGTTCTCCCGTCGCGGCCCTTGCGATTCCAAAGGACGCTCGCTGCGAGACTTCGACCTGACGACGCGGATGTTCAAACATCCCTGCAGCTACCTCATCGGATCGGAGTCGTTCCGGAAGTTGCCGGCTGAGATGCTGCGATTCGTCTGGAGTCGGCTCCACGGAGTGCTCGTCAACGGGGACGATGCGAAGAAGTACGCGCATCTCTCCGCGAACGACCGGAAGGCGATCGTCGAGATCCTGGTCGAGACCGAGCCGGAGTCAACTGCGGACTGGCGCGGCGTTTCGACGGAATGATCGCGGGACGCATCAGTTGCCTGCTTTCCGATTCCTCTCTTCGGCCGACTTCCGGATCAATTCCTGTGCCAGCTTGAGACGTTCGGGCCACACGAACTTCGGCGCCGTCGAGGGCTCGTAGCCCTGCAGGTGCCCGGTCAGGCGAGTCGCCGGCTTCGTGTATTTGAGCTCGGTGTCGCCGAAAACTTCGCGGCAGAGGGCGGCCAGCCCGGGGTCGTATTCGAGAAGCAACTCTCGCGTATTGACTTGGTTGTGATCGTGATCGTTCAGACGGTTGTTGTCGAACCATGACTGCACGCCTTCCGCGAAATACTCGTGGTGGTTCGTCGAGGCGTACTTCCCCTTCCAGAGGCCGGCTTTCATGGCCGAGTCGTAGGCTGACCTGAGGCGGGAATCGAACGTGGGATCCACATTCGCCAGCCCGCGAAGGTGGATGTTGTGGGCGAATTCGTGGATCAGGATGCACTCGGTCGAGTACGGATCGCCCGGGTAGCCGAGCAGGTTTTCCTCGGCACAGGTGCAGAACGGATCCGATGAACTGCCGCCGAGGCCGCGGGCCCGCGCGTCGATGTAGTCTTTCGGCGAGACCTGAGGAAATTCGGGACGTGGAATCTCTGCCAGCCACGCGAATTCAGGCTGATCGGTCGTGAACTCGTTGTGCGCGAGGATGCAGAGCCGCGAGCCACTCTGAATCATGGCCTCCCGGAGATCGGGCCGTTTCGCGAGAAGCAGGTCGACGAGCCACTCAGCCTCCTTGAGGGCATACGGATTGACCTTTTCGGAGGCGACGATGGGATAACCGCCGGCGGAGATGCGCTGGGTGTAAAACGGCGGGATCCCATCGGGTGTGCGTGGATCGAACCGCACGGCCTGAACCGGAACCTTGCTTGTCACGATCATTTCCCTGCGGTCGGCCTGACCGACGATGGCGAAGCGATGCCCAGGCGTTGTGGTGATGATCGAGTTCTTGCCAGGCGCGACCGAGCCATTGGGGACCCGTTCGGCGTCCGACTTGATCCAGAAGATGTCGACCGTCTGATTGCTGCCGTTGATGATCTGCAGCCGGGGCCGCTCGGCGTGGGCGGGAGCGACCATGGCTGCAAAAAACAGGAGAGCGAACCGGGCCGTCATTGGGAAACCGCCTGTGCAGGAACAGGGAATGGGCAGCGACGCTCATTGCACCTGTCGCCGCGATCCGACGCAACGGAGTGCGGGTCACGGCGGAGAGGGGCGCAGAAAAAAAAGAGCCCGCCATGAAGGCGGGCTCGTGATTCAACGCAGAGCGGCGATCAGGCCGCTTCTTCGAGCGGCGTCTCTTCGGCGACGACTTCCGCGTCTTCGCCGTAAACCAGTTCGAAGATCTGGTCGGCCGCCTCTTCGAGATACGCGCGGATGTTTTCGCTCTTCGTCTGCCCCATCAGGGCCTCGAGGCCCGTGATGACGCGATCGACTTCTTCGCTGGTGATTTCTTCGTACTCGTCCGCGTTTGCCTGAGCGATGTGAATGTCTGCCATGTTCCAGCCTCCGTGCCGGGGAAAAATTTCTGCTTGTCACCCGCGACGGGAGTCCGTTCTCCGCCGCCGACGACCTGCTCTCCTGTTTACTTGCTGCGAGACTTCTTCGCGGCCGGCTTCTTCGCGGCCTTCGGCCCGGTAGCGGCCGTCTTCTTGACGGCCTTCCCGAACACCCGATCCCATCCCGTTGCAAATTTCTTCGATGCGCCTGTGTGAACCGTGTAACCCGTCATCTCACTCATCCTTCATTGGGCCACCGCCGGAACTCCAGGGGGCCGAAAACCTACCATGCGCGGCGGAGTGCCGCCAACATCATTTTTCTCGGTCATCGACGACTGATGTGCAAGCCAGTCTCTGCCGGAATTCCGCCGGGCGATCGTTCCCCTCGGCGGAACGACCGCGGTTCAAGTCAAAAGCCGCTCAATCGCACGCCACGGCTCCAGATAGACGTCGACCGTGAGCCCATCGACCGTCGGCTGAGCGAGGCGCGTCGCGCCGTCCACGGCCGGCCCATCGCTCACGAGCGTCTCGAGTACCCGTTGCTGTCGCTCGACAGTCCATTCCCGGGCGATTTCCGGACGCCCGGCCATCACGGCCACGGCGGCGGCGAGGGCCATTGCGCCCCAGTTGCTGACACCCGCGAGGATCGTATTGCCAGTGGCAATTCGGCAGGGAAGCCAATCGGCCTGTGGCCCTTTGAGCCGGCCCGCGATGTCTTCCCACGGAAGAGAGCCCAAACCGATTTCGTTCCCGCCATCGCCGACGCCGATTGTCGCCGGCGGATCTGGCAACTCGGCCGCGAGATCAAAGAGGCGATGCAGCGGAGCGGTCAGTCGATCGATGATCTCGCCGCGCATGTTGTGGCAGTGATCCCGATGCCCGGGCGGGACGCGACGCTCGAACTCGGCGGCGGTGAGGGCGGCCGAACGTGGTTGCCGAAGGACGGAGGCAACGGTGTGGCTGGGGCCGACGCGTTCGATGGCGATCAGGTGGTCGAGGGAATGCCTCGCGAAGAAGGCGGCGACCCAACGATCGGGGAATTCTTCCGCAAGCGGCATCGCTTCGACGCAGCCGTCCGGCAGGCCGGACGCGGACGCCGCCACACGGAGGGCTCCAGCACAGACATCGTCCGTCACGAGCACGACTTTCCGTCCAAGGCGATGCAGCACTTCGCCGAGGAGGGCGGCCCCGAGCGGTCCATCGGTTTCGGCGATCGGCCCGTCGGGGAACGGGACGGCGAAGCCGGTGATGATGGCGACTGCGCCGGGGCGGTCGAGCAGGCTGCGGGCGGCGCGGGCGAGATCGCCCTGTCGCCAGTGCGCGGTGTCCTTGCACAGCAGGCCGCGGCCGGCGTGGTCGCAGCGGATGAGTTGCTCGATGTCAGCCAGCAGAGAGTCGAGGTCGCGCACGGTGCAGAGTCAGGAGAAGTAGAAGCGTCTCAAGCGCCTTCGACCGCGTCCCGCCGCTCGAGGGGGGCGGGCATCGGCGGGATGTCCTCGGCGGGACGGTCGACGAACGTTCCGGGCTTGATCTGCGGGCCCGTCTTATGGGCATCGAGAATGCGATGCAACTGGTCCGCGTCCATGACTTCGACTTCGATCAGCTCGCGGGTGATCTGTTCGAGGACCGGCCGGCGGCGTTTCAGAATGTCGCGGGCCGTCTCCATGCAGTCGTCCACGATCCGCTTCACTTCGAGGTCGATCTCGCGAAGAGTGGATTCGCTGTGGGCGTAGTCGGCCGCACCGCTGCTGGAACCTGCCAGAAACGCGGAGCGCTTGCTCTCACGGTAGTTCACGCGGCCCATCTTGGGGCTCATGCCGAACTCCATCACCATCCGGCGGGCAATGTCGGTCGCGCGTTCGAGGTCGTTGGACGCTCCGGTGGAAGTTTCCTGGTAGATGGTTTCCTCGGCCGCGATTCCGCCCAGCATGGTGCAGATGCGGTTCTGCAGCTCGGTCTGGGTCACGAGATGCCGGTCGTCTTCCGGCCGCTGCATCATGTAGCCGAGGGCCCCCATGCCGCGGGGGATGATCGAGATCTTGTGAACGGGATCGGTGTGCGGGAGGCTGCAGGCGACGAGGGCGTGGCCGCTCTCGTGGTAGGCGACCCGCTGCTTTTCGTCCTGATGGATGATGCGGGACGATTTTTCGAGGCCCGCGATGACGCGTTCGATGGCCTCTTCGAGTTCGCGGCTGGAGACGGCCGGTTTGCCGGCCCGGGCCGCTAAAAGTGCGGCTTCGTTCACCAGGTTGGCGAGGTCGGCTCCAACCATTCCGGGGGTCAGCTTGGCGATGCGGTTGAGGTCGACGCCTTCTTCCAGTTTGACCTTGGCGGAGTGGACGCGCAGGATCGCTTCACGTCCCTTGTAGTCGGGGCGGTCCACGAGCACGTGTCGGTCGAACCGGCCGGGACGCAGGAGGGCGGGGTCGAGCGTTTCGGGACGATTCGTGGCGCCCATCACGATCACGCTCTGGTCGGACGAGAAGCCGTCCATTTCGACGAGCAGGGCGTTGAGCGTCTGTTCGCGTTCATCATGTCCGCCGGGCATGCCGCTGCCGCGGACCTTTCCGAGGGCATCGAGCTCATCGATGAAGATGATGCTGGGGGACCGCTGGACAGCCTGGGCGAACATGTCGCGGACGCGGGCGGCGCCGACGCCGACGAACATCTCGACGAAATCGGAGCCCGACAGGCTGAAGAACGGGACGCCCGCCTCGCCGGCGACGGCCTTGGCGAGGAGCGTCTTGCCGGTTCCAGGGGGGCCGACAAGCAGGACGCCGCGGGGAATCCGGCCGCCGAGGGCCTGGTACTTTCCGGGGGTTCTCAGGAACTCCACGATTTCGCGGAGTTCTTCGACAGCTTCATTGATGCCGGCGACATCGTCGAACGTCGTTTTGACATCGTCGTCGGCGAACAGCTTGCCGCGGCTGCGGCCGAACGACATCGCCGCGCCTGGCCCTCCGAGCTTGCGGAAGAAGAGGATGAGCGCGATGACGGCCACCAGCATCATCACCAGCGGCAGGAACTGGACCCACTCGGTTTCGGCGGGGGAGCCTTTGTACTTGATCAGCTTGCGATCGAACGACCGCATCAGTTCCTCGATGGTTCCCTGCGGGACGCCGAGGAGCTGGACGCGATACCGCTGAGCGGAGCCGAGCGGGCGCGGAGCGGGTGGGAGACCAGTCGGCTGGTCCTCGGGATCGATCTTTGCGGGTCGATCCTGGAAGACGAGTTCCGTTGGTGAGAAGGTGGCCTCGTAGACGGTGTCCGGGGTCCAGGTCTTGTTCTCGAGTCCGACCTTGAATTCGGACAGTGAGATCTCGCGGCCGCGACTCTGTTTCTGGATCCATGCCAGGACCGTCGTCACCAGCAGGGCGGCGACGATCAGCGTCCAGAAGGAGGCGGAGGAGCCTTTTTCCCCGCGAGGGCGGCGCTTTTGAGGAGGCTCGGGACTTTTCGTCGGTTCCGAAGGCGCCATGAATCGTTCCACGCGGCGGGGATTGCTCCCCAAACGCAGCGGGGAACACTTCACTCTAGGCGGGGATTGTAACGCGGTCAAACTGCCGCGCGGCCCCGACGGCCCCCGGAAGGGTCAGGGCGACCGAGGAGGGCGCGTGTGAGGGTGGTCCCGTACTTCTCGCCTCTTCTCCCCTGCAAATCCTGGGAGGGCGCGCGCCGAACCCCGGTTGCATGACCGGTCCTGAAGACGCGCTCGCGTGAAATGGTGTGTGACAGGTTTCCCGTGACCATGGCGTTCCTCCCTCCACCCTACGGGGGTGGTTGCGCGGGAGCGTCCGTGAAGGGTTCTGGCCCTGGCCCCCGGCCCTCTCCCCGCTGATGGTTGAATGGGAGAATGAAGGCTAACTGCGGGGAGTGGGAGGGCTCTGTGACTGCCTTCGTTACTTCCTGGCGGGGAGATTCTCGTGGAGGTAGCGGGTCATCAGGTCGTAAAAATGGCGCGTCGTGCCCGGCCCCTCGGACAGGGAGTGCGAGCGGTTGGGATAGGCCATCATGCTGAACGGCTTGTTGTGCGCGACCAGTTCGTTGATCAGCACCTCGGCCCCCTGGTAGTGGACGTTGTCGTCGCCCGTGCCGTGAATGACGAGGAGGTTCCCCTTGAGGCCTGCGACGTGACTGATCGGGGAGCCGCGGCGATAGCCGTCGGCATTGTCCCCGGGCGACCCCATGTAGCGTTCCTGGTAGATCGAATCATACAGCCGCTGGTTGGGGACACCGGCGACGGCGATGCCGGTGGAGTAGACGTCCGGGAAGCGGAACATTGCGTGGAGCGTCGAACTTCCACCGCCGCTGTAGCCCCAGATGCCGAGGCGGGCCGGATCCGCATAGGGCCACATTCCGAGGAGCTTCTTCGCGGCGCTGGCCTGATCCTGCGGGGGGAGGATGCCGACCTGTCTGTAGACGCACTTCCGCCATTCCCGGCCACGGGGGGCGGGGGTTCCGCGGCTGTCGACGCTGACGACGATGTATCCCTGCTGCGCGAGCATCCAGTACCAGAGCCCGCGCTGGCCGGGCCACATGTCTTTCACGGTCTGCCCATGCGGCTCCCCGTAGACATAGAACAGGACCGGATACTTCGCGTTGAGATCCATTTCGGGGGGTTTGATCGCCCAGGCATCCAGCAGCACGCCATCGCCGATCTCGATGCGGAAGAACTCCGTGGAAGGCTTCCTGAGGGCGGCCAGTTTCTGGTTGAGCTTCTTGTTCTCGACGAGCATGCGCACCCGTTCGTGGCCCGGGAGCTTCACCAGATCGACCACCGGCGGATCGGCGAAGGTGGAGCGGGTGTGGATCGCGAGAGTTCCGTCAGGCGAAATGTTGTAGGCGTGCCATCCGGGCTGATCCTCGGGGGTGATGCGTCTGGCTTCTCCGCCGGCGAGCGGAGTGTGGTACAGGTAGCACTGCGTCGGATTCGCGGGTGAGGCGGTGTAGTAGACGCCTTGCTTTTCACCAGCCGAGAGGACGCTGATCACATCCGATTCGCCCTGCGTGATCGGCGTTTGCGACCCATCCTGCGGGTTGGTGAGATAGGCCTGTCGCCATCCGGTTCGTTCACTGAGCCAGACGTCACGTTCGCTCCCATCGATCCAGTCGATCTTGTTTTCGTTCTCGAGCCAGGCCGGATCTGTTTCGGCGAACGCGACCTTCGCCACGCCCGTCTTCGCGTCGGCCATGAACACGCAGTTGTTGTTCTGAAGTCGATTGAACTGCTGGATCACCAGGGAGGCGGAGGAGGGAGTCCATTCCATCTGCGCCAGATAATATTCACGGCTGTTTCCCGGGATGTTCATCCAGCAGGTCTTGCCTCCACTGGCCGGGACGACGCCGATGCGGACCGCGGAGTTCTGTTCCCCGACTTTCGGATAGGGAATCGGCGTCGTGGTGGCGTAGAGGCCTTCGGTGTTGTTGATGAGGTAGAAGTTGCGGACGCCGGTCGTATCGAACTGCCAGTAGGCGATGGACAGGCCATCGGGGCTCCAGCGATATCCTTCCCGCAGGGCGAGTTCTTCTTCATAGACCCAGTCGGCCGTGCCGTTGATGGTGGTGGCCGAGCCATCGCGTGTGAGCTGGGTGATGTTCGACGACCGCAGGTGCTGCACGTAGAGATTGTTCTCGCGGACGAACGCGACGTGTGAACCATCAGGGGAAAAGCGGGCGAACATCAGCGTCGAGGGGAGCGCGGGGCCGCCGACCTTGCGGAGATCGCGGCCCGCGATGTCGACGACGTAGTAGTCGCCGCGCGTGTTGGTGCGCCACACACGACGGCTGTTGGTGAAGACCAGAAGCTTCGACTCGTCGTTCGAGAACTCAAACCCATCGATGGCGATCGGCTGCGTCTGCCCGGGAGGGATGAATCCGTGACCAGGCAGGATGACTTCCTGTTCGCCTGAGGCGGGGTCGACGTAGACGAGGTCGCGTCCGACGCCGGCTTTGGCGCTGACGAACATGTAGTAGCCTGGCCGGCGCTTGCTCCAGGTGATCCGGGGAGCGGCTTCGCCGTCGAATTCTTTCGCGGTGAAGATGCGGTCGATGGTGAGGGTCTGGGCCTTCTCTTTGGCCTTCGCCTCGGCCTCGGCCTTCGCCTTGGCGGCGGCCTCGGGGCTGGGAGGCGTTTCGGGGGCCTGATCGGCCGCGAGAACGGGTCCGGCGCTGACAACGAGGGCCGAGAGAAGGAAGAGGAAATTCAGGCTGTGCATTGCAGTCGTCGGCGAGGATGCAGGCTCAGGTGGGACGTTTGAACGTACCGCGGGAAATGACCTCGGGGGAGCGCGATCGGGGGGGAAATCGGGCCGCGGAGCGGATCGGGGCACAAAAAAAGCCCGGCAGAGTGGACGTGCCGGGCTTCAGACCTGAACGCTGCGATTACATCTTCGCGTATTCGACGACCATGAGTTTGACCTCGGCGCCGCCGGATTTCATGTAGAGCTCGAAGGTCATGGCTTTTTCGGAGGGATGCTTCGTGACCGACCTGTATTCGACAGGAGTTCCGTCCGGGCCGGGGCCTTTGGCGGTCATCACCATCGTCTTGCCGGGTTCGGTCCAGTCCCCCTCGAAGAACAGCGGGGTGGCGCTCATCGAATCGACCCACACGCTGACGTACTTCTTTTTTGTCGGGTCGTAGGAATCGAGCCCCTGGCCGGTGAAGGAGCCGTCATCCATCTTGAAGTCGCTGGCGACCCACATGCCGTTGCAGACCGCCTTGAACTCGGACGTTCCAGTCTGGCCTGCGTTGAAGCCTTCCTTCACGGTGAGTTTCCATTTTCCGACGGCCTTCGCCAGATCCTGGTGTTCCTTGCCGGGCTTCGGAAAGTCCTGCGCAAACGATCCACCAGCAACCAGCACCACGGCCACGCAGGCCGCCAACCGGCAGATGAAACGATTCATCGGAGCGTCTCCATTGAGGGCCATCGGCATGCGCGGCACGTCGCCGCGAGAGATCACTTCTTCAACAACTCGTCCACGAGGGGGAGGACTTCCTTGTCGTAGTGGACCTCTTCACCGGCGAACCGCTTCGCCTGCCTGCCATCCTTGCCGTAGACGTAGACGGCTGGAATCGAAGCGAGGTCGAGCGTTTCGAACAGTTCTTCCGACTCGACGCTGCAGAGGACGTTCTTGCAGGTTGCCTTCTGCGAAGTGAGGAACTCCAGAACGCGGGGTTCGTAGAACTTGGGCGGCTTCGACTTGATGCCGGCGTAATCGGTCGAGACGGAGAGGCAGGCGACCTTGTCCCCTTTCTCGTTGTGCAGCTTCACGAGGTTGGGAAACTCGCGACGGCAGGGTTCGCACGAGAGCGACCACATGTCGACGACGACCACCTTTCCTTTCTGGGAGGCGATCCACTTCTGGACGCCGGCCCAGTCGGTGATTTCCACTTCGACGGCATCGGCGGCATAGAAGGCGACCGGCTGCAGTTCGGCCGGCCCGGGCAGGAGCGACTGCGGGGGAGCGGCGTCGGCCGGCGGGGTTGTTGCGGCCGGTTTGGATTCTTCGGTGGCGGGCTCGGTCTGCCCTTCGGGGGCCGGTCCGGCATCGACCGTCGCGGGGGACGGCGGAGCAGGCGGCGGCGTCTCTTCCGCCTTCTTGCAGCCCGGGATGCAGATCATCGCTCCCAGAAGCAGCGCTGCGGTGGTCCATCGAGTCATTCGTCGCACTCCTTTGTCGGTCGTCGCAGTCATGATGAGTTCTATTTCTCCACCTTCTTCAAACCCGCGGCGAGAGCCTGGGCGTCCGTGTCTTCATAGGGCAGCGAATTGAGGTAGGCCACCAGATCGCTGATTTCTTCCTTCGTCAGCTGGCTTGTCCGGCCGTGCTTCTCGCCGACGTTGTACTTCGTCAGGACCTCCTCGAGGGTGGCCGCACGACCATGATGAAGATAGGGGGCCGAGCGATACAGCCCAATCAGCGTGGGGGTGTCGTACTTCGGGCCCATCAGTTCTGAGGGATCGTCGTTGCCGGTGCCGACGTCGTGCCGGGTGAGGGATCCCGCCCGTGAGTCGCAGAAATAGGGACCGCTGTGACACTCGGCGCACCCGACGGAGTCGCGGAAGAACACGTCGCGTCCGCGTCTGGCCGCTTCGGTCAGCCCGACCTGTCGCTCTCCGTTCGTTCCGGTCACGCGGGCATAGGGGCTGAGATCGAACTTGTGCGAGTTGGCATAGAGCGCCAAGGCATCGGCCTCTTTCGATCG
Source organism: Caulifigura coniformis (assembly GCF_007745175.1). Classification (GTDB taxonomy): domain Bacteria; phylum Planctomycetota; class Planctomycetia; order Planctomycetales; family Planctomycetaceae; genus Caulifigura; species Caulifigura coniformis. The sequence continues at coordinate 1,097,029 of NZ_CP036271.1, read as the reverse complement.
CCCGCTGATGGGCTCGCCGAGGGCATCCGGGAGGGGGCCGCGAACCAGGCCGCGTCCCTGCATGAGTGGGCCGCGGATGGTATGTTCGAAGTCCTGAACTTCATCGCGGTCGGCCGACCAATGGAGCGGGTGGGTCCACGCGAGTCCGCCGAGAGGCTGCGTCTGCCGCAGTCCCTCCGGCTGCTGCCAGGTGCGGCCGTCCGAATCGCCGTCGGGATGACAGCTCGAACAGGAGATCCAGCGCTGGCCGACCATCGGCTGGTTGGCCGAATAGAACAGGCGTTTGCCGGCCAGCATTTCTTCATCGAGCGGACAGTCGCAGACGGAGACGGTCTGAAGCCTGGCGAGCGATTTCGCATCCAGGACCGAGACTGCGAAATCGAGGGCGTTGTAGACGAGGAGTTGCGAGCCATCGGCGGTGAAGCGCACGGCCCGGGGGTTGTGACCGGTTCGGGCCGTGGCCGACCAGCTCAACTCACGGTAGTCGTCGTCGATGATGTTGCAGAGGAACATGTCATCGGTGCCGGCGAAGACGACGGCGAGTTTCGCTCCATCGGGCGAGACGGAGGCTTCCCAGGGGTTGGCGACGACGAACGTGCCGCGGAACGAATCCATCTGCACGCGCTTGCGGCGAGACGGAGGCGTCGAGCCTTCCTCGACCGGTTTGGGCGCATCGGTGTCGAGGACAGCGAGATAGGGGAAGATGGCGCCGGCGCCCTGCGGGACGGTTGTTCTTGAACGGATATGGGGCAGGTAGGCCTTCGGCCGCTTCGGATGGAGCGTGATCTGGCGGGCGAGGTTGTCTTCCTTCGTTCCTTTCCAGGACTCGAGCCGGTTGCCGGATGCGCGTTCGATCGCGTGCATGATGCCGGTGTAATACTCGGTGACGAGCAACCGGTCGTCGCTGGTGAGGGCGAGGCCGCGGGCAAACGGACCGGCCTCGATCTCGCGGAGGACCTTTTTCGCGGCGGGATCGATCTCGGCGATCCTGCCGGGGTAGTCGAGCGTGACGAAGAGCCGCGATCCATCGGGGGTGGAGACGACGGAGTAGGGTTCATCGAAGACTTCGATGCGGGCGGTTTCCGCGCCGCGATCGGCGTCGACGAGGGCGACCACATCGTCGCCGTAGACGGCGACGGCGAAGAGATGCGTTGCGCCGATGAAGCTGACTCCTTCCGGATGCCGGCCGATGCGCAGTTCCGACTTGCGTGCCCAGGTTCCGTCCTGCTGCTCGAGAACGGTGACGGTGCCGGAATCGCGGTTGGAACAGGCGAGGAACCGTCCATCCGAGGAGAGGTCCATCAGGCTGTTCATCGATCCGGCCTGGAGGGCCGTCGACGAGCAGACCATCACCATGAGGGCGACAGCACGAGAGAAGGGTGCGTTCAAGTTTGCCTCCACTGCACGCATCGTTTTTTCGGAACCGGGAGTCTATCGTTTTGAGGGCCGGGTTGTCCCGGCGAAAAGGCCGGGTTGTTCAACCGGCGGGAATGAGACGGGGCCCGTTTTTCCGGGAGGGGATGTGTCAGGCGAGCGGTGGATCGTGGTGGGATGCGTGCTGGCGGGGCTGGCCGTGGTGTTTGGTGCGTTCGCTGCCCACGGCCTGGATACGCGACTGCCCGTTCAATATGCGGAGCAGACGCGAGTGGTTGTGGGAGAGACGGTCCCGGCGGCGCGGAAGTACATCGCCGACTTCAAGACGGCGGCCGAATACCAGATGTTTCACGCACTGGGGATGATCGCCTGCGGGCTGGTGGCGATTCGCCGGCCGGCCGCGTCGCTGAATGTCGCGGGCTGGTGTTTCCTGCTGGGAACGGTGTTGTTTTCGGGGAGCCTGTACGCGCTGGTGCTGCGTGGCGTGACGAAGCTGGGGATGATCACGCCGTTCGGGGGGATGCTGTTCATCGTCGGATGGGTCGCGCTGGCGATCGGGGCGGCCGGATCAGGACGCCCGACTGCGGGAGCAGCGCCATGACGCGGTTTGGTGATCTGACCGGGCGGCGGATCCTGGTGACGGGTTCGTCGAGCGGGATCGGGCGGGCCGTTGCGCTCGAACTGGCCGACGCGGGGGCGGATGTGATCCTGCACGGCCGGAAGGCGACGGGGCCGATTGAGGACGTGGCCGCGGAGATCGCGAAGCGAGGGGGGCGCGTCGAGATTCGACCGAAGAATCTGCTGACGGCGGACGGGGCGGCCGAGTTGCTTTCCGAGGAAGCATGGGCGACCTGGGGCGGTCTGGACGGCGCCGTCCTGAATGCGGGAGTGGACCTGCTGACCGGAGAGAGTCGCTCACTTCCCTACGAGGAGAAACTCGACCGGCTGCTGAAGGTGGATGTCCGGGCGTCGGTCGTGATGGGCCGAAGCATCGGCGACCGAATGAAAGAACAAGGGCACGGCTCGATCCTCACGATCGGGTGGGACCAGGCCGACCGGGGGATGGAGGGAGACAGTGGCGAGTTGTTCGCGGTGGCGAAGAACGCGGTGATGGGTTTCACGCGTTCCCTCGCTGTGAGCCTGGCTCCGAAGGTCCGGGTGAACTGCATCGCGCCGGGGTGGATCCGGACTGCGTGGGGGGACGGAACCAGCCAGGCCTGGCATGACCGCGTTCTGCGTGAGACGCCGCTGGCCCGCTGGGGGACGCCGGAGGACATCGCGCGTCTGGCGAGGTTCCTGTTGAGCGATGACGCGAGCTATCTCACCGGGCAGGTGCTGAATGCGAACGGTGGGGCTGTTCGCTGAGGGGGATGGAGGGAGGGCTCGGTAACGTTTTCACTGGCAGAGCCAGTGCCACCCACAGTTGGGAGCCAGTGCCACCAGGTGCCACCTCTGCTGGAGCCAGTGGAACTCCTGGATGTTGGGAGGGCTCGGCAACGATTGCACTGGCTGCGAGCAGCCAGTGGCACCCCAGCGGAGCCAGTGGCACCCTGCGTCTGGGCCGCCTAGGCGCGGCGGCCTTCCATGACGAAGTGTCTCCGGCCCCCTTCGTCGGCCAGGATCGCGTAGACCTCGAGCGACGAAAACAGGGACTCGTACCGCTGGCAGACTTCGTCGACGTCCCGGAAGTGGCGGACGTGTCCTGCGGCCGGGAAGTTGGGGACGGTTGCGAGGACGAACGTGCCGGGGCGAATCCGTGAGAGCACCTCGAGGTCGCGTTCGATGTGCTCGAGGAACTCCATGGTCAGGACACAGTCGTACGGATGCTCTTCAAGGACTGTCGACGCAAAGATATCGGCGACGACGAAATTGAGGGTCGGGCAGCAGTCCTTCGCGGCTTTGACGCGGTTGGGGCTGAAATCGAGCCCGGTGTAGTTCTCGAAGCCGCGATCGCGGAGGAGGCAGGCGACCTGCCCTGGCCCGCATCCGATGTCGAGAATGGTGCGAACCTTTGCCCGTCGGAGCCTGTCGGCCACAACGGTCCACAAGGGGTAGTAGTGCGACCGGGTGTAGTGGAGTTTCCAGTGGTCGGAGAGGTCGAACCGCTGGTCGTAGTAGGCGGCCGGCTGCTCTTTTCCGTACTGAAACTTTTCGACGAAGCCGAACCGTCGCCCGAGCTTCAGGCCTGTTTTCCACAGGAATGGAGGGGTCATTCCGCGAAGTGTCAGTGAACCGCTCATCGCGTTGATCTCCACAAGGGACAGGGAACAGCCCCAGCGACCCGGACAAGGACTTGTCAGAACCTACATCGTGGAAATGGTTTCCATGATGTCGATTTCACCGAACGGGCCGGGCTTCGGCAGTGATTGCCCGTTTTCGTGATTTTTGCCCGTTCGGGCGGTACATTGATGCGTTCCCCACCGGCATCCCCAGGCTTCAATCTAAGTTTTCCTTCAGGAACCAGTCGTGTTTAACACTGTTGCACTCGTCGGGGCGACCGGCGCCGTCGGCCGCATCATGCGTCAGCTGCTCGAGGAACGTCCTCTGCCGGCGAAGACGTTTCGTTTCCTGGCGTCGAAGCGGAGCGCGGGGGGGACCATTACGTTCCGGGGGCAGGACCACCAGGTCGAAGAGCTGACGAAGGACTGCTTCGCCGGGACGGACCTCGTCATCGCCACGACGCCGGACGAAATCGCCCGCGACTATCTGCCATCCGCCGTAGAGGCGGGGGCGACGGTGATCGATGAATCGGGCTACTGGCGGATGAAGGAGGGGGTGGCCCTCGTGATTCCAGAGGTCAATCCGCAGGATGCGATCAACGCCAAGGGGATCATCGCCAGCCCGAACTGCTCGACGACTCAGATGGTTGTCGCGCTGAAGCCGCTGCATGACGCGGCGAAGGTGAAGCGGGTGGTGGTGAGCACGTACCAGGCGGTCAGCGGGATTGGCCTGTCCGGAACCAAGGAGCTGGAAGAAGGGACGCACATGCACCTGCATGGGCAGCCCTACAACTATACGGCGTTCAAGCATCCGATCGCGTTCAACTGCATTCCGCAGATCGGCGGGGAGAAGGAAGCGGGCTACACCAGCGAAGAAATGAAGATGGTGTACGAGACCCGCAAGATCCTCGGGGACGAGAGCATTCTTGTGTGCCCGACCTGCGTGCGAATCCCGGTCGCGAACTGCCACAGCGAAACGATCGCCGTGGAGACCGAACGACCCATTTCGCCCGAAGAGGCCCGCGGGCTGTTTGAAAGCTTCCCGGGGATCAAGGTCGTGGACGACATCGGCTCGAGCATGTATCCGATGCCGCTCAACAGCACCGGTTCGGACCTCGTGTACGTCGGTCGCATCCGCAAGGACCTGTCGCATCCGAACGGGCTTTCGTTCTGGTGCGTGAGCGACAACCTGCGGAAGGGGGCGGCAACGAACGCGATCCAGATCGCAGAACTGCTGGCGAAGCACCGATTCGGGAAGTGACTCGGCGGTCGTGGCCGTTCTGCTCTTTCCGGGCGTTGGCGGAAAACGGAGAATTGCCAGCGACCCGGGAGGATCAGCATGCCGACGACGTCGCTTGATCGACATATCGAATCGACGCCGAACGTCTTAGGGGGACGGCCGCGAATTGCAGGCCGCCGGATTTCCGTGGCTCAGATTGCGAGCTGGCACACGAAGCATGACTGGCCGGTGACGCAGATCGTCAGTGAGTTCAACCTGTCTCCCGCCGACGTGCATGCCGCGCTCGCGTACTTCTACGACCATCGCGAAGAGATCGAGGCCTCCTGGCAGCTCGATTTGAAACTGGAAGAAGAATCGAAAGCCCGGGATCCGTCGATCGTTCCCGAGATCATCCGCAAGTCGTCTCGAGAATCGGCAGCCGACAGCGGGTCAACTGGCGGATGACAAGTGAGCCCGAGATACGGTACCTGCTGGACGAGCACATTCCGCACGTTGTCCTTGCTGGTCTCAGGCGTCGGAACATTGACTTCACCAGCATCAACGAGATGCGGCTCAAAGGGATCGAGGATACGAACGTCCTGGCGCTGGCGCGAGAACTGGGGCGCATCGTGGTCACGCAGGACAGTGATTTCCTGGTGGAACCGCTGTCGGTGGAGTCCCACGCGGGAATCGTGTTTGTCCGGGCCGGGATGTCCATCAGCAGCGTGCTGGATGTGCTTCAATTGATCCATCGAGCATGCACCCCGGTCGAAATGCACAATCACATCGAGCATGCTTCGAGTCTTCAATGAGCGACGACCTCGTCAATCCCCTCGCCCCGTACGAGCGCTGGATGTTTTCCGCGCTCGAGCAGGCGCGTCGTGCGATGGAGATCGATGAAGTTCCAATCGGGGCCGTGATCGTTCACCAGGACGAGATCATTGGCGAGGGATACAACCAGCGCGAGACGCTGAGCGATCCGACGGCCCATGCGGAGATGATCGCCATCACGCAGGCGGCGCAGGCGCTGGGAGACTGGCGCCTGGCCGGCTGCACGCTGTACGTGACACTCGAGCCGTGCCCGATGTGCGCCGGGGCCATCGTTCAGGCGCGGATGCCGCGGGTCATTTTCGGGACCACCGACCCCAAGGCCGGCGCCTGCACGACGCTCTACCGGATCACCGACGATCCACGCCTGAACCACCGCTGTGCCGTGCTGGGGGGCGTTCTGCAGGAGGAGTGCAAGGGGCTGCTCAAGCAGTTCTTTGTGCAGCAGCGATCGAGGGGCAAGAAATAGGGCGGGCGTTGACTGTGATGCGTCGTCAATGTTGGCGGCGTGACGGCGTACTCCCCAAGTTGTGGGGTGATTTGCGTGCGGGAGTCGTTCGTGGACCTGACCGGCGGCCAGCGCCGGCCGCTCACTCGAGGTATGGCGTCGGTGGAATGGTGCCACAACGGGCGCCACTGCCGATCGATTGCACTGGCGGAGCCAGTGCCGCCCGACTTCATGGGGATTGGGGAGCTTTGTGTCAGGCGATCACAGGGGGCCGACGCCCCCCGCTCGCCGGGTTGGGTGGGGAGCGTTGCCGTTCTTTCTGGTCGCACGTCTCGCAGAGCCGTGGCACGAGCGCGGTGCCCGGTTCATGCCGACCCGCCGCTGGGTGGGCGTTGGCTGCGAAGTGTCGCCGGGTTCAGCGGCGTGACGGCATGCCACCCAGCGCCGATTGCACTGGCGGAGCCAGTGCCACTCCGGAGCGATCAGGGGCTGGGACACGACGCTTAGAGGACCTTCAGGAAGATGTTCCGGAACTCGGCTTTGCCTTTCAGGGGGCGGAGTTCGAGTGGGCCGCTGGCGGGGACGATCTTTTCTGGATCGTTCGAGTTCTTCAGCGGGAGGTTGTCGACGAGGAGCATTCCATTCGAACGGACGGTGACCTTGTCGCCACGAAGGGTGATGTGGAGGGTGTTCCACCCTGTGGGCGTTTGACCGGCAGTGAGGCGCGGCGCAGCGGTGAGCGGGCGGTCGCCCAACTGGAGACCCGTCTCGGCCATTGTGAGCGTGGAGGAGCCGCGGAGGGTGATGGCTGCGGCGGCGTCTGCGGGGAGCTTCCAGTCGATTGAGAACTCGCAGTCGCGGTAGTGGGCGATGGTCTGGAGGCCGATTGCCTGGCCGTCGGACTTCAGCAGGCCATCGATGACGGTCCAGCGGGTCGCGGCCGCTTCGTTGGCCTTTTGTTGCAGGGCGGGCCGATTGGTTTCGGGAACCGCCAGCAACTCCTGCTCGGAAACCGCACCCTGCCAGCCCTGGAGGTCGCTGCCGTTGAAGAGGGAGATGAAACCGGTGGGCGGCTGGCGGACGGCATCGATCAGGGGCGGAATCGAGGTCGCGACGACCGGATCGATGGCGACGTGCGCGACCGGGGCCTCTTCCTCATCGGGGGACGCGGGGGCAACTCTTGGCGGCCCCGCGGGCGTGACGTCAGGACTTCCGCGGAACGCGAGGGCCGCAATGAGGGCTCCGGCGATCGCGATGCCTGCCAGGGCGGCGCGGATGGGAAAGCCGCTCGAGCGAGGCCGCTCGAGCACCGTGTCACCCGCCAACTCATAGGCGGCGGAGTTTCGCGGAGAAAGATCGGTGAATGGGTCGACTGCCAGCGGCGACAACGGCGGCTCGAATCCTTCCAGTGACTGAATGACATCCGTCATCGACTGAAAGCGGTCATTCAGGTCCTTCTGGACCATCGTTACGAAAACGGCCTGCAACGATTCGGGGACCTCGGGCCGGTGCGTTCGGAGGTCCGGAATGGGACTGGCCTGATGGGCCATGAGCCGGGCCGTCGGGGTTTCGCCTTCGTAGACGGGCCGGCCCGTCAGGAGGGTGAAGAGTGAACATCCGAGGCTGTAGATGTCGGCGCGGGCATCGGCCGATTTCGAGTCAAGAGCCTGCTCGGGGGCCATGTAGTCGACCGTTCCCATGATGGCCCCGATGCCGGTGAGATCGGATGGAGCCGAGTCGTCGGAGATCGATTCGAAGCGGGCCAGCCCCATATCGAGAATCTTGAGGACGCCATGCCGGTCGAGCAGCAGGTTGGAGGGCTTGATGTCGCGATGAACGATGCCAGCCGCATGGGCGGCTGCGAGTCCCCTGGCCGCCTGCCGCACGAGGTCAACGGCGTTCTCTACCGGCAGAGGTCCCACTTTGCGGATCACTCTCGCCAGGTCGGCGCCCTGGACGTACTCCATGACGAGGAAGTGCACGCCATTTGCGTCGTCGGCATCGAACGCGGCGACGATATTCGGATGCGAGATGCGTGCGGCGGCTCTCACTTCGCGATCGAACCGGGCGATGGCCAACTGGTCTCCGCTGACGTCGTCCGGCAGCCGCTTCACCGCGACAATGCGGTCCATGCGACGATGGCGGGCCTTGAACACCTGGCCCATTCCGCCCTGACCTATGCGTTCGAGCAGCAGGTAGTTGCCGAGCACGAGCGATTGAGCGCGGCCGTGCAGGATCTCGTCGGCCTGGAACTTCGTCAGCTTCCTGGTGCGAAGAAGTTCCTTCACGAGGCCTTCGCTGTCGGGAGTTCCGTCGAGTGACGAGAGGCTGCTGCGAATCGCCTCGGCGGAAACAATGCCACCGTCTTCCAGCCCTCGAGCGAACTGTTGCAGCGAAGCCGACATGAAGAGATCAGGAGTGTGAGAATCCGCTGCAAGGGGCAGCGCGGACGCGGATTCTTTCCAATCCCGCGGATTGCGGCCAGTCGACTTTCCGACGGAGCCGCCCCCTGCACTACGTGGGGCGAATGAAATGTCCGCTGCGGCCTCCCTCCTTTTCCAGGAGGCGGACGGACGCAATGGTCATCTCACGATCGACGGCCTTGCACATGTCGTAAACCGTGAGGGCGGCCACGCTTGCTGCCGTGAGGGCTTCCATTTCGACCCCGGTTTTCGCCGTGACCTTCACTTCGGTTTCGATCCTGAGGCGGGTTGCATCGAGGACTTCGAATCGGACAGCCGCGCCGTCGAGCGGTAAGACGTGGCACAGCGGGATCAGCTGGGAGGTCATCTTGGCCGCCTGGATGCCGGCGAGCCGGGCGACTTCGAAGACGTCTCCCTTGGCGTGTTTGCGATCGCGAATGAGTTCGAGGGTGGCCGGCTGCATCTCGACGACGGCCTCGGCCAGCGCCCGCCGTGCGGTGATGGCCTTCGCGCTGACATCGACCATGCGGCTGGCGCCGGTCTCATCGAAATGCGTGAGTTCAGACATGGTTGCATCGTGACTTCCCTCCCCTTGCCTGTGCAACGATCGGCGATGGATCTGGCCGCGGCCGATTCCGTCGTATAGAACTTCTCTCGGCCAGTCTCGGCCGGGCGCATGCTCACATGACGAGCGGTTGGCGTCCCGGTTCCTGACGAAAACGCAGGGCGGATCCCGGCTCTGCGGTGTTCCAAGGGCGGTCCTCTTCTGGAGTTCGGTTTCGATGCGTCAAGTGTTTGCACTTCTGGCCGTCTCGATGCTCCTGGCGGGCCTGTCACCGGCGGAGGGGGCGGAGAACCTCTCCGTGGTTTCCGACTTCACGCTCGGCGATTACCGGGGACGGGAGTACAAGCTCTCGGAATTCGAGAAGCAGCCGGTCGTCGTGGTGGCATTCCTGGGGATCGAATGCCCGCTCGCGAAGCAGTATTCCGTGCGGTTGCAGGAACTGGCGAAGGAATACGCCGACAAAGGCGTGACGTTTCTGGGCGTCGACGCGAACAGCCAGGACGCGCCGACGGAGATCGCGGCGTTCGTGCGGCGGCAGGGGCTTGAGTACCCGTTCCTGATCGACGTGGGAAGCAAGCTGGCAGAGCAGATGGGCGCCACGCGCACGCCGGAAGTGGTCGTCCTCGATCAGAACCGCTCGATTCGTTATCGCGGCCGGATCGATGACCAGTTCCAGATCGGGGTGATTCGCGACAAGGCGGACCGCCAGGAACTTCGCGATGCGCTGGACTCGCTGCTCGCAGGGAAAGCGGTGGCCGTTCCGCAGACGACGCCGATCGGCTGCCTGATTGGCCGTCCGCAATCGCCGACGGAAAAGCCGACGGTGACGTGGTCGAAGGAGATCGTCCGGATCTTCCAGAAGCGTTGCCAGGAATGTCACCGTGAGGGAGACATCGGGCCGTTCGCGCTGTCCGACTACGAAGAGGCCGCAGGCTGGGGAGACATGATCAGGGAAGTCGTCCGTGAGAACCGGATGCCGCCCTGGCATGCGAGCCCGGAGTTTGGTCATTTCTCGAACGCGCGCCTGCTGCCGGCCGAGGAAAAGCAGGCGATCCTGACCTGGGTGAGGGAAGGGTGTCCTCAGGGAGACCCTGCGGACCTTCCGGAGCCCCGGACGTTCACCAAGGGCTGGCAGCTGAGCCGCGAACCGGACGCGGTGTTCCAGATGGCGGAGGCCTATCCGGTTCCGGCGGACGCGGGAAAGCAGGGAGTGAAATACCAGAACTTCTGGGTCGATCCACAACTGACGGAAGACAAGTGGCTGGCGCAGGCGGAGGTCGTTCCCGGAGCGCCTGCGGTCGTGCACCACATCATCGTGTACATGCATCCGGACAAGGAGAACCGGCGGCAGGAAGTGTTCCTGACGGCCTATGTGCCGGGGCTGCGCGTGCGGCCGATTGCTCCGGGCTATGCCAAGCGGATTCCGGCGGGATCGCAGCTTCGCTTCCAGGTGCACTACACGCCGAACGGCACGGCGACGCTGGACCAGAGCAAGGTGGGGCTGATTTACGCGGACCCGGCGACGGTGACGAACGAAGTGGTGACGACGGAGGCGGTGAACACACGGTTCCAGCTCGAGCCCTTCAAGGACGACCAGGTCGTCCATGCGTCGACAAGGAAGTCGCCTCGCGATGTGGAGATGTTGACGATGTCGCCGCACATGCATCTGCGGGGCAAGTCGTTCCGCTTCCAGTTGAAGAAGCCGGACGGCACGCTGGACACGCTGCTGGATGTGCCGCGGTTCGACTTCAACTGGCAGACCAGCTACGAGCTGGCCGAGCCGATCACTCTTCCGGCGGGGTCGCAGATCGTGTGCACGGCGTCGTTCGACAACTCGGAGGACAACCTGAACAACCCCGATCCTTCCAAGCGGGTGAAATGGGGGGACCAGTCGTGGGACGAGATGATGATCGGGTATTTCGACATCGTCGTTCCGCGGACCGACAAGGCGGCCGGGAAGATCATCGGCCCGGGAATTCCGGACGACACACCGTTCGCGCAGATGGATGTGGACAAGGATGGCGTGGTGAGCCGTGACGAAGCGAAGGTCCATCCGCTTCTCAGCCAGTTCTACGACGTGGTGGACGCCGACAAGAGCGGCGACCTCGATATCGAAGAACTGGGGAAGGCGCTGAAGATGCTCAAGGCGGCGGGGGGCCAGCCGAAGAAGTAGCCCGCGATTTGCGGAACCATGCAGGAGGCCCGAGCGGCCGGCGATTGCCGGCCGCTTTTCATTTCACCGCGGCTGTTTGAGTCGCTCGCGGACGAGTTCCGGCAGGTATTTCACGGGCAGCGTGCCGTGATCGAGGACGGCTTCGTGGTAGCGGCCGAGGTGGAAGTCGTCTCCCATCTCGCGCTGGATCTGCTGGCGCAGGCGATAGAAGGCCATGCGTCCGACGAAGTAGGTGGAGAGCTGGCAGCTTGTCTGCTTGGCGCGGATGAGCTTGCCGAAGGCTTCCCCTTCCGACTGGTAGGCGCCGTCGACCATGAGCTTCATGGCTTCATCGTCGGACATGTTCTGTGCGTGGAGCTTGTGATCGAGAATCGCATTGGCCACGGTGCGCAGATAGAACTTGAGCTGGACCAGGCGGAGGCCGAGATCACGCTCGTGGAAGCCCTGATCGAGCATCATCTGCTCGGTGTAGACGGCCCAGCCTTCGGCGAAGACGCCTGACGAGAGGATCCTGCGGATCAGCGAGGGGTGCCTGTTCGAGTATTCGAGCTGGACGTAGTGGCCGGGATAGGCTTCGTGGATCGAGAGGATGAGGAGCATCCTGCGGTTGTATTCCGCGAGATAGCTTTCCTTTCTGGCGTCGTCCCACTCGGAGGGGGGAGGACTGACGGCGTACATGCTCGACGCGGCGGGGTCGAGAGGGGGGGCGGGGTTGAGGTAGGCGACAGAATTGCCCCGCTGGAACTCGGGCATCTCGATGATCTGGCAGCGATCGGGCTCGGGAAGGCGGAGGATGTCCTTCTTCGCAATGAAGTCCTTAATGGCGTCGACGGTGGCGCGCGTTTCCGCGGTGAGCGTTTCGGGGCGGGAATGATCCTCGCTGATCTTCGCGATGACCTTGCGGATCGTTTCGGCCCGGCCCGACTGATCGTCCGGAGGGAGGGGGCTGTCGGGGAAGTGCTGCGACCAGAGCTGCCGGGAGATGACATACATGTCGCGCTGGACGCGGGCGAATTCGCTTTCGGCCTCGGCGAGGACTTCATCGGCCGGGAAGGCGCCTTCGAGTTCGAGTTCGAGCTTGCGGACAAAGCGTTCGCGGCCGAGGCGCCATTCGCCGCTGGCGTTGGGGAGTGCTTCTTTCTCGAGCCACTCCTGGTAGGACTTCAGCGCGGCGATGGCGGGGGCGGAAGCGGCCTTGAACGACGAGACGCCGGGCGTTTCGCCGGAGACCTCGTAGACGCCCGATTCGAAGAAGGCGATGGCCCCCTTGTTCTGCCGGATCGCGGTTTCGAGGACCACGCGGGGCGGGTTCCTGATCGTGCGTTTCGCGGCTTCGATGATGGAAGGGGCATACCGCATGCGCGCTGCGGCGTTGGCGACGTTCTGCTCGCGGGGGAGCGTCGACTGGGTCAGCGGCAGGAAGATGCTGTTGGTGATGTATTCGCCGTACGTCCGCGGATCAGTTTCAAAGGGCCTGATGTTCTCCCAGACCCAGAGCGTCCGTTCGAGATGGTGCTTCAGGATCTCGTAGTCGATCTGCGAACCGCGGGAGAGTTTCCGGAAGTCGACTTCTTTCGGAAGCCCTTCGAGCGTGAGGCGGACGAGGGTTTCCCAGTTCTTGCGTGACTCGGGAGAAACGTCTTCGAGGACGTCGTCGAAATCGTGGTTGCCGAGAAGGGTGGCTTCGAGCGGCCGCTGGGCCATCCAGAGATCGAGATAGTTCTGGAAGAACTTCGCGAGCCTGGCATCTTCGGGCGAATCCGCGGCGGAGGCGGGCATGGACGTGGATCCCAGAAAGGCGGTCGCCAGCAGGGCCAGGGCAAGAACGGGAGCCGGCAGACGAAACATCGCGGAACCTCCAGGCAGGCCGGTGGACCGGCCACGACGATCCTCTCCATCACGACGAGGAGAGGATGACGGGAGGTGTCGCAGACCGGGGGGGCCGTCGCAAGTGAAGCGATCAGCGACGGGGTCGCTCGCCCGGACCGAAGAGTTGCGACGCCAGATCGACGAGGCCGGACACGACCTCGAACGTGGTCCCGATGATGTCGCAGACGCCGATCAGCAGTTCGAAAATCTCCATGATTCCGTCGTTTCCGATGGGAGAGGTGGAGGGGGAACGCGGAGGGGCGGCGGGCGGATCATGGATTCGGAGAAAATCCCAATGAGGTGACGACGGGCGGCGTAAGTGCTGGCGGGACGAGATTTATCACCAAAGATGGAAGGGCCCAAATGATCCATTTCCTCCCTGCGGCAGCCATCATCGGCTATGCGGTCAGCGCCGTCCTGATGGTGGGATTGATCGCCTCGCGGCGTTTTTCGACGGCCGTGATGGTTCCGATCCCAGTCCTGTTCCTGGCGGTCATCGGGCTGGGGCCGACTGCGTTCATCATGGGTGTCGGCCTGCTGCTCTTCGCGCTCTTTGCGTGGGCGGTCGAGGCGAAGTGGTCGACCTTCGCCATGCTGGCGGTTGTTCCCTTTGCCATCGGAAGCATCCAGCACCACCGCCACGTAGGGTCCCTCGTTCAGGACATCGACGCCATGCGGGCGGATTTCCCGGTTCAGTCACTCAAGGAGCGACTGCGATTCCATGAAGAGCATCCGGTGGCAGGCGGGGAGGCGGCCAGCACCGCGTCTTTCGCGACCTCTGGAGGGAGACGTTACGCATCGCGGGCATGGAAGCTGGAACGGCTCCACGACGAGAGCTACAAGGATTTCGTGGCGGCGGCTGGCTTCGGTTCGGTGCGAATGGTTCGTGTGCGCCGGTCTTCGCTGGAGCTTCCGAAGCTGGTCCGCACCCCTGTCGCCTCCCGGGACCTCTGCTTCGACAACCGGGAGGTTCCGGGGCGAGCCAAGCCGACGGAGAGTGATCTCAATCAACTGCATCTGGCGGGCATGAAGGAGTTCATTGACGACAACCGGATGGGGTTCGATCGCGGGCCGGATTTCGTGATCGGGTTTGAGCCGCATGCCGTGGCCTCGTCCCCCGCGCCGATCAGGGCGAACGACGAGACCTGGCAGGTTGCGCGGCTGGAACTCGTCAGCCTGCTGAGGCACGACGAGCCACGCGTTTACGTCTCCGACGACCTTCCGAACCTGGACGAACTTGAACAGACGCCGACCCGGCCGCTGGACGAGTTCGAGCGGACGCACCTGGCGGCGCTCGAGAACGACCAGGAGGTCGTGACCTCAGACGAGCCGACCGTCATTCGGATGCTGGGGGCTGTCCGGGCGACGGAAACGTGCCTGGGGTGCCACAGCGTTCCACAGAAAACACTGCTCGGGGCGTTCTCGTATGACCTCCGGCCGGTCCGGCATGACGCCCCGGGAAGCGCCGAAGTGGCCGTCGGGTCATCGCCGGAGAAATGAGCCTGGCTCGAATCAGAACCACTGTTCGCGGGGCTGCTTCGCGAACTCGGAGCGGATCTTTTCGACGAACCGCCGGTTGCGGCCGAAATCGGAATAGCCGAGGCGGGCACACGAACGCACGAGGACCGTTCCGGTGTGAAGGCGCGACAGTTCGAAGTCGTCGATCAGACCGTAGATCGTCGTGCTTCTCACCGCGTGCAGATAGGAGCCGGTCGTTTCGAGGATTGTGACTCCGGGCTGACTGCGAACCGTTTCGACGAGCAGTTTCCATCCCTCGATGGAATCGTCAGCCAGTTCGAAGGGCTCGATGAAGTGGCTGGGGCGCTCGGGGAGCGGCTGCTGGAACTGACGGGCGAAATTTGAGGTGAGGATGTAGGAAAATTCGGAGCTGACGCAGTGCTGCCCTCTCGGACAGCGACTGAGTCCTCCGAGGGAGGCCCCGAGTGACGGGGCGGGCTGGTTCCAGGTCACCAGG
The DNA here is from genome assembly GCF_007745175.1 of Caulifigura coniformis. Lineage (GTDB taxonomy): Bacteria > Planctomycetota > Planctomycetia > Planctomycetales > Planctomycetaceae > Caulifigura > Caulifigura coniformis. The sequence continues at coordinate 1,081,936 of NZ_CP036271.1, read as the reverse complement.
TACGGCGACAGGAAGACGGCGGAGAGCATCACGCCGCGGAGCATCCACTTCCGCTTCGGTGAGAGAGGGACGGGACGCCTGCCCCGGGGACCTGCGGTCATGACGTGGCCGGTTCCTCTTCGGTGGACGGTCCGTCATCGGGCGACGGCGCGGCGACCGGCTGCTTGCGACAGACGTCGAGCAGCATGTTCGACATCGTGAGCTGCCACTCGGTTTTCCAGGCGGGCGGGAGTTCGTAGGTAGCGTACTCCGGGACACGGAGCACCAGCAGGGCGTCGTCGGCCGAGACGTCGGGACGAGCGAGGCGTTCGAGCGCCTTGTAGATCGGTTCGCCCGGCCGAATGTCATCGGCCATCTTGTACGGGGGATCGAAGAAGATCACGTCGAAGGGGGTAAACCGTCCGGCGTTCTTCGGGCGGTATCCGCAACGGATGGCATTGGTCATCCAGCACAACGTGCGCTCAGCGATCTTCAGCTTCGAGACGTTCTCCCGGAGGAGCTCGAAGGCTTTTCTGTCGGCGTCGATGAAGACGGCCGTCGCGGCACCGCGGCTGATCGCCTCGAACCCGATGGTGCCGGTTCCTGAGAAGATGTCGGCGACGCGTTTTCCGGGGAGCTCATGTTCGAGCCGCGCGAAGAGCGACTCCTTGACGCGATCCGTGATGGGACGGGTCGTCTCGCCGGGGTTGGACAGCAACACTCGATGGCGGAATTCGCCGGCAATGATGCGCATCAGTTCGCCGCCCCGCCCTTGCCCAACGATTCCTGATGCAGGCGAATAATCTCCTGTGCCTCTTCGGCCACGGTGCGAAACGTCTTTTTCGGAGGCTGGGGGGTTCTCGGGGCGGAGGTTCGAAGTGGCGTGGGGTTCTCCGAGCCGATCGTGGTGTCGGAAGTTCCCAGCGTCGGAATCTCGTCGGTCAGCAACGAGGCGATTTCATCGTCCGACAGGCCTTGAGCGGCCTTGGAATCGGAGGCGTTGAGCCTAGCTTTTTCGGGCCTCCGCGCGGGGGGCGTTCCTCCTTCGAGGCGGAACGTCATCGGGCCGACGGTCAGCGTCGAGCCCGGATCAAGGACGTGAGAGCGATGGATGGGCACGCCGTCGATGAAGGTTCCGTTCCGGCTGCCGAGTTCGACGACGGTGATGGAATCTTCGGTGACAACCAGTTTGCAGTGCTGGCGGCTGACGTCGGAGGAGGCGATGCGCAGCCTGGCGGCCTCATCGCGACCGACGATGACTTCGCCGGGCTGAAGCTTGACCTTCTTGCCGGCGTGTTTGCCGGATTGGACCGTGAGAGAGAACATGCTTGGATTGTACAGACTTCAGGCGGGTGGAAACGTCATCGACGGCAGGGCCGTCGAACGGGCCGAAGCCTCAGGCGTTGGGCACCAGGGCGGGATAGGCACATCCCGGGCAGTTCAATGTCTTTCCGCGGTGCGACACGCTGACTTTGAGCTTCTTCCCACAGCCGGGACAGGGGAAGCGCACCTTGTCGGAGGAGGGGGCGTCACTGTCAGAATGGCTGCGGCGCCAGCATTTCTCGGCGGCCTCCAGCATGACGGCGACGAGTTTGTCGGGGTCAAACGGCTTGGTGACGTAGGCATCAGCGCCGACGCGGACCGCGAGATCACGGGCGTCGTCCCGATCGATCGCCGACACGATCACGACCGGCACATTGCGGTTCTCGCGTTTCATGCGTTCGCAAACTTCGAAGCCAGTCACTCCGTTGGGGAGGATCAGGTCGAGGAGCACGGCGTCGGGGAGCCGCATGACAAACGAGGAATGGGCCTGCCCTCCGTCCCGCGCGAGTTCCGGAGCGAATCGCCTCTCCCTGAGAAGCGACTGCAGCGATTCCGCCTCGTTCCGATCGTCATCAACGATCAGCACGCGATGGACAATCAGATCAGTAGCAACGCGATCGGTCACAGCGATTGAAGCGGGTTGAGCGCACGGCCAGGCCGGTTGAAGGACGACGACAACAGATGGCGTGTCAAACAGACCACGTCATGGTATCAGTTGTCGGTTCGGCCGCTCAACGGGGATTGGGGACGTCGCGGTTGAGTTCAGGTTGTCGTGGTCGGCAGGGGAGGAAACCGAGGCGTGAAATCCGGCGCGATGAGGGTCATCACCGGCAGTCGACTGCACTTCGGGCCGTTGGCCTGGAAGCCGCGTCGTGGACGCGATTTCGGCGGCTGGGGGGTGATGCTTGAAACACCGCGGACCGCAGTGCGGGTCGGACATTTCGGGCCCGATTCCGAAGAACGCGGCGCGGCCCTGGCGTCGCAGGGACGGGCCGAACAGGTCCTGAGACATCTCGCCGGTTTGCTGCCACAGTCGGGCGAGGCGCCTCCGCAAGTGATCGTCGACGAAGAACCTCCACCGCATTGCGGGTTCGGGTCGGGAACTCAACTGGCGCTCGCCGTTGCGGCGGGCGCCAGTGAACTAGCCGGACTTCCACGTCGACCGGCGACGGAGATGGCGGAGCTCGTGGGGCGCGGCCTGCGGTCGGCGGTCGGAATTCACGGTTTTGACCAGGGGGGACTGCTGGTCGATGCGGGGAAGCATCCCGGCGACGCGATCGGGGCGCTCGCGGCACGCGTCGAGATCCCTTCGGGATGGAGGTTCGTCCTCATTCGCCCGCCGGTCGCTGAAGGCTTCACGGGGGAGAAGGAAGCGGCGGTCTTTGAATGCCTGCCGTCGTTCAGCGAAGCGCTGAGCGACCGCCTGTCCCGCATTCTTCTGACCGGAGTGATTCCGTCGGTCCGGCAGGGAGATTGTCCGGCGTTCGCGGAGGCGCTGGACGAATATGGCGTCCTCGTCGGGGAAGCGTTCAGCGCGTGCCAGGGGGGCGTCGTCCATCCGGCGTCGCTCCCGATCTGGAAGCTGCTTCGCGATCGAGGCGTGAAGGGAATTGCCCAGACGTCCTGGGGGCCGACGCTCGCCGTCGTGTGCGACAGCGCCGAAGCCGCGGAAGAGCTGGTGCAACAGATTCCGCCTTCGGCGTCCGTCCAGATCGCGCGCCCGAAGAACGACGGGGCGACGATCAGTCGCCTGTGAGGTGACGGACGTCCTTCAGTTGTTCCGAACCGGGCTCTGCACTTCTCCGGGCGTGAAGACTTCGATCGCGGATGGCTCGATTTCGATGGTGACCGGAATCTGGCCGGCCGGATCGCCATCGATCTGTACGCAGACGGGCTGTTCTCCGGCGATGACGATCCGTTTCGCCTGCCGCATGACGACATGCCGCTCTTTCAGGTGCGTCCCGCGCAGGACGGCCATGAGATCGCGAAACAAGCGCCAGCGTCCCGGGCACTGGAAGAGGCAGACATCGAGGAGCCCATCGTGCCCACTGGCGTGGGGAGCGATCGGCAGGCCGAGCGCGTATCGCGACAGGTTGGCGACCAGAACCAGGCAGGCGGTGTGCGGCGTCGGGTCGTCGTCGAACTGGACGGTGACGGGGGGAAACGGATACCTGGCGAGCGCGGTGGTAATTGGCAGGGCGTAGAACCAGCGGCGAATCCGTCCGGTCCGTCGAGCGTGGGCGAGATGGATCACCTCGGCATCGAAGCCAGTGCTGGCGACCACCAGGAACCGGCGGCCGTTCGCCCGTGCGCAGTCGAACCGGGAGACTGTGCCGGCTGCGATGATGCCTGCCAGGCGTTCGCCATCGCATGTCAGTCCGAGGGCGCGTGCGAACAGGTTTTCGGTGCCGAGCGGGAGAACTGCGATGGGATGTCCGGGGAACCGGTTCACGACATCGATGACCGTTCCGTCTCCGCCGGCGGCAACGATGGCCCTGAGGGCTGGCCGGCGGAGGGGGTTGCGGACGGCGGCCTCGAGGTCGGCCCGGCGCGAAAAGAGCCGCGGCCTGAGACCGTGTTTCTTGAGGGCCCGGATCAAACGCAGGAGCTGCCTGGCCCCCTTCCCCGACCCGGAAGACGGATTTCGCTGAATGGCGACCCAGGGGGCCGAATTCGCTGCTATTTCAGAGAAATCTGACATTTCGGGGGAGAATCGGCAGAACGGGAGGTGTCGTCTGAGGCGTTTTCGTCGGCGAGGTCACACGCGGGGTTGTCCAGAAAACAAAAGTTGTGTCGGGATAAAATTTGGTCATCAGATGCGGAAGATACGTCGTTCCGGGAGGCGATCCGTCCGTGGAATTCCGATCCTGAGCGGCGTACAGTATGCGTTCCACAAGTCGCTCGCCCTCCAACCAGAGGCGTGGATGCCGGCGTAGAACCAGAACCGATGACTCCATTGCCTTGGGCTGCTTTGAGGCGGCAATGGGGCATCGAGTGGCTGATCTCCGCTCCTTCGTGACGAGCGCCCACTTCCTCTGCCTGGCTTGAATCCAACTATGTTGCTGTTCGTCATCCGCATGCTTTACATCATGGTGAGCGCCGGTGCGGTGCTCGCCTGGGTGTTTTCATCGAATGCGCCGCCGTCGATCGCGAATCATCAGGGACTGGCCTTCGCCGGGTTCCTGTTGATCCCGATGACGTTCCTGCTGATCGACATCCTGATCCCGCGCAAGCGGGTCGAGGTGATGTCGGCGATCTATTTCGGGCTGTTGATCGGCGTGCTGCTCGCTTACCTGCTGAACCTGGCCCTCGAGCCGGCGTTTGTGAGCGAGGACAAGTTCGACAATCCCAACCTTGGAAAACTGCAGGACGGCGTGCGTTTGCTGACCGTCATCATCCTGCCCTACATCTGCATCAGTTTCCTGCTGCAGACGAAGGACCAGTTCCGGTTCGTCATTCCTTATGTCGAGTTCCAGCGCGAGCTGAAAGGGGCCCGGCCTCTCGTTCTGGATTCGAGCGCGCTGATCGACGGCCGGATTGCGGACGTCGTCGACACGAACATGCTGGACGGCCAGATCCTCGTGCCGCAGTTCATCCTGCATGAAGTCCAGGACATTGCCGACAGCCACGACAAGGTTCGTCGCAGCCGCGGCCGCCGAGGGCTGGATGTGCTGCGGAAGCTGCAGCAGGACCCGAAGATCGACGTGAAGGTGCACGAGACCGACTCGGTGAAGGGGAAATCGGTCGACCAGCGGCTGATCGAGATCACGCGGGAGTTCAACGGCCGGCTGGTGACGAACGACCTCAACCTCAACAAGCTCGCGGGCGTGCAGGGGGTGAGCGTCGTGAATCTGAACGACGTGGCGAACGCCCTGAAGCCCCGGTTTCTTCCGGGCGAGCAGGTGCGGATCCGCGTCGTCAAAGAAGGGGAAGGGGCGGGCCAGGGCGTGGGCTACCTCGACGACGGGACGATGGTGGTCGTCGAGCAGGGGAACAAGCAGATCGGCAACGAGATCGACACCGTGGTGACGAGCGTCCTTCAGAACAGCGCCGGCCGCATGCTGTTCTGCAAAATGTCCGATTCGATCTCCAGCGTCCGCACCTGACGACATCTGCGAAGCCCGGTTTCTTCCTGGAAGCCGGGCTTCTTTTGCGCGCTTTTCGCCGGCGCGGGGCTGGTGCAACTCAGCCCGATTTGCGCTCGTTCCGGTAGATGGCCTGGATCAGTTCGTCGACGCTCTTGAACTTACCCTGACTGCGGAGGGCCTGCTCGATTTTCTCGCGGGCGTCGGCGGCCGAGTGCCCCAGGGCGATCAGGGCATCGTGACCATCGTTGATGACATCGTGAGTCGTCGCATGCTCGGCGGCGGAGTCGCGCTGCACCATGAGGGCGAAACGCGTCATCTTTCGGCGCAGCTTGGCAATGATGCGTTCGGCCATGGCCGGGCCGATTCCGGGGAGGGCGGCGAGCAGGCGTGCGTCCTGTTCTTCAATGGCGAGGGCGACATCTTTGACCGGCTTGACCATCGCGTTGAGCGCCTTCTTGACGCCGACGCCGTCGACCGAGCAGATGAGCTCGAAGAACTCGAGTTCCACCTCGCTCTGGAATCCGATGAGCCGGGGCACCATGCGTCCCCCCTTCTGGGGGTTGCCCTCGATGTAGTCGACGGTCCGGAGGCTGACGGGCTCGCCGACTTTCGTCTGCAGCTGACGGCGGACGAAGTCGGGGACGTAGATGTGATACTCGAGCCCGCCGAGTTCCACATAGGCATCCAGGCCGTTGAGTCGGGTGAGGGTTCCGGTAATGCGGGAGATCATCGAAGTGCGAATCCGTTCAGGCGGTGAGAATCCGGGCGGATGGTAGCACAGACTGGGTCGGGGGCCTCTTCCCGCGAATGAACATCGACGCCGCCTGGCGAGCTCGAAGATCAGAACGTCAGTTCGATATCGCAGATTTCGTAGGGGGCGATTTCGACGGTGGTTTCGTCGCCGGCGACACGGCATTGCTGGATGGTCTGACCGATGAAGTCGCGCTGGCGGGCGGCCGACGGAGAGCGGAATGTTTTCAGGGCAAACGCGCGGTGGCGCCCTTCCGTTTCCAGGAGCCGGACGATGCAGCCCTGCGGAACGACTCCCTGCCCATCGGGGTCGAGGGGGCGCATACCCAGAACGACGACGTTCCGGGCGCTGACGTGCATCAGCCAGGCTTCGGGAACAGCCGGTTTCTTCGCACACCGCAGGACGAGCGGCGGGGACATGATGTCGAGCGCCGTCTGCAGGGGGTAGCGTTCATCGATGGCGATGTCGAAGCGGAACCGGCGACGGTTCTCCCCGGCCGTGAGGAGCAGGGTGTCGACCATTCGCGGGCCGATCTTCCGATGAAACGGGAGACCGTTCGTGACGATGGTCGTCCGGTCGTTGTCGTCGGCGATCTCGATGAAATGGGGGGACTCGAACCGCTGCTCATCGCCGAGGACATGCGCGGTCTGGAAGATGCTGCGGGAGACAGCGACCGACTCCCACTTCCAGGCCCAGCGAACACCGAAGTAGTTCGACCACGGATCTCCTTCGGGTTCGCGCTTCGGGGTGAGTTCGATCTCGATCTCGACGACCGGCCTTCCGCGACGGACGCGGGTGACCTGCTGGAAATCGGCCAGTGCTTCGCCGGAGACCTGGTCGACCAGCGAGCCGATGGTTTCGATCGCGCCGACAGTGGGCGAGTCGTCGATGACCCGCGACTCCTTGAGCTGCATCTCGGTGTAGTACGACTTGTAGCTCTCGGCCCCTTCTCCTTCACCGGTTGAGATCGTGCGTTCCCGCGGGAAGCGGAAGGCGAGCTGCTGGCTGAGACGATTGGGGCTGCGGCGAAACGTGCGAATCTGCGCGATCCCGCCGGTGGCATCGCTGAGGATCACTTCGAAAAACTCGTTGCGCAGCAGGAGGCCTTCCGCGGAGGGGAACTTCGGGCGTTCTCCGGAAGGGGGCGCATGTTCGGACCGTGGAATCCACGTGAAACCACAGGGAGGGAGTTCGACGATGGCCGATGACTCATCGGCGGTGGCATGCACCGGGGAAACCGCGTCGCCGGCCGTGAGGAATCCCTCGTCAGCCGGGACGGTGACGACGGCCTTGCGGGCGAAGGACCACGGGTTGACGACGAGCCAACCCGCGTCGCCGGGCCCGCCCGGGGCGATCACGTCGCGGAGCCGGGAGGCGGCCGTGGCTTCGAGATCGGCGACCTGAGAAGCGAGTTCGTCGTGAGCACCCTGGCCGGCGTCCGGGTCGACGAGTTCGAGGGAGTCGCGGAGCTGGGTCGCCTCGGACCGATCGGGGACGCCTGTGATCAACAGGGACGCCATATCGGCGCACCAGGTGACTGCCTCGACGGAGTGCCGCAGGTTCCATTCGCGCAGGTAGCGGCTGATGGGGTCGGGCTGCTGGCGGGCGACGGCCTGCACGAGGAATGGGGAGAAGTAGCTTCCCGGCCTGTAGGTCTCCATCCGCCCGGGCATCTCGGTCTGCGTGAGAAAGCGGTCGAGCGTCGTGAACCGGCCGAGCACGGGGCTGTAGCGATCGGCCCGGCGGAGGTCGTCGAGGAAGGGGGTGCGGAGTTCGGGCCAGCGGGCGAAGATGAGCGCGGCCGCGTGGTCGTTATCCATCGATTCGGCCATCCGCTGGGGGAGGCGGAGGAAGCTGGAGGCACTGTCGCCGGGGAGAGGAATGCGGCTGATGGCGTCGATCACCGAGCCATCGCAGCCCTGCCAGCGGAACTTCGTCTGTTCGTCATCGGGGTAGATCCCGTCATCCATGACAAAGTGGAGGGCTCCTTCGGCTCCGTTTCGGAGGGCGAGTTGCGGCAGGAAGGCGCTCAGTCCATAGCGCCGGCGTCCCCAGACTTTCGCCGGCGCGCCGAGCACGCGCTTCATCTCGGAGCGGCCGCGTTCCATGTTCCAGAGGGAATGCTGGATCGACCGGAGGACACCGCCGGTTTCGCGCCAATCGCCGCCGACGAGGCCGATGCGTTCGGCGGCCAGGCCTTCCTGAATCTGCTGGACGAGCGCGGGGTTTTCCTTCTGGATCTGAGCGATCTCTTCCGCGGCGGCCACCAGGCTGAAGGGGGTGGGGTGGGAGCACAGGCGTTCGAAGTGCGCATTGGCCTGCGCGGGGCTGATGAGGCAGAGATCGATGAGCCAGCAGTCGACGGGATAGAACCGTTCGCGACATTCGAGGAGCGTTTCGAAGGCTCGCTGGAGGTGCCGTTCGGCGGCTGGCCGGTCGCCCGCCATGGCGGCCTTGGCGGCCGCGATCGTCTCGGCCTCGAGGCGGGTCCGGTCGACATCCGCGATGTTGCGCATGTGCCGGGTGAGCAACTCCGTCATCAGCCAGGTGATGCCGAGCGCATGAAAATCGGCGATGAGTTCGGGATCGGACGCCAGGGCCGCTGGAACGGGATCGACATCCGCGAGCGCGGCGTCGACATACTCGGACCGCTTGTGCAGGCCCTTGATGACAATCGAGCCCCCTTCGCGGAGCTGATCGAGGGCGTCATGTCCGAGCCAGTCTTCGCTCGGCTGGGGGACGAAGACCAGCCGCTTCACGGAAGGGAGCGGGGCGTCGTAGTAGTCGTCGGCGCGCTTCCACTGCGGCAGCGCCCCGGAGTGGAAGAGGAGCGCCGGATGCCACGCAGCCGCGAAGGCATTCAACAACGATTCCGCAGGGGCCTCGCCCAGCTCGGTGGGGAAGTCCTCAAGGCTGTGGCAGGGGACGAGGACAACGAGTTCGTCGTAAGTCATGGCCGACAGTCAAAGTGTCCTCCGACGCCGACTGACGACAGGAGTCAGGTGCTTCCGGAAGAACGCCGCGATACCAACGAGACCAATCATGATGAGCGGAACCCGGATGGACCAGAAGCGTGTCCAGAAATCCAGGAGGTCGGCGCGAGATCGCAGATGTCCGGGCAGCAGAGTTTTGCAGGTCGGAGAGCGGAATCACGTCGACAGCGCTCCGGCGCTGTTTCCCTGCCGGCTGCGCGCAGGGGGGCACGGATCTCCGAGATCGGACCGCGACGAATCGTCATCCTGCCTCCCTGGTCGGGAGGGAGCGAGGAAGATGTCAGGTCTTCCTGGGCAGGATCAGGTCAACCAGGACGGCCTTGGCGAGGTGCATCCGGTTCTCCGCCTGCGGAAACACGATGCTGGCGGGCGACTCCATGACTTCATCGGTCACTTCGAGCCCGCGCCGCGCGGGGAGGCAGTGCATGAACTTCGCCTTCGGTCCCGCGGCTTTCATCAGGTCGGAGTTCACCTGGTAGGAGGCGAAGACCCTGGCCCGGTGCTCCTTCTCGGCTTCCTGGCCCATGCTGGCCCAGACATCGGTGTAGACGATCTGGGCGCCTTTGACGGCGGCCTTCGCGTCGTCGGTCTGCATGTAGACGAACGACGGGTACCTGGCCTTCAGATCTTTCTCGAACTGCTCGGAGAGCTGGTAGCCCTGGGGAGCGCCGATGTGGAAGTGGACGCCCAGCTGGGCGCACGCAATCGCCAGAGAGCGCGCGACGTTGTTGCCGTCTCCCACGTAGGCCAGCGTCAGACCTTTCACAGGGCCGAAGTGTTCCTGCATCGTGAACAGGTCGGTGAGCGCCTGACAGGGGTGGTCGTCATCCGACAGTCCGTTGATGACCGGACTGCGTGAGTACTTTGCAAAGTCTTCGATGAGATCCTGCTTGAAAGTGCGCAGGACGATCGCGTCGGAGTAGCTGCCGAGCACCCGGGCGACGTCGGCGGTCGATTCCCGTCCATTGAGGCCAGCGTCGGCCGAACTGAGGAAGATGGAGCTGCCACCGAGCTGCTGCATGGCGGCTTCAAAGCTGACTCGCGTGCGAAGCGACGGTTTTTCGAAGACCTGCGTCAGAACGCGGTTTTCCAGCAGGGCCGGACGTTCGCCCTTCGCCCATTTCTGCTTCAACCCGGCCGCGAGCTCGAGCAACCGGGCGGTATCCTTCGGTTCCAGCGACGACATCGTCGTGAGATTCTTCATCTCAGTGCCTCACTCAATGGGTTGTGGGAAACTGGGGCAACCGGGAAGCATGGCGGGGCTCAATGGCCCTGCCCGCGCCCGGCAACCCGCGCTCCCACCAGAAACGCCAATGCCTTCAGCACATCGCTGAAGGCTCGATGAGAAGTGTCCTCTGACACTTCGCCGAAGTATCAGGTTCGGCCCGGAACAACTCCTTTAAACACCTTCCGCTGAATACTCGACTGGAACGGGGTCCAGCTGGACTGCGAATTGGGATCGCTGTCGATGAGGGCGACGAACTCGTGCACCTTGGCGTCGAGCGTGTCGAGATAGTGCAGCACCACGGCTTCGGGAGTCATCGGAAGCTTCGGGCTTCCGAAGTCATGACTGCCGTGATGGCTGAGAATCATGTGTTTGAGGCGCAGGGCGATTTCTTCGGGGAAGCTCTCTCCCTTGCGGTCTTCCCAGGCCCGGATTTTCTCCGTCAGCATTTCGACGCCGATGGAGAGGTGCCCGAGCAGCTGCCCTTCGTCGGTGTACAGGAAGGTGGTTTCGAATCCGAGTTCACGGACCTTGCCGATGTCGTGCAGAAAGACGCCGGCGAGAACGAGGTTGAAGTCGACGCGGGGATAGAGGTCGCTGATGCGAGAGGCGACTTCCATCAGGCTGACGATGTGCTCGAGCAGACCGCCGTGATAGGCGTGGTGCAGGCGGATGCCGGCGGGCGCCTTGAGGAGCAGCGGCCGAAGCTCGGTGTCGTCAATGAATGACTGGAGGACTTCCCGGAGGGGCGGCGGTGAGATGGAGTCGATCAACTCCTGCAGCCTGGGGAGGAGGCGATCGGAATTGACCGTCGACTCCATTTCGAATTCCTTGGGGTCGACGGCGGCGTCGGGGACATGGTCGATGTCCCGGAGGATCAACTGCAGGTTGCCCTGGAAGACCTGCACTTTTCCGCGGACCTTGACGTAGTCGCCCTGGCGGATGTGCCCGACCGAATCTTCGGACACGTTCCAGAGGAGTCCGCTGACCTGCCCTGTTTTGTCCCGCAGCTGCGCCAGCAGATACAGATCGGCGTTGCGGTTGGCGCGCAGCTGCTTATCGACGAGGAGAAAGATTTCGTCGACGGGGGTGCCGTCCGTGAGTGTATTGACGTATTGCCTGGGCATCAGCCAGCGGGAATCGAAAGTCGCTCCGCCGGCAACACGCGCCCCTGCGCCCATCCCGCTGCGGAATCCCGTAGTGTAGGCGAGGGGGAGGGGAACCTCAATCGCAAGGAGAAGGGGCGTTCATCGGAACGGGGCCGGTGAGTGGAAGCGATGTGTCGCCCCTCTCGGGGCTTTTTCAGGCTGACATAAGGTTCCACGGGCTGACGCCCGTGGCTACTCAGTGCCGCCCCTCGCGGGGCTCACTGCCACCGGCGCGCACGCTTCGGTCCAGAAAGGTCTGCCGGTATCCCAATCGCCCCGCACAGGTGAAGAGCCCGAGGAGTATCAGTCCGGGCGTCTGGAAATGAATCATGAAGGAGACGGGCCCTTCCGTTGCATTCGACTGCTGGCGAGGGGCTCGATATGGTTGTGGTTTGCGCTCGACCCGGCCCGCAGAGGGAGGCCGGGTCACCATGATTCGTAAGGCGATTGTTCAAAATGGCGTCACGGAAGAAGACTGAGACATCGACCACCTCCAGCCGCAAGGCGCCGATTCCCGCGGAGCAGCGGAGCGACGCGGACCAGCAGGCGACGATCGCCGCGGGACTGGCGCCGACGTTCGAGTCGAACCGGCCGACGATCTTTTTCAACGAGCCTCTGGCCGATTTCTCGCAGGACGAACAGCTCGAAGCGATGCAGGAGGCGCTGCAGCTCGTCGAGGATTCGCTGGGCGAGGAGTATCCGCTCCTGATCAACGGCAAGCTGATCGAGACGCGGGCGAAGCTCACCTCACGAAACCCTTCGCACAAGAAGCAGGTGGTGGGGACTTCCGGGTCGGCGACGAAAGACCACGCGGTCCAGGCGGTGGAAGCCGCGAAGCGGGCGTTCAAGTCGTGGTCGCGGATGGATCCGAGCCTGCGGGCGGAGTATCTGGAGGTCATCGCGTCGGAAATGCGCGGTCGCCGGTACGAACTGGCGGCGTGGGAAGTTTACGAATGCGGGAAGCCGTGGGCGGATGCGGACGCGGACGTCGCCGAGGCGATCGACTTCTGCATGTATTACGCCGATCAGATGCGGCAGCTGACGCAGCCGCTGAACGCGGACGTCGACGGCGAAGAGAACAGCTATCACTATCGGGCACGCGGGGTGGCGGTGGTGATTGCCCCGTGGAATTTTCCGCTGGCAATCCTGTGCGGCATGACGGCGGCCGCGATGGTCACTGGAAACACCGTCGTGATGAAGCCGGCCGAGCAGTCGCCGGTGATCGCCGCCAAGTTCATGCAGATCATCCGCGACGCGGGGGTTCCCGACGGCGTGGTGAACTTCCTGCCGGGCGTTGGTGAAGACGTGGGACCGGTCCTCGTGAATCATCCTGACGTGGACATCATCGCGTTCACCGGCTCGCGGGCGGTTGGCCTGCAGATCAACGAATCGGCCGCGCGGACCACCCCCGAGCAGCACTCCGTCCGCCGCGTAATCTCGGAGATGGGGGGCAAGAACGCGATCATCGTGGATGATGACGCCGACCTCGACGAAGCGGTCGTCGGCGTGATTCACAGCGCCTTCGGGTATGCGGGGCAGAAATGCTCGGCCTGCTCGCGGGTCATCGTTCTGGAGCCGATCTACGACCGGTTCATCGACCGGCTGAAAGAAGCGACGGAGAGCCTTGTCGTCGCGGCCGTGGAGAATCCCGCCGCGTGGATGGGCCCGGTCATCGATGAAGAATCGCTGAACCGGATCAACGACTACATCGCCATCGGCAACGAAGAGGCGAAGCCGCTGGTCGCGAAAGAGGTGGGGAAACTTGCGGGTGAAGGATACTTCGTGGGCCCGCACATCTTCACGGACGTCGACCCGGGTTCCCGCCTCGCGCAGCACGAGATCTTCGGGCCGGTGCTCGCGGTGATGAAGGTGAAGACGTTCGAGGAAGCGCTCGACATCGCCAACAACACGGAATACGCGCTGACCGGCGGGGTGTTCAGTCGGAGTCCGCAGCGGCTCGCCAAGGCGAGGGCGGAAATGCAGGTCGGAAACCTGTATCTGAATCGCGGGATTACGGGCGCCGTCGTCCAGCGACATCCGTTTGGCGGATACAAGATGTCGGGGATCGGATCGAAGGCAGGGGGACGGGACTACCTCACCCAGTTCATGATTCCCGTCAGCGTCTGCGAGAACACACTGCGACGCGGGTTTGCTCCTTCGACGGACGAGGCGCCGGCGGAGTAGCGGCAGAACATCCTCGTTTGCTTTTCGGCACGACAGCGGAAAGCAGGCGTCTGACCCCGTTCTGATGGATCCATGGCTGTGCGTTGCGTCTTACTGCTGGCCCTCGCGATTGCCTGCACGGGTTGCGGGGGCCCTCCGTCGGGCGAACAACCATTCCTGACCCGGACCTACCGCACGGCGGACGGTTCCACCGCACATTATGTGCTGTTCGTTCCACCGAATCGCGATCCGGCCGAGAAGCTGCCGGTCATCCTGTTCCTCAACGGCTGGGGCGAGAACGGAAACGACGGGCTCCGGCAGATCAGCAACAACTTCGGCGGCGACATGTGGCGGATGCGGGCCTGGTTTCCGTTCCTGGCCGTCTGCCCGCAGTGCACCTACAACGCCGAATGGACGCCGGGTTCGAAGAACGCGGAACTGGCGCTCGGGGTTCTCGATGAAGCGATCCGCGAGTTCAACGGCGATCCTGACCGGGTGTCACTGACTGGCGCATCGACCGGGGGAACCGGCGCCCTGAATATCGCAGTCGCGAATCCCGATCGGTTCGCCGCGGCATTCCCGATCTCCACGGCCATTCACATCTCGCCGCAGGCGATCCCGGGCCGGCCTCTTCCGATCTGGAACTTCTTCAACGCGGGGGATTCCTCGATCCTCGTGAGGGAGGCCCGGACCGCGCGGAAACGACAGTACGAGGCGGGAATGAGCCCGCTCGTCACGGAGTTCAATCAGGGGGGACACAACGCCTGGGATGCGGCGTATTCGTCTCCCGCTCTCTACGAATGGCTCCTGCAACAAAAGCGTGGCCAATCCGATCCGTTCGCGCCCTACCGGTTTCTTGCTCCCCAAAAGGGGATTGCGGAATGGACGAGCGAGGAGGGTTCGCACTGGTTGGCCGATGGCGATGAGTTCATTGCTCCGCCGGGCGACAGCCGAAGAGAACTGACCTCCCCTGCCTTCACGGGGGACTGGGCCGTCCACGTGGACGCGCAGCTTGGCCCGGGCCATGCCGCGACGGTGGCGCTGCGGGACGCCCAGGGGGGACGCGCCGAATTGGGTCTTGTGCTCAGCAGCGACGGATTTGCCGAACTGACATCGTCCGGCAAGGCGGCCGTCACCATTGATGCCACCGCACAGCGGGCATTGCGGCGGGGCTGGAATGACATCCGGTTGCAGAGTTCGCAGGGGCGGTTGTCCGTGCTGCTGAACGGGTGGCGGGCGCTGACGGATGTCGACCTGCCGCTGGCCTGGCCTGTGCGGTTGTCGCTCGTGAAGCCGGCGGGCGACGTGCGGACGCGGTTCCGGTTCCTGCGCGTCTCCGGGGCGATGGAGGGCGCGAACCGGTGACTCCCCTGCTCCTCCTGTTCGTGATCGCATTTCAACCGGCGCCGAAGAACGCAACGGAGATCGTTGCGACATGGAACGAGCGCCCGGCCATTGAATCGGCCGACATCGAACTGTCGATCGAGCGTGACTCGCGCGACCGGACGTTCGGCGCACTTCGGGCCACATCAGATGACTCACGGATCCGGCTGCGTTTTACGCCGGAGCTGTATCGGCTGGACGCCCCCCGTCTGACGGCCGTCCGGCGGGATGGTCGGACCCAACCGGCCGAAGCCAATCCGGATCGCGCGCGGATTGAATTCCGGAATGTCCTGCTGGAAGAACAACTTGCCGGACCGCAGACGGTTCCGCAGATCGAACCGGCGACCTTGATCGTGCATGCCGACGGTGAGGAACGGGGACTGCAACTGAGCGTGATCGACCGGCTGCTGGGGGTCGCGCCGCTGTGGTCGATGCAGCCAATGCGGTTCCTTGATGCGGCGAGCGTGACGGTGGAAGAAAATGCCGGCGGGAGCGACTGGCGACGCGTGACGGCGAACCAGCGGGCGGGCGGACTGGTGGAACTTTGGACCGACCTCCGCTCCGCGGGGCGACCGCTGCGCATCATCCATCGTGTGAAGGACCAGGCGCTCTGGCAGATCGATTTCTCGTACAGCGAGTCTGAACCTCGTTTTCCTTCCCGGTATGTCGTGCAGACGATTGGCCACGCGGGCGAGGCGCTCGACTTCGTGGAAGCGTCGCTCGTGCGGGTGGACGTTCCGCCGACGCCGCTGGATCCGGTCGAGCTCGCCAGGATGGATTTCGTGAACCGGGATGCTCCCCGTCTTCCGAGTCGGTCGGCCGTCCTGGTCCGCAGCGTCCTCCGCAAAGCTCTCGACTCGCTTTGGCTGCCCTTGGCCGCCATGGCGCTGTGCGGCCTCGCGCTGCTTCGTCGCCGGGCGTCCTCGCCACGCTGAGTCTCTCCGTGGGGCGATTGTCAACGGCCGCCGCCGGTCGCCATGATGGTCATCGATCGGGTGTGAGGGGTCGGGATGGGCCGTCCCTTCTCTCTTCCTCACTTGTTGCAGGGGCGAGTGCAATGAGGCTGGCAGTTCTGGTGACAGCGGCGATTCTCGTGTACAGCTGGTCGAGCGCATCGGCCGAGTATCCGGCTCTCGAGAAAGGAATCGCTCCGGCGATCGAGGAACCGGCCAGGCTGATCGGTGATCAGGTCGTCCATGTGGGAGTGCGCAATCTCACCGGGCTGACGCCTCCCTGGAAACTGCCTGAAGCGATCCAGTCGGAACTGGTCGCCGGGCTGGCGGGAGCCAAGGTCAAGGCGATCAACGCGGGGGATGACAACCTGCTGGCGTTCCTCGGGCAGGGAACCGCGGCGTTCAGTTCGAAGGACCAGGAACGGGCGCGAAGGGCTGTTCCCGAAGGGTTCCTGCTGCTGGGTGAGTTGAGGCGCAGCGGCCAGGCGCCGGCGCTGTCACTCACGCTCTGGAATGCCCAGGGGGAGAAGGCATGGGCCAAAGAATTCCCGCTCGAGTCGGCCGCGCTGGCGGTGGCTCCGAACATTCCGGTGTTGAACCAGGAGGTTGTCGCGGCTGCTGCGGGGAAGTCGGGCCAGTGGGTGGGGAACAAATCGTCGTGGGGATTCGTGGCGGAGACATTGAAGGAGGTGGGGGCCGTCCGGTCAGGGCTGTATGGGTTCGGTCGCGAACTTGGTCGCGGGGAACCGTGGGCACCGGGGGATGTGCTGCAGTTCGTGGGGGTGCGTTTCAAGGAGGAGAAGAGCAAGCGATATTCGAACCTGACCCGGCACACGGCGATCGTGGAGAAGGTGAACTCGCCGATCGAGATCGAGATCCTCCACCAGAACTTCAACGATCAGCCGGTGGCGCGCCGGAAGCTGCGATTTGATGAGTTGCAGAAGGGCTACCTGGTGGCATTCCGTCCGACGAAGGACGAGTCGCAGGTCGGCCTCGCCCGCGCGCGGCGTGTGCGCGCGCCGGAGCCTGACACCCAGAGCGATGGCTCAGTGAATCTGCTCACGATGATCGATCCGCAGATCGATGCTCTTCGCGGAATCTGGCACCGCAGCGACGGGCCGCTCGAATCGTTCAAGCAGAGCTTCGGCGGAATCCAGATTCCTTATGACCTCCCAGATGCGTACACGCTGACGATCCGGGCGAAGCGGGTTTCCGGCACGGACAGCTTCGGGCTGGGACTGAAGGTGGGAGACAGCCGGGCATTCCTGGTGCTGGACGCCTACGACGGGGTCACGGGATTTCACCTCATGAACGGCAAGCGGGCCAATCAGAATCCGAGCACGCGGAAGGGTCGGGTGCTGGAGCCGGACCAGGTGGTCGAACTCGTCTGCCAGGTGACGCCGCAGAGCGTCTCACTGAAGGCGGACGGCAAGGAGCTGGTCGACTGGAAAGGGGATCCGAGCGTGTTCAAGGTCGACGAAAAATGGAAGACACCCGAGAAGCCGTGGCTGTTCCTGACAGCGCACGAGAGCATCATCGAGATTACGCGGATCAAGCTGAGTTCGCCCTGAAGAAGACCCACGGATCAGACGGATTGAACGGATCAAAAGAAATGTGATCGCGTGAAGGCGTTGTCCGTGGGGCCGGGCGGTTACTTCTTGCGTTTCGCATTGGCCTTGGGCTTGTCCTGCGGCTTGGTCAGGCCTTTCGCGGCGACGAGTTCCGGGGGTTCGAGCGTTTTGCCCTGGTCGTTCGTCTCTTCGATCCACTGCTCCAGGACGCCGCGCAGTTCCGTCAGTTTCTCGGAGGTCGCCGGCTTCTGAAAAATGGCCAGGTTCTTGATCTGGTGCGGATCGGATTCGAGGTCGTAGAGTTCTTCGGCCGGCATGGTGGGCCGGCAGAGGACTTCCTGGACTGGAGTGAGTTTGCCCTGGGCGTGGAGTTCCTTGAGGAGGTTCCACACGGGATATTGCCGCTCCTTGTAGTCGTTTGTCTGGAGGAAGGGCCGCTCGGGGGTGAAGTTGCGGATGTAGCGATAGCGGTCGTCGCGAACGGTCCGCAGACGAAACACCGTTTCGTCACAGCGATCGCGGGCCCCGAAGGCGTACTTCCTCGCCGGCTCGGCCTTATTCCCGAGGAACACCTGGCCCTGCATGCCTTGCGGCTTGTCGGCCCCGGCCAGGGCGAGCATCGTCGGCGCCAGGTCGATCGATTCCACGATCCGGTCGGTCACGGTTCCGGCCTGATACCCCTCGGGGGCTGCGACTCCGGGCGGCCAGCGAATCACGAGCGGGACGTGCAGCCCTTCCTCGTAGCAGAACTGCTTGCCGCGCACGTGCGCCTGGCCATGATCGGCGGTGAACACGACGACCGTATTCTTCGCGAGTCCGTCCTTTTCGAGCTGTTCGAGGATCAATCCGACTTTCCGATCGAGTTCGCTTGCAGCGTCGAGGTACCGGGCCCAGTCCTTCCGCGTGATTTCGTGATCGGGATAGTAGGGCGGGATTTCGACGAGCGCCGGATCGGCTTTTTCGGGGGCGTGAAACTGCCGGTGCGTTTCCTGGAAGTTGACCTGAGCGACGAAGGGCTGGTGTTCCTTCAAAGCGTTCCATGCATCACTGTCAAACGACGTGCCGTCGTCGGCAAAGTTCCAGTCCGTCTTGCCACTCCCTTTGAATCCGAAAGACTCCGGCAGCTTGCGAACA
Source organism: Caulifigura coniformis (assembly GCF_007745175.1). GTDB lineage: Bacteria > Planctomycetota > Planctomycetia > Planctomycetales > Planctomycetaceae > Caulifigura > Caulifigura coniformis. The sequence continues at coordinate 1,063,225 of NZ_CP036271.1, read as the reverse complement.
TTCGCGGTGAAATAGCCGGCGTCGCGGAACCAGTTCGTGACAACTTTCACGCCGGCGGGAAGCTGGTAGCCGTCGTCGCGGTGCGAGCGGTGGTTGTGTGCGCCGATGGTCGTCTGGTACATGCCGGTCATGAAGGCCGACCGGCTGGCGGAGCAAACCGGCGCCGTGCTGTAGGCGCGCGTGTAGCGCATGCCGGAGGCAGCGAGAGCATCGATGTTCGGGCTGAAGACCTGCTTCGTGCCGTAGCACGCGAGTTCGGGTCCGAAGTCTTCGGCGATCAGCCACAGGAAGTTCGGCCTGTCGGCAGCCCGCGCCGGCGCCGCGGAGAGCGATGCCAGAACGGCGACCAGAAACCAGACGGGCGTCCACACGGGAAGTTTCATTGCGCTCACTCCCTCGTCAGAGAATCTCGAATCAGTCGCGTTGCTTCGTCCACAGGCGCTCGCGGGCCTTGCGGACCATCTCCTCGGCCAGTTCCGGCGTTTCCGCGAGGGCGGTCAAATGCCCCATCTTGCGTCCCGTCCGCGGCTCGGCCTTGCCGTAGAGATGCAGCTTGACGTTGGGCATTCCGAGAGCGGCCGTCCAGTTGGGACCGCCGGGGGCTTCCCAGACGTCTCCCAACAGGTTCGCCATCGCCGCAGGACGAAGCTGTTCCGTCGACCCGAGCGGCAACCCGCAGACGGCCCGCACCTGCTGCTCGAACTGGCACGAACGGAAAGCATCAATCGTCAGGTGTCCGGAGTTGTGCGGCCGCGGGGCCAGTTCGTTGACGACCAGCTGCCCGTTTTTCCGGACGAACAGTTCGACGCACAGGATCCCGACGGCGTCGAGCCCTTCCATGATCTGCCGACAGAGGAGGACGGCCTGGCCACGAGTCTGAACGTCGAGGACCGCAGGAGGGCAGATCGAGACGTCGAGAATATGGTTGCGATGAATGTTGTGGATGGGTCCGTAGACGCGGAAATCGCCCTGGAGCCCGCGAACTCCGACGACCGACAGCTCGCGCTCGAAATCGACGATGCCTTCGAGGACGGCCTCATCGGTGGCCAGCGAGTTCCACGCGGCCGCGAGGTCATCCGTCCGGCGCACGCGGACCTGCCCTTTGCCGTCGTATCCCCAGGAAGCGGTTTTCAGGATGCCCTGGCCATCGATTCCTGGGCGGTCGATCGCGTCGGCCAGCTCTTCCCGGGAGCGCACAATGGCGAAGGGGGCCGTGGGAATGCCCTGCGACTTGAGCCAGTTCTTCTCGCGGCTGCGGTGCTGCGCGGTGTGCAGCACGTTGGCGCCGGGCCGGACCGGCGCGAAATGTTCGATCGCCTTCACGGCGGCCACGGAGACGTTCTCAAACTCGAGGGTGACGACGTCGACCGCTTCGGCGAACTTCGCGAGTTGGTCGAAGTCGTCGTAGGCGCCGACCCACTCGTGGTTGGCAACCTCTCCGGCCGGGGTGTTCTGATCGGGCGAGTAGACCTCGACCCGATAGCCGAGCCGACGGGCCGCGATCGCAAACATCCGCCCGAGTTGTCCGCTGCCAAGGACGCCGAGGGTCGCGCCGGGAAGAATCGTGCTCATAGGGACGAGTCTTTCAGGACGTCCTGCGTCAGCTTCGTGTAGTAGTCATGGAGCAGCTTCCGGAGTTCGGGCCGTTCCGTGGCGAGAATGCGGACGGCCAGGAGGGCCGCGTTCTTCGCCCCTGCTTCGCCGATCGCGAGCGTTCCCACAGGGATGCCTCCGGGCATCTGCACGATCGACAGCAGCGAATCGAGACCGCTGAGGGCGCGGCTTTGAACCGGAACTCCGAGAACGGGAAGGATGGTCTGGGAGGCGACCATGCCGGGGAGGTGGGCCGCGCCGCCGGCTCCGGCGATGATGACGCGCAGCCCGCGGCCTTCCGCCAGCTTCGCGTATTCGTTCATGCGATCGGGCATGCGATGGGCCGAGACGACCTGGCACTCGTGCGGCACGCCAAAGTGCGTGAGGATCTCGGCAGCAGCCTGCATGGTTTCCCAGTCGGAGCGGCTGCCCATGATGACGCCGACAAGCGGCGATTCGGCGTTGGACATGAAATGATTCAGGGGTTAGCGACGATGAACCGCGATGATATGGGGATCGAAGGCTTCCGACCAATGCACGCATGACGCCCGGGCGCGTGGTCTGAATTCATTTTCGAGATCGGAAGAGGCGCGGGCGCCGCCGTTCGCGGCCCGTTTGCGTCGGGCCGGGCTGTCCTTCATCATCGCGGCATGTCCGCCACCGCCGAAGAGTTCGCTCCCGCATCGACTTCCGAACTGGCCAGATTTCTCGCCGCCAATGCGGCGCAAGAGCGGGCCGCGGTTGTTCCAGCCGGCGGCCGGACGTCGCTCCGCATGGGGGATCCAGTCATCGCTCCGGCGCGACTGATTTCGATTTCGACCATGCAGAAAGTGGTCGACTATCCGGCGCGGGACATGACGATCACTGTGGAGTCGGGAATCCGGTTCGCCGACCTGCAGAAGATCCTGGCCGCCGAAGGGCAGCGGCTGCCGATCGATGTTCCGGATGCACACCGCGCCACGCTGGGAGGAGCAATCGCGGCAAACACGTCGGGGCCACGGCGACTCGGACAGGGCACGTTCCGGGACTACGTCATCGGGATTTCGGCCGTCGACGGAATTGGCCGGCCGTTCTCCGCAGGGGGCCGCGTCGTCAAGAACGTCGCCGGTTATGACCTGTGCAAGTTGCTTGTCGGCTCGCTGGGGACTCTCGCAGTCATCACCCAGGTGACCCTCAAGCTTCGCCCCGTTGCGGAAGCACTGCGCGTCCTCTGGCTGACTGCCGAGACCGCCGAGCAAATCGAGGCGTGGCTGGTGCGGCTGGGACTGTCGGAGACCCGGCCGACGGTGGTGGAGGTCGTCAATCGCCGCGCCATTGCCTCCCTCGCGGCCGAATCCCGCGTGGATCTTCCCGCCGCGGAACTCGCGCTGGCCGTCGCTTTCGAAGGCTCAACGGAAGAATGCGACTGGCAGATGGCCGCCGTGGAAAAAGAACTCGGGCCCTCTCCGGGGGCCGTCCGTCTCGCCGATCCACAGTCCGCGCTGCTGCTGCGGGCGCTGGGGGAATTCCAGGCGGCGGGAGACGATCCTGTCACATTCTCGGCCTCGGTCCCGTCATCCCGGGTGGCGGCATTCGTGATGGAGGCGTCGCGTCGCGGGGTGACGGTGCAGGCGCACGCCATCAACGGAATCGTGATCGGCCACCTTCCGGACGAGTGCGTGACGGCGGGCGCCGCGAGTGAGATCATCACTCCGCTGCGGAAGTCGGCCGAGTCGGTCGGGGGGAGCCTGGTCGTGTGGAACTGCGACGATGCCTGGAAGCCGACGCTCAACGTATTCGGCACTCCGCAGCCGACCCGCCGCTGGATGAAGGAGGTCAAGAACGCCCTCGATCCGCACGGAGTGCTGAGTCCCGGACGCCTGCCGGCCTAAGTGGAGAGCGTCGCCTCGCGTATTGCTTCCCGCGCGACGAGGCGACATTCTACAGACTCGTTGATCCCATCACATTTCGATGCTGCAGCCGAGACCGTCGGCGCTCGAAGTCCCGCCACTCAGCCGCCGTCGCATCTGTGCTCATCTTCGTCCTCGCCTGCTTCCTGACCGCGTTCGTCATCTCGGCCGGGGCGACGGCGCTGATGCGTGTCATCGCTCCAAAACTCGGGCTGATTGATCGCCCGGCCGCGAGAAAGGTGCACACGACTCCGACGCCGCTCGGCGGCGGCGTGGGGATCGTGTGCGGATTCGTGGTGACGATGTCGCTGGCGACGCTCGCGGTGTGGTTGCTCGCGCGTGACACGACGCCTCCCGAGTGGCTTCCGAAATCTCTCCAGCCGCATCTTGCGGGAGTTCTGCAGCGCGCGCCGCAGCTGTGGGGACTGCTCGTGGCCGGCGTGGTCCTTGCGGTCATGGGGCTGTGGGACGATTTCCGCGGGTTGTCGTGGAAGGCGCGTCTGGCCGTGCAATTCGGGCTGGCGATTGCGCTCGTCTTTGCCGGGGGCATCCAGGCGACGGTGTTCGTCAGCCAGCCGTGGGTGGGGCAGCTGCTCACCGTTCTGTGGATCGTGGTGCTGATCAATTCGTTCAATTTCCTCGACAACATGGACGCACTGTCGTCCGGCATCGGGCTGATCGCGTCGCTGATGTTCGCGACGGTGATGCTCGGCATGGTTTCCGAACCGCGCTGGTTCGTCGGGGGGGCGCTCCTGGCGCTGGCGGGGTCGCTGGCCGGATTTCTCTGCCACAACTGGCCTCCCGCCCAGATCTTCATGGGGGATGCGGGATCGACGTTCATCGGCCTGAACCTCGCCTGTCTAACGGTGCTGGGGACTTTTTACGATGAGAAGCTCGGTTCGCAGCATGTGATGCTCGCGCCGCTCTGCGTGCTCGCCATTCCGCTCTATGACATCACGTCGGTCATCCTGATCCGCCTGCGGGAAGGCCGGAGCCCGTTCCAGCCCGACAAGAAACACTTCTCCCATCGCCTGACGGAGATGGGAATGACCAAGCGCAACGCGGTGCTGGTCGTCCACCTGACGACGATCACGACCGGCCTGGGCGCTCTCCTGCTTTATCGCGTGTCCGACTGGATCGGGGCGGCCATCGTTACTGCCCTGGTGCTCTGCCTGCTGGCGGTCGTGGCGATCCTCGAAACGGTCGGCCGATCGAGTTCCAACGGGGAAACGGCCATCAAGACGCCCCCCGCCCCGCTTCCTCAGGACGCGAAGACCTGAGATGGCCCGCCCCCGGAAAACGCCCGTCCTCACGAGTGATGAGCCTCCCGCCCAGCGAGGATGGCTTCCACTGCTCGACATCGTCGGACTGGTGCTGATCGCGATTCGCTGGTTCACTCCGACGGAAGGAACCTTCCAGGGCGACACTCTCTGGATCTCCCAGCTCTGGCTGGGCTGGGGAGTGCTGGCGTCGTGGTCCGCATTGAGACAACAGGTTCATTGGACGAAGCGCGGAGGCCTGTGGGCGTGGGGTCTCGGGCTTATTGCGGCGGGGCATGTCGTCGCCGGCGTTGCCGTGATGGCGACGGAAGGCCAGAAACGGTCGGCGCTGAATGGATTGTGGGAATGGGTGAGCCTCGCGCTCGCGGCCGTGTGGTTTCATCACCGTGCTTCGTCGAGCGGGTTCCGTCGCACCTTTCGAATCACGCTGATTGCTTCGGCGGTCGGGCTCTCTGCACTGGGAATCTGGCAACGGTGGGTCTCGCATCCGGCGCTGGGCCAGGCCGTCATCGAGTTCGATGAGCTGGAATCGAAGGTCCCGTCGCTGGAGGGGAGCGAACGGCGTCAGGCCGAAACTCGATTGCGGGCGCTGGAGCGAACCCTGGGAGAATACCGTTCGCTCGATGCCAACGGCCGGCGCGCGATGCGGCAACGGCTGCTGGAATCGAGCGAACCGCTCGGACGCTTCGCCCTGACCAACAGCCTGGCGGCGCTCCTGCTGGTCGGCCTGATTCTCTCCCTCGGAGAAGCCTTCACGCTCTGGCAGGCCGGCGGTCGATCGACGGCGCAGGGCCCTGCGGATCCGCACGTTTCGAAGATCGTGTTGACGATTGCTGCGCTGCTCATCGCGTTCGTCCTGCTGTTGACGAAGAGTCGCACCGCGTGGGGGGGATGCCTGGCCGGCGGTATGACGGCCGCGGTGGTGGGCACGCGCGGCCGATGGAAGTCGGTCATCGGCTGGGGCGTCGTCGCGGCGGGCGCGATGGCGGTCCTGGTGGCTGCGACGTGGGCCGCTGGGGGACTCGACCGGCTTGTGCTCACGGAGGCCCCGAAGTCGCTCGAGTACCGGACCGAGTACTGGATCGGCGCGTGGCGGGTGATTCAGCAACACCCCTGGATCGGGATCGGTCCGGGGAACTTCCGACAGCATTACCTGGCTCACAAGCTGGCGAAATCGAGCGAGGAGGTTCTCGATCCGCACAACTTCCTGCTCGAAGCGTGGGCGACGAGCGGACTGGCGGGCATCGCGGGGCTGGTGCTGTTGATCGTCGCGTGCCTGACCGCATTCCGGCGACCGCTGGCCGGGAACACGCAGGACGCGGGCGGCGGGGACTGGCGGTCGTCGGCGCCGGCCATCGTGTTCGGGGCGGGAGGGCTGCTGTCTGTTGTCGCCTTGTACCTGGGCGGACAGGCGGACTGGGAACTCATCGCCGCCAGCGCGACGGCAGTGCTGGCCGCGATCGGACTGAACCGGACGACGGCTTCAGGGAGCGTGTTGCCCGTCGAAGGCCGCGAAATCGCGACGCAGGCGGCGTGGTGCGGCCTGTCGGTCCATCTCCTCGGGGCGGGGGGAATGGAGATGCCGGCCATCTTCCAACTCTGGTTGTGTCTCTCGTCCCTGATCGTCGCGCCCCGGGCGGCCCTCGCCGCGGCGCATTGGCCCGCCTGGCTTCCGGGCGCTGCCCTCGCGATCTGCGGGCTCGCGTTCTTCGGGCAGTTCGCGACCGCGACGATTCCATCGCTCAATTCGAGATCGCTGACGGACCTCGCCTTTGCGGATTCGATGACGGGACGACGCCCGGACCTGGCGGACCGGCAGCTGAGCGAGGCGGCTGCGGCCGATCCGCACGATCCGACTCCGTGGCGTCATCGGGCCCAGCTGGCGTTTCAGCAGTGGACCCGCACCCGCGACGGCGAATGGTTCGACCGGGCGATCGAGTATCAGCACGAAGTGATCCGCCGGGATCCCAGGCATGCCCACGACTACCGGGCCCTGGCCGATCTGCATCTGAAACGTTTCGCGGTCGACCAGCGGCCGCAGGATGCGGAAGCGGCGATCGAGGCCACGAAGAAGGCACTGATCCTGTACCCCAATCAGCTAGCGAGCCGGCAACTGCTGGCCGATGCTCTGGTCGCGGCGGGGCGCGGGGAGGAGGCCCGGGCCGCGGCGCGAAGTACCCTGGAACTCGATGCGCTGTGGTTGAAGCTGGGTCACTACGACAAGGTGCTCACGCCGGACGTCCGTGAGCGGATGAAGGCGCTGGCGGGCGAACCGGAGTGATCGCGGCGTTTCGTTCTACGAACTGGCGCTGCGGTACTGGGACAGCGCCTTGTGGAACACCAGGCGGGCGACCACGAGCAGGATGATCGTTCCGATCGGGGCGAGAATGGCGACCCGGATGTCCGGGTCGAGCGCCTTCTGCAGGATGACGCGAGCCGGAACCGTCACCACCAGCAGCAATGGAATCACGAACGACAGTCCGAACCAGAGCGTTTCGCCGATCCATCCCTGGTTGCGGTAGATGCCCTGCGGGTAGCGGCCGAACGACGTGACGTAGAACCAGAAGTCGTACAGGCTCTGATTCCGGCCGAGCCAGACGCTCGTGCTCGCGAGGATCAGCATCAGCGCGTAGTAGAAGGCGACGCCGAAGCCGACCAGGCTGAAGTAAACGAGCACCCTGCCGGGAGTGATCTCAGCCCCGGCCTGCCACAATGAACGGCCCAGGAGGGCGAGCGCCAGCAGGACCTCGATGACCTGTGACCAGCTGAACTGCTGGGTGGAGATGAGGAACTGGGCGTCAATCGGCTTGAGCAGGGCGAAGTCGAGGTCTCCCGTGCGGATCATCTCCCCGAAATTGGCGCAGTTGGGCATGAACAGCCCTTCCACGATCGCGTTGATGAGCATGCCGGTCGCCATGAAGGCGAAGTATTCGTGTTTCGACCAGTCCCGGATGAGCGGGGCCTGCTGGTAAATCACGTCGAACAGGACGATCTGGGCTGCGAACCAGAACAGGATCGTCAGCACCTCGGCAATGAAGTTGCCACGGAAGGTCATCTCGCGCACGAGCGCGTTGCGGACAAAGGTGAGCCAGACGCGGACGTAGTTCGGGCGAAACGACATGTCGGCAATCGTAGAAGATCACCGGTCGAGCGGCATCCACCCGGCATCATCCCCTGCCCCCTCCGTGGAGGGTTGCGCCGGACTTTCGGAACCTGGTCCGGAATGGCGTGGTCCTCCCGGGGCGTGAAATTCCACACTCTGGCGAGGCCGGTGTGCGGCCGGTTGCGACCTCCCGGTCCCAGAATTAGCATACGCCGCTTCAGCTGCTTGTATTCAACACCGAGGAAGGTCTGGCCGTGCCGGAAGCTCTCAACGTCGATCAACTTAAAGCCAAAGCCCTTGAGATCCGGAAGCTGATCATCGAGATCACGACCGAAGCGGGCAGCGGCCATCCGTCCAGCAGCCTGTCGGCCTGCGACGTTGTGACCGCCCTGTACTTCGGCGGTTTCATGAACTTCGACGTCAAAAACACGACCGATCCGAACCGTGACCGGTTCATTCTCAGCAAGGGGCACGCCTGCCCGGTGCTGTACTCCGCGATGGCTTTGGCCGGTTACTTCCCGGTCAAGGAAATCATGACCCTCCGCAAGCTGGGCAGCCCGTACGAAGGGCACCCGAATATGAAGCGGCTCCGCGGCATCGAAGCCTCGACCGGCTCGCTCGGCCAGGGACTGTCGCTGGCGGTCGGACACGCCATCGGCGCCAAGATGGACAAGAAGGGCTATCACACCTTCTGCATGACGGGCGACGGCGAAATGGGTGAAGGCCAGGTGTGGGAAGCCATCGCCTCGGCCGAGAAGTACAAGCTGGGCAACCTGACGCTGATCGTCGATCAGAACGGGTTCCAGCAGACGGGCGCGACGAAGGACGTGCTCGACATGCTGCAGTTCCAGCCGAAGATCGAATCGTTCGGCTGGCATGTGCAGACGATCAACGGCAACGACATGTCGCAGGTCGTCGATGCCCTGAAGAAGGCCAAGGCCGTCACCGACCGCCCGACGGCCATCGTCTCGAAGACGCAGAAGGGCTTCGGCATCCTGCCGCTGCTCGAAGCTGAAGGGGACATCAACTACCACGGCAAGCCGCTGTCGAAGGCGCTGGCCGAGAAGGCACTGGCGTTCCTCAGCCAGTCGGCGTGATCGCTCGAATCACCGCAAAGCCCAGCCGTCACCGGCTGGGCTTTTTTCGTTGAGGCCGGGCGGCGAACGTCGGATTGACCGGAACCCGAGGCTCGATGCATCATCCCCGCTGGCGGGCCAACGGGGTTTCGAGGAATCGGTCAGGACGTTTGGAGGTGGCGGATGGAGTCTGCCGGACGAAGTTTCTGGAGAGCGCTGGTTCTGGCGGCGCTCGTCATGTCGCTGACGCCGAGCGTGCACGCGCTGCTGATCATGGGGGGCCGCGAGCGCCAGCGGCGGAAGGACTGGTCTCCCGCCGTCGAACGTGTCGCCAATCTCGATTCGCGAGTTGCGTGGTTCGAGGGCCCCCGGATCGGCCGGAAGACCGATTTCGAATACCAGGGAGATGCGGCCGCGCTGACAGTCGCCCTGAAGGCGCTCGCGGAGATTGAGGGGCCGCGGCCGAGAGTCGTCGTCACCGACGATCGGCGGATAAGTGCGTGCCTCCGCGCCAAACCGGAGATCGACTGGACCTTTGTGTACTGGGAGAAGACCGCGTTTCTCGTCTACGACAAGAATCGCCAGATCGTCGACCCGGGAACTCCGATCCCCACACCGGAATTCCGCGTCTATCTCGGCAACGGACTGGAGTGGTCAAAAGTCGTGGTGCCGGCCGGTGTGGACCTGGTCGATGAGCGACTGTCCGCCCGGGGGTATCGGCCCGAGGATGGCGGTGTTCTCGAAATGACGGTCGTCGACTCCCGGGACGGCACACCGCTCAAAGCGGCGGAGCTGAAGATCGAGCGAACGACTCCCGTCGATGGAGATCCGACCGGGGTCGAGGTCACCCGCGCGGAATCGAACGGCGAAGGACGCATCATGCTGACAATGTTGCCCCGCGAGACGCTCTCACTGACGCTCGAGAGGAAGGGGTTCCTGTCGCTCTCACTCGGCCCGGTTCATTTTGGCAACACGCCCTGCCTCGTTCGCGAAGTGCGCATGACGCCGTCACTTCCGCCGTACGGCAACGAATTCAGCCCACCGGAAACGCGGTGAACGATGCGCGGGCCGAGCCTCAGCCTGCGTCACTTCGGTATTTTCGCGGAGTGACCCCCATCCGCCGCCGGAAGTGGTGCGTAAACGCCGCCTGGTCGCAGAAGCCGAACCGGTTTGCGATCTCGGCGATGGGCGCGGTGCTGTTGCGGAGTTCCTGACCGGCCGCTTCGATGCGCAGGCGGATGACATACTCCTGGATGCTGATTCCAAACCGCAGTCCGAATTTTCGTCGGAGCTGACGTGCGGACAGGAACGCGCGATCGGCGATCTGCTCGACGGTCAGCCGCTCGTGAAGATGGTCGCGGATGTAGTCGACCGCGCATTTCAATTCGTCTTCCTCGGACAGAACGCTTCGTCGTTCGGACAGGCACTGGAACATTCCCATGACCCCGATCACGCGCCCCTCGACGTCGCGCACAGGGTACTTGCTGGTGACGACCGGGTTTTCGTTCCGCCAGGCCTCGATGCGGTTGATCAGCGGCAAGCCAGTCGCGAGTACGCGGCGATCATCCTCGCGGTAGTGATCGGCCTGCCGCAGAGGAAAGAGGTCGTAGTCGGTCATTCCCGTGACGTCCTCGTCGTCCGGGAGCCCCAGTCTCGTCCGGAGGAGCGAGTTGAACGCGATCGTCCGTCCGTCGTGATTCTTCAAGAAGAAATGGACGCCGCTGAGGTGTTCGAAGACGTCCTGCAGCGCGGAGCCGGGCGACAGGCGGGAATAGAACTCGTCGCGAAACGAAGCGTGGGCGTCGGCTTTCGCAGTTTGCGTCTTCGCGAACAGGAGAGATGGCTTCTCGGGCATGGCCGAATCTCACAAAAGAATGTCCGCTCCTGACAAGAACCGCGAGACGCCACTCTTAGTATGGGGCGCAGACCGGTGTCTCGGTCAAGGAAGCGTATCGCGTCCGGCGGTGTCTCAATAGTTGTTTCCGCACTCCGGTGCTGATGTTCACAGAGACTTCACACTCTGTCGCCAACGTGTTGCTCCTGACGCGTCGCCGCCTGACGGCGATGCGTTCAGCCTCTGCCAACTGGCAAGACGGCCCCAACCAGAATTCCTCCCTGCTGAGCCAGCGGCCCCATTCTCTTTTGTTGCGAATTCTCCGCCGACAGGACGTGTGATGACTCAGAAACCACGACGCTCCGCCTTCACCCTGATCGAACTGCTGGTCGTGATTGCGATCATCGCAATCTTGATCGCACTCCTGCTGCCGGCCGTGCAGCAGGCCCGTGAGGCGGCCCGCAGGACGCAGTGCAAGAACAACATGAAGCAGATCGGACTCGCCCTCCACAACTACCACGATACATATCGGACATTCCCGATCGGGACGATCGCTCCCCGGAACAAGCCGAACTGGCGAGTCAGCGTTCTGCCGTACCTGGAGCAGGGCGCGGTTTACAACTCACTCGATTTCGCCGGGCTCAACAACATCGGCGGCTTCGCCTCGCGCAACGCCGCCGGAACGTTCGGCTACGGGACCGGCGCGAATTCGATCCTGAAAGGCTTCAAGGTTCCCGCCTTCAACTGCCCGTCAGGCATCCTGGGGGCCACCGCCAACAGCACGCCACCGCCGATGAACAACGCCGACCTCGGCCAGACGATGGACTACGTCGGCGTCATGGGAGCGACGCCGGATCCCGCCGGGCGAACCACCGGAACCTGTTCGGTGCAGCTCGGCTACGGCGGCATCTTCTGCAACAACGGCATGCTCATGCCCAACATTCCGTTCCATATCGGCATGTGCACCGATGGCACCACCAACACCCTGCTGGTCGCCGAGCAGTCGGCGCCGGTCGCCGGCATGGATATCCGGAACAACTACTTCGGCGGCTGGGCCGGCTACACCTCCGGGAATGCGACCACGACGTACCGCGATCCGGTGACGTTGTCGGCGAGCTCCCAGGCCTTCGGAACCGGGACCACCACTGTCCGCTACCGGATCAATTCGCAGACCGTGTCGACCGGCTCCGACAGCAGCTACGACGCCAACACGATTCTGAACAGCCAGCATGTGGGCGGGATCCATGGCCTGCTCTCGGATGGCAGCGTGCGATTCATTGCCGACATCATGGACTTCGGAACCACACTCCGGCTTTCCGCCCGCGACGACGGCACACCTGTCGGCGAGTTCTGAAAGTTTCCCATCTCTGCAATGCCCCCTCGCTCGGAATCTGTCGAACCATGTCCATGCCGCCTCTCCGAAACTCAGTGATCTGGCTGGTGATGATCGTCGCGGCCTCCGGCTGTTCGAACGAACGGACGATCGAGTACGCGAGCGCGTCAGGAACCGTCACCCTGGACGGCAAGCCTTTGCAGGACGGCGTCGTATCGTTCGAATCGTCCGTCACCGGCTTCTCCGCGATGTCGAAGCTGGATGGACTCGGAGAGTTCCTGATCGAAAAGATTCCAGTCGGAAGCTACGCCGTTTCGATCTCGCCTCCGGCCCTGCCGGACCCCGGCGAGAAGCCGCAGCCCAGGCCGGCCCACTATGGACCATTGCGGCCGGTTCCCGCGAAATACCTCGCGGCGGCTGCCAGCGGCCTGACGGCCGAAGTTCCTGCCGCGGGAATCGATGGCCTCAAGTTCACTCTGACGAAGTAGTCTGTCCCCTCCGAAGTCCCCCACCTGAGTCCTGCTCCATGAAATGGATGACTGCCTGCGCCCTGATCGTGATGGGCCTCCCTGGTTCCCTCGCCGTTGCTGAAGAATCGACCGGGGCGAAAGCGTCGTCGAATGTGGTCACCCAGCAAGACACGATCTACGGCCAGGTCCTTGGCGCCGCGTTGCTGGCCGACATCGCTTACCCATCAAACCCCGCCGGAAAAACGCCTGCGATTCTCTCCATTCACGGCGGCCGCTGGATGCGCGGAACCAAGCGCGACAACGGTGTGATCAACGTCGAGCAGTGGGCCGGCTTCGGCTTCTTCGCGATGACGATCGACTACCGGCTTCGCGGCTGCTCCGCTCCGCCGGCCTGTTATCAGGATGTGCAGTGCGCCATCCGGTTCCTGCATGCCAACGCCGAGAAGTACAACATCGATGAAGACCGCATCTTTCTGATCGGGCAGTCGGCCGGAGGACACATGGTGTCGCTGGCCGCGACGATGGGGAACGGCGACTACCCGAAGACCGGGGGCTGGGAAAAGGCCCGCGATGATTTCCGGGCCTCGATCTGCGTCTCCGGCCCGCACGACCTCACCACTTGCCCGTGGGGCAATCTGTGGACGCCTGCCGACATCGAGCCGATGAAGGCCCGCGAGCTGGCATCGCCGATCCGTTATGCCTCACCTTCGATGAAGCCGCTGCTGATCTTTCATGCGGACAACGACAAGTCGGTGCCGATCGACAACGCTCTGGCGATGGTGAAGGTGCTCAAGGAGAAGAACTGTCCGCACGTTTTTCATCACTATGAAACCGCGGGACACATGAGCGTCACGCCGGAAGTGATCGAAAAGTCACTGGCTTTCATCCAGAAAGTGACCGAAGGCGAGCCGCTCAACGAAGCGTCACCCTAAGGGAGGCGCCGAGCTACCCCGTCCGCGGCAGGTCCATCAGTTCGGCGAAGCGGTCGAGCACGATCAACTTGAGCGGGGCGAACTCGGCCGTGTCGATTTCGCCGCTTTCGACGAGTTGCATGGCCGCGGTGCGGGTTTCTTCGAGCAGGTCCCTGTCGCGCACCAGATCGGCGGAGCGCAAAGGCAGTTCGCCGTGCTGGCGGGTGCCAAGCACATCTCCCGGGCCGCGGAGTTCGAAGTCTTTTTCGGCGATCTCGAACCCGCTGCTCGTCGCTTCAAGGGCCGAGAGCCGCGCGACCGCATCGGGCGCATTCGATTCGGAGAACAGGAAGCAGTAGCCCTGGTGGGAGCCGCGACCGATGCGTCCCCGCAACTGGTGCAGCTGCGACAGGCCGAAGCGTTCGGCGTCCAGGACGACCATCAGCGTTGCGTTCGGAACGTCGACGCCAACCTCGATCACGGTGGTCGCGACAATCCCCTGCAGCTCGCCGTGGCGAAACTGCTCCATTCGCTCATCCCGGTCGTCGCGATCGAGTTGACCGTGGACGAGACCGAGTCGCACTCCCGCCAGTTCCGACTGCTGCAGCTGCTCGAAGACGTGCGCGGCGCCTGCGCGTCCGGTGGCCTCGTCGCCTTCGATCAACGGGCAAACGACATACAGCTGCCGCCCCTGCTGCAGCCGTCCACGAATGAACTCCCAGGCTTTCCGGCGCGAGGTCGGGGCGGTCACGCGCGAGGTGACGATCTTCTGGCGACCGGGCGGGAGGTCGGTGACGCTGGTGAGGTCGAGATCGCCAAACTGCGTGAGGCAGAGGCTGCGCGGAATCGGCGTCGCCGTCATGACGAGCACATGGGGCGCCATGCTGCTTTGCCCTGCGAACCTGGACCTCTGAGCCACGCCGAATTTGTGCTGCTCATCAATGACGGCGACGCCGAGCTTCGCGAAGTTCACGCCTTCCTGGATCACGGCCTGCGTGCCGATGACGAGGTCGAGTTCCCCGGCCGCCAGACGCTCGCGAACGTCGCGACGTTTGGAATCGGTGAGACTTCCGGTGAGGAGGGCACGTCGCACGCGGCTCCCCTCCAGGAAGCCGTCGATCGTTCGCCAGTGCTGCATCGCGAGCAGCTCGGTGGGGGCCATCAGCACCGCCTGGTGCTGCGCGGCGATCGCCACGAGCATCGCGTAGATCGCGACGACCGTTTTTCCGGCGCCGACATCAGCCTGCAGGAGGCGGTGCATCGCACGTCCCGACTGGAGGTCGGTGATGATGTCGCGAATGGCGGCGTTTTGCCCGTTGGTGAACGGGAATGGAAAGAGCCGGCGGATGCGGGCATCAATTTTCGCCGTGACCGGAAGAACCGGGGGATTGGAGCGACGGCCCCACAGCCGGCGACGGAGGGCCACGCCGACCTGGAACTCCAGCAGGTCATCGAACAGGAGTCGCCGGCGAGCTGATTCATACTCGGCCATGGACCGCGGTTCGTGAACCTGGCGGACGGCGGTTGTCAGCGCGATCAACGAATTCGCGGAGGCGAACGGGGCCGGGAGCGGATCGGAAACATATTCGCCTCCCTGCTCGAGGGCGGCATGGACGACACGCTTCATCTCGTGGAGGCGGAGTCCCTCGGTGAGACCATACCGGGTCACGACGCCGCCGTGGGCGTCGTCATCCTCTTCACCAAGTTGCTGCAGCCTGGGATGGGAGAACTCCCAGCGGCCATCCTTCTTCTTCGGTTTTCCGGAGAAGAGCCAGCGTGACCCGGGCTGCATTTTCTGTCGCATCCAGGGGGCGTTGAACCAGAGGGCCCGCACGAAGTCGTCGCCGCAATCGAGCAGCGCGGCTGTCAGCGTTCCCCGGCGCGTTTCCCGGGAGTCCGATTCGGCAACAACGCCGCGCACCGTCTGGAGTTCGCCTTCGACGAGGTCGACGGGGGATTTGACCTGCGTGAGATCGAGCACATCGCGCGGGAGACGCCAGAGCACATCGTCGACCGTCCGCAGATCGAGTTTTTCGAGCAGGGCTGCGCGCGCCGAGCCGACCCCCGGCAGGAAGCGGAGCGGCGACTGCAAGGGGCTGCCTTCCCCGGGCGGGAACGCGGCGGCGTCGGTGCGGTCGTTGTGGGGGGCAGGAGACGAGGACATTCGCGGACAGGAGGATGGTGAACAAACGCACTGTAGTGATGGTTCCGGCCGGGGAGCGAGGTCGGCCGGTCAGTGACTCCCATTTCGAGGAGACGACCGGTAGACTCCCGACACACCCAGACTGGCGGACTGCCGCCGGCTGGACTCGACCCATTCATGGAGGAATGGCACGATGGCGACTGAGTTCTACCACCCGGGCTTGCGCGGGGTCATCGCCGGCGAAACCGACATCTGCTCGCTGGATGACGGTCTGCGATACCGGGGCTACTGCATCTACGATCTCGTCCAGGGCGCCTCGTTTTTCGAAGTTGCCTATCTCCTCCTGTACGAGCAGCTTCCCAACGAAGAGCGGTTCGCCGATTTCATCAGCGTGCTGGCGGATGAGGCGGAACTGGCGGACGGAATCCCCGAGCTGCTCGAGCTGCTGCCGCTGCACATCAGCCCCCTCGAGGCGCTGCGGACGGGGATCAACCTGCTGTCGCATGGCGATCCGCAATCGGGGGAAGCGGTGGGCGAAGCGGGGCAGGCGCAGGCGATCCGGATGCTCGCGCGTGTTCCGCTGCTGCTGTCGACGATCTGCAGCCAGCGGTACCCTGGCTGGGAAGGGGAGACGGCCGAGAACAAGAAGGAATATCGCCGATTCGATCCGTCGCTGAGTTTCTCGTGCAACCTGTTCCGCCTGCTGCAGGGGCGCTCCCCGCTGGAACTGGAAGAGCACGCTCTCGAAGTGGCGCTCATCCTCGCGATTGAGCATGAGTTCACTCCGTCGAGCTTCTCGGCGCGGCTGGCCGGCTCGACGCACGCAGACATTTACTCCGCGATCCAGGCGGCGCTGAGCACATTCATCGGCGCGCGTCACAGCGGGGCCGATCGCTCGGTTCTCGAAGTGCTCGACGCGATTCCAGGCCAGGAAGACGCGGAAGAGTGGGTTCGGGCGCGGCAGGAAGCGGGGGATCGGATCGCCGGGTTCGGACATCCGGTGTTCACGGAGTCGGATCCCCGGGCGGCACTCCTGGAATCGTACTGCCAGCGGATCGCCCAGCTGCGCAAGCAGGCGTCCCGCGAGGAACTGGCGGGAGTGATCGAAGACACCGTGTGGGCCCAGATGCGGCTGCCCTCCAACTTCGACTGGCCTTTCGGTCGGCTGCTGGAATACCTCGGATTCCGCCGTGACCTGCACCCGGCGATCTTCGTGTGCAGTCGACTCGTCGGCTGGTGCGCTCACGCGATGGAACAGTCATCGAGCGGCGAAGCGATTCGGCCGCGTGCCCGCTATCGCGGCGCGGAGCATCTTGAGTTCGAGCCGATCTGGCGACGGGATGCCTGAAAGCAAAACACCCCGGCTGCTTTGAGCAGCCGGGGTGTTTCCCATTTCCAATGAGGCTTACTTCGCCGCCGGAACCAGCAGCTCGGGCTTCTCGATGACGAGATAGTGCCCGTGGTCGGCCGTGACGATCACGACTGACTCGTTCCAGTTGCTGTTCTTCTCGACCCAGTCCGTGACGGCTTTCACGGCGTTGTCGCCGCTGATCGTAGCACCGATCGAGTCGTCCACGTTGTTGTTGTGGTTGGCCCAGTCGACGTCGCCCGCTTCGACCATCAGCCAGAAGCCTTTGGGATTCTTCGAGAGGACGGAGATGGCCGACTCGGCCATGTCGACGAGGGTCGGGTTTTCGCTGATGTCTTCCGGGGTGTAGGACTCGACGGCCTTGGCGCGTCCCTGGACGGGGTCGAACTTTCCGTCGGCCGTGCGGAACGGGAGATGGCCCTTGCCGCTTCCGACTCCGAAGAATCCGAACAGCCGGTGCTTGCCGGAGATGGCCTTTGCCGTGGCTTCTTTCAGCACGTCGCTTCCCGTGCGACCGGGAGTCCGGGTCGCGAAGACATACCGGCCGCCGTTCTTCACATCGACGGCGTCGCGGTCGGCATCGGTCAGGTAGAGGTTGCCGGGGACGAAGTTGTCGCCCTGCGTATCGGCCGCGCTGATCTTCTTCGCGTCCTTTCCTTTGACCTCGTGGCCGTAGCCGCCGCCGATGAGGACATCGAGGCCCGGGAGAGGCGTTTCGGGATGAGCGACGGACTTCACACCGATGAGGTCGCGGGTGAGGTCCTGGTAGTCATCGCGGTGGACGTTATGGGCATAGCTTGCGGCGGGCGTGGCATGGCTGATGGGAACGCTTGTCACGGCGCCGACGGAATATCCTTCGCGCTGAGCTTCGTGGGCGATGGTCGCGACCTTCACCCCTGCATAGTCGACGTTGACGCAGTTGTTGTAGGTCTTGATTCCGGCGGTCATGCTCGTGGCGGAGCTGGATGAGTCGGTGTAGGCGTGCCGCATCGCAGCGTCCTTGGGCTGGCTGATGGGGTACTGCTTGTCGGTTCCGGGGGTCCAGGGATTCGGGCCGCCGCGCTCGACGCTGTAGCCGCCGCGAAGCTCGCCGCCGGGGTTCTTCACCGTCTGCAGGTTCACATCGATGTCGGTTCCCTCGTTGTGAGGGCTGGTGACCATGAAGCCGAACTGGGTCGTGCCGCCGGCCTTGTAATCCTGGAAGTGGAGTCCGGTTCCACGTCCGGAGTCGTAACCGACTTTGCCGGCCTTGTAGATCGCGGCGGCGCGGGTCGTCTGCCAGTCCATCCCGTCAAAGACGATGAGAAAGACGTACTTCTTCCCGGCGTCGAGCGCGGCGCGCTGGATGCGGTAGATGTCGGTCTGGTCGCAATACTCGGCGGAGGGGTTGAGGGTCTCCGGGGCGTCGTAGCCGTAGAGTTCCTCGATCTTGTCGGCCTGGCGATAGCGGCTGTTGGCGCCGGTGTAACTTTCGAGGTCGACTCCCTTGCCGGCCCCTTTGGTTCCGAAGGTGTAGATCGGAATCAGGCGGTTGGAGTGGGTTCCCCACATCTTGTAATTCTTCGGGTCGTTCCCCCAGTGGCCGAACTCCGAGACGTTGTCGGTTGCGGCGGCGGCCTGCAGTTTCGCGACGGGATCGCTTTGGGGGGCCTCAGCGGAGTCGGCGGCATGGACGCTGACGAGCGCAGCGGCGACACCGATGGGGGCGACGAATGTGCCCATCAACAGACGAAGATTCCACATAAATGCACGGGGGAGAAAAAGGTGGGAGATTAAGAGGAGTTCATCATTCTGGCCAATCGGCGGCCTGCCGTCATCTGTCGAATGGCCGACGGCGGGCGATGGGACGGATCTGCTGAACGGGTCGGGGGTTGAGTTGTTGCGGGCCGGGCAAGGAGGCCAAGGCGTGCGCGGCAGAGGGTGCGGTCGGCTTCTGTTGCCCTCCTTCTTCTCGACTTCTGTCGGCGGAGAAAGATGGGGCGACGGAACTCGTCGATGGCCGCCGGATCTCGGCACGAATTGGCGTGTGTGACGCATTGGCTGCGATGGATTTCATGGTCCCTCCACCGATCCCTGCGCGGTTGCGCGCCGCGTGGTGGTCAGCAGGATCACGCGCGGACGTGAAGAGCATGTATTCAGGCCGCGCAGGAACCGTTAAATTCGACAAAGCCACTGCGCCTTTCCGCTGGCCCCGACGTATTCCGCGACCGGGAATCCTGTCCGGATGGTTCCAGTCCTGCTGCACGTTCGTTGACGACTCCGAGGGCTACGATGCGCCGACTGACGATCTGCCTGATTCTCGCCGCTGCGATGAGCGGAACGCCCGCGTGGGCGCAGCCGGGAACGAATCCGTTCGCTCCCAAGGCAAAGCCCCCGGCGGAGCAGACGCCGGCGGCTGAAACGCCGGCCGCGCCGCCGGCCAATCCGTTTGCGCCGAAGGCTCCGCCGGCGGATGGAGGTTCGACGAATCCCTTCGCCCCGAAGCCGGCGGCGCCGAAACCTGCTCCCACGAAACCGGCCGACGCTCCGGTCGAAACGCCCAACGCGCCGAAAGTCCCTGCCGAGATCATCGTAGGGACGGGATGGAGTGTGCGGCTCGATCCCTCGACGGGCCCGCTGGCGACGGCCACCCCCTCGTTGGTGACCGCACCGGGGCCTGCTCCTTCGAGCGATGCCCGGCGCGAGCGATCACGCTACCGGATCGTGACCCCCGATCTCCCCTCGCCGTACGTCGGGTTGGGGCTGAACGAACGGGAATCGGATGCACGCGACTTCTGGGATCTCTCCGCCAACCGCAAGGTCGGAACGATCAAGGGAATCGCGCTGGAGAGCTCGCGGCTGATGGCGGTCAGTCCCGATGGGGCGCTGTTCGCCGCGAAACCGCAGTTCGACGATTTCGTGATCGTGGTCAATGTCGCCACCGGCAAGACTGTGAAGACGATCCCGACCCCCGGACTGCGGCTCGAGCTCGTGGCGTTCAGCGCTGCCAACCGCCTTGTCCTCGCGGAAAATGGCCGATGCGTCGTCCATTCGCTCCCGGAGGGACGTCGCGAGCGGGAGATTCAGGTCGAGCGTTGGAACGTGGGCGACGGGTGGACTCTCAGCCCGGGCGGTCAGTACCTGGCGGTCGTGAAGCGGGAATCGTCGGAGCGAAACCTGGTGCAGTTTCTCGACCTCACGACGGGTGAACCGGCGGGAACCTGCCGGCTGGCCGGGGAGCCGGGCGACGCCCTGGGGATCGCGCTTTCGCGCGACGGCCGTCGCCTCGCCTCCGTCATCCATGAAGGCGAAAGCCTGAGGGTGGTGCAGATCGAACTCGAAGGACCGAAGAGACTGCCGGACATTCCAGTGTCGGTCGCCGACGTGTTTGGCGACGAGAATTACCAGGGGCGTCCCCTCGAAGCGCTCCCGGATGGCGGACATTTCCTGATTGCGGGGCGAGTGATTGTTGACGCCTCACGGTCGGAAGTCGCCCGGACGCTTCCCCCCCCTCCGGTGTCGCCGCTGGTCTCGCCGGGCCCGGGAATCACGCTGGCGCTGAACGGCCGGGAACTGTCGCCGATTCCCTTGAATCTCCAGATCGATCAGCCGCCGTCGGCGACCGCCCCAATGCCTGAACCACGCCCGTCTGTCCCGCTGGTGGGGCCTGCCGTGGTGGAAGGAGATCGTTCGAGCGCGGCCCGAAAATCGTTCCCGGTGGCCGGCCGGTGGGACGTGCGTCTGGCCTCTCCGCCTGCCGTTCCGGAAAAGCTCGACACGGACGGGTTCAAGATCCCGGGCGGCTTCGTGCACCAGGTGGTGCTGGCGGCGGGGACGCCGCCGATTGCCGCCGTAAGCTACGCGGCCGCGCCGCTCGGAGTGGGGGCGTCCACAGAGACGGCCGCGTGGGTCGAGACGTTCGACCTGGTGAACGGCATTCCGAAGAACCGGGTCGACTTCCCATTCCCGACGGTTGCGGTCTCCGTGAATGCCGGCGCGACGACGGTCGCCACGCTGGCGCAGGATGGTTCCGGACGCGTTGACCTGTGGTCACTGAGCGATGGCGTCCATCTCGGCGGCTGCCAGCCAGCCGGACCGCGGGCCGATGGCGAGGTTCCCTGGTTCGTGGAGTTCGTCGATGCGCAACACCTTCTCATCGCGGTCGCAGATGAACTCGCCGTGTGGGAAGTCCCCGGGTGGAAGCAGGTTTACAGTCTCTCGATCGGATCGATCCGGCCAGCTCTCAGTCCTGCCCGCGATCATGTGCTGGTCAGCGTTCCGAACGAGTCGCGGATCGCCGTCGTGGAAACGCTGACAGGAAACGTGCGGGGATCGATCGCGACATCGGACCTTGCGGGAGACAGGCCGCTCGCGGCCGTGTTTGACCATCGGGGCGAGTGGGCGGCGGTGCTCTCGGGCGGCGCTGGAAGCGGGGAGCTGGTGGTCGTGGAGACCGATACGGGCCGCGAAGGATCGCGAATGCGGATTCCGGTCACGGGGGATGTGATCCAGTTCTGCGATGAGAATCATGTGCTCATTGACGGCGAGGCGCTGGTGAGCCTGGCGAAGAGTCGCGTCGTGTGGAACTACGAGCTGACGACGGGGGTACACTGCCGGGAATCGCTGGGGGGATACCACTGGTACGTGGCGGCCATCAACGCGTCGGACAAGTCGTACATCCTGTCGGGAGCCGAACTGCCCGAAGAGGCGATCCGAAAGCAGATTGATGCCAGCACCCGCACAGCCTCGGTCGTCCATCGCCCCACGGATCCGATCCAGATCCAGGTGATCACGTCGGACCTCACCGGCCCGCACGTCATCAATCACATCAAAGAGACGTTCGCCCAACGCTATACTGCTGCCGGCGCCAGCGTCACCGACGATGCCCCATTCGCTTTTACTATCGACCCCGGTTCGATGGGGGTCCAACGGACGAGCGTGTGGAAGGTCTCACTCATGCAGGCCGGATCGCCGGTCTGGTCGAGCTGGATCAAGGGAACGCCGACGGGGGCGTTGCTGCTGGCGTCGGAACCCGGGGGGACGGCATTCGCCGACCCGCCTGAAGTCCGTTCCGCGCTGGCAGGCCTGCTGCAGTTCCACCCGCCGATGTACGCCTTCGCGCCGGGAGCGGCGCAGGGGGACGGGCGATCGATGCTGACAACCTCGGGTCCGAGGCCGGAGCGGTAGCGTCGCCCTCGACCGGAGTCAGGTAACAAGCCGGTCGCTCACGTATGGTGGGCGTGAGGTCGTCAGCCGACGAATTCGGCCTGAAGAGCTTCGATCGCGGAGGCATCGAGTGTGACGCCACCTTCGGCCTGCGACGCCAGGGCCGACAGACGCAACAGGCGGGCGAGCTCGCGCGGCTTGCCGCCGGTGAGCTGATGGAGCGCCGCTGCGGCATCGACTCCGAAGGAACTCGGATCGACAGCTTCGTCCCGCGTCCAACCTTCCAGGAATTCGACCGCTTCCGACATCGACAGCGGCCGCACTTCCGACCGCAGTTCGATGAAGTCGCCAATCGCATCGAGGAGGGGGACCGGGGCGGGGGAGCGCGACGCGAGGATGGTCACGACCTGGCGGTTGTCGTCAGCGAGCTGCAGCCAGCGGCGAAGCTCGGGGAGAAGGTCACCTTCGGCCTGGTCGGCGTGATCGAGCAGGACGGCGACCGAGGCACGACCGGGCCGTCCCCCCTCGACTGCGTCGGTGATGCGGGTCCAGAGCTGAGCGCGGGTGTCGCGTGCACCGGGGTTCAGTTTCAGGCCTGCGCACAGCCGCCAGCGGAATTCGGTCGCATCGAGGCCGCTGAGGTCGACCAGGAACGATCGCTGGGCAAGGCGGGCGGCTTTGCGGGCCAAGCGTTTGAGGATGAGGGATTTTCCACATCCCCGCTGGCCGGTCAGCAGGCCACAGCCGCTTCCCCGCTCGAACAGGTGGAGGCAGCGGGCAGCCGCTTCGCGACTTGCGTCGGTCGGAAACCACCACTCCGCGGTCAGCTGGTCAATCACCAGAATTTCCTCAAGCTCGAACAATGCCGCGGCCCCGGCGAGGCGTCGCCGCCGTGTATGGTTAAGATCGGCTTCCCGCCTCCGTGCGGTGACCATCGCCCGCCGAAACTGAATCGTCAGCCGAGTCATGGACCGTTTCTTTTGCCCGACGCTCTCCGACGGCACGACCGTCACACTCACCGACGAGGAGTTCCATCACCTCGCCCACGTCCTGCGGGGGAAGCCGGGGCAGCAGGTCGAGCTGTTTGATGGCCAGGGGCGTTCGGTGGACGCCGTCGTGGAGAAGCTCAACAAGCGCGATGCACAGTTGTCGCTGATCGGCCCCCACCGGCAAGACTCCGGTGCGCGCGTTTCGCTCGTCCTGGGGGTCGCCTGTCCGAAAGGAGACCGGCTGAAATGGCTGGTGGAAAAAGCGACGGAGCTGGGGGTCGCGGAATTCGTGCCCCTGCAGTGCGAACGGTCGGTCGTCGAGCCGCGTGAGACGAAGCTCGCCAAGCTGGAGCAGACGGTTCTCTCCGCCTGCAAGCAGTGCCGGAGGAACAGTCTGATGCGGATCGGAGAACCGCAGGCCTTGAGCGATTTCCTGAAGAAGGGCCCGTCGTGGATCGCGCACCCCGGAGGCGATCCGGCCGGAGCGCTCGTCTCCAGCATGAGTGGAACCGGAAGCGAGTTCCTGACGGTGCGGGCTGCGATCGGCCCGGAAGGTGGTTTCACCGATGCCGAAGTGCAGGAGGCCGTTGATCGAGGCGGTCGGCTGGTCTCTCTGGGAAAAAACGTGCTGCGCGTGGAGACTGCGGCGGTCGCGTTTGCGGCCCTGGCGGCGGCAGCGGCGGGGGACTGAAGTACGGCTTGCGGAAAAACGGCGAATTTCTTTTCAGTCGAAAGGGATCACAGGCCGTTCCTGAAGAGTTTCCATTTCATGTGACCTGACACACTCTGACCTGGCTGCCCCGGCAGACGCACGATGCCCATCCGCGACACCCTGACGCCGTTGACCAACAGCCGCACTCTGTCGCGGGTGGCCATCTATTCCACGCTGATGGGGATGTACGCCCTGTTGGCGATCTGGAAAGAGCACACGCGCTATGCGGACTTCGCCGATTTCCCTGCGCAGATCCATGCGGCCCTGACGCTCGTGCTGGGATGGCTGCTGGTGTTCCGCACGAACGCGGCCTACACGCGCTGGTGGGAGGCGCGCACGCTGTGGGGTTCGCTGGTCAACGCCTCGAGGAACCTTTCGGCGAAGCTGTTTCACCTCGTCGACCTGCCGGAGGAATCACGGCGGCGGATGGAGAAGCTGATCATCGCGTTTCCCCGCGCGCTAAGGGACCACCTGCGTCGTCAGCCGTGCGACCGCGAAACTGCCAAGCTTCTCGACGACTCCGAAGCCGGCGCGCACACCCCGGCCGCAATTGTCACACGGCTGTATGCGGAACTAGGGCGACTGAAGTCGGAACGGATCGTCGACGCCAACGAGCTGCGGCTGATCGACGTCGAACTGCGGACGATGCTGGACGTGTGCGGCGCGTGCGAGCGGATCCTGAACACCCGCATCGTCCGCTCGTATCGCACATTCGCGAGGCAGTGCATCGCCCTCGACCTCGCGACCTTTCCCTGGGGCATCGTGGAGTCGTTCCGCTGGTGGACGGTTCCGCTCACGATGATCACGGCCTACTTCCTGTTCGGCCTCGAGACGGTGGCCGAACACATCGAAGAGCCATTCGGCTTCGACGAAGACGACCTCGACCTGGATGCGCTGTGCAGAGGGATCGAGACGTCGGTGACACAGATTACGAACTCAGCCTCGGGGCGCACGAGGCCGCTGGCGGAAACGCCGGTGTAGCGGGTTTCCCTCAGGTGGCTCGCTGGCAGGATTCGCGTCGCGACAGGAGCCTCGCTCTCCCATCGCCTGCTTCGCTCGACCAGGGTGGAATGTGGTTCAGCGCGTTGGCTTCCGATAGGTCGCGCAGGATGTGCTCGTTTCCCAGAGCGAGATCTCGGTGACGGGCATTCCCATGGCGCTCGCCTGCTCGTAGATGATCCGTGCGATGTTCTCGGCGGTCGGGTTCTCGTCGACCAGATAGAGCGGCTCGCCAAGGTCCCTGAGGATGGGAACCGCCGGATCGTTGCGATGAAGGATCATCCGGTGATCGAGGTGGTCGTCGATCCAGGTGGCGAGGTTGCGTTTCACATCGGTGAAATCGACGACCATGCCGCGGTCGTCCAGTTGCATGCCTTCAAGGACGATGTCGGCCCGGCCGTTGTGGCCGTGCAGATGGCGGCACTTCCCGGCGTAGTTGAGGAGGCGATGGCCGTAGCAGAACTCGATGTGCTTGGTGATTCGAAACATGGAACCGGGGGGGAGCGTTCGCATTGGGGGGCGAGCGAGAATCGTGCGCCTCATGCAAGCGTAGGTCTCCGGTTGCGGATTGGGAATGCCCCGTGATTTGGGAGGTGAAAAAACAAACGCAGCCTGGCGATCGGAGATGCGCAAGGCCGCGTGGTCGAGTGGCTTCGCCAACCGGGTGGATCACTCCGGATTGACCAGTTTCGCCGGAGGGACGAAGGCCGCGATCCGGTTGAACGCCTCGAGAATCTCGGCTTCCATGGCCGTGATGGAGGTGTTGCCCGGGACGGTAATGGAGGTGCCGCGACCCATCCAGGCGATCGCCTTCATGAGCTCGACGTCGGCTCCCGACCCCACGGAGAGGGTGTGGATCGTGTAGCCCGCGTCGACCGCCTGCTTGGCCATGCCCAGCGCGTAGCGGGCGTCGGCGTTGGAGGTGGTGTAGTCGGCGGTTCCGTTTCCGTCGTAGTCGAACAGCGTATTCCAGTTCCAGTTGCCCGGGAGGGAATAGCTTGAATCGCGGACGTTGGGCAGACCGTCGGTAATCAGCAGGATGGTCGGCCGTGAGCCGGGGCGGGCCGAGAGGTCGAGCAGCTGCTTTCCTTCCTTGAGGCCGCCGCCGATGTTGGTGGTGTTGAGGTAGTGATTCGCCTGCTTGTGGCGGACGAGTTCACGGAAGTTGGCGAACTGGTTGTTGATCGGGTTCTGCGTCATATCGAAGTTGAACCCGTCGATGTCGAGGATCTTCTCGACACGATGCTCGGTGTCGTAGCTGACGAACCCCAGTTCGTCATCGAACCCGAGGTCCTCGACGAATTCGGCGAACATCATCGCGCCCTGCTTGAGCGAGTGGAACGGATAGTGGGCCGTCCGCCAGAGATCGTTCGTCTGGTGGTAGGCCGGCCGCTGCTCGAGCAGGTAGTTCACGAGGCATTTGCCTCCGTACATCCGCTTGTAGCCGGCGTTGGAGACCTGGCTGTGGGTCCGGCAGTGGTTGACGAAATCATCCCAGTTCTTGGAGTTCGATCCGCCGGCATTCCACGGGTAGGTTCCGTCGGTCAGGTCGAAGAAGTCCTTCACGTTCTGGACGCTATCGACGAATTCCAGATTCTCGGTGATGACGTCGGGCGAGGAGCCGTTGGGGTTGTTCACCGTCACCCACGTGCCGCTCATGCGGACCTGGACCTGGCTGATGTACTTGCCGGAGGTGCCGGTGGCGCTCTTCGATTTGCCGCTGGCCGAGATCGTGGTGGTTCCCGAGGGGTGATACACGAACTTGATGTCCGACATGTTCGTGTTCGTGGACACCTGGATGTTGCTGTTGCCGTTGAAGGTGACAGTCGCCGACTTGCCGGACGAACTCTTCGATGCCGAAGCGGTCGTTCCCCAGTCTTCGTACTTCACGGTCACATCGACGCGGTCGATGGAGCGCAGTCCGTTGCTTCGCTTGTAGGTGCCGCTGGTTCCCTGGTTGGACCAGGTCTGAGTGGTGTTGTTGTCGAACGTCAGTTTGACGGTCGTCATTGAGCGCGACGCCGTCACGTCGACCTCGGTGTCTTTGAAGACAACGTCGCCGTTCACCACGCCGCTGGAGTCGGTCTGGGTCAGGTAATCGGGATCGAATGCCAGCCCACGGAAATCTTTCAGTGCATCAAGCGTGTTGTAGATGTCGAGCATGCTGTTCTCGACAGTCGGCTTATCGCGGGTCGAGAGATCCCAGAACGAGCTGTCGTCGTTCATCGAGCCGGAGAAGTCGAGGACGCAGACGATGTCGCGCGATTCGACATAGGCGGCGGCGGTCGTGACGAGACTGGCCGTCTTGTCGCCGAGCACGCCGGCAAAGAACAGCTTCAGTTTTCCGTCGGGCTTCGACGCATCGGGATCATCGCGCCGGGCGGTGACACGGACGACGTTGCTGGGGGTCTTGTTCCAGGTGATCTGCCAGTTGCCGTTGTTATCGAGGGCGGACCGCTGGCCGAACGTGACGTCTCGCGTCGGGTTGATATAGATGCCGTTCAGCGCGGCGACATCGCGGGCCTTGAGACGGGCCTGCGCTTCGGCGTAGGCGGTGACGTTGGTGACGTCAGGGCCGGCGTTCTGGATGGCGTTGCTGATCTCCATGGCGGCGGCGAGGGCGGCGGCGTCGACGCCGTTCTGCATCCGCTGCTTGGCCAGGGAGAGGTAGCCGACGTCCACGCACAGCGAGACGAAGCCCATGGCCGTGGCCAGGCAGACCACAGCGAGCACCATGAAGGCACCCCGCCGCAGTTTTTCGCGGGGGGCGCCTACTGCGGCCCCACGCAACAGATGACGATTCATAGTTGGCCTCTTCAGCAATGGCACGCGGACGAATCATTTGCCCGCAAGGAAATCTTCAGCGCCCCGATCCATGGGCAGGACCGCTCCACTCAATTGGCAGACCGCACCCTTCCGCGTCGTGTGACCAATTCCGCCTTCAGCGTGGTCCCCTTCATGATTCGGTTGGGGAACATGCTGACTGAGGAGAATGGAATCGTCGCCCTGATCTTGAACAGGGCCAGATAGTTCGTGCTGTTCGCGAGATTGAACGTCTGTCCCGCGTTGGCGCCCTCGGCATGCGTGATGGAGATCGTGGCGAGAGCTCCGGGAAGTCCCGACGCGTTGAGGAACGCGCGGATATCCTGTTCGACCTTCTGGTTGGGAGTCTGGTTCGAAGCGACGGTTCCCGTGAAATCCATCGACGCCAGCCGACCGCCTTCGCGCACGGCGGCGGTGAGGTTGTTGGAGGCTCGGACGGCGGTGCCCATCTCCCAGGTCCCCAGGACGAGGAGCAGGAACAAGGGGGCGATGACCGCGAATTCGACAGTCGCCGTGCCGCGGCGGTCGTTGGTGGCGACGCTCGAAGATGGACGGCGGGTGTTCATGGAATCGATTGCTGACTTTCGGATCGAAGGAAGCACAATTGTTCTGCTACTCGTGCCGCATCACGGAATCGCCATGCAGCGTCAGGCCCCGGGCCCAGAACGGCGGCATGATCGCGATCTGGTCGTAGGGGACCGTCACGCGGACGATGAACAGATGCCTCGAGTCGGTGGTGCTCAGTTCGATGTTGGGCAGGTTGGAGACGTTGACCGTGGAAGGATTCGTGGTTGTCAGTTCGTAGGTCGCCGCGTCCTTCAGGAGGACCGTCGCCTTCGACGATTTGAACGCGCCGTTGATGCGTGCCTTGACCCGGTCGATGACCTGCTGGCTCGTGACGCCATCGACCGAACCATACCGGGCGGCATCCTTGGCCGCGGCGGTGAGGGTCGCGTTGCACATGAACGCATGCCCGAATTCGATCACGCCAAACAGGAACGTCAGAAAGACAGGCAGGACGATCGCCGTCTCCACGATCGTCGCACCGCGGTGATCGTCGCGGCGTTCGATGGGGACGCGTCGGGCTTTCATGGGCGGAACGTCTTGCGATGACCTGGGACCGGAAACGGGATTCGCTCTCTGCGGAGCGCCCCGTACACGTCAAAGGTTAGGTCACGTCTCACAGAGAAGACCGACTGGGCTGAGAAATCCGCCGGTGCATCAAAACGCAGCTGGTCAGGCGCGTGCCCGGAGGCCCTTTGCTGATGAGTTCTGGCCACACTTGCGTTGCCAAACCAGAACCCTCACGGTCAGGCCACCCCGCAAAATCATCCCAACCGAAACAATCTGTACCCCAGACGGCAGACCCCAGGCGGCGCAACCCGGCGCGTTGGAAGAATCGGACCAATCGCTTCTTTCAGCGCCTCTTTGAAGGCAATTCGCGGCCCCGGCTCGAAGATCGTCCCTCCGGGCAAATTGATCCATTTCGATCTGGTGGGTCCGAACTTGCGATTCGCGAGACGGCATTCGATTTGCGATTGGCCGCCCATCAACGGATTTCCAATGCCGGAGAGTGTTTATGGCTGCAATTCCCTCCCCTTCCCGACGCCAGTTCCTCGGCGCCGCTGGAGCCGTAGGAACTAGTTTGATCGCCGGGCGATCATTTTCTCAGGAAGTCCCCCTCGCTCCGCCGGACCGTCAACCACCGAAACTCGACGTTCCCGACAAACCTGGGAAGACCGTCGGCTGGGCGATCGTGGGGCTGGGAGAACTGGCCCTGGGAGAGATCATGCCGGCCTTTGCAGACTGCCGGCTTTCGCGGCCGACCGCACTTGTGAGCGGCCACCCCGACAAGGCGAAGAAGGTCGCCCGGGCGTATGGCATTCAGGAGTCGTCGATCTACGGGTATGAGAATTACGACAAGCTGGCCGAGAACCCTGACGTCCAGGCGATCTACATCGTGCTGCCCAACAGCATGCACGCCGAATACACGATTCGCGGCCTGAAGGCGGGCAAGCACGTCTTGTGCGAAAAGCCGATGGCCGTGACCGTCGACGAGTGCAAGGCGATGATCGCCGCAGCCGAGGCGGCCCGGAAGCACCTGATGATCGCTTACCGGCTTCGCTACGAGCCGTTCAACATGACGGCGATCGAGCTGTGTCGGAACGAGACGCTGGGGAAGATCCAGTCGATATCCGCGAGCAACAACCAGGTCGTCCAGGCCCCGAACATCCGGTTGAGCAAAGACCTGGGGGGCGGGCCGCTGGGAGACATCGGGATCTACTGCCTGAACGCGACGCGTTACCTGACGGGTGTCGAGCCGGTCGAGGTAGCTGCCTTCGTTTACCAGCCCAAGGGGAACGCGAAGTTCCGGGAGGTGCCGTCCGGGCTGTCATGGACCGCGCGATTTCCGAACAACGTCATCGTCACGAGCGATTGCAGTTTCGATGCATCGCCAAGTCGCCGTTACCGGGTGCACTGCGACAAGGGGTTCATCGACCTTGAAGAGGCGTTCAGCTACCGGGGCCAGGTGCTGACGATCAGCGAGAAGTGGAAGAAAACCAGGCTCGAAATCACGCCTGTCAACCATTTTGCTGCGGAGATGGAACACTTCTCGCAGTGCATTCTGGAGAACAAGCCGCCACGTACGCCAGGCCGGGAAGGCCTCGCCGACCACATCGTGATGGCCGCCATTGAAGAATCGGCACGCACCGGCAAGACGGTGTCGTTGAAAGGATGACCTCCGTGAACCTCACCCTAATCGACCGGTGTGTCTCGCAGGAACTTGGCCGCGTTCTCGGGCGGGACCGGGTTGATGTAAAAGCCGCTGCCCCATTCAAATCCGGCGACGCGTGTCAGCCGCGGAAAGATCTCCATGTGCCATACGAAATGGGGGAGTTCCTGACGGTCGAACGGCGCGGTGTGAATGACGAAGTTGTACGGTGGGTCGTCCAGTGCGAACTCAAGTTTACGTAGAACCGTCTTGAGGACCTGCCCGAGGTCTTCGATCGCCTGACGCGAAATATTCTCGAAGTGGCTCGCGTGCTGCTTCGGCAGGATGCAGATTTCGAAGGGAAACCGGCTCGCAAACGGGCAGAGGACGACGAAGTTCGGCGTATCGAGAACGACGCGCGTGTCGGTCGCCAGCTCCTGCTGGATCATGTCGCTGAAAATTGACCGACCACGATACCGATAAAACGCTTCGGAGCCTTCGAGTTCTTCCTGGATCGTGATGGGGACGATCGGGCTGACGATCAGCTGGGAGTGGCTGTGGTCGAGGGAGGCCCCGGCCAGGGCTCCCTTGTTCTTGAAGATCAGCCCGTGGACCAGCCGGGGGTCGCGCCGGAGGTCGACGAGCCGGTCGCGATAGACCCAGAGGACCTCGCGGATGTGCTCGACGCTCAGTCGCGACAGGTTCGTCTCATAATGTGGACACTCAATGATCACCTCGTGGGCACCGATGCCAGTGATCTTGTCATACATGCCGTCGCCGCGACGGACGAGCTCCCCTTCCACCTTGAGGGCGGGAAACTTGTTGGGGACGACCCTGACGCGCCAGCCGGGGCCGTTCGGACGTGAGCCAGGATTGCGGTACGCCAGGATTTCGTGGGGCGTGGCGTCTTCGTGACCCTCGAGAAAAGGGTCGAAATCCTCCGGATTCGCGACAGGCTCGTTATCCGTGACGGTCACGGGCCGGGTGATCCGCTCCGGCGCGATGATGACCCAGCGACCGACGATCGGATCTTTCCGCAGCTCGTGCATAGTGTTCCCGGGGGAGCTTTCTGGGCCGAGCGGAGAAATTAGCGAAACCCGACGGCCACTGTAAGCGGATTGCCTCCGGCCCAACGGCCGTCGAGGCGGGCCCCCGGGCGCGGAGGGGAACTCCAGCCATTCCTGCCGACCGGACAACTTCGATGAAGTCGGCCGCCCGGAATAGTCGATACGACCGGCAGAGTCTTCCCAGTTTGACGGAGTGAGTCCATGCATGCGCGGTCCTGGTTGGTTCTGACGGCGATCGGCGCGCTGGCGTGCACGTCCGGCTGCGGATCGGCCCGCTGGGGGAGCCGCCACAGCCGGCTCGTCTCGCGTGCCTGCGTCGAATCGAGCTGCGACGATCCCACCTGCGAGATCTGCAGCCCGCTCCCTCCGCTGTATGACGGCATGGCGCGGAGTCACCGTCTCAATCGCCGTGCGATGCGCGGGCATGGGCGGCATGGCCATGGGCGGATGAACCATGGCGGCTGCAGTTGCGGACAGTGCGGCGGCGAATGGTTCGAGGGAGAGATCATCGACGGGGAGATCATCGGAGGCGACTACTTCGGCGGCTGCTCGTCGTGCGGAGATGGAATGGTCATGGACGGGGGCATGCCGATGGAGATGTCGAGCGCGTGCTCGACCTGCCAGCAGCACGCCATGTCCGATTCGTCGATGCCGCATTCTTCGATGATGCCCGGGCAGTCGTTCCAGATGCATGGCGAACAACAGCCGACGCTCGCCTCCCCGTCGCAGTCCTCCGTTCCGTCCGGGGGGCCCGCCGCCCCTCCGTCGAGCTCCTCCGTGCCGCCCGACATGGCGCCGGCTCATCCGATGGGGCAGCCAATGAACCAGCCGATGGGACAGCCAATGGCCGAGCCCATGACGTCGATGCGGACCCCGAACTACGGCGCCGCGCTGTTCGGAGCACCGCCGACCGAGCCGAACCACTATGTGCCGGCCTCGGGGACCCAGCCGATCATGCAGGAACAGGCGTCGCCGATGCACGACGTGGGTCAGCCTCCGTCCATCCCGCCGGCGCCGCCGCTCGCCTCGCCTGCGGCCCATTCCGCGCCGATGCTGATGTCGCCGCCGTCGATGCCGACCTTCCCGGGTGAAGCTCCAGGGGCGCCGCAGCCTTCCGACTTCTACTCGCCGAAGAGCATGCCGACGCAGCCGAATCCCATTCAGCTGCAGAGCGCTTCGATTCCGGCGGCGCCGCCCGCCAAGAAGCCGATGCGTCCATTTTCGGAATCGGCGAAGCCTCGGCAGAAACCGGCCGGCCAGCCGCAGTGGGAAGGAACGCTGCAGATGCAGACGATCCAGCCGGCGGATCATTCTCTTCCGTCCCTGCCGACTCTCTAAGTCTGCGAGACCGGGTTTGTCTCGATCGATCAGTGTCTGTTCGGACCAACCGAGTCGTCCGCCGAGTTTCTTCGCCGGCGACGAACTTTCGAGGCAATGGGAAGCCCGCCGGCCAGCGAGAACAGCAGCAGGCTCGAAGGCTCCGGAGTCGCGACGGGCGCGTCCAGATCGATGGTTCCGGTAATCAGAGCGGACCCGATTGAACCGCCCGGCGTCACGATGTTCGTGAGCCGCAGACCGATCGTCGCGGAATCGAAATCGTCAGGGTTGAACGCGAAGGGCAACAGGTCGCCGGAGAACACCGATTTCGTCGAGTCGACAAAGGCGAAATTCAGCGTGGCCCCTGTGGCGCTCCATCCGGAGGGAAGTCCCGCGTTCATGGACTGCCGGATGAGCAAGTGGTCATCCGCGGGTGTGTCGTTCGCGACCTGCACGTCGCTTGGTCCTCCGGTGAACTGCAGGCCATCGATCGTCACGTTCATCAGGTTCGATGGTGAAGCGCTCAGGCCGTACGACCCCATGTCCGGACTGGAGTGGCCGTCCGGCGACGCAGTCGCGGTGTCGTATTGAAAGACTCCCGAGAACGAGTCGCCGACGTTGATGCCGTACACGTCGGATGGGCCGAGGATCGAGGTGATCGTCCCCTGGAATGAATAGAGAATCAGATCGGCCTGAACCACGCCGGAACAGCAGTGGCTCCAGAGAACGCCCAGCAGCACAAACCTAGCCCAGAGCATCAGCCCTCCCCATCAAATGAAGATGCAGAAATCGTAAGCCAGCGATTCGTGCTCGCACAATACGTTCGCCCGGCCTCAAGTGACAAGCTGCCGAATGGCAGAGAGTGCCCTCGCCGAACTTCAGTCTTCCCGAATACGCACGCCGCGAAATTCCACCGGGAAGTTCTCAGCTTGAAGTCCGATTCGACCCGACTTCAACTCTCCCGGTTCGGCAATGCAGATCGCCTTGCCGTTCAGGATCGAAGAGACGGTCCCGTCCTTGACGGTGATCTCGATCGCATTCCATTCGCCCACCGGTTTCCGGGCCGCTTCTCTTGCGGCCTGATCGTCGTTGATCATGAGCGCCGGCACGCCGCCGTTCGACTTGATCTGGCCCATCTCGATCCACTTCCCCTGCACTTCGAGTGACCTCGGCCACACCTTGTGCGGCTCCTGTATGCAGAGCATGAAGCCGGTGTTCGACTGGTCGGCCTTGGAAGGATCATCGCCGGGCGGAAACCGGAACTCGGCCCGCCAGGTGAAGTTCCTGTAGACCCGCCGCGAGGAGATGTATCCCTTCGGCTTACCGGTCGTGAGGATCATTCCGCTTTCTTCACGCCACGAATCGGGCTCGGCGGCGAACATCTGGAAATCACGCAGATGGAGGGGGCGGAAGCCTTCACGATCGGCGGGAACCGCGCTGGCGGAGGCCTCGGCGGCGAGTTCCAGGGCCTGATCCTCACTGAGTCCGGCCGGAGCAATCGTGACGCCCTTGTCGTCGCGGGAGCAGCCCGGCAGGAGCGTCGCGATCACCACGAGCGCCAGCCCTCGGGACAACAGAAGTCGGTCATGATGGTGGGACATCATCGGCTGCTCCTTTTGGTTCGTGGCAAGCGCTGGTTCAGTGATGAAGAAAACTGCTATTCGGGGATGCGCGTCAGGGTTGCGATTCCATCGGTGGCGGAGCGCAAGGTGATCTGCTGTTGCCCGAGTGCGACGATGTCGAACACTTCGCCGGGCGGCAGAGGGTGATGCCACGTCCGCTCGAAAAACCAGTCGGCGGCAACTCTCAGTGGATGCGACGAGTCCCGGGTTTCTCCCAGGAACAGTCTGCCCTCAGACACCCACCATGGAGACGATGCACTGACGGTGTTGACCTTCTGCACAAAATGGGACGCGCCATTCGAGTAAAGCCACAGCGTTCCATTTCCCGAAAAGCCGGGCGCCAAAGACTTGTACTCGAGCTGCCATTTCCCAACCAGGCGGGCATCGCCTCGCGGCCAGTACCACCAACCGGCGAAAGGGGCCACGAAGAGCAAGCAACCGGCGATGATCCCGCGGCGGGCCTTTCGATTCGGTCTGGAGGCTTCGTGGATCATGCTCCCACAATCGTACCTGCGGAATTCCTGCCTCGTCACCGGCCTCTTGACAGGTCGGGGTGATTTCGGAGCCCCTGCCCCACGGCCTGGGCCGCCTGTGCGGGCAACGCGGAGCTACTTCTTCGAGGTCTTCTTCGCCGCAGCAGGCCCGTCACTGCCGGTGACGCCCAGCTCGGGCAGGCCGACACGCGGGCACAGGGGCAGCAGCGGGCATTCGGTGCATTTCGGCCGACGCGCGATGCAAATTTTCCGACCGTGGTGAATCAGCCGATGCGAGAAATCGACCCACTCCGTCTCCGGCAGGAGTTTCATGAGGTCGAGCTCGATCTTGACGGCGTCCCTGTGGGTCGTGAGTGCGAGCAGGTTCGTGATCCGCGTGACGTGGGTGTCGACGACGACGCCGCTGGCAATGCCGTAGACCGTTCCCAGGACGACGTTGGCGGTCTTGCGTCCGACGCCTGGCAGGGTCACGAGATCCTCGAGCGATCTGGGGACCTTTCCGTCGAACCGCTCGACGAGGCCCTGGGCCATCCCCCGGAGGCTGTTGGCTTTCGCCCGGAAGAACCCTGTCGACTGGACGATCCTCTCGACGTCCTCCTGCCGGGCCTCCGCGAGAGCCTGGGGAGTCGGGTATTCCCGGAACAGCTCCGGAGTGACCATGTTGACCCGCTCATCCGTGCACTGGGCCGAGAGGATGGTGGCGGCGAGGAGCTGAAACGCGGAGTTGTGGCGCAGCGCACAGGTCGCGTTGGCGTAGGTATCGGCGAGGACGCCTGCAACGTTCAGGGTACGAGTCGCCCGGGCCGCCTGGCTCTCGCGCGGGGCCTTGCAAATTCGCGGTTTTGGGGAAGGACTCGTGGACATCTCCGAACGCATCGACCTACACTCATGCGACGTTCCAATCACGCGGGCGATCATAGGCAGGACGTTCGTCCGATGCCTCTTCGCTCATGATTTCGTAGTGCCGAATTCCCATCCGCGGCTCCGCCATGCAAGACGATCCGCGACTCATCGAAGCCGTCCGGCTGTTCAACAGGCGCGAGTTTTTCGCCTGTCATGACGTGCTGGAAGAGGTGTGGAGTGAAACGATCGGCCCGGGCCGTGATTTCTACCAGGGACTGATCCACGCGGCCGTGGCCCTGCACCACTTTGCCGAAGGCAACTTCGGCGGCGCGCGGAAGATGTACTTTTCGGCCGTCCGTTACCTGACGGCGTCTCCTCCGGGGCAATGCTTCGTCGATCTGCCGCGCCTGCTGGCGGATCTGCGCGTTGCGTTCGCTCCCCTGCTTGCGGCCCGCGATTATCCGACGGGCCTTTCACTTCACGAGGAACAGATCCCGGTTCTGCATGCCGCGACGTCGATGGAGGTCCCCGCATGAGCGGGATGAATGAGTTCTGCGCGGAGGACCCGCGCCTGTTCACCGCCCCGCTGTTTCCCCTGGGACACCCGGCGCTCTTTCCGTCGATGGCGCAGCCGTTCCAGATTTTCGAACCGCGTTATCGAGTGATGACGGCCGATGCCCTGACAGGCGAGGGGATCATCGCGATGGCGACTCTGAAGCCGGGATGGGAGCCGTATTACGGCACGAAGAATGTTCCCATCGAGCCGATCGTCTGCGTGGGGACAATCGCCGCCCATGAGAAGCTCGAAGACGGCCGCTACCTGCTGATGCTTCGCGGAGTGTGCCGGGCGGAGGTTCTGGAAGAGCTGTCGACCGATGAGCCTTACCGCGTCGCGCAGCTCAAGGAGTTGAAGAAGGTCATTCCGAACGTCTCCAAGTTCTGCCGCGACAAGCGGCGCAAAGACCTGATGGAGGCCCTCGCCCAGCTGTGCCCGCAGACGGAGCATCGCCCTGCCCTGGCCCCTTTGCTGGCGTCGGACATCTGCCTGGGCGAGTTGTGCGACGTGCTGGCGTTCGCCCTCAAGATGCCGAGCCATGAGTCGTACCGGGTGCTGTCGGAAATCGACGTCGACCGGCGTTCGGAGTTCGTGCTGGACGTGATCCGGCGGCGCCTGCAGCAGCCGAAATCGGCCGCCGGACGAGGGAAGTTCTTCCCGCCCGGTTTCAGCTGTAACTGAAGCGGGGCTTCAACAGGCCTCGATCACGGCCAGGACTTCGGCCTCGTCGATGCCCTCGACGAGTTCGACGTGGCCGAGCTTCGTCGGCAGGACGAACCGCAGTTTGCCGGCGACCGATTTCTTGTCGAGCCGCATGCATTCCACGAGTTCCGGGCCGCGAACCTTCAGGTTTTCGGGGATCGCGACGGGAAGTTCGCACCGTTTCAACAGCTCGATCTGACGCGCTGTCATTTCGGCTGGAATGCGACCGAGGCGTTCCGCCAGGCGGCTCGCGCAGACCATTCCGATCGAGACCGCCTCGCCGTGCAGCAGTTCGCCGTACCCGGCCAGCGCTTCAAACGCGTGGGCGTAGGTGTGGCCGTAGTTCAGCGCGGCCCGCAGTCCTGTCCGTTCGAATTCATCCTGTTCGACCACCATTGCTTTCAGCTGACAGCTGCGGGCAATCGCGTGACGCAGCGGCCCGGGCTGCTGCTCGAGCAGGGCTTCGGCATTCTGTTCGAGCCATCCGAAGAAGTCGGCGTCGAGGATCACACCGTATTTCACGACCTCGGCCAACCCGCTGCGGTACTCGCGACGGGGAAGCGTCTTCAGGCAATCGGTGTCGATGAGCACGCCGAAGGGCTGATGGAACGCGCCGATGAGGTTCTTGGCGCTGGGGTGATTGATTCCGACCTTGCCTCCGACGGAGCTGTCGACGTCGGCCAGCAGCGTCGTCGGGATCTGGATGAACGGCAGCCCGCGATTGAACGTCGCCGCCACGAATCCGGCCAGGTCGCCAATCACTCCACCGCCGACGGCAATGATGGCCGTCTTCCGATCGGTCTTCAGTTGCACCAGGGCGTCGTACAGCCGGGAAGCCATCCCCAGGTTCTTCGAGGCTTCGCCGGGATCGACCTCGGCGACCGAGATATCCCATCCCGCCGCCTGCAGGTGGTTCGCGACGACGCGGGCATGGCCCGAGACATTGCGGTCTGCGATCACGACCCCACGGGCTGTCCCTTTGCCCAGTCCCTTCTCCGCGAGCCACGGATTGATCGCCGCGGCTGCGTTCGCGATCAGGTCCTGTCCGAGAACGATGTCGTAGCTGCGTTCGCCGAGCGAAACATGGACGATTTCAGACGCAGACACGACAGGCTCCAGGGTACGCGGACAAAGCAATTCGTGATCGTAGGGCGGCCGATGATTGGGCTGAAGGGTGGAAACCACGGATCACACGGATCGAGCGGATAAAAGACTTCGAGCTCCCTTTCTCTCTTCCGTGTTTTCCGTGGTTCCTCCTTCATCCGCTGGAATGATCGGATGATTCCTGCGACGCTTCCGCGATGCCGGTTTCGGGCGATCTCTGGCCACTCCTGGCGTCGACACTCGTCGGCGGGGGGGTGTTCGCGCTTGGCGCGGCGCTCGCCGGTTCCCCGGCGGATGAAACGACCGTCCAGGCGTGGCGGTATGACGTTTCGCGGGCGAAAGAACTGCGACGAATCAGCCTGCTCTACCGACTGGCGGAGCCGGTGATCGGCCCTTTGGCCCGCATGAACCGGCGGTGGTTCTCCGGCGCCCTTCCCGAGATTTCCAGAGAACTGCAGGCGGCGGGCCGGCCCCGGTTCTGGTCTCCGGAAGAATGGCTGGCGGTCGCGGAGATCGAGTCGGTGCTGCTGAGCATTCCGCTGTGGATCCTCCTGTTTCGCGAGATGGGTCCGCCGGGGCTGATTCTCGGGTTCGTCGGGACGGCGGTCATTGCGCTGCTGCTGAGGCGATCGCTGACGCAGGCGGCCCGTTACCGGTTGTGGCGGATCAAGCTGGCGCTGCCGTATCTGCTCGACCTGTTGACGCTCCTGATGGAAGCCGGGTCGACATTCCTGCATGCCCTCGAGGAAGGGGTGCGGGAGTTTCGCGAGGAGCCGGTGGGGCAGGAGTTTGGCCGGGTGATGGCCGAGATGCAGATGGGCAAGAGCCGGACGGCGGCGCTCGACGCCATGCGTGAGCGACTGTCGGACGACGAGATCGGCTCTTTGATCGGGGCGATCATCCAGGGGGAACAGC
Organism: Caulifigura coniformis; assembly: GCF_007745175.1. Classification (GTDB taxonomy): domain Bacteria; phylum Planctomycetota; class Planctomycetia; order Planctomycetales; family Planctomycetaceae; genus Caulifigura; species Caulifigura coniformis. Next base: position 1,024,223 of record NZ_CP036271.1, on the reverse strand, counting down.
TGGGGACGCCGCTGGCGCTGCTGTTCCGCGCCCAGGCGGATGTACTGCGTCTCAAGCGGACGCAGCGGGCCGAGACGATCGCGGGGGAGGCAGCGGTGAAGATGCTGTTCCCGGCGGTGCTGATCATGATGGCGACCGTCATCATCATGCTGGGCCCGTTTATTCTGGGGCTTTTGACGGATGACTGGTTTGCGGGGTGAGCAGGGGGCCCTGTCGGGGATCGTGTAGTATCAAAATGCGAAACGCTCGTCGGTCCCGGGTCGGCCCGACGAGCGTTTCACGCCCATGACGATCAGTGGTGCTCAGGCAGCTGCGCGGTGGAGCTGCCGCACGATGTGCTCGAACTGGTCGTTCGACGTGAAGGGAATCACGATCGATCCGGAGTCTTTTGACGTCAACTTGATGGTGACCTGCGCGCCCAGCAGCGATCGCAGCTGGTCTTCGAGCGAGGCGACGTGTTTCGTCCGTTCCTGGTCCTGCTCCGCGGCCGCCTCGGTCATCGAGATGACGTTCGGATCGGATTCGGAGGGCTCACCGGCCGGAGATGCGGCGGCTTCGGCCGGTTTCTCAGCCGGTCCCCGGCCGAGGATTTTCCGGGCGGCGGCTTCGGTCGCCCGGACGCTGAGCGATTCGGCCTGGATGCGCCCGCACAGCGCGAGCTGGTCGGCAACTTCGAGCGGAAGCATGGCGCGGGCGTGCCCGGCGGTGATCTTGCCGGACGCGAGCGCGAGCCGCACCGGCTCGGCGAGGTCGAGCAACCTGAGGAAGTTGCTGACGGTCGAGCGGTTCATGCTGAGCTGTTTGGCCAGCTCTTCGACGGTGCAGCTGAAGGCGTTGAGGTAGTCGCGGAACGCCTGGGCCTTTTCGAGGTCGCCGAGGTCTTTGCGTTTCAGGTTTTCTTCGAGGGCGTATTCACAGGCGGTCTTGTCGATGACGTCGACGATCCGGCAGGGGACCGTGGTGAGGCCAGCCTTGATCGAGGCCTGCCAGCGGCGTTCACCTGCGATGACCTGGAATCCGCCGTCGACTTCGCGGACGAGCAGCGGCTGCAGAACGCCGTGCTCCCTGATGCTGGAGGACAGCTCGCCAAGCAATTCAGCGTCGAACTCGCGCCGGGGCTGGAACGGATTGCGGGTGAGCTCGTGCACGCTGAGGTTGCGGAGTTCCGCATCCTGCTGCGTTTCGGATTCCTCCGACGCGGGGGCGTTGCCACCCAGTAGAGCGGACAACCCACGTCCCAGACGCCGCTTCGGTTCCAACGCTGCCGTGTGATTCATCGATTCCCGCCTCCCTGCAGTGCCTTCCGACGCGATTCCGCCGGGGTGATTGAGTCAACCTGGCTACCTTTGATGTTCGTCACGAAGGGGCCCGCGACTGCAGACTCGCTGCCAGTTGCAGCGCGCCTGTCGTCGCGGTCGTGCCGGTCAGTCAAGACAGGCAGACTTTAAGGGGCAGGCTGGAAAGGATGCGGAGAGCGATCCCCGAGATTGTCGTCACGACGTCGCGGTTCGACTCAAGTTCGACGACGCGAGCCGACTCAGGGCTCGGCCATGGACGCATCCGCGTCGTCGGCGCTTGGATTCGGCTCCTCATCCTCCACAGGCCGGCCGGCGACAGTGATCCGTTTGATCAGAATCGTCGCATAGGAGCCTCTGGGGAGGGTGAAGTCGAGCGTCATCCGGCGGCGTCCGTTCGCCATTTCATCGTCGCCCGCGGACCAGGACAGGCCGTCCGCGCGGATCGCCGTTTTTCGCCAGCCCTTCGAGAAGAAGCTGTCGCGGGGATATTTCACGCGAATCTGACGGAGTTCGAGGGAGTGCTTACTGAGCGTTTCGTCGACGAGTTGGGCCGTCGGGCCGGGATCGAGCTTCTGCCGCGCTGAAGGAAGCGGCAGCGACGACTGCTGCAGCTTCAGCCGGATGTCGTCGGGCAACTGGCCGAAGAACGGGACGGGCCCGGTCTTGAGCGCGACGTCGATGAGCGACTCGGCCGGACAGTTCTGCCGCAGGTACTCCGCGGCCATCTCGTTCCAGAGATAGGACTGATAGGCGGAGAGATAGAGGCTGCGGAGATCGACCTTCACACGGGCCCAGGCGCCGCGGAAATCGGTCGGTTTGTCGCAGAGATAGGTCACGACACTGCGGCGATGGGAGCGGGCCAGCTTCGCCTTGCAGGTCAGCCAGTCGCCCCAATGATCGCGCAGAATCTGCTTTTCGACCTTTTCATCGGAGCGGTCGAACGGATGGGGTTCGGCGAATGTCAGCCAGAGCGTTCGTTCGTAGTTCCCTTCGATCCAGGGCCGGGCGATGAACTCTCCGGCCGCACTCATCGAGCCGAACCGCTGGTCGTCGAAATAGTTCGGGAGGCCCGATTTCTGGACTTCGCCCAGCGCCGTTTCGGCGAACGCGACGTCGTCGTCCCCCAGACTGCGGAGGACCAGCGAGAAGCGATTGGCCTGGATGTCGGCGGCGGTGAACGGCTGATGCGCCTGGCCGAGATACTCGAGATGGAGGTTGTTCTGCTCGAGGTCACGTTTCGGGCCCCGGAAGATCGTGAGGAACTGGCCGGTGACCGCGTGGCGATCCTTCAGGCCCCCCCACGACATCTTCTGCCGCTCGATCTTCCAGCGCTGGATGATGGCATCGACGGCTTCAAGCGTGCCGAGGCCGGTTTTCGTCAGGCGGTAGACGGCGTGGCTTCCCTCCCGGCCGATGGGGAAATCAGAGATCTCCTCGACGAAGAAGTCTTCGGGAACGCGGCGGAGTTTCACGGGACAGCGGTCTCAAAACCCGGGTCGTTGCCGACGCTGCCAGCGTCGGAATAGTCATTCCGGCAGTCCGCAGACGCTGGCAGCGTCTGCCACGGAGTGGTGGGAACCCGCTTTCGGGTCACCCGGCCGCATTGCCGGGCCGCGGAGTCGTCGCAATCGCCTGTTCGATCGTGAAGGCACGTTCGTAGAGGGCCCGTCCGACAATGACGCCAACGAGCTTCGGGTGATCCTTCTGGATCGTGACGAGGCGTTCGATGTCCTTCAGCGACGTTACGCCGCCGGAGGCAATCACTTCCGGGCCGAGCTCGGACATCTTCGCAAGGTCGGCCAGCGTTCCGTCATCGATTCCCTGCATCATGCCGTCGTTGGCGATGTTGGTGTAGATGACGGTCTGGAGGTTGTAATCGACAAACTGTCGGATGAGGTCGGTGGCGGCGACGTGAGAAACTTCGAGCCAGCCGGCCGTGGCGACGAACCCGTCCCGCGCATCCAATCCCAGCACTGCCTTGCCGGGGTACTGCTCCAGCAGGCGGATGTACCACGCCGGCTGCTTGAGGGCCTGGGTGCCGATGATGACCCGCTCGACACCGATATCGTTCAGCAGCAGCTTGACGGCATCGTCGTCGCGGATACCTCCGCCAACCTGGCAGGGAACGTCGACCGCCTGGACGATCGAGCGGATGGCGTCGATGTTGACCGGCTTGCCGGCCTTGGCCCCATCGAGGTCGACGAGATGGAGACGTGTGGCGCCTCCGGCGACCCACTGCTTCGCCTGTGCGGCGGGGTCGTCGCTGAAGACGGTTTCCTGGTTGTAGTCGCCCTGGCGCAGCCGAACGCAGCGGCCTCCGCGAAGGTCAATGGCGGGGAGAATTTCCATAGTCGGGGGAGTATAGCAATCGATCGTGCCGGTCGCTTACGTCGCGAGTCGGAACGCCGCTATAACGGATGCCCCACAACTCGGGAGTGAACCATGGCTGCGTCTCGGCTTGGTGTCTGTTGGGCTTTCCTCGTCGTCGTTCTCACGGGACGGCTCTCCAGCGCCGCCGAGCCCTGGGCCGATCCGAAGCAGGTCATCAAGCCGGGTCTGGAACTGTGGCTCGATACGGGCCGGCAGCCCGAGGCGCGCAAAGCGAAGGGACTCCCTGCGCTGAAGCCCGATTCGCGCATGGATGCGTGGCTCGACGCCTCGGGGATGGGGCGCGATGTGAAAGCTCCGAACGACCAATCGGCTCCGACGTGGACCAGCGTGGCGGGCGTGCCGGTCGTGCGGTTCGACGGCATGGACGATTGCCTGAGACTCATCGACCAGAAGGCCGAGCTTGATTCACTGACCATTTTTCTCGTCGCGATTCCGCGGACCAATGCCGGGGGGTTCCGGGGCCTGATGGCGCTCAACGCGCGGGACCAGCGCGACTGGCAGAGTGGACTGACGATCGACCAGGGGCCGTCGCCTTCCACCGTGTTTGCGGAACTGAATATCGAGGGGAAAGGCTTCCTCGGGGCGAGGAACCTGCTCAAGAAGCCGATTCCGTTCGGGGCGGCCCAGGTATTCGAAGTGCGTTCGGATCGAGGCGAGCGGACGATCACGCTGACCGTGGATGGCGTGAAGGCGGGGGAACGACCGCGCGACGGCGGACCGCTGAGCATGGATGAGATCACCGTCGGAGCGAGGTTCTATACGAACGAACCGGGTCCGCAGATCGCCCGTGGGTTCGGGCAGGTCGACATCGCCGAAGTGCTGGTGTTCAACAAAGCCCTGGACGACTCGTGGGGCTCGCTCGTCCGGGGTTACCTGATGTTGAAGTACGGCGACCTGATGACGGCCACGAGGCCGCGCGTGGGGACGCCGCTCGCGACGGTCGAGAATCCTCCGGCCGTGCAGGTGCTGGAGCCGGGCTTCGAGGCGTTCGAACTGCCGCTCGACCTGCCGAACATCAACAACATCAGCACGCGACCAGACGGCAAGACACTGGCAGTCGCCTACAACGGCGACATGTACCTGCTGTCGGACGCCGACGGCGACGGCCTCGAAGACAAGGCCGACAAGTTCTGGGACAACCAGGGGCGGATCGTGTCGCCGATCGGGATGGCGATGACTCCGCCGGGATACGAGAAGGGCTTCGGCGCGTTCGTGGCGGGGAAGGGAAAACTGTCGCTGGTGGTCGATACCAACGGCGACGACGTGGCGGATGAGGAGATCGTCGTCGCGAAGGACTGGCCGCCGATTCTCCACAATGTCGATGCCCTCGGGACAGCGTTTGATCCGCGAGACGGGAGCGTGTACGTCGGCATCGGGCATCGGAACTTCACGAACGGCTACCTGACCGACAAAGAGGGGAAGGCCCACTATTCCCCCTCGAGCGAAGGGGCGGCCATCCTGAAGATCGCTCCCGACTTCTCGTCGCGGGAGGTGTTCGCCTCGGGTGTGCGGTTCGCCGTGGGGATGAAATTCAACTCCGCAGGGGACCTGTTCGCGACGGACCAGGAAGGGGCCACATGGCTCGCAAACGGCAACCCGTTCGATGAACTGCTGCACATTCAGAAGGGCCGGCATTACGGGTTCCCGCCGCGGCATCCAGAGAAGCTGCCGGGGGTGATCGATGAGCCGAGTGTTTACGACTATGGGCCGCAGCATCAATCGACGTGCGGGTTCTGCTTCAACGAGCCGGTGCAGGCGGGTGGGCCGATCTTCGGGCCTGACTCGTGGCGTGGGAATGCGATTGTCACGGGATATTCGCGGGGGAAGATTTACCGGACATCGCTTCGAAAGACGGAACGGGGCTATGTCGCGAAGAACTCATTGTTCGCGTGCCTGCAGAAGCTGACGGTGGATGCGTGCATCGACCTGAACGGGGCGTTGCTGGTGGCGACGCACAGCGGCGGGCCGGACTGGGGAAGCGGACCCGGGGGGCGCGGGACGCTCTACAAGATTCGATACAGCAATCGAGATCTGCCGCGACCAGTGCTGACGTGGTCGGCCGGGCCAGATGAGGTGAAGGTGGCCTTCGACAGGCCGCTCGATCCGGCATGGCTGAAAGGGGCGGCGGCGAAGACTTCCGTGCAGTATGGGGCGGCGGTGCGGGCGGGGGACCGGTTTGAAACATTGCGGCCGGGGTATGCGGTCGTCGGGGCGCAAGTCGTCGCGCCGCGGTTTGAGCAACCGGCGCGGTCGTTGCAGGTTTCACCTGATGGCCGGACGCTGACGATTGTCACGGAGCCGAGCCCGGGTCGCGTGGCGCATGCCGTGACGTTGCCGGCGTCGATCGTGGGGCCGTCGCTGAGACCGACGAAGGGCGCGATCGAACAGCGGGCGGATATTGACCTGGATTACTCACTGGAGGGACTCGCCGCACGGTGGACGGCGAGCGATGGAATGGTGAGGTGGACTGGCTGGCTTCCGCATTTTGATCTGGCCGTGTGCCGAAAGGTGACGGTCGGAAGCAAAGAACACGACGAACTCTGGGATCTGTTGAAGCAGTCGGGCGAACTGCAGATCTATGGTCACGTCGACCTGCCCAACATGTTGCGGCCTGCGGTGCAGCCCGGGTCCAAGATTGATTACGCGTGGCCGGAAGAAGTCGTCACGCTTCACTTCGAAGGTTCCGGACGGTTGGGCGTCGGCAAATTCGAATCGACGGGAATCAAGGTTCGGCGACCGAACGAACCGGGCTTCATCGATCCCAACAAGTGGACGAAGGAATCTCTCGAGTTTTCCGGCGACCTGTCGAAGCCGGTGAAGCTGGACGTCGCTCTCGCAACCGGCGGTCAGGAGCCAAAGCTGACCGTATTCTGGAACACAAAAGAGGACGACCGCCTCCGCGCGATGCCGCTGCGTCGATTTTATGTTCCGTGGTCTGAGGAAGACTCGACCGAGCTCGAGGCCCAGGTCGCGAAGAAGGTTCCTGAACTCGAAGGCGCCAGCTGGGCCAACGGCCGGAAGGTGTTCTTCGGGGCCGATGCCGGCTGCTCGAAGTGTCACAGCGTGCATGGGAAAGGAGGCCAGGCGGCTCCCGATCTCTCCAATCTTGTCCATCGCGACTTCGCCTCCGTGATGCGTGACATCAACACGCCGAACTTCGCGATCAACCCCGACTTCACGACGTTCCAGATCGAAACGAAGTCGGGGAAGGCGCTCTTGGGGACGATCCGCAGCGTCGGGGAGCAGCTGCATGTGACGGACACCAAAGCGAACGTCGAAGTGATCGACCGGAGCGACATCGAGCAGATCGTCGCGCAGAAGACGTCGATCATGCCGGTCGGAATCCCGCAGTCGCTGGGGCCCGAGAAGACCCGCGACCTGCTGGCCTATCTGCTGCTGGCGCCCCCTTCGATGCCGAAGGATGCCAAGGAGCCGCCGCCTCCGCCGCGGAAGAAGGCCGATGTGGAAGCGCTGCTGCAGGGGGCGCCGGCCGATGCGCCGGCCGCGAGGCCGATGCGGGTTACACTGGTGGCCGGCAAGAAAGATCACGGCCCGGGCGAGCATGATTACCCGGCCTGGCAGGTGGCGTGGAAAGAACTGCTCGGGTCACTCGACCAACTCGAAGTGGCCACGGCGTGGGAATGGCCGGCCGAGGAAGACTTCGCGAAATCGGACGTGCTCGTGTTCTACCGTCACGGCGACTGGTCGCCCGAGAAGGCGAAACAGATCGACGCGTTCCTCGCCCGGGGCGGTGGGCTGGTCTACATCCACTGGGCCGTCGATGGAGGCAAGGAGTGGGACGACTATTCGAAACGGATCGGGCTGTCGTGGGGGCCGGGGGCGAAGTTCCGGCATGGGCCGCTCGACCTGCAGTTCACCCGTGGTTCGCGCCATCCGATCGCGAGGAACTTCGACGAAGTTCACCTGGTGGACGAGAGCTACTGGAGGCTACGCGGGGACCTCTCAAAAGCGACGGTGCTGGCGACCGCGCCGGAAGAGGATGAACCGTGGCCGCTGTTCTGGACGCTCGACCACAACCCAGGGCGGGTGTTCGTGTCGATTCCCGGGCATTACTCGTGGTCGTTCGATGACCCGGTGTTCCGGATCCTGCTGCTCCGCGGAATCGCGTGGACAGCGAAGGAGCCGGTGGACCGGTTCAATGACGCGGTGTATCCGGGGGCCGCGGTTGTCGACTGAGGGGAAGAGAAACGCCAAGTCTCCAAGACGCCAAGAGTCTTCACGTCCTTGGCGTCTTCGCGTCCTGGCGGTTCAACAAACCTCGCGCTCAAAACCTACTTTCGCTTCGGGCGGTAGATGTGGGTGGCCTGGGCGAACGCGCCTTCGGCGGATTCCATGATCGTTTCCGAGAGCGTCGGGTGAGCGTGAATGCTCTCCGCCAGGTCGCGGGCGACGGCGGCCGTTTCGACGGCCAGCACGCCTTCGGCGATCAGCTCCCCGGCTCCCGGGCCGACGATGCCCATGCCGAGGATGCGTTCGGTCTTCGGCTCGAAGAGAACCTTCGTGAGACCTTCCGTACGTCCGATCGCCTGGGCGCGACCTGAAGCGGCCCATGGGAACCTGACGACATTCACCTCAATGCCCTGCTCCTTCGCCTGGGTCTCGGTCAAACCGCACCAGGCGACTTCCGGATCGGTGTAGATCACGGACGGGATCGCGAGGTTGTCGAACTCGGCCGGCTCGCCGAGGATCACTTCGACGGCGACCTTGGCTTCACGGGTCGCCTTATGGGCGAGCATCGGTTCACCAGCGACGTCGCCGATGGCAAAGATGTTCGGATCGGCCGTCTGCATCTTCTTGTTGACCTCGACGAAGCCGCGGTCGGTGACCTTGGCCTTCGTGGTCTCGAGGCCGATCCCCTTGCCGTTGGGAACACGGCCGACGGACAGCAACACGCGGTCGAACGTCTGCGGCGACTCGACGCCTTCGCCTTCGAGCTCAGCCACGATGCCCTCGGGCGTCGCCTTGAGACTCTTCACCTTCGTGTTGACGTGGATGCCGGCGAACTGTGTGGCCAGTCGCTTCTGGAGCGGGTTGACGAGGTCGCGGTCGGCCCCGGCGCAGATGGCGGGCAGCATTTCGACGACGGTGACCTTCGACCCGAAGCAGGCATACGCCTGGCCCAGTTCGAGGCCGATGATCCCGCCGCCGATGACGAGCAGCTTCTTCGGGATGTCGGCCAGCTCGAGGGCGCCGGTCGAATCCATGATCCGCGGATCGCCGAGGTTGAACATCGGCGGCATCGCAGGTCGGGATCCGACGGCCACGATGCAGTAGTCGAAGCTGAGCTTTTCGGTCTTGCCGTCGGCGTGCTTGAGTTCGGCCGTCGTCGAGTTCAGCAGCGAACCTCGGGCCTGGATCAGCTTCACGCCGCGGGCGCGGCAAAGTTCCCGGATACCGCCGGTGAGCTTGCCGACGACGCCGTTCTTGAATCCGCGGAGCTTGTCGAGGTCGATCTTCGGTTCTTCGAACGTGACGCCCAAGTGGGACGCTTCGCGCGATTCGGTGATGAGCTTGGCGACATGCAACAGGGCTTTGGAGGGGATGCAGCCGCGATTCAGGCAGACTCCGCCCGGCTGCGGGTCCTGGTCGACGAGCGTGACGTCCATGCCGTGATCGGCCGCTTCAAAGGCGGCGGGGTAGCCGCCGGGGCCGCCGCCGAGAACGAGGAGTTTCTTCTTGCCGCTGGAGTCTGCCATGGGTTGCGCTTCGTCGTTCGTTGAGACTTCGTCGTCGTCGGGAAAACCGGGGAGGATAGGGAATCGTAGGGCGGGACTCCATTGCTTCCAGCGTACGGTCCGGGAGGGTGATTCGCCCGACGTGAGAATCGGCGGAGCGGCATCGGCATTGGCCGGTGCCTCGGGCGTTGGAGCGACGGCTTGGATTGCGCTGGCGGAGGCGGCGCCACACGGCCGCGCGCAACCTCATCCGTCCGGGTAGAGAGTCTGTACTTTGGGAACGCGAAAGACGCGACGGATCACCCGGCGAGACGGATGAGAGACGGGCTCAGGAACTCGTCACAGGTGTCACACATGTCACAGGTCGGGAATCCCAATGGTTCAGACCAGTTTCTGCGGTCACAGGTCCTCGTCACAGGTCTCCCGTTGAAAAGCCCGGCGGCGAGCGCGGCCGCTCACACCCGGTACGGGGGCCTCGATTTCAATTGGGGCGGACGACGGGGTTCAGGAGGACGACGATGACGGCGGCGGTCATCAGGGCCGCGCCGAGGAGGCGGCTGATGAAGATGAGACGGCCGAGCGATTGTTCGCGGTTTCCGAACCAGTGGCCGACGAGCCAGACGATGACGACGCTCCACATGCCGCGGGCGCTGTAGAGGACGTTGGCGGTGGTGGCGTGGCCGAAGAGCGCGATGGGGGTGACGATCAGCAGGGCCTGAGCGGCGAGGCAGAGGGCGCCGCCGATCAGCCAGGGGCGGGATGCGGGGGAAGCGGCCGGGGCGGAAGAGGTCCAGGGGCGGAGGAAGGCGGTGTAGAGGGCGACGAACGCGAGCATGGTCGGCAGAAACCGGCCGGTGCCCCAGGCCGGAGCAAACTTCTGCACAAGGACATCAAACAGCGCGTAGGAGAAAGCGGCATACGCGGCGATGGCGATGGTCAGGTTCGCCCGTCGGCGCTGGTGGCCGGGAGAGATGTTGAGGAGCGCGACGGCGATCGAGCTGAGGATGGCCGCGGTCCAGAGAGCAGGCGTGGGCCATTCGCGGAGGATGAGAGCCGTCAGGGCTGCGACGAGGACCATCTTGATCCCGAGGACGGGTGTCGCGAGGGAGACGTCGCCGACCTTGAGGGCGAGGACGGTGCTGACCTGGCCCGAGACAAAGAGCAGGCCGACAAGGGCGGGCTGCCAGATGTGGTCCCAGCCGGGAAAAGTTCCACCCAGCAGCAGCAGCGGCTGGAACGCGACCGCAGCGGTCCAGTTGCAGGCGCGGATTGTCTTCCACGTTTCCCCGCCGGATTCGCCGACGCGTTTGAGAAACAGCGCGGCGAAGACGTAGACGATGCCGCCCAGGAAGGGCATCAGGTAAGGGAGGGTGAGCAGCGCGGACACGAATGGAAGGGCGAGCGGCCGGAGTAAGCCGGCCGATGGAGGGCAGAAAAGGGTGAGTCGCTCGTGGGGTCGCTCAGGAGGCGTCCGCCCCCTGCCCGCCCGTTCCGACCTGTGCCTGCTCGCCCGTCACGGACGGGGATTCGGCCGCATCCTCTTCGCGCTGGGATTCCTTCAGGATCGCGGTCAGCTGGCGGATCAGTTCGGTCAGCCCCTGGCCGGTAGCTGCGGAGAGGAGCGCGACGGGCTTGCCGGTTTCTTCGCGGAGGAGGTCGGCGAGGGCCTGGGCATCGGGAAGTTCGGACTTGGAGACGAACAGGAGTTCGGGGCGCTGGGCGAGCTGCTCGTCGTAGAGGCGCAGTTCTTCGCGGATTTGTTTGTAGTTCTGGAGGGGATCGGTCTGGTCCATCGGGTCGGGCTCGACGAGATGGACGAGGACCTTCGTGCGCTGGACGTGCCGCAGGAACTCGTGGCCGAGGCCGATGCCGGCGTGAGCGCCCTCGATGAGCCCTGGAATGTCGGCCATCACGAAGCTGAAGTCTTCCGCCACGACGACGACCCCGAGGTTGGGGTACTTCGTCGTGAACGGGTAGTTGGCGATCTCGGGGGTGGCCTTGGTGAGCCGGCTGAGGAGCGTGCTCTTGCCGGCGTTCGGCTTGCCGATGATGCCGACATCGGCGATCAGCTTCAGTTCCAGGAGCAGCTCGCGCTCTTCGCCCGGCTTGCCGGGTTCGGCTTCGCTGGGGGCTCTGTTGGTGGCCGTCGCGAAATGCTTGTTGCCGCGGCCGCCCCAGCCTCCCTTGCAGACAACGAGCGTTTCACCGTTCTTCTGGAGATCGCAAATCAGCTCTCCCGAGTGGGCGTCTTTCACGAGGGTGCCGGGGGGGACGTAGATGTAGAGGTCTCCGCCTTTCCGGCCGGAGCAGAGAGCGCCGCGGCCATCGCGGCCGCTGTCGGCCGTCCAGTGGTGGTGCCCCTGGATGTTGGAGAGGCTTCCGAGGTTTCGCTCGGCCTGGATGATGACGCTGCCGCCGTCCCCTCCGTCTCCGCCGTCGGGGCCGCCGCGCGCGATATGAGCTTCACGGCGAAAGCTGGCGCAGCCGTTTCCACCGTCGCCGGCTTTGCAGTGAATGTTGACGCGATCGACGAACATGATTGGAGACGGGTTAAAGGCGAAAGGTGGAACGATGGATGGGAGCGGGGCGTTGGCCGTTCATCCGACCTGTCGGCCACCTTCTCCCCGAATGATAGCGGGATGGGACGGAGGGGGCTGTGGGCAGGGAGAAGTCTTGTGACCGGCGTGCGATGACACCCGGTGCAGGCTGACGCCCGTTCTTCTCTTTCAATCGCCCGGCGGCTCGGTGTCGACGTCGTGCCATTTCATGGCCTGATCCATCGGTTCGATCCGCAGGACGACGGCGCCCCCCTGGAAGATGCGGACGGTGCCGGTCGATTCGGAGACGGCGATGGCGACGGCGTCGGTCGTCTTGGAGATCGCGGCGGCGGCCCAGTGCCGCGCGCCCAGACCTTTGGAGAGCGTCAGGCCTTCGGACTTGGCGTCGAGGATCCGGCCGGCCGAAATGACATAGCCATCGGACGAGATGATGAACGCCCCATCAATCTGCGCGAGTTCCTTCACGCTCTCCCGGACACGCGGATTGCTGACGGCGCGGTCCTTCTTCTGGTAGCCGCGGAAGGGATCGTGCACCCCTTCGTGCGACATCGCGAGGATCTTGCGGTGATTGCCGACGACGAAGAGCGTGCCGACCGGCTTGCCTTCGCGTCCTTCGCGGCCGATCTCGACGGCCAGATCGACAACGCGGCGGAGGGTGCCGAGGGGGACGGTCGTTTCGAGCCGCTGGAGGTCGCGGGTCGTGAGTTTGGCGAGGTGTTCGGTGAGGCTGATGACGCTGACGGAGTCGATGTCTTTGCGATCAAAGCTGGAATAGAGGGCGACGACGCAGGCGCCGGTGGGGACGAGGTCGTCGGCGATGGCTTCGATGAGTGCGACGCTGAGCTGGACCTGCCGCGTCTGCGGCTCGTGGCTGAGCATGACGCAGGGGAGATCGTCCTCGGCCGCAGCCTCCTGCACCTCGGGCTTGTGGGAGGTGATGATGAAGCGGGTTTCGGTGAAGACCTTGCTGATGGCGGCGAAATCGAGCGGAACTTCGGCCAGCATGAGGACTGCCGCGGCGCGGACTTCTTTCGCGATGTCGCGGGCGGACCGGACAAGGGCGTTGAGCTGCGGATTCGCTTCTGCGCGCGGCATGGCGTCGAATCAGGCGGCGGGTGGCCGCACTCGGGAGGAGAAGCCGGGCCATGAATGGCCATCGAGGCTCCGAAGTCTAGGCAAAAGGCTGACGGAAGCAACTTGGAGGGGGTCGGAAACGGTGGTCCGGCGAGTTTCCGCATGGGTGAAAGTGAAGCGGACCTCTTGCCGCGGCTCCCCCGGGAGAGCGTTCTGCAGCCCGCCTCCCCTGCCCTGTTGGAGCGGGCGCGACGCATCTTTCCGTCTGGCCGCGTTTTCCGCGATTTGTGAGAATCGGGCTTCTTGTGACCCCGTTGACCTCTAAATCGGGACGAACGGCGATGCCAATCCCCCGCCAGACTGAACCTGTCCGCAATCCCCTCGCCTCGTCGTGGCGGGCCCCGAAAGGGCTTGTTGCGGCCCTGCTGTTCTGTGGCGTTTTTGCGATGGAGACGCCGGTCTGCGGACAGGCGCGGGACATTTACGCCGATCCACGGAACGTGATGGTCGACGAGATGATCGCGGGAGAAGGGATCAAGGACGAGCGCGTTCTCAATTCGATGCGGACGACTCCGCGACATCTGTTCGTGAAGTCGACTCTGAAGAGTCTGGCTTATACGGACCAGGCGCTCGACATCGGTTTCAAGCAGACGATTTCTCCGCCGTTCATCGTGGCGTATATGACGGAGGTTCTCGATCCGCAGCCGACCGACCGCGTGCTGGAGATCGGGACGGGGAGCGGCTACCAGGCGGCGGTGCTGTCGCCGTTGGTGCAGGAGGTGTTCACGATCGAGATCGTCGAGCCGCTCGGGAATCGCGCGAAGGCTCTTCTGAAGCAATTGAAGTACGAGAACGTGCACGCACGCGTGGGCGACGGCTACCTCGGCTGGCCCGAGCAGGCGCCGTTCGACAAGATCATCGTCACCTGTTCGCCCGAGAGCATCCCCAAGCCGCTTGAAGAGCAGCTGAAGGAAGGGGGAAAGATGATCATCCCCCTGGGAGAGCGTTATCAGCAGGTGTTCTACCTGCTGGAGAAGAAGAACGGAAAACTCGAACAGACGCGGCTGTTGCCGACGCTGTTCGTGCCGATGACGGGCCAGGCGGAACAGGGACGGCAGGTGCTTCCCGATCCGCTGAATCCGAAGGTGGCCAATGGAGGCTTCGAGGAGGACGTCGACGAGAACGGGCAGGCCGACGGGTGGCATTACCACCGCCGCGCGCGGCTGGATGAGGAGTCGCCCGGTCGGGACAAGCGCTCACTCAAGTTCGAGAATCCGGAGCCGGGGCGGACGTCGCATGTGCTGCAGGCGTTCGGCATCGACGGGACGCACGTGACGGGGCTGGACGTGCGGGTGATGCATCGGCAGACGGGCGTTGTCTCCGGGCGGAACAGCGGGGAGCAGCCGGGGTTGGTGATCCACTATTTCGATGGCCGGCGGCTGCCGATCGCGCAGGCGGTTGTGGGACCGTGGACGGCCAATACCACCGAGTGGACCGAGAGCACGAAGCGCGTGCCGGTTCCGCGGGAGGCTCGCGAGGCGATCGTCCAGTTGGGGCTGAATGGGGCCGCGGGGGAGCTGTGGGTGGATGAGGTGCGGGTGACGCCCGCGCGGTGAGGTGGCTGGTCGGGGTGGATTGGGGGCCAGGGGCTTCCTGCCCCTTGCTCGGCCGGGAGAGGTGTTCTTCGAGCCGGAGCATCGGGCGGATGCTGGATGTGGTGTCCGGTGGCCATGCTTGATGGATGAACGGCGTTCAACCCCAAGAAGCATTTGCCTGCGAGCGGGTGAGCCGAATTCCTTGGCTAATCGGGATTTGCGCGGCGAATCGAGCCGTTTTGAGTGATTGGGCACAGGGCGTGCGTTTGGGTTGCTTCACAAACCAAAGCACCGCCGGGCTGCACCCCGCGCTTCGATTCCCGATCCGAGCCGGATCCACAGACAAGGAGACCAGAGATGTTACGCCGAATCATGATGGGTGGAGCCCTCGCATCAGCCGTGGCAATGACGGGCTGCGGAACCTCGCAGCAGGATGTCGCCGACGCCCGGCGCGAAGTCCAGGAAGAACGCCAGGAAGGGGCCCAGGAAATCGCGGAAGCGCAGCGCGAGGTCCATGAAACCCGGAAGCAGACGTTTGACGACAGCCACAAGGACCTCCGCGACGCCCAGGAGAATGTCCGCGAGGAACGGAAGGAAGCAGCCAAGGAGATTCGCGACGCCGAGAAGGATCTGCATGAGACCGAAGCGGCGGCCGCCGAGACGGCCCGCAAGGAACAGGCAGACCAGGCGGCTGACGCCGCGAAGGCCCGCCAGGAATCGCAGAAGCATATGGACGAAGCCGCTGCTGCTCAGCAGAAGCTGAACGCCGCGGAGAAACGTCTCATCGAAGCCGAGGCAAAGCTGACGGCGGCCAAGCAGGCGAGCGACCAGGCGGCGATCGACGCCGAACAGAAGAATGTCGACCAGGCCCGCGAAGACGTTGACGACGCGAAGCAGGAAGTGAAGAAGCATCAGGACAAGGCGGCCGAAGCCGCTGCCCCTGTGAAGAACGTGCCGGTTCTTCCGAGGCCTTGATCGGCCTGTTTCAAGTTGAGAGTCACTCCGGCGGCTCGCGCCTTTCCGCCAGGCGCGGGCCGCTTTTCATCCATTCGTCAGGAAATCGAGTTCTGCACACATGCAAATTCTCAGCTGGATTGTGTTCGGCCTGATTGTCGGAGCGATTGCCAAGCTCCTGTACCCGGGGAACAAGAAAACGGGATGCCTGAGTACGATTGCCCTGGGGATCCTCGGCTCCGTGGTTGGCGGCATCATCGCCAAGCTGATCTGGGGAGGCGATGAGATACAACCGCGCGGTCTGGTGCTTTCCGTGATTGGAGCGCTGATCGTGCTGGCGATCACAACTCGGATGGGGAATCGTCGACTGCCATGATCGATCGGTGATCGTCGTTGCCCTGTCGCTCCTGCGAGCGACAGGGCAGATTCTGTTTCTGCGCCGTGAGATTCTCCGCCGGGCCATGAGGTCGGATCGATCCCGCACGCCACCTGCTGAATGGTGGCCGACCATTTTGCTGACACGGCGGGCGCTCTTATCCACGGGCCATTCGCTCGTTTTCCGGGGTTTGCGCTAATTCTCCCCGGTGGCACATGTCTTGCGATTGGATTTGTTCTCCTCATCCCTCTGATCGGAGAGTCGCCATGCTTCACTCCCTCCATGTGGCCTTCACGCTGACAGGGCTGATGTTGCACCTGTTCGCGGGCGCGGAAACGAAATCAATGTCGGGACCGATCATGTCGGTTTCGGAATCGCAGGTCCTCATTCAAAAGGGGACGGAGTCGGTGACCTTCTTCGTCACCAGGGAGACGAAGGTTTCGCTGAACGGCAAGGAGGTGAAGGTCAGCGAGTTGAAGATGAACGACCAGGCTGAACTGTCCGCCGTGGAGAACGGCGATGGCACCTTCAAGGCCCTGACGATCAAGGCCACACGTTCGGACAAGCAACCGACCGTGCCCCGTTAACTGATTCCGCACCGCGTGCGGCAAGGAGAGGTTCTGTCATGCAATCGACCCCACGACGCGATCCCAAGAAATTCGCCCAGCGCACGATGGCGGCGGCCATCGCCGCGGCGGGAATGATGGCGTCCGGCCTCGCGGCGCAGGCGCAGACCACCGGCGGTGGAATCGGCGCGGCGGTGAATCCGAGCCCGGGCGCAGCGGGCGGAATTCCGACCCAGGGAACGACTGGCACGACGGGTGGGACCGCGACTTCGGGCGTGGCCTCGCCGACCGCTCCGGCGAACCCGGCTCGTCCTGGCAGCGGTCCGGGCATCAATAATACAGGGTCGCCAGCGTTGCCCGTGCCGCGGAACCTACAGGCGCCGATTGGCGGCGCGACTGGCGGGCCGCGCGGTGCGAATGGCACGAGTCGGATTCCCGGCAACACGGTTCCGCGCGGAAACGCGGCCGGCGCCGCGACCAACGGCCTGAACGGGGCCAGCGTTCCTCAACCGACGTCGCCGATCAACAACGGGCCGCGGTCGAACGACAACAGCGTGCCGCGCCTGCCGGGGAACACGCGCCCCGGCGTCACGCCGACCACGCCCAACACAGGAGTGGCCAATCGCCGCCCCGGCGCCAATTTCCGGACGGGGACCATTACGAACTTCACCGGCAACAGCGTCTCGTTCCGGGAGGGCGCGAACACCTCGACACTATCGATCTCGCCAGACACGGTCGTCCAGATGGACGGACGCAACATCACACTCAGAGACATTCCGGCGAATTCGCAGGTGCGCGTGGAGCGCAGTCCTTCGAATCCCAATCTGGCCCAGCGGATCGTCGTTGTGCCGCAAGGGACTGCGGGCGGGACTTCGGTGAACACGCAGACGGGCACGGGTTCGACCGGCAGCGCGAACCGGTCGCTGCCCAGCAACGACCTGAATGCGGCGACTCCGAATGCCACGACGCCGGGAAATGACATCAACGCGGGGACAGCGAATGCCTCGACGCCCGGGAACGACCTGAACGCGCCGGTCGCCAACAATGCCGACAGGTCGAATCGTCCGCTGGCCCCCGGCCGGAATCCGGCCGACCAACCGCTGGCTCCGTTCACGCGTGGCAATGACCAGCCGCTGCAGGCCGGCTTCAATGAGTCGAACGCGCAGGGGACTTCGCAGCAGCGGCAGCCGGGAACGACTGACAGCAGCCGGTTTCTTGGTCCTGTCGGGGGCCTGAGAGATCAGGCCGGCAGCACGAGCAATGCTGATCCGCGGCGTTCCTCGGACACGGGGAAGAACGCGCCAGTGGTGCTTCCTGACAATGCAGCGACGGGACAGAATCCACGGGTCGTGGACGGTGAACCGCGTCCGGACAACGTCCTGTTTAACCGCGAACTGGGCAATCGTCTCGGAATGCAGATGACTGCGGCCCAGGGTGGGCTGACGGTCGGGACGGTCAACCAGCAGTCGCTGGCAGGAAGAAGCGGACTGTTGAGTGGGGACCAGATCCGGTCGGTCAATGGCCAGCCGGTGACGACGACGGAGGACTTCGGCCGCCTGTTGCAGTCGGGCGTCGAGCAAGGGCCGATCACCGCCAGCATCGTGCGGGATGGAGCGGCTCGTGACGTCAGCCTGTCGTTGCCCAACGGGTTCTTTAACGGCCTCAATGTGCCCGCGGCTGTAGGCGCTGGCAACATCGCCGTGGCTCCGGATGGAACCGCCGGAGTGAATGTCGGTGGAGCGTACGTGCCGGCGACTGGCGAGGTGAACGTGGGGACGAACGCCGCCACGGCCACCGGAAGCGCAGCCGCATCGGTCGGTGGCGCACCGGGCCAGGCCGTCGCACAGCAGCCGGCGGCTCCCCGCAGCCGGCCGCTCGATCCGCCTGTCGGCACGCAGCGTTCGCCGATCACCACGGAAGCCCTGAAGGTTCCGGACGTCGACCTGGGGTGGACGCTGAAGGCGACTTCCGAAGGCGTGGTGATGTCGTCGCTCGTCGATGACGGCCTGGCGGCGAAGAACAAGCTGGAGCCAGGGGACCTGATCGAATCGATCGATGGACGGCCGGTGACATCACCGGGAGCGGTGTCGTACGAACTTCATCGCCATCCTGCGGGGGCGACCGTCGACTTCACCCTGCTGCGCAACGGACGGCGGACGACGGAATCGGTCACGCTTCCGGAGAGCCACAAGCCGCTGTTGTTAAACCAGACCGAGAGCTTCGGCCAGGCGAACAACGCCGCCAAGGAGCAGGGTGGTTCGGGGGCGAGCCCGGTTGAGCTCAAGCCGACCGAAGAGTCGCTGCGGAGGCTGGAAGCCGAGAACAAGGCGCTCAAAGCGGAGTTGGAGGCCTTGAGGAATCCGAAGAAACCTTAACGGTCGTTCGGACGCGGATTGGAAAGGCCGGCCGGCCTCGCCCAGGCCGGCCTTTCGTTTTGTAGGAAGTCAGCGCCCGGAAATCCGAGGCGAACGTCGTTTTGCGGGGGCGGCCTCTCGACCGTCGAACGGAATGCCTGATAAACTGAAATGGACCTCCGGGCGGCGCGCCCTCCGCATTCCGGCAGGGCCCTCCACACCATCCCTCCTGCTTCGTCTGGCCGGTGTTATGACGGCTGACCGCTTCCACTGGTCTTTGAGCTTCGGTCGCCTGTCGGTCGTCATGACCGCCGTGCTGGCAGCGACCGTCTCTCTCCATGCGGCCGATCCGACGGAAGCGTTCCTCAAGACGCATTGCCTCGAGTGTCACCAGGGGGATGCTCCGGAGGGAAAGCTCGACCTCGAACGGCTGTCCCGCGACATCACCAACCGGGAGATCGAACGCCGCTGGGTGCGGATTCATGACCGACTGAGCTCCGGGGAAATGCCGCCCAAAGATGCGGCGCAACCTGCGTCGGGGGACAAGGCCGCATTCCTCGAAGTGCTCCAGGGAAAGCTTGTCACATTCCGGGAAGTGGATGATCGCGAGAACGGACGTGTGCGCGGGCGCCGGCTGACGCGTCGGCAGATCGCCACCACGCTTCAAGACCTGCTCGCCATCGATGCACGACTGGACGGGTTGCTGACGGAGGACGCGCCTTCCGACTCGTATTCGACCGTCGCGGACCGACAGACCATCTCCCATTTTCATCTGGAAGATCACCTGCGGGCTGTGGATCGCGGATTGGACGAGGCATTCCACCGCGTCCTCAGGGGCGATTCGCAGCTGCTGCGCGAGCTGACGGCGGAACAGATTGTCCGCAGGGATCCGCGTCGACGGACGCGCGAGCCGGAGATGAGGGACGGGCTGGCCGTCATCTGGTCGTCGGGTCTGATTTTCTATGGTCGCATCCCGGCGACGACCGCGCCCGAGGAGGGGTGGTATCACTTCAAGCTGCGGGCGAAAGGATTGAAGCTGCCGCAGACCGGCGGCGTGTGGACGACCGTGCAGAGCGGGTTGTGCGTTTCGAGCGCGCCGCTGTTGAACTCGGTGACCACGTTCGAAGCCACGGAGGAAATGCGGGACATCGAATTCGACGCCTACATGGCGAAAGGGGAGATGCTGGAAATCCGTCCGGGGGACGTGACCCTCAAGCGGGCGAGATTCCAGGGGGGGCAGGTGGGCGTGGGCGAAGGGGAGCCGCAGGAGGTTCCCGGCGTGGCCATGGAGTCGCTGTCGATGGAGCGGGTTTACAGTCCGCCGGCGGACGTGACAAAGGAAGCGCTGTTCGGCGACCTGGAAGTCCGACCACGCGCAGGTGCGGATGCGATCGTCGTCAGCAAGAGCCCGGAGAAGGACGCCGAGACGCTGCTCTCCGCGTTCGCCGAGCGTGCGTTCCGTCGTCCCGTCAGCAAAGACGAACTCGAGCCGTACCTGGACCTCGTCCGGCAGGCGCTGAACGACGACGAGTCGTTCGCGGGCGCGATGCGCATGGGTTACCGGGCGATCCTCTGCTCCCCCCGGTTCCTGTATTTCTTCGAAGCTCCGGGTCCTCTCGACGATTACGCCTTCGCCGCCCGGCTGAGCTATTTCCTGACGGGGACTGCGCCCGACCGGGAACTGAGGCAGCTCGCGGCCGAAGGGCGGCTCAAAGAAAAAGACGTGCTGCGGGGCCAGATCGATCGCCTGCTGGAGGGGCGCGGCGTCTCGATGTTTGTCGCCGACTTCTGCGATGAGTGGCTGGACCTGCAGACGATCGGATTCACCGAGCCTGATCCCAAGCTGTACCCCGGCTTCGACTCGATCGTGCAGAGCGCGATGCTCAACGAAACGTGGATCACGATCGAGACGATGATCCTGGAGAACCGCAGCGTTTCCGAGCTGATCAAGGCCGATCACACGTATCTCAACAGCCGGCTCGCGCGGTTCTATGGAATCGAGGGGGTCGAAGGGGATGAGATGCGGAAGGTGACCGTGGAGCGAGGCTCGCATCGCGGGGGGATCATCACGAACGGCTCGGTGTTGAAGGTGACTTCCAACGGCTCAAGCACATCGCCCATCATCCGCGGCATCTGGGTGGCGGAGCGACTGCTGGGGATTCCGATTCCTCCGCCACCGGAGAACATCCCGGCGATCGAGCCCGACATCCGCGGCTCCAAATCGATTCGCGAGCTGCTGGCGAAGCACCGTTCGCAGGATTCGTGCGCGACGTGTCACGTGAAGATTGATCCGCCGGGGTTCGCCCTGGAGAACTTCGATCCCTCGGGGCGGTGGCGTGAGCGCTATCTGCGGCTGGCGGATGGACGCCGGGAGAGAGGGGCCCATGTCGAAGTGGCCTATACGCTTCCTGATGGGCGCGAGTTTGAGTCGCTGGAGGAATTCCAGACGCTGGTCGGCGCGGACGCTCGGGTGCTGGCGGTGAATCTGGCGGACGAACTGCTGACGTATGGGACGGGGGCGGCGGTGTCGTTCGCCGACCGGGCCGTCGTCGAGGCGATTGCCAACCAGGCGGCGGAAAGCGGATACGGATTCCGGTCCGTGTTGTACGGAGTCATCGAGAGTCCGACCTTTCAGAGCAAATAGCTGAGGACAACCGGGATGTCACACCGAGTGAACTTTGGATTTGGCCGGGCGCTCGACCGTCGGACCTTCCTGCGCGGAACGGGAGCCGCCCTGGCGCTTCCGTGGCTTTCGGCGATGGACCGGGCGTTCGGAGATGAAGCGAGGAAAGAGGAAGCGCCGAGGCGGTTCGTCGCCATGACGCTCGGACTCGGGCTGCATGCAGAGAACCTCAATCCATCCCAGGCGGGACGGGGATTCGAGACCTCGATGTATCTCCGGCAACTCGAGGACATGCGGGAGCATTACACGGTCATCTCAGGCACATCGCATCCTGGCGTCTCCGGAGGGCACCGGGCCGAAGCGAGCCTGCTGACAGCGGCGCCGATGAGCGCCTCGGCCCAGAGCAAGAACTCGATCTCGCTCGATCAGCTGCTGGCGAAGCACATGGGGGGCAAGACGCGGTTCCCGTCGATCGTGCTGGGGCTTTCCGGAAGCAACAGCCCTTCGTACACGGAGAACGGTGCGATGATTCCGGCGATCGATTCTCCGGCCGCGCTGTTCACGCGGCTGTTCATCGACGACTCGCCCCGCGAACGCCGGAAGCAGGCGCAGCGGGCCCGCGAGGGGCAGAGCGTGATGGATCTCGTGGCCGACGACGCCAAGTCGCTCGAGCGACAACTCGGCGCCGGCGACCGGCAGCGGCTGGACGCGTACTTCACGAGCGTCCGCGAGCTGGAGCATCGCCTGGTCGAATCGGAGGCGTGGGTGAACAAGCCGAAGCCGAAGGTGGATGTGACCAGGCCGGTCGACATCGGCAACCCGAACGACTTCGTGGGGAGGCAGCGGCTGATGAGCGACATGGTGCGTCTCGCGCTCTCGACCGACTCGTCGCGGTACATCACGCTGCAGCTGGGCGGTTCGGGCGGCGTCGTGCCGATTCCGGGCGTGGAAGAGGGCTATCACAACCTGAGCCACCACGGGCTGGATGAAGAGAAGCTCGCGCAGCTGGCCCTCGTGGAAACGGAAATCGTACGGGCGTGGGGAGACTTCCTCCGCGACCTGCAGACGATCGACGAGCCGGGCGGGTCGCTGCTCGATCACACGGCGGTGCTGCTGACGTCAAACCTGGGCAATGCCTCGAGCCACGACAACCGGAACATGCCGGTGCTGGTCGCGGGAGGAGGCTTCCGGCATGGGCAGCACCTGGCGTTCGACCGCAAGAACAACTACCCGCTGCCGAACCTGTACCTGTCGCTGCTGCAGCGGCTGGGCCTGGAGCGCGAGAAGTTTGCGACGAGCACCGGGACGATGACCGGACTGGAGATTGCGTGATTCGTCGCGGGGGAGACCGCGGAGCCGTGTCTCAGAAGGAGCGGATGAGACGGATGGCGGCTTCGGGAAGCGAATAGTCCTTCGTGAAGTTGACGCCGGCGCCCGACTGCAGCATCCAATGGTCGGAGATCTCCCAGTGAATCTGCGGGATCACGAGCCAGGTCGCGCCTCCGCTGAGTGACTGTGCGTAGTCGGTTTCGACTCCGAGCGTGATCTGCTCGTTGAGATCGTAGAACAACGACGCGTTGACCAGTCGTTCCGTCCGTTCGGCGACATCGGGTCCGTTGATCTCCGTCCGCAGACCGACCATCGCGAGCATGCTCCAGCGTTCGTCGAAGCGAAGTCCTGCGAGATAGAGGAATGTGGGCGAGTAGTGGGCGCTGTGGATGTCGTAGAGCAGGATCGCCTGGGTCCCGTGGATGAATTTGTCATCGAACGCGGTCCCGAAGGTGACCTGCACAGCCGCCTTGTAGGCCGCCAGCTCGTCTCCTTCAAAAGGCAGTTCGAATTCGACGGCGACGCCGTCGGCGATCGCATACTCGATTTCGGGAGCCCATTCGGGGTCGTGTCGTTCGCCGGGAACGAGCCCGATGGGGTTGGGAATCTTGTTGAGTCCCACCCTGCGGTTGAGCGGGATGAGACCGAGCACGTTGATCTCGAGTTCTCCTTTCTTCGCGCCGAGCGGGCGGACGAGATCGAAGACCATGGGCTCGGGGATTCGCGGATGGTGGGATTCCGCCCCTTTGTCTTCGGCGCCGATCGCGTCGAGCCAGCGATCCTGGGCCGGGTCGTCCTGGACGGGGAATAGATGGCCCCAGAATCCGGGACCGTCCGCAGCGTTCGCGGGGAACGCGCCTGGCCCGATCAGCGTCAACACGACGGCCGCGACGACGAACAGTTTGCTGAGATGCGGAAGTATGACGAAACGCATGAATCCGGAACGAACGACTGGCGATGGAATGCCCCTGCGCAGAACAGACGGGCGAGGTCTGCGCGTGACGTATCGCCGGAGGAAACCGCGGGACAAGCGGGACGGTCGACAAGCGGCGGCGACCCCGCAGATTTCGCGGCAGTTTCGGCCGGAAGATGAAGTCAGGATGAACGGTGGCCTGGCGAAGCAATCTGGCCGAGGGCAATCCCGGAGTCGCCGGTCAGTATTCCCAGCTCATCATCGCGCCGTTGATGAAACGTTCGGAGTCGAAGTGGTCATTGCGCGAGGCGAAGCGGTCGTAGTTGGAGTAGAGAGCGGCCGACAGGCCATCGTCGAAGTATTTCCGCAGCTCGGCCCCGGCGCGCAGCACATGCGTATTCCGCGAGGGTGACTCGGGGAAGTCAGGATAGTTGCGGTAGGCGTATCCGCCGCGGAGCTTCAGGTTCAGCCCCGGCGTGAGCACGATGATCGACTGCGAATAGATACTGCTGGCGTAGAAGCGGTAGATGTCGCCATCGGTGTTGACGTTCTGGAAGTCGGAGCCGATCCGGAAGCTTCGCCAGAAGAGGTCGCGGTTCACGAAGTCGTGCACGGCGCCGAGGGTGTTCGACCAGCCGTCCTGCGACGTCTGTGACGGATCAACGCCGTCTTCCGCGATATTGTTGTTGTCGATCGAGTAGTACCAGGTCGTGGTCTGGACGGGGGTCCAGAGCGCGGACGCTGAGAACGCCAGTGAGTGCCGTTCGCCGAAGCGTTTCCCGCCGAACTCATCGTAGTCGAAGATGTAGGCCACGCGCGGCTTCACCATGACGGGGCCGGTGTCGAACAGGGATTCCGCCCACAGGCCGGGCCGGTAGCTTTGCAGGTCGTACTGGTCGAGGTTGCGCTCGTTGAGCGTGAAGTCGGTCTCGAACGACGGACCGAGCCGCAGGACATCACTGTCGATCGCGGCCCAGCGCAGGGACATCGATCCCATGCCCTGCGCGCTGCCGCGCTGCCGGCCGCTGAGTTCGCGGCTGGAGGGGGCGAGCGTGACGTTGCTGTTGTACTGTGCGTTGAGGTCGAGGCGGACGTCGAGGGCGTCGTCCCAGCCGGGCTCTTCGTCGGTGATCTCCGGCGCGATGAGGGGGCGGAGGTTGGAGCCATCAAACGTTCGCAGCTCGTAGGACGCCTGCTGGACACCGCCGTCTTCAGCCGGGAGTTCCTCGATAAGCGATTCGGCCTGGGACGCGTACTCGCTCTCGGGGGCGATCGACTGGACGCGCTGGAGGGCCGCCCGGGCGGCGGCGTGATGGCCGAGATGCGAGGCGGCCTGGCCGTAGTCGAAAAATGCGGCCGCGCTGAGCTGGTCGAGGGTCACGGCGCGTTCGAGCGCTTCCATGGCTCCTTCCCAGTCGCCGCGCTGCATGCGGAGGCGGCCGAGCATGCGCCAGGCCGCTCCATCTTTGGGTGATTTCCCAACCCTGACTTCGAGGTCTTTCTCGAGGGGGTTCGGCGCTTCCAGCCGCCGGGCCGAGCGTTTCGCCGATTCATCGAGCAGCCCCGGGGGAGCCTCGGCGCGAACGAGGCCCGAACCGAGCATCGCCACTGCAACTGACGCGCAGCAAAAAAGCGATGGGAGCCGTCCTGAACGGGCCAGGCTGGTGCAGAAGGTCTTCAAGCGGGAGCCCTGGAAGGACGGAATCAGCTCGACAGTGGGGGCACGAAATCACGGCAGGACGGCATCATCAGCGGGGGGCATATATGCCGATAGAAAGAGCAATCTCAAGCCATGTTTCCTGACCGTCACAATCCCCCGGGCGGAAATCCCGGGAAAAGCCGGCGCCTCTTACCCGGATTCACAAGAGGATCGAGACGACCGGCAGGAGTTGCTTTTCGGGACGTGATCGGGCGGGCTCCCGATTGCGGTTTTGTGATCTGTCAGGGCATGCTCGATTCCCCCACATGATGTGGCCCCCCCTTCTCCTGCATGGAGGTGATGTATGAAGAAGTTCCGCTTCGGATTGCTTGCCGCCGCTGCCCTGGTGACCCCCGCATTCGCCGATGACACAGCGCCGGCGGAGAAACCGCCGATCTGCCCCGTGGTCGAGGCGGCCGTCTGCAATGAAGCCCGCTGCGCTCACGAACGAGGCCACGAGAACGAAATCGTGACCACGATGATGGCGATTCCTGAAGGAGAGGCGCCCACGGATCCGGGCCTCGATCCGTCCGTCGTCTACATGACTGGAGTGGTGGACGACTCCGCCGGTCCGACGCGCCATCAGGAAGGAGAGAACTTCCGCGACCTTTCGACGATGAACACGATGTCGATGGGATCGGGCGCGCGGTTCGAAGGATTGACCCAGGTGGCGGCGGAGCGGCGCGGGTTCGGCTCGGAGCGCACCGGCGCGAGCGACAGGAGCAGTTTGAAGTCGATGTTGTTCGGCAAGAAGGAGGCCGCTTCGAAGACGACGCTCGTCGCCAACGAACGGGCCCGGATGCAGAAGATGGCAGATGTCGACCAGCTTCGCGACAAAGCGCTGAAAACGAGAGACGCGAAGCTCCTGTCCAGGGCAGACGCGATGGAGAAGGAACTGAAGGCCGGCGGGAAGGCCTCGGGCAGGATCTCTCTCTTCGGACGGAAGTAGGACGCAACCTGGCCGCCTGCGACAGAGGATCGGCCGACGTGATCGTCCCTGAGAAGAATTGATTCAGACGCGAATCCGGGCCCTCCGCTGGGGAGTCCGGATTCGTCTGTTTCGGTACACTTTCCGATCTGTTCCGATCACTGAATTCGCATGAAGACGCCCGAATGATCACGACCGCACCCGCCCTTCTTGTCCTGTGTGCCGCCCTGTCCGCCAGCCCGCCCGAGATTGTCGCCCACCGCGGAGAATCGGCCGATGCTCCGGAAAACACGATGGCCGCGTTCCGGCTGGCGTGGGAGCGCAAGGTCCCGGCGATCGAACTCGACGTTCACCTGTCGAAGGACGGCAAGCTCGTCGTGATTCATGACAAGGACACGAAGCGGACAGCGAACGTCAAGAAGGTGATCAAGGAGTCGACCTGGGACGAGCTGAAGGACATTGACGTCGGAGCCTGGAAGGACGCGAAGTACAAGGGAGAGAAGCTCTGCATTCTTGAGGATGCGCTCGCGACGATCCCCAAAGGGGCGCGATGCTTCATTGAGATCAAGGTGGGGGCGGAAGCGACGCCGGCCCTGGTGAAAGCCGTCAAAGGCAGCGGCAAATCGAACGCCCAGCTGTGCGTGATCAGCTTCCAGGCCGACGCCGTGGAAGCCTCGAAGAAAGCGCTTCCGGACATTCCGGCCTACTACCTCGCCAGTTTCAAGCAGGACAAAGAGACGAAGCAGTGGACTCCGACCATTGAGGAAGTGATTGCGACGGCGAAAGAGATCAAGGCGGACGGCGTCGACCTGTCGTACAAGGGGCCGATCGACGAAGCGCTCGTCAAGAAGGTGCGTGACGCGGGGCTCGGACTGTATTTCTGGACGGTCGACGAGGAGGGGCCGGCCCGTCAGCTCGTGGAGCTGGGGGCGGACGGAATCACGACGAACAAAGGCGAATGGCTGGGGAAGATTCTCTCCCAGCCGGCCGGAAAGTAGTGTTGAATGGCGAGGAGAGCCCCGGACCGGCGGAGTTGTCGGGATGCCTCCGGGCCGGCGTTTCTCGGGGCGTCCGGGTCTCGGATCGCGTGCGGCAACGGCAAGTTCGACCGGTCGGGGGGCGTGATTGGGGTTCTGGAAAACGGGGAGGCCCGTCGCCATTGACCCCCCTTGACCCGCCGCTAAAATCCGCGGTTCCTCCGAACCCGGCCAGCCGGCCCGCGTCCCTTCCGGACGCAGGCCAATTCCCGACAATGGCCGGACGAGTTCGTTGGAATCCCATCGGGATGTAGCTCAGCTTGGCTAGAGCGCTACGTTCGGGACGTAGAGGTCGCAGGTTCAAATCCTGTCATCCCGACTTGATGAGACGAGAAGCCCTTCGACGATCACATCGAAGGGCTTTCTCATTTCACAGACGAGAGTTGTGTCGACCAGCGTGAAGTTCAAACAGACGATTTCGAGGATTCGGCGCTTCGCAGAGTAATCCGCCGTAAGCCACTTCTCCCGGAGCGTTTGCGAAAGTTCAAACACTTTCGAGGCCAACTCGCCGATCTCGTCCCTCGAACGATCGAGAGCATCCATCTGCAACTTGATCGTCGCCAGACGGTCACGGAGTTCCGTCCCCTTCTTCGCAAACGTGTGTTCGTCGATCTGATCGTCCAGCCGCAGATTCAGCAGGCGGTCTTGCTGGGTGACAATCAGCGACTCCTGGCGAACCAGTTCCTGACGTTGGGCGATCGACTCTGCTTGAGCATCACGAGTCTGCGAGCTGAGAACCGCTCGGAACCACTCTCTGACCTCGTCGTTTTCGATCCGCATCTTGTCGAAGACTGCGAGCATCTGCCGGTCCAGATCGGCCTCCGGAACGCGCGTCCTCGGATGGCCCGGCAGCGAGTAGCGGGCACAGCGGTAGTAGACATGCGTGCGTTCCCCTCCGTTCTTGAGCCGCTTGATCTTCCGTTCCCCCGTGATCGGTCGCCCGCAATGACCGCAGCGAATCAGTTCGCCCGAGAACGTGAGGGCATGGCAGTGATAGTTCGCTCCGCCCAGAAGTGTCTGGACTCGATTCCAGGTGGAACGATCGATCAGCGGCTCGTGCTTTCCCGGCAGCCACTGACCACGAAACTCCAGTTCGCCGATGTAGGCTCGATCCGAAAGAATCGTGTGGATCGAGCTTCGAGGGAAAGTCGGGCTTGAACCGCGAAAGGCGCGCCCTTCCCCGTTGATTGCGGCGACGACGCCGTCGAGCGTCAGGTTCTCGTAGGCGTAGAGATGAAAGATCCGGCGGACGTTGTCCGCGGGAATCGGATCGATCTCAACGATTCCGCGACCTTCGCGCCGAACATTGCGATAGCCATAGGGAGCCTTGCAGACAAACCACCCTTCCCGAACCCGGCGTGCGAGCCCCTCGCGAACATCGACCGACTGCTGCTCGGTGTAGAAGCTGGCCATGTTGGCCAACGTACGCCGCATCATACGACCAGCCGGATTGCTTTCGGTTGGTTGCGTGACGCAAATGAACGGGACGTCGTACTCGGATTCCAGGCGCTCGATCTCGACAAAGTCGAACAGGTTTCGAGCGGCCCGGTCGACCTTGTAGACGAGAAGGCCGTCCAGTTCCGAGCAATGCTTTTTGGCGTAGGCAATCAACTCGCGGAATGTCTTGCGTTCGTCGGACTTGCTGGCCGTCTCGGCGATCTTGAACATCCGCACGATTTGACCGTGGTGCTGTTCGGCGTACCGTTCAAGCGCCTCGACCTGAATGTCGAGCGAGAAGCCCTCGCGCTCCTGTTCGCGGCTACTGACACGGGCGAGTGAAACGAATCTCTTCATCGGAAGCTCCGAAACTCACTGCTGGCCCACCCATGGACCAGTTTCTCGATCGTGCAAGCGACGATCAACTCGCTCCCTCCGCACATTCGGATCCGAGGGAGAGTTCGAGTCGTCGTTGCCAACGGCCAGCCCTAGCTATCGGACTAAAGCAATTCGGTCATCCGTTCGCTGGAACGTTCCGGAGCGGATCGCGCCGTGCAATGTCTCCTCGATTCGTTCACGAATCTTCCGCCCGGTTCGGCCGAAACCGAGCTGTCGGGCAGCCAGCCGCATCAGATCATCTTCAGGAGTGGCCCCGGCGCCACGAACGATCTCAGCAAGAACAGTGCGAATCTGTTCGGATGACACTTCATCGATACTGCCGAACGATCGTGACGCCTGTTGCTTCTGCTCGACGATTCGCGGCTGCAAATCAAGATCGGGCGAGGCCTCCTCTGCCGACGCTGATGCAACCTCCGGAAGTGGCCATTCCTCCACGACCGACGCCTTTTCGTAGGCCTTCAGAATCTTCTCAATCTGGCGTTCTGGCTGCCGCACCCAGTCCGTCGACCAAACACGCACGATCTGCCAGCCCAGTTGCTCCAGGACAGATTGCCGGATTCGGTCACGATCTCGAGCAGTGTGCGACGAATGGTAAGTCGCTCCATCGCACTCAATGCCGAGACAAAAGCGTCCGGGCCACTTGGGATGCTTAAGTGCGAGATCGATCCGAAATCCGCCGCACCCGACCTGGGGCACTGGCTCCAGACCGCGCGCAATCAGTGCCGTCGCGACCTCTTGTTCAAAGGGCGATTCGGACTGACCATTGGTGAGCGTTGCTTGATTGGCCATCGAGTCAACTCCGCGTTCCGCATACTCCAGGTAGGCCTTCAGGAGGTGAGCACCAAGGCTCATGGATGGAGTCAGATCCATGTCAGCCGCACGTACCGATGCCACAAACGTGAGTTGTTCTCGGGCACGGGTGACGGCGACATTTAGTCGCCTTTGGCCGCCCTTCCTGGAAAGCGGTCCAAAGTTCTTGCTGAACTTCCCGGCCTCATTTCTGGCAAACCCCATCGACAGCAGGATGACGTCCCGTTCATCTCCCTGAACGTTCTCCAGATTCTTGATGAACAAGGGTTCGGAGAGCCCTGCTGAGAGCAGAGAATCGATCTCGGGGTCCTTCTTGCGCCGCTCGAATAGGATGTCCTCGATCGCTCGCTGCTGGCTGCGATTGAATGCGATCACTCCCAACGAGGCATGCCGAGAGCTCCGATGGTGAGCGATGATCAGGTCGGCAATGCGCTCCGCCTCAGGGATGTTTTTCTGGTCGAGCCATTTGCCATCCGGAACGAGGTCTAGCGTGACCGCGTCGTGACTGGCGTCGCGAACACTTGGGAACGTAACGAGTTCGCCTTCGTAAAAATGGCGATTC
This sequence comes from Caulifigura coniformis, assembly GCF_007745175.1. Lineage (GTDB taxonomy): Bacteria > Planctomycetota > Planctomycetia > Planctomycetales > Planctomycetaceae > Caulifigura > Caulifigura coniformis. The sequence goes on along the minus strand of NZ_CP036271.1, from coordinate 993,624 downwards.
GAGAAAGTAATGAGCGGTTCGCGCCGACTACGGTAGTGCCACCGTAGTCGTTTCCCAGGCATGTTGATGCTCTTGCAAACGCTCAAGATGCTTCCAAAGTCGCCGATCTCGTCCCCTTCCTCGTTCTCGTCGTCCGTTTCTCCTTCCGAACGGCTAAAGAAATCGGTCGGCGGAAGTTGTTGCTCGTCCCCCGCGACGATCAATTGAGAGCCTCGGTAAATCGCTCCGATCGCATCCCATGGAAACACTTGAGATGCCTCATCGAAGATGACCAAGTCAAAGCGAATGGTCTCACTTTGCAGAAAGGTACTGACCGACAGGGGGCTCATCATGATGCACGGCTTCAGCCGCTGAAGAACCCCTGGAATCTCGGCAAACAACCTGCGTAGCGGCAAGTGACGTCGCTTCTTCTGGATTTCCTTCTGAAGAATCCCCAATTCCGAAGTAACGGGGATGTTCCAACCTGGCCGCGGACGATCAGAGCGTCCCAGTTGGTATTGCCGAATCTGGGTTGCAGCTGCCCGCACTTCCCATTCGTCGAGTTCACGGAAGCGCTTTCTCAAACGGTCATGAGCTTCGAGATCGAAGTCTCGCAGCAGTGGATCATTCTCGGCAAGGTGATCGAACACCTGTCGGTAGAATCGTGCGGTGACGACGTCGACCGCCTCTTCGGGCGAGAAACTCCCACGAATCAACTCCGATACGACCTCGCCGAAGCCTGCTGCAATCATCTCTTGCTGCCACCGCGAAAACTTCAACCACTCATCGAGGGCTGGCGCACTCTCAATGAGCGACTGCAGTCGTTCGGCGAGTTCGCCGACCGGTGTCTCGAAAGGGACGAAGCCGACGGAGACGCTGGCCTTCACATCAAAAAGTGAACGCAAGAACTTCCACGCCGCCGCAAACTCCGGACTTCCCGCGACTCGAATCTTTTCGCTGGCGATCGACACTTCATTCCGCACCTGTGGGTCGGTCGCAACCGATTTGCAAATCGGCGTGACGGTTGCTGCTGCCAACCAGTCCGCGGCGTCGAATCCACCAGCCTCAAGTTCGTCCGGACGGGTAGCCTGCAGGGTCGTCAGAATCTCGTCGGCCTCGATTCTCCGGAAACGTGCAGCGCGGATGTCCCCAACGATTAGGGAATGCTGATGGAGATCCTCAACGGCAACGTCGGTATTCTCTCGGATAAGTCTCTCCAGCGGAGTGAGACGGCCGAGGCGCTCGTCGAGGCCGCTGCCAATCCCTCGAACCCTCGCCAAGAGTGATTCCAGCGTCTGGCGCTGAGTCTCCTCTGAGGTAGCCTCCGTCGTAGAAAGATTCACGACCTCCAGGGCTTGCTGTAGCGCTTGAATAAATCGCTGGTGTGTCTCCTCAAGGCGATCTGCCGTCTCATGAATCGTTGTCGGATCGATCTCAGCCTGGCCACAAAAGGATTCGATGACAGGATCTGGCGACTTGACCAGCGGGCGAACCTTTTCGGCGAGTTCAACGCCGCTCCGAATGCGTTTCCAAGTCGCATCTTCGGCGCTGTCCCCGGAAGGCATGACTTCCGGATTCAAATCGGCACTTGCGGCTAATTGGTCTTTGAGACTCGCGTGCTCCTTTGCCAACTCCAGAGTTGAGAGCCAGGAATTGAGATCCGGCTCCGGAGAAAACTGGTGTCGCGTCGCCGCGAATCCCTCCAGCACGGTCTCAGCATCCTCCAGCTGCCTTTCGATCTTCGCGAGGACCACTTCCAGTTCATCCGCTTGGTTCAGCGTGTGCTGAAGTGGAGTTCCCTGGAGCAGGCACTCGATTTGAGCGACATCTGCTTGAAGCGACTCCAGACTGCGATTCGCGCTCGCCGCATCACAGGCAATCGACGCTTTCGGCAACGCGGTCGCGATCTCTGGAACAGTGCTTGCTAACAACTCGACCGCGGTGACACCGTGACCGATTTTCGTCCACGCCGTTACGTCCTCAGCCGAGTGGCTGCTTGGCAACGAGTCTGACAATTCGGAGGCTGCCTCCCGGCAGTCATTGACTCGTGCGTGGTGCTTCCTCAGATCGCTGAGATCTCCCAAGAGTTGCTTCGCACTGGGGACACCGTTTTTGTACAGCTCTGACACTTCCTTCTGAAATGCTCCGAATCCGCCGGTCCATCGACGGACAATCGATCCGTACTGGGCTCCCCGAACCGCCAGGTCAGCAGCACTCGACTTGAACGCCCGATGTGACATCCTTTCCTGCAATCGTTCTCGAATCTCTGCGGCTTCGGCCAGATCGCCGATCGCCGATTCACTGGCGTGTTTGAGACGGGCTCGTACGGTCGCATCGTTCCAAGCCCCATGGATCGGTGCCGCCGACAGTACGGATGGGGTGGCTTCGAGCAGCGCCTTGAGTCGCGACAGATTGAGTGGCACAGGCGTTGAAACGCCGACGCTGCCGAGCAAGGCCGTTGTCGCGGGCTGAATGCGCCGCAGCATTCCTGTAGCGGAAGCGAGGATTGTCTTAAGCTGAATCAGCGAAGCGTGGTCGATGCCGGGGCAGTGGGGCGAGACCTGCTTCCATGCGCCCCGCAGTGAGTCCAGATCCAGCGAAGAACGGCCAAGCAGGCCCAGTTGATCCGTAGTGACTGAAGTCGAGGCCGCCTGAATCTGTTTGAGACGTCCGACCTTTGAGAGCGAATCCTCAACCAAACGGCGAATGGCGGGCACTCTGTCTGCGTCGAACCAGGCCGGCCGCATCGGCAGGCTGTCCGCGATGATGCGCGCAAGCTTCGCGAACTTCGGAATCGAGCCGATCGGGAGTGCGGCACGCAACGGCAGCGTCAGTCTCTGAATGAGAGTCGTCAGCGAGGAATTGGAATCGATCGACGCCGACTCCAACTCCGCGATTGTTGACCGAATCGCTGCGAGGGCGTCCCGCTGGGCCCTGAGCGTTGAAGGAACCGGCGATTTTATACGTTCCAATGAAGCCAATGCGACCGGCTGAGACAGCCATTCTGCGGCCTCTATTGGAAAGTGGTCAGCGACATCGGTGACATAACTCTCGAGTCTGCCCAGCTGGTCAAGGATCGTGCCATCGGCCTCGATCCGCTGAAGTACCGCGCCGGAAATGCGCTGCGGATTCAGAAACCAGCTCTGCGGGACCTCGGGGATCGACAAAGTCTCCTTCAACAGTTTGGACAGTTCTCCCATGCGTCCAGGAGACACGGGGAATGGGAGGAGTCCTGCCGTTGAAAGACGACGAGTCGATTCATCGATCAATCGGAAAGCCCGAATGAGCGTCGAGAGGTGATATTGCAGATCGTCCGTGAGCGACAGCGTTCTTGCAGTCAGCAAGCAGCCACGCCAAGGGTGGGCATCGTGATTTTCGAGGACCTCCGTGACATCCTTGGCCTGCCCCAGAAGATCCAGCCACCGACTCATCGTTGACGGATCGACGGTCGAAACGGCGGGAAGATTGCAGCGAGTCTTTGTACTCAATCCTTGTCGATTGAGGTGACTAACTCGCCCAAACAACTCGAACGCCGATAATCCGAGAGGTTCTCTGGCGCGGTGAATCGAACGAACGTAATCATTCAGTGCGCGGCGCCGATCATGGGCCTCCTTGAGTTTGGGCCTGGCGTCGTTGTAGACCTCAGTCGGCAGATCGAGGCACCACTTCAACTCGTCGAGGATGGCTTTTCGATTCGCCTTGCTGGAATGACACTCAAGGCAGAACTCTCCCAGCCCAGCGTCATCAAGTCGGCGCTTGACGACCTCAAGCGCCGAGACCTTTTCGCTGACAAATAGGACTTTGCGCCCTTCTGCCAGCGCATCGGCGATGATGTTGGCGATCGTCTGACTTTTTCCGGTGCCGGGTGGACCGTCGAGGACGAAACTCACGCCTCTCCGTGCGGCAACAACGGCCTCCAATTGGCTCGAATCGCAGTCGAGAATGGCCTTGATTTCGCCTGGCGCAATTTCGTCATCCAGGCGGCGAGCCTCCGGCAGTCCGTCCGCGGCTCCAAACACTTGTCCCGGTCCGATTGCCGTGTCGCCGCCGATTGAGCGACAGAGAAGGTGCGACAACACGGCGGGCCCGTGATCACCGAGGTCTTGCCACATCGCAACTTTCGGAAATGCGAAGCGGCCGAGGACGCAGCGATCAACCACCTCCCAGCGATCGTTGCCAGCAATGGCCTGCCGAATTGAAGCGAGATAGTCCAGCCTTGATCCGTCGGCCTCCAATTGGTCGATGTCCGGCAGCGGCGGCAACGTCAATTTGAAATCCTGCCTCAATCGCTCGCGGAGGCAGCGGTTCTCGATGGCGTCGTCTTCCGCTTCGAAGATCTCCCAGGGCGCATCTGCAGTTCGCCGGGAAAGCGAGACCGGAACGAGCATCAGCGGTGAGAAGATCGGCTCTTCACTGTCGATGCTCTCAAACCACTTCAAGAATCCAAACACCATGTAGAGGCAATGTACGCCTTGCTCGGAGAGCGACAGCGCCGCGTATCCGTTCAGAGTTCGGAGCCGTCGGTCGAGTGTCTTGTCCGAAAAGTCGGCAATAAGGTCCGTCTCTTGGAGGCGATCGGATGCCAGGCATTCCGACAGCGGGGGATCCCACTCCTTCTCCTTTGGCTTCTTGGTCTCGGCCCCACTCGCCGGATTGCTCCCTTCAGCCGCCATCGACGACGTGGCGCTCCAGTCCGCTGGAGGAGGAACGAGATCGCGACGCCAGGGAAGCCGCATCGAGACGCTCCCGGCTTCGGAATCGGTCACCAACTCCTGCCAGACCGTTTCGCACGACGGATGGACGATCTCGACGACACCTCGCGACTTGTCAAAGGAGCACTTGATCAGTGCATTCCGATTGCCCAAATCCAGCAGTCGCCGACGCCAGCCCTCAATCTGGCCCCGGAGCTTTTCCTCGATCGAATGGATTGGCAATCCATTATTGCCTGACGTAGCCGAGGCTGACGGCGCATCCACAGAACCAACCGCCGTGCAGCCGTTGTCCTGCGGCTCCGATGCCAGGGATTCATTAATTGACTGCATCGGCCCCTGCCCCGCAATTTTTAACGTCGTCAAAGAACTGATCGCCCGATTAGGACCTCAGCGTATCGTGTCGCGGGACGCAACGTGACTGTTCAGCTGCAGGAATCCTGACGAGATTCACCTGCAGAGGATTTCGGGTGACCGGGGACGACCGGAAAGACGTTCAGCGCGTGTCCTCCCGACTGGTGTGAAAATTCTGATGCGAGTATTGCCTCAAAAATCCCGGGGGTTGGGGCAGAGCCCCATCGATAAGCCTCGATTCGGCGCTAGCCCGGTCGAGCATCGCCGTCTGCATGAAATGAGTTGAGCCGAGTTGGACTGAGAAGTGTCACCAGACGCCCGGTCGCCATCAGCATCTCAAAGGCATCATCGGCCGAGAGTGGCTCTGAATAGTACGGCTGCCAAACACGGATCGTGTGCGCAATGAGTTCCGCCGTCACCCAGTCCGGAGCTCCCGCCGGAACGGGCGACGGGCGATGATCGGCAGGTCGACGATCGGAACCCATGGGAACACACGAGAGACAACAGGAAAGCGCATTGGCCCAGAAACGGGGCACAACGTCGGCACTCCGTTACGAGAACAGGTCGTCGAGATCGTCACGATCGATCTCGGGACGACGCTCCTGCTCGGGTGGCTTCGGACTCGGCGGACGCCGCTCCGGAATTCCGAAGTACGTGGCACGTTCGGCTGTCCACGGCCGGAGGTACTGGCAATCCACCGGACGCGACACAAACGCCGGAACGTCGGCTGGTGGCCACAGCAGTTCATCGAACAGAACTTCGCCGTCGAGCGCGTCGCCAAACACGCCCACTTCGGGGACGAAGAACACGCCCGTCAGTCCGTTTCGCCGATTGCAGGGCGGGAAGTCCATGAACTGGCCGGGTAGCACGGCGCGACGGATCGCGTTCTGACGTGACACCGTCCGCGACGTCCCATCCTTGGAACTCGTGCGGCTGGTGCTGATCTGTTCGATCTCCTGGTCACCGATGAGCTGCGAAGCCCACTCGGCGCTGGCAGCGCTTTCAACGCGGCCGATGAACTTGTGTCCCAGCTGACCGAGAAAGTCTTCGCTGACGTGCTGGCCGTACAACTGGCTGTCGCGGAGGCCCTCGATGGACTGAAACGACACCGCCAGGCAGCCCCCCTTGGAACGGCCCTTCTTGGCGAACGACACGAGTCCATCCAGCTTTCCGGCTTCCGACAGTTCGTCGAGGAAGAACCAGTTCCGTCGAGTCCAGGATTCGGGCTGACTGAGGGTGATGTCCGTCGCCCGCTTGAACATCGCCCGGTTCAGCGTCCGGATCGGAGTCTTTGAGATCTCGGAATTGCCCAGCACCCAGATACTGCCGGTCTGGCTCCATTCCGTCAGCGACACGCGCCGCTTGGCATGCTCCCACGCCGCCGCCACGGGACCGAACGCCATGAACTTGGTGGCGACCGTGCTGAGGATGTTCGCGGCCAGCTTCGCGTCGCGAAGGTAGAGAGCCACGATCTCGCGGGTTTCGGGATGCTTGCGAAGGACGGCCTTCAGCAATCGTCGGGACTGCAGAACACGCAGCAGGTCGGCCAGCGTCCATTCGACACCGCTCAGCAGGAAGCTCAGCATGACGCCCAGCACGAGGTGGCGCGTGGCATCCGAGAAGAACGGCTGCGATTCGGGAAGCTGCGGAACGAGCGTAAAGGCCAGCTCGACGGCAGTCTGCGGCTCACGAATATCGGCCTGCAGATCCCAGGCACATCCCCGCTCATCGAACGGGTGCATGATCATCAAGTCAGCATGAGGCGCAATCGATTTCAGGATCGGCACGAAGTCTTGCTTGTCGTCGTTCACCACGGCGCGAAGGTCGTCGTCCAAACCGACTCGATGCAGCGCCGATTGCATCGTGAGGCGAAGCAATGTGGTCTTCCCGCTTCCGGTTGTCCCGGAATAGAGGAAGTGGTTGGGAGCGACATCGTCCGGCAATTCGAGGGAGCCGAAGCGCAACGGGGGCCTGGGAGACTTCATGAGTCAGCCTTTCAAAGGAATCAGCGGGGTCAGGATCGACTGCGGGCGCTGCGGGAAGACGGTCCGTCGACGAGTGCCGCCGCACGACGCCGGGCATCGTGGCCGGTGAGAACGTGACGTCCGCGGAGCGGCGGATCGGCCGAGCGGGGACGATCCCGCATGAACTCAATCCACAGGAGTGAGAAGACATAGAACAGCGCGAACGGCGCGACGATCTTGTAGATCCAGGGGAGCGCCCAGAGCAGGACGAACAATCGCATGAGTCCCCATGTCACGCCGGGAATGATCCCGATGAACTTGACCATCCCCCACGTCATCACGGCTGCAAAGCCGAGCGCGAGGAGACAGTAGAATCCGTACAGAACGAGCGTTCCGATCCCGCCGTAGAAGCCGGAGAGCTGCGCCGCGATGTCGGCCCAATCATGTGACGGGCGAGGTGAACGCCCGGTGGGCGAGGATGGACTGCGGTGCGGCCTGGTCATTGGACTACCTCGGTTCGTGACTGTGTTCGTGTGTGAGTTCTGGGCCCTGAGAAGGACGCCGAGCGTGGTCGTGGGCCATCGTCTTCGCTCGGGGTTTCTCGATCGCCGCAACGAGGTCTTTGAGGTCTTCACCGGCGTGCGACTTGTCGACGAAGATCTGCGTCGACTTCTTGGCCCGCGTGAGCTGCACGTAGGCCAGCGGCTGGTCCGTCATGGGCCCGCCCATAAGCACGAGCGAATTCTTGACTGTCTGCGATTGCCCCTTATGCGTCGTCGAGGCATAGCCCAAGGAGACCGCGTCGCCGAACTTCCGGACCGGGATCGTGACGATGTTCGTCGGCGTCTTTCCGCCGAACGGATTCGCAGGCATCCGATCCAGGCGAACTTTGATTTCGCTGCGAATCGGATCGACAGAGATCACGGTGGCCTTATGGCCATTTTCGATGCCGCCATACATGCGATTGGGCTTATGGAACATCACGCGGTCGCCGCGGAAGTACCGCTCGTGGCCGTTCTTCACGAAGACGAGGTGCGGCGTTCGCGCGGCCTTCAGACGCTGCTCCTGACAGAGGCGATTGATCTCCGCGGCTTCCTTCTTCGTCTGAACATAGACGGCGATGTCTTCGGGACGGCGAGCGCCCCCCTCCTTCGTCCAGGTCTCGACCAGCTTCTCAATCGTGTCCCGACGATCCTCGCCCACCGTCACCCGGCCGCGGTCGGCGTAGTTCTTGATGGCTTCGGCTGCGTTGCCTTCGCGAACCGCCTGGACGGCCGCCTTATCCTGAATGTCCAACTGGCGGCGATTGACGGTCAGATGAGAATTCGGCGTCGTCTCGACCAGTCCCCGCATCGGCATCCCGGCCAGGATCGGCTGCAGCTGCTTGTTGTCGCCGACCAGGATCAGCGTGGCGCCCGCCTTCTCGACATGCTGGACCAACCGCTGCATCGAGCGCGTATCGAGCATCGAGGCCTCGTCGAGGACGAGCACCGTCTTGGCATCGAGCGAGACACTCTCCTTCTTCCAGGTTGATTTGCCGGTGGCCGCTCTCCAGATCTGGCGGAACTCGTGCTTGGCCCGCTCCTTGAGACGCTCCTCGGGCGTCTTGTCGAGGTGATACAGATACGACTCGACCGTGCGGGCCGACATGCCGGTCTTCTCGGCCAGTTCCTCTTTGGCCACGCCGGACAGAGCGCCTCCGATCACTCGGTATCCGGCAAGTTCGAAGCCGTCTTTGACGGTATCGAGCGTCGTGCTCTTCCCCGCCCCCGCCACGCCCGTCATCGTGCGGATGGCACTGTCGCTGGTCAGCAACCGGCGAACGGCCGCGGCCTGTTCCTCATCGAGATGGGAACTCTGCTTGAGCGTCTTGGCGACGACCTTGTCGGAGACCTGGGCTCCGGTGCGGTTCTTCAGCGCATCGACCTGCTGGAGCAATTTCTCTTCGAGGTCCCACATCTCCTTCGTGGTGAACTGCTTGTCGGCCCCCTGATCCTGCAGCGGAACGATCTCGGGCGAGTACCGCAGGTCGTGCCGCACCCGGTCGGCAATGTCGATGCCGCACAGGTGGCCCGTCTGCAACTTCTCGCAGACTTTCTGGATCACCAACCGCTCCGTGAAGTGAGCCTCGCCGTGCGTCAGTTCCTTCAGCGACTCCGCCCACGCCTGGGCGTAGAGATCGGACTGCGGAACTTCCCGGGCCTGCCCGACGAGCTGCGCCGCCTTCTCCGGCGTGAACCCGTGCTGAGCCGCCTCCTTCTGCCACCGCTCGTGCAGCTGCTCGCGCGGGACGGCCAGGTCTTTGGCCTTGCGCGTGGTCAGCGTGGCGTTCGACCGGGCCTTGGCCGAACTCTGGCCGATCGGCGTTCCCTGGCCCTCAATGGCTTCGACGATCTCCGCGCGGCGCGACGACCACTGCTTCGTCAGTGACTCGGGAACACCCGCGATCTCGAACCAGCCCGCCGCTTTGCCCCCGCGTTCCTCGCCGTTGGCCGCGACCAGTTCCAGTCCGAGGTCATCCCGCAGGTTCTTGGCCAGGTTGGCCCGGAACATCGGTCCCAGCGTGCGGACCCAATTGTGCAGGGTCTTCGAATCGAGCGTCCCGAATGTCCCGTCTTCGCGCTGACAGACGTTGCAGAACACGACATGCCGGTGGAGCAACGGTTCCCCGTTGCGGTTCTGGACGTGATCGAAACTGGCGAGGACCAGCTTGGCCAGCTCACGACGCCAGCCTCCTTGCCCACGACGCGTGAGGTGGACTTCCCGTTCGAGCCATTCGAGCGTCGCCTTCACGGCAAGGTCGAACGCCTGCTCGATCTCCCGTCGAAGCAACTGATTGGAAACCGCCCACAGCGCAGAAACACTCTTCGGCGGCAGGAACGTGACGTCGAAACCCGGACGATGAGCGATCGGCGGTGCGATCACCTTGACCGCGTTCGCTCCGTCAGTCGGATTGACGACCGGCGGCGACGAGCGCTTCATCTGGACGAGGGCTTTGTTCTGCCGCGGATGATATCCGGCGAGAACGCGCTGGAAATGTTCTCCGTCGAGCAGACCGGCCAGTCCCAGCGTCTCGGCACCAAGGCCGGACCACTGCCCCGGAGACTCTCCACCTTCGTTGAGGTAGTTGAAGCTGATATTCTTCAGGTAGTAGTCAGCCCCTGACACCGGCTCGACGGTTGTCATGGCGTCCCCTCCTCGCTGGTGAGGTAACGCCGGATGACGCTCTTCGCCTCATCGGGTGACAGCCGCTCGTTCGTCAGGATCAGGTAGGCTGTCTTCGCGAGCTTGCGCGCGAGTTCCTGGAGGTCGTCATTGAGTGATGCGACAGCCTGTCGCATTTCGTCGATCTGGTCGGAGAGCAGCGCGACATCGGTCTGCTGCAACTGCGTGACGGCCGCCAGCCGCACCCATTCGCCGCGTGACAACTTGAGCGGCAGACGCAGCGTGTCGATCTGCTGGGCGACTTCGGGAGTGACGCGAAAAGCGATCGTGGGAGAGTCGGTTTTCATGGTCGGTCGTGCAAACAAGACTGCTTGCGGTTCAACGTGATGATGGGACGGAGGTTGCGCAGCGATTTCGCACTCGCCGCTTGCACGCGGGTGCCATGGTGTGTCGGGTTGGTCAAGCAGTTTCTTTTGACCTTGAATCCGAAGGGCTGAGAGCCTTCGGAGTCGTTTGGGAAGCGGGCCGGTTGAGCAACAACGCAGCCCGCCTCGGAGAGTTCAGGGATCAGTCTTCGTGAGGCAGCAGGACGGTGATGACGGGCTCGCCGTTGTCACCGGGGCCACACAAGGCCTTGAGGTGCACGGGTTGCGGGGGACGTTCATCGTTCTGCACCTGCACGATGAACCGGACCAGGCTCTGATTCGGATCCTTCTGAATGAAGTAGCGCAGCATTGTGAGAATGTCCCACAATCGGCCCGATTCATCCTGGTAGGAAACCTCTTCCGGAACGCGAACACACTCGGCCCAGACGCCCGATGTGAGAGCGACCGGATACCGAAACCCTGCTTCCTCGGCCGTGTGGCTGACGTCGATCAAGACGCCGTCCGCGATGGCTTCTTTCCGGGTGTAGGCATGAAGTAGGTCATCCATGGTCGTTCTCTCCTTTCCGCTCCTGCGCGGTTTCGTGTGGCAGTTCGTTGATGTAGTGCTCCGCGATCTCGAACCACTGGACCTCGGACAGGGCCGCCCACAGCAGATCGGAATACAGGCACGCGCCGAGTTCCGGGCTCTGATCGTGGATGGCCGACTTCAGCCGGTTCCCGAGTTCGAGGGTTGCGGCTTTGCCGCGTGAGAAACCGAGTTCCCGGACATGCTGGGAGGCCGGAGCGGCCTCCCAGCAGTCGCGGGCTTCCGCGTTCCAGAACGCGTAACTTCCCGCGTCGTTGTCGAGCCAAAGCGCCGTGGCCCAGGTCTCGTAGTTCGTCCAGCCGTTGTAGGTCGTGTCGTCCATGACGCGCTCTCCCTACTCGCCGCTGTCGTACTGGCCGCGGCTACCCGCGTCCTGCTTCCGCACGAAGTCGAGCGCCATGCGGAGGCCCTCGATGGCCAGGATCACGTCACTCGCGCCGGTCAGCTGGTTCGACTCCTTCCACTCCTGCCCTGCCTGATAGCGGCGGACGAGGCTGGTGTTGAAGAACGTGCGGCCGTTGCCGTCCGTGTTCTCCCAGACGCTGATCCGGATCTGGTGCAACCTCTGTTCAAAGACCGGAGCGGCTTTGTTGCTGTTGTTGGTTTTCATTGGTGTTTCTCCTTTTCGTTCGTTGTTGATGTGGCACGCTCATCAGCGGCTGATCGCTCAAGATCGTGCCATGGTGTTCTGGCCGTCCTGAAATGCGTCACGGCTGTCGCGTTTCGACGGGGATCGAGACGGCGGGAAGTCCGCCCACGCGGACCGTCAGGGGCGAGACGTCAAGCCGTTCGTCGATCCGCAGTTGATAAACCGGCCGCTGGAATGACCGGGCGAGAGCCTGAAACTCGTCGATCAGCTGTTCCGGATGAGCGGCGGCGTGATACGTGCCGCCCGTTGTTGACGCGATGCGCTGGAGCACGTCGACGTTCGTCTCACGGCTTTGAAGAGCGACGACATGCACGGGGATCTCCGCCTGGCGGCAGAGTGTCAGCACCGCATCGACGGAGTCCTGCCGGGAGCTGTCGTTGCCATCTGTGAAAAGGACGATGGCCCGTGAGCCTGGCCTTCCCCGCAGTTCCTCGGCTGCCGTTCGAATCGCCTGGTAGAGCGGCGTTCCACCCTTGGCAGTCAGCGTTCGGATCGCCGCGGCATGAACGTCGGGATCGAACGTCCACGGAGTCAGCGGTTCCACGGTGTCGGCGAACCGCCACAGTTTGAGCCGTGAGGGATTCGCCAACTGCTCGACAAAAGGAATTGCGGCTGCCTTGAGCGCCTCGTTGGCTGCTCCGGTCGTCGAGGATGACCCGTCGAGCAACAGGGCAATGTCGACGCGCCCAGAGCTTCGATTCGTCTCGGACACGGTGACGGCGTGCAGCCGTCGCTCACCGTGATTGACCTCGAAATCCGCGCGTCTCAGGCCGCCAATCAACTCGCCTCGCGGACCGGTGACTGCGACATCCATCAGCCACGATTCGGCATCGCGTTTCAGTCCCAGCACTGTCACCCGAGTCCCCGGCGGAAGCGTCCGGCTGGCTGGTAACCGCTTCAGCGCCTCGGCTGCGGCCGTGCCGTCGAGTCCCTGCGCCACTGCGAGTTCCTGAGCGTGGGACCAGACGTCGCGACATAGGGCCGGATCGGTCTTAAGTTGGGGGGCGAGCGACGACCACTGCGTCAGTGCTCGTGCGGCCAGACGCTGTGTGGCTTCGCGAGCGGCACGGCCTGCGGCCAGGGCCACGTCGCGGTCGCTCGTCAGTGACCGGGCCTGGGATCGGGACGCGTCGAGTTCCTCTGTTCGCTCCCGAAGCTCGGACGTCCGAGCGTCGAGGCGATCGGCGGTCTCCTGTCGCCGTCGTTCCAATTCGGCGTGAGAGTCCTGGAGCGTCCGCTGTTCCAGGTGAAGGGCGGCCAGTTGTTGCTGTTGAGCGTAGAACATCCAACTGAACGCGGAGCCCACGGCAAGCAGACCAAGGAGGCCGGTCACGATGAGGAGGTGACCCGTCGATCGCCGCCCGGGTGTCGGGAAGCGTCGAGGAGCGATCTTGGCGGGCGAGCCCGCTGAAGGGCGTTGAGGAATATGCGTGGACATGAGTCGATCCTTTCGGAGGTTGAGAAAAGGGACGGCGGTCCGCCGTCCGGTTATCACTGGTGGCCGTTGGCCTGAAGGTCTGCCGCTTCGCCGTCAGCGGGCAACACGTCTGGAAACACGATGCGGTTACCGACGACACGAGCGCCGAGCCGGTCCAGGCCCAGAAATCCGTCAACCGAATTGAGCGGCGACAGCGGGTCGTCTTTGGCCACCTTGAGGTCATGCCCCGGCAGGCCGACGAACAGTTCGCCAACCTTCGAGAACCGCCTCAGGCGGATCTGCATCACCGTCGCACCGAACGCCAGCGTGTCCATGAACACGACCTTGGCGCCCGGAAGCACCTTCAGAATCTCGGCCTTCAGGTCCTTCTCCGTGCGAGGCGCCATCGGGGGCAGTGCAAAGATCGGACGCGAGGCGCACTGCGTGGGCTGCGCCCCGTGCGGCGGGCCGACGACGTCATAGGCCCCGTTCACGATGGTGCGGGCCAGAACGTCCAGGCGGTCGCTCTTCGAATGGACGATGTGAGCCAGCCCTTCGGCGTCGATCACGCCGGCCAGGCCGCACAGCCGATCCAGTTGCTCATGGACAGGGAGCCCCGGCAGTCGGAGCAGATGCGGAAAGGCGTTCTCCAGCAGCTCGCACGCGAAATACTGCGGCACCTTGACCAGCGAACCACGAGGGATGAACCGATCGAGAACCTGGTCCACATTCGAGATGATGCTGCGGTGATGCGTCAGCTCGCGGCGCGTGGCCTCCAAAGCCAGGCCGAGCGCTCCGGCCTCGGCCGTGCGAACATGCAGACGATCGCTCAAGTCACGCAGGTCTCGAATGTCTTCCTGCAACGCGAGTCGACGGCCGCTACGCCTCCACCGCTTTCCCTGCTGGATGAAGCTGTGGTTGGTCCGGATTGACTGCTGCAACGCGCTCGCTTCGGTCGTCAGCACGACCAGGTTTTCGCCGACCCAATCAGCCTCAGACTCCAGATGGGCACGGAAGGTCTCCAGTAACCGGAGACGATCGACGAACTCGTCGAGCCGATCCGGTGTGCGGGAGAACTCATCGCGCAGATAGGCCAGCTCGAACTCGCCCCCATGAGCACCGAGCGCGAACAACCGGAAGCGGTGCCGTGAGGACGGTTTGCAGATGGCCGCGATCAATTCGTCGGTCGTCAGCTCCTCATTCCGACCGATCAGGCTGTCGATCGGTTCCTGGTTCAACGGAACACTAAGGTTGTCCCACCGCAAGCTGTCGAGCAGTGCCGGATTGGGCTGGATGTCGGCGAACGCCGCGCGGAACGTCGGCAGGAGGTTGAATGCGACCTGGGGCGCGAGGGCGTCCTGGTCGATCCCCTCCATGAAGTCAACCTCCCGGCTGACCACGCCACCCAGCGGACCGTCGTTGAGGTCGTTCGGCTCGATGACGCTGAAATACTGGTCGATCTGGCGGCAGTTCATCATGGCCGCGTCGAGCAGCGTGAATTTCGTCCGACGCTCGGCGTCGTCCAGGAAGGGCGTCAGCTCGTGCAGCAGGAGGTGCTTGGTGACAAGGAGGTTCTGGTCGTCTCCCACGCCATCGATGAGATCGTTGACCATCGACAGCAGCGATGCGGCGCCATTGGGCCGCGCGCGCTTGGCAATCTGAACGTAAGTCAGCGACTCCAGGGCATTCGTGTGGACGCTGATAACACGTCCACACGTCTCCAGTTGCTGAACCGCAGCGGCGAGGATCGGCCGATGTCCCCCGTGAAAACCGGCGCCGCCGGTGCTGCCGAGAACGTCGATCCGGATCGATTTCAACAGCCCTTGCGTGCGAACAATCGCTTCGTTCGGCAGGGAGCGGAGGAACTCCGCGATATCGGGACGCGCGATCGTCTCCAGGGCGGCGGCGTGGGCGTTGGCTGCACGTCCGCCGAAGCCTTTTCCGTTGTTGCTGCTGCCGGTCTGTTGAGACGCCTGCCGGACGGGTTCGGCACTGGCGCGATGCAGCATGCGGGTGGTGGTCCCGCTTCCCATCGCGATCGCGTGATAGGTGAGCGAGGGGTTTCGCTGTCGAAACTCCGTCAACTCGCAGTCGTTGTCGACCAGCACGATGCAGGCGTTGGGAAAGCGTGCGTAGTACCGAGCGAGCTCAGCCTTGGAACCGCCGAATAGAAAGACCAGCCAGAAGACGGCATTGTCGATCGGTGTGCGAATGGGACGGTCGGCGTAGCGAATATCGAGAGACATGAAACGACTCCTGGAACACAGAGGGAAACGGAGCGCGCCCCTACGGCGGGGCACGCCGGAACTTGGAGAATTCAGAAGCCTGCGACCGGTCAGTCGGCAGACGGAAAGGAGAGCCGCGGCGTGACCAGGTCGGTGGCCGGCAAGAGCGGCAGGGACGCAACGGGAGCAAACGCGACAGCCGTGTCGCGAATCTCAGTCGAGAAGCGGTCGACGTCGGGTTTCTCGGCCAGGTAGACAAACAGGCTGTGCTTCGGCAGAACGCTGGGCACAATCTGCTCGCCCTCGAAATAGCCCACGGTCAACGGAGCCTTCGAGATCGCGATCGGATACTGAAACATCTCAGTCGGCAACGCCTCGCCATTCAGCGGCAGGCAGAGCACCGCTGCCTTCAGATGACCCGCATGGAGTTCCGAGAGCGCCTTCCGGCACCAGGGGGCCGAACGTTTCGTGTGGCCCGCCGCGACCCAGGCCGTTCCGGGCCATTCGGTCGATTCTGCGAGGCCGTCATCCTCTTTGGCGTAGTTGACTTCGGCGATCCGCGGCGCGTTGGGCGACGAGTGCGAACAGGGGTCGCATTCGATCCCCTCCAGGATCCGCACCATGGCGTCGATGACGGTCGCGGATGTCAGCCACTCATTGGCGTCACGACGTGCGATCTTGTTCGGCGTCTGGAAGAATTCGGCGCAGAGCCGCCGGAACTCCTTCGGCGAGTTCAGAAGCTCCTGCATCGCGGCGGCGTCGTGCGGGTGACCGTGTTCTTTCAGGAACGCGACGAACGCTTCGTACTTCGCCATGTACCGCTGCGCCGTGCGGACGCTGAGACCGAATTCGCCTCGAAACGTTGTCTTGATCCACTTGTTAAAGCTGCGGGGGTAGTAAGGGCGCACCTCGCAGAAGCCGAACCCGCTGGCAATCGCGTGCAGGTCCGACTCCAGAGTCCGCCCCAGGCAGAGGCGGTGGTGCTTACGGATCTGCAGGCTGCGATCGTGCAGCCAGTCGACGTCAGGGTTGTCGGCTTGGGCGGCGGGAATCATGATTTCTGCGGGCCCGCAGAGCAGTTCGAGGGGAGGAGCAAGAATCAGCTCCTGGGACGGGGTTTCGGGCGACATGTTCGGAACTCCTGAGGGGGATGGCGTCTTCCTGCCCCTCCGTCCCGAACGGCCCGGCGGATCGAAAAGAGAGAACGTGTTTTTTCTGCAAGTTTTCTGAAATTGTTCCACCAGTCTGAAAAGCCGCGAGTGTGATGTCCGAACGCACGATCACCGATGTCCTCCAGGGCGATCTCAGCGACAACGACAACATTCGCTGGCTCTACGACCAGCTGATTGCGGAGGTCGAGGCCTCGGTCGAAAAGCACCTCCCAGAAGAACTCAACAGCCGAGTCACCGCGAGGGCGATGGCGGAAACGTCGTTGCGTCGAGCCATCGAGCGTGCGAAGCGAGACCAAGCCTATATTCAGAGTTCTGATGTGTTTCGCGCGCTGTTGTTCCGAATCGCCCAGCGCGTTCGGTGCAATGCGATTCGATACGAGAAGGCGAAACAACGGGATGCGCGGCGCGATGTCGGTGGCTCAGACGCGGTGGTGCACGTCACCCGAGATGTGATCGCTCCCGATGAAAAGGCGGCGATGCGAGAAGTGGTCCGGGCCACGATCAGCGAGCTGCTCAATGAAGACGAGATCGAGCGAATGCTGCACAATCTGCTCGGGTTGGTCGTTGGCATGAACGCCGCGGAGATCGAGGATGTCCTGAGCCGTCACCCGGAGCGATTCAAGGGCTATCGACAACCGACAATCCGGTCCCAGATCAAGCGGGCTCGAGACCGAGTCCGAGAAGCCGTGAATCCCGAGTAAGCTTTCCACCTGGTTCCGCGTTCGTCGCTCCGATGCTGACACCGGCGCAGCTGTCCGATCTGGCTTTTCGTTTTGATGAACGACTGGCCGTCGATCCCGACGAGCTTCCGATCGATCTGCTGCCTGGTTCATCACAGCCAGTGGAGCGTTCGCAGGCCGCAGCCTTGATGTTGGAGATCGCGGCGGCCTGTCATGACTACGATCTCGGCTGGCTGCATCAGTGCTGGACGAGTTCAGGTCTCGATGTGAGACCTGAGGATCTGATCGCCAGCCTGAGAAATCTCTTTGAGTCCCGGGTCGAAATGCGACACGGTGTCGCATGGAGCGACATCGAAGTCTTTGGTTTCCCAGCGGAGGACCTTGAGCTCTCCCGTCCCATCGACCGGGCCTTCCTTGGACAAGTCCTTTTCGGAACTTGGCGTCTGGAGGAGCGAGTCGCCTCCGGCGGCGTGGCCGTCGTCTACCGAGGAGTGTCGTTGACGGATGGTTCCGTCGCCGCCGTCAAGATTCCACGGAGGGGAACGGATGACAAAAGCGATAGCGAGTATGCCGACCGGATTCGTGAGGAGGCGGCGATCCTGAAACAGGTCGCGGGAGACGGCGTGCCGCGGCGGCTCGATTTCCAGGAGGCGGAGTTCGGTCCAGTTCTCGTCATCGACTGGATCGATACGGAGGGCGGCCCAGGTCTTCCGCCGCATCTCGATCAGGGTTCACAGTTGAGGCTGATCGTCCAGACGGCTCGGTCTCTCGATCGACTTCACCGTCAAGATCTGATCCATGGAGACGTGAAACTCGAGAACATTCTGGTTGATCGGCAGCAGCGGGTGTGGCTCACCGATTTCAACATCAGCCGGGCTGCTCCCCCGGACCAGAACACCGACGGTCCGCTGCCAGGAACGCTCGGGATGATGAGCCAGGAATCCCTCGTCGGCGTCGCGGCTGACGCGGGGGTCTCACAGGACATCTACGCGTTGGGCGTCCTGTTGTACGAACTGATTGCCAGTCGTCCCTTCGTACGGGCCGCCAGTCGCGAAGAGGCCCTCGTCGCTTCGATTCTCATGGGCGACGTTCACGAACCCGAGTTCCCTGACGAAACGTCCGAGTTGCTAAAAACCATCTGCGGGACGGCGACAACACGGCACGTGGACCGGCGATTTGCAACAGCGGTCGATTTCGCCGACACGCTGGAACACTACCTTGAGGCAACGCTGGCCAAGGAAATGATTCCGCCCCCGCGTCGCCGACTGATTGCGTGGCAGTTTGGAACGTCGCTGGGGCTCTGTCTGACGCGGCTGCGAACCATGCAGGAGGCATTCGCGGCCACACGCGAACTCGATCCATCCGACAAGCTGCCAAGACCGGTGCGCGATCGGATCGGTTATGGGATGGGCGTCGCCCTGGCCGCAGAAGATGCCCAGAGCGCAGTCGAACGGCTGAGCTGGGAGCTGCCTTCGCCACCAGACATCGAGGGACTAAGAACGGCGGCGTATCGCGCTCCTCACCTGCGGGCCTCCGATCTTCCGGCACTGGAAGAGTCGCTCGATGCGGTCGAGGTTTGGTTCCGCACATTGTGGCGGGGTATCGAGCAGCGGATCACACCAGAGCAGCCACGAGAAGCCTTGATGGCGACGGTGGCGCTGCAGTCCCGATTTGCGCCGCGGTCGAAAACGGCCCGGGCGACGTGGCGGCTGTTGGCGGAGCAGACCGGTTTGCCGGAAGTGATTCGCGCGTCATTCGCGGGCCGGTTCGACGACCTCCAGGAGGCGGAGGAATGGCGGTCAGCCCTGATGCGACTCGACTATGACGTCGGCAAATGGTTGCGCTACGATGAACCGGCAGATGATGTGCTGCCGTCCCGCAGCTGAGTGAGGGGCGTTGGATGGTCGGAACAACCTTCAGGAAGTGAACTGGCGGACGATGTGGGAGTCGAAGCTCCTCGCACCGCCCGCACACGATGCCTTCAGTTCGCGATGCGGTGGCAATGCGAGCACCAGACGACCGACCGCGGGCGGCAACCGAGGCCGAAGAATGCAACAAGTCGCTGCCACAGGGACGGCGCCTGTCGTTTTCGGTGGGGCCGCGTCAACATCCGCCGGATTTCCGGGCTGACAACGACTCGTTGCTCCAGCATCGACGTCTCGAAGCGATGAGACATCTTAGAACCTCCTGCTCTCAATTCCTTTCGAATCGGAGTCAACCTTTGGACCATCCAACGGCCTCCAGCGCTCCCGCCCGTGATGCGCGAGAGATCCCGAGACCGCGGGTGAATCACAGATGGCCCTGCTCGCGAAGCCAACCAGCGATGGCGATTTCGGCAATCTCCTGTTGGGAATTCGGCGTGCGACGGGCGAGTTTCTGTTCGAGACAGGCCCGACGCAGTGCGTCGGCCGTCTGGGGATTCAGGCGGATCGTGAGCGGAACCTTGATCGGGCCATACAGCCCGACCGGTTCCGGCGTGAATTTGATGTCAGCCTGACGCGATGAGCTTCGCGGTCGGTGCGGCCGTCGTGTTCTCGCCGTGGCATGCTCGGGTTTCGATGTTCCCGGCGTTTCAATCTCGGCCACCGGGGCACTGGAGACAGACGTCTCAACGTCGAAGGTCAGTTCCGATGTGGAGTCTTCAACTTCTGGCGAGGGCGCTTTCCCCGTGATGAAGGCCAGCTTGTCGGACGACAATCCCATCGCCTGACTCAATCCTCTGCGATCAACCATTTCCCACCTCCCTGTTCACAACCATTTGTTCCTGCAATTTCCTGATACGTGTACCCAAGAGCTCATCGAACAACGCGTCGATCTCGGCGGCGGACGACGCGGCGCGACGTCCCATGCGGGACACGACGGTCCCCTGCTGCGGTGCGTCACGAAACGCCTGGAGATCACGAACGGACGTCCGAGCGACCGTCACTCCGAGCGACAACGCCGCTTCTTTCAGATCACGGCTGATGGAATCCCGGCTCTTCATACGGTTCAGGATCAGGACGCCCTCAGGGCGACCGCCATTCAGCTGCTGGGCGTAGCGAAGGGTGTTCGTGGCCGTCTGAACGCTTCGCAGGTCGAGGATGGAAGGCGTAATCGGCAGCAACGCCACATCCGCCATCATCATCGCCGCGCGTGTCAATTCATCGAGCCCGCCCGGAGCATCCATTACCAGGAGATCGCCCTGCTCCGAGGCAATTTGGACCTTTAAGAGGCATTCCTCCGGCGTGTCAGCGATGTGAACCGTGATGTCGGGGGCGACTTCGGCGATCCAGGCGGCCGAGCTGCGCTGCGGGTCGAGATCCAGAACGCAGGTTGAAAAGCCTCGGTCGCGGAGCCACACGGCCGCGTGCACAGCCAGCGTGCTTTTGCCGACACCACCTTTGGAATTTGCGAAGACGAGTTTCATGCCCTCTGGCATCTCACGCCGCCAGCATTCCGGCAAGAGGCTTTTTCACGCAGGTTGTCATTCGACTGACCGGCCGTCGGGAAACGTGTTCAGGAACTCTGCCTGCATTCCCGGTACGCAGCGGCCTGGTTGTGCGTCCGGCTCCTCGTCCAGTCACCTTTGCTCACGGCAATCTTGATTGCAGGCCATCATGTCAGCATGACGTTTAGACAGCATGCCAGATTGTTGAGCGGCCGAGCATCAACCTGGGCAGCGGTCCAGGCGGCAACGCCACTGGCCAGTCCGCACGAAAGTGCTTGCTCCGTGGAAAGCGGCGCGATAAGCCTGAACTTCAAGTCGGTTGAAGCGGAATCGTTCTCCATCCGATGTGCATCAGATGCCGATGTGTCGAACGGGGCCCTCGGAACCGGGACTCAGGGCAGACTTTGGAACGAGCGGAGTTCCGGGCCGAATTGCGAGTACCGGGATCTGAGACAGACTTCACGTGATTTCAGGCCGGGATTCAGGGCAGCAGGACCGGGACTGAGGGCAGGGATTTCGCGGGATTGACAGCAGCCAAATGCCGGGGCGGACGGCAGACTTCGAGGGCAAACTACCGGGATGCGAGGCAGACTTGGCCCCTGATTCGCCTATCATTTCGGGGGTTTGGCGGGGGGCAAAGATCTGTTAATAAAGATCATCAAAGAACAACAACAGACGGTTGTTGTTCTTTTGGACGAAGGAACAACGGAAGGGATTTGTGGGCGAGACAGAACGGGCCAATCTCAAGACGATCGAGTTCGACGACTCGAACCGGACGCTCGGCACCGACGAGCTGAATTTGGCCGAGTTTCCGCTCGCGGCGTGCGGACACCGCACGAATCCCAATCAGAAGACGCTGACGTTCGAAGATGAGATCTTCGACGAGGGCAATCAGCAACTGGTGCATCGCAAGCTGATTATCTCGGCCAGCGATGCTTTCGGCCTGCCGACGCCCGTCGACAGCGACGTTCTGCTGGTCCTGATGCATCTCACGAACTGCCGGACCCGGTTCCAGTCGCCGACCGTGTCGTTCACTCGGTACGAACTGGTGAAGTTCCTGGGCTGGGACAACTCCGGAAAATCCTATCGCCGTCTCGAAGAATCGCTGCAACGCTGGGCCAGCGTCACACTGTATTACAACCGGGCCTGGTGGGACCGCAGTCACCGACGCTGGAAGAGCCAGACGTTCCACATCCTGGAATCGCTCGATCTCCGCGGCAAAGAAGGGCGCAGTGGCCCCTCCGATGATGGGCAGTCGACGTTCTCGTGGAACTCGATGCTGTTCTCGTCGTTCCAGTCGAATCACCTCAAGCGGCTCGACCTCAACACCTACTTTCGACTGCAGATCCCGGCGGCCCGTCAGGCGTACCGGTTCCTCGACAAACGGTTCTATCGCTCCAAGCGATTCGAGATGGATCTGCGGGTGTTTGCCTGTGAACACGTCGGGCTGGGGCGGAACTACGACAGCGCCCAGCTCAAACGCAAGCTGCAACCGGCCCTCGAAGAACTGGAGTCGATCGGGTTCCTGGTCCCGGAGCCGACTCAGACGCGGTTCGTTCGCCGTCGCCACGGGGAATGGACGATCTCGCTCCTGCGGCAGTCGAAAGGCGACGCCGTCTCGGCTGTGGCCGAATCCCAGGAGCCACTCGTCGTCGAGCTGACCGATCGCGGTCTCCGCACCAGCATGGCAGCGGCGTTGGTTCGGGAGTTCCCAGCGTCACGCATTGCCGAAAAGATCGAACTCCACGACTGGATGCTGGAGCGGAAAGATGCCCGGATCTCCCAGAACCCGGCGGGGTATCTGGCGGCCGCCATTCGCGAGGACTACCAGCCGCCCAGGGGCTTCGTCACGAAGGCCGCCTGCGACGAGCGAACACGGAAGGCCCAGCAGCGACGACTGGCCGAACAGAAGACGGCCGCGGCGGCGGTCGTCGATGCCGACGCCCATCAGGCGGCCATTCGAGCCTGGGACGAAGCGTCATCGGAGCAGCGGGCCGTAGCGGCCGAAGCGGCCCTGGCGACCGGCGATTCCGAAGCCGTCGCCCAGTACCGCAAGCTCGAAAACACCCCGTTCGCCGAGATGCTGCTGCGGCAGATCGTCATCAGCCACTTCAAGACGCTGGCCTGAGCCGCCGGTCTGCAAATGCGACAGGGCTGTCGCATTTCGCGGGTCCGGCGATTTGAGTAGCGATCGGCCCCGCGCTACGCTCGTCCGGTTCGGCGGGGATAGGCCGAACGACTGTCAATGGTCGTAAAAGCTTTGATGAGTGCCTTTGGTCACGAGACAGCACCCGGGAACCGATCACCAATCGGCGAAGGGGACGGAGATTTACCACCGTCAGGCTGTCTGCTGTAGAGCTGGATGCATCGAGAGGTGCTTGTCCAGATCGACGGAGGCTCGCTGAAGTAATCCTGGTCACCAACCAGTCCAATCTCAGCGTTCTATCCGATACTGACAGCGGCGAAGGGCCCTCCACAGAGCCCGTAGCCGCCGAACGTGGGCGATGCGGGAAAACTTCGGTCCAGCGATGTTCGCTGGCCGGAGCCGTCATGCTCAAAGCGGTGGGAGGCTAATGGCCTCGAATCCGTAACGAGGGGCTTCGGGCGAGAACCGTCCGTTGAACCCGTCTGGCGTGGGGAGCCAGCGTCGTGGTGACACGACCTGCCGGAGTTGATCACTCCGGGGACCGATGGCAAATCCATCGGCCGTGAAGAGCTCAACCATGAAAGGCCCGGAAGGGCTTGCCAGTGAGTTGCTCAAGAGTCGATGCCGAGACAGTGAGGGAGGGCCGACAGGCCGTCCCTCACGGCGACACGCTTTCCGTCGAGCGATACCCGGGAGTTTCTACGTTTTGCCCGGGGAAAGGCGGTCCAAAGTGGCCGCGTGAGTGCGACACCCTGACGGGTGCACGTGCGACGGAGGGTTCGGGGGATCACACCCCCTCAGCCACGAGACTTGAGCGATGAAGTGCAGGACGAACGCAGGAACCTCTCAGGCTTCCGGCCTGGTAAGCCGGTGCCCTGCTGATGTGCAGGGTGACAACAGCTTGCGGTGCTCCGTTCGCACACCTCTGACCGGTCTCCGGTCAGTCCGTGCGAAGAGCGGAACACTGTCGAGTGAAACGCCTGATGAGGGGGAGTGTGTCCTGAGTAGGAGTCGACCGAGGGACTTGCGGGAGCAGGTCCTGACGTTGAGCGGTGCATCGGGCAAGGCAGTCCGATCCCGTGAGTTGGCCGACCGGGTGGTGCCGGGGCAGAGGAACTCCACGAAAGGGATGACAGCAATGGGTGACGAAGGCAGGAACGAGGGGAATCGCGTGAGCGACACCTCGTGCCGTTTCCTTGGTGGGAAGCAATGCGGTGAAACCAGACGTTCACGGGAGTGAGCGTGTGCTTTCGCAGCGAATTGACGGTGAACAGGACCGGTGTGCCTTGCACCCGGTCGGTTCACCGAGGTTTTGAGCAATGCGGTACGCCTATGGAATTGGCGGCGTCGGAATTGAAATGTAGTTCCGACGCCAAGTCGACGAGTCTTGTCCGCTTTCGGAGGTTTCAGTCAAAGGACGAGGTTTGTCCGTTGAGGTTTGCGAATTTGGTTCGCTGAAGGGTTTCAACGTCGGGGCTTGGCTGAGGATCAAGCCCCTTCTTCTGAGCGGCTGCAGTTTGGCCGTTCAGCAGGAGGAGACGCGCATGGACTATCGATGTGAGGCCACGAGCCTGGAAGGCTTCGTTCAACAACTGGCAAGCAACATCTTGCCGCACGGATACTGGTTCTGGGTGGGTGGGTACGTTCCTGATGGCAAAGATCCGCGAGCCATCGATGCGAAGCTGATCGAGAAGTACGGCGTCGACCTGTCCCGTCAGCAGCGGGCCCGCCGCAAGCTGGTCGGTCATGCGAACGTTCATTACCTCCGATACGGGCGCCACTGGGTCCTACTTGCGACGAAGGGGGAGCACCCGTTCTTCGCCGAGGAGGCCGACAACATCCGCGACGCCAGGAAGTCACCGATCGCTATCGAAGGTTACTCGCTCTCCGTGAAGCAGGGGGGCTTTCTGCGGAAGGACGACGCCGACGGGGAACCGGTGGCGGACGGGAAACGGCGGGTCCGGGTGCAGATTGCCCGCGAGCGGTTCAAGGACCTGCGGGCCGATCTCCTGAGCGTGGCCTGTCGCCGGTCGGCGGAAGAGCTGTCAAAGCTCCTGTATTCGGTCCCGTTTGAGCCCTACGCTCCGGTTCGGCGGCAGATGCTGAACATCCTGCGGCTGGTCAACGAACAACGGGGCGAGGCGGGCCTGTCGAAACTGCCGACAACCGTGCTGCGGTATAAACGCCAGATCGTGAAGCCGTTCGAGGTCATTGATCGCGGCGAGTGGTTGCCGCAGGGATCGACAGAGGATGCCCGTTCGGCGATGAGCGTCTGACGAAGACTCAGGGGAGTCTTGCGATGTGGGATAGGAGTAGGAAGAGCGTCAACAAGATCCACGACGGTGCCAGGACGAGCGGCAACGGCCAGCGGATCAGGCCCGACAGGTTCAGCACCAAGAGGGTGATTTGGAGTTCGATGAGGCCCATGGGAAATGGGGGAGAAGGGAAGAGCGGCCCCTGAAGGAGCCGCGGTCTCCGCGTGATTAGGCCGCCATCGCGGCCGGTTCCGAAGCCAGTTCCGGCTGCTCCTGAGTGTTCTCCGCAATCCACTTCGTCGTCTCGGTGACGACGTGCAGCAGGGCCTCCTGATTGGCTCCGAAGAAGGACCTGGAATAGCCCGTCTTCCCCGTCTGGGTCTTCCAGCTACGGCTGATCGTGAAGTCGTAGTAGGCGAACCCCGACGGGCTCTGCCGTTTCCAGATCGAGGCGGCAATCGCGCCCTGGCGGATCACCTTTGCGGGCTCCACACTCGCGGTGTCTTGATCCTTCGTCGTCTTCTTCTTCGTGGTCGATTCTTCGGTCATACAGCACCTCCGTGCACATAGGTTGATGCACCGAGACTGCCATGAATCGCACCGCTACTCAAACAGCGTTCTGTGGCCATCGGGCCCCTGACGTGGGCCGGTGGTCAATGGAGGGAATGGAACTGGATGTCGCCGTCCCCTGAGGACTCAGCCCACTCGCCAGTTCAGCAGCATCAGGTCCGGGATCCAGGCGAAGTGCGGCGTGTTGCCGCTGACCAGCGGCCGACCGTGGACCAGGGCCGTGGCGGCGATGATCAGGTCGGCATCGGACCGGGACTGGCCCATCTGTCGAGCCAGCGCCCACAGACGGGCGGCCCGGGTCAGCACGGCGTCATCGATCGCCAGGATCTCGGACCGAGCACAGAAGGCTTCGAACTGGGCGATTTGAACAGCGGCCCCTTTGCTGGTCAGACCGCGTAGGACTTCATACCGGGTCAGCGCCGAGAAACTGAACCGCCCATGCTCGTCGAGATAGGCCGCAGCCTGCGCGACAACGAGCGCGTTCTTCTGTTTGAGAACTTCCGAGAGCGTATCGGTGTCGATGAGAACCGCAGGCGACATCGATTACTCGGTCGCGCGAGAAAGATCGGCGCGGCTCAGAATGACCTCCTCCAGGTCAGCTACTTCCTGGTCATTGAGCCCGGAGAAGACATTGCACCAGTCCGGAAGCTTGGGAGTCGATCCCGTCGACTTGGGTGCCAGCGCTTGACCGCGGGAGTATTGCACGACGATCACCAGCTGCTGGTCCGGCGTCAGCTCGTGGCCGACCAGTTGCTCAGCCGCCGAGCGGTCGACTTCGGGGAGGTCGCGGACGTTCCGGATGATCGTTTCCATGGGGGTATTCTACCACGACTGACAACTAGCAGGCCAGAACGATGTGCAGGTGCTTGGAATTCCGGATGGGCATGGAGGGGAGGGCCCTCAAATTAGAATCCGCTCGACCTCGTCCAGGCTGACTTCGTCGCTGGTTCGGTCATACAGTTTCGTCGTCCGGGGCGATTCATGCCCGGCCAGGGCCTGGGCCTTTTCGATCACGCCACCATTCGACAGGTAGACGGTGATCCCCGTCGCCCGGAACGTGTGGCAGCAAACCCGATCAGAGAGGCCAGCCGTGCGAGCCCGGCGTTTGACCATCCGCAGGGCGTCCTGCCGCGACATGGGCTGGTTGGTTAGTTCCCCGCTCCTGCCGCGGGCCGTCCGGTAGAGGGGAGAGTCGGGGGCGTAAGTATGACCTGCCGCGGTGAGGTAGGCGTCCAGATACTCGACCGCCGTGTGGTGGGCCGGGACCTCGTGGAACTTTCCCCCTTTCTCGTGGAGCCGAATCCAGGACCGTTTGCCGATCTGGTAGTAGTCGTCGACCTTCATCCCGACGACCGGACTGACGCGGCCGAACGTGAAGAGCATGGTGGCGATGAGCGCCCGGTCGCGGAGCCCGATCAGCGTCGACGTGTCGATGCTGTCGAGCAGTTGCCTCGCTTCGTCGGCCGTAATGACGGGTGTCTTGCCCCGTTTGACGATGTGCTTCGGTCCGCGGACTGAGGCGGCGGGATTACTGGCAATGATTTGGCCCGTGACGAGCCAATCAAGACACATTCGGATCGCGGCCAGGTGCTGCTTCACAGTCGGCGGCGCGTAGATCGTCGCCATGTACTCGATGTAGGCCGCCACATGGATTGGCTCGATCAGGTCGAGTGAGCCGTTCTGATCAGCAACCCAGGCAAGAAAGTCAGACACGGCCCGATGGTAGACCTCTCGCGTGTTACGGTTGCGGATCTGAGCAGTGAAGAACTCCAGGAAGCGCCGGGCCGCCTTGGCCCCAGAGGCACGAATTACAGCTGGCAGCCGCAACGTCGACCGAGAAATGGGGAGCGGAGTTCTTGAAACGGTTCGGCGACTTGTCATTCCGTGACGGTGGATCGTGATTCAGAACGTCCTTTATGGATCGGAATGCGGGGATGCGACAGACGCCATTTTTACAGGGATTGATTGTGGGTCGGAAAAGCTTTACATGGCCGGACACTGGGTCAATGAATTGTCGCCTGACCCTCAGAACCAGAGCGTCAAATGTCGTGTCCTCGATCGAATGGCTTGTGGGACCGTCAAGTTGTTTGCTGGATTCAACAAATGGAATCAACCATCTGCTACATGTGCGATCTTCCGAGCACATCTCGTGAGCACGTTCCTCCCCGATGCCTCTTTCCTGAGTCGAAGGATGTTGGGAAGGACTATCGGCAGAATCTTCTGACAGTGCCCTCCTGTCACGACCACAACAGCGGAAAGTCCGGGGACGATGAATTCCTGATGGTCAGTCTCGCTGGCATCATCGGCAACAACTCAATCGGATACGCTCACAAGTTCACAAAGGTGAATCGGGCGATCTATCGCAGTTCGTTTTCGCTATTGAATCGAGCGATGGGTAACCAGAAATGGTCAACCATCGAATTCGGGCCGAACAAGTTCATAGACGTCGTCTGGGGAACCCCTGACTACGAAAGGCTGCTGAGGTGTTTTGATCGAGTCGCCCGCGGTATCCACTTAGCCCATTTCGGCCGCACATTTCGAGGGACAACGAAGACGGTACTTGGCTACGTTCCCAGTGATTCACCGAATCCGGCAGAGTTCCAACGCTTTGTTCGCGACAAGGTTGGACTGGAGCTGCAAGGCAAACCTCGACTCGGGCGTAATCCAGAGGTATTCAACTTTCAGTTTACTGAGCCCGACCAGTTCGGTGTCTTCTTGGTTCACCTTCAATTCTACGGCGGACTCGACGTGTACGTTGCCCTGATGCCTGAGGGAAGTCGACTGCCCGGAAACATCGCAATGCAGCTGATCGACATGGGTATCCAAACCACGATTACCCTCGGTGAGAAGGAATATCGGTTCAATACCGAGACCGGTGCTGACGATTCACGCTTTTCATCCTGAAGCCGAGAGGCAAACTTCTCGACAACAGGTGACGGTCGGCAGGCCTTCCCAGCGCGATCTCCTCCGGGCGCTACTGTTGACGAGGATCGGCGGCAGAGTCACAGCCAGAAAAAGATGGAGGCTCGATGGCGTGCAAAGCAGAACCTCCCTCATCAAACCGCGACAGACTCGTGAGCCTCCGCTGGAAACTCGGTCACAGCGGCTACGGCCTTCGGTTCCTCCTGAAGTTGCAACAAGATTGCCGTCGACACTCGCTGGATGTGCTCCAGTGATTGCTGCAACAGTTCCTTGTCACCCGCATACAGCCGAATGTAGTCGCTCGACCGGGTTCGACTTTCGATCCCACTCGCCTGACAAACAACAAAGGCCACCGCTTCCGCTTCCGTCTCTCGAACCGTCTTCGTCGTCTCCTTTCTTCGCTCCCCGCGATGCAACAGTTCATGGGCCAGTTCGTGAGCCAGGACTGAAAATGCTTCGGCTGGCAGCAACGTCGGAAGCACCCGAATGACGCCCCCTTCCGAGACGCCCAGGGCGCCCCCTGAAATCGGCTCATAGTTCAACTCGATGCCGTAGCCTCGAATCACATCTTCGAGTCGCTCCAGCCTGTCACCCGGATCTCCGTTCACCGCGGCAAACTCTGGCAGCGGTTTCCCGTCGGTCTGGCTGACATCGAACACGTAGGCCACCTTAAATCCGGCAACCCGCCGTGATGGCTTCTCGGGATTGTCTTCGTCGGCCGGGGACTGGTCCTCCCCTCTTTCCTCCTCCGCAGTGCGTTTCTTGCGAAACGCCAACGGAGCAAGGATCGCAATCCCCTTCTCGCCCGACTTCACGAATCGGCCGAGCTGTTTCCAGCGCTGAAACCCGGCGACATGCGTGGCATCGGGACGCTGGAGAACAATCCACATGCAGTTGCCGAAGGAATACTGGTGGAACCGGGACATCGTCTGGAGATAAGCCGTCAGCTGTTCGCTGTTGCCTTGCGCCAGGGCTGCCACGAGTTCCTCGAACGCCGCTGTGGCACGTTCCTGAATCTCTTCACGTGTGGTCATGGGAATGGACTTTCTGGGTCAGGAAAGCTCCGAGAGAGAGCCTTCGGGAAAGAACAGGACGCACTCGACGATCGAGCCGCGTCCAAAACCGTGGAATGCACGCCATCGGTCTCCGACCTGGCCGCAGCACGGCGACGTCGGAGCCGACGGGCAGTTCCCGTCTACCCGGAAGCCAAATTGTCAGACCGCTGAAAGAACAGGGCCCAGGAAAGAAGAGAGGCGGGAAGTGCGTGCTGACAAAACCGTCAGATCAACAACATCAATTACCGCCGGGACGTCGTGGCCGCCGTTCTTGGGGAACGGTCGGAACGACGATCGGACGCAGGGGCCTTCTCGTTCGCAGCATCGTCTCGTTCGTGCGCCAGTTTCTCGTAGATCCAGGTGTGAGCCTGATCCGCGAGCTTGGCGACGAGCGGCAGGTCATCACGGCCAAAGGAGCTGGTTGTCTCCCACTGGTCGTCCTGCTTGTAAATCCGGAGAAAGGTGACGTTGTAACGCGTCCCCTGTTCCGTCGGATTTGCCCAGATCGCAGCTTTACATTTCCCCAACCGAATCTCATGGATAGGTCGATCGTTCGCCATCGGAAACTCCTTGCGGGTCCAACTGAGAATGAAACCTTCCACGCGCTTCCGCCTCTCGGTCAGGCCGCTGAACGGACTCACCGAGCAGGGCGGATCGGCCTGCTGACAGAGTTATGGAGGGACCGTGTCCCCGCGTGCTCTAACTCAATTTGAGTAGCGGCGGCCGCTGTGGCAGGCTGTCATGGTCCAGTGAAGCGGAGTCAGGCTCTGGGGGGACCCAACCTGGCAAGGAATAGCTGGATCTCGCGTCAGAGAGGGGCGAGCCCGGGCGCAGGATTTCTCGCCCGGGCCGCCTCCCCTCGTCTGTTCGTCTCCCCATTCGATCGAAGTCAGGGATACTCGCGAACAGAACAGTCCAGAGGACGAGGAACCTGGATTCTCCGGCGTGACGCTGTGGCGATCGGTCTGGACCCGAGAGGTTTTGGGCAAGCGGTTTTCGGCTTGGGTGAACGTGTGCCGACCAAACACGTCCACATTCATTCCAGGAACACTCTCTGATGCGAGAGGTCCCTCGGAAAATCCCGGGGGCCGGGGCAGAGCCCCGGGAAGAAGCTGTCCAGAGAAAGTATTCTTCGTGTCGATGGACAATCGACGCTGCCGTTCTGACGTAACACTTGGCCGGTCGGCAGTGTCCATACTCACTATTGTCTTCCCACTTCGTGACGGCCGACGGCACCCGCCATCAGTGCCGCACGAACTCGGACTCCACGGTCATCCGTCCGTCGTCTTGGAGGGAGATCAAGCTCACCGAATCGCCGGCCATCCCATAGTCACCCTGATATTCCGGCCGAGTCGTTCGACCGCTAGGACCGCACGACGCTACATTGTCCAGGGGCGGATTGCGGGCTTGCTATCGTCGGAATCGCTCGAGCATGCCTTCGTCTTACGACTCTGCGCCAGAATCCATCTGTATTATCATTCGCGCAACTATGACCCAGTGAAGGAACGGCCAATGGAGATCAAGCTGTCCGTGCCCGATGACGTCGTTGACGCAGTAGCAAAGCGGTTCCCCGACAAGAATAACAAAAAGGCCGTCGCAGCGGCGGTCGCTCAACTTGCCTTCCACGACTGGGCCGACTGGTTGAGCGCGCACACGCGACACCGAACCATCTCGGCGATGCATCAAGCGCGAATCCGCGCGATCTTCGCCCACCCAGACCTTTACGCTGGGAAGTCCGTCAAACGCGGAACGTTGTTTAATCAGTGGAACATTCCGTACGGTGAAGCTTCGTATATCGAACGTGTGTTCGCCGAGATGGAGCTTCCTCACCTCATTCGCACCGCCCTGAAAGCGATTAAGACTGAGTTAGGCGAACAGCTCAAGGAGTGGGGTGAGACGCCAGTCGAGCAACGTGAGCAAACTCAGCAGTTTACGGTGGAAGTCGACAAGTATGGTCAGAATTTGCTGCAAGCGCTGATGCAAGACGCCAAAGAGCAAGGTCTTACCATGGCTCCATCGGAACGCTCCAGTGCCGTCAACGGATATTACAGCTACACATTTGTGGTCGAGGAGGCGAAAGAGGTGTTGGTCCGCTGCGAACAACAGCTTAAGAGGTACGAGTAATGGGCACTTCAGATTTGTTGTCGTTGTTTGGCTATTACATGGGGATAATTGCATTCCTCTTTGCCTTGTTCACAGCCCGGATTGATGAATGGGCGAATGAAGTGCTTGAATTCTGTGATGACTGGGATCCGGCGCAGCAAAAGTCGAATTCTCTTGTAAAACGACAGCAAGATAGGAAGAAGAAGCGGTTGCTCAACGTGGCTCCTTTGTTCGCATTGTGGGCTCCCCTAGGGCTGGCAGCTCTCTTCGCGTCACTTGGTGGCTACGCAATTTACAAGGCAAGTAATGGCGTCAACAGAATTGAGGTTTCCTTATACCTGATACTGCCAGCGTTGGTCCTAATGGTTCTCCACTTCTGTCATGGGCGATCGACGATCAAGGAGAGCACTCACGAGCTCGACAAACTTAAGGGCTAGTCCGTGCCTCGTCCCAATCCTCTCAAGGCTCCGGAAAAGGCGTTGCGCGCCCTCGTCGGAGACGAGGTCTACCAGGCACTGCGTGATCGGTTCCTTGGCTTCAAGCCTCGCGGTTACCAAGCACTTGTCGTGCAGGATGCGACGGATCTACTTGCCAAAAACGGCGATGGGCTTCTCTTGCTCGATCCAGGACTCGGAAAGACGCTGGTCAGTCAACTCACCTTCGCTGCACTTCATGAGAGAGATCCGGACTTCTGGCAACGATGTCTGATTTTAGTTCCCAGTCGACTGCTTCGGGATCAGCACTTCTTGGCCGCGGAGTGGTTGGCGGGGATTCTTCCCGCGGCAAATGTCGATGATCTGACGTGTCGATCTGCCGGGAAGTTGCTGAAGGCGTGTGAACGTGCACGAATCGTCATCTCGACGCCGAAACGCCTCGCTAATGCGATGAACCGTGACTTCCGCCTTCGGAAGCTGGTTCAGTCGATACCGCTTTGTGTGGTTGACGAATTTGACGCACACGCGGCTGAGGATCTGGATTCCGAAGGAGAACCCGTCGGACGTCTCAGTGAAGCCTGTAGCAGGTTGATAAACGAACTGCGTACCTCAAATGCGAGGTTCTTGTGCATGAGCGCCACGAAAAGGCAGGCTGCCGAGATTTGGGAAAGCTTGTTCACATTCACTGAGATCACCCCACCAAGGACAGCCATCGCGCAGTTCTCGGCGTTTCTAGATTTCCGAATCGTCGACATCGAGGACGTCGAGGTCGCAGCCATGGCCGAGCGCGTCGGGCTAGTGGTTACTGACACGCTCAGGAAAATCCGGCACAATGTGACGCGCGAGTTTCTCGTTGAGCCGGGATTGGATCCGGCCTCATTGTCTCGCCAGGGGTCGCAGATCGCGGTGGGCAAACGTCAGCATCTCGATTTTGCAGGTGCGTCCGGAATGCCGCAGCGTGTGCCGGTGAACCGGGCATTGCGAAGTCTGCTTGGTCGCCTCATGAAGGCGTTCGCAGAACGGCTGTTCCTTTTCGAGGGACGTCTGGCACACGTGGCATGCCAGGTTTATGAGCGGATCGCAACGAGCGACGACGGCACTCGATTGCGCGTGGAGTCAGTCAGGTCCGTCGAATACAGCACCGCCGCTGTTGACACGGCCAAAGTCCGCTGGATTGTGAGCCGACTAGAACACGGTCGCCATGTTCGAACGATAGTCATGGTGCGCAACACAGACGTTGGTGCGTATCTCAGTGCTCGTTGTGCCGCCGCGGGAGTAGCGTGTGTCCGATTGTGGGGCGAGATGGGCGACTCGGAACGCAGGAATGCAATTGCACGCCTTCGTAATGGTTCGGTCCGGGTTGCGATTGTGAATCGAAACATGGGAGGCCGCGGCTTCGACCTGCCGTTCATCGACGAGGCCATCTTCGTGAGTCCGAAATCTTCACATGAGGCGATGTGGCAAGAGGCGCTGCGAATCCGGAGTACACGAAAACGCGTAAAGCCGGCCTTCGTCCTCGTCTTTCGGAGGACTGAGGAAAGCGATAAATGTGCTCGCCTGCTTCAGAGCATTGAAGCCAACCCGAAAGAGTTCAGTGCAAAGGTCACTAAGGTGAGTGCAGAAGGCTCTGAATGAAGGCAGCTATCGCGCTCTTCGGCGGGAGTCCCAACTGTGTGACAGTTAAAGCATCGGCTAAATCGGCATCCGGTCTATGGATGTGTACGGAACACCAAGCCATGTCGCATTCGCGGGTTACGACGTCTCTGGACTTGGCCTCAAACAAGTGCAAGCGTCGGCCTCCAAGTCCGATTGCATTTCACTCGCTGGTCTTCACTTCACTGAAGTGCTGGCGCGACGACGCCGGACATGGTAGTCATCGCGACATGACACCACGGGCCGGGCCATGACGGAATCGCTCGATCGCAGCTTTGGACTTACCATCGCCTTTCTGCTGCCGGGCTTCGTCTGCCTGTGCGGCTTCAGCAACTTCTCCCCAACTCTCACCGCCTGGATGTCCAGCGAACCAAGTCGTGACCCGAGCGTGGGCGGTTTTTTGTACGTGGTGATGGGCTCGCTGGCGGCTGGCCTCACTGTGAGCGCCGTGCGGTGGGCCGTCATTGACCAGATCCACCACGCAACCGGGCTGAGTCTGCCCGACTTCAATTTCTCGAGGCTGACGGAACATCTGCTGGCCTTCCAACTGGCCGTCGAACACAACTACCGGTACTTTCAGTTCTACGCCAACATGGCAGTCGCACTGGTCGTTTTCAGCGTGTGCCATCAAGCGGCTCTGGGCCTGTGGTCATGGCCAGGCTGGCTCGGCTTCCTCGGACTGGAAACGGTCCTGATCGCCGCCTCACGGGACTCACTCGGACGCTTCTACTCACGAGTGGGGCTGGTCTTGGGAACACGAGACGAGCTTGTCGAGTGAGCAGATACTCGCTTGGACCGCCGCAGGTATTCGGAGACGAATACGTCGAGCGGATGATTCAACGCCCTGCAGAACGCCTGGAGCTGCACTAAGTCCAGGCGTCGCTCCCCTCGTTCGCACTTGCTGACGTAGGACTGGGTCTCATCGAGGAGAACAGCCAGTTCCTGCTGGGTGACACCGGCGCTGACGCGAACGCCCCGCAGCATAGTTCGGAGAACTTCGTACTCGGCCGTGAAGACTGACTTTTCCACAGAAGACCGTTGCTGAAGGTTTCTGCGGACACTAAAGTCCAATCTGGAATAGTCCAAAATGGACTAACGGGTATGTTCTCTCGCCTTCTCCGTCAGGAGCTTCACATGACCAATGGCAGTCACCCCCACGGCAAAAAGATCGCTGCGAAGTCCACAGGCAACGGAGGGAAGAGCGGCCGCAAAGGCGCTGCGAAAAGCGCCGGGAAGTAATCGCTTTGATGAAGCCGGTGCGATGGCTCTCGCAACAGGTGACGACGGAGGTTCACCTCGCCGGCGCGCTTCCTGCAGGCGCCTCTATTGGCGAGAAGAAACGCGGGAGTCAGTACTGGAGAGTCGGACGAGCGGTCAGCGATGACCGTAAAAGTGGTGTGACTCAGGTCAGCCCTGGCACCCTGAGTAACGAGGCGTTGAAAAGTGGCCGGCTTTGAGTTGGTCCTAAAACTCCCCAACAACCTCACCGCCCGAGCGAGTTCCCAGCCTGCGCCAGACCTGTAAGTCGATGTTCTCGCTAACGGCTCTGACGGACCCATCCACCAAGAGCGTCTGGACGATTCCCTCGTGGTGACTGCGAGCCGGGAGCGCGGCGTAGGCGACGCGCGTGGCATGCGTTCCTTCCCGCCAGGAAACGAAGTCGATGTCGTACTCGACGCCGCCCACGGAATGGGGAATGCGAGTGTTCGGTCCGAAGGTGGTCGTGAAGCCGCTCTGCTGACACAACCCGTCGGCCCATTCGGTGTGACCGGTATTCAGCTGTAATGAATTCCCGATGCAACAGCCGTCTCCGCTGAGCCCGGAGGCAAATGACGGGCTGGCCGGGGGAGTCGCGCCGGGATCGGTCGAAATATTCCGCAGGTAGGGCGTAAACGTCTTGGCTTCCGAAGCACACAAGGTGTTGCTCATGCCGTCACTGAAATCAGCGGCGCGCATCCGGCTGTTTGGAAAGAAGGCCCCGTCGCTGCCACTGCCGTTCGTCGGGTCATAGATCTTCCAGGTCCCGAAATTGACGACGTAGCTGGCGGGATAATCGCGAGGGACGCCAGTTGACGGGTTGATCCTGACAACATCGTTCGGTTCGCTCGGGCACAAGTACGTCGGAACTCGGGTTGTGGCAACGTTCACCTGTGTGGAGTAGGCGACGCCCCAGTTGATCAGACTCTGGAGATTAGCCTGCTCGAGATACGGGAGGATCCGGGCGAATACCGACCACTGGCCTCCGACCGTGGTCGTCACTCCCGGGACAGTGCAATAGCTGGGCGGGAAGGCCGAGAACGAATCCAGGTAGTTGTGCAGCCCGAGCCCGATCTGCTTGATGTTATTCTTGCACGACGTCCGGCGCGCCGCTTCACGGGCCTGCTGGACAGCCGGTAAAAGCAGTGCAATCAGAATCGCGATGATGGCAATGACGACCAAAAGCTCGATCAACGTAAACGCGCGATGAGTGCGAAGCATGTTTCGAACCGACAATCCATGAATTTGGTTAATTAAATACATAAGTTTGATTAATCAAAATATCGAGGGTGAGTCGACTGTCAAGGACAGTCGGATGGTTTAGACTCTGATCTGGCGAGTGGTCCCTGCCGGAGGTCTGGATGGGGCCGCCAACAGCTTCCTGCGCCGGATCAATATCACTCCGGCCGAATTCCTAGCTCCACTGCACGTCCTACGCACAGTCTGAAACCGATCGGCATTGGATCGGTAAAACGGTAAGCTCTTGATGGCTGGTGGATTCCGCTCCGATCGGACGGTCGGCGCGACTTTCCTCGCTCCTCGTTGTGGAAGCCCGCTGGCACTTTGGTGTTGTGACGCCCTCGACGGGCACCGTAGACTTCCCCGAGTCATTGGATATGGTCGAATCGACTTGCTCTCTCAAGCGGACACACTCTGCAACACGTTGACGCGAGGACTCGCGTTGTGGACGGCATTAATCGCGTCAATGCCGCGGGTCGGCTGCACCTGCTCGGATGGCACGACATTGCCGTACTGTGCTTCGGCGGCTGTCAGTTTGTTCGCGCAATACGATGAGGTAGAAACTCAAGCCTGCTGTGTGGGCTGCCATTGTTGTGATGGCGCTGAATCTACCAGCAGCGAGGTCCCGACTTGTCCGGTGTCGGGTCTGCCCTGCGAGGCGGTCATTACGTCGGCCAGCCCTACCACGCTCGTTGATGTCTTGGATGCACCAGCCCCGGCACTTTCCGAAGAAGTCTTACTCGTTAGTCGGTGTCCAGAAGTTGCGGCAGCCGAGCTGCGGGTCCCTGCTGATGATTCTGGCACACACTGGCTCAGTGCTTTGCTGGATTTAGGGCAATTGCTGCGCGTGTAGATCCTGCGCTGAGTTCGCGGTGAACGGCCTGTGCCGTTCTTTCGAGCCCGCCCCAGCCGGTTGATCACTTTATGCTTGGTATTCGACTTCTGCCGTGGGACTACGGCATTCGCAATCTGTTTCGCCGGCCAGGGCGCAGTCTGTTGACGCTCCTGGGCCTGGCCACGGTTGTGCTCCTGGTGCTGTTGGTCGTTGCTTTCGTTCGCGGACTGGAGACGTCACTCGCTGTGAGTGGTGACGCGGGCGTCATTTTGATCCATGCCTTGGGTGCCCAGGAAAACATTGAGAATTCCACGGTTCCCGGGAAAGGCGCTGCGGTGATTTCGGCCAGCGTCAGCGGCGTCAAACAACGCGAAGGCCAGAAGTATGTCTCGCCCGAGCTTTATCTCGGAACAGAAGTCATCACCGAGAGCTCTCCTGAAGCGGCCATGGGAATCGTCAGAGGAGTGACGCTTGGAGCGCCACTCGTTCGGCGAATGTTTCAGCTGCAGGAAGGGAAGTGGCCTGTCACCGGCGAAGCGATCATCGGACGCATGGCCGGGGCCAAGCTCGGCCGGCCGCTGGAAGATCTGGTGGTTGGCAAGACGGTCCGCTTCGAAGGCCGGGACTGGGTGATCAGTGGAACATTCTCAGCGGGAGGATCGGCTTTCGAATCCGAAGTCTGGTGTCCCGTTGACGACCTGCAGCAGGCGATGAAACGCCAGGATCTGAGCCTGATTTCGGTCGCCGTGGAAAGCGAGTCCGCTCTGAGCGATCTGCAGGAGTTCTGCAAGGAACGGGTTGATCTGGAATGGCAGGCGACGCCCGAAGCTGCGTATTACGCGTCGCTCAATCGGCACTATGGCCCGGTTCGAACGGTTGCCTGGCTGATCGTGGCACTCGTCTCAGGCGCCGGGGTCTTCGCCGGCATGAACACCATGTTCGGAGCAGTCGTCGGTCGCGTCCGCGAACTAGCGATGCTGCAGACGCTCGGCTTCTCCAGGCGAGCCATCGCTTTGAGCGTGATCCAGGAAGGACTGATTCTGTCGGCAGCAGGATCCATCATTGCCGCAGCGCTTGCGATCCTGCTGCTCAACGGCTTTGCCGTGCGATTCACGATGTCGGCGTTTGCGCTTCGCGTCGACGGCGTAGCCATCTTGACCGGTCTGTGTGTCGGCGTCGCCACGGGCGTCGTCGGCTCCATCCCGCCTGCGTGGCGTGTGCTTAAGCTTCCAGTTGTTGATGCGTTGAAAGCGGTCTAGTCGCCTGCGTGGGCAGGCATCACTCAGGAGAACGAAATGCGAAATCTTTCACTCAAACAGTTCGCGATGCTTCTTGCGCTTGGTTCCACCCTCAGCGTGGGAGGGTGCTCGTCCAGTACCCCAGAAGCGAAGAAGGACGCGGCCGTCGAAGCTCCCTTGAAGCCATCACCGGAAGGGGAAAAGCTCATCCTTGCAGCAATGCCCGAGCAGCATCAGACCGTGGTCCAGGCCCGTGAGAAAGTCAAAGACGGAGATGAAGTCGCGGTTCTCGGCCGCATTGGCGGAAGCACTGATCCCTGGGTGAAGGGTCGTGCCGCGTTCCAAATTGTCGACCCGACTCTAGTGCCGTGCAACGAGATTGAAGGGGATAGTTGCGAAACACCCTGGGACTACTGCTGCGATACAGACCGTCTTCCTAAGTCGATGGCCACGGTCAAGTTCGTCGACGAATCTGGCAAGACACTGGAGACCGATGCCCGGAAACTCCTCGGCGTTAAGGAACTGATGAGCGTTGTCGTGAAGGGCAAGGCTCAACGCGACGAGGCCGGCAATCTCACCGTGCTTGCTTCGAGCGTCTACGTGCATCCGGCTACCGCCCCGAAGGCGAAGAAGGCTGCTCATGGACACGATCATGACCACGACCACGATCACAAGCATGACCACGCCAAGGAGCCGGCTGCGAAGCCATGAGCGCCCTCAATCTGCGAGAGTTGGCCCTCGATCGAGCCGCCGGACCTGCAAGCATCCGGCGGCCTCGTAGGTCGCTGCTGCGCCTGCTGATCCCAATCGGCATCCTGCTTGGATTTGCGGCGGTCACGGCCTGGTCACTTCGCGACAGCTTGCTTGCCGCAACGCCGGTGACCGTTCTGCCGGTCATCGCCATCCGCGCGGAGGTACAGGCGATGGACACACCGCTCTTTCGGTCGGCAGGCTGGATCGAGCCGCGGCCGACTCCTGTCATTGTGAGCTCACTCATTGACGGCATTGTCGAAGAGCTGTCTGTCGTTGAAGGCCAGGAAGTGAAAGCCGGAGATCCGGTTGCAAAGCTTCTTCGGGCCGATGCGGAGATTGCAGTCAGGCAAGCTAGAGCGGAACTGGCCCTGCAGCGATCCGGAATGGACTCCGCTCAGGCCAAGCTGAAGGCCGCTGAGACCTACCTCAAGGAGCCGATCGAACGGATCTCGATGGTCGCGGCGGCCGACTCGGAAGTTGCCAAGACCGAGTCGATGCTCAACCGTATTCCGGCAATGTTGCAGGCAGCCGAGGCTAGAGCAGAGCAGGCTCGGAATGAAGTCGAGAGCAAGACGAAAGCCGGGCAGGCGGTGGCTTCGATCATGGTGACTCGGGCCGAAAGCGAGCTCGCTGTGGCGAATGCCAACATCGCCGAACTCAAAGCCCAGCAAGAGTCACTGGCCAGAGAGCGGGCCGCTTTGGAGCGGCGGCGGGACACGCTACGCCGTCAGCTGGAATTGAAGATCGAGGAGCAGCGTCAGTTTTCGGAAGGCCTGGCGGCCGTGGACGCCGCCAAGGCTCAGGTCGAACAAGCCGAAGCCAAGTTGGCCGCAGCTGAACTGCAGCTGTCACGTACAGTGATTACTGCTCCGATCACCGGAAAGGTTCTGTCCCTTGCAGCCCGGCCGGGTACCAAGCTGATGGGGCTCGCACCGGGCGCACTGCAGGACGCGAGCACCGTCGTCACGATGTACGATCCCGCGCAGCTACAGGTTCGCGCTGATGTGCGTCTTGAAAATGTTTCTCAGGTCCTGCCCGGCCAGAAGGTTCAGATTGCCACGCCGGCGGTCTCCGGCTCGGTGACAGGCCGAGTCCTGGCGATTACGTCGCTCACTGACATTCAGAAGAACACGCTGCAGGTCAAGATCGCTCTCGAGACGCCGCCCGCCGTCCTGAAGCCCGACATGCTGGTCGAGGCGGTGTTTCTCGCGCCGCCGACGCCGACCTTGCATGTCGGTGAGCCGCCGTTGCGCCTAGTGATTCCACGATCGCTGGTCGATACGAGTTCCCCGGAACCGATGGTCTGGATTGCGGATCGGCATACCGGCACTGCCCGACGACGGCTCGTGACGCTCGGGCAGGCGGTTCAAAACGACCTCGTGGAAGTCACTGCCGGCCTGAGCGTTGGCGACCGGCTGATCGCCTCCGGCCGCGAACTGGTGAAGGACCGCCAGCGAATCCAGATTCGCGGCGAGGAATCAGCGTCAAACTCCGCAACCACTGCAAAGCCGGTGACTGCCACGCCATCGCGACTGTAGGAATGAAGGAAACCGATCATGTCACTGGTTGAAGTCGATCACGTCACCAAGGAATACCGCAAAGGTGACCAGATCATCACGCCGTTGAAGGAAGCCTGCCTTCAGGTCGAGCGCGGACAGTTCCTGTCCCTGATGGGAGCGAGTGGTTCCGGTAAGAGCACGCTCTTGAATCTGCTCGCAGGCATTGATCGTCCGACTAAGGGACGAATCGTGGTGAACGGCACAGAGATCACGCAGCTTTCACGAACCAGGCTCGCTAAGTGGCGGGCCGAGAACGTGGGCTACATCTTCCAGATGCACAATCTGGTGCCTGTCCTCACCGCCTGGGAAAACGTGGAGTTGCCGCTACTTCTGCTGCCCCTATCACGGGCGGAGCGAGAGCGCCGAGTGCAAATCGCAATGGAAGCAGTCGGCCTTTCCGACCGTGCGGACCACTATCCCAGGCAGTTGTCCGGCGGTCAGGAGCAGCGAGTTGGCATCGCCCGGGCACTCGTCGCGAACCCGACGATCATCGTCGGCGACGAACCAACAGGGGACCTCGACTCGGAAACTACGCAGCAAATCCTGGAGTTACTTCAGCAGCTCAACACCGAGCTTGGAATGACGCTGCTGATGGTGACGCACGATGCCCAAGCAGCGCAGACAGCTTCGCGTCGCCTGCGGCTGATCAACGGACAGCTGGTCGAGCAAGCGTCGCGCGAGTTGGTGGAGGTGTGACCATGTTTCGATTTGCCCCGTACGTCCTGAAAACATTGTGGCGTCACCGGACGCGGACGGCGCTCACCGTCAGCGGCACTGCCGTCGCGCTCTTCGTTTTCGCCTTTGTGAGTGCAATCCAAGAGGGGATGGACCGACTGGCCAACGATCAGGCTGCCGATCAGTCGCTGATTGTCTTTCAGGCCAATCGCTTTTGTCCGAGCACGAGCAAACTGCAGGACGGTTACGCCGATCGCATTCGCAAGATTGAAGGAGTCAAGGACGCGGTTCCCATCAAGGTCTACATGAACAATTGTCGGGCGAGCCTGGACGTCGTGGTCTTCAACGGCATGCCGCCGGAGAAGCTGCGCACGTTTCGCGACCTCACGCTCCTGCAAGGAGATTGGGCGACCTTTGAGAAGCAGCGCGATGCGGCGCTCGTGGGCCAATCGGTGTTCAACCGCCGGAAACTCAAGCTGGGCCAGAAGTTTTCGATTGGCATG
Source organism: Caulifigura coniformis (assembly GCF_007745175.1). Classification (GTDB taxonomy): domain Bacteria; phylum Planctomycetota; class Planctomycetia; order Planctomycetales; family Planctomycetaceae; genus Caulifigura; species Caulifigura coniformis. Next base: position 951,714 of record NZ_CP036271.1, on the reverse strand, counting down.
TTGACGGTCACCGTTTCCGGTGTGTTCAAATCCACGTCCCCCGGTGAAGACGCGATGATCTTCACGCATCTGGAGTTTCTGCAGCGGACGAAAGGTCTCGCTTCGGTGGGCACGTGCACGCAGGTCGAAGTGGCGCTCGCACCGGGAGCTGATCCCAAGAAAATCGCAGCGACCATCGACGACTTGTACCGTGGCGGACCGGTACCGACGGACACTCGTACTCGGGGCGTGTTTCAGGCGAAAACCGTTGGTGATCTGGTCGAGCTGGTTGGATTCACGCAATTGCTGGGATTCGCCTGCGTTGGATTGGTGCTCGCTCTGGTGTCGACGACAACGATAATGGGCGTTCAGGACCGCATCAATGAGCACGCGGTCCTGCAGACACTGGGCTGCACGAGTCTTCGCATCTTCCGGCTCGTCCTCGCCGAAAGCAGCTTGGTGAGCCTGATCGGTGGACTCGTCGGCGTTGCCGCTGCCCTGATCACCTTGCACGCCACACAACTGTCGCTGGGGACCGAAGGAATCTTGATCTCGTTTCTGCCGTCCACTCGTCTTGCGATTACGGGAGTGGTCGTTTCAGCCGCGGTGGGAGTTGTTGCCGGCTTGATTCCGGCATGGCAAGCGGGACGAGCGGACATCGTTTCAGCTCTTCGCAGTTAACTTCTTTCAAATCCGTGCGAGGTGCACGGATGGTTTCAGTACGGATGCACTGAATGGAAATGCAATGACTTCAAGTCGACGAGGAATTCTCCTGATGACGGTCGGCCTGATCGTTGGTCTCACCGGTCTACCCAGCAACGCCTCGGATACGGCAAAGTCGACCGTAGTGACTGTTGGCGAGATGTGCGGCGGGTGCGTGAAGAAGATCACGACCCGGCTAGAGAAGGTGCCCGGAGTCGCCAAGATTGAATGCGACATCCCGATGAAAACGGTGACTGTCACGCCGGCCGCCGGTAAAGAACTAAAAGCAACAACTCTTTGGGATGCGATGGCGGAGATTAGCAAGACCCCCAAAAAGATGGTCAGTCCGGCTGGGACGTTTACAACCCGGCCCAAGAGCTAATAGGTCCTCGGTCAGCCGATGCGAGCGAAAGGAAAGGCCTCAGCAGTCCGGGGGCCTTTCAATTTCCTTAAGCACGCACACCAAGCTGACATTTCACTCTGCGGCCTACAAGGTAGAACGCCTGATGGAGCAAGTGCAATTTCGCGTGTTCGGAATGGACTGCGCTGAGGAGGTAACCGCGCTGCGGGGGGCGTTGGACTCACTCAATGGCGTGCAAAACTTCGGCTTCGACATTCTGAACGGCAAAATGACGGTCGACTTCGACCAGTCACAGATCACACGGGATGACATCGGAAAGATTGCCGCACAGCTGACCGGTTTGAGATTGGAACAATGGAACGGGGAAGGTCCGACGGGCGGCGATGCGGGAGGCTGGACACGCTGGGGTCGGACGACGATGACAGTCGCCAGCGGCGCATTGCTGGCAGCAGGTTTTCTCGCGCACACAGCCATTCGAGGTTTCTCATCGGCCTTTCGTGGCGGCGAAGAGGTGGCTTTGCCCCCGGCCGTGAAACTGCTTTATGTGGTCTCTGCCATCTGCGGAGCATGGTTCGTTGCGCCGAAGGCCTGGCACGCTCTTCGCCGCTGTCGGCCTGATGTCAACCTTCTGATGATCGTCGCCGTTACCGGTGCAGTTCTGATCGGCGAATACCTCGAAGCGGCAATGGTGGCCTTCTTGTTCGCCGTGTCGCTGGCACTGGAATCGTGGAGTATCGCCCGGGCGCGGCATGCCATTGCGGCGCTTATGACGCTCGCGCCGGACACCGCGACGCAGATTGATAGCGCGGGTCAAGAGTGCACTCTTCCGGTCGCGGACGTGATGGTCGGAAGCCGCCTCATCGTGCGCCCGGGGGAAAAAGTCCCGCTCGACGGAAAAGTCATCAAGGGAGAGTCGACAGTCAATCAGGCTCCCATTACCGGGGAGTCGCTGCCGGTCGCCAAGGCGCCGGGTGCCGTCGTCTTTGCAGGCACGATTAACGAGGAAGGCGCTCTGGAAATCGAATCGACGAAGCCGGCCAACGATACGACGCTTTCGCGAATCATCCGAATGGTAGGCGATTCCCAAAGCCAGCGTTCACCAAGCGAGCAGTGGGTTGAGAAGTTTGCGAGCTATTACACACCTGCGATTTTCGCGACTGCTCTAGCGGTGATGATTCTTCCGCCGCTCTTCAGCGGGATCTGGGGACTGTGGTTTTACCGCGGACTAGTTCTGCTAGTCATTGCGTGCCCTTGTGCGCTCGTCATTTCGACACCGGTGAGCATCGTCGCCGCATTGACATCGGCGGCGAAGGCTGGAGTGCTGGTAAAGGGTGGGCCGGCACTCGAAGCACCGGCTCACCTGAAAGCGGTGGCCATCGACAAGACGGGAACGTTGACGATCGGACAGCCCGGCGTGCGGCAAGTCGAGGCCCTCGCCGGCCATGATTCGGAAGACGTGTTACGGATTGCGGCAGCGATTGAGCGACGCTCCGAGCACCCGCTGGCGCGAGCGGTGCTTAGGGCGGCGTCTGCACGGGGCATCGAGCCCGCCGCAGCCGACGACTTCCAAGCCATCAAAGGGAAAGGCGCCACAGCCAAGGTCGACGGAGTGGAGTACTGGCTGGGATCGCATCGGATGCTGGATGAACGACGGCTTGATGAAGGGAATCTGCACGAGCGAATTCTTCAAGTCGAGAACGACGGCTCCAGTGTCATTGTTCTCGGCACGAACACTCTAATCCTGGGTTGGATTGCACTGGCCGATTCGATTCGCCCGGAAGCTCGCGCGGCAGTCGAGTCGATTCGTGAGGCCGGAGTCGAGCATGTCATTATGCTAACGGGCGACAACCGGGGAACTGGCGAAGCGATCGGGCGGCTCGCGGCCGTCGACGAGGTGCGGACCGAGTTACTGCCCGAGGATAAGGTGGCCGCCATTAAGGAACTTGTCGCGAAATATGGACATGTCGCGATGGTTGGTGACGGCGTCAACGATGCCCCGGCGATGGCGCTGGCGAGCCTGGGGATCGCTATGGGAACTGTCGGCACAGACGCGGCACTGGAGACGGCGGACGTGGCTTTGATGCGAGACGACTTGTCGATGGTGGGCTGGCTGATCCACCACTCTCGAAGAACGCTGACGATCATCCGTCAGAACATCTATTTCTCACTCGGGGTCAAAGCGCTGTTTTTGCTGCTCACCATGTTCGGGCGCGCTTCCCTGTGGGCTGCGATCGCCGCCGACATGGGGGCATCGCTGCTCGTAATCTTCAATGGCCTGCGATTACTCAACTCAAGTCCGCGTGCGCAATTGTAAAGTCCTCTGGACAACAGCAGGGGAGTTAGTAACTGCTTCCAGCGGAACGTCTGGCCCTTGTGTTGATGAACGCTCTGACAGAAGGAATCGCCTGTATCCGATCGCGACCGCGATTCTTGGCGGTGTCATCAGTTCGGCACTACTTGACTTCTTTGTGCACTCAGCGCGGTTCTGGTTGTATGGGCTGAGAGCCGCGCAGCGTGTGATCTCCGAAGCCGATCAGAAGATTTCGCTGATCTGGCGTCATGCTTCGCTGAGAAAGGGAGCCCGCGACTGGATCTCAGTCGCGGGCCCGCTGGTTTAACTCACCTCGCTCTTACAGCGGCTTTCCAAGCGATCGACGGTAGGCACTCTGTTCACCGATGAAGCCAGGCGATGCGTACGGTCGGGCTGAGTATCTATACCCGCCCGTGGCGGCCGGTGACCCGCCAAATTGGTATCCGCTGCGGTAGCGATATACCTGACTACCCCCGGCGTTCGGTACCGAATACGCCGAGCCCTCTGAACCCTGGACGCGGCCGCACTGTGCTGAGGCCGGGCTGGAGGTCGTGAGCAGCCCTGCGGTCACAAGCGCAGCTGTCGTTGATATGGACTTGAAGGAAAACATGGAACTGCCTTTCAGGAAATGAGCGTGTAACGCGTCTCCCCAGAGATTTGCCACAAGCTCCGAGCGGTCGATGGGAAAAGTTCGATAACGGCTCGCACAGGGACGGGAGTCCACCGCGGAGCGCTAGCGAGAGTAAGAGAGCGGAAACGGCAACGCGGGAGGCGAGGTTGGGTCGCCTCTGCAGTGCAGCGCTTCTAGATCAGCAAATGGCCAAGCAGAATGATCCGATCCGGAGGCGGCGGCAGATCGGCTGGCGAGACAACATGAACAATCCGCTGTTCTAATGCCGTCGAAGAATCTGCGACTGAGACGGCGCACCCGGCGGTCTGTTCACCAGCTTCAGCGCGCGAGACCGAGTCTCGGGCTGAACCGTCGCGGAAGTAGAAACATCCTCTGCAGTGGTGAGTGTTCAGCTCACTGCCGCGCGTATCCGAGTCGGACTGGTGTGTCCGCCGTTGCGATGCAGACAATGCCGCACGACAGCATGGAGCCAAGAGGCTGCAAGGAGCGGCGTGTTCAGTGGCGAAGTTACAGCCGCAGAAGCTGTTACCGCTTGCTTCCACACAGCGACAACGCACTTGCGGGATGCCAGAAACGACGGTCAGCGCCAGTAGAAAGCAAGCGCATGAGGCCCGCAGAAGCGCCAGTGTTGAAATCATGACGTCGCGTCGCCTTTCCGGCCGCGATCGCTCCCCACTCAGAGTATATCGACGGTCTACGGCGGAGGCTTGGTTTTTTTCTACGCTGTGAAAGCTTTTCGCGATCGCTCTGAATTAACCTGATTGATGGCCAAGGTCGGCATAGATTGTGCAATCCTGGAATCTTCCGGGGCTTGGGGAGCCGCTGCGGTTTTGCAACGTAAGGAGGAAGTCGTGCGAACTATTTTTGCTGCCAGCGCGTTGGCCGTGCTCACTCTACTCGCGTCCGTTGTTGCCCAGGACAAGAAGCCGGCTGGAATAGCTCCTGCCCCGCAAGCTACTCAACCGCACGCGACGCATGGGCAGGGAGACATGGTCAAAAGTATGTCGGAAATGAACGACATGATGGCCAAGCACCTTGGCAAGAAAGATCCGGAGTTCGAGAAGCGCTTTATCGACCTGATGATTCCCCATCACGAAGGTGCTGTGGTGATGGCACAGCAGGCGCTTAAGGAAGCTAATCGGCCGGAGCTAAAGAAGATGGCCGAGGAGATCATTGCTGCGCAGGAAAAGGAGATTGAGCAGCTGAAGAAATGGCGCCGCGACTGGTACGGTCAGAAGCAGCCTTAGCATCCTTGTCCTTGGTGAGGACCGCTTACTCGACTGGTCGTAGCGAGCAGTCGAGAATCCCAAAAGGCGATCAGGCAAGGAGATGCAGGACCTCCTTGCCCAATCGTCCTAGACGCAACGACAGCGACAGGTACCGATCCAACTCGTCGCTGCGTTTACCCTCTCGGGAGCGAACTGGTGGCAATTTGCACACGCCAGTCCCCCGAAAGCGTCATCAAAACCGGTTCCGGTTGTGCCGATTGTGATGGCGGCGCCGAAACTGCCGCGCTGATGAACTCGGATAGTCGATCTTTAGAGAGGGACGGAGATGAACGGTCTCTCCCGAACCCACCTGTCGCTAACGCCCAGGAGCCCAATCCAAGGACGGATTGATGTGCGGCCTTCTCGCTACCGGCATGCGTGCCCCCCTGCTGGCGATCCTGTTCGTTTGCGCCGGGTGTCGCTCCGCGCGCCCAACGATCCCGCTCGCTGGTCAGCCCCGCCAGACGCCGGAGAGCACTTCGATTGCCGATGAAGCCCCCGTCGAAAGGGCGTCGGATGGTGAACTTGCCGGGGCTTCTCGTCCGTCAGACTCCGTCGAGCGGGCTCGCTCCATCAGCTTCGAAAGCGACTCTCTGAAGAGCTCGCAAGATCAAGTATCGCACCTTGACGGAGTAGATGAGCTCTCTGTCGACTGGATGGTGTCGGAAGTATTGCGCCGCAATCCAACCCGGCAGGCCGCCATCGCGGCGTGGCAAGCGACCTCGCAACGGTATCCGCAGGAGATCGCTCTCGACGATCCAATGTTCGAAACGATCATTGGACCACGTGGGCTTGCATCGGATCAGGTCAACGGCGCTTACATGGTGGGCGTCTCGCAAAAGCTCCCTTGGACCGGGAAGCGGGCACTTCGCGGAGAATCGGCTCTGTGGGAACAAACGGCCGCCCAGTGGGATGTTGCAGATGTCGAACTGCGGCTGACAGAGGCGGCCAAGCTGGCTTTCTACGAGTACTATCTCGCCACGCGAAAGCTCGAAGTACGGCACGACAGCGAGCAGCGGTTGAAGGCCTACCGTGAAACCGCCCTGTCCAAGTATGAGACCGCCCAGGTCACTCAGCAGGATGTGTTGCAGACCGATGTGGAGCTGGCGCAGCTGGAACGGCGACGGATTGAGCTTCAGCGCGAACAACAGATCGCCGCGGCGAAGATCAACACGCTGCTGCATCGTCCTCCGGAGACTGCACTGCCACCGGCCCCCATGCGTCTGGACGCCGATCGGGCGGTGTTATCGGCGACCGCGCTACACCAGATTGCGGTTCGCTGTCGTCCGGATCTGACGGCGATGTCCGCGAGGATTCAGTCCGAACGCACTGCGATCGAGCTTGCCTGCAAGGAGTTTTATCCCGACTTCGAAGTCATGGCTCGTTACGACGCTTTTTGGCAGGAGAAGCCGCTTCGGCCGATGGTGGGAATGAACGTCAACATCCCGTTGAACCAATCACGACGGCACGCGGCAGTCAACGAGGCGACGTTCCGGTTGAACAAGATGTGTGCGGAGTACTCCGCGGCCGTTGATGCGACACGGAATGACGTCCAAGCGACGTGGGAAAAACTCGATGCCAGTCGTCAGGTCGTCGCACTGTATGAGCAGTCCATACTCAAGACGGCGGAATCGAACATTGAGTCCGCAGAGGCTGGCTATGTCGCCGGAACCGTGGACTTCCTCCGATTGGTGGAGGCCCAACGCCAACTAATCGATTTGCGGGAACAGTACCACGAGGCGGTCACGGAGTACCGGTCAAGACTCGCAGAATTGGAACGGCTGGTTGCCCAACCGATTCTGGAGACGCACGGGCCAGTGCCTGCTGCGTCCCCTTCGGCACCGGACGCGCCCGAGGAGACTCTGCCGTAAGCGGCGGTGATCTCGTTCGCGTCAGATTGCAACGTTCCGTAAAAACTTCGCTGCGACTTCAGGCAGCACCGTGTTGATCGACATCCCACTGCCTAATTCGAAGCCGGCAGAAGTCGTCAGTCGCGGCAGGATTTGAACGTGCCAGAGGAAATAGGCCTTGTTCTCGTCACCGCGAGGCGCTGTGTTGAACGTCAGGTTATAGGCGGGATTGTCGAGTCCTCGATGCAGCCTGAGCAGGACGCTTTGAAGGATTTCCGCGAGTGGCCCCAAGTGTTGCGGGTCAACCCCGGCGAATGACGCTTGATGGTGTTTGGGGAGGATCCAGACTTCGAAGGGCAACCGGGATGCGAAGGGAACGATCGCAGCAAACTCGGCGTTTTCTACGACGACTCGATCCGGCTCCCGAAGTTCCTCAAGCAGCAGCCGGCAGTACAGGCAGTCGCCTGTTTGATCAAAAAACTCCGTCGCCACCTGATGCTTGATCCGGAGTAGTTGCGGCACGACGGGAGTCGCGATGAGTTGACAGTGAGGATGCCGAAGCGATGTCCCGGCGAGCTCACCATGATTCCTGAAGATTACGATCGCCTGAAAACGGTGATCCTCCAGCAGGTCGATGTATCGGAACCGCAGCGTCTGCAGCAGTCGCTCGACTTGGTCAACAGGCTGGTCAGCAAGTGACCGCTCATGGTCAGGCGACTCGATGATGACCTCGTGGGCTCCGCAGCCGCCCATGGCACGAAACAGCAGTCGTTGTTCGCTCCGCCGATGGTCTTCTTCGATCCGGAGTGCCGGAAAGTTGTTGGCAACGACGCGGACGCTCCAGCCCGGTGTATCGCGAGCGGAACCACCGCGCACGGCATAGATCTCCGGGCCTGTCCGCGATTCGTTTCCGGGACAGAACGGACACCCCTCCTGAGAGGCACCCGGCGCTTCGCTGTCGTGCTCTGACTTCTTCCAGTCGTGCGGGCGCCGCACTCGTTCCGGAGCGAAAATGACCCAGTCGTGTGTGGTCACATCCTGGCGAAGTAAGGACATGGGGGGTCGCTTCATTCTCCAACGGTGATTGTCGTCTCAACTGGGGTTCGGCGACGTTGTCATGAGTGCGCGACCTCGCCGTTCTGCGGTGTTCTGTTTCGTATTCGCTGCTTGAGCTGCCACTCTTTGACAAGGCAGTACAGGCAGGGAATCACGAACAGCGTGATCAGAGCCACGGACATGCCACCAACGCTCGGGATGGCCATGGGCTGCATGATGTCCGAGCCACGTCCCGCGTGCAGGAAAATTGGGGCCAGGCCGAAGACCGTCGTCACCGTGGTCATCAGACAGGGGCGAATCCGCTTCAGTCCCGCCTCAATGACGAGGTCTCGAACGCCTTGGACGGTCTCCGGATGTCTCTCACGAAACAGGTCTTCGAGATAGGTCAGCATCACCACACTGTCGTCGTCTGAGACGCCCACCAGAGCGATGAAGCCCACCCACACTGCGACGCTCAGATTTGCACCATAAAGCTGCAGGCCGATAAACCCTCCCGAGATGGAGACCGCGATGTCCATCAGGACCAGCAAGACCAGCCACCATTTTCCAAAGGCAAAATACACCGAGAAAACCATGGCCAGGAGAACCAGCGGCATCAGAATCGAGAGCCGCTCCATCGCTCGCTGTTGATTCTCAAACTGTCCTGACCATTTCCAGTAATAACCTGGCGGCACGATGAGCGTTGCCTCTGCGTGCCGACCCGCGGCCACCTGTCCGTCGCTGCGTGTTCGTTCGGCTTGCAGCAGTCGTTCGGCATCTTCAACGACGCTGATCTCATCGCGATCTCGCGTGTTCAACGTCACGTATCCGACGAGCAGGCCATCCTCGCTCTTTATCTCCTGTGGTCCGATGCTGTAGGCCAACTTCGCGACCTGGGCGATCGGAACCTGCGCCCCTGACGCCGTTGGGACGAGGACGTGCTCGAGATCATCGAATCGTTCTCGCATTTCGCGTGGATAACGAACACGAACCGGGTATCGTTCCCGCCCTTCCACGGTGGATGTGATTTGTTCGCCGCCAATGGCAATTTCAATGACGTCCTGAATATCGCGGATGCTGACGCCATACCTCGCGGCGGCCTCGCGGTTGATCTCGTACTCCAGATACGGCTTGCCCACGAGCCGGTCGGCAACGACATCGACGGTCCCCGGCACCTTTTTGAGGATCTGCTCCATCTGCAGCCCGACTCGTTCAATCTCGTGGAGGTCGGAGCCATAGATCTTCACGCCCATCATTGCGCGGAATCCCGTCTGCAGCATCACGAGTCGCGTCTGAATGGGCTGGAGCCAGGTGGGCAGGACACCGGGAATCGCGGCCTGTCGGTTCAGGTCCTGAAGAATCTCTGCTTTGGTGATCCGGCGCTCTTCCGGCCAGACAGTTCGCAGAGCAGGCCGGCACCAGTCCAGCCAGCTCGTGTCGCTGTGCCAACGCGGATCCGGCAGCACTCGCCATTCCTCTTCCGGCCGCAGCGTCACGATCGTCTCGATCATGCTGATGGGGGCGGGGTCGAGCGATGACTCCGCTCGTCCCACTTTGCCAACAACGTCCTTCACTTCCGGCACATCGCGAATGGCAATGTCCTGCCGCCTCACCACTTCCTCCGCGATCGTTAAGGAAGCCGAGGGAAGCACTGAAGGCATATAGAGGAACGAGCCTTCGTCCAGCGGAGGCATGAATTCCCGCCCGATGCCCGGAAAGGTTTGCTTGAGTCGTTGCCAGGCGACGGTCATGGTGACGTCGTAGCCCATCGATCTCGACAGCGATGACACGGGGGCACCGACGACATCCAGACCCAGCCACACCGTAAAACCGAGGGCGATGACCGCCGTGGGGAGCACCAGAAACGTCGCCTTATTGTTCAGCACCCAGCTCAGGATTGGTCTGTAGATCCGGAAGATCCCGCGCGAGACGGGGTTCTCATCGAGCGGAATGAGTCGCTCGCGTCCCATCCGGTAAACCATTAAGCCAACCATGCAGGCCACGCCGAGCGTCGTCGGCCAGCCGCTCCACGCGGATGGAAGCTGGAAAAAACCTGTGATCGTCAGCCGCATGACGATCAATGTGGCCAGCGCTGCCCCGCCGCCGAACAACAGCGCACGTCGGCGAGGCCAGGAGACCGGTTTCAACAGGTAGTAGCAAAGAACTGGAACGACGGTGATGGCGAGAATCACCGACGCCGCGATTGCAAATGTCTTGGTATAAGCGAGCGGCCGAAACATCTTGCCTTCAGAGCCCGTCAACGCGAACACCGGAATGAAGGAGACGACGGTATTGACGACCGCGGTCACGATGGCCCCGCCGACTTCTGTGGCGGCGTCGTACACAACGTCGAAGTAGGGCCGACCGCGATCTGTCGTCAGCCGGCGATAGATGTTCTCCGTCATGATGATGCCCATGTCGCTGACATCACCGATCGCAATGGCCAATCCGGCCAGCGACATGATGTTGCTGTCCACGCCCAGCCAGTACATCGCCGCAAAACTCATGGCGAGTGCCACAGGCAGCGTCGGAACAATTGTAAGCGTGCTGCGCAGATGCAGCAGAAACAGGGCGACAATCAGCGTCACGACGATCGACTCTTCGATCAGGTTATCGCGGAGCGTCGCCATGGTTTCGTGGATGATGTCCGTACGGTCGTAATACGGCACAAGTTTGACCGGCACCGACTTTCCAGACGGCAAGGTCACGCGCAGCCCGGGCGCGATCTCGGAGATCTTTTGCTTGAGGCGATTGATGACCGCCAACGGGTTCTCGCCGTACCGCATCAACACGACGGCGCCCGTGGCCTCACGACCGGCATTGTCGAGCGCGCCGCGCCGAAATTCGGGGCCGAGCTGGACCGTCGCCACATTCTTGACGTAGATCGGCGTCCCCTCCTCCTGCCGAATCACGACGTTTTCAAGATCCTGCACGCCGCGGACAAAGCCTTTGCCGCGAACGAAGAACTCATAGCGGTTGGCTTCGACGACCTTGGCTCCGACGTCGATGTTGCTGCGTCGAACCGCTTCGAAGACGTCCATCAGACTCACCCGATGCGCTCGGAGTTTCTCTGGAATGACGTCGATCTGGTATTCGCGGACATATCCGCCGAGCGTCGCCACTTCCGTGACGCCTTCCACGGCCTGAAGCTGGTAGCGGATGTACCAGTCCTGCAGCGACCGGAGGCTCGCCAGATCGGCCCCTTCGGCTTCCAGCGTGTAGTAGAACACTTGCCCGAGGGCAGTCGCGTCCGCGCCCAGTGTTGGCAACACGCCTTGAGGCAAGCGGCCCGCAGCAACATTCATGCGCTCCAGCACGCGCGATCGAGCCCAGTAGTAATCGACTTCATCTTTGAAGACGATAAACACCATCGAAAAGCCGAAGCCCGAGAACGACCGGATTGTCTTCACGCCGGGAGTCCCGGACAGGCCGACCGTCAGCGGATACGTGATCTGGTCTTCGACGTCCTGCGGGGAGCGGCCCGGCCACTCGGCCAGCACGATGACCTGCTTCTCACCGATGTCCGGAATGGCGTCGATCGGAATATTGGTGATCGCGTAGTACCCGATGGCCATCACAATGACGGTCACGAGCATCACGAAAAACCGATTCCGTAGACACCAGCCAATCACGAGGTTGACCATGGGCTCACTCTCAAGGCGTCAATGCTGGTGTGCCGCTGCGGGGGCCGGGTTCGGTTGACCGCCGTGGCCCGCATGCAAGTTCGTTCCCGATTGTCCCGTCGGAAACAGCAAACTCGGCATGCCTTCAATCTGCCGCTGACTGTCCAGCAGAAAACCGCTTTGTGTGACGACGCGATCTGCCTCGGTGACTCCCTCCAGCACCAGGAAGTATTCGCGTTCCTTACCCGACTCGTCGGTCGATCGGGCTCGTGGTCCAAGCTTCAGTTCAACCAGTTCGTATGCACCGGCCCCAGTCAACCGGTAGGTAATCCGCCTCCGTCCGGTATCGAGCACGGCCGAAACCGGAATCGCGAGCAGCCCATCGCCTGCAGGTGCCTGTGTTAGGGGCGGTGCATCCTTGTGCTCTTCGTGGCCAACGTGCGTCTGCTTCGACGGGGTCGTCGGCGTGACTGCTGGAGGAGTCGGATCTGTCGATTGAGTGGGGACCGTCTGATCTGGACTACCAGCGGCATGCCGGTGATTCGACGGCGACGGCCCTGGTGCAGCGCGCTCTCTTCGTGATTCGCGGCGTCGCTCGGGAACTTTCTCCAGGGGCATTTCGCAGAAGGGACACTTGCCCGGATCCGGCTGCTTGACCTCCGGATGCATCGGGCACACATACATCCCTTCGAGACCGGTGGGTTCGGGAGTGCCGTCATCTCCCAGTCCCACATGGATCGTGGCCGTCGCGAACATCTGCGGTTTCAGGAGACGTTCCGTGTTCTTGATGTTCACGCGAACGCGAATCGTTCGCGTTGCATCATCGAGAAACGGATCGATGAACGTGACCGTGCCGTGGAATGTCTCGCCCGGAAAAGCCTCCAGAGTGATGTCGACAGCCTGCCCGAAACGCACCCAGGCGACGTCGTACTCGTAGATGTTGAGATACAGCCAGATCGGATCGAGATTGGCGATGCGATACAGCTGATCTCCGGCGTCGACATACTGGCCGACGCGAATATTCTTTTCGATCACCGTGCCACCGAGCGGCGCGTAGATTGTGAGGTGGGGGGCGATTTCCCGCGTCGACTCAATCGTTTTGATCTGCTCGTCGAGAATTCCCAGCAACCGCAACTTGGTCCGCGACGCCTCCAGTCGGGACTCGGCCAAGCTGCGCGGACTCAGCGCTGTCGCCTTCTCCTTTTCCTTGGCGTCCAGCCCCAGCAGCAATTCGTTCTGAGCCGAATACAATTCCGGGCTGTAAATCGAGACGAGGTGGTCGCCCTTTTTGACATCCAGTCCGGTGAAGTCGGCGTAGACGCGATCAACGCGCCCTGCGACGCGCGCCGTGATCAGCTCCACCTGCCGTTCGCTGTAGTCGAGCTTGCCAACTGTTCGAATCTCCTTGAACAGCTTGCGCGTCTGGATCTGCTCGACTTCCAACCCGGCTCGCGTTTCCAGGTCCTCTCTCGCGTTTGGCAACTGGGACACGGGGATTAACTGCATCCCGCAGATCGGACAGGGGCCAGGATTCGGCAATCGAATCTGCGGATGCATCGAGCACGTCCACGTGTCGCTGGTCGTCGCCTTCCCAGTGGCCTTTGGCCACCACGCAATCAACGCCACCAGCCCGGCCAACAGCCCCAGACCAGTCGCCGTCTTCAGGACGAACGGTTTCCATTTCATGAGGTGACTCCATCCGGAGTGATGACATGATCGACGTGGATGACCTGACGGAGCTCTTTGACGAGTTCGACCACGATCAAGGGCGTGAGTGCCAGCAGAATGATTGTGCCCCATTCGGACCACGTATGAGGGGGGACATCAAACACGCGCCCGGTAAACGGAACAATGGCCACACTCACTTGCAGGAGTCCAGAAACCAGGATCGCCAGCAGAAGATGAGGATTCTTCCAGAATCCGAGCTGCCGTAGCGTCAGCGTCTGGCTCCGAGCGCCGAGTGCACGGAAGAGTTCGGCGTAGACGAGTACGCAGAATGCCATTGCTCGCGCGCGATCAACATCGTCAGGCCGGTGCCGCAAGCTCAGACCGAAGGCGAGCAGGCCGACCAGTCCGACCAGCAGGCCTTGGAATAGGATTGCAATGCCCAGTTTTCGGGACAGGATTGATTCGTTCGCTTGGCGCGGCGGGTGATTCATCACGCCGGGTTCGGGCGGCTCGAAGGACAGGGCTAGAGCAGGCAAGCCATCCGTCACAAGATTGATCCATAGCAATTGGATCGGCAGAAGCGGTGCGGGCCAGCCGAGCAGGCTGGCACCGAGCATCAACAGGATCTCACCACAGTTGCACGACAACAGAAATACGAGCGCCTTCTGGATGTTGTCGTAGATCCCCCGCCCTTCCTCGACGGCGCTGACGATTGATGCAAAGTTGTCATCCAGCAGCACCATGTCGGATGCCTCTTTGGTGACATCAGTTCCGGTGATGCCCATCGCGATGCCAATGTCGGCGGCTCTCACCGCCGGTGCGTCGTTGACACCGTCGCCAGTCATGGCGACGACGTCTCCGCGTGATTTCCAGGCTCGGACGATTCGCAATTTGTGTTCTGCCGTTGTCCGCGCGTACACGGAGATGTCGTGGATCACGCCGGCCAAATCAGCATCCGTCATCTGGGCCAGCTCCTGACCGGCCAGCAAATGTTCAGGGCCGGTTGTCAGTCCGAGTTGCTTGGCAATCGCCAGTGCGGTTGCCGGATGGTCGCCTGTGATCATCACCGGTCGTATTCCGGCCGAGCGGCAGGTTGCAATCGCGGTTTTTACCTCTTCGCGAGGCGGATCGATCATTCCCACTAACCCGCAGAACACCAGCTCCCGTTCGAGATCGGTACTGCCCGGTTCCCGTGGATCTGGACCGTAGGCCACCCCGAGCACACGCAACGCTTGCGATGACAAAGAAATGCTTGAGGCCAGGACCCGCCTGCGATCATCTTCACTCAGCGGCTCCGCCACACCCCACCGATGGATACGGTCGCAGCGAGCCAGGACGCTTTCGGGAGCGCCTTTTGTGTAGAGCGACGTGCCTCCGGGTTCCCGAACGACCACGGACATGATCTTTCGGTTCGAATCAAACGGCAGCTCATACGTGATTTCGCCGCTCCGAGCAGACGGACTCAGTCCGCCTTTCATGGCCGCGACGACCAGTGCACCTTCCGTCGGATCGCCGATGACCTGCCAGACGCCATCTCCGTCCGATTGCGGCGCGACCTGCGCGCCATTGCACCAGGCGCCAATTTTGAGCGCCAGACGGAGGTCGAGATCCGTCTCGGGATTCACCGTCCGGGCGACTTTGGGAAGAGCCTCGTCGTCGACCAGAGTTGAATCGGACGTCTGATAGAAGTCGCCACGGGGCGCGTAACCGCCTCCGGTCACCTGGTAGGATTTGGAGCTCGTCACGATCGCCTTGACGGTCATTTCGTTGCGAGTCAGGGTGCCAGTCTTATCAGAGCAAATCACCGAGACCGAACCGAGCGTTTCCACGCTGGGCAGTTTTCTCACCAGTGCCTTACGTTTCACCATGCGTTGCAGGCCAAGTGCGAGAGTGATCGTGACGACAGCCGGTAGACCTTCTGGAACGGCGGCGACAGCGAGACTCACCGACACAAGCAGTGCCTCCAGGAGGCTGCCGCCACGCATCACTTGCAAGGCAAAGATGAGCGCAACGATCGCCAGGCAGACTCCAATCAAGACTTGTCCTAACTTCGCCAGCCGCTTTTGAAGTGGAGTGAGTTCCAGTTCATGGCGAGCCAGCATCCCAGCTATTTGTCCCAGCTCTGTCTCCATGCCTATGGCGGCCACCATGCCTGAAGCCTTGCCGGTCGTCAGGATGGTGCCCATGTGAACCATGTTTCGACGGTCACCGAGTTGCGTCTCGGCCGGGAGAACGACATCAGCCTCCTTCTCGACAGACGTGGACTCTCCTGTCAGCGTTGCTTCCTGCACGCTCACGCTGAACGCCTTCAGCAACCGCACATCGGCCGGGACGTTGTCCCCGGCCTCGATTTCAATGATGTCGCCAGGGACGAGCTCCCGAGCGGGCAAGGACTGCAGAACGCCATCTCGGAGCGCCTTGGCGGTCGGCGCCGACAGTTTTTTCAAGGCCGACATCGCCAGCTCCGCGTGTTGCTCCTGAAGAAACCCGATCACGCCATTGAGGACGACGATTGCGAGAATGGCCAACGTGTCGACCCATTCCCCCAGCAGTCCAGAGATGACTGCCGCGGCGATCAAGATCCAGATGACCAGATCCTGGAACTGACGAAAGAGTCGCTTCCACGCTGGCTCAGGTGCTGCTTCCGTGAGCTGATTGAAGCCGCTTTGCTTCTGGCGCTCCACGGCCTCCACTGTGGAAAGTCCCTGCTCAGCATTGGCGCGAAGCTGCAATACAGCCTGTTCGGTCGAGAGGCTAAAAAGCGTGTGACCCGGCATCGGCGACCATCCGGAAACGAAACGGAGAAGAACGAGGTCCCACACTCGCCGTCGACAAGCATGCTGACTGAGTGCGAGCGTGTTTCTGGTCGTCGCTGCCTGACAACACTATGACAACGTTGAGGACTTCGCCTGTTTGTCTGACTAAGAAAGGGACCTTCCGGCCAGCCGCCGGAAGGTCTGTTAACAGCGCTCAGTCAAGGAGTCGACGGGTTTGTCGTGCTCTCGCAGAGCGTCGTCCGACATTGCGCTCCCCTATTTTGCAGCCGGCTTCGGCAGCTCAATGTGCAGCAGCTCCATCAGCTTCTTGTGCTCCGCCTCCGCCGCGGCCAGGTGCTTATCCATGTCCGCACAGCACGAGGCAATGGTCCCGCTTTCCGCATTCGCTTCGATGTGGTGATCGGCATCGCTGCAGCACTTTTCGGCCGCTTCATAATGCTTCTTCATGGCGTCAATGTGCTGCACGATCTCCGCCTTCTTGGCTGCTTCCATGTCGATCTTGGTCAATTCCGTCTTCGCGGCCGCAACGTTTTTCTTGACCTCAGCGACATGCTCCTTCGCGGTCTGTGGATCGATCTTCTTCACCGCCTGCCCCTGCGACGACAGGGCTTGGGCGTGCGAGCGAGCCGAATTCTGGTAGCTATACGTCATTGAAGGACGGTAGCCCCGTGAGAAAGACCCCTGTGCACGATACGAGTTGCTCATTTCCTGGCGGCCCGGATTTGCGGGCTTCCCAGGGAAATTGGACTTTTGCTGGGCGTTAGCGAGGGACGTGGAAAGGACCGCACCAACGGTTACGAGAGTGATCATCAGGACGCGACATGACATGTGCTTTTCTCCAAGTAGATCAAAAATGTCCGGAACGGGCGGAATGCCGGTTGACGAAAGAGTCAGGGATGTTTGTCCTACGCGCTGGTGTCAATACATTGTGCACCCACCTTTCTTGTACGGAGGCGAAGCGACCTGAGGATGTGTGCGAGTTCGCACGCGTTGCATAGTCACACTGAAGGATTGCGAAATTCCGCTCCCTGCTCGCCAGCGGGCTCTTGCCCTGGTTGCGGTGGAGAGACACCGCCGTGGCTGTCCCTGCTCAGCGAACTCATGGTCGAACTTCGCGATTCGGAGATGCGCCTGCCGAATCGCAGGAACAACGCTGGCGTCACGAGTTGGTCGAGCAGCGTGGACGTCAACATCCCCCCAAAGACGACCAGGGCCAGTGGGTGCAGGATCTCTTTGCCTGTTTGTCCGGCCCCGAACAGTAATGGCAGGAGACCAATAAAGCTGGTCGCTGCGGTCATCATCACCGGCGCAAGACGCTCTAGGCTGCCCCGGATGATCATGTGTTCCGAGAACGACTCCCCCTCGTTTTGCATCAGATGAATGTAGTGCGAAATCATCATGATGCCGTTGCGGCTGACAATCCCGATCAGGGTGATGAAGCCGACCCAATGGGCGACTGACAGACTGGTCGCTTCTGCCCACACTCGCGGCCACTGCCACCAGTGCACTGCAGCCAATTTGCTTGCTTCCGGCCAGTTGACAATCAGCAGGGTCAGAACCGATCCCATCGCGGCCAGCGGGATGTTGGCCAACACCTGCAGTGCTGCCTGCCAGGAATCCAGGCATTTCCAAAGCAATAAGAAGACGCCGATGACAGACGCTCCGCCAAGAACGAGCAGTCGAAAGCTCGCGTCCTGTTGCGCCTCGAACTGGCCTCCGTACTCGATGTAGTAGTTCCCCGGCAACAAACGGAGTCGTTCCTCCAGGGGCTTCAGGGATTGCCGAATGTCGGCAACGACACCGGCCAAATCGCGATCGTGCACATTGCAGAACACCACGATTCGGCGGCGAACGTGCTCTCGATTGATCGTGTTCGGACCGGTGGTGTCCAGGACTTCAGCCACTTCGCTCAGCGCGACCATCCTGCCGGACGGGGTCTGAAGGATGGTTTGTCCGATGACTTCAGGATTGCTCCGCGATGGTTCATCGAACCAGACCATAAGTTGGAAGTAGCGGTCTTCGTCGAGAACTTGCGAGACGACTCGCCCCTTGTAAGCAATCTCCAACAGCTCCGCGACATCTCCTGGAGCAAGCCCGTGTCGCGCGGCCGCCTCGCGTTTTACCTGGAGGCGGATTTGCGGGATCTCGACCTGAGGCTCCATTTGCAGATCCACAACACCTTTGACTTTCTGCATCTCGGTGAAGGCGTCCTGTGCGGCGATGCGAAGCTCCTGAAGATCCGTACCGAAAACCTTGACCGCAATCTGAGCGCGCACGCCTGACATGATGTGATCAAGGCGATGGGAAATTGGCTGGCCAATATTCACCTTTGCTCCGGGAATCGCCGTGATCCGGTCTCGCACATCCGCTAGGACAACCTCGCGGTCGCGGCCTTGGGATTCGAACCCCCAGAGATGAGCAACTGGAATCAGACGCAGAATGCCGGCCAGTACACCGGGCTTCGGCCGTTCGTGTTCGAGAAGGCGTACGTCAATCTCGGAAGAGTTGACGCCCTCGGCATGCTCATCCAGTTCTGCCCGGCCGGTTCGTCTCGAAACGGCCAATACTTCCGGAACTTCAAGCAGCAGCCTTTCCGCACGGGCGGCAATTCGTTGGCTCTCATCGAGGCTTGTTCCGGGCTCGGTCTGCAGGCTGATCGTGAGCGTTCCCTCATTGAAGGGGGGAAGAAACTCACCGCCCATCCAGAAGATCAACGTCACTGACAACAGCACGCCAATGCACGTTGTCAGCAGGACGGCCGTTGAGTGGCGAAGGGTGATATGGAGCACCCTCGAAGTCACAGCTTTAAGCCACCTGAGCAGCAGTGGATCGCTTCGCTCCTCAAGAAACTTCGCACCCGGCAGCAGGTAATAGCCGAGGACAGGAGTGACGGTGAGTGAGATTGCCAGCGAGCAAAGTAGTGAGGTGATGTACGCAATTCCCAAAGGGGCGAACATTCGCCCTTCCAATCCGCCCATCGAGAAGAGTGGAAAGACAACTAGGATCACGATCAACGTTGCGTAGACGATCGAATTTCGGACCTCGCTGGAAGCGTCATAAATGACTTTGAGCGCCGGCTCAGGAGCGGCCTTGTGGATGTTCTCTTTTAGGCGGCGGTAGATGTTCTCGATGTCGACAATGCTGTCGTCCACAAGGTCGCCAATTGCGACAGCAATCCCGCCGAGTGTCATCGTGTTGATCGTGATGCCAAACCACCAGAAGCAAAGCACGGTCAGCAGGATCGAAAGCGGCATCGCCGTTAACGAGCTGATACTCGTTCGGAAGTTCCACATGAAAAGGAACAGCACCACGACTACCCAGATGGCCCCGTCACGGACGGCTTCAATGACGTTGTCGACGGCCGCGCGAATGAAATCGGCTTGCTTGAAAATCCGCCGCTCGATCTCGACATCCTCCGGTAATTCCAGCTCAAGCTGATCGAGGACTTCTGAGATTTTGCGATCAAGGACAAGCGTGTCAGCTCCGGGCTGCTTTTGAACAGTGAGGATGACCGACGGACCGCCAACCACCCGCTCGCCTTCCTTAACCTGCACGCTTCCGTCGCCTCGTTTGACCGGGCCCGAGAACTGCACACTCGCGACATCTTTAATCAACACCGGCCGTGGTTCTCTCCAGACCACTGGCGTGTTTTCCAGATCCTCAAGTGCCAGGCTCTGTCCGCTGATTCGAAGCAGTGATTCCTGGGGCTCCCGGACGACAATGCCGCCGCCGGCCAGCACGTTTGCCTTTGTGGCTGCATCGACAAGCTGCTGTAGCGTGACGTTCTGTGCCGCAAGACGCGCTGGAGACGTGACGACTTGATACTGCTTGAACACGCCTCCCATGACCGTGACTTGGGAAACTCCTTCGACGGCCAACAGCCGGTTTCTGACCTCAAATTCGCCCAAGGTTCGAAGCTCCATGCCGACTGACGACGCTTCATCTGGCGTGGAGGTAGGTTTGGTCGACCGCAAGCCGAGCAACATGATCTCGCCCATGATGGAAGAGATCGGGGCAAGAACGGGGTTCACGTCCTGGGGCAAACGGTCGCGAGCGACCTGCAGCTTTTCTGCCACGATTTGTCGGTCGCGGTAGATGTCGGTACCCCATTCGAATTCGACCCAGACAATCGAGAGGCCGATGCCCGAAGCTGAGCGGACACGTTGAACGCCAGTGGACCCGTTCAGAAGGAATTCCAGCTGACGAGTGACCAGGACTTCGACCTCTTCAGGAGCCAGGCCCGGCGCCTCGGTCATGATGGTGACCGTAGGCCGATTCAGGTCGGGAAACACATCGACCGGCATCTGCGAGAGCTGGTAGCCGCCCGCAATCAAGACGGTCGCCGCCAGAATCAGAACGATTCCGCGGTTGTGGAGGGACCACGATATGATCGCATTCAACATCGAGGCCTCTCAGCGAATCGCTGCGTATCCCGTCTGAAGCTGGAAGACGCCGCGTACGGCGACCGTCTCTCCCCCAGCCAATCCATGGGTAATCTCTGCGAAGCGGTCATCTTTGCGGCCGACTGAAATCGGCCGGCGAGCAAACGTCCCGTCTCCACCTTTAACGAAGACGAAGCGTCGATTCCCCTCTTGAAGCAGGGCGCTCAACGGAACTGTCGTCCTGGCTGGGGACTCTCCGGCCTTAAACGTCACACGAGCAAGGGAATTGTGTGGACGCTGCTGCATGCCGTCGCCTTCAACTTCAATCCACGCCGAGAGAGTGCGGCTCGCCGTGCCGACGGTGTGGCCGAGCCGGATCACCCGCCCGGTAAGCACCGCCTCCGGATCAGAAACCAGGCGAATGCGGACTGGCTGGCCGACTTGCACGCGTCCTGAATCCCGCTCGGCGACGAACGCCTCCACGAAGCTCTTTGACAAATCATGGATCTCAAAGAGTGGTTCTTCCGGCCGCACCACCTGACCGAGCACTTTGGTGAAGGTGACAACGGTACCGTCAATCAGCGCACGCAGTGGAAGCGTCGGCATAAGTTGGCTGTCAGTCTGGATCTTTCTCAGCTCCTCTTCTGTCACTCCAAGCGCAGCCAAACGGCGCCTGGTTCCTTCAATCCGAAACGCTGCATCACGCTCTGCGGCTTCAACATCAAGGAAACGCCGTCTCGCGATGCTGTCGCCAGAAAGCTTCAGTTTTTCGAGAACAGTCGACTGCAGTTGTTGATCCAGTGTCGCTCCCAGAAGTTCAAGTTGCAGATTGTGAAACTCCAAGGACTTCACTTCTGCGATGACATCGCCTTTCCGGACGGCGTGTGACCGGTCGATCCGAATGCGTTCGATGACTCCATTGAGCGGGGATGAAGCAATGAATCGCCGGTCCGTCGGGACATCAACTGCGCCGTCGGCGTCAAACACATCTTCGATGAGTCGTCCGGAGACACTGGCCAGGGAAAGCCCGATATCCTTTGCAGTCTCCTCGTTCAGGCGCAACGATCCCTTGGTGAAGAAGACAGCCAGTTCGTGGCCGCCCTGAGTGACGACGCGATCGCCGGGGTAGAGTTTGCCGCCGCGGAGTTCAATAAATCCCCCGCTCTGTTGTCCTGTGACGATGCTCTGCTTCTTGTACTCCGAGCTCTCCTTGGTGGAGGTCTGCTCGACGAGAACGAACCGCTCAGCTCCATCGCGAAAGACGGCGGCAGTGGGTACGGCAACGCGGCTGACGGTGTTTGTTTGACTAATCTGAACCTGACCTCGCATGCCCGGCATGAGCCGGATGTCGTCTGGCATCGGATTTGTGACTGTCGCCCAAGCGTCGGCCAGATGTGTTTCCGGATCGAGAGCAGCACCGAGTTTGTCCACTGTCGCTAACCAGCTCTTGCCCGGATGCGCTGAGAGCGTGAAGGAGAGCACTTGCCCGATTTGTATTCGGTCAAAGTCCTTTTCGAGGATTCGAATTCGCAGCCACAGTGTTCGAAGGTCGGCGATCTCAAAGATGTGCTCCTGAGGGGCGACGATTTTGCCAACGGAGAGATCGGCATGATTGGCCACACCTTCGATGGGTGCCATGATCGGCATGTAAACCGGCTGCTGATCAACGCCGCTAAGAACGCCGTCCAGTCGAGATTCTTCCAAGCCGAGCGCAAGCCATTTGCGTCGGGCGACTGACAAAGCGTTCGCGGCCTGGGCTGCCTGATTCTGGGCTTCGAGCAATTGCTGGCCGGCGACCGCGCCGGCGTTGGCAGCAGAATCAAGACGTTTTGCCGTGTCGCTCGCCAAGTCGGCAGCATTTTTTGCAGTCAGCAGCTCTTGGCGCAGCTGCTGGAGTTCCTGGCTGTCGAGTTCGGCCAGGAGCTGCCCGCTTTTCACATTCTCGCCCGGCTGCACATGCAGCTTCACGATCCGTCCAGCCAGTAACGGGCTTACGAAGGCACTTCCGGTCCATGGTGATTCGATCGCTGCGTAAGCAAACCAATGGCCTTCGACTTTCCGTTCGGTGACTTCCTCAGTCATCACGTCGAGGATCGAACGCGCTTCGCGGCTCAACCGCAGCACGCCCGTAGCAGGATCGATCGAGGCGCCGCGCGTGAGAAGCGGTGCATGTCCTTCGTGAGCGCCCGCAGGGGCAACAACAAAAAAGGAGAGAACTCCGAGAACCAGCGCGAATGTCCGATTCACTGGAAATGCCTGCCTTGGGACCGTGCCGGCCAGCTCTGGCTGTGCACGGTTCCTAGAATGGATGAACATCGCATCAAATCCCGATCGTCCGCCTAGGCTACGGGGCTTGGGGAGCATCGCCGCCGAACGGCGGACGATCGGGTGTTTCGTCTGCTTCACGCTCCAGGTGTCTCCGTGAACGTGCCGGACGGGCCGACAAGTTTGGTCGGCTTGTAGCCGGCCTTCACGACCGTCTCCCACAAGGCTTTGGGAGAGACCTTTTCTTTGTCAGCGGGAGTGATCTTGGCCGTCTTAGTGGCGAGGTCGACTTCCGCTCCTTTCACACACTTCACTGCCTTCAATTTCGTAGACAGGTTTTTGGCACAACCCGCGCAGTGCATGCCTTCGACGGTGATCGTGGTGTTTTCGACAGGGGCATCCGCGGCTGGGAGCAGTCCCGTTGCTGCAATCACACCCCCAAGGACCATGAGTAACGTTCGCATCGCTAAAAACTCCTTTCGAAACTTCAAAGGGTGAACAAACTGGATTAGGGCTTCGCTGCCTTTTCGGCGGCGACCTTAGCTTTCAAATCGGCGACCTCCGCGAGAGTGACATCCGCGTCACGCAACACTTTTTTCTCGCAGCCGGCACAACACACAAACACAGGCTGATCTTTGACCATGACTTTGATCGGAACGCCCATCCCGCCCAGAGGATTCTCAGGCTCTGCAGCGCAGTAGCCCTGGGCTTCGGCGACTGCTCGATCTTCGGGCGGGAGCTTGGCGAGGTTCGCAGCGATGGAATCGCTTTTCGTCGCGCTGCTTGAGCCAGCTGGACGCTCGGAGGCGCGTTGGCAACCGGCCATCCATGCGAACGCGACCGTCAGGAGCAAGCACAGGAACACGGAACTACGAATCATGGTTTCTCCCATGGCTGAAGTTATTTCTTCACAAATGAGTCGGCTGGCTGCAGCTCTTCTGGCTTGGTCTTCGCCATCGCCACGTATTCATCAACACATGGCGGGCAGCAGAACTGGTAGTTCTGTCCATCGATGACCCACGTGAAATCGGGATTGGCCTTCGTGAGCGTCACGGGGCAAATCCGGTCACCGACTTTCGGCTTCAGATCGTGGTTCGAGGCGACGCCTTTGAACTTCTCCGCGGCGGTCTTGTTTCCGTTGGCCGCAATATCGGCAAGCGTGTACTTGCCGCCGGGAGTCAAATACAGCTCACGCTCGTCGGCGGAAGCCACACCGCCCGGCATCGAAGCATGTCCGGGTTCGTGGTTTTCTTGGCGCGTGGTAAAGCCGATGCGGAACCGCTCCCCATTGATGCGAATGTTGGGAATGGTGACGTCGAGTTCTTTGCCTTTAAGTTCCTCAGGGAGTTGGGCAACGAACTGCGAGGTCTTTCCTGCGGCATCTCCATCTTGAGGGACTGGGGCGACATCGATCGGGACTGCCTCAGACGAGGCCGCTGCTTTGACGTAGGCCTTAAGGGTTTGCTTTTCGACCTCAAGGATTCGGGATTCATCCTTTCCGAGCATCAACAGCTTCAGAGCACCGCCTTGCTCAACAACTGCTTCGGCGTGATAGCTGTCCAAGCCGATGGAAACGATAAGCCCACCATGGGCACCGGGCTTGTGCGCATGCTCGGCGTCGGCTGACGGCGTGTCAGACTTCGGTTCGTCGGTCGCTTTCGCGGCCTTCTCTTCATTCGTGACGGTGCTGCTCGTCTGCGGGTCGCGACTGGAATTGCATCCGAGAACCGCGATCAGTGGTAACGAGGCGAATAGAAACAGGGCGGCCACTTGGCCGAGCCGTGGTCGTGTCTGCATGGAATTCAGTCCTTTGGCATCGGAGGCAATCAATGCCTCATGGAGAAGTGAGCGCGCGGGAATGCGCGCACACCAAGAGCCGATTGAAGAGATTAGTGACAGCTGAAGAACTCGAATCCCGAAGCAGGGACCGGCGTCAGCTGACTAGCAGAGCAGTAGTTGAGAAAGCGCAACGCGATCTGTGCGCGGTAGTGCCCTGACAGACTCTTGTTGTGCCTCACGTCGGGCCAGCAGCGGCGCGATTTCCAGCGCGACTTCGCAATGATCTTCAGTAACCAGCGCAACAAGCCCATGTTGCAGCTGCACTGAAGCGTCCATGCTCACAGTCGCTCCGACATCAGCGAGCTGTCGCTTATGTTTGCAGGGGCAATTCTGCCGCTGATCACGGTTGGGACATGACCCCTGGTCAGTAGCGCAGCAGCACGACGGCACGTCTTGGGCTGAAACTGATTGAAGCAGCGCGGAGGCCTTCGCCGTGCAGCAGCAGAACGTTTGCCCGAAAAGCAACGTTCCGATGAGCATCAGGCTCAGCAAAATCCGCGACACGAAAATGGCTCCAGTTGCCGAACTCGGGAATCGTAGGTTGAAGCTGTGCGACCGTAAAGACGAACTTCGAATCGGCTGGGTCAACGTCTGTTTCGCCGCGGTTCAGCCGTGAGAAATCTAAGCTCCGTACTACGGTACAGAGTCAATCGTTTTCTGGTTGATTCTCAAGTTCTTCTGGCTGTCGGGCAAACCCTGCAGTCCGTTTGTACCGGCGAGGCAGTTTGTGCGTCCTTTCCTGAGGATTGCGGAGTTTTCTTAGGTGCAGGATCGATGAACTGAGCGGGGGAGCAACTACGTTAATCGATTTGCCATGGATCGGCGATGCTGCATGCTGGATTGCACCCTGCGCCTGCGCCGTCGCGCGATGATCTGCTTGTTCGGCGGCATAGGCACGTTGTCGTTGTTCGCGGCACCTCTGACTTGTTCTGCTGCAGAACCGAATGCTGAGACGCTCGTAGAATCGCAGCCGACTGTCTCGCACACTCTCGACTCTCTGATCCATTGGGCTGAGCGGTCAAATCCACGGCTGCGCGAATCCGCGGCCGGCATTCAGGCAGCACGTGGAAAGGCCTATCAGGCGGGCTTGTACCCCAACCCGACGCTTAACGGCGGCGGCATGCAGATCGGCGGGCGAGACAGTCAGTATTTCAGTCAGCTTAGCCAGGAAATCGTCACCAAACATAAGCTCGGTTTGGACCAGGCCGCGGCCTGTCAGGAGGTTACTCAGGCCGAACTTCGCTTCGTGAGGACCAGGTTTGAATTACTGACCGCGGTACGGAAGGACTACTTCAGCGTCTTGGCTGCGCAGCGCAAAGTCACAGTCCTTCGGCGGCTGATTCAGCTCAGTAGCGATGTCGCGGAATCAGGGCGCAAACTCCAAGCGGCCGGCGAAGGGACGCGAGGTGACACCCTGCTGTTTGAGATTGAACTCGAAAAAGCAGAGGTCTCTCATGAAAACGCCATCGCTGAGTTACGAGCTGCCCGCCGTCAACTCGCTACCGATCTGGCTTTGCATGATGCACCTGATCTGGCTGTCTCTGGGCCACTGCTCCAGGAACCCGATGGCATAATTCCATTCGTGAACGCAGCCGGCTTTGTTCCGCGAAATGCGGAAGTGCAAATCGCCGAACGGGAGGTCAATCGATCAAGATTTCTTTTGCAGCGTGCCGAAGTTCAGCCCTTCCCGAACGTCACACTGAGCACGGGCTACATTTACCAAGTGATGTCGCCGCACAACTTGGCCATTCTTCAGGCCGAGATTCCCATCCCCGTTTGGAACAAGAACCAGGGAAATATTTCTGCGGCCTGTGCTGAAGTAACAAAATCTCAGCAAGCCGTTGCTCGAACGCAACTGGACATCGCCAGGCAGATGGCTGACGCCATTGGGAGGTACCAGCAGGCGCAACAACAAGTCGTGCGTTATCGGGAGCGGATCATCCCGCGAGCCCAAGAGGGTGTGAAAGTCGCCCGCAGCGGCTTGGAAAGTGGTCAGCTTGATCTCTTGCGATTGCTGCAAACGCAGCGGGCGTTGATTGACTCAAGCCTGTCTTACCTGACGTCGCTTCAGTCGCGATGGAGCGCCGCTGCTGACATTGCCGGGTTGATTCAGTTAGAAGATTTCCCCGGCACCGACGCCCCAATCGTTCCCGATGAAGCGGAACCGGCAGATCCTCCCACGGCCGCTGCGCCGTAATCACGACAATCGCGCAGAGCGCAGTCGCAACGAATTGGCAATCACCGACACGGAACTGAGACTCATGGCAGCTGCGGCAACCACGGGTGAAAGCAGAATGCCGAAAAATGGGTAGAGCAGTCCTGCCGCAACCGGGACGCCGAGCACGTTGTAGATAAAGGCGAAGAACAGATTCTGTCGGATGTTTCGCATCACGCTGCGGCTGAGCCTCACGGCCTTCGTTATCCCCCGCAGGTCACCTTTGACCAATGTGACACCGGCACTTTCGATTGCCACATCGGTTCCAGTTCCCATCGCAATGCCGACATCGGCCGCGGCGAGAGCTGGGGCATCGTTCACACCATCTCCCGCCATCGCCACGATAGCGCCGCGTTTCTTCAGTTCTTCGACATAACGCTGCTTGTCGTCTGGTTTAACACCTGCTTGGAACTCATCGATGCCAAGCGAGCCGGCGACGGCACGTGCGGTGTTTTCATGGTCTCCAGTCAGCATCACGACGCGCAACCCTTGTTGATGCAAGTCGCGCAGCGCTTCCTGAGTCGTCGCCTTGATCGGATCTGCGACCGCAAGCAGCCCGGCGACATGTCCATCAACTGCAACAAACATCGCAGTCTGGCCCTTCTCTTGAAGTGGACGAGCGCGATCTTCCGCACCGTCTAGACCCGAGACCGAGCGCTCTCGCATGAGCACAAGCGTCCCAATCAGTACCTTCCGCGAATCAACAGTACCTTCGAGACCACCGCCAGTGATCGAAGCAAATGTGGAGGCGTCGACTAAGGTGAGCTTCTTCTCGCGAGCACCTTCGACAATCGCTCGAGCCAGGGGATGTTCACTGGACTGCTCAAGGGAAGCGGCCAACCGCAGGAGATCGCCCTCAGAATGTTGACCAAGGACGGTGACTTCAGTCAGCTTCGGGCGGCCTTCGGTCAGCGTGCCGGTCTTATCGACAACGATCGTTTTGGCTCGTTGCAGATGTTCTAGAGCTTCCGCATTTTTGATCAACACGCCTTCCCGAGCGCCGCGTCCAACGCCAACCATGATCGACATGGGAGTTGCTAACCCGAGCGCGCACGGACAGGCGATGATGAGGACTGCGACCGCATTGACCAAGGCGTAAGCAAACTTCGGTTCTGGGCCCCACGTCGCCCACGCAACGAATGTAAGCAGCGCCACAGCGATCACGCCGGGCACAAAATAGCCCGCGACAGTGTCAGCAACGCGTTGGATCGGGGCTCGGCTCCGACGTGCGTCTGCAACCATCTGAACGATACGCGCGAGCATCGTCTCAGCACCCACACTCTCGGCCCGCATCACAAACGAGCCAGTGGAGTTAATTGTGCCGCCGATCACTTTTTCATCGATCGACTTCTCAACCGGCAGTGGCTCGCCGGTGATCATCGATTCATCAACTGAGCTTCGACCTTCGGTGACGACTCCATCGACGGGGACTTTTTCACCGGGGCGCACCCGGAGCAGGTCGCCGGCTTTAACGTGCTCAAGAGGCACATCTCTTTCTGTACCGTCTTTCAAAAGGTGGGCCGTCGTCGGAGCCAAGGACATCAGTTCTCGAATGGCGCTTCCAGTACGTTTACGGGCGCGCAACTCCAACACCTGTCCGAGAAGAACCAGCGTTGTAATGACGGCGGCGGCCTCGAAGTAGAGTTCGACCACACCGTGCATCTTGAACGAGTCAGGAAACGCGTTTGGAAGCAGAATCGCCGCCAGGCTGTAGACATACGCGGCCCCAGTGCCGATGGCGATCAGCGTAAACATGTTCAATCGCCGTGAGATCAGCGACCGCGAGCCCCGAACGAAGAAGGGCCAGCCGCCCCATAACACGACCGGTGTCGCCAGAAGAAACTGGAGCCACTGGTTTTGTTTCGAAGACAGCCAGGCGTGGGTGTCGATCCCAACCATTGGCGCCATCGCCAGCAGGAACAGAGGAAGGCTGAGGACCGCCGACACGACGAATCGCCGAGTCATGGATCGCAGCTCGACGTCGTCGTCGCCGCCAGGTGTGCCCGCAATCGGCTCCAGCGCCATGCCGCAGATCGGACACTCTCCAGGATGATCCTGCCGCACCTCCGGGTGCATGGGACATGTCCAGATTGTAGTGCCGCTGGACGGCTGAGCTCGTTCCAGAGCCATGCCGCATTTGGGACAGTCACCCGGTGTGTCGCTCTCAACACCGGGGCACATCGGACAAAACCAGGCCTTCGTCGGCTTCTTGGCCGGTGCGGCATGTTGGTGCCCGCCGCCACAACAGGAATGGCCCGCTGCAGGCGTGCCGAGGAACTTCTGCCTGCAGTGCTCGCTGCAGAAATACTCCGTGCGTCCGTTCTTCTCGGCCTTCAGAGCCGTGGCCGGATTCACGGTCATGTGACAGATCGGATCGATCGCCTCACCTTCGTGGGGATGAGCGCCGGCAGGTGGCACGATCGCGGACGAACGATCTCCCTCGGTCTTGTGACCGGCATGTGCATGGCGGTGGGAATTCGCAACGAACTTTTGACGGCACGAGGCACTGCAGAAGTACTCGACTTGACCGTCGTGCTCGAACCGATGCGGCGTCGATTCGTCGACTTGCATGCCGCAGACTGGATCTTGGTGTTTCATGACTTCTTTCCTTTCGTCGCCACGGTTGTCCCGGGCCCGTGCTCCATCGCGTCGACAATCGGGCATTCGCTCAATGGGCCGTGACCATGGCACTCGTCCACGAGTCGCATCAGAGCGGCCCGGATCTGCTGCAGGCTGCGCACCTTCTCGTCGATCTCTTCGATCTTTTGCCGCGCCTGCCTCCGAACATCTGCGGCCGTTGAACTGGGATCGCGACGCAATTCCAGAAGGGACTTGATTTCGCTCAGCGTGAAGCCGAGCTCTTTTGCACGTCGGATGAACTGCAACCTCGCGATCGCAGCTTCCCCGTAGTTTCGATACCCAGAGCTGCGACGCTCTGGCTCGGCGAGCAATCCTTGGCGTTCGTAAAAGCGGACTGTCTCCACTCCGACGCCGGCAGCCCTCGCCAGGCGGCCGATCGTCAATGACGCCGGCGGGCGTTCTTTCGAATCTGTCTGAGTCGCTTTCATGTCTCGATTGTAAACCCCGTACTAGGCTACAGGGTCAAGGGCGTCCGGCTTGGAATTCGGCATCGCCCCGCCGCGTGGGACGAATCCGCACACTCGTGCGGCTGAATTCAGGCCGCACTGTGCGGATCCGCACGGAACCTTCGACGTTGAGCCCTGCCAAGCCGTGCTGTCCCGTGGAAAACGCCTAGGGCTGCGGTTTGGCACGTGCGTTGCCAATGACTGGACCATCCAACATGAAGTGAGTTTCCGGTTTCTGAGTTGAGATCACGCTCACTTGCTCCGCTCCGCCGATCGCAACGGCGGAGTGAATCTCGCACGAGGAGATTTGCAGTGTCGTTGCGCGCTTTCACCACTCTGTCTGCGGTTGTCCTGGCATTAGGAACCGCATCACTACTGCCTGCTCAAAACTTTCCCGGCAAACCAGCCAATCCGGGCCGGCAGGAAATGAGCAATTCGTATCGGTCGCGTGGCTCGTTCTCGAACGGCTACCGGCCGTCGATGACCTACAGCTACCAGCAGTCGGCTCGCTCGCACGCCCAGGCCTTGAGCTCGCAGGGGCAGACGGTGAAGCAGCTTGACCCGCAAACGGCCCGCGAACACGTCGCCGAGGTCAAGAAGAATGTCGAGTCTTCGAAGAAGGAACTGGCGAAGATCGACCAGACGGCGGCGAAGAACGCCGAGATCGTGCAGCACATCGACGCCATGAAGAAGCACTACGAGGCGGCGGAGAAGTGCTGTGTCGACGCGGAAAAGCACATCACGGACGACCCGAAGGAAGCGGAACTGGCTTCGTGCTGTGCCGACATGGACAAGCACCTGGCCGCGGCGGAGGCAGAGCATAAGAAGCTAATGGAGTTGCTGCACATCGAGCTGCCGAAGCCCGCAGCCAAGTAGAGGATTAACCTCACGAGATTCGTCTGGTGGCGGAACTCGTGCGACCGGCAGTCCGAGCTTGCTGGAGACATCACGTCTCGGGCTGCCGGCATCACCAAAAAGATCGAAGTGAACAAGAATCCGCGAGCTCCAGGCAGGACAGATTCCCCAGTCGAGCTCCCGGTCAAAGAATAAGGAGACAGCCATGCTTGCGAACAGAACCATGAAACGCCTGGCACTGGCAGCTGTGATGGCGGGCGGCGTCCTGATGGCGACCCCCGCAACCTTCGGACAGTGTGGTGGCTACCGGACCTCTGGCCGGGTCTACGCACGGCCGACGCCCCGTGCCTCGGTCGCAGCTCCGACGTATTCGTATCGGAGCGGTTACCAGGGCGCGCCGACGTACACACCGGCGCCCGCCTACAGCGGTAATTACGGCTTCGCGGCCCCGAGCTACTACGGCTCAGGTCGTGGACCGGTCAACGACTACAGCGCTTACCGCAACATGTTTAAGCCATGACTTGGCCGAGCGTTCTTTTGCCTCGACCTCTGGGTTGAGCGAATGAACTCCCGGGTTCAAGGGTCGTCCTGATTCATTTCAGGACGACCCTTTTTTTTGTTGCCCGCGGCTCAAACAGGAATTCGTAGGTCACTGGCAACTGGCCGAGCGATTTCGAGCGATGGTAAAATCGCCGGCATGAGATATCGATTTCGTCCCTGCGTGAGCGCCTAATGAAAACCGGCATTTTGCAATCAATCTTACTTGTATCCCTGATTGTCGCGACCAGCGTGCATGGCATCGCCGACGACAACGCGAATGAGGTTTTCGCACGCCGAATTCTGCCCTTGGCCAAGGCAGACAAGCCATCCAGTTGTACGGAGTGCCACGCAGCAGGTGTCAACCTCAGCCAGTACATCCGCGATGATGCCTCGGCAACATTTGTCGCATTGCGTTCCGCAGGGCTCGTGAATTCGGAGCAACCCGAGAAGTCGAAGCTGTTGGAGTTGATTGCCCGCGCCCCGGATAAAGGTGATCCGCTTCTGGCGAAGATTCGAGCCGAGGAGCTGGAGGCGTTTCGCACATGGATTTCGGCGGCAGCCAAAGACGCTCAGATTGCAGGTGCGCCGGCTTCATCCGCTCCCATCGGGCCTACGCTTCCGCCTGAAGTAATCCGTCATGCAAGGCGAGATCGCGTGCTGGCATCGTTCATCGAGAATATTTGGATCGAACGAGAGCGGTGCGCCGGCTGCCATTCGCCAGATAAGAACCAACGCGTCGTAAAAGAGCATGGCGACCAAATCTCGTGGATCGTTTCCAATGACGCAGCGGGTACGCTCGCCAAGATCATCAATCACGGTTTGATAAACCTGGACGACCCCAATAAAAGCAAGATTCTGCAAAAGCCGCTGGGCGAGGTCGAACATGGAGGTCACGTGAAATTCACTCGCGGCACCCGGACCGACAAGCAATTTCGCAGGTTCCTGGACGACTATGTCGCAACCCTCACCGGCAAGTACCACACGGCTGCCGAACTTCCGCAACAGCCCGATCTCGTAGTCGTCGCCACCGCTCAGCATCTGCGTGTAGTTGAGCTTCCCCGTGCCTATGCCGAAAAACTCATGCGGATTGATCTGCATCGTTGGACTGATGATGGCTGGACTTCAACTCCCGTCGCTTCCGTCGATGGGCGCGGCAACCCGAAGAACGCGATGTTCCAAGGAGTAGTGTTTGCAACCTTGCCTCGCACAATGGACATTGCCAAAGAAGTCGAGACTCGCCGACAACTGCCGGGAGGGCGGTATCTTGCCAAGTTCTACGTGGATCAAGGGGATAGGACCGCTAAGAATCGTGACTACGAATTCGGAGAATCCGATCTGGTGGGACAGGTGGAGTTTGACGGACCCTGGCCCGCAGGTTATTCGCCGCCCAAGATTATCAAATCACCGGAGGTTGCGTCTGGCCGCCAGTGACAAGTCGACGTGGTCAAAATCCCGGTCCGAGACTTCACCCACGCCACCCTGTCGAACACCGATGGCCTCCCGCTCTATGGAAAAGGCCGATTCCTGGGCTGGAGCGGCCCGACGATCAACGGCGTATCGGTGCTCCTTTCCCAGAGTGGCACGCTCGGACTGGTGATTCTGTCCGCGGGGAAACCCCTCTTGAGGGAAGCCACGGGAGCACTTGGAGAGATTGGCACGCTTCGAACTGCGAGCTGACGACGAACAAGCAGCAATTGGGTCAGCCTAGCGGCGTGGTCTGCCGAGAGGCCGTCGCGGAATTAGCTGTCGCGACTAACGCCGTTCGCAGTTCCGCGGAAAGCATCGGCGACGACCCAACGATATCGTGCAGCTGAGGGTCAACTGACAACAGCCAGTGCCTATTTGTGACCTCATAATGCAGCGTGACGGTCGCTCCAGGACGGAACTAGCTCTGCTATAAGAGTTAACGCTAGAGTTCCCTGCGGGTTCAATTCCAGCCTGAACACAGCGATGGTGTGGGACCCGCGACAGGAGTGTCGCATTTCACCGACAACATCGACTCACTAAGGCTGCTGTCCCACCGACGCAATTCCTCGAAAAAAAGTTCTAACGGCGTCCTGTCATCCCGATTTTTTCGGCCGCTGCTCCGTCCCAACCTGTTGGAAGAAGAGTGCTTGGGACAAAGTTCAATTGCGTCCAGGCGCCCAATGTCCATTGGACGCCGATTGAACTCAACTTGTCGGCAACAGCCTTTCTTGCTGACCGAGTTGATGCATCCAGGAGTTGGGCGTCGGCGGAATCGGGGAGATGGTTTCGAGCCAGCGAGGACTACTTGCAAAGGTCGCTGACATCAACCGCCGCGTTGTTCGCGAATGCTCCGCAGATGGCCGGCGAGCTCCAGGTGCCGGGCATATTCTGCCCATCCGTCGGGCGTGTTCTCGACCTTCGTGTCCCGTATAGTCGGATCGGCTCCACGGCTGAGCAGCCAGTCCGCCATTTCACGACGATTATTCAAGGCCGCATAGTGCAGAGGCGTTCCAGCAAAGTCGAACCCGGACGGGATGGCATTGATTTCCGCGCCACGTGTCAGCAGTTCGCCCGCTGTCTCGTGTTGCCCCCAGGCTGCTGCGAAGACGAGCGCGTTGTTGACGATCTGCCGATGATCGCGTCGAATTTCTTCGGGAATCGTCGGGCCAAACGGCCACCCAACTTCGCCAGCTTCCTGATTCAACTGGCCATTGGCGGCGAAGCAGCGTTTCACGCCCTTATGGTCGCCGAGCGCTGCGTACTTTCGAAGGTTGTCGACCGGAGCGCCGCGCTTTAGCAACAATTCGACCGTGGCTGAGTGCCCCCAATAGAGCGCCTCTTCCAAGGGGGACCACGTACCGTCCCCCGCAATCGGCGCACCAAGATCCAGGAGTGTCTCCACACCCACGACATTGTCGATGCAGGCGGCAGCGCCTAGTGGCCCACCCAGCTCAGCGCCAAACTGTGCAAAGAGGCGAATCAAATGCGCGAGTGATCGCCTCGGCGGCATCTCTAGAACGAGACAGCAAAGCAATGTTGGATGATCGCACTTCGAGAGGGACCGATCCGTCGCCAGCGATGGGTCTGTGCGCACGAGGCGTTCAAGCTCTTCGGAGTCATTCGAGATGATGGCGGCCTGAGCGGGAATGAATTTATCGTCCATGGCGTGCCTCTCAGCCAAGCAAGACGTAATGTGGTTCCACGAAAGCATCCTGTTCTATACATGACGTCTTTCGAGAACCGTCATCTGGCCCCCGACGTTTCTCGCAACGTCTCGATGACGTGGCAGCAGTCGGCTTGCTCCGTATCCTTGCATTTCTCCAGCGACGCCTTCAGCACTCGCTGAACATGACGCAAGTCCTTTAGCCGTTGATCCACTTCAGCCAGCCGATTTTCGATGCGAGACTGCACTTCTCGACAAGATGCAGCCGTGTTATTCGGCGTTGAAAGAAGCGCCTTCACGTCATCCAGCGTGAAACCGATGGCCTGCGCTGCCCGGATGAACTTCAGCTTGCGGAGTGACTCCTCGCTGTAGAGCCGATAGTTGCCCACGGTACGGTCTTCCGGTTCGACCAATCCGACCCGCTCGTAGTAACGAACCGTCGTGGTGGGAATGTCGGCTGCTTGTGCCAGTTGGCTGATGGTGTATTGCTTGCTCATCCTCTTGGCTTAACATCCTGAAATTACGGACATTGCGACCATTTCTCGGGAATATTCAAGAGTCCCGTTTAACGGCCTTGACCTTGCACTCAAGTGCAAGGTCGATAATACGGGAAAGGAATCCGATGGGCAATTCAATTCAGGGATTAGACGCCATGCCAGTTGAAGCGACAACTCAAACAAGGTTGGTTTGCCCCTCGTGCGGAACCAAGGGAAGGCGTGTCGGTCTGGCCACGTTGCGGGCCTTGCTGAAGGAAGAGTTTGTCCGCGAGTTCAGTGGCGGCGAGCAGGCATCCTGCGATGCAAAGAGCAACGGTGATCCTGGATGCTCGCCGCTTGGAGGTGACACGGGCTGGCGATTCTGCGACTCCCTGGAGTGCGATGTCGTCTACTTTTCCGAGACCAGCGACCGCACTTTCCTGAAGTGTCACTTGCATGTACCTGTCGGCGTCAAGGAGAAGGCTGGGGACCGGCCGCTTTGCTACTGCTTCGGCCACTCGATCGCCAGCATCAAGGATGAGTTCCGCACGAAAGGCCACAGTGACGCTTTGCAGCACATTCGGGCGAAGATGAAAGACCCTGGTTGCCGTTGCGTGACGGAGAACCCGTCGGGCTCGTGCTGCCTTGGCAGCGTGACGAAAGGAGTCGAGATCGCCCGGAAGGAGCTGACCATGAGCGACTCAGAAATCGGACCGGCTGCCACGCCTGTCAGGCCGCCATCGAATCGAGGCGAACTGATTGCCAAGATCGGCACGGTCTTCTCAGCCATCATGGCCTCGGCCTGCTGTTGGCTACCCTTGGCGTTGTTGGCGGTCGGAATCTCCGGGGCCGGGATCGCCGCGACATTGGAGACGTATCGGCCGCTGTTCATGGTCGTGACGTTCGGCTTCCTGGTCGCGGCGTTCTACTTCACCTATCGGCCGAAGAAGGCGTCTTCCGAGCCGGGACACGATTGTTGTCCCCCGGCGCAATCCGCCGAGAAGGACGCTCAAGGCAATTGCTGCGCCCCTGCTCAGAAGAGCCGATTCAGCATGATGGCCACGAACAAGGTCATGCTTTGGGGCGTGACCATTCTGGCCGTCGCCTTCCTGCTCTTTCCACAGTATGTTGGGTTTCTGCTTGTCAGTCGCGACGCTGCCAGCGAAACCGTGGCGGAAAGCCCGCTCGTTACTAACACGACCATCGCCATCGAGGGCATGACCTGCGAAGGATGCGCCGTCGCATTGCAGAACCGGATCAAGGACGTGCCGGGCGTGCTGGACGCCAGGGTGGACTATGCCAACAAACAGGCCATCGTCTCCACCGAATCCTGCTGCCCATTCCCGAAGGACGACATCCTCAAGGCCATCGAGGAGTCGGGCTTCGTGGGCCGTATTCCGTGAATTGCCAGCGATCAGGCTTGTCTGTGATCATCAGATTTCCCGGAGAAATGCCGCCGCAACGCGGCATCCCAGCCTTGGATGCCAGCGGTGAAAAGTTCAATCGCCGTCCTGTTCTCTCGACTTGACAAGCCCTTGCAGGGCAACAACTTACGAAAACAGCCACCGGAACCCTTCGGTGGCTTTGTTATTGGGAACCCTTTTGGGAACCCTTCGCACCGTCGAAATTGCCGGCTCGGCCCTACCGCCGACCACAACGGCCCCCGGTGCCTTGGGCCTGCCACCCCCACCCCAATCGGCCCACGGGGCTGCTGTGGCCCCCAAATCGGCCGTGCTGGTAGCTTCCGCCGTCACCCAAACTCGATAGGGGCAGGGCTATGGCCGACGAACCGCAGGAGCCGAAACCCGAACGCGACTGGCCGCGAGGAGATGCGAGGTTCGTGGGGAAGTGGGAGGTCAGCTTCTACGACCAAGAGTCACGACTTAATCGGACGCTCGTTCTCGTCCTGAAATCGAACGGTCTTGGTGAGACATATGGGAAGGTCCGCCGAGGCGGAGACTTCGCTTGGGAGGTTCGAGGTAAGGTGTTTCGCCAAGGCTCGCCCACGACCAGCAGAATCGTCAACGATGCGATTGCAAGCGTTCAGCGCCAGTTCCCGACCGACTATATCCAGGTAAACATTGTGTCTGTCGACGCTGATGAGATTGAGATGTCGACAGAATCTGGCAGTCGAATAGTTTTCAAGCGCATCCCCGAATGACCCATCCCCCATCACCACCGAACCGACAGGCGCAATAAGAAAGCCCCCGCACAGGCAGGGGCACGGGGGGCTTGCGGGCAGCTGCGAGCGCGAGAGTCTCGCACCTTAGGTTTTACTTCCGTATGCGTGCTGAGCACCAGTGGCCGGGTAGTGGTGCATTTTGAGAAATCTTGCCGCGAAACAGCTTCCTGACGTTCAATCGGCGCTGCGTTGGAAAACAGTCGGCTCGGTGTCCATGCCGCCCATGCTACTGGAATCAGCGTCGGCGTCATCTTTTAGAACCAATCTGTCTCGCGTTACCTCGACGATTGATTGTTCGTGCCGACCACACATGAAACGGGTTCCAGTGAGCCCGAAGACGATGTTGGAAGCCCATTCGGCAAACTGAAGCGACCGGCCTCCAAGATCAAAACCGGTTATCAGCCTGCCGTTCTCAACTCGCCACGCAAATCGATTCCGATATGTCGGGGATAGCTCGCAACGGCCGCTGCCGTTCGCGAACAACGTCATGACGCATGACGTTCCGTCCGGCTGAGCGAATGACCACGTCCCTACGAGCCTGGAATCGCGACGGGGCCAATTCCACGAGATCATGACGCTAACCAGAAAAAGCAAAACACCGGCGATGATCCATCGTCGGCGTTTGAGTTTCGGCTTAGGCGATTCATTGGCCATCCCGTCAATCTACGGAAGGGCATTGAGATTCGGTGGACAATTACGCCGCTTCCCCGAACAAATCGTCCAGCTTCCAGATATGGTGCGTCAGGTTCGCCCGCATTGGTAAAGGCCGCGTCGCAACCAGCGCCTTCGAGCCAGCTGCGGTAATCGTGTAGCTCAGGGTCGGGCTGCCCTCGGCCTTGGTGCTGGCGATGTAGCTTCGCCCTTCCAGGCTGTGCTTACCGCTTCGGCCGAGCCCGCTCTTGGTGGCAGCGACCAACAGCTTCGACCATCCACGCGGAATGCCCGTGGCTTTGCACAGGTCCGCGCGGGACCCCGCGCACCCGAGATTGACCTTTCTCGGACGACACAACGGCCCTCAGTGACTTGGGCCATGCCCGCCCCGATCGCCATCAGCCCACGAGGCTGCGGTGGCCCCACATTCGGCCAGGTTGGTAGCCTTGGCAGCACTCAACTTCGACAGGGCAAAGGGCGATGGTCGACGAACCGCAAAAGCCGCAACGAAGACGCCGCCATTGGCTGATCGGCGCGTTCGCTCTTGTGCTCGTGTCGACGGTCTCGTGGTGGTATTGGCCGCGTGCGGATTCCAGGTTCGTGGGGAGGTGGGTTGCCCAAGGACAACCGGTGATCCACTGGGAGTTCTACGAAAATGGGACGTATGCCTTTGTCCATCCCGCGGGTAACAGGGTCTATTCGCCATTCACGATCAGCGGTGACCAATTGCTGATTGGTTCAACACGGGCCGCCAAAACAGCGATACGAAAGCTGGCAGAAGTTTCTCTGGACGTTGTTGCTGATCTAACGGGGGTTCGTTACGACCCCGGTGGAATTGACGGAGTCACCGTGCCTCGAACGTTCTCGTTTACTGATCCAGACTCGCTGTCAGTTTGGAGCGACGGACAAAGGTCACCCAGGAAACTCACTCGAGCCCCGAAATGACCCCCAATAAGAAGCCCCCCGCCCAAGTCAGGGGCGAGCGGTTGCACGTGCGTGCTATTGGGCTGCGAGCGTGGGAGTGCCCTACCATAGGTCTTACGTCCGCATGGGCCGTTCGCACCACCGGCCGGGCAGTGGTGCATTCTGAAGAATCTTGCGGCAAAAAATAGTTTCCGGTGGGACGTAGTCCACATGGAGCAAGGTCGATGGTTAGCCCAAATTGTCCCGATTGTGATGCCGCTCGGGATGCTTTGCATGAGCCGTTCTGTCTCAAGGAACGCTGCCCCTTCTGCGGACAACAACTCCCAACGTGCGACTGCATTTTTGAAGTGCTGAGCCTGAGTGACGATGAGCGGCAGTTGGTCGAAGAATACGAAGACGACTCAGTTGACCCGCTAAAGTCAATCTGCGAGCGATGGTTCGCCGCTCTTGAAGCGAAGGGGCGGATTCCGTGGTGAGCGCACGAAAAAGCCCGCCCAACATCATCGCCCGGCGGACCTCGCGACTCAACAGCCGGTCGTGGTCAGGAATCAGAACGGCGGTCGGCCCATCTTTTGAGATTCCCCTGCACCGATGCCCTGATCAACAAGCTACAGCCCCATAGAATCAAGATCCCGGTACCGACGACGAGGTAAAGCCACGCGGCACAACCTGCCCAGTCGTCGCGACGGACGAACGGGACCGCGATGACAAACCCGACCGTCCACGCAAGCCATGCAAGGGCGATTCGGGGCGGAGGAGGAGCGAAGGGCTCGGTCATAGTCGATCAATTGGCGGCGCATGAAAAAGCCCGCCCTGATCCTACGGGCGGGCGTCGCAGTTCGGTGGGCAATGACGCCGCGGAGATCGACACGATGAAGCCCGCCATGATCGACGAAATCGATCGCCGCGCATGAAAAGGGCCGGCATTCTGCGGCGTGCCGGCGTGCGGCAAATCCTGTGCGCGCGGCAACAGGCCCTCCAACGGCGAACGCCGGGATCAGCGTTCACGTCATCACTTGGCCGGCGGCGAGAAGACGGTGTTCCAGTCGTTCTTCATATCCACGACGAGCCATCCGCGAGTCGGAGCTTCGTCGAGCGCCTTGTCGAGTTTGCCGCACATGCTCTTCCGGTCATACGCAAACTCACGTTCGGCATCGGTGTGGTGCACGATCAGGCCGAGACGCGGCGTCTGGTCCTGAGGGCTGCGTGAAATGGTGGTCCACTGAAGCATCTGCAGGTCCCCATCGGAGTTACCGAAGGCCGCGATGGGGCGCCGGCCGATGGATTGCTGGATGCCGACCGGCTTGCCCTCCTTGTCGTCGACCAGGTTGATTTCCGGCAGTTTCATCAACACCGGGATGCCATCGCGCATCTCGAGTTTCATCTTCAGGCTGCTGCCGACGACCTGCTCGGGAGGAATGCCGTAGATGCGCTCCGTCCACGGCCGCATGAACTCGACGCCTCCCCCGGACACGATGAACGTCTTGAAACCGTTGGCGCGGAGATAGGCCAAGAGCTCCCGCATCGGCTGGTAGGTCATCTCCGTGTACGGGCGGCCGGTTTTCGGATGCCGGGCCGTGGCGAGCCAGTCGGTGACAACCTTCGCGAACTCGTCGGTGGTCAATCCCGAATGAGTCGCGGCGAGCATCGTCACGAGCCCCTTCTCGCCAGAGGCCGCGACGGCGGCCATGTCCCCTTTCAGCAGAGAGGCGAACGGCTCCTGCTCCTTCCACTCCGGGTGCTGCGGAGCGAGGGCCTTGACGCGGTCGAGCACGAAGAGAGCCTGAAAGTACATCGGCTGTTCGGCCCACAGGCAGCCATCGTTGTCGAAAGTCGCGATGCGCTCCGGCACGGGAACGAACCCGGGTGCTCCTTCTGTCGTCACCTTCTGCACAAAGGCGACGATGCTCTTCTTGCGGGCCGTGTCGTTCCACGATGGCAACGGGTCGTCTGCGGCGGTGGAGTGACGCGCGCACAGCAGGACCGTCAGCAGTGCAACTGATCTCAGCGCAGCATTCATGGTGTCAACCCGACGTTGTTTTCATGTTCCGAGCCCGGATTCGATCGTGGTGGACGGCTTGCGAAGAAGCCTGATCCGCCAAGACCACACGACCTGACCATCATTCGTCACGACTTCGAGAACGTCAGCTTTTTGCTGTCACCGAGCGGGGAGAATGACAGTGTCGTCGCATTCTGCAGGTCGATCTCGCTGAGCATCACGCCGCCACTGTCAGGCTGCATCACCAGATTGTTGCCGCGAACAACGTACGCGCCGCTCACCTTCTGAGGCTTTCCGTCGCGGGAGAACTCCCAGGTGAATGAGTCGTCCTTGTTCAACATGAGCAAATACGTCCCGCCATCATCCTTCGCGGTCCACGTCGCCTGCAGCTTCTCGATGGGCCACGCAGGGTCTTTGACGTTGTCGGAGGAGGCCACCGGGCTGGAGGCCGCGGGTGGCGTCGACGACTCCGGCGCGTACATCTTCACAAGCTCGGCCGCCAGTTCATCCTTCGGCTGCCGCTTCACGACATCTTCCAGCAACGCGACGGCGTCGTCCTTATGTCCCTGCGTGATGTAGTGATAGGCCAGCAGAAACTCGGCATCCGGCTGCGGATCGGCCTTGATCGCATTCTCGAGTTTCCGCACCTGCTCAGTGTAGACGTCGGCGTTCGAGTAAAGACTGATCATCGTCGTCCAGTCCCATCCCGGGCCGGCCGCCAGGACGGGGTGGATCGTCGCGGCTGCATCGCGATACTGCCCAAGAGCAAACAGGCACAGGCCGCGGAACTCGTTGATCGCCGCGTCGCGCGGTGCGGTCTTGAGCGCCTGGCTGGTCAGGTCGAGAGCCTGCTGGAACTGATCGCTCTTGAATGCATCCCGCGCCTGATCGAATGCCGTGGTCACGGGGTCAGCAGGGGCCGCTGCATCAGTTGTGACAGCGGCCGACTGGTCGACCGTCTCGTCCGAGACCATATAGGACGGATCGCCGACGATCGGCTGGGAGTAATCGACGTAGCCGCCGCCTCCGCTGCTGTAGTAGGGGTTGTAATAACCGCCAACTCCGAACATCCAGTTGGCGGCGTTGATGCCCCACATCGTGGCGCCGAACGCCATGGCGACGGGATAGTTGTTCCACAGGTAGTCCCACCGGCCGTAGCCCCAGGCGGGAGCGTAGCCGTTGTACCAACCGCCCCAGTTCCGGGACCAATGGCCAGGCGGTCCGCTATAGCCGGCCCAGCCGAACGCTCCATTCGGGCCAATCGCGCCGCCATGTCCCCAGACATTGCCGTTGGGTCCCCAGCCGACGGTGTGCCCCCAGGCGCCATTGGGACCGATGCCGGTGGAGTGACCCCAGTGTCCGCCGTTCGGTCCCCAGGCGCCGGTGTGGCCCCAGTAGCCATTCGGCCCCCAGAACCCGACGTGATTGATCTCGCCGCCGTTGGGGCCGTTCCACTGCTGGTGATGCCAGTCGCTGTCTCCCCAGTGTTCGTCGAACCGGTTCGACAGGTCGTTATGGCGATCAGCGATGTGTCCGGATTCACCGGGAGTCCAGCGCGTCCCGGCGCCGCCTGCACCCGGGCGATTGATATTGATATTTCGATCACCTCCGTTGATGTTGATCGAGTTCCGATCGCCGCCGCGGTTGATGATGTTGTTGTTCGAGTTTCGATCCCCCCCGCGATTGGCGATGTTGTTGTTCCCTCGATCACCAGGACCGCGGTCGCCGGGCCGATTTCCCGGCTGGAACCGTTCGCCGGCGCCGCCCTGTCCGGGGCGGTTGGGACCAAGCCCTGGGAGGGTTGCCGTGTTGTGGTCCGGCAAACGGTTCGCCAGGCCGGGAAGATTCTCCGGTCGATGGCCGCCGATCCCGGCCGTGTGCCCGGGAAGATTGGGGCGCGCGTTTCCGCCACCGATGGATGGACGACCACCGGGAGTGAGATCAGGCCGCGTGATTCCGCCCCCCGGATTGATCTGGGGGCGATTGCCGACCTGCAGTCCCCCGGGCCGCTGACCTGGCCTGTGCACCACGTTGGGGTGCAGCCCGCTCCCGCCGGCGGGACGGTTCAGACCACCGCCACCCGGCCGGCTGATACCGCTGCCGCCCGGTCGACTGACCCCGCTGCCGCCGGGCCGGCTGACTCCGCTTCCCCCGGGACGGGAAACCGGGTGGGAACTCGGCCGCGAGATCGACGGATGGGAGCCGGAGGAGGGTCGAAAACCTCCACCCGACATTCCACCGCCGCCGTGAAATCCTCCGCCGCCCCCATGAAAGCCACCCCCGCCGCCCCCGCGGAAGCCACCGCCTCCGCCGCCTCGGAATCCGCCTCCGCCAAACCCGCGGCCAAAGGCCGTCCCAAGGAATAGTTGACTCGACAGAAGGCCCACGAGGATGGCGTGAATGACCGAACGCTTCATGGCAGCACCTGACGTGTGACTTGAATGAACGATGAGCGACGCGCCGAACTGTCGCCTGCTGATCAGCGTGTTGTGATACGCGTCGCGGGCGACGGAGGCTGACGCACCACGCGATTGGAGAATGAGGGCAACGGCGCGCCGCCGGCCGTCCGCTGTTCCTGGGAGATGACCAACGCGTCGTTGCCGTCGCGCTCATATCGAACGACGGCCGACATCCGGCCACCCGTCGTGTCGACGCCGTTCAGCTGGACCGACCAGGAGTCATCCGTTGGCGTCCACCATCCATCGGCCGATCCGCCGTCGGCCCCGAAAATCCAGGACCGGAACTGCCCGCGCTCCGCATCCCAGCCGATGCGATGCGTGCCGTTCATCGATTCGCCGTCCGCCTCTTTGACCGAGAATTCGCTGATCAGATAGTTCCCGTTGTCGGTCCATTTCCATTCGGTGTCGACGAGCGACCCTCCGGACTCCTGTCGCC
The DNA here is from genome assembly GCF_007745175.1 of Caulifigura coniformis. Classification (GTDB taxonomy): domain Bacteria; phylum Planctomycetota; class Planctomycetia; order Planctomycetales; family Planctomycetaceae; genus Caulifigura; species Caulifigura coniformis. Next base: position 908,070 of record NZ_CP036271.1, on the reverse strand, counting down.
AGCGACCGAGAAGCCAGGCCAGTGCCTTCAGTCGTTCATGCGGGACAGGCGGCGGCGCATCGAGTTCCCGAATGCTCGCGATGAGCCAGGCGCCATCGGGCTGCCGGAGGTGCGTGGCAACGTACCTGGAATGAGAGATCGCCCCATCATTCTCGGGTGTGAAGGTCGAGACGCCTTCCTCGATGATTGCCGTTGCTGCGATCGGTCGGATCGAAGTGATCTCGATGGACGTCTCGCCTTTGGGCCGGCCCGCCATCTGGGCCGCAAACTCAGCTTCGATCGCTTCCCGTCCATGGAAGACGACTCCGTCCTCATCAACGTATTCGGCCTCCGGAGTGAACAAGGCCCCGATCGCCTTGGCATCATTGCTGGCGAAGGCCTTCTGATAGGCCGCGACCGAGTCGCTGACGACCTTCGCGATTGCATCGGTGTCGGGCTCTTTCGCGAACGCCGTGACCGGACCGAGAATCAGCAGCAGACAGATCGCCCAGGTGAAACGAACAGACATGCGGCGCCCTCCATCGGCAAAGACCTTGTTCGACATTAGACGCAATCAGCCGCTCAACAAGGCCACTGATGCTCTCACACGACGCAATTGGTCGAACAAGGCGGCTTCAACTCCGCGGCAGAGCATTGAGCAGCGAATAATTGAGCACACGCCTGGCATTGCTGGCGAAATGCCGCAATGCCAGGCGTTGTACTCATGGAGTTCGGGGAGCCTGCGACGAATCACTTCGCCCCGGCTTCGATCTGCTTCTGGATCTTTTCGAGATTGAACGATCCCGGAGTCTGGCTCGGCGGGTAGTCCTTCATCGACATCAGGAACTTACCCGCATACGCCTGCATCGGCACCAGAACGTAAGTACGTGACAGGAACCAGTCATTATACGTGTTCGAGTTGTGCTGCGCCTTCTCGAAGGGGTCGCGGCGGAGGTGGAACAGCAGCGGAACCCGCAGTTCAGTGAACGGCTCGCGCCACACCTCGAACGCCACTCCACGATTTTCCAGGAACACGGCCTTCCAGTCGTCGTAGCGAATGGCCACGACATGACCGTCGTCGTTCACATACATGAATTCGTGACGGGGGCTCTCCTTCGCCTTTCCGCTCAGATAATCGAGCTGATTGTGGCCGTCGATGTAGTTGCGGTATTTCCGGCCATTCAGCTCGACGCCAGCGGCGACTTTCTCCTTGATATCAGCGGCGCCGGCCGCTGCCGCAAACGTCGGGAGCCAGTCTTCGTGGGCCACGATGCCGTTCAGCGTCTCGCCGGCCGGAAAATGACCTGGCCAGCGGACGAAGGCCGGAACGCGATAAGCGCCTTCCCAGTTCGAGTTCTTTTCGCTGCGGAAGGGGGTCGTGCCGGCATCCGGCCAAGTGTTGTAGTGCGGCCCGTTGTCGGTCGAATAGAAGACGATCGTGTTGTCGGCGATCTTCAGGTCATCGAGCAGCTTCAGCAGTTCGCCGACGTGATTGTCGTGCTCGACCATACCATCGTGGTACTCGTCGCCGCTCGGTCCCGAAATGCCCGTGTTTTCCTTCCGGACGTGCGTCCGGAAGTGCATCCGCGTCCCGTTCCACCAGCAGTAGAACGGCTTGCCAGCCTTCTGCTGGCGCTGCATGAAGTCCTTGGCAGCGGCGAGCGTTTCGTCGTCGATCGTCTCCATCCGCTTCTTCGTCAGCGGGCCGGTGTCGGTGATCTTGCCGTCGGCCGTCGCCTTGATGACTCCGCGCGGCCCGAACTTCTTGCGGAATTCGGGATCCTTCGGGTAGTCGCGGTTCTCTGGTTCTTCTTCCGCGTTCAGGTGATACAGGTTGCCGAGGAACTCATCGAAGCCGTGGACCGTCGGCAGGTGTTCGTCGCGATCACCCTGGTGGTTCTTTCCGAACTGCCCGGTCGCGTAGCCGAGGCTTTTCATGACCGTCGCCTGGGTGACGTCCGTCTTCTGCCAGCCCTCTTTCGCCCCGGGGAGGCCGACTTTCGTCATGCCGGTACGGACCGGAACGTTGCCGCCGATGAACGCCGCCCGGCCGGCCGTGCAGCTCTGTTGGCCGTAGTAGTCAGTGAATGCGATGCCTTCTTTGGCAATGCGATCGATGTTGGGCGTCTTGTAGCCCATCATGCCACGGTTGTTGTGGCTGATGTTCCAGGTGCCGATGTCATCACCCCAGATCACCAGGATGTTCGGCTTTTTGTCTTGTGCCGAGATGTCCTGGACCAGACCAGCGAGCAGCGAGACGGCTGCCATCAAGACCGTCCGAATACACTGACGACCGTACCTCTTCATCTGACATCTCCCCACTTCAGGATTCGAATTGCCACATCTCTGAGTTGCACCCTGACGCCCCTCCATGGGCCAACGGGACGATCTTCGCCAGGCGGCTCCATGTTACCACTGTCCCGTGAACGTTGTGTTTACGAGCAGCATCTGGGACGTTCAAGACCAGAAAACGCAATGTCATCCACTCGACACATCGATGCCGCTTGATCCATCTGAACGGAACGAGCTTCGCCCTGTGCCTGCCGTTTCCTCGGGGGCTCCGAGAGCCCATTGCCTCCTGACCAGCGACTTTGACGAGATCTCCGGCGCGCTGCAGAGATGGGCGTGCGACTTTTCACAACTTGATGAGGGAGAGTTTATCGGCGGTCTCCGATTCGCTGACCTCAAGACCGTGCAGGTCCTCGACGTCCAGCTCAATCGATCGACGCTGCTTCGCGGCGGGCATCCGAAGCGTGCCTACGTGTTCAGCCCGATTGAGGAGTCAAATGAAGGGGCACTTTGGAGAGGCCGGAAACTTCGGCCGGGGATGCTCAACGCCCGGACCGCTGACGTGGAAATCGACCACCGCACATGTCCGCGATACCGGTCGGCCGACCTGGTGATTGACGAAGATCACCTCCGCGCCTGCGCACTGAGCTATCTGGGGGTCGAACTGGACGATCTCATGCCATGCTCCAGCGCGATCGTGGCCGATAACGCGTCGACGTTCCGGTTGGCACAACTCATTCGTGCCACTCTCGGTGATGTCGAATCGCGCCGGTTTGCGAGCCATCAGTGGTCCGTCGACCGACTCGTCACATGCGTGCTGGAACTGCTTGGAGCCGGTCGCCGGCTTCCAGAGGTGCAGACGTCTTCGACACGCCGCAAAGAGATTGTCAGGCAGGTCGAGAGGATCGTGATCGGCGATCCCACTGTTCCACAATCCGCCCTTCAGCTCGCAATGACGACCGGTGTCAGTCGGCGGGCGCTTGACCACGCGTTCCTCGAGGTGACGGGGCTCCCCCCGAAGACTTATCTCAAGGCACTCCGCCTGAACTGCGCGCGTCGAGAACTTCATCAGCATCGCCCGGAACGCGGGATTGTCGGGCGGATCGCATCCCGATGGGGATTTCTTCGCCCGGATCACTTTGCTGCCGACTTTCATCAGCACTTCGGGGAACTCCCCTCGTTTTCAGTCGGTCGCAAGAATGTCGAGATGTCCGCACTTGCCGGCCGGCGATTGGTAACGGAGTCAAGGTAATGCTCCCTTCCGTGCCTGTCGTCCGCCGATCGCGAAACGGCCGAATTGAAACGTAAGCGATGTGGCAAGTCCCGATCGGTCGATGCGCCAGAAGGGCCGAGGATCCACAAATTGTCGTGATCGACAATTAGCGGCAGTCCTTGCCATCACTGCCCCTTGCGTCCTTTCGCCGGCTTGAGGTCAGCGATTGGCGGCGCATCTTGTTTCGGCAGCCAGGCACGATGCTCCGCAAGAATCGGGGCAAACTTCCCGTCGGCCGCGATGTTGTTCCACTCCTGCGGATCATGGCGGTGATCGTAGAGTTCCTCGGTCCCATCGGCGTAACGAATATATCGCCAGTCCCTGCTTCGCACGGCATGATTGCCGCGGCCATACGTCATCAACGCCGGGCGTTCCCATTCCGCGTCCGGATCGCGCAAGAGCGAAGTGAGACTCACGCCTTCACACTCCGGATCAGCCGGAAGCCCGCACAGCTCGAGCAGAGTCGGGTAGATCGTCATCAGGTCGACGGGCGCGTGACAGCGACCGCCCGGCGCGGCAACCCCGGGAGCAACGACAATGAACGGCACATGCGTCGTCTTCTCCCACAGGGCAAATTTCTCGAGGTGCTCCTTCTCGCCCAGGTGGAAGCCATGGTCGGACCACAGCACGATGATCGTCCGTCCGCTTCGGCCGCTCTTCTCGAGCGCCGTCAGGACACGACCGATCTGTTCGTCGGCCAGTGACGCACATGCGGCATAGCTGCGGAGGAAATCGTGGTAAGCCCCGGGGCGGCGCTCATCGAGTTTCCTGAGGCCCTGCCAGAACCAGTCCGATTCTCCGAGCAACGTCCGTGCTCCGGCCGGCAGGTCGGCCATGTCGTCCGCCGGCAGTGGCGGCCCCGTGATGGTTTCAAACGGCACGTGATAAGCGGGCGGTGCGAAGAACGGCGAGTGCGGCTTGTAGATTCCGCACGCCAGAAATAGCGGCTTATCGAGCGGCCGTTCCTGGAGCGCGCGGACGCAGTACTCCGCCGTCTGAAAATCGATCGTCTGCTCGACCGTTTCCGGCCAGCGGCCCCAGTCGGTGTTCTTCGATCCATATTCCGGCGCCCAGTTCAGCTTCTCGGGCGGGTACTGCTGCGGCCGCATGGGCTGAAAGTCATGGAATGACGCTTTGTCGTGAAACGCCCCATCCAGATGATGATGAAAGACCTTGCCGGCGCCGCGGACGTCATATCCCGCCTCCATGAACCGTTGCATCAGCGTCGGTCGTGTAGGCATCGCCCGACGCCAGTCGCTGCGATTCCCATAGACCCCCGTTGTCGAAGGACGCACCCCGGTCAACGTCGCCGTTCGCGAAGGATTGCACGAGGGGGAGGCACAATAGGCTTTCGTGAACAGCATGCCCCGGGCGGCCAGTCGCTCCAGGTGCGGCGTCTTGATCGGCGCCGCAGGATCGAGCAGCGAGATCCAGTCGTTCATGTCGTCAACGACCAGAAACAGCACATCGGGCCGCACCGCCGGCTGCTGCGCGCCGGCGTTCGTCCCGTGGGTCAACAACACGCCGAGTATCCCGATGCATACAAGGCATGCGCGACGCCGCGACCCGCAGTGTGAAGCTGAGCTCATGAAGTGGCGACCAGAATCCGGTGTCAGTTCAGTTGCGATGAACAGACATCAAGTTTTGCACAAAGGTCGACGCATCGCGACGGCTCAGACTTGTTGGAGTTCAGCCGTAATTTTCACAATCCGAGCTCACGGCGAACTGGCGTTGCCGATGCCGCGACGTAAGATGACGCGAGGTTGCGGGCCCGTCGCTTCTGCGGAATTGATGATCGAAGACCGTCGACGGAGATACCACCATGTATTCGCAAAGATCCCGGGCTGCCGCGATTGCCACTGAGTCATCTTCACCCGGCCGCCACTGAAGAAGGGCGTTCAGTCCAGGGCACTGCCGCAAGCAGTGCTTCCAGATTTCGCAGGCCGTCGCAAATGCCGGGAAGTCTCGGCCCCCGCGATGGATCATTAGTCACGATCGATCCTCGAGGAGTCGAAGCGAAGTACACGCATCTGTCCCGAAAGAAAGTTGCGTTGATTGCGACCGTCGCCCTGCTCAGCGCCTTGATCGCACACCCGCATTCCAATTTGGCCATCGCCCAGGATCAACCGGCTTCCGGCGGTACTCCGAAGGTCCTTCCTCGTCCCGATTTCAAGTTCAAGGGGAAGGAAGGCAAGACTTATAAAGAGTCTGACCCACCGCAGTTTCCCCAACCGGCCGCGGCTCCCAAGGGCGCTCCGAACGTCGTACTGATTCTGTTGGACGACACCGGCTTCGGGCAGTACTCAACATTCGGCGGCGGTGTGCCATCACCGACCCTCGACAAGCTGGCCTCAGAAGGCCTGAAGTACAATCGATTTCACACGACCGCTCTGTGCAGCCCGACGCGGGCGGCGCTCATCACCGGCCGGAACCACCATTCAGCGGCGACCGGCGTGATCACCGAAGCCGCCACCGGCTACGACGGCTATACCTGCGTGCTGCCGCGAAGCTGCGGCACGATCGGCGAAGTCCTGCGGCAGAACGGCTACATGACCGCGTGGATCGGCAAGAACCACAACACCCCCGCGTGGGAAACGAGTGCCGTCGGCCCGTTCGACCGCTGGGCCAACGGACTGGGATTCGACTACTTCTACGGCTTCAACGCCGGAGACATGAATCATTGGGATCCCCTGCTCTTCGAGAATCGCAACCTCGTTCCGAAGAGCAACGATGCGAACTACCACCTGACTGAAGACCTGGCGGACAGGGCCATCGACTGGGTCCGGAAGTCCACCAGCATCTCGCCCGACAAGCCATTCTTCCTGTACGTCGCGCCCGGGGCGAATCATTCACCCCACCATGCTCCGAAAGAGTGGATCGACAGGTTCAAGGGGCAGTTCGATGCCGGCTGGGATGCCTATCGCGAGGCGACTCTGAAGCGGCAGATCGAAAAGGGGGTTGTGCCGCCCGACACGAAACTCACCGCGCGCAGCGAGGGCCTGCCCGCGTGGAGTTCACTCAACGACGGACAGAAGAAGGTCTACTCGCGGATGATGGAAGTGTTCGCTGGCTATGCGGCGCATGTCGACCATCACATGGGCCGCGTGATCGATGCGGTCAAGCAAACGCCGAACGCCGAGAACACGATCTTCATCTACATCGTCGGCGACAATGGTTCCAGTGCCGAGGGCGGGATCGAGGGAAGCCTCAACGAGAATCTGTTCTTCAACGGCTTCCCGGAGAAGTGGGAAGACAATCTCAAGCACTTCGACGAGATCGGCGGACCGAAGTGGTTCAACCACTTCCCCAGCGCCTGGGCCCACGCGATGTGCACGCCGTTCCAGTGGACCAAGCAGGTCGCGTCGCACTTCGGTGGCACACGAAACCCGATGATCATTTCGTGGCCGGCAAAGATCAAAGACAAGGGGGGACTTCGCTCGCAGTTCCTCCATGTGATCGACATCGTGCCGACGCTCTATGAGGCCATCGGGATCACGCAGCCCACGATGCTCAACGGCATCGAACAGCGCCCAATCGAGGGCGCCAGCTTCCTCAAGACGTTCACAGAGAAAGCCGCTCCCGAAACCCGCAAGACCCAGTACTTCGAGCTGCTCGTCAACCGCGGCATGTATCACGACGGCTGGATGGCCTCCAGTCGCAGCTTTGTCCCTTGGGTGCCCGTCCGCGGCGAGTTTGACCCGCTCACCGCGAAATGGGAGCTGTATGACGTCTCGAAGGACTTCTCGCAGTCAGAGAATGTTGCTGACAAACATCCGGAGAAGGTGAAGGAACTCGAAGCGATGTTCTGGCAGGAGGCCGAGAAGTACAACGTCCTCCCGCTCGATTGGCGGGCCGTCGAACGGCTCAACGCCGAACTCCAGGGGCGTCCGAGCCTCGCGGGCAAGCGCAACGAGTACGTCTACTACCCCGGCCAGGTTGCCCTTCCTGACGGGGCCGCGCCGCCTGTGCTGAATAAGTCATTCGCAGTGACGATGGACATTGACATCCCTGCGAAGGGGGCCGAGGGGATGGTCTATACGCACGGCGGTCTGACCGGCGGCTACGGCATCTACGTCCGCGAGGGCAAGGCACATTTCGTCTACAACATGCTGGCGATCGAACGGACGACAATCACTTCCGAGACTCTGCCGACAGGGAAGGTCTCGCTGGTGATGAACTTTGCGTATGAGGGCAAGGCCGGCGAACTCGGCAAGCCCGCGACGGTGACTCTCACCGCGAACGGCAAGAAGGTCGGCGAAGGCAAATTGCCGAGGACGGTCCCACTGCAGTTCTCGCTCGGAGAAGGAGTCGATGTCGGCACCGATACCGGCTCGGCGATCGACTTCACTTACAAGCTGCCGTTCTCTTTCACCGGAACGGTCGAGAAGGTGACGATCGACCTCAAGAAGTGAGATCACCTGACGCGTTCAGGCAGAGATGCCCGTCCCATCCTCTCGCCATATTCTGGAGGCTGACACATGCGTTCGCGATTTCTGCTCGCTGTCTCATTGGTTGCAGTCGGCCTTGGACTCGGCGGGGTCGACATGCCCGGCGACGGGAACGGGTTGTTCGCTCAGTCGACAGCTCAAACCGCGTCCCCCGCATCCGACGGCACCCAACTCCCTAAGCCCGATCCGGCCTTCAAGGGGAAAATCGGCGTGACGTTCAAGGACTCGACGCCCGACTACCCGTTGCCGGTGAAGGCGCCCCAGGGCGCTCCCAACGTCCTCGTCATCCTGCTGGATGACGTCGGATTCGGAATGTGCTCGACCTTCGGCGGCCCGGTCCCCACGCCCCACATGCAGAAGCTCGCCGACAACGGGCTGAAGTACAACCGGTTCCACACGACAGCCCTTTGCAGCCCCACTCGTGCCGCATTGCTGGCCGGGCGGAATCATCACAGCGTCGCAACCGGCGTCATCATCGAGATGGGCACCGGCTACCCTGGCTACACGGGGCTCATTCCCGAGAACGCCGCACTCGTCTCTCAAACCCTTCGCGACAACGGCTACGCCACCGGCATGTTCGGCAAGTGGCACAACACCGCCGAGCCCGACATCTCCCCCGCGGGCCCGTTCAACCGTTGGCCGACCGGACTGGGATTCGACTACTTCTACGGCTTCAACCAGGGCGAGACGAACCAGTACTACCCCACGCTCTACCGCAATACGTCGTGGGTGCCGCAGCCGAAGTCGCCGGAAGAGGGCTACCACTTCACCGCCGATATGACCGATGAGGCCATCCGGTGGACCCAGAATATTCGTGCGGCCAGCCCCACCAAGCCCTGGTTCGTCTACTTCAGCACCTCCGGAGTTCACGCCCCGCATCAGCCGCCGAGAGACTATCTCGCGAAATACAAAGGCAAGTTCGACCACGGCTGGGATAAGCAGCGCGAGCTGACCCACGCGAAGCAGCTCGCCGACAAGGTCATCCCCCAGGGAACGAAGCTCACCCCCCGCCCGAGCGAGATCCCGTCATGGGACTCGCGCTCGGCCGATGAGAAGAAAGTCTACACGCGGCTCATGGAGAACTATGCCGCCTACATGGACTACACCGATGCCGAAGTCGGCCGCTACGTCGAAAGCCTCCGCGCATCCGGCGAACTCGACAACACGCTCGTCATGTACATCGTCGGCGACAACGGCGCGAGCGCCGAGGGCGGGCTCGAAGGCACCTTCAGCGAGATCGCCAGCCTCATCGGCCTGCAGCTCGGCCTCGAGAGCACCATCAAGCGCATCGATGAGATCGGCGGGCCGACCAGCGAGCCGCATGTGCCGGTTGGCTGGGCTTGGGCGATGGATGCACCATTCCAGTGGACGAAGCAGGTCGCGAGCCACTTCGGCGGTACGCGAAACCCGATGGTCGTCCACTGGCCGAAAGGCATCAAAGCCAAGGGCGAGCTGCGGACGCAGTTCCACCATGTGATCGACGTGGTGCCGACGATTCTCGATTGCTGCAGCATTCCGGAGCCGAAGCTCGTCAACGGCATTCCGCAAAAGCCGATCGAAGGCGTCTCGATGCGCTACACCTTCGACGATGAGAAGGCGACGAGCCGGCGCACGACGCAATACTTCGAGCTCGCAACCAACCGGGCCATCTATCACGACGGCTGGGTCGCCTGCGCCCGCACCGGACTTCCGTGGGTCACCCTCGGGAAAGACCTGGCCCTCATGCAGGCCGCCCCGTGGGAGCTTTACAACATCGAGAACGACTTCAGTCAGTCCGATGATCTCGCCGCGAAGGAGCCGGAGAAGATCAAGGCGCTGCAGGCCAGGCTCATCGAAGAAGCGAAGAAGTACGATGTGCTCCCGCTCGATCCGCGGTTCAGCGAGCGCTTCGACCCCAAGCTCCGCGAGGCAGGAGACCCGCCGACCGCGTGGACCTACTTCGGCACCAGCGTCTGGCTTCCCGAACCGATCGGCCCGCAGCTCTTCCCCCGCGCCCATACGATCACCGCCGCGCTCGAGATCCCGAAAGGTGGCGCCGAAGGCGTCGTCACGTGCGCAGGATCATTCTCGGCCGGATGGTCGATTTACCTGAAGGAGAAGAAGCCGTACTTCCGCTACACGGCCTTCGATGTCGCCGACGTGACCATCCCCGGCACCGTCGAGATTCCCGAAGGAAAGGTCGAACTGAAGACCGAGTTCACTCCCGACCCGAAGTCGAAAACCAACGGTGGGACCCTGAAGATGTTCGTCAACGGCAAGCCCGCCGGCGAATCGAAGCTCGAACGCACCTTCTTCCGGCACGGGCTCGAACCGTTCGAGGTCGGCCGCGACTCGATCACGCCCGTGGACCCGGCCTACAAGGACAAGGGCGTGTTCGCCTTCACCGGCGCGATCAACAAGGTCGTGTTCAAGCTGACCAGGGAGTGACCGTCCCCCTGCCACTCAAGGGCCGGGGAGCCGTTCCCGGCTCATCACTCATGACACCGCGATGTTGACGACGCGAGGCGTCAATCGTCCGAGCGCGCTCGTCAATGATGTGGACGCAAAAGCCTCAAGTTCGGTCGTCCACGGTTCGCCTCAAAATTCTTCTTGTTCGCGAGCTCCTGTCACGACATTTCTCAACTCTCCTTTCCTGTTTGTGTCCTTTCACAACCGGGCCAATGCGAGGGAGGTTGCGCTCCTCACGGCTCGCATTGGCCCGCCAGCTTACTCGCGCACGACAAGAACCGGGACGCGACTCCGGCGGATCAGGTTCTCGGTCGTGCTGGTGAGGGAAGGCCTGGCAGATCGACTGGTCACAGCGATCAGATCACTTTCGGAGTCGTCAACAAACGAGAGGATTCCTCTCGCCGGATTCGCCGCATCTCGAACAATCTGCGTCTCAACCTCGGGCGCCGTGGCCGTGAAGGTCCGACCTGCCCAACGCAGGTAGGCCTCCGGGCTACTGTGCGCAAATCGCTCATCAGGCTCGCCGGGGTCATCGACATGCAGGATTGTCGCCTTGGCGCAAGAGATCCTGGCAATGATGCCGGACATCTCCAGAACCTGTTCCGATGCCTTTCGTCCATCCAGACCGATAGTCACATGTCGCGGAACAGGATCGGCCGAGAAGTCGACCGGCGAGTCGTAGCCGCGCAGGTAAACGATCGGACGCTTACGTTCGTGGAGCAGATCTCGTCCGACACTCCCGTGAATCAACCGGCCGAGCCATCCGCGCCCGTGCGTCGCCATGACCACCAGATCGGAAGTCCTGGCAACTCGCGACAAGGCTTCAGGAATGCTGGATGCCTGCACCAGGTGACTGACCACCGTCACCTCCGCCATTCGGGCGCCGAACCGCCGCTGCACATTGTCGAGAGAGAGTCGGGCCTCCGTGCGTCGTCGTCCTTCGATCAGGTCAAAAACTCCTGATCCAGGGTGCAGCATTGCGGACTCAGTTGGCGTCCAGGCCCGGACCAGTTTCAGGACGGCGTTCGCGCGCCTGGCAAGCGCCGCCGCAAACGGGATCGCATGCTCGGAGAACTCGGACCCATCCAGAGGAACAACGATGCTGTCGAGTCGCCTGGCGACTGCATCGTCGAGTGACGCCCCGTGATGAAACTGTGGGGGCGACACGCGAATGGAATGGAGGGGACGAGTTGTGGCTCGTGATTCAGTTGACGTGCATGACATTGAACTCCCCTTTCTCTTCAGCGGGCCGCTGTCCGGATCGGGCCTGCGAGCGAGCGCGGCAGGCGAGCACTCATCGCTCGGCAGCCGGTGCCCGATCCGGACTCGAGGGCACGCAAGATTGCAATCGCAAACGCGATGCCAGAGCGATCCACCGACGTCGCCCGCGCCGATTGACGGTTTCAGCATGGTTTGACTCAGACGAGGCAGCATCGAATTCATCGACGTGTCGCCCAAAGTTGACGCGGCGTGGCCAGACGTTGACGAATTCGGCCACCACAGAAGTCGTCACACGAACTCCGGATGGCCGGGAGAGCCAATTCGTGCCGCAACTCATGGAAGTCCCGGGCGTTCAAGCCGGCCCTTTGAAGGTCCCTCGATGCGCTGCCGCGGCCTGGAATGCGCATGTCCCACCGGCTTGCCGACCCCGGCAGGCTCCAGTCACACTCGATGTCCATGTCACACACGATCACCGTCTTCGTCGCTCTTGCCTGTGCCCTGCCCCTCGCCGTATCAGCGAGCGCAGAAGATGCGAAGCGGGACTCGGCCGGTCCGCGTCCCAACATCCTGCTCATCGTCTCGGAAGACAATGGGCCTGATCTCGGCTGCTACGGGTCCGGGAAGGTGAAGAGCCCGAATCTCGATCGACTGGCCGAATCGGGAATGCTGTTTGAGAACGCGTTCGTGACGTACGCCGTCTGCAGCCCGTCCCGCAGCACGATCCTGACAGGGCTGTATCCGTTCCAGAATGGGCAGATCGGCCTGGCGACGCATGGGTACCGGATGTTCGACCACATCGTCGACACGCTGCCGGCCGTACTCAAGCGGGCCGGCTACCGGACGGGATGCCTGGGGAAGATCCATGTAAACCCCGTGTCGGCAATCCCGTTCGACTTTCATCCCATCAAGGCGGACAACTTCGGCAAGAAGGGCCTGGAGCGTTATGCCGACGAGGCAGTGCGGTTCGTGAAGGACGGTGACTCCCCGTTCTTCCTGATGGTGAATTTCCCCGACGCCCATTTCCCGGTCCACAAGCAGGTCGAAGGCCGGCCTGCTCAGCCTCTCGACGGCGGGGATGTGCAGGGAGCACTTCCGTATGTGGGAGCCAACAGCGAGCGGCTGCGCGAGTTCACTGCGAACTATTTCAATTGCATGATGCGACTCGATGAGGCGGTCGGTCTGCTGATGAAGGGCCTCGAAGCCACTGGCCGGCTCGACAACACGCTGATCATCTACCTCGGCGATCACGGAGCCCAGTTTCCGCGATCGAAATGCACCAGTTACGAAGCAGGGCTGCGGGTTCCGATGATGATGTCCTGGAAAGGGCACATCGCGCCGTCGCAGAGGAACAGCAGCCTCATCTCCTCCATCGACCTGTTCCCCACGATCCTGGACGCAGCCGGGATCGAACCGAGTTCTGGCCTGCCAGGGATTTCACTGCTGCCATTCATCAGCGGTGAGAAGAAGCCATGGACCCGCGAGTACGTATTCTCCGCGGCCGAGGGTTCGACGCCGTTCTGGCATTATCCAAAGCGGACCGTCCGAAACGGGCGGTACAAGCTGATCCTGAATCTCCTCGGAGGGACTGAGAACCCGATCTACGCAGCTTACGAAGGCCGGAAAGGCCACTTCTCCGGGGGAGCGACCCAGTCGGAAATCGATGCGGCCCCCCAGGAGTTCAGGACGGCCTACGAGACCTGGAAGCGCCCGCCGATGGAGGAACTCTATGATCTCCAGAGTGATCCCTGTGAACTGCACAACCTGGCTGCAGACGCGCGGCACCGGGCCACGCTCGATCAGCTGAAAGGCGTTCTCGCTGAGTGGCGAGTGCAGTCCGGAGATCCATTCCTCGACGATGCCAAGGCCGCGCGCTACGCGGCCGAGTGCCGGGAGATCCTCGAACGCTACCCGAACCGCGACTATGCGAAAGATCCAGAATTCCGCTGGAAGTACCCGGACGATTTCTCAAGGTGAACAGGCACTGGAAGTCAGGGCTTCACCTGGTCAGTCATCCGACTCGCCGATGCGGTTCTGCCTCCCGCCCCGCTGAATCGTCGCAGGTCCTTGGCAGAGGTTGCAGCGTCACAAGTGCGAGTGACTCCTCCGTGGCCACGGGCCGCCACCATCGAGCGTCCAGGCCCTCCCTCCGCTGAAATTGAGAAGAACAGAGGAGACCAATATGTTCAGCGAAGTCGAAATGAAGCACCTCCGCCGCTGTGTCGAACTGGCGACGGAGGCCCTGGAGGCGGGCGACGAGCCGTTCGGCTCGGTACTCGTTGGCGCGGACGGGACCGTCCTCGCCGAGGATCGCAACCGCGTTGCCTCAGGCGACCGTACCCGCCATCCGGAGTTCGAGCTGGCGCGATGGGCGGCCAGGAACATGTCCCCCGGGGAACGATCGGCCGCGACCGTCTTCACCTCGGGTGAGCATTGCCCGATGTGCGCCGCCGCGCACGGCTGGGTCGGTTTGGGCCGAATCGTGTATGTGAGCTCCTCCCAACAACTGGTCTCCTGGCTCGCCGAGCTGGGGGTTCCCGCATCTCCGGTGAGTCCTCTGCCGATTCGAGCCGTTGTCCCTGGCCTCCTGGTGGAGGGGCCAGTTCCCGTCCTCGCAGACCAGGTCCGCGAACTCCATCGCCGGTTCGCTCAATCAGGACACCCGAGGCATTCGCGGTCGTGAGGCTCCATGGCCAACGAGTCCGGTAACCAACGTTCGGCGTCGTGGCGGTCGGAATTTTCCCAGGGCGTTCTGTCGAATCGGGGCCTGATTGTTCGTCAATCTTTCGACGGCAGGGCAACGAGCCGGCCGGAAGACCATTTCAGGAGACGTCATGCCTCAATTTCTGGTTGCCATTCACCTTCCCGACGACTTTGACCAGCCGGCCGCCGAAGCGGATGCCGAGATGGGTCGCGCGATCGACGTGCTCAATGAAGAGATGATCGCTGCCGGCGTCCGAGTATTTGTGGGGGGGCTGCACCCCGCCCGCCGGGCGAAGTCGCTGCGGGCAAAAAGCGGAAAGGTGCTGGTCACCGACGGGCCGTACATCGAGACCAAGGAGCACATCGGCGGTTTCTGGGTGCTGGACGTTGCTGACCTGGAGGCGGCGCTGGGGTGGGGGCGGAAGGCGGTGATCGCGTGTCGGGCGCCGGTTGAGGTCCGCGAGTTTCAGTGAGGCCGGCGTCGACCGAACCGATGTCACGCCAATGAGTTGGCGTCGATTGGTACAGTGAGTTCGCGATTCCCGAAAAATTCCTGCCTGGACGTGTCGATTTTGCGCCGGGCCGTTCGTTCGCTTTGAGTGCGGTCGGCCGAGAAGCGTGCCGGAGCCGCCTCCAGAATGGCAGATTCGCATCCGCGGAGACGCAACATGCAGGTCATGGTATTGGGCAAGGCCACGCGAGAGACGGAAGCGGGGGCCTTGCCTTCCGAGCGTGCCTGGGAGGAAATGGAGCGGTTCCACGAGGAACTGATCAAGGCGGGGATCCTGGTCGGCGGCGCCGGCCTGAAGCCGAGTTCTGCGGGGGTTCGCGTTGGCTACTCCGGCGAAGGGACGACCGTCACGAACGGCCCGTTTCCTGAAACCCGGGAACTGGTTGCCGGCTACTCGATCTGGGAGGTGACATCGATCGACGAGGCGATTGCCTGGGCCAGGCGTTTTCCGATGCCGGAAGGCTCGGAAGTCGAGATCCGCCCGATCTTCATGTACTCGGCCGAGGAAGTGAGTGAGATCATGGGCCAGACCCAATAAGGGCTGGCATCCAGGGCAATGGTGCAGATGAGGCATCACAGGCGACCGACCGACGACGAGTCGCGATCGGTGTCCTGAGAAGTGAATCCAGTGTCGACGGGCGTTCCGTCGTTCGAGGACCGACATCGCGGGGGCGCCCCGCACGGCAGGAGAAGCAGACATGGCGACACCGGCAAAGAACACGATCTGTCTCTGGTACGAACGTGGGGCCGAGGAGGCAGCCCAGTTCTATGCCCGGACATTTCCCAATTCGTCAGTCGGCGCTGCGCACCGCGCGCCGGACGATTATCCCTCCGGCAAGAAGGGCGATGTCCTGACCGTCGAGTTCACCGTCATGGGCATCCCGTGCATTGGCCTCAATGGCGGCCAGGGGCCGAAGCACAGCGACGCGTTCTCGTTCCAGGTGTCGACCGCGGACCAGGCGGAGACGGATCGCTACTGGGAAGCGATCGTGGGCAATGGTGGTGAGGAGAGCATGTGCGGCTGGTGCAAAGACAAGTGGGGCATTTCGTGGCAGATCTCGCCGAGCGCCCTGATCAAGGCGGTCACCAGCCCGGATACCGCTGCCGCCCAGCGCGCGTTCAATGCGATGATGGGGATGAAGAAGATCGACATTGCGACGATCGAAGCGGCCTTTCGCGGCTGAGTGAGCGGTTTCGACCGGCCGCCGCGTCTCGCGACGTTGCGGCCGGATCTCCCGCGCGATCGATCGCCCCCCATGGAGCCGGTCGATTGTGTGGGCTCCCCGCCCTTCTCGCCGCGAAGCGGGACGTTGAATCGATGCGAGGTCTGGCCGGGCGTAGTCCCCAACGCATACAAATGGGCCGAGCACCCTGCGTGAAGTTCGCTGGGTCATGACCCAGCCGACGGGACTCATTGTGGACGTTGAATCTTCCCAGCCGCTTGCGGCGTCTGCCGCCAAGGGGACAAAGCGGTTGACCTTTGTTCGCGTTCTCGCACTCGTAGCCATCGCTGTCACGAGTGCGCAGGTCGTCGATCACTTCGCGATCACGGCCCCGTTCTGCGGCGGCGACCTGGGCTGCTCGAGCGTCACGTCGACCGGCTTCGCCAGGCCGCTGGGCATCCCACTTTCGGTGCTCGGGCTGGGAGCATTTACGGCCTATCTCGGCCTGAGCCTGATGTCGGGCCGACCGGCCCGGACGGTTCTGGGGTGGGCTTCGATTGTGGCCGGAGCCGTCGGCATCGGGTTGATTCTCGTCCAGAAGTATCAGATCCAGCAGTATTGCCCGTTGTGCCTGGTGATCGACTCGGCCGGCATCCTGATGGCGGTGACCGACTTCTTCTTTCCGCTCGCGGTGGCGTCGCCGGCAACAGGCCGCCGCGGTCCGTGGATCAGCGCGGCGGCGGTCCTGGCGATGGCTCCGGCGGTGTGGTTCCAGTTCCAGCCCGATCCCGTGGCGCCGGATTATGTGCGAGAGCGATGGATCGATGGGAAGGTGAATATTGTCGAAGTGTTCGACTTTGACTGTGTGTTCTGCCGCGACACGCATCCGGTGCTGAAAGAAGTTCTTGCAAAGGCAGGCGACGACATTCATTTCGTCCGCATCCCGCTGGCGATGGATCCCAACGGGCTCAGCAAGCAGGCAGGCCAGATCTACCTGGCGGCCGAACGCACAGGAACCGGCGAACAGGTGGCCGATAAGCTCATGGAAGGGGAGCAACTGACGCAGGAACTGATCACGGCGGCCGGCGGCTCGGAGGCGACTGCGAACGAAGCGATCGGCGCGGAGATCGATCGCGCCAACGCGGCCTATCACGCATCCAGCCACAAGGGACTGCCTCAGATCTGGGTCAACAACCTGCTCTTGATCGGCGCGAGCGAGAAGGGCCGGATCGAAGCGGCGATCGGAAAGGCGCGGTCCAAGGTCGAAACGCAGCAGGCCAAACAACAGGCCAGTGAGCCAACTCGCTGATTCAATCCGCTTGCCGACGCGAGGTTTGAGGAGGGGTCACCCGTTTCTATCGGAGGCGAATACCGTGGGCGTCTTCATTCCGTTCATCAGCATCTTTTACATCGCAGGCTTCGTGATCCTGGGTTGGGTCGTCAGAGGGGCCTACCAGTCAACGCAGGCGGCCACCTGGCCTACAGCAGCGGGAACGATCACCAGCCTCGAGGTCGACGACGTATCGGACAGTGACGGGACGGCGTACGAGGTGAAGGTCCACTACTCGTACTCGGTCGCCGGAACGGACTACGAGGGCTCGAGACTGGCGTTCGGTTATGGCGCGAGCAGCGGTTGGAAGGCGGCGCAGCAGATCCGGGAGCGACTCCAACAGGCCAGGGAAGTTGCGGTTCGCTACGACCCGGCGGATCCCTCCGTTTCCTGCCTCTCGTACGGCTTTCATCGAACGCTTCAGTGCGTCCTTGCGTTTGGAATCACGTGGCTGTTGTTTGTCATCGGATTCACGCTGATGTTCTGGCTGTTCTCGCGCCCGGACACGGTCCTGCTGAACAACCTGCTGGTGCAGTAACCAGGCCCACACTGGCGTGGCGGAGATCGCTTCAGCTCCCGGCAGCCGGCAGCTTCTGCATGATCGTCTTGTATTCCTCCAGGCGCTTCAGCGATGCGGGATGCCGGTTGTCCCGGAGCCAGGTCACGAACGACATCCGCGTCGTCGGGACTGGCTTCTTATTCCACAAGAGCCCCTTCCCTTCGACCGTCACGCTTCCCGCACCGAGCGGATCAATCCGTCCGTTGAAGTAGACAACCTGTTCCCCCTTCTTGAACAACAGGGAAGCCGACTTCTCGATGGGCGTTCCGAAGTCGTTCGCTTCCCAGCCCCGGTCGGTCATCGCTTTCCGGAATTCCTCAGTCACCAGCTTCAGCGGGACCTCGCCTTGGAATGGATACGTCACCGACGGGCGATTCTGGTCATACTTGATCGCCCCGGCAATTTGAGGCGTCGGGACGTCCACCGCTTCGATTCCTTCACTGGCCGATTCCGGTTTCTTCTCTTCGGTCTTTGATCCTGCCGATGGTCTCTCGTCGTCTTCCACCGGTTGCCACGACTCGCGGCTGAACTTGCCCGCACGCACGCGAGTCGAGCCGTCGGACAACTTTCGCAGGCCGATCGTGACGTCGCGCTGGCCACTTGTGTAAGGCAGGTAACAGACCCCGTGCTCTTCATCGATCCGGCGGCCGGTGGTCTGCTGCGTCCATCCCTGCTTCGCCATAGCTGTGTCGTAAAACTCGGCGGCCTGCTTGAGGCTCATCGAGGTGTTCGCGACAAGCTGGGGCTCGAGGTAGTTGTCCCACTCAACCAGGCCTGAATCGGGCGGAATCGGAAGCGCATGCAGGTTCAGCGAGGCGGAGTACTGGACGTTGTAGATTCCCGGCTGATCCTTCTCGGGCCGCACAAACACGCTCAACACGGCGCCGTTCTTGACGAACTCCATCTGCCGCGCGTCAGACTCTTCACTCTGGCGCGAGTTGAGTCGCGCCACGGTCGTCCAGCCAGCTCCATGCAGGAGCGGGAGGAGCTCGGTTTCAATCTGCAGGAGGTCCGCCTTGACCGTGTAAAGCACCGTGCTGTCCCCTGAATACGTCTCCTTCTGCATCAGGTCCTTCAGCCTCGGCGTCTGACGGATGTCGTAGTTGCCGAGAAACGTCAGTGAGACATACGTCTCGGCCGCCCCGGAGGGATAGACGGACAGCAGGGCCATGTTGCCGTTCTTGACGAAGCGAAGCATGTCGGGCGTCGCGGCCTCTGTCGTTTCTTTCCACTGCTGCTGGCCGAAGAGGTATCGATAAAAGAGTTTTGTTTCGTCGACGCCTGCAGTTGCGGAATAGTTGAGCGAGTTGAAGCTGGCGTCGGCCTTTGTGGCATGCGGAAGTTTCGGCAGCAGGCGCACATCGAGCGTCCGGAGAAGCTGATCCACACTGGCCGGCTCCGCCGGTCCGGGCATTGCCGATTCCGCGGGCTTCGGCAGCGGCGTCATTCCGAGCGATTTCGCGGCCTCTTCGGTGCCCCAGAGACGGACACGCCCATTGTCGGAGGCCACCAGCAGCAGAGATTGGCCGGGCATCCAGCTGATGTCTGTGGCCGCATGACCGGCGACATCGATCACCTGCTGCAGCTGCCCGGATTCCGCGTCCCAGATGCGAATCGCCTCCCCATTCAGCGACGCGAACTGCCCGCCGTTCGGCGAGAATCGAGTCTCTTCATTGCGCGCGTAGTTGCCCGGATAGGCTCCAGCCAGGGCGTTGGTTCCAAGATCCCAACGCTGCAGGCCTTTGTCGTTGGCGAACAGGAGCTCCTTTCCGCCGAACGACACGCCGCTCACGTTCTCATAACGGCCGGCCGGGTAGGTCGTCACGCGCGACCCATCGGCAGTGTTCCACGACGACATCGACTCGCCCGCGGCAATGAGCAGTTGCGGGCCGATGTATGTGAGCTGCTTCACTTCGCGGGTGTCGACACTGAACTTGCGAATCGCTTTGAGCTCCGGTGCGGCCCAGATCTCGATGTCCTTCGTGTACGCAACCGTGGCGATCTCTTTTCCATCTGTGGAGATGGCCAGGTGAGAGATGCTGTGCTGGCCTGTCTTGACCGAGGCGATCTCTTTGCGATCGGTGATGCTGAAGACTTTCAGGATGCCGCCCTTGTTGCCCGCGGCGCACCATTCTCCTCCGGGTGCAACGGCAAACGCTGTGAGCCGCTCGTCTTCCGCGGTCCTGGCTTCGAGGAATGTGTGTTCCACCTTGTCGCTGGCGACTGAGCTGAGTGACAGGCCCGTGCCGCCGACGAGGTAGTGCTTGCCATCCGGGAGCACTTCGAGAAACGAAATGAATCCGGTTTGAGTTCCGTCGCGGGAGGCGAGGAGTTGCAAGGGTTGGCCGGGGCGTGACTGCCAGCGAGCGATCTGATCCGCGGATGGCTTGGGCAACTTCGCGGTGTCGATCGTCGCCAACGCCGGAGGGGTGTTTCCGGCAGTCGACCGGGCTGCGGCCGCATTGGGTGTCGGCATCTGTGTGGCGCCGTTCGCATTCTCTTTGACTTGAGGCTGCTCACTCCCTGAGGCACCGGATGTCGATGGGGACGGCGGGGCCGCGGCGGGCTCATTGGTTGGCGAACTGCAGCCGACACAGGGCGGCAGGCAGCACAGAAGAGTCAGTCGACAGACGATCCGCTGAATCGTTTTCATGCAGAGTTCATCCCGCAGCTTCGAGGAGGGGCCCGCCGGGATGATGACGAGTCGGCTCTCTGGAAGCGATCCGGCGCGGGATGCCCGGCGTCGTGTATCGAGACGCCCTTACACCTTGAGCATTCCCCGGAAGCCCCTGGCGGCGTAGTAGGATTCGGCTCCGTTGTGGTAGAGGAAGATGTGGCCGAAGCGGCGATCGCAGAAGAGGGCTCCGCCGAGCTTCCGGATGTCGGCGGGCGTCTGCACCCAGCTCGACGTGGCCTTATCAAACTCTCCGAGCTTCTGAAGTTCCCGGTACTGCTCCTCCGTCAGGAGGTCGATTCCCATTTCGGCCGCGAGACCAACGGCGCTGTGTTTCGGCTTGTGCTCTTTCCTGGATTCGAGCGCCTCGGGGTCGAAGCAGATGCTCCGGCGACCTTTCGGCGTTTCGGCAGAGCAATCCACGAAGATGGACTCGCCCGATTTCCGGTCGTGGCCAATCACATCCGGCTCGCCGCCGGTGCTTTCCATTTCATTGAGCGACCACAGCTTCCCGGGGCTGGCGATGAGCCGGGGCAGGACTTTGGCCCAGGCCAGCCCTTGATGACGGGCCATGTTGTTCTCAAACCGGGTCGCGAGCGTCTTGAGCAGTTCGTCGCGTCGTTCGGTCGACAACGCGTTCGTGGAGGTCGCCTTCTTGGCCATGGTTTCCTGCGAGTTTCAGGGAGAAGTCGTGAGCGTCCGATCAGGCCGACCGCTTTGAAAGCAGCCGCCGCACCCAATGGCCCTTCCACATCCACAACCCCGTAAGGACAAGGATGGGGAGGAAGAGATAGCGGGTGGGAGCTGCGTAGTTCGGAATCTCTTCGAACGGGCTGTAGACGTAGCCGATGATCGGGATGCTGAAGACGAGGTGAATCCAGCGGAGGATCGTGCGGGAAGTGCTGGAGGTCATGACGCAGGGATCTCCCGTGTTGATGACTCACTGCAGCCGGAGCGTAAGTTCGCGACGACATCGGAGAGCTGCTTGAGCATTTTCGCCCAGCCGAACTCGGCGCCGTGGAACGCCTGTTTGCCGAAGGGGCTGGAGACATCGAACCCCGAATGCTCGAACAGGAGACGCGTTCCGTCGCCATCGGGCTCGAGTCGGAAGCTCACGCAGGTTCCCGTGAGTTCGCCGGCAGACCACGTGAAAATCAGGCGGCTCGGCGGTTCACACTCGAGCACTTCGCTGTCGACGATGAGTCCTTCGAATCCCACCTTCGGATTCGGCGGGACACGGAATGTGAAGGTGTGCCCGACGCGGGGCTCGAAATCGTTGGGAAACATCCACTCGGCGAGAGTGGCGCTGTCGGTGATCGCCCGCCAGACCTGCTCCCTCGACTGCGGGAGCCGGAGTTCTTTGCGAATCGTTTGAGTCATTCTTCGTCCTTTTTCGACAGCAGATTCTGAAGCCGCTGGAGGCGGTCATCCCAGAACCTTTCGTACTGGGCCATCCAGTCGCGCACCTCGCCGAGTCTGTCGGGGATGAGGTGGTAGTGACGTTCGCGTCCGCGCCGCTGCTCGGTCACCAGGCCGGCATCCAGGAGAATGCGGAGGTGCTGCGAGACGGCCGGGCGGCTCATCTGGAAGTGCCCGGCGAGGGTATGAACGGAGCGATCTGTCTCGATGAGGAGATCGAGCATCCTTCGTCGCGCTGGATGACTGATCGCGGCGAAGACGTCGTGGGTCGGTTCGGCAGTCGCTAACATGCCGCAGAAAATACGTAAGAATACACTTACGTGTCAATCCAGATTGCAGACACGCCTGGATTCCTGCGCTGATGCCGCTCGGAGACCGGGCTTCCCGAATCGATCGGCCTGCAGCGGGCAGCTGCTACTCGTCGGCCGGAAGGAGGTTCAGCCGCCGGCCGCTGGCCTTGAGGTCGTCGACCATCTTGCGGACGGTGGGCCAGCGGTCGCGCGGATCGTTGGCCAAGCCCTTCATGACGGTCGCGGCCACCTGCTCATCGATGCCGGGAACGAGCTTCTTGAGATCGCGCGGAGGTGTGTTGATGTGCTGCAGCACGCTCTCCATGGTGTCGGCCTGATCGGTCTTCCAGGGAAGCTGTTTGGCGAACATTTCGAAGACGGTCACCGCGTACGAGAAGATGTCGATGCGTTCGTCCGTCGCCAGCCGCTTGATGAGTTCCGGGGCCATGTAGCTGGCGGTGCCGGTGCGATTGCCCGGGGCGCGGAACGGTGGCGTATTCGGGACGACCAGGCCGAAGTCGATCAGCTTCACGACGTCTTCGTCGGAGACGATGATGTTCCGCGGGCAGAGGTCGCGGTGGATCCACTGGTGCCGATGGAGGTAGTCGAGCGCCTCGCCGAGCTGGACGGCATACCAGAGACAGTTCGTTTTCATCCGCTCGTTCTGGCGGTCGACCAGGTAGCTCAGTCCGACGCCTTCCACGAACTCCATCACCAGGTACTGTTCACCGTCGGTCGTCAGTCCATGCTCATGAGTGCGGACGATGTTCGGATGACGGAGCCCGATCGCGACGACCCCTTCGGGTGGCCGGTTCAAACCGACGAAGCGTTTCTCGAGGCGGGCCGTTTTCGCCTTGTCGAGGACCTTGAGCGCGACGGGCTTGCCGGACATCGAGTCGCGGGCGCGCCAGACCTTCGACATACTCCCCTGCCCGACCCGCCCGATCAGCTCGAACCGTTTTTTGACGTCGACTGGCCTGGCCTTGGCGGGGCCCGGTGCGAACAGTTTTTTGAGGAACTTCATGCGTGATCCAATCCGCGTGGAACCGGTTCCTCAGCGAGATGCGTGAATGCCAGGAAGCTCCCTCATCTTGTTCCCCAATCGGGGCTGCCGCAAGGGGATGGCTGGCGACGATGGTTCATCGGTCAGCCGCCATCCTGCCGCGGCGTCCGAAGGGTGCTCGGGGCGACGATCGGTCCGTACATGTCGGGCCGGCGATCGGCGACGCGGTCGATCACATGCTTGCCGGGGCTGCGGACGATCCGCTTCCGGCGGGCCCGTTCGGGGTCGATCTCGGCGATCAGGATTTCCTCGTGACCGGCAGACGCCATCGCCATCACGTCGCCGTTCGGTGCGCAGATGCTGCTGCGGCCGATAAAGGTCGTCCCCCGCTCTTCTCCGACGCGATTCACTGCGAGGTAATAGATGCCATTCTCCATGGCCCGCGTGCGGATGGCGTGCTCGGCCAGGCATTCCGCCCCGGGAGGCCAGTTCGTCGGCAGCACAACGAGATCCGCGCCGAGGAGGGCGAGGCATCGCGACGATTCCGGGAACCCGGAGTCGTAGCAGATGTTCATGCCCAGCCGGACTCCGTCGACCTCGTGGAGATCGAACGCGCGGTCGCCGTAGGTCGTGAACTTGTCGATGCCGAGCCAGGGGAGATGGACCTTGCGATAGGTCGCGATGAGCCCTTGGGGCCCGACGAGGACGGCCGCGTTGTAGAGGTCGGTCTCGGTCTTCTCGAGCGTTCCGTAGACGGCGTAAGTGTTCCCTGCACGGCAGGCGGCGGTGAGCGTCTCGACCGAGCCGCCCTCGAGCGTTTCGCCGTACTGCCGCCCTTCTTCGAGCGAATCGAAGCAGTATCCGGTCGCCGCGCATTCCGGAAAAACCGAGAGCCGCACTCCGCCGGACGCGTTGTGGCGGATGAAGTCGGCCATTCGTTTGGAGTTGCCGGCGACGTCACCGATTTTGACGTCCATCTGGACGGCAGCGATCAGCATGGGGGAACACTTTTCGTTGAGGGTTGTTCGCGCAACGGAGCGGCTGGCGCCAGCCGCTCACGCCGCAGGCCGACGCGCCCCGTTCACCGGGGCGAGTTCGTCTGATCAGAACAGGAACTTCACGCAGACTGGCTTCGGACACGCGATCTCGACGCCCGTCTTCTCCAGCTTGCCGGTCTCCTGGTTGATCCGGAAGACGACGACGTTGTTGGAGTCCTGGTTCGCGACGAGCATGAACTGGCCAGTCGGGTCGATGCCGAAATTGCGCGGAATCTTGCCGCCGCAGGGTTCCTGGCCGAGCGACTTCAGCTCGCCGGTCTTCGGGTCGACCGAGAACATCGCGATGCTGTCGTGGACTCGATTCGAGCCGTACACCCAGTTGCCGGAAGGATGGACCTGCACCTCGGCCGTCGAATACTGCGGGCCCTTGATGTCGTCGGGAACGGTGCTGATGGTCTGCATGGCATAGAGAACGCCATGCTGGGGAGCGTAGCGCAGGGCCGTGATCGTCAGCGAGATTTCGTTGATGACGTAGGCGAAGTTCCCGCCGGGATGGAACGCGAAATGGCGGGGCCCATCGACCGGCCGCAGCGATGTGGACGGCGGATCGTTCGGCGTGAGCGTCCCCTTGTCAGCGTCGAACCTGTAGACGAGCAGCTTGTCGAGCCCCAGGTCGGCCGCGATCGCAAAGGCGTTGTTGGGGTCGACGTTGATCGAGTGCCCGTGCGGGCCCTGCTGGCGTTTCTTGTCGGCGACTTCGCCGGTGTGCTGGATGAACGACGAGGCGGGCTTCAGCGTGCCGTCTTCATTGATCGGCAGGCACGCGACGCTGCCCCCGCCGTAGTTGGCGACGAGCGCGTTTCGGCCGGAATGATCGACGACGATGTGGCACGGTCCGCCGCCGCCGGATGACTGCTGGTTCAGGGGCTTGAGGTTCTTCGTGGCCGCGTCGATCTCAAAGGCCGCGACTCCGCCGGCGTTCTTTTTCCCTTCGAACTCCGCCAGCTCGGCCACGCAGTACAGGTGCTGGCCATCGGGAGCGATCGCGAGGAACGACGGATTGGCGATCTCGGCCTTGAGTTCCGGCTTGCTCAGTTCGCCTGTCTTGAGATTCAGCTTCGAGGCATAGATCCCCTTGCTGTCGCTGCCGCGCGTGTAGGTTCCGAAGTAGACGGTGACTTCGGAAGGAGATTCAGCGGCGTGCGACATGGAAGCCAGTGGAGCGAAGGCCAGCGCGGCGAGGAACAGAATTCTTCGTGGCATCGAGGAGGCGCTTTCGGAGGAGGAGTGGGAAAGCCCGGCTTCTCCGGTTGCCGCAGAGGAGAAGCGCCGGGATCGCCGCGCGCTCGCCTGCGGAAGCCGGGCTTCTGTCACGAGCCGATGGCGATCGCGAACACAGCCAGGATGGCCATCCACACGAAGCCCAGCAGGTGCCAGAACCACGCGCACACGGTCACGCCCCAATGGTACTCGTGGTCGTAGCGGTCGGCGATGGAACGCGAGAGCACGACCGAGATGAAGAGCGTCGCCACGAAGAAGTGCATCACGTGCAGGCCGGCCAGCGTCATCACGAGCGGCCGGACTCCCAGCGACGTTTCCGTCGGAGACCTTGTCGCCGGCGTCATTCCCAGGAGACCATACGACTGGATTCCCATGAACAGTGCGGCGAGCACAGCGGTGACTTTGAGCCACCCGCGAAACTCGGGCTGACGCTCCATGCAGACAAAGTGCAGAGCGCGATTCATGGCGATGCTGCCGGCGAGAAGAAGCAGCGTGCTGACACCGAACGCGACCGGAAACTGCAGGGAATCGCCGGGACTGGGGTGGCCGAAGAGACGCAGGCAACCGGCAAAGATTCCCAGGCTGGACGTGACGATCAGTCCCAGGATGAACGCCGCGCGCTGCGCATCGCGAAGGCGGCCCACGGCATGACGATCTGGGATCGGCGGCGTTGCGGCGGGAGGCGTGCGGGGCAGGCGGTCCGTCATTCGCAATTCGACCGGGAAAGGTCTCTGGCTTCCACGCACCGGCAGGGGGCCGGGTACGGGACGCGTCCCGACGGCACGAACCGGTACTCCTGCAAACTGTCACTGGAGTATAGTCGCCATCACCTTTGGCCTGTCTCCCGGATCCACTGATCGCAGAACTGATGCCCGCCTCGCCACGCCCCGTCGCCTTGATCACCGGCAGCACCCGCGGAATCGGGCTGGGGATCGCTCGCAGGCTCGCCAGCGATGGATACGACATCGGGCTCAACGGGGTCCGGCCCGAGGCAGATGCGCAGGAGGCGATCCGCGAGATCACGTCGCAGGGAGCCGCGGTCGCCTACGCGCGGGGGGACGTCAGTTCGGCAGCCGACCGGACATCAATGCTCGAGGCCGTGCGATCACGATTCGGAAGGCTCGACGTCCTGATCAACAACGCCGGCATCACTTCGCCCGGACGAAAAGACATCCTCAACGAAGCGGACGAGGAATCGTTCGATCGAGTGATGGGCGTGAACCTCAAAGGCCCGTTCTTTCTGACTCAGGCCGCCGCCCGCTGGATGGTCGAACAACGGCAGGCCGATCAGGGTTTTCAGGGCTGCATCATCAACGTCTCGTCCGTGTCGGCCGAGTTCGTCTCGACCAATCGGGGCGACTACTGTCTGTCGAAGGCGGCGACGCGGATGGCGACCTGGCTGTGGGCCACCCGGATGGCCGAATTCGGCATTCCCGTTTATGAAATCCAGCCTGGCGTGATCCGCAGCGACATGACGTCGGGGGTGACGGAGAAATACGACCGGCTGATCGCCGGAGGGCTGACTCTCGATCGCCGGTGGGGTGAGCCGGACGACGTCGGCCGGGCGGTTGCGGCCCTCGTCCGCGGAGACATCCCGTATGCGACGGGACAGGTTCTGAAGATCGACGGCGGGATGACGATCCGGACGTTGTGAGCCGCGGAATCGCGACACCCAGGAACTGCTGAAGAATCGACGACACCATGAACAGACGAAATCTTCCCCTCGCGATCTTCTTTGCAACCGCCGTGTGGATCACGGGAGGGCTCCCGGCCATGGGGCAGCAGACTGCACTCAAGGAGACAGGCTGGAGCGAACTGCCGTCCATTCCCGATCCACTCGGCGTGGCGGGGCCCTTCGTCGGAGTGAGCAACGAAAGGCTGATCGTTGCGGGCGGGGCCAACTTCGCAGAGGGGAAACGGCCGTGGGCCGGCGGAGTGAAGACCTGGCGCGACGCCATCTATGTGCTCGACGACGCCGAGGGAGCCTGGCGGACGTGCATGACGACGTTGCCCCGTCCCCTGGGATACGGCGTCTCGATTTCGACTCCTGAAGGTCTCTGGTGCATCGGCGGGAGCGACGCAAACCGGCACTCCGCCGAGGTGTTTCTCCTGCAGACCGACGACCAGGACGTGCGCGTCATCGCACAGCCGTCGCTCCCGATGCCGCTGGCCAACAGTGCGGGAGCGCTGGTGGGATCGAAGATCGTGGTCGCAGGCGGGATTGAATCTCCGACATCGACGCAGGCAGTGAACAAGGTCTTTGTACTCGACACGGCCGCGCCGCCCGCCGCACGGCAATGGAAGACTCTCGCGGGCCGGTCAGGGGCCGGACGCATGCTGGCGACCGCAGGAGCTCAGGGGAACGACTTCTATCTGTTCGGGGGAGTCAGCCTGCAGGCCGATGCGAAGGGGGCGCCCGAACGGATCAAGCCGTTTCTCAAGGAGGCGTGGCGACTGCGGTTTGAGGAAGACGGAGGCACGACATGGAAGCGTCTGGCCGATCTTCCGGCACCGCGTGTTGCATGTCCCACTCCCGCGCCGCTTGTGACCGATAGCAGGTTGCTGGTGATCAGCGGCGATGATGGGTCGCTGAGCGCCGCGGAAGAGGATCGTCACCCGGGGTTCGAGACGACCGTCTTCTCGTACAACATCGCGAAGGACGAATGGCGGCCCGAGCAGCCGATCGTCCGCTGGAACGGATCGGACCCGGCAACGAAGCCCTGGGATTGTGTCTGGCCTCCGGTCACCACCGGATCGGCCTTCTGGCAGGGCCTGATCGTCATTCCAAGCGGCGAGATCCGGCCAGGTGTCCGAACGCGCCGCGTGCTCACCGCTGGATCGGAGATCCTCGACTGATCGGGCGCGCGGCAGGGCAACGGCTACTTCGACACGACTGCGAAATCATAGACGTTGTCGCCCGGTTCGACCTTTGCCGTCAGGTTGGATTCCGAGTTGGCCGTCTTCGGGAACTGCTCCGGCATCCCCTTGTCGGTGACCTTGCCGTGGTCATCCTGAATGGCTTTCCGGAATTTGGTGATCCGCACCTGGTGGTCGCCCAGCAGCGCCCCCATGCGATCGCCGATGTACTTCAGTTCGTATTTCCCTTCGGTATCGGTGAGGGCCGTCGAACTGCGGCCACCTTTCACCGGTTCGAAATAGATCATGGCCCCCTCGACGGGTCGGCCATCGAGGGTCACGACACCGGTCACCGACCCGATGTCCGGGCCGTCGGCGCCGCATCCAGAGATGACGAACCCGAGGAGAGCAGCGAGCGAAAGAATTGAGCGCTTCATGATGTCGACCTGTTCCGGACGGGCGGGCGCCGCGCCTGATGCGCAGCGGCAAGTCCCGCGGCTCCGGTCATGCGGAATGGATTGATGACCCGGTCACAGCGATTGGAAAATCGGCCAGGCGCACTGTTCCGCGCGCCCGGCCGGGCAGGTTCACGTTCAGAATTCGCCGACGGGCAGGCCATCGCTGACATTCATGACCAGTTCGTAGAGCGAATCAGTCGCTCCGCCGATCTTGTGATCGATGTTTTCACTGACGAAGCGAACCGAGCCGTCGCCGGCGAGGAAATGGGCGCCTCCGGTGTGGACGCTGGAGAAGCCCTGCCGCCCGTCGACGTCGTTGCAAGCGGTGCCGCAGGTGGCGATTTCATTCATATCGGGCTTTCCGCCGGCGACGACAGAGATGAAGCCGTCGACGTAGCTGGGGCTATGCTCGATGTCGGCATTCCCATTGTGCCCGTAAACGTTGGCCGCACCGATTTCGACGCCGGCGAGTTTCCAGGCCCGCTCGCCGATCATCAACGTGTTGCTCGTGCCGTCCGTCATGTCGCGGATGCCGCGCTTGCCGATCTTGTTCCCCTGAACATTCGTCGCGGGAACAAAGGTGCCGTTGGTATCGAGACGGTCCACGTCCCCAGCGCTGCTCACGCCCACGTAGTTCGACATCGCCACGGCCTTCCGCTGGGCAGCGGTTCCGGACCTGTCGTTGATCGGGTAGTGCGTGTTCAGTGTGGGTCCGGTATCGGACGCGCACCGGAACACCGGGATCGGCGTCTGGAGGATTGTGAGCAGGGCCGGAACCTTCACGGCGTCGTGGAGACGCAGGCCGCCGGGGGCCAACTGGTTGTAGGCAGGCGCCTGGTCGATGTACGGAAAGAGGAAGACGGCCCAGCCGTAGCTGGCGTGGAGATTCTCGTCACCTCCCTGGATTTCGTGGTCGTAGCTCACGCCCGGAAACATGTTGAAGGCGTCGTGGTAGTTGTGCATCGCCAGCCCGAGCTGTTTGAGGCTGTTGCGGCACTGGGTGCGTCGCGCGGCTTCGCGGGCCTGCTGGACCGCGGGGAGCAGCAGTGCGATGAGGATCGCGATGATGGCGATGACGACGAGCAACTCGATAAGGGTGAACCCCCGGACTTTGTGCCGGCCGTTCGACAGTGGCAGCTTCATGAGAACACGCTCCAGACCAATGAAGGAAAACAACAAAACGCACTCGCCAGGAATTCCTGAGACGAAGCGCGATGCAGATCACGCAGGAAGTGGAGAAACAGAACTCAGACGTGCAGTCGCGGACGCTTCTTCATTAAGCCTGCCTCGCGAGTTGAGCGGGCGGGTTGCGGAAGCGGATCATCAGCCAGAGACAGGGAGGTCACGCGGCGACCTCAAAAATCACACTACGTCAGCCCGGAGGCTGGTCAACGGTCAATTAGAACTGGGACTACCGCGAAAGAAAAGGAGATTTGCACAAAAGAGCGGGTCGCGGCGCATTATGCCGCGAGAGGGGTGAATACCCAGTTCGATTTTGCGGCGCTCACGCGAGTGACTCGACGCAAGCCCCCCTGAGCGGCTTGGACGATCAAGACCACCGCTGACAATGAAAACGAACGCCGACGCCAGGTCGCGGAGGGGCAGTACTACGCCTCTTCCCGCATCAACGAGACGCGTTCGTGCGTGGACGCGGCGTAGTGGTTGAGTTCAATCACCGGAACGCGAATGCGCGCTCCCGTCAGCAGGTCTTTCAGACCGAACTCTCCATGCTCCAGGTCGTCATCGCGCTCAAGCTGAGAACGGCCGACCAGACGCTGCACGAAGTCTTCGGCGTTGACCACGCCGGAACCCAGTTCCGTAACGGGCAGAGAAACGGAAGTCATAAAGAACCGTCGTCGTGACCACAAAGCGGTTCGCCTGCGTCCCTGGAAAGCGACTGCGAGAATTGACCTTGCCGAATCATCCCACGGCAACCGGCTGCATCACACCGCTGAAAAGACAAGAAGGTGAACGGACTACCATTCCTTCACGGGCGAATTATAGAGCCCGGCCCCCTCGGCCCGCCAGTGACCAACGCCCGGTGTTAGGGTTTCCAGAATGCACGACAACTGGCAATTCAGGGTTTTCCTTGGTATCACACGGCGACGAAACATCTCACCGTCTGCCATCGGGTGCGGACGGAAGCGCCGCAATTTGAGGGGGAGGCAGCATGTCGTTCTACGTTGGTGAGTCGCTCGTCGGTGAAGGCAATGAAGTTGCGCACATCGACCTGCTGATCGGTGACAAGTCGGGCCCCGTCGGCGTCGCGTTCGCAAACGCCCTCGCCAACCAGTCGGCCGGCCACAGCAACCTGCTGGCGGTGCTGACGCCCAATCTGGCGGTCAAGCCGTCGACCGTCATGATCACCAAGGTGACGATCAAGGGGGCGAAGCAGGCGGTCCAGATGTTTGGCCCGGCCCAGTACGCCGTCGCCAAGGCCGTCGCCGACAGCGTCGCCGAAGGCGTGATCCCGAAGGATCAGTGCGAAAAGCTCTGCATCGTCTGCGGCGTGTTCATCCACTGGGAAGCCGCCGACGACAAGAAGATCTACGAGTACAACTACAAGGCCACCAAGGAATCCATCGCCCGCGCTCTGAAGGGCGAGCCCAAGGCGGACGAAGTCACCGCCCAGAAAGAAACGGCCAAGCACCCGTTCTCCGGCGTCTAAGCCATTGGCCTGAAGAACTGACAGTGAGCCCGGAAGCTGCTTCCGGGCTTTTTTCGTGCGCCCACGTTGCCGCAGGGCGGATCACTTTGGGACTCGCCCCGCCCCAATCCATACTCGCCAAAGCACTTCCGAGTACCGAGTTCCGGCCCTCCCGCGCAACCGCCCCCGTCATGATGGAGGACCTATGAACACAACTACCGTCACCCTGTCGTCACACACCCCGGCCCGGCCGGATCCCTGTCCGCACCACCCACGCTCTCCCGATCCCTCCGTAAGACTTCACGGGGAAGAAAGAGGGCGAGGAGTACAGTACCACCCACACAACGCGCCCTCCTTGCTCCCCTCGGCGTCAAACACTCCGCAGTGTTCCCAATCCCCGCCCGAGCCTGCGTATTGCCGCCGGATCCTTTTTCCCGCCTTCGGCAGTCGATATCGTGGCGAGCTTCCCAATCCGCACCACCTTCCCAACAGTGAACTGCCGTGGCCGAAGCCCTCGCCAACTTCAAACGCAAGCACGACTTTCTGGTCGCCATCGACTCGGACGGCTGCGTGTTCGACAGCATGGAGATCAAGCACAAGGAGTGCTTCATCCCGAACTACATCAAGCATTTCGGCCTGCAGGCGATCTCCAAGTACGCCCGCGAGACGTGCGAGTTCATCAACCTGTACTCCAAGGACCGTGGCGCCAACCGCTTCCCGGCCTACATCAAGGCCCTCGATCTCCTGGCCCGCCGGCCGGAAGTGCAGGCCCGCGGCTTCAAGCTCCCCGCGATGAACGGCGTTCGCGAATGGCTCAAGCGCGAAACCAAGCTCTCCAGCGGCACGGTGAAGGCCGAGGCCGAAAAGACCAACGATCCGGACCTCAAGACCGCCTCCGCCTGGTCGACGGCCGTCGACGCGACCGTGAAAGACCTCGTCCACGACGTCCCGCCGTTCCCGGGCGTTCGTGAGGCTCTCGAGAAGCTGTTCCCGCAGGCCGATCTGATCGTCTGCTCCGCGACGCCCACGCCGGCCCTCCAGAAGGAATGGGCCGAGCACAAGCTCGATGGCCACATCGCCGAAATCTGCGGCCAGGAAGTCGGCAGCAAAGCCGAAATCCTCGCCAAGGCCAGGACCTTCGGCTACGACACGTCGAAGATCCTGATGATGGGCGACGCCCCCGGCGACATGAAGGCCGCCAAGACCAATGGCGTCCTCTACTTCCCCATCAACCCCAACCACGAAGACGGAAGCTGGGCCGAGTTCAACAAGGCCGGAATGGACCGCTTCCTCAAGGGCACTTTCGCCGGCGACTACGAAGCGAAACTCATCGCCGAGTTCGAGAAGTACCTCCCGGCTGATCCCAGCTGGCCGGTTGCGTAAGTCACGCCGGACGGCGCCGGGCTCATGAGGCCCGGCGTCGCCGTGTCGCGGCCCGGCGTCTGCTGTAGCTGGCCCCTGCTGCGATCCCACCGCCCTGCTCTTCGGCGGCTTTTCTCGGAATTCCGCAAAGGATTCCTGGCTCTCGACTTGCCTCGCTTCCGGGCCCGTCTGTCGCCCAACGTCTTTCGGCGCAAATTGTAAGTCCCGGCTGATCCGCTGGTAGTAACAGCAGGACCGCACGGATTGGCATCTGGCGGACGCGACTGGTGACGCGCCCGGCCGACACGCAAACGGCGTCCGCCCCCGGAGACAACAATGATTCTGAACGATTCAAACGCGCACCGAGCGTCGGACGTGCGTCTGCGGGTGTGGCGATGGCTGGCAGGGATTGGCCCATCTTCGGGCCTCCTGGGGCGGGGCTCGCACCGAGTATCGCGTCTTTCGGGCGTTCTGGATCCGACAGCGGCCCGCGAAGTGAATCGCATGGCGATCGAGTCGGCGATGCAGGCCGGGTACTCGGGATTCGTGCAAGTAGCCCCTGGCGTGTCGCCGACGGGTACGCCTCCTGCCTATGATTCCGACCATCATGTGTCGCCGCTGCCTACGCCGGCGGCCGGGCGACCTGCATTGGCGGGAGAGTCTCGTGGAAATTCAGGATTCACCTCTGACTCGAGCGAGCCTGTTGATTCGGCTACGCGACCGGTCGGACCAGCCGGCATGGAATGAGTTCGTGACCATCTACGGCCCGGTCATCTATGGATTCGCGCGTCGCAGGGGGCTGCAGGACGCGGACGCTGCTGACGCGATGCAGGATGTGCTGCGGTCGGTGACGTCGGCGATCCAGAAGCTGGACTACGACCCGCGTCAGGGCCGCTTCCGTGGCTGGCTGTTCACGTTGACGCGGAACCGCGTCCTGACGCTGCTGTCGTCGCGCAATGGAAAGCCGCGGGCGACTGGCGACTCGAACGTCCAGTCGCTGCTGAGTGCTCAACCCGATCGCGGCGGCACGCTCGAAGACGAGTGGGAAGTCGACTACCAGCGAAGCCTGACCGCCGTGGTGCTCGAGGAGCTGCAGAACGAATTCAACGAAAGAATCTGGTCCGCATTCTGGCAGACGGCCGTGGAAGATCGGCCGGTTCCCGAAGTGGCCCGGTCGCTAGGCATGTCCGCAGGGTCGGTGTACGTCGCGAAAAGCCGCGTGCTGGCCCGGGCCCGCGAGGCCGTCCAGCGCCGCCTGAATGAAGACCTGGAGGCGAACTCATGAAAGCCCAGACCACCTGCCCGCCGAAAGAGGCGCTGGAAGAACTGCTGAACGACTCGTCTGTGGAGACACCGCAGTCGGACGTCGTTGAGCATGTGGGGGAATGCTCGGGCTGCCAGCAGCGACTGGAGATGCTGGCCGACTCGCAATCCCGCATCATCGAACTGGTTCAGCACATCGACAAAACGATGCCGGCCAGCGAATCGGCGTACTGGCCCGCGCTCAAGGCCGCACAGCAATTGGAGGATCCGGCCCTGCAGCAGACGTTTGTCCCGACCTCGACTCCAACGCCTCCGGCGACCGGCGACGGGCTTGAATTCCTGGAACCTTCAGACGACCCGGCGTTCCTCGGGCGTCTCGGTCATTTCGACATCACCCGCCTCATCGGACGCGGCGGCATGGGCCTGGTGTTCGAGGCGCATGACAAGTATCTGCATCGCACCGTGGCCCTGAAGGTGCTTGATCCCCAGCTGGCGAACGATGAAGTCTCGCGGCAGCGGTTCTGCCGCGAGGCCCGGTCGGCCGCCGCGATTTCGCACGACCATGTCGTCTCGGTCTACCAGGTTGAGAAGATGGCCGACGGCAAGCTGCCGTTCCTGGTGATGCAGCTGATCCAGGGGGAGACGCTCGAGAAGAAGCTCGCCCGCGATGGAAAGCTTCCACTGCTCGAGATCCTGCGGATCGGGCTGCAGACATCGGCCGGCCTGGCGGCCGCTCACGCGCAGGGGGTGATCCACCGCGATCTCAAGCCGAGCAACATCCTGCTCGACTCGACGACCGGGCGCGCGAAACTGACCGATTTCGGCCTGGCCCGCTGCATCGAAGACCTGTCGATCACGCGGACGGGGTTTGTGGCTGGCACGCCGCTCTACATGTCTCCCGAGCAGGCGCTGGGTGAGCCGCTCGATGAGCGCTCAGATCTGTTCAGTCTGGGGGCTGTGCTTTACGAGATGGCGACGGGGCGCCCCCCGTTCCGCGGTGCGACTCCACTCGCCGTACTCAAGCAGATCACCGACCGGCCCGCGTCGTCGGCGCGTTCGCTCAATCCGGACATTCCCGCCTGGCTGAACGACATGATTCAGCAGTTACTGGCGAAGAGGCCGGATCAGCGACCGATTTCGGCGGCGGTCGTCGCCGAAGAACTCGCGAAGCGACTGTCAGCCTTCGAGCCGGTCTCGCCGGTTCAGATTCCCGCGGTCCATACCACCGGCGCGTGTGAAACGGTGATGCGGCAGCATCGTCGCAGCCGCTGGCTGGCGATGACGGCCGGAATGGCGATGGGCGCCGTCGTGATGATGGGGCTCGTCTGGGCCTTTCAGAAAGGAAGAACAGTTCCGCCTGCTGAGCCAAGCCGTGAAGTCGGTCCTTCGGCGCTCGCGACGCTCTCCGGCAACTCCGGTCCCATCTGGTCGGTTGCGTTCACTCCGGACGGCAAGGACCTGATGACCGCCGTGGAGAACGGGACGGTGAAAGTCTGGGATGTCGACAAGCGCGAGCCTGACTCGACACTCACTGTTCACGAAGGGGCCACCTGGGCGGCGTCCGTGTCATCCGACGGACAACTGCTGGCGACGGGACACGACGATGGGTCCGTTCACATCGTTGATCTCAACTCAGACCAGATCGTTCGCACCTTCAAGGCCGAAGGTCCGGTGCGGACGCTGAAGTTCGCGCCGGCAGGCCATGTGGTCGCCGTCGGGACCCGCACGGGCCACCTCGATCTGTGGAACGCCGATTCGGGCGAGAAGACGAAATCGTTCCTGGGGCACAAGGGGATTATTACCCACGTTGCCTTCTCGCATGACGGCGCGACCCTGGGATCCGCGGGTGGTGATTCCACCGCCCGGATCTGGAACGTCCAGACGGGACGAGAGCGAACCGAACTTCAGGGGCACACCGGGGGGGTCTACGGCATCGCGTTCTCAGCCGACAACTCGCTGGTCGCGACCGGCGGCTGGGATCGTGCCGTCCGGATCTGGGACAGCGCGTCCGGAAAGCCGATGGGGACTCTCGAAGGTCATACCTCCGATGTCTGGGCCGTCGCATTCGCTCCCAAGGGACATCTGCTCGCCTCCGTGGGCGAGGACCGCGATGTCCGGTTGTGGGATGCCCGCCACCTCAAATCCCTGCCGACGCTCGTCGGACACACGGGAACGATCTACACCCTGACGTTTTCAAACGACGGCCTCCTCGCGACGGCCGGACGCGAAGGTCAGGTCAAGCTCTGGAAGCCGGACTTGATCGACTGAGGGCGCGGCGAAGCGTGACTCATTGGCCCAGCCCGCGGGCGACGACGATAGCGTCGACTGCTTCGGCTCCGAGGTCTCGCAGGACACGCGCGACACGATCGGCCGTCGTTCCCGTGGTGAGGACGTCGTCAACCACGAGGAAACGGCCGCCGGTCAGCCGGATGCCTGAACAGGGCCGGAAGGCGTTGTTCAGGTTCGACCGTCTGGCGGTGGCGCTGAGCGTTGACTGCTGCGCGGTCAACCGCGCCTTGCGGACCAGGTCGGTATGAACCGGGACACGCAGATGCTTCGAAAGTCGCCTCGCCATTGTGATCGGCACGAGCTGCGTTCTTCCGAGTCGCTGTCGCCAGTGATGGGGCACCGGAACAATCGCGTGGTACTGGCCGGAAACGAGATTCTCTCCCCAGGTCCGGGCGAGTTCTCCGGCGAGCGCGGCGGCAAGCGGATCGGTTCCAGCGCGCTTCATCCTCAGGCAAGCGTCGCGAAGGGCATCGGCATACGGGCCGAGAGACCAGACACGTCGAAATGCCCATCGGTCGCGTCGACAGTGAATGCAACCGGCCTGCGTATCAATATGGGGGCCAACCGGCGCGCTGCAGCGTTCACAGCGATCGACAATCGCGGGAACCAGGGATTGACGGCAGCCGTCGCACAATTGTGACCCGGCCGATGCCGGCATCCCCCGCCGGCATAAGGCGCAGCCGGGGGGATAAAACAAATCCCGGCCGGCGAGAGACCAGTCGCGAACCAGCCGCCCGGAGGAACGGAAGACGCGTCGGAGGATTGGCCCGCCCATACTCCCCCTCTCTCAAGGTTCTTCGTCCTCGCCCTGCTCTCCGTTCTCTTCGTCTTCCGCCGGAGGATTCGTCGCCGCGGCATGTGCGGCCGAGGCCCGCATGTCGGCGGTCAGCGCTGCGTCGTTGCCCGCAATCTCTCCATCCTCAGCGTTCAGGAGTTGCAGCGAGAATTCGCGTGCGACATCGAGCACGAGCCGACGGAAGCTGTCGGAGGGCGTCCTGAGATCGAAACGCGCCAGGAATTGTGGCGGCGTATGGTCGACCCAGAAGTCGATGCGATCCCCCTCGGCATCGCCCCACAGCAGTAGTTTGGAAGTCGGAGACTTCAGAACGGGCAGGTCGCGCGACAGGCGGGCCTTGAGCGGACCGGAGTCCAACGGACCAGTCGCTACCAGGAACAGATCGTAATGCCACGCAGCCATATCACTCTCATCCACGGAACCAAAAAAACACCTTCGCACAGCCGTAGGGGCATCGCAAGGACTTCGTGAGTCCAGAGCTTAAAGACCGGGTGAAGAGAACCGCTCGAACCTCCCGTTCCGAATCGGCCGCAGGTAGTCTCATGTCATGGGTCGACCTGAGCCGCTCCCGGGAGATCGAAATGAGTCGTTCAAGCATCGGTTCGAGGTTCTCGGCACACGAGTTGTCGCGGCGGGACTGGCTCGCCATCACTGCGGGAGGCCTCGCAACCTTCGCGATTCCTGTCACGACAGGAGCAGCCAGTCTCCCGGCCGACGTCAGGAAGTCTGTCGCCACTTATCTGGAAACGCTTGTGCGTCCGGATGGGGGCTTCGCCTGGGACGACCAGCCGACGTCTCATCTCTCGCCAACGTATGCGGCCCTCGGGTGCTACCAGATTCTGGGTGTGGCGCCGCCGGAACCGAAGAAGCATGCGGACTTTGTTCGCCGGAATCACCCGGCCTCGTGGAAGAAACTCGAGCAGGAGCATCGCGAGTTCGACCAGATGCAGATTCAGTCTCTGCTGTGGCTGAGTGAGGACGTTTCGGAGTTCCGAGAGCGCGTCGCTTCCTGGAAGAAGCCGGTCGGTTACCTGAAGCAGTATGAAAAGCATGGATACCCGGTCTTCCGCCACCAGTTGACGGCATTCACCTGCCGCAAGCTGCTGGGCCTGCCGATGGATGAAATCGACCCGGAATTCATCGAGTATCTCGACAGTCGCCGCCGCCCGAACGGCAGCTTCGGCAATACACCGGCCAGCGACGGCAGCGACGGCAACATCCTCAACACGTTCTGGGGGCTGCAGGCACTGGATATTCTCGGGAGGCTGGGCGAGAACCGAACGGCTGCGGTGGCGTGGGTGCTCTCATGCGGTTTCGGGCTGCATCAGCCCGATGCGAAGTTCGCCCAACAGCGTGACCTGGCTTACACGTGGGCCGCGATTCGCTGCCTCGAACTGCTGAAAGAGGATGTCAGCGAGATTGGAACCGTGGCGCGGATGATTCGGCTTCGTCAAAACGATGATGGCGGATTCTCGGACCGGCCGGGCTGGTTTTCGAACGCCGTGGCGACCTACTACGCGCTCGACTCGCTGAGAGCCTTCCAGAAATTCGAGCCGCTTCCCAGGTCCCGCCCGGTTCCCCAGACAGAGGCTCTTCCTGCCGACCTCAAAGTCTTCACGATCCAGATCGAGGCACACGGACAGGGGAGCCCAACGGAAGCGGTCGAACTGGCAAGGTCGCTGAAGATTCATCTGTGGGGCGCCAAGAACGCAAAGGCGCCCTGGCTGAAGAAGGCCCAGGAAACCGCCAACCGCGAGAAAGTTCCGGTGACCTTCTTCGTCGCCAACGAGGAATACGGCACGTGGGTCGACTTCCCGGGTATGGGAACCTACAGCCACACCAGCGACATCATTGCGCCGGCCGGCGCTGACATTGGTCCCTCGCTCGCGAACGCCGGCGTGGTGACGTGGGACGAGTATCGAGAGAAGCGACTGAAACCACTGGAAGAGGCCGGCGGAAGAGTCCTCTGGCAATTCGGCGAGAATGAAGAACTCGTCCGACTGTTGCTGGACGACTCCATTGAACGTGGGGGCTTCGCAGCGATCAGCACGTTCCACTTCGGCAATCCCGACTTCACCAACAGCGAGCCCTTTCTCAAGCGCTATCGCGGCCAGTTGCCATTCGTCGGACTGCAGGATGCGCATGGAACGGAGCCGTGGTGGTTCAGCGACATGACGACCGGATTCCGGACGCTGTTCCTGGCACGGGAACCGACGTGGGAGGGCTGGCTGGAGTCGATGAAGAACCAGTGGGTCGTCGCGGTCCGTAAGGACGCAGTCACCAACGGAGCCCTGCGGATGCATGGGGGCAGCGACGCGGCTGTCGAGTTCGTCAAAGCGCGCGAGGCAGACTGGCGGTGGTGGGAAAACCCGGAGATCTCCCGGCCGCTGATCTCGCTGGTTGCCATCCGCCCGGAGGACGTGGACGAAGTCGGACGTCCGGAACATGGAATCGCATTGCGGATCCGCTGCGCCTGGGTGAACACGACCCAGGGGCAGCCGAAGACTCCGCTGGTCGATTTCGAGGCGCTGACGGTCGACGGCCAGCCGGTGATGCCGGAGAAAATCGAGTTGAGAAAGGGACGTGGCCCGGGGCTGAGCGACGTGTATTACCGCTGGGTCGACGAAGCAATGCCCAGCGGCGTCCGCACGGCGCAAGTTGTTGGCAGAGTAAGAGAAACGGGAGACAAAGTAACCCGCTCCCTGCGATTCTGACGGTCCCTGACCGCGGGCGTGCCCCTTTTCGCAACCCGTCCGCCGGGCTAAACTTGCCGCCGGTCAGGTTGCTGTGAATTGGTTCTGGAATCAGTTTGGACGTCGTTCCGGCCGATATGGTCAGTGGACGGCGTGCCGTCATTGTGACCGCGTTCCGCTTGTGAACCGCGGGTAGAGACACCGGAGAAGTGGAAAATGCGCAGACGTGTCGTCGTCACGGGCATGGGAGTCGTCACGCCGATCGGGAAAACCGTCGACGCCATGTGGAAGGCCCTCCAGGAAGGGAAGAGCGGGATCGACTACATCACGCACTTCGATGCGTCGCACTTTCCGACGAAGTTCGCGGCCGAAGTGAAGGGCTATGACCTCGCGGACTACATCCCGAACCCGGACCGCTTCGAGTTCGCCGGACGGAACATTCGTTACGCCATTGGCGCGGCCGTCCAGGCGGTGAAAGACTCGGGCGTGAGCGATCAGTCGGTCGATCCTCGCCGTTTCGGAATCTACCTGGGCGCTGGTGAAGGCCAGCAGGATTTCAACCTTTTCATGACGCTCATCGCCGAGGCCCAGCGGAATGGCGAGTTCGACATGGAGACCTTCACCCGCCGCGGTCTCGAAGAGTTGAACCCGAAGGTGGAAATCGAGCAGGAGCCAAACATGCCGGCTGGCCACCTGGCCAGTCTGTTCAACGCCCAGGGGCCGAACCTGAACTGTCTGACGGCATGTGCTGCTTCGAGCCAGGCCATCGGGGAAGCGACCGAGATCATCCGCCAGGGGGAGGCCGACGTGATGCTGTCGGGCGGCGCTCACAGCATGATTCATCCGTTCGGAGTGACGGGCTTCAACCTGCTGACCGCCCTTTCGACGCACAACGAAGCGCCGCGCAAGGCATCGCGTCCGTTCGACCGTGATCGCGATGGCTTCGTGCTCGGCGAAGGGGCCGGCATCCTGGTGCTCGAGGAACTCGAGCACGCGCTGAAGCGGAACGCTCCGATCTATGGCGAGATCCTGGGATACGGGTCCACCGCGGACGCCTACCGTATCACGGACATCCATCCGGACGGCCGCGGCGCGACCGCGTGCATCAAGATGGCCCTGAACGACGCTCAGATCAACGCGACCGACATCGACTACATCAACGCCCACGGCACGAGCACAGCCGTGAACGACAAGGTCGAAACGCTGTCGATCAAGCAGGCCCTCGGCGACCACGCCTACAAGACGCCGGTGTCAAGCACCAAGAGCATGATGGGACACCTGATCGCGGCAGCCGGCTGTGCCGAAGCGATCGTCTGCCTGAAGACGATCAAGGACGGCATCCTGCCGCCGACGATCAACTACGAGACGCCCGACCCGGACTGCGACCTGGACTACATCCCCAATGAAGCCCGGCAGGGAAAGGTGACGCGGGCGCTGTCGAACAGCTTCGGTTTCGGCGGCCAGAATGTGTCCCTGATCTTTTCCGCCTACAAGGGTTGAGGAAGCTGGGCAGAGATGACGGCCGCGCCGCATTGCAGCGGAGGCCGCGCAGTCTGCCTGACTGCTGAAACTCTCAAGCGTCGAATCGCCGCCGTCCGATGCCAGCCATCGGACGGCGGTCTTCATTTCGGGGGCCGGGTGACCGGCGGCATTTTCTGCCGGTCGCGTCCCTGAAAGGTTCGTCGTGGCGCTGCTGGTCCTGAAGATCGCGGGCGCGATCGTGCTGCTCGATATTCTCGTGCAGGCGGGGTTCGCCCGCGCCATCATCTCGCACTTTGAACGGAAGCCGAAACTCCGCGCCCGCGCGTACCCGCCCCGCCGCGACGCCGAACGCTTCTCCGTCGCCAGTGTGGACGGCCCGCTCCTGCGAGGCAGCGTGCTCCGAGCCACCGGCCGGTCGACCGACGGCGTCATCGTCTTCTGTCACGAGTTCGGCGGAAGTCGCTGGTCGTTTCAGGGGCACTGCGCCGACCATGTGACCGAACGACACGACCTCGTCACGTTCGACTTCCGGAACCACGGTGAGAGCGATCACGACCGCCGCTACACTCCCTGTCATTGGCTGACCCGCTTCGAAGTCCATGATGTCGAAGCGGTCCTCGAGTGGGTCGCCACGCGGCCGGAATGGCGGGGCCTGCCGGTCACGCTG
Organism: Caulifigura coniformis; assembly: GCF_007745175.1. GTDB lineage: Bacteria > Planctomycetota > Planctomycetia > Planctomycetales > Planctomycetaceae > Caulifigura > Caulifigura coniformis. The sequence continues at coordinate 865,971 of NZ_CP036271.1, read as the reverse complement.
GTGGGCGTAAGTCGTGGAGCGAATGCCGCGCTCGCCGCCGCTGCGGGGAGCAGCGTCCACGGAGTGGTCGCCGTCGGCGCGTTCTCCACGCTCGACCTGGCCATGCATCACCTCATGGCCGGAATCCGTCGCCTGGTTCCCGCCATCCTCGCAGTCCCGCTGTGGCATATCCGCAGCACGCTCCGGCTGGCGATCGCCTGGAGCGGGCTCAGGCAGCGAGTGCGGTTCGTGCCGGTGGAACAATCAGTCCAGCAACTCGGCGGCCGCCCGGTGCTGATGCTGGCGGGAGGAGACGACTCGCACGTGCCGGAGTCGTTCCAGAGGCTGCTGGCCGATCGGATCCCCCAAGCAACGTTCTGGACGGTTCCCGGCGGACGCCACAACCTCGAGCGCGACGCCTCGCCGGAAGAGTTCGATGACCGCGTCCGCGGCTTTCTGACGGCCGTAACCGGCGATCCGGCCCCTTCAGCCTCGCGCGAACTTGCGTCCGCCGCCTAGTGTCGGCCAGTCTGTCCGCCGCCGTTTGCCGCCGTTTGCCGGCCGCCAGTCATCTGACCCCATCAAGGCAGAACCGTGACCAGTTCGCTCCCGGATGAGCTTGTGTTTGACGAAGAGAACGGCGGGGACGTCGCCATCGTCGACCAGTCGACGATCGACGCGTTTGGCCAGCCGGCCGAATCGCAGCTGGTGCAGGCACTGAGAAAAAACGGAGGATTCGCCCTTTCGGCCGTCGCGCGCATGGCCGACCGGCCGGTGGCGCATGTCGGCTACAGCCCGCTCAAGGTCGGCGGCGTCGCAGGTCAACCGCCGGTGTTGTCGCTCGCGCCGGTGTCCGTTGCGCCCCAGCTGCAGCGACGCGGAGTTGGCACCGCACTCATCCACTGGTCGCTCGGCCGACTTCGGGAGCGTGGCTTCCCCGCGGTGATCGTCCTGGGCGAGCCGGCGTTCTACCGGCGGTTCGGCTTCCAGACCGCTGCCAACTCGGGAATCGAATGCCCGTTCGATGTCCCGGCCGAATACTTCATGGCGCTCGAACTGCAGCCCGCAGCCCTCGCCGCAATCACCGGCCTCGTCGAATATCGCCCCGAGTTCACTGCCGTCACGTAGCGACGCCGGATGCAAGGTGCGCGCCCACGCCGGCGCCGCGTCGGGCGTATGTGTCATCGGGCAAACTCCGCTCCGCCCGCAAACGACAACCCGTTCCGATCACCGCATGCTTCCTCGCTGGACGAGTTTTGTTGTGCCGGTCTGCGTATTCGGCCTGCTGGTCGCCCTGATCCTGCCGGCCGTTCGACAGGCGCGCGAGACGGCCCGGAGAACCCAGGCCCGGAACAACTTCAAGCAGTGGGGGCTCGCGGTTCAAAACTACGCCGACGTGTACAGAGTCCTGCCGCTCGGCGCCAGCGTCGATGCGGACGGCGTCGCTCACCACGGCTGGCCCACCAGGTTGATTCCCTTCCTGGCGGCAACCCCGCTCTACAACATGATCGACATGAACCGGCCCTGGGACAGCCCGGTGAACGAACCCTTCATGCGCGAATCGCTGTGGTGCGAACATAGCCCGTTCATCACCGCGCCGCTCGTATCGCCGGAGGGCTACCCGCTGATCCATCACGCGGCCAATCCGAACGTCATGCACAGGAATCACTGCGTCACGTTCGATGACATGACGGCCGGGACGTCCGAGACCTTCCTGATCGGTGAGGCGGGCGGCGACTTCCTCCCCTGGGGATACCCCTTCAACTGGCGCCGGCTGGGAGACGCGATCAACAACTCGCCTGCCGGGTACGGGCTGCCAGGCCGCGCTGTCACGTACGTCGTGATGGCGGATGGTTCCGTCGAGTCGCTCAGCCCGGAGATCGATCCCCGGTTGCTCAAAATCCTGAGCTCCGCCCCTCCGGTTGCGACAGCGGAACAGGCGGACCTTCCCCCGCGGCCGGAAAAATTTCGCTCCACCGGAGCAACGTGGGAGCGGCCTGGGGTGGGCTCATACAGGGCCGATGTCAGGATCCACCCGGAGACGCAGGAGATCCTGATCTCCATTCACGCCGACAAGGGGAGCAATCCCGATGACCCTCCAACACCGGGGAACATCCAGTCTGTTGTCGTCACTCAATACCCGAAGTGCACGTCGCTTTCCGTGCCGATTCCGCTGAACCGGTCGCTGGCGACGGTGCTCTCCCGACTCCCCGACCTGGCCCATCTCGAATCTCAGCGAGTCGACGATGTGGAGGATGTGAGCTCAATCCTCAAAACGTGGACGAAGCTCACGTCGCTGCGCTTCCACGGCATCAGCGACGCGAACTTCGAGCGGCTGCAGCGGGAACTCCCGGCCGTTCGAATCCTTCGCGATCGTTCCTGAGATCACCTGCCTCCGAACCGGTCATCCGCTAAGATCGCTCTGCTCATTCGACGTATCCGGAGTGGTTATGCACCGTTGGTTTGGCGCGGTCGTTGTTGTTCTGGGCCTGACATCTCAAGCCGCTGCGAAGGACTGGCTCGATTTCCGCGGGCCGACGGCCCAGGGCCTTTCCGACGCCACGCGGCTCCCCACGACCTGGAGTGAGACCGAGAACGTCGTCTGGAAGACGGAGATTCCCGGCCTCGGCTGGTCGACCCCCGTCATTGTCGGCAATCGACTCTTTATCACGACCGCCGTTCAGGAAGGCGACGACGCCCAGTCGCTGCGCGCCCTCTGCATCGATCCCCGCAGCGGTGAGATCCTCTGGAACAACGAACTCTTCCGCACCGAAAGCAAGGTCGAGATCCACAAGAAGAACAGTCACGCCAGCGCCTCGCCGCTGATCGACGGCGACCGGGTGTTCCTCCACTTCGGTCCCCACGGAACGGCCGCCGTCGACTTCGACGGCAAGGTTCTCTGGAAGACCAATGAGCTGAAGTACCTTCCGCAGCACGGCGTCGGCGGGTCTCCGGCCCTGGCCGGCAATCATCTGGTGATCTGCTGCGACGGCCACGACTCGCAGTACGTCGCGGCTCTCGACAAGACCACCGGCCACGTCGCCTGGAAGACTCCTCGCGATGTTGGCTTCTCGAAAGGATTCTCGTTCGGCACGCCGCTCGTCGTTGACATCAACGGCCAAACGCAGGCGATCTGCCCCGGCAGCGGCGCGATCATGTCCTACGATCCGGCCAACGGCAAAGAGCTGTGGCGTGTGCGTCACGGCAACTGGTCGGTCGTCCCCCGCCCGGTCTACGCCAACGGCCTGGTCATCGCCTGCACCGGCTATGAGAAGGGGAAGATCCTGGCCATCGATCCCACAGGGAGCGGCGACATCACCGACAGTCATGTGAAGTGGTCGCTGGAACGCGGAGTCCCCTACAACCCATCGCCGGTCGTCGTGGGGGACGACGTTTACTTCGTGTCGGACGCGGGGATCATCAGCTGCGTCGACGTTTCCTCCGGAAAAGTCCACTGGACGGAGCGGGTCGGCGGCAAGTACTCGGCCTCCCTGCTGTATGCCGACGGCAAGATCTACGCCCAGAACGAAGAAGGGCGTTCGATCGTGTTCAAGCCGGGACACACGTTCGAGAAGATTGCCGAGAACGAATTTGCCAATGGGCTCAGGACCTACGCGTCCTACACTCCGATTGACGGGGCGCTGTTCCTGCGCAGTGAATCGCACCTTTACCGTGTCGGCGAAAAAGAGAACGTGGCCGCGAAGTAAGCGGTCCGGGAAGCCGGCGGGAAGAATGCGTCTAGAATCGCGTCGTTCCCCTGCCTCTGCCTCCGGACTCTTTCCATGCGATCGCAACGATCCTTCTCCGCAATTTTCTTCTCCGCCCTCGTTTCGGTTTCGACCAGCGCTTTTGCCGACGACTGGCCCCAATGGCTTGGGCCGCAACGGAACGGCGTCTGGAGCGAAACCGGAATTGTCGAGACGTTTCCAGCGGAAGGCCCTCCGGTGAAGTGGCGGGCGAGGATCGCGGGAGGCTACAGCGGGCCGGCGGTGGCGGACGGACGGGTATTCGTCTCCGACTACGTCCGGAAATCGGGTGACGCCAAGGCCGATCCGGGGGTCAAGAACATCCTGCAGGGGAACGAGCGGCTCCTCTGCCTCGACGAAAAAACAGGGCAGGAGTTGTGGGTCCACTCTTACCCGCGGACCTATGAAATCTCCTATCCGGCCGGCCCGCGGGCCACGCCGACGGTCGATGGTGATCGCGTCTATTCTCTTGGCGCGGAAGGGGACCTCCGCTGCCTCTCCGTGAAAGACGGCTCGGTCATCTGGGCGAAGAACTTCCAGAACGACTACCAGGCGACGACGCCGATGTGGGGCTTTGCCGCCCATCCGCTCGTCGACGGCGATCACCTGTTCGCGACGCCCGGCGGCCCGAACGCCTTTGCCGTCTGCCTCGACAAGAAGACTGGCAGGGAAATCTGGCGCACCCTCAACTCGAAGGACGCAGGTTACTGCCCGCCGACCATGATCGAGTTTCACGGCCGGAAAGAGCTGGTGCTGTGGACTCCGGAATCGCTCAACGGTGTCGATCCTGCATCCGGTTCCGTTCACTGGACGGTCCCACTCGAACCGAACTTCGGAATGTCGATCGTCCCGCCGGTGCAGGTAGGCGACTCGCTGTTCGCCGGCGGCATCGTGAAGATCGGCGTGATGCTGAAGCTGGCGGCAACAGGCATGCCGGAGGTGCTCTGGAAAACGTCGCCCAAGATCGGCCTGGGGCCGGTGCATAGCCCGATCCTGGTGGTCGGCAACACGTTGTACGGAGTGGATCGCGAGGGCGAGCTGACGGCCCTCGATTCAGCCACCGGCGGAAAGCTGTGGGAGACCTATGCCGCCACCACGGGAGACCGCAGGGCCGGCTCGGCGACGGCGTTTCTCACACGGAACGGCGACCGGTTCTTCCTGTTCAACGAGAAGGGCGACGTCATCATCGCGAAGCTGACCCCCGAGAAGTACGAAGAGGTGAGCCGGGCGCATGTGATCGCGCCGACGCAGGACGCCTTCGGGCGGGCCGTGATCTGGAGCCCGCCTGCGTTTGCGAATCGCTGCATGTACGTCCGCAACGATAACGAGATCATCTCCCTCGATCTGTCCGCGAAATGACGCGAATGGGCGCAGGCGTGACGAGCGCCGGCGCGATCGTTACACCAACCGCATGCATCGCATCGGTCTCGGACACGACACTCATCGCCTCGCCCCCGGAAAGCCGCTGATCATCGGCGGCGTCCTCATTCCGCATGAAACCGGCCCCGTCGCGCACAGCGATGGGGACGTCCTGCTGCACGCCATCACCGACGCCCTGCTCGGCGCGGCCGGGCTGGGCGACATCGGTGAATGGTTTCCCGACAACGATCCGCAGTACGCAGGAGTCGATTCGGGCATGCTGCTCGAGAACGTTGTCGCACGACTCAAGGGGGATGGGTGGTCGATCGTGAATCTCGACTGCACCGTTCACGCCCAGCGGCCAAGACTCTCGCCCTTCAAGACCGCCATCAAGGAGCGAGTCGCGTCGCTGCTGGGCCTCGACGCTGCGATGGTCAACGTGAAAGCCAAAACTGGCGAAAAGGTCGGTCCCGTCGGCCGGGAGGAAGCTCTCTCCGCGGACGCCGTCGTGTTGATCGAGCGAGCGGGATCCTGACGGACGACTGGTTCGAAACGTCCTTCCCAAAAAAGAACGCCCGGCCCTCGACGAGTCGAGGGCCGGGCGTGTTTCATCACTCATCAACCCTGAACGACGAGTCGTCCGTGGGGTCCAATGAGGAGGTGGCTGTCTTGTCCCGAAGGACGCCACGGTGCTGACGACTGCTGGTTACCCCACAGCCGCCACTTCAAACCGGGCCGGCGAATCATCCGCCGACGTCCGCTCAGACAGTCGCACCTCGTTGGCTAGTACAGTGATATTGCACGCGACCACCTCCTTTCTGACAGAACACCCCACCTCCGGCGACTTGCCAGAATAACCGGAAGGGCGGGCCTGAAAACCAGCCGTGCAGCGTCCGCACGGCACGACGCGATTCTTGCGAAATCCGCCGGCGTGGCAAGAGGAGTTTTGCGATCTTCGCGAATTCCTTCCGCAGTCGTGACCGCGCCTCGCAGCGTCAATCCTTCACTTCGCGGCCGCCGAACGCCACGACGGCGCCCGGTTTCCCGCGGACGTTGAACTCTCCGCGTGATGCCCCGAGTGGCCTTCCACGGCGCGCGGGCCGTTGTCGAAAGCAGGTCGCGATCAATCGTCGCCACTAGTTCGCGGGGGCGCGCAGCTCGAGCTCGACGAGCGTTCCATCGGCCGGCTTCGTCGAAACTCCGGCCCGCGCTTCACACGTTGCGTTCACGGCCTTGAACCGGAACATCTTCACGATCGCTCCGACAACCAGCGCCACTTCCAGCTGTCCGAGGTGCTTCCCGGGGCAGACGCGCGCCCCGTGCCCGAATCCGAAGTGCAGCATCTCCTTCGACGCCCGTCCACTGGCGGCCAGGTGCTCCCAGCGCTCGGGGGCAAACTCGTTCGCGGGGTACCCGGTGATCGCTGGCCCCCAATGGTCATCATGCCGGTTCGCATGCCACACGCCAAGCAGGACGTGCGTCCGCGCTGGGATCTGCATGGTTCGGCCGTCGGAGATCGTCACCGTCGTATCCACCGTCGCCTGCCGGGGCAGGAAATAGAGCGACGGCGTGAGGCGCAGGGTTTCATCGAGCACACGACAGAAGTAGCCGGCCTCATCGAGCCGGTCTGGCGTGTAGTCGTCGATGTGCTCGATCTCGGTGAACACTTTCTCCTGCGCCGGGAGATTGCGCGACAGGTGTGCCAGCGTCCAGGTGGCGTAGGACGTCGTCGCCTCGAGCGCTCCGGCCAGGAACACGCGCAGGTTGCTGCGGAGAGCCGAGTCGGGCGCATCCGACTTGAACTGCTTCCACAGTCCTTTGCCCGACTTTCGACCGGCAAGAACCAGGTTGGTCAGTTCCTCGAAGGTGGCGTCGTCGCGTTTCGCCTGGGCAATTGATCGGGTCAATGCGGGCAACTTCTTCAGCGGCAGGCCAAGCGTGTTCGTCACCGTGTCGCGGACGATGTGGTCGATCATCCGTTCGATGGCCGGAACGTAATTTGACCGCAGTTCGTCGTAGCCGATTTCCGTTCCGAAGAAGTTGTTGGTGAGCAATTCCAGCATCACCACTTTGATCTCGGGCTCGAGCGAGACGATTGCGGTCGGCTTTCCGGTGGAGGCGAGATGGTCGCGGAGCACTCCCAGACGCTTGCGAATCGTCTGCCGGAAGGTCGCCTCGAACTCGTGGAATCGCTCTGGCTGGAAGAGGGTCGTCTTGCCGAACGGCGGCGCCGCGATCTTCCGCTGCCGCCGCCAGACCGAGCCGTTCGAATACAGGAGCGTGTCCTTGCCGGTTGCCCGCGCGATGCCGGCCGACGGGAGGGGATCGCGGTCGAACTGGCCCGGCTGGTCGCCCGTGTCGCTGCAGATGGCGCGAATGACGGCCGGATCGCGCGTCACCAGGACGGGCGGAAAGCCAGGAAAGTCGAGATATCGGTTGTGCCGCGCGGCGCCTTCCGCCGATTCGGAGCCGTGAAAGTAGGAGTCGAGAATGCACAGCGGGTCCCGGTAGTTCCACGGGTGTGGGAATGGCAACGCCGGTCGTCCAGAACCGGGAGCCAGAATTGGAACACGCCCGGGAAGCAGTTCGCCGCCGAATGGATTCCTCCCGAGGAGCTGCCCCGGCAGACGGGCCAGCCGCTCCCAGAGGCCGAAGCCAGAGGTTCGGGGGGTCGCCACCGGGACCTCCGAACTGGCAGGCGGTGCAGACGGTTGCGACGTATCGTTCATGGAGCGGACTGCAGAAGTGAGGGTCGCCATGGCACCGCAGGCGAGATTCGCGATGCGGCGCAACGCAGGATAACGATGCGAGCGGCAGATCCCGCGAGTACCAGTTTCCTCTTAGGGTGCGTGGACATTCGTTATCGCGGAGGCCGGTCCCCCGGAGGGAGACCTGTGACGACCTGTGACAGCGGAGAACCGACTAAAACATTGGAGTTCTGGACCTGTGACATGTGTGACGAGCTTTGGAGTGGTCTTTCACCTCCTCCCGCGGGGCTGATCACCCCCTGTTTGCGTTGCCAAAGAACGAACTCTCTACCCTGACGGGAGAGGTTGCGCATCGGGCAGAGTCTTCGCGCGCCTGAAGGGGCTTTGGGCCTTAACCTTCAGTTGCGAAAGTGATTGCGTCGCATGCCGCAGCGAGATTCTGACATCGAGCCGGGAAGCTCTCGCCTGTGCGGTGGGCAGGTTGAATGTCCGGGCGGCCGAAAGCACTTATTGCTCAGACCTGCTGAAACGCGAGAAAACACTGTGTCGGACTGACTTCCCCCTGTTCCGCCTACAGTGCATTGAGCATGTCGATGGCCTTTTTCTCAAACATCTCCTGCCATTCCGGGGCGAGGATGCTGTCGCAATCTTCCTGGGCGTTTCCCGGGTTCTCGAGCTGCTCCTTTGTCGGGGCGTAGTAGATGTAGCCGTTGGTGTAGCCGGCGATGAAGGTCGATGGGTGCGGCGACTTCGACTTGAGATTGAGCCCGATCTGCACCGTCAGCTCGCCGGGGAACGTGAGCAGCATGAACTCGCCGATTCGCAGGCTTGCGAGTTCGACATCCACCGTCCGCTTGCCGGCCGCGATGTTCTGCGCCTGATGCTTCCGCAGGAGCGCAAGATTCGTCTGCACGCGGGTCAGCTCTTCCATCGCCAGGATGTTCTGAAGGTAGGCTTCGACGTTCTTCCGGTTCTCAGCGTCAAGACGGCTGAGCTGCTCGCGGCCGAGAGCCTTTTCATGCAGATAACGCGAGGCGGGGGACGATGGAAATTCGCCTGTCAGCCCGTGCTTCACCATCAGCTGCAGGAAGGTCTTGAAGTTGAGCGTCGTGCCTTTGAAGCTCGCGGCCAGGCGCGTCTGCTCCTGTTCGAGCTGCGCGATGCGATCGGCCTGATCGGATCGCGGCAAGGCCAGCGTCTCGTTCCTCACGACCAGTCGCTCGTCGACCTGAGTCTGAATCCTGTGAACGGCCTTGAGCGTGCTGAGGCCGAGCATGTTGCCGAGCGGCTCGGCATCGCGCGGCTGGTCAACCGCCTTGTACGACACCGGGTTGATATCGCCGCCACAGCCCTGCACGAACAGGGCGACGGCCCCGTGGCCGAGGTTGTCTTCAATCACCTGCGAGGCGAATCCCGTCATGTCGGCCGTGTTGGCGCCTGAGGGCACTCCCTGGATCGGATGGCAGGCGAAGTTGTAGACGACCGCCAGCGGCCGGCCGTCGACCCGATCGAGCCGCAGCACGCCGATGGCGGGATCGATCGGCCCCACGGATGCGATGTCGGCATCCGCGGCGAACGAATACGCATGCCGCACATCGACCGTCTTCCCGCTCTTCAGCTTGATGCGGCGGTTCTCGGAGACGCGGTCTTCATGACCGACGCCGACGCCCACTCTGACCGGCACGAGATTCTTCAGCGCCTGGCTGACGGCCTGGAACGAACACTCGCCGACATCCGGCGCGACGATTCCATGACAGTGACTCGCGTTGACCAGGATCTGCGTCGGAGCAATCCCGAACTCCTTCTGCACCCGGGCCCGGAGCGCGGGGAGGTAGTCGTTGTTGATATGCCCGATCTCGCCTACTGCGACGGCATCGAGCGTCATGATGACGGCCGTCGTCTCGCCCGATCTCAGTACGAGGGCTTTCACAAACAGCGGATCATTCACCGGGCCTGTGCGGTTGGTGATATCCACCTTGGCCGTCCCGGCGAGCAGTTCGGCATGGAGCGAGTCGGCGGTGCACGAAAAAACCCACAGCAGCGCCGTTGCCAGCAGCATGCGGTGGGTCAGTGTCAGCGATCGGGATGCAATCACGGCCAGCCCATCGGAGTTTGGGACACGACGAAGAAGCCGTCGCCCCGGAGCGCCGCTTACGCCGGGCGCTTCGGATCGGCCTTGAGCGGCAGCTGGACGCGCTTGCCCGTCCACGACGATTCGTAGATCGCGAGGATGATCTCGACGCTCTTGCGCCCCTGCAGTCCGTCGATTGCCGGGGGCCGGCCCTTCTGGACGGCTTCGACGAAGTCTTCGAACTGCAGCTTGTGCCCCGTATAGGCGATCGCCTTGGGGTCAGAGGCGCCGCCGGTGGTGCCGGCCTTCTTCGCAAACTTCTCTTTCACCTGGGCGTCGTCGCCGACGGCGTTGGCGAATTCCCACATGAGGACGTCGTCCTGCTCGACGATGGCCGAGCCCTGAGTGCCGTGGATCTCGGTCTTTTTCAGCAGTCCCGGCCAGGCCGAGGTCGTGGCCTCGAGCGTCCCGAGAGCGCCGTTTTTGAACTTCACGATGGCGGTGCCGACGTCTTCCACGGCGATCCGCTCGTGCGCGATGGTCGATGTCAAACCGCAAACCTGGTCGACATCGCCCATGAACCAGTAGAGCAGGTCGACATTGTGAATCGCCTGATTCATGTACGAGCCGCCGCCGTCCAGCTCCCAGGTGCCGCGCCAGGCGCCCGAGTCGTAGTATTCCTGCGTCCGCCACCACTTCACATACGTGTCGCCCAGCGTCAACTTGCCGAACCGGCCGGAATCAATCGCGTTCTTCAGCGCCAGGTTGGCCGGCGAGAATCGCGACGGCAGGATGGCGCCGAGATAGACGCCGGCTTCTTTACAGGCGTTGATGATCCTGTCGCAGCGCTCGAGCGTGATCTCGAGCGGCTTCTCGACGAGAACATGCTTGCCGGCTTTCGCGGCGGCGACGGCCGGCTCGACATGCGCGCCGCTGGGGGTGCAGATCGTCACGACCTGGATCTCCGGATCGGCCAGCATGGCGTCCAGCGATTCGTATCCCTTGCAGCCTTCTTCCTTGCCGAACGCGGCGGCCCGTTCCGGCTTCATATCCGAGCAGCCAACGAGGCGGGCGTTGGGGATGTCCTTGATCGCCAGGGCGTGGAACTTGGAGATCATTCCTGTGCCGACGATGCCGAAGCCAGTTTTCATGGAAGCTGTTGCCGTTTCTCTGCGGGTTCGAAATTGAGTTGAGCCGGCATTATTCCGGGTGGCCGGCGTATTGTCATGGTTCCGGCCGGTGGAGTCGCAAAAAAGGCCCCTGCGCATGAAGAAGCCCGGCGTCTTAAGAGAAGCCGGGCTTCGGGAGTGTGGTCGACCGAATTACGCGAACAGCGTGTTCACCGCCTCGGCCTTCACCAGCTCGCGCGGCTGATTGAGGTGGTTGTAGACGATCGTCTGCGGGTTGATGCCGAAGGCATGGTAGATCGTCGCCAGGAGCTGGCCGGGATGGACCGGATCCTTGAGCGGGGCCGAGCCGGTGGCATCGCTCTGGCCGTGCACGTAGCCGCGCTTCATGCCGGCGCCGGCGACGACCGCCGTGTAGCAGTACGGCCAGTGGTCGCGGCCGTCGGCGCTGTTGCCGTTGCCGGAGGTGCTGACGCCGCGCTGCGGGCTGCGGCCGAATTCTCCGACCGCCACCACCAGCGTCTCCGAAAGCATGCCGCGGTCGTCGAGGTCTTCAATCAGGGCCGAAAGCCCGGTATCGAGCATCGGGGCCGACTGCTTCTTCATGCGGTCTGGCAGGCCGGTATGCACGTCCCACGAGTGGTTGTCGCTGTTGGCCACCTTGGGCCACACCACTTCCACGACGCGGGTCCCGGCTTCCACCAGGCGGCGGGCGAGCATCAGGGACTGGCCAAAGGTATTCCGGCCGTAGCGGTCGCGGGTTTCACGCTTTTCCTGTTCGAGGGCGAACGCGTCGCGAGCCTTTCCAGAGGCGACGAGGCTCAGGGCCCGGCTGTAGTACTCATTGAGGTTGTAGCTCTTCACGGCGCGGTCGACTTCCGGCATGCCGGCGTTCACGACGTCGCGCAGCTTCGCACGGCGTTCGAGGCGCTCGCCGTAAACGTCCGCCCGCAGCTCGAGGTCGTCGACGCGGATGCGGTCCATCTTCGTCATGTCCATGTCGTCCCCATCCGGATACAGCGTGTAGGGGTCGAACGCTTTTCCGAGGAAGCCGGCCGTGCCTCCCTTGCCGACGACATTGCTCTCCTGCAGCGGACGGGGAAGCATGACGAACGGCAGCATCGGCGTATTCGTCGGCTTCAGCCGCATGATGTTCGAGCCGAAGTTCGGGAAGTCCTTCGGGCTCGGCGGCTCCAGCTGGCCGGACGGGCTGACCTTGTCGGTCGTGTAGCCGGTCATCATCTGGTAGATGGCGGCCGTGTGGTTGAACAGGCCGTTCGGCGTGTAGCTCATCGAGCGAATCATCGTCACCTTGTCGGTGACGTTGGCCAGCTGCGGCAGGAGCTCGGTGAACTGGAGCCCCGGGACCTTCGTGCTGATCGGGCTGAAGATCGACTTCACGTTCTCGGGGACGTTCTCCTTCGGGTCCCACAGATCGAGATGGCTCGGCCCCCCCTGCAGATAGCAGAGGATGATGCTCTTGGCCTGCCCCCAGCCGGCGCCGCCGACGGTTCCTTCCGCGGCGCTGGCCGCCTGCATCTGCAGCATGCCGCCGAGGGTCGCCCCGAGCATGCTCGAGCCGCCGACACGGAGGACGTCACGCCGGGTGACGCCAAGATGGCCGTCGCAAAGATCTTTGCCGGGCTGACCGGGAACGCGAATAAGCATGAGAAGCCTCGCTATTAGGTCTGCGTCGATGGGTGTCAGCGTAACGTCGGTCCGTCAATTCCGGGAATCCCGGTCGTCGGGGAAACTAGCGGTTGAACAAAAACGCCGGGCTGTTGATCAGGGCCCAGGCGTAGTCCTGGGCGATCGTCAGCCGCTTGTGGCCGAGCTGGTCCCTGCTGAGGTCGACCGCCCGCTTCAGACGGGCCAATTGCGGATCCACGAGCAGCGGCTTTTCGGCTTCCTTCAGGGAGTTCCGCAGTTCCACCAACTTCGGATCTTCCGGAAGCGGCTTCTTCGCGACTGTCAGTGCGTCTGCCTTCTTCTTCGCTTCGACATCCTGCGACTTGACGTAGTCGAACGCGGTCTTGTTCTGTTCCGGTGTGCGGGCCGAGGCGTCCAGAACCGCGATCTGCAGCAGGTTCTCCGGCAGGCCGAAGCTGACCGGCGCGGGGGATTTCGTCACTGACAACCGGAAACGTCCCAGGCTGTGGGCCGAGTCGGCATACCGCTGGTCGATCGCGATCGTGATCGTCGAGCCGCCGTCATGGCCCACCGGCGATTTGCATTCGAACGTGGCGACGTGGTTCTTGCCTGTCTCGGGGACGACGGCCCAGCCATTGCTGGACTCGGGGCGCTTGCCGTCGATCGCCGTGGCGACCTCGTATCCCGCCTGGCTGAAGTCGGCCTTGGCGTTGTGCAGATCCACCTTCTGTTTCTGGTTCGGTTTCCCTTTCGGAGCGATGCTCATCTCGAACTCGGTCACGACGAAATTGCCGTTCGGTGAACGACCGGGCCCCATTCCCTTGAGCCGGCTATCCGTCAGGGCTTCAAGTTTGACCCCGGTGATGCCGGTCAGGTCGACATCGGCGACGAGCACGTACTGCCCCTTCTTCGGATTCGAGGGAGCGATGTAGATCGAGCCGTCTTCCATCTTCGCGAACTTCCCGCCGATCTCGCTTTTCGACCGCTTCAGGTCGATGTTGAGCGTCGTCCAGCCGGTCGATTCGCTTTTCGCCGCGGCCAGCCAGTCTGCGACTTTCGGCTCCAGCGTTTTCTCATAATCGGCCAGGTCCTTTTCGGCGGCAGCGATCTTCCCGGTACGTTCCTTTTCGGCCGCCTCGATCGCCGGCTTGATCGATTCGAAGTGCTCATCGTGCGCCTTTTTCGCGGCAGCGATGGCGGCCTCACGTTTCATTGTCTGCTCGGCGACGACCGGCGCAATCTTTGTTTCGTACGCCGCGAGCTCCTTCTCCAGGTCGGCATTCTCCGCATCCATCTGGGTGAGCAGCGACTCGACCGCACCGATCTCCTCCTTCGTCGCCGGCTTGTTCAGGATGCGAAGGCTGAGTTCGTCGAACAGCTTCGCGTTGTCCGGGACTTCTTTGACGAGTTTTGCGATCGCATTCTCGCCATCGGAGATGGCGTCGCCCACGGTCGGACCACTCATCAGCGCCATGATCGGGCCGAGCTGCAGGTCATTCGCCCGCTCGCACTCACAGGAACTTTCCCGCGCGGGGCGTCCCAGGTTGTCGAGGAATCCATCCTTCGTGCCGAGTTCCGAATCGGGCAGGGCTGCCGCCCGCAGACCGGGAGTCACTCCTGGAATCTTCGAGGCATGGCCCGTGACGGAGTGAATCGCGTCGAACAGCACCTCGGCCGGCAGGCGCCGCGCCAGGGCGTGCGAGTAGTTCTGCGTGTCGTCGGCGTTCCAGGCGTTCGTCGACACTGACAGCTGATATGCCCGCGATTTGCAGATCGTGCGCATCAGGTGCCTGACATCCATCCCGTGATCGATGAAATCCTTCGTCAGCCAGTCGAGCAGCTCCGGGTTCGTCGGAGGATTGCCGGCCCGGATGTCATCCAGCGGCTCGATCAATCCGACGCCGAGAAGATAACCCCAGATGCGGTTGACGTAGCTCCTGGCGAAATACTGGTTGTCGGCCGATGTGATCCAGCGGGCCAGTTCTTCGCGGCGGCTCGGGTCGCCTGCGATCTGATATTCGGCGTGGTACGGGAACTCCGGCCTGGCGACGGCGCCGGTCCGCAAGTGGATCTCTTCGCCTTCTTTCTTGTCGACGACTTTCTCGTAGAGCGGTTTCGCCCCTTCCACGGCCGTCCCGCCGATCTTCTTGTCGCCACTGGCCGGATCCGCTTCGAGACCGATCCGCGCGAAGTACGCGGCCGTCTGGTAGTACTGATCCTGCGTCCAGCGCTCGAACGGATGGTCGTGGCACTTGTTGCAGTTGAACCGTACCGCGAGGAACAGGTGCGTCGTGTTCTCCATGATCATCTCGGGATCCCGAAGAATCTTGTAGTACGACGCGGCCGGGTTGTCTTTGTTCGATCCCGATGCCGTCAGCACTTTGTAGGCGAACTGATCGTAGGGGGTGTTGCTGGCCACCTCTTCCCGGATCCACTGGCGAAATGCCGTGGCTCCTTCACGGGCCAGGAACTTCCCGTTGACCTGCAGCATGTCGGCCCACTTGTTGGTCCAGAACACGATGAACTCTTCGCTGCCGATGAGCTTGTCGATGAGTTCGTTGCGCTTCACGCGGGTATCGCGTCCATCGTCCACGAACTTGCGGACCTCGTCCGCGGAAGGCGGAAGGCCGGTCAGGTCGAGGTACAGCCGGCGGATGAATTCGTGGTCGGTGCAGAGATCAGACGGCAGGACTTTCACCCGTTTCCACTTCTCGGCCACGAGACGATCGACTTCGCCCCAGGTCGGCGGATCGACCCAGGCGAACCCGCCGCGCTCGCCCATCGCGGTGACCGTCGTTGCGGCGTAGGCCCCTTCGTAGCGGGCGAGAATCGGTGCTTCGCCGCGGCGAAGCACGGTGATCAGGCCGGCTGAGGTGGTGGCGGCCACGTCGCCGTTGCCGCTTTCAATGAAGCATTCGCGAGAGACGTCGCGCTGATGCCCATCCGGCCAGGTCGCAACGACGCGCACCTGCTGCCGCGATCCAATCGTCTGCACGACCGGATTGTTCGGGTAGACGTCGATCCGTGTCGGCTTGGCATGCGACAGATCGACCCTGGCGCCTTCAGCGATCCAGGTCCGGACGATGCGGTAGTATTCGTCGCCCGGCTTGAACAACTGGCCGCCCACATGCGGAACAGCCCCCGTCGCCTTCAACAGCATAAGGCTGTCGTCGGGCGACGCCGTGTTCACGCGGCGTGAGGCGTGATCGTCAGTGAGCGAGCGGATATCGAAGATCGCGTCGTAACCGCGTAGCGACAGTTTGAACCCGTCCTTGCCATCTTTCGAACCGTGACACGTCCCCGCGTTGCAGCCGACCTTCGACAGCACCGGGTTCACGTCTTCAATGAAGCTCAACGGCTTCGAGGCTTCATAGCTTTCCACCGTGACGGGAATGTCGACCGACTGTCCGAGGGCCGAGATCTTCAGCGTGCCGGTGCTGTTCCCCTGCGGCTTGACGAGGCCCGTCTTGCTGACGCGAACATTCGCTCCACCCGCCGGTTCGTACGACGCGAGCCGCGTGACGTCGACCTGGTCGCCCGACGCCAGTTCGGCAAACACGAGCAACTGGTTGTAGCTGTACGGTCCGGCGAGGCTGATCGATTCGGGCTGAGTGTGCAGCCGCGTGATCGTCATCGAGGGAGGCGTCGGCTCCGGGGCCGAGGGAACCGGGGCGCTCTCCGAGGCCGAAGGTGTCGCCGGCAGGGCGGCGACGGCTGATGGGCTGACATCGACGACCGGGGTCTCACTGAGGACCGCCCCGCTCGCCGCGTCGATCTTTCGCAGAATTCCTTCCGCCCCGGCCGCTGCAACGAACTTACCGTCCGGTGAAACCGACACGGCATAGATGCTCGACGGGAGTTCGACCTTGTTCAGAAGGGCGACATCCTTGGTGACGAATTCTTCGAGCTTCTTCTTTTCGTCGGCCGATTGGCTGCTGGCGACCTTCTGCACGATCGCCTTGATTTCGTCGGGCAGGACGTCATCGAAGTCCGCGGAATAGGTGTAGACCCAGCCTTTGCCGTCGAGCGAGCTGCAGACGGTGATCTGCTTGCCATCGGCCGAGTAGTCGACTCCGAAAATGCGCCCCGGAATCGCCGGGAACCTGCGAATCAGATTGGCGTCGTCGCCGATCACGCGATTGGTGACTCGCTCCATCCGGTAGACCCGCGGCACGCCGTCCGAGCCGCCAATCAGGATGTTGTTCCGCCTGGGATGCCGGGCAACGGTTTGCAGGCCCCCTTTCAGCGCACCCGGAGTGATCGACGTGATGTTGTCGACGAACCGCTGGGTTTCCGTTTCATAGAGTTTGGCCGACATATCGCGGCCCACGGACACCAGGTGTTTGCCGTCAACGCCGAACACGGTGTCGACCGCCCAGTCGTCGTGCGCGCCGCTGAAGAACGTCTGCTGGCCACTGGCGACATCAAATGCACGGACCGTCTTGTCGGCGCACCCAACGGCCACACGGGTTCCATCCGGTGACCAGCTGGCCCCGTAGATCGTGTCGAACGTCACCGGGATCGAGATCTCCAGCTTCTTCGATTCCACGTCCCAGATCTGGAGTTCCCCCATCCGGCAGGGGAGACCGCCGGCAACTGCCAGCTTCTTGCCATCGGGAGAAAAGCGGACCGATTCGATCCGCTCCGAAACGCCGATGAACCGGCCGTAAACTTCACCCCCATCGGTCTTCCGCAGGATCACTTCATGGAAGCCGGCGATCGCCAGGAGGCTTCCGTCAGGCGAATGGTCGAGCGACGTGACAACCGGGAGCCGGTAGTAGACTGGCGGGTGGTGGACATCGTAGTGCTGGACGGCGTTGACCGGCGTGTCGTCCGCCGCTCCCTGCTCGATCCATTTGCGGACGAGGTCGATATCGGCCGCACTGAGGGCCGGCTTGTCCTTGGGCATCGCGGCCTTGCCATCGCTACCCGGGACGATCTGCTTCAGCAGTTCGCTCTCCTCCGGCTTGCCTGCCACCACCGCCGCGTCGCCGCTTTCGCCCCCTTTGGCCAGGCGTTCAAACGACGTCATGACGTAGCCGCCAGCCGCCTTGGCCGGCTGATGACAGCCCTGGCAGTTCGCCTGGAAGATCGGACGAATCTGCTTGTCGAAGCTGATCTTCGCGGCTGGCTCGTCGGCCACAGCGGCGATGGAAATCGCGTTCAACGCCACAGAGAAAAACGAGCAGCACAGCGACGCAAACGAGCGGAATCGCATCGGGCAACCTCGGTGTCGGCGGCAGGACTGCAGGCCAGCGGTCAAACAGGGGGCTGGCGGGCAGCAGACCGCCCGCGCTGGGTCGCGCGGGCCAGGGCAACAGGCAGGTGGGCATCTGGAGTGTGATGCGGGACGATCTTCAACCAGCGGGAAGAAGTCCGATCGCGGCCCGAAATGCAGGGTGACCGGGATGCAGCCCGGTGTGCAGGCGGACCGATGACCAGCGGTTTCCCGGCAGCATCGATGGAACGCAACACAGCGCTCGTCGTGGGGCTGTCCGTGCCCGGGCGGGGGACGACAGCGTTGTCCCCGGCGGCCCATCTTGAAGCATCGACGAATCGCATCCTCAATCTACCCGGCCAACCGGCGGCCAGCAAGGAGGAAGTCAGCGCCCAATCGCTCGCGTGCCTGCGCGGCCCGGACGACCGGCACGCTCGGCATGAAACTCCCGCCGGCATTGATTTGAATTCGCTCCGATTGCTGCGCAGATTCGCTCGTGAACTGCGCAATCGACTTGTTGCGGCCTGCTCCCGGCACTCATAGATTGGCCCTGCGTTCAAAATCGGAGGAGTGGGCCGCATCTGCGCCAGCCTTTTGCCCGAAGTTCTCCCCCTCTTTAAGAGGAATTTTTCTCCGGCTGCCAGAGTCCACGCGTCATCGACGGTTCTTTTGTACGAGAGACGAGGTGTCGAATGCTTCGGCGTCATGGCTTCACCCTGATTGAACTCCTGGTGGTGATCGCGATCATCGCCATTCTCATCGCCCTGCTGCTGCCCGCCGTCCAGCAGGCCCGCGAAGCGGCCCGACGGACCCAGTGCAAGAATAACCTGAAGCAGTTCGGACTCGGCCTGCACAACTACCACGATGTGCACAACGGCTTCCCCATCAGCGGCCAGGGGGGCGGCCCGACGGCGACGGAAGGAGGTAACTCCGCCAATCCGCGATGCGGCTGGCAGGTCTACATCCTCCCCTTCATGGATCAGGCCCCGCTCTTCAACCAGCTGCACTTCGACGGCCCCAGGCCCGGTGTAGATTACGGCGGCGTCAAAGGAAGCGTGACTCGACAGGTACTCGCCGATCGCGATGAAGCGGGCGAGAAGCAAGTCCCGTACGCCATGTGTCCGACCGACTCCTGGCCCCGACATGTCGCCGACACCACGAACACTCCTTTCAAAACGAGCGCCAACTGGGCCCAGTCCACCTACACGGGCTCAATCGGCTCCTCGCGAACTCCCGGCTCGGCGGCGTGCAATCCGTTCAACGTTTACGCCGAATCGGCCAGCCACGCTGACTACGCGCGCAGCAACCGCGCCAACCGTGTGTCGGGCATGTTCAGCTATTACGGAGTGTTTCTGAACATCCGCGACGTCACCGACGGAACCACCAACACGATCCTGATGGGTGAGGTCCGGCCTGACTGTCATTCGCATGCAACGTACGGCTGGTGGTTCTCGAACGCGATGGGTTCGGCACACGCCTCAACCGTCACGCCGATCAACGAGTTCAACACCTGCAGGAGCGCGCCGAAGAAAGTGTCGAATCCGGCCTGTACCGCCCTCGCCGAATACAACTACTCCTGGGGCTTCAAATCGATGCACGTCGGCGGTGTCCAGTTCCTTCTCGGCGACGGCACCGTCCGCTTCGTCAGCCAGAACGTCGACCATACCAGCTACCAGCGGCTCGGCGGCCGGGCCGATGGACAGGTCCTCGGCGAGTTCTGATCGAGCAATCAAAGTCGACCGTGGCGACGGCGGGCGCGGACATTGATCCGCGTCCGTGAAGGCCTCGTGCTTCCGGCTGACTCACACTTCGCAGGAGACCCGTTCCATGATGCGACCAACGGTGACGGCAGTCCTTCTCATTCTCCTGACGGCATTGGCCGGCGGATGTGGCGGTGAGACGGGCCCGCAACTGGCAGAGACCGTGGGCGTCGTGATGTACAAAGGCAAGCCGCTCGCCAGCGCAAACGTCACCTTCATCCCCGCCTCGGGGCCGGCGGCCTATACGAGCACGGATGAGGCGGGCGCCTTCGCGCTCTCGACTTCAGGAGACCCCGGCGCGATGGTCGGGCCTGGCACGTTTGTCGTCACTGCCTTCGAACAGCTGGCGGTGAAGAAGTCGGAAGAGCAGCTGACCGCGGCCGACATCAAGAAGATGAACACGTCGCTGATCCCCGCAAAGTATGGCCGCCCTGAAACGAGCGGCCTGAACGAGACGATCAAGCCCGATGTGAAGAACGAATTCAAGTTCGATCTGCAGTAAGCGATCCACGGAAGGGTGAAGGTCGTCCCGACCCACGACCGGGACGACGCGAACGCAGCGCCCCGGTGAGTCATGCGACTCCCGCCTCAACCCGCTGGCCCGTCGGATTCGATCGACAGCAGCCGCGGAAAATGCCCGATTCCCGGACCGCTCACCGGAACATCGACCGCTGGCGGAGCCGGCTTTTCCGGCGCCAGCCCTGACGGAGCGTCCGCGGTCGACGGCATGCCGGCCACGTTCAGCATCTTGTCTCCAATCTGGATGGACGACACACGGAGGGTCGGAGCGGCCGGCCCGCGGAACGATGTCATCCGCGTCTGCGGGCCAGACCGGGCCGGTTCTTCGCTGAGGGCCATCGTCAGCGTCACCGTCGAGGAATCGGGATAGGTCAGGTCGAGCTTCAGGTCGTACTTCTGCGTCCCTCCCAGAGGGGTTCCGAGGTCGCGTGCGGGCGTCAGCCGCAATTCGTGCCCGCCGCTGATCGTGGCCGCGTGGGCCGCCGTCAGTTCGACGCCATTGATCGACGCCTTCATGTGCGCGAGTGGCAGCTGCCACGCATCGGACGCATGCAGGATCACTTCGTCCTGTCCGAACGTGATCTGCGGCTGCGCATCAATCGAGCCGGCCACCATCCGCATCACGCCAGTCGGCGCCTGCTCCGGGCCGAGTAGCGCCGCGCAGCGGATCAACACGGGACGGGGAAGGTTTGCGAACTGCGGGTCCGCGAGGATCTTCGCCAGCTTGCCCCGTTCTTCGGCGTGATAGTACACGGAGGCGAGGAACACCCGGCTCTGGTCGAGTTCCAGTCCGACATCCAGGTTCCGCAGCACCGCGTCTTCGGCGGCCACGAACTGGCGGTGCCGCTGCAGGATCCGGGCACAGACGAGGTTCGCTTCCCACACTTCCGTCGACTTGTCGAGCGCCTTGAGGGCCGTGGAGACGGCCGAGGAGTCTTTCAGGTATTCCTGGATCGCGGCCTTGTTCGCCAGGCCGGTCGCCAGCATGTCGTCCTTGCGGAAATGGTTGTTCCCGAGTGCCACGAGCTGGTCGTAGGTCTGCATGGCGTCATCGAGTTCGCCGAGCTCCTGTTGCGTCCGCCCCAGGTAGTACCAGTACGGAGGATACGCCTCCATGAAACCGTTCATCCGGCGCAGCACGCGATGCCTCACGACGGGATCCGGTTCGCGGACCGCCTTGTCGAGCGCGTCGATATCGTCCCCACGGACGAGCCACTTGTCTGGAATCTGCTTTTTCTGGGCGAGCCGCCAGAACGTGTCGAGGAACTGGGACGATTTCTGCACAACCGCGGTCATCCGCGCGCGGTCGATCTTGAGCATGTCGATGTCCTTCTGGACCGTCGTCACGCGGTAGTCCCACCAGCTGTTCGCGCCGTTGCGCACGGCGCTTCCGAACTGCGCGGTGGCGAGATCGGTCGAGAATGCGAGAGCATCCCAGGTCAGCTTCTTGCGGACGCTGCTCTGGAAATTGTCCTTGAGCAGCTTGCGTTCATAGTCCGCCAGGCCGACCTGGTTGATTTCATCCAGAACGCCCGAATACAGGTTGATGACCTCTGGATCCTGGATTGAACTCAGGTTCAGGTTGTTGAGGATCTTTTCCTGTTCCTCCGCCATCACGATCTTGGTTGGCGAATGCCGGATGCGATGGAACGAGGCGCGGCAGTAGTTGAGCGCGACGGCCGTGGCCTTCGCCTGTTCCGGCGAGGTGGCGGCAGCAGCGCCGGACGGGGTCGGTGTGATGAGCGCCGCGGGCTGGGCCGGGGTCTGCTCTTTCGGCGCGGCCGAAGAGGCAGGGCTCGCTGCCGTCGGCGGCGCGGATGCGGTCTGCAACGGCGGCGCATCCTCCGCGGAGAAAGCGAGGCTGCGTGGAAGGAGCGCAGCGATCAGCAGTGCATTACGCCAGGCGGACGTCACGAACAAAATCTCCCCAAGGGGACGGACTGTTCGCAGCCGGAGCGCTCCGCTCGCGCGAAACGCCAGCCACGCCGCGTCGGCCTCGTCTGATGAGGCCTCGCGGAGGTCGTTCTCCTCGTCTTTGGCGATGTCGCCATCGGAAGTCTGCACGTTGCAGATCCCACGAGGTCTTCAACCAGACGGTCACGTCCCTACGGCCCGTCGAGGGATTCTACGCGATGGCTTGCAAGCAGGATGCCGGGAGCTGGAGAGACGGAAGGCCTTTGTGCTCCCATCGCCCCCTTATGCCGAAAGGGTAAACCGGGAGGCGGCCAGACCACGCCCCCGACTGGTAAACTTTCCGCAGTCCTCCCAACTTCCAATCCCCGTCGCCGCAACGGCGAAGAACCACGCCAAGCCGGTCGGCGGATTCTGCCGGTCGCCGTCCCGGGCGTTGCAATTCCTTCTTCCTGCCCGGCGCAAATTGAAGAACCGACAACCCTCAGGCCGGCCGTCGAATCCCCTCCCGCTGGTGTGGCCGGTTCCGGGTCTCCGCGCCGCCGGCTACGCTGTGTGGCTCCTCCGGAGCCGAACTCCTCCCTCTACGCGACTGTGTCAACGTGCTGTACCGCTGCCTGAAACCACTCCTGTTCCGCATGGATGCCGAGAAGGCCCATAATTTCGCGCTCCGCGGCACCGGAACACTTTCCGCGATGCCTCCGCTGGCCCGCCTCGTTCGCTCCACCATGGCGCGACCGAAGGCCGACGTCGTCTCGCTGATGGGGCTCACCTTCCCCCACCGTGTCGGACTCGCGGCCGGGCTCGACAAGAACGGCGTTGCCCCGTGGGCCTGGTGGGCCTTCGGTTTCGGTTTTGTTGAACTCGGCACGGTCACTCCCAAACCGCAGGATGGAAACCCGAAGCCCCGCATGTTCCGGCTCATTGAAGAGAGGGCCGTCGTCAACCGCATGGGGTTCAATAATGCGGGCGCTCCGGCTCTCGCCGCCCGACTGCAGGGGGCCAAGCCTTCGTTCCCGGTGATTGTCAGCGTCGGCAAGAACGCCACGACGCCTCTCGAGAACGCCGAGTCCGACTACCAGGCCGCGGCCGCTGCGGTGGCCTCGGTGGCGGACGCGATTTCGATCAACATCAGCTCGCCGAATACGGCCGGCCTCCGCAGCCTGCAGACACCGGAACTCGCCGGAAAGCTCGTGACCGTCATCCGCGAGGTCGCACCGTCGAAGCCGATCCTCGTGAAGTTCGCGCCGGAACTGTCGGGCGATGACCTTGCTGCCGTGATCGACGCCTGCCTCACAGCCGGGGCCGCTGGGTTCATCGCCACGAACACGCTCTCAACAGCCGTTCGCCCCGAGCTGCCGCAGGGGGGCCTGAGTGGCCGGCCGTTGAAAGAGATCTCGCCCCAGCGCGTCGAAGAGATCCGCCGCCGACTGGGAACAGGCCCGACATTGATTGGCTGCGGCGGCATCGAAGACGCCGCAACCGCCCGGCGCATGCGGGATGCCGGGGCCGATCTCGTCCAAGTTTACACGGCCCTCGTCTACCAGGGTCCGTTCCTGGCGGCCAGCATCTCACGAGAACTGTCTCGAGGGTAGACCGGAAGGACCTTCACACGCGCCACGAAATCGAAGCTTGCAAGGTCGCTCGGTCTCCGTCTGGCGGTGGTCGTTCGCGGTGGTGGGGGGGACCTATGACAAGCTGTGACGACCTGTGACAGTCGAAATTGTCCGGAACCATTGGGATTCTGGACCTGTGACATGTGTGACGAGATTTGCGGTGGTCTATCACTCCACCTTCACCGGGTGATTACCTGACCGTTTTCAATTGCCAAAGAACGAATTCCCCTACCCTGACGGGCGAGGTTGCGCGCGGGGCGGGAACGCTCTCGCTGGTGGGAGTTTGCGATGATGCTCCGCGGCGGATGGCCCGGTTCGTATGTCAGATGGCCTCGCGGCGCATGTTACGGCTCTGTGAGCGTTGCAACCGTGGGAAAGCGCTGCCACCCGCGCACGGCCGACACGGCCGTGGCACGTATTCACTCCGGAGAACCCGACGGCCGCTCCCACTCCGGCGCTTCGTCTTCTTCGATGTACTCCTCAAGAGTCTCGTGCGGCCCGTATCCCGACTTGTAGGCCATCGAGGGGCACTTCTCGATCCAGTAGCCGAGATACAGGTATGGAATCCCCTGCTGCCGGCAGAGATCGAATTCACAGAGAATGCTGAACACGCCCGGCGCCTGCGGTCGCCATTCGGGCGCGTGATAGAAGTAAACGCTCGACAGCCCCTGCGGCAGGATGTCGACCAGCCCGACTCCGACGAGTTTCCCGGCCCGGAAATACTGGAGCTCGAACGCGAACGGATACCCGCCGGTCAGGAACGATTCGGCGTAGTCGTCGAGCGTGGTCGGCGTGCCGGGCCAGCCGCGGCGGGCGGCCATGTCGGCGTGATAGGCGTTGTAGAGTTCGACGTGCGCCGGCGAGACCGTCGCGGGGGACAGCCGCACTTCGACATCGGGATTTTTGTTGAGCGTCCTGCGCTGGCTCTTCGTCGGTTCGAACGTCGCGACCGGAACGCGAAGCCCGCGGCACTGCCGGCACGTGGGACATTGCGGTCGGAACAACATCCGCCCATGTCGCCGCCAGCCACGTTCCAGCAGCCGGCCGTAGTTCACGGCGGTCAACTGCCGGTAAACCCGGTACTCGAGCGACGCGGTTTCTGTCGGCAGGTAGGAGCAGACCCGCTGCGGTTCGACGAAACCCAGATGGTCGAGGCTGCTCATTCCGGCGTGGAGAGTCAGAGCAGGTTCAGCTTCTTGTGCCGGCTCTCCGGAGGCCGCGAGCAGGTGCGGCACAGTCCGTAGACCTCGAGACGATGGGCCTCGGTGCGGAAGCCATGTTCGCTGGCGATTTCTTCCACGAGTTCCCGGACGCGGGTGTTCTTGAATTCGACCAGCCGGTTGCACTTGCGGCAGATCATGTGGTCATGCCGCGGGTAGCCGTAGTCATGCTCGTAGACGTCGCGGCCGTCCTGCCGGGCGACCTTGCGAAGCATTCCGGCTTCTTCCAGGAGCGGCAGGATGCGATAGATCGTCGACCGGCTGACCCGCTTGCCGTCGGTGCGCTGCGCCAGCCGCTGGATCAGCTGCTCGGCGTCGAAATGCTCGTGGTCGGCGAAGATTTCTTCCGTCAGGATGGAACGCTCCCGCGTCATCCGCAGTCCCTTGGTGAGGAGGAACTCGCGGCATTTCTCGACAGGGGAGACTTTCGTCGACAGGGTGCCGACATCGTCGGCGGCCTTCTTGTCGACCGACAGTGGGGCGTGCGTGGAGGCTTCTGCGATCATGACCTTGAAATGATACCGGACCCGCGGCCGCCAGAATTGCAGGGAAAGCGGACGCTGCGGAAAAATCCGGCCCGGAGCGCGAGAGGTGACTGTGCGTCCGGAACCGACTCGTGATAATGATAGGCCTTCGCGAAACGAATTTCATGCCGACCGTACGGCCTGAGGCGTTTGCGGAACCGAAAACCCTTCCCGTTCAGGTGACATGGCAGGCACGTCGTCCCGCGTTCGAGTTGGCTTGATCCAGCGCAAGACTTCCAGCGATCCCGTCGCCAACCGCGAAGCGACCGTCCAGGCGATTATCGACGCCGCGAAACGCGGGGCGCAGATCGTCTGCACCCAGGAACTCTTCTGCTCGCTCTATTTCTGCCAGACGGAAGATCACGCCTGTTTCGACCTCGCGGAATCGATTCCCGGCCCCAGCACGGAGGCGCTCGGGAAGGTCGCGAAGGAGTACGGGATCGTCATCGTCGGTTCGCTGTTCGAACGGCGGGCTCCCGGGCTGTACCACAACACGGCCGTCGTCATGGATGCCGACGGGTCGCTGAAGGGGATGTATCGCAAGATGCATATTCCCGACGATCCGCTGTTCCTGGAGAAGTTCTACTTCACTCCGGGCGACCTCGGATTCAAGGCCCACGATACGAAGTTCGGCCGGATCGGCGTGCTCGTCTGCTGGGACCAGTGGTATCCGGAAGGGGCCCGGCTCACGGCCCTCGCCGGCGCTCAGATCCTGTTCTATCCCACGGCGATCGGCTGGCATCCCTCCGAGAAGGCCGAGTACGGGAAGGCCCAGCACGACTCGTGGGAGACGATCCAGCGCAGCCACGCCATTGCGAATGGCGTGTTCGTCGCCGTGCCCAACCGCGTCGGGCATGAAGCGGGCGACGGCGGAGGCATCGAGTTCTGGGGACAGAGTTTCCTCTGCGGACCGAATGGCCAGATCATGGCCAAGGCGAGCGTGGAGAAGGACGAGATCCTGATCGCGGAATGCGACTTCTCCAAGCTCGACGTGCAGCGAACGCACTGGCCGTTCCTGCGCGACCGCCGTATTGACGCTTACGGCGACATCACCCGGCGTTTCATCGACGGCTGAGCGATGTGAAATTCGGGTGAAGCTCCGCGGGGGCGGACTTGAGGTTTTCGAGTCCGCCGGGGAAGATGGAATGCGCTGACCCAGTTCTCCCAGGTCCGTGTCAACGAGGTGTCCTATGGTCACTCGTGATTGCGTGGACGTCGGTGCTGCCGCCTCCGCCGCGGAGATGCTGCTCGCCGACAACGACTTCTCCGAGGCTCCCCGCGATTGGGATGAGTTCAGCCCGGTCGGAGACTACTGCCCTCTCGATTACGGCGAATGCTCGCGGTCGCACGACCTGGAGCGCGACGTCCAGAGGAAGCTTCAGGAGACACCGGGGCTCCATTTCTCGTCGCTTGTGGTCCGCCGCCTGGAGAATGGTCTCTGCGTGCAGGGAGTCCTCGAAACCGCGAGCGTCCAACCGGATATCGCCGCGCTGGTCCGCAGGATTTCCGGTCTGAGCAATGTCCTCGATCAGGTGGTGGTCCGGGAAAGTCCGGCGGCAGCCATCGAGTGCTGAAGTTCAGGCCTCCTGCATCAAACTCGCTGTTGCGATGTCTTGGCGGCCTGCCGTATCTTCGAATGATCGCATGGAACGGTCGCGCCCGGTGACCGTCCACGCGGGCCCGGCGGCACTGCGGCGTTCGCCTTGCCGTCCTCCATTCGAACAGCCTCAGTCACGATGCCAGCGTCGGAATCCTGCTACCTTGGCATCGACATCGGCGGGTCCAGTATCAAGGCCGGAATCGTCACGAATGACGGCCGGATTCTCCAGAAGCGGCATGCCTCCTCGGCGCTGGAAGACGGTCTCGAAGCGGGGCTCGCCAACCTGGAGCGAATTTCCCGCGAGCTCGTCGTCGACGCGGGCATCACCTGGGATCAGGTCCGGGCGATTGGCGTCGCCGCTCCGGGGACGATGGACATCCCGGCTGGCGTCGTCTTCCATCCGTTCAACCTTCCGGGATGGAAGAACCTTCCCCTTCGCGACATGGTCTCGCAGCGGTTCGGCAAGCCGGCGGTCCTGCAGAACGACGCCAATGCGGCGGCCCTCGGTGAAACCTGGCTCGGCGCTGGAAAGAACGCCGGCAGCCTGATGTTCTGGACGCTTGGCACGGGCGTCGGCGGGGGCATCGTACTGGATGGCAAGGTCTGGGAAGGGGCCCATTCGCATGCCGCTGAGTGCGGGCACATCATCATCCAGGAAGATGGCGGACCGCGGTCCGAGTTCGGCATTCACGGCTGCGTGGAGCTGTATGTCGGCGCGAAGGCCCTCGTGAGGCGCTTCCGGGAAGCCATTGCCGCTGGCCGTTCCTCATCTCTCGCCAGTGACGATGCCTCGCTGACGGCTCTGGCGATCTCTCAGGCGGCTCAGTCGGGCGACGAACTCTCCCACGACCTGATCCTCGAATCCGCGAAGTATCTCGCCATCGGCACCGTCAACGTGATTCACATCCTGAATCCGGAGATGGTCCTGGTCGGCGGCGCCATGACGTTCGGCCAGCACACGACGGAGCTTGGCCGGGCCTTCCTGGAGGCGCTGCGGGCCGAGGTGAAGAAACGGACGTTCCCCATCACGGGAGAGCGCACGGTCATCGACTACGCCTCGCTCGGCAACGAAGCGGGATTCATCGGCGCGGCTGCGTGTGCGCGAATCAAGTATCCAGTCTAGGAACCGAGCGAAGTCGCCTTTTTCATGCCCTGACGATCACGGAAGAGGCTGGCCTGATCTGGAGTCGATTCGAATCCGGTTGAGGTGACTTACGTGAAGGTGATCAAAGTCGCCATCGGTGGTAAGCAATGTAGCTCCAGACACCTTTGCGGTTGCCGCAATCCAAACATCGTTCTTGCCCATCGTACGACCTGAGCGGCTACTGACGTCGTCCAAGTCGCCATATGCCGCAAGGATGTCGGGGTGGCTGATATCCACCCATACAACTTGACCAAGCAACTGCGCCAAGTTCGACTGTCTCGTCCCACCCCAATTCAACTTCTTCGCAAGTGCGTACATTTCACCGACTGTGACTACCGAGATGACGCAACGGTTGAGTGAACTAGCCAAGCCGAACTGACTTTCGATCGCCACTCCGACAATGCTCCGTCGGATCAAATGGACGAGAATATTTGTGTCCAAGAGATAGGCACCAGAAGTGGCCATTCAGCTAAGTTCCTCGAGCGCTCGAAGAATGTCGTCCTCACTTTCGTCGCCGGGCCACTTTCCAATAACACCCGCTAGGCCGAGCTTGTGGTGTTGCTCTCTGACAACGTCTCGCAAGTCAAATCTCTGACGCGGAGACTTTGGGATGGACGAAAAGAATTCCCCGACCTCCGTTGTTGCAGTGATGTGTTCTGCATCGATTCTCAGGACCCGCCCCGAGGCGCGATAGACAACACTTCCTGCCACTAAGACTCGTTGACTTAACAAAGAACCGAGTTCCCCCACTACGCCTTCAGACATCACCCCCCTGACTTCTTCGCCGCCGTCAAGCACCAATCCAAACGATTGAGTGCTCGCGCGTACCATATCTAATCGGCCAACCACGCGAACGCGTCGAGGTTGCGGAGTGTTCGTCCCAAGTTCGCGGGCCGCATTGATGACATCGGCAGTAACCGAGACGTCCTCGACACCAGGTTTCCGATGGCTTGAGACCACCAACTCACTGAAAGTGCCGTTCAGGATATTCCCGAAATGGGACAACGAATCCAATAGAGGTCGATCGAAACGTTCACTGTCGGCATTTCTCGTCGCCACGTCACGAAACACATCTGCGAGAACATCGAGCCCCGTGTCGTCAGCTCGCGGCCGGGTCGGCCAAATCTCTTGCTGCTCATACAGGCGAGGGGCCGCTTCCTTCAGCGTGGAAATCTCGAAGTGAAGGATCGTTTGGTCATTGCCTTCGTGGCCCAAGAATCGGAGGTCGGAAGCGGTACGAAGCCAGTTCGGTCGCTTCCCTCTAGACCGACTGCGGCCTTCCATCGCCATTCGGACTGACCGTCGCACGGCTTCCGGAATTTGTTCAAGAACGCAACCGAGGGACTCGGATGGCACCCGACGGCCGAATTGCTCGTCGCTTTTTAGTGTGATCGATTGCGTAACCATACGACATCTCCGCCAACTAGCCCTTCAGTCCTAACGCGACGGCGACTGGCAGGCCGTCCTTATTCTCAATCGCATTGTCTAAGAGTATCGTCAACACCAGACGGCTGACGACTGAGTTTCCGTCTCGTGGCCCAGGCGAAGCTCCAAGCTAGTACAGAGTCCGCAGTTGTATCCCCGGGTTACTCTTTCATCCTAGCGTCATCAAATCCCATCGCCTTCATCCACGCGGCGGCGTCCTCCGACCAGTGCGTCACGGGTTTCTCCGTCGGACGCAGCCCGTAGCCGTGGCCGCCATGCGTGAAGACATGGATCTCGGCGGGGACTTTCGCCCGGGTGAGCGCGGTGAACAGGGCCGTGCAGTTCTCACAGCCGACGCGATCGTCCTGCGTCATCACGAAGAACATTGGAGGGGTCTTCTCCGACACCTTGACATGCGGCTTCAGCTGCCCCGAAGTCTCGTCCACGAGACGGGCCGGGTAGACGAGGATCGCAAAGTTTGCCTCGCAGCCCGCCTTGTCCGCGTCGTCGACCGGGCCATAGACCCGCTCTCCCGTGAGGCAGGCCGTCAGCCCCGCGATGTTTCCGCCCGCGGAGAATCCCAGGATGCCGATGCGGCCGGGATCGATGTTCCATTCGGCGGCGTGTGACCGGGTCAATGACAGCGCTCGCTGGGCGTCCATCACCGGTCCCAAGGAGACGAGCGGCACGGGGTGGGTCGCATCGAGCGTTTCGCCGTGCGTCCGTGTCGGCACCCGGTACTTGAGAACGACGGCCGCGTACCCGAGCGAGTTGAGCCATTCCGCGACTTCGGTCCCTTCGAGATCCCAGGCGAGAATGCTGAAGCCGCCGCCCGGAGCAATGACCACCGCGGCCCCATTCGCCTTGTCCTTTGCCGGGAGATAGACGTGCATCTGCGGCGTGCGGACGTGACCGAGCTTGATGATCCGCCTGCCGGCGATGGGCCTGTCGGTGTCCTTTGTGAGATCGCGCTCGTCTCCATCGACGATCGGAAGTGGCCCCGGGACCTCAGCGGGCCAGAGCGCCCTGACCTGGGGTTCCGCAGCGCCGGCGGCCGCGGAGACCAACATCACAACGAGCGCAAGGCAGTGCTTCATGGCAGCTTCCTGTTTGAAGTTGCAGGACACGATGTCGCCGCGGATCGTAACGCGCCGAGAGGTTCCCTCCCTCCTCAAGACGGTTGAAGAACTCATTGTTGCCCGGAATGCGATCTGACGAAGTCGGGCCGACGCGGGCAGCGTCGGCAAGAGTGTCGATTTCTACACCGGCCTTCGCGGCGGCGCCGGGCGACGCGGGGGCGGCGTCCGCGACACCGGAGTTGCGACCGGAGGACTCGTCAGCACCCTGATCAGCACCGCGATCAGTTCGTCTCCTTCGATTCCGCGCTTCGGCAGCAGGTAGTACGCCTTCCGGTCGTTGTCGACGATCCGCAGGTCGCGGCCGACACGCTTCTGGAGTTCCACGATCTCGTTCGACTTACGGTAGTGGAACACTGCGAAGCGGCCGTCGTCCTCGAGATGGACCTTGTCGATGGTCCAGGTCTGGGCGTGAATCTGCAGCTCTCGCACGCGGGCGAGCTGTTCCAGTTCCATCGGCACCGGCCCGAACCGATCCCGCATTTCACTCAGCACATCCACCAGCTCTTCCTGCGACGCCGCGGAAAACAGCTTGCGGTAGACATCGATCTTCTGGCGTCCGGGCGGGACATAGGAATTCGGAACGAACGCCGTGAGCGGGAGGTCGATGTTGACGTGCTTCGTTTCCCTGGCGGGCAGGTGCTGCAGGCCGCGGACGGCGTTCTCAAGCAACTGGCAGTAGAGCTCGTAGCCGACGGTCGTGATGTGGCCGCTCTGCTCCGTCCCGAGGATGTTGCCCGCTCCGCGGATCTCGAGATCGCGCATCGCGATTTTGAATCCGGCCCCGAGTTCGCTGTATTCCTCGAGGGTTTTGAGACGCTTGGCCGCGACGGCCGACAGATGCTTTCGCGGATCGAGCAGCAGGTAGCAGTAGGCGCGATGCTTATAACGTCCGACGCGTCCCCGCAGCTGGTGCATGTCAGCCAGTCCGTAGTTCTCGGACTGATCGATGAAGATGGTGTTGGCGTTCGGGATATCGAGGCCGCTTTCGATGATCGTCGTGGCCACGAGCACGTTCGCTTTCCCCTGCACGAACTCGAGCATGTTGCGTTCGAGTTCGTCGCCATCCATCTGCCCGTGGACGACGGTGATCTTCGCTTCGGGGATGATGTTCTGCAGCCTGTCGACGATCTCGTAGATGTCGTAGACGCGGTTGTGGACGAAGTAGGCCTGCCCTCCGCGGTTCAACTCCCGGACGATCGCGGAGCGGATCAGTTCGCCGTCCCAGCGCACGATACGGGTCTCGATGGGGACGCGATCCTGCGGCGGAGTCGTCAGGTTGGAGATGTCGCGAATCCCCATCAGCGAGAAGTGGAGCGTTCGCGGAATCGGCGTGGCCGTCATCGTCAGGACGTCGACGGTGAGCCGCAGGTGCTTCAGCCGCTCCTTGTGCTCGACTCCGAATCGCTGTTCCTCGTCGACGACCAGAAGTCCCAAGTCTTTGAATCTTACGTCTTTCTGAACCAGGCGGTGGGTGCCGATCACGATGTCGACCCGTCCTTCTTCGGCCTGCTTCAGCACTTCCCGCTGTTCGGCCTTCGATTTGAACCGCGACAGCACTTCGACGCGGACTGGAAATTCGGCCATCCGCTCGCAGAACGTGCGGTAGTGCTGTTCGGCCAGCACGGTCGTCGGCACGAGCACGGCGACCTGCCTGCCGGAATCGACCACCTTGAACGCCGCCCGCATCGCGACTTCCGTCTTTCCGAATCCGACGTCGCCGCAGAGCAGGCGGTCCATCGGCCGCGGCTTCTCGAGATCCTTCTTGACCGCTTCGATCGACGTGAGCTGGTCGGGCGTTTCCGTGTAGGGAAACGCGGCTTCGAATTCATGCTGGAAGTGCGAATCTTCCGGGTTGGGAAAACCGGGCATGGCATCCCGCTGGGCCTGCAGTCGGAGCATGTCGGACGCCATGTCCGATACTGCCTGCTGGACGCGTTCCTTGCTCTTCGACCATGCCGTCCCGCCGATCTTCGACAGGGTCGGGGCCGCTTTCGCCGCGCCGATGTATTTCTGGACGAGGTGAATCAGCGAGACCGGCACCCAGATGCGGACGTTGTCGCGAAACTCCAGCGACAGGTGCTCCTCGCGCCGTCCTTCCTTCTCGATCACCTGCATCCCGCGGTAGCGGCCGATGCCATGCGCGAGATGGACGACGAGGTCACCCTCGTTCAGATCGAGGAACGTATCGAGGGCCCGGCTCTCGATCTTTTTCTTGCGGGCGACGCGGCGGACGTCGACGCGGCTGAACAGTTCGGCGTCGCTGAGAACCAGCACCCGCTCGACGACCAGCCGGAAACCGCGCGTCACGGCTCCCAGGCAGAGCCTCACCTGCGGGGCGAGTTCGGGGGCGGACTGCTCGAGCAGTTCCTTGAGACGTTCGCGCTCGCCTTCGTTGTGGCAGGCGATCACCACTTTCTCTTCGCGGCCGACGATGCTGGCCAGTTCCTTGAGCACTTCCGCCCGCGGTCCGCCAAACCGTTCGATCGATTCGACCTGCAGGCGACAGGTGGTCTCCAGGCTGCCGCCGCTGAGGGCGGCGATCGTCACGCTCGGCCGGCGCGTGCACGCCTCGATGACCGCTGGCACGCTGAACAACCCGCGAGGGTTGTTCAGTCGGCTGAGGTAGTGCTTCCCTTCCTCAATCAGTTCCTGCGGTTCGTAGAGGACGACCCAGCTTCCCGCGGGAAGGGACTCGACAAACTGCCCGCCGGCGGTGGCCGGCGCGCGGCCCACGTGGACGGACGGATCGCGCTCCTCGCCATTGGTGTCGCCGTTGCCTGAGGAGTCGCCGGCGGGGGGGCGTGCCGCGCCCGCCGAGGCGGACACCGCGGTGACTTTCGCTTCCTGCAGTTCCCCAGTCTTGCGCTGCGTCTCCGGATCAAACGTGCGGATCGATTCAATATCATCGCCGAAGAGTTCCACCCGGATCGGTTCTGCCGATCCCGGAGAGAAGACGTCCAGGATTCCGCCGTGAACGCTGAACTCGCCCGGCCTCTCGAGGGCCGACTGCCGTTCGAAGCCCCGGTCGACGAGCCACTTGAGGAACTCTTCCAGGTCGAGCGACTCACCGACGACGAGTCGCCGCGTTCCCAGTTTCCGTTCGGCCGCGTCGGGAACGGGTTGCAGGAGCGCGGGCAGGCTGGCGACAACAACGCGAGGAGCGTGCCCCGATTCGACGTCATTCAGGAGCTGCAGCCGAGCACCGAAGATCGGGTCGGAGACTGATTGTTCCTGAGGGAGAGTCTCCCAGGCGGGAAAGACTTCAGGCGGTTCTTCGAAATAGGAAGCGAGATCCGCAACCACGTCGTCGACGTCACTGATTCTCGGGGTGACGACGAGCAGGGTTTCCCCGGCGTCGGCGGTGCGCGGGAGTGCGGCGGCGAGTGCGGCCGTGGCGAGCGCGGACGATGAGCCCCACGCCCCGTCAATCGTGCCGCTGTCTCCACGCTGAAGGGCACGGACGACGGCTGCGAAAGCATCAACGCGGCGGAGTCGAGGAATCAGATCCGGCAGCGCCAGGACCGGCACATCTTCCGTAGAATCACTCATCGGGAGGACGGAAGATTAGCAGTCACCTTGATCGCCGGCGAACCGTGAACAGCGGAAATTCCTGTTGACAACCCGCGACATCTGCTCAAAAATCGCGTCGCAAGTTCCTCGTACGTCACCCCAGACGTCAGTTTGAGTTTCCCGCCAGGAACTTGGTTTCTCCGAAGGATTCGGATGACGCGTGCGCCGATGTCATAACATGACATTTTGGTGCTTCGCCTCTTGCGCACGGACTTGCGCCTGATCGAGAGCGTTCGGTCTCAGGAACCCAGATCGAGTGCCTTCGATTTCGTGAAGCAGTCGGCTGCAGCACATCCCCTTGCAATTCGGTGGACGGAGATAGCGACATGGAATTTCATTTTGAAGTGGACCCGGAATTTGACGTCGCTATCGGCACGGAGCTCAGCTTCGACGAGGCTGAAGGCGAATTCGAGATTGAATCGTTTGAGGGAATCGACCCGCTGATTCCGACGGCCGCCAAGCCCGGCTCGGATGACAAGGTCCGTATGCTCGCTGCCCGGTATGCAGCTGGCGTGCCGCTGTGGCACGACGAAGACTGCTACGACCACGGCCCGGCCGACGCCGCCTTCGCCAATCACCCTTCGTTCGCCTCGTCGGAAGAAGACGACGACGAACTGTGAACCCTCGCCGGCCGGCCAGGCTCCTCTATGACGCCTGAGACCCGCCCGGATGTGTGGATCTGACCTTTCTCGGGCTTCTTCCGGTTCTCGGAAGAAGCCCGATGTCATTTCCGCCCTTCTGCGGGCAAACTCCCCCTGCTCTCTGCGACGCAATCTCCATGCCCTCTACGGTTCACATCATCGACTACGGGATGGGCAACCTCCGCAGCGTGCAGAAGGCGCTCGAAAAGGTCGGCGCCGGGGCGGTCATCTGTCGCACGCCGGCAGAAGCAGCCGGAGCTGATTCGCTGGTTTTGCCCGGCGTCGGCGCATTTCGTGACGCCATCGCCGAACTCAAACGCCACGACTTCG
Organism: Caulifigura coniformis; assembly: GCF_007745175.1. GTDB lineage: Bacteria > Planctomycetota > Planctomycetia > Planctomycetales > Planctomycetaceae > Caulifigura > Caulifigura coniformis. Next base: position 830,714 of record NZ_CP036271.1, on the reverse strand, counting down.
TCGGGCTGATCAAAGAGCACATCGCGGCCGATCGCCCCTTCCTCGGCATCTGTCTGGGCCTGCAGCTCCTTTTCGACGTCAGCTACGAAGACGGCGAGTACGAAGGGCTCGGAATCGTGCCGGGAGAGGTGGTCCGTTTCGAGTCGCAGCCCGGCCTGAAGATCCCGCACATGGGCTGGAACACCCTCACGATCCGGAAGCCCAATCCGCTCCTGGATGGGGCCGGCCCGAGCCCATCGGTCTATTTTGTTCACAGCTACTACGTCAAACCCCGCGATCCGGCCGTCATTGCCGCAACGGCCGGGCACGGTGTCGAGTTCACTGCGATGATCGCCCGCGGCAACCTGTTCGCGACGCAGTTTCACCCGGAGAAGAGCCAGACTCAGGGATTGAACCTGCTCGGCAACTTCGCGACACTGGATTCCCCAGTCGCCCGTTGAACGGATCGCGAGCGATTTCGGGCCAGTTTTAGAGGCCGGGCCACATTGGAACCCGGGCCAGTTTGTACCAGGGAACGGATCACCGGATGCGACTGTTTGCGTATAGCCTGACGGCCTGCCTCGTCTGCACCGGATCTCTTCTGGCACATCCAGGCCACGGTGTCACGGAAGGCGACTCCACCATGCACTATCTCGTCGAGCCGATCCACATCGCCCCCGTCGTCCTGCTGCTCGTCGCTGGATTCGGCGTCGGCCTGTGGCTGAAACGCCGCCGGAACAGCCTGAAACGCGTTCCCGTCCGGAAGCAGTGATTCGAGGATTCCGGTGAAGGCGGGAAGTGAATTGCGGTCGGATGTGATGCCGTTCGCGGCTGACGGTATTCTGTCGGGTCCGCCCCCCTGACCGCTCTCACGCTCCCGTTCCCTGCATGTCCTACGACTCCATCCTCGTCGTCTCCTTTGGCGGCCCCGAAGGTCCGGACGACGTCATTCCGTTCCTGGAAAACGTCCTTCGCGGTCGCAACGTCCCGCGCGAACGCATGCTCGAAGTTGCCGAGCATTACCAGCATTTCGGCGGCGTCAGCCCGATCAACGCCCAGAACCGGGCGCTCATTGCCGCGCTCCGTCCGGAGCTTGACGCGCACGGCATCGACCTGCCGATCTATTTCGGCAACCGCAACTGGCATCCGCTGCTGCCGGACACACTCGCCGAAATGGCCCGGCACGGCCGCCGGAAAACGCTCGCCTTCGTGACGTCAGGCCAGAGTTCCTATTCCGGTTGCCGCCAGTACCGCGAGAACATCGCCGCCGCCCAGCAGGTCGTCGGCGACGACGCCCCCGTCATCGACAAACTCCGCGTCTTCTACAACCACCCGGACTACATCGCCGCCGAGGTCGAACGGGTCGAACACGAGATCGCGAAGTTCGACGCGGCCGACCGCGACCAAATTCACCTGCTCTGCACGGCGCACAGCATCCCCGATTCGATGGCCAGCCGGTGCGATTACGTGAAACAGCTCGCCGAATCGACCCGGCTGATCGCCGAAGCGATCGGGTTCCCGTCCGATCGCGTTCAGCTCGTCTACCAGAGCCGCAGCGGACGGCCGGAAGATCCGTGGCTCGAGCCCGACGTGAAGGACGCGATGACGGCCCTTCGCCAGCGGGGGGTGAACCATGTCGTCATCGCTCCCATCGGCTTCATTTCGGATCACATCGAGGTGCTGTTCGATCTCGATGAAGAGTGCGTCCAACTGGCCGACGAACTGAAGATGACCCTGCACCGAGCTGGCACGGTCGGGACGCATTCCCGTTTCATCAGCATGATCCGCAAGCTCATCCAGGAGCGTCTCGCCCCTGGAACGCCCCGGGAAGCGATTGGAAAGTTCGGTCCGAACTGGGATGTGTGCGCCGCCGGTTGCTGCCCGGCCCCGCAGCGGCCTGGCCGACCGGAGCCAGCCCGGACGTGAAACCGGCCCGAACGGAGGCAGGCTGCTACACTCTCGACGCGTTCGACTTTCCCACAGACGCTCGCCGTTGGTCACTCGCATGTCGACAGTTTCCCGTCGCGATTTCACGACGCAGATGACCACCGTGGTTTCGGGCGCCGTCATCGCGTCGCTGACGACCCCGGTCTCCAGCCCTGCCGCCGATCCGATGCCTGAGTCGACGACTTCTCCCGCCGTCCCGCAACCGGCGTCGCCGATGGCTTATGACGATCACCAACTGGCGGTGCTCGCCGAATGGCATCCGGCCCCGCACCTGACCGACGCGATGCGGGAAGGGATTCGCGAGGGGCTCCGGCACAACCGCGGGTTGGCCGAACGGATCCGCAGTGTCCCGTTGACGCACGACGTTCCGCCGGCGTTCTCGTTCGTCATTCCGCCGGCACAATGAGCCTGCCAAGTCTATCGCAGGACCAGTCGCTGCTGGATCATCTGGGAGCGGTGGCTGGCGACCTCGCGTTCTTCGGCCGTGAGATGCAGCACGCGGCGCAGCAGTCGCTCCCCGGCGGGTGAGAGAATGCAGTTCCGTCGCGACATCGCGATACGGGCCGTTTCGAGAGCCGCGTCGAACGCAGGCAGTTCCTCGATCGTGCCGTGCCAGTAGCGGCTGCAACTCGGGATGTGCTTCGGCAGGAGTTCTCCACCGGGGAGAACCATGCTCATGACGCCGACCGAAGTGCCGGTGTTGAACAGGCTGCAGATCGCCGTCTTCGAGTGGTCGCCGATGAAGCAGCCGACTTTTGTCGACCCGCTGTCGATCGGCTCGCCCCACAGCGGAACCTTGACGGCCGAATAGTCGTTCTTGAGGTCGCTGTTGGTCGACAGCGCCCCCAGGTTCACCCAGGGACAGACGTAGCTGTGGCCGAGGAACCCGTCGTGATACTTGTTGGCGTATCCGTGGAGGATGCTCTCCTCGATCTCCCCGCCGACCCGGCAGACCGGTCCAATGGTGGTTCCTTCACGAACGTTCGCGCGGAACAGCTGGCTTCCCGGCCCGACATAGCAGGGACCTTCCAGGCGGGTGAACGGCTGCAGTTTTGCCCCGGCATCGATCCAGATCGGCCCCGACCGCGCATCGAGCACGACGAAGGGATCAACCTCTGCCGAGGGATCGATGAACACATCGGCGTCGCGTCCCTGGATAGCCACCTGGGCATTCAGGTTGGCTTTGGTCGGCCCGCGACGGCGGGCGCGGAAATCACTGGTCAGCTGCGTCGGATTCGCTTCAATCAAATGCCACGGATACTCCAGCAGGCGCCCCGGACGCGTGACTGCGTCCCGCGAGTTTGCCAGGCGGGTGATCGCGTTCGTCCAGTCGGGAACCGACGACAACACAGCGGCCTCTTCCGCATCCACGCGAATGGCGGCCACCACGCCGTCGCAGATGACCGCCTCTCCCGGGGTGAGCGACGCCAGGAACGCGGGGTCACCGATCCATCGGCCGTTCACCAGCAGTGCAGGCCCCGCCGCCAGCCATCGTTCCTTGTTCACATGCGCGGCGGGATGCTCTTCGGCATAGACCTCGGCCAAGTCGGGACGGATCGAGACGCCCCACTCGGCCTTCGGAAACGCAGCCAGCATTCGCTCGCGAACGGTGTAGTGCCCGCAGCGGAGTTCAAAGACGGGACGCAGCCACGTCAGCGGTCGGAAATTTTCCGCCGCTGCGTCCTCGAAAAAGACCAGTCGCTCCATAGGTTTGCTTCCCTGCAAACAGAACCTGAATTGCGCAATCTACGTTTCCAGCAAATCTTGCAGCTAGAGCAATTCCCGAACGGTCTCCGCCATCGGCGCGTCCCGCCCGCCTGGCGCAGTTTCACCGCTGGATTCGCGAATCGTTCGAAACACGCAGGCGACGTCTGTTCCTGCAACACTTCCTTGTAAATCCTTCCGGTTGAGACGGCCGGGGTTGTCCTGTCCGCGCGATTGGTGGTCGGCCGTTGGATGCGCCGGAGCGTCTCCGTCGATATGATGTCATCCATCAGAGAACACCATTGAGTCTGCCGGATTCAGGCTCGCTGCCTGGACTCCGATGACGCGATCGACAACCGCGTCTGGATCGTTGAGAAGCTTTCGAACATGAGCTTTGTTCCAGCAGCCCTCCCGCCCTGCACACGCGGCATAGGACCTGCAATCACCGATTGCCATGAACCAACCGCCCGTTGACGACCGCCGCGGACCTGGGTCAGGGACGGTCCGCGGTGCGGAAGATTCCATCATCGATCGCCTTCTCCTGCAGTGGGAGGAAGCGAACGCCCGCGGAGAGTTTCTCTCTGCCGAGACGCTCTGCGCGCACGTCCCAGAACTCATGGACCAAGTCCGCTGGAAGATCGCGGCCCTTCAGGAGCGCGACGCCCGTCGGCTGGCCACCTATGTCCCGGGGTCGGACGCGAGCACCCCGGCCGCGAACGTCGATCCCAACGTCCCGGCTCCCGACAAGCTCGACACCTATGCCCGCTTCCGCCAGCTGAGGTTCCTCGCCAAGGGAGGCCTCGGGGCGGTTTACGCCGCCGAAGATGGCACGCTCAATCGCGACGTCGCCGTCAAGTTCGTCCACCCGCAACTGATCCGCGACCCACTCTGCCTCCAGCGGTTCCAGGTCGAAGCCGAGATTACCGCGCGGCTCGAGCATCCCGGCGTCGTTCCGCTGCATGCATTCGGGAAGACCGAGGACGGCCGCCCGTTCTACGTGATGCGGCTGATCCGCGGCGAAACCCTCGATGACGCGATTCGCCGTTATCACGAGAACCCGCTCGCGAAATCCAATACCGCCGCGCAGTCGATCGAACTGCGCGACCTGCTGGGCCGCTTCGTCACTGCGTGCCAGACACTTGCTTACGCCCACAACCGCGGCGTGCTCCACCGGGACATCAAGCCGCAGAACGTGATGCTCGGGCGTTTCGGGGAAACGCTCGTGGTGGACTGGGGCCTGGCGATGCCGATCGGCCGCGACGAGCAGGCGCGGGCCAGCGGCGAACATACGCTGATGCCGACGGCGGGTGGAAGCAACGACTCCTCCGGCGGCGGAGCGGGGACGCCCGCTTTCATGAGCCCGGAACAGGCTTCGGGGAACATTGACCTTACGCCCGCCAGCGACATCTTCAGCCTCGGCGCAACGCTCTACAAGATCCTGACCGGTCGCGCTCCGTACGATGGACGCAGCGCCCGCGAAGTGATCGACCGCGCGTGCACGGCGTCGTTTCCGTCCCCCCGCGCGGTGCAGCGGAACATCCCCTCCGCCATCGAAGCGGTCTGCCTGAAAGCGATGGCGAAAAACCCGGGCGAGCGCTACGAGACCGCCCTGGATCTCGCCCGCGACGTCGAACGGTTCCTCGCTGATGAACCGGTCTCGATCGCCCACGATTCGTGGATGCAGTCGCTCGGTCGGTGGTCTCGGCATCACCGCGGTGCGGCCCAGGTGCTCACGCTGATCGGCGTCCTGGCGATCCTGGGCGCCGCGAGCGCCGCTATCGCGTTCCAGCGTCTGGCGGGTCACGAACGCGGGGCGCGGGTCACGGCTGAGCTCGCGCGCGAGCAGGGTCTCCGCGTTGCGTCGCGCTTTGCTGCGCGAACGGTGGCCGGTGAAGTGGATCTCCGCTGGCGAATCCTGGAGACCGAAGCGAACGACACCGAGCTGCGGACGGCGCTAATCGCCCTCAACAAGACTCCGGACGACGATTCGGTCCGCAAGACGCTGCAGGCCTGGCTCGACAGCCGTTACATCGAACACAACCAGACGGCCAAGGCGAGCAGCTGGTTCGTCATGGCCCGCAACGGAACACAGCAGGCGCGGACCCCGGCCTCTGACACGATCGGCGAGAACTTCGCGTTCCGCGACTATTTCCATGGCCTCGGGCGCGAGCTGACGCCGGAAGAAGCGTCCAAGGCGCTGCCGATCCACAACGTCTATCGCTCGGCCGTGTACTCCAGCCGCTCGAGCGGGATGCTCAAGGTGGCATTCTCTGCGCCGATCTGGAGCGGCAAGGCCGGGACTCCGCACCGGGAAGTTCTCGGCGTGCTGGCGATGACGGTGGACCTTGGTGAGTTCAGCGTCCTGCAGTTCGGCCTGGGCAGCGATCAGATTGCGGTCCTTGTCGATACGCGGGCCGACCGCATCGAAGGACTGGGCGACTCGAACCAGGGTCTGGTCCTGCATCACCCCCTGATGAAGGAATCGACGGAGCCTGACGACGAAGCCGAGAACTATCGGATTCACCCGGACTACCTGGGCCGCCTGCTCAAGATGCGCGCCACGCGCATGGCCGGAGAGGCCGGAGCGGAGCTGCCCGACAACCTGATCCGCGACTACCGGGATCCGCTGGATCCGCCTGAATCGGGGACCTGGCTGGCCGCGTTCGAGCCGGTGCTGGTGCGGGGCCGGCCGCAGGAGCTGCGCGACACCGGCTGGATCGTGATCGTGCAGATGCGCGACACCGACGTCGAGAAAGCGGCGGACTGAAGACGACCGGTCAACCGGAACGGCCGGGACCGGAGTCACCCTCGCGCCAGCAGCCGCGTCATCCAGTCGAGCACGCTGCGGACGTCATACCTGGTGGCGACATCGGTATTGCGCCGCCATTGTGATGTCGGTCGCCGATCTGCGATCGTCATTCCTCTGGTGAGCTGCCCCTGCAGCTCAACGTCGACCGCCATCGTCTCGCGTTCAAACGACCGCGACTGGGAAATCGAGGCCAGCGCCGCAATTTCCGGCATCCACAACACCTCTTTGCCGAGATGCTGTCGATGCGACCGCAGTGCAAAGGGAAGAGTTCTCTCGAGGAGCTGCCCGACGCGCGAATACTTGTCGTTATTCAGCCGCGTGTATTGTTCGAAGCTGAGCTGCAGATGCCTGGCAACCTCGAGCGGGATCAGCGTCTTGGTGACGGCCGATCTCAGGAACGCGTGGGCGGCTTCCGGGTCGGCGAAGATGTTGAACTCGGCAGCCGCCGTGACATCGCCCGGTCCATTGAGCGCTCCGCCGAGGCAGACGACATCGTGAACGCTTTCCCAGAACTCGGGCCACAGTTCGGCCGCGCGCTCGAGGTTGGTCAGCGGTCCGAGCGTGAGGATCGTCACCTCCTGCGGGTGAGCGCGGACGATCTCGCACATCACCTTGCAGGAGTCGTGTTTCTGGTGCAGTCCGGTGTTCGGGACGTCGAGTTCCCCCACTCCCTGCGGCCCATGCAGGAGCACGGGCTCGATCGAGCCCGGCTCGGGAGGCCAGAAGAATGCCGGTCCTTCTCCACACCCGATGCGCGGCCAGCGCGACGGATCGAGCACGGAAAGAACACCATGCAGGTTGCGGGTCGCCTGGTCGCCGCTGACGCGACCTGCGACCCCTGTGATCGCCAGAAGCTCGATTTCCGGATCGAGCACCGCCAGGGCGACGGCGACGGCGTCGCCGATTCCCGGATCGGAATCAATAATCAGTTTGACCGGCACGGAGCGCTTCGCCTCCCGCGAGAAACCCTCTCATCTGGCGACCGGTTCGTCACCGGGCTTCCAGTTCAATGTCGCGGCGACATCCCGCGAATTCAAGCCGTGAGCAACTTGCCTCGGCCCATCTCGTGACAGCGGTTCCCCCGCGGCTTATCGTTTGAGCCTGCCTGAATGGCCGCGCCCCCCGTTGCAGCGGCCGATTCGCGTTCTTCCCGGGTTGTAGTCCATGTCGTCCGTCGCTGAACTGAAGAAAACCATTCGCGAGCAATCCCACGCGAATCGCAATGCCCTGGCCGAGAAAGATGAGCTCAGCAAGCTGATTCTCGCCCGCGTGATGGCGCTGCCCGAATACAACGCCGCACAGACGGTGATGTTTTACATCGACGTGCGTTCGGAAGTCCGCACCCGTCAGGCGCTGCCGATCGCCCTTGAAAGCGGCAAGCGGATCATCGTCCCGTATTGCGTCGACGGCGAGCTCGAACTGTTTCACCTGGAGTCGATGGACGAGCTCGAACTCGGCATGTACCGCATCCTCGAGCCGAAGGCCGAGCTGCGGACGGTCGCCGAGAAGAAGGTCGATGTCAAGGATCTCGACCTGATCCTTGTTCCGGGGGTGGCCTTCGATAAACGCGGCGGCCGGACGGGACACGGCAAGGGTTACTACGACAAGCTCCTGGAGCACTGCCGCGCAAACACGCCGCTCGTCGCCCTGGCATTCGAGTGCCAGATGTTCCCGGAGATTCCGATGGACGGCCACGACATCTTCATGGACAAGGTCGTCACCGAAGAGACCGTTTACGAAGGCAAGGGCCGCTCGTAAGGGTCCCGGCTTTTCACACGGCCTGAAATTCGGAAGCCCGGCTTGCAGTCAAAGGGCGAAAGAGCCGGGCTTCATTTTTTCGAGGAGCATCGCATGTCCGTGACCGTCGCCGACATCGCCAAGATGATCGACCACTCGTTGCTCAACCCGGTCCTCACCACCGAGGAACTCGAGGCCGGGCTGAAGCTCGCGGTGGAATACGACGTTGCCAGCGTGTGCATCCTTCCTTTCTATCTCAGGCGCTGCGCGGAAGTTCTGCGAGAGACGACCGTCCAGCCCAGCACGACGATCGGCTTCCCGCATGGCGGACACACCACCGCCATGAAGCGGGCCGAAGCGGCCCTGGCGATCTCCGAGGGCTGCACCGAACTCGACATGGTCGTCAACATCGGGCAGGTTCTCAGCGGCAACTGGGACTACGTTCGCAACGAGATCCGCGCAGTCGTTGATGCGGCCCACGCTCACGGACGCAAGGTGAAGGTCATTTTCGAGAACTGCTATCTCAAGGACGAACACAAAATCCGGCTCTGCGAGATCTGCAGCGAGCTCGACGCCGACTGGGTGAAGACATCGACCGGCTACGGTTCCGGCGGTTCGACCTGGGAGGACCTCGTCCTCATGCGGAAACACTCCGCTCCGCACGTCCAGGTGAAGGCGGCCGGAGGACTTCGCGACCTCGACAGCATTCTCAAGGCCCGCTCCCTGGGAGTGACCCGCGTCGGGTGCAGCCGCACGAAAGATGTCCTCGACGACGCTCGCGGGCGACTCGCGTAACGGCCGCGAAGCCGTTCACCCCCTTCCTTGTGTTCGGTGGTTCACTCCCGCCCATCGCGCCGTGACTCAGATTCCCGCAGGGGGCGATCGGGAGTTTCCATCCAGGGAGTGCGGCCGCAACGCGAAGCAGCCCGACTGATTCGCTTCAGCGGGAAGCCTCCGCCTCGATTCGGGCGATTCTCCGAGCCCGGGCTCGTCGATGTTCGGCCAGCCGGGCTGCGAGACGCGACTGCCCTACAATTCCCGTCCCGCCGGTCGCATCGCGACCGATCGTCCTTCATACTGACCGTCTTCGTCCCCCCCGTTTTCTTCTGTTCCTCCTTTGAGCGGCCCGGCGCCGCGCGGTCGTGCTGCTGTGTCTACTGAGTCTTTTCAGCTCGCCGCTGTCACTGCGTTTGGACTCGAAGCGGTCGTCGCCCGCGAGCTCAAGCAATTGGGCTATGAGAACACGACCGTCGAAGACGGCCGCGTGTGGTTCAAGGCCGATGAGCTGGCGATCTGCCGCACCAACATCAATCTCCGATCGGCCGAGCGCGTCAGCGTCGTACCAGCGAGGTTCGAGGCCGTCGACTTCGGGATCCTCTTCGATTCAGTGCGGGCGATCGCCTGGGAAGACTGGCTTCCGAAAGACGCGAAGTTTCCGGTCGCAGGCCGCAGCGTCCGTTCGCAGCTTCACAGCACGCCCGACATCCAGCGTCTCGTGAAGAAGGCGATCGTTGAACGGCTGAAGGCGGCCTACGGTCTCACGTGGTGCGACGAGACGGGCCCCGAATACGCCATCGAGGTCTCGCTCGTCGACGACCTCGTCACGCTCTCGATCGACACCTCGGGCGACGGCCTTCACAAGCGCGGCTACCGCGTGAAATCCGGGGCTGCGCCGCTCCGCGAGACCCTCGCCGCAGGGATGCTGCAGCTCAGCTACTGGCGTCACGGCCGGCCCTTCCTCGACCCGTTCTGCGGCTCTGGAACCATTGCGATCGAAGCCGCTCTCCTGGGGCGCAAGATGGCTCCCGGCTATCGCCGTCATTTCGCCGCGGAGCACTGGTACCGCGTTCCGCAGCTCCTGTGGGACGAAGCCCGCGAGGAAGCCCGTGCCGCGGTCGTGCCCAGCGACGGCAAGCTCCTGGCCGGTGATCTTGATGCGGGCGCGATTTCCCTGGCTGGTCGAAATGCGATTTCGGCCGGCGTCGGCAGCGATATCGACTTCGTCGTGCGCAACGTTACCGAATGGAAAGATCTGCCGAGCTACGGCTGCCTCGTTTCCAATCCTCCTTACGGCGAACGCCTCGGCACGATCGATGAAGCCGAGGAAACGTATTACCGCCTTGGGGATCTTTGTCAGTCGCTCGACACATGGTCGTTCTACCTGCTGACTGCCCATCCCGAGTTCGAAGCCATCTTCGGATGGTCGGCCGATCGTCGGCGGAAGCTGTACAACGCGAAGCTCGCCTGCACCCTGTTCCAGTATTTCGGGCCGAAGCCCCCGCGGATTGAGGAATGATGATTCTCCGAACCACCACCATCGGCCTGCATCCGTTCACGCTGGCCCTGGCCTTCCTCGCAACGCCCCTCGCGCTGCACGCTGCCGAGCCTGGCCGGACGCTCACGCCCCCCGAGAAGATCGTTTCGACCTGGGACGACCTGACGGAGGGCGTCACCACGCCCGAGCAATGGTCCGCGCGAAAGTCCGATCTGAAGCGCCGCTATCTCGAGCTTCTTCGAGACCAGCACAAGCCGGCGAAACGCCCGCCGCTGGATCTCCAGGTGCACGAGTCGGTGGTTGTCGACGGTCTCTACGAGCGGCGTCTCGTGAGCTATTCGGTCGAGGCCGACGAACGGGCGCACGCCTATATCGGAATTCCGCTCAAACGCGAGAAGTCGCTTCCGGGCGTGGTTGCGATGCACGGCACATCTGATCGCGGCAAGGAGATGGCCGCAGGACTCGCCGAACTCGCGGGCCCGAAGTTCACACCGGACAAGGCCTACCTCGATCACCTCTGCCGCCGCGGATACGTCGCGATCGCCCCCGATCATTTCACCGCCGGCCATCGCATCCCCAAAGAGGGCTCTTACGTCACTTCGGCCTTCTACGAAAAGCACCCCGATTGGACGGCCGTCGGCAAATTCACCTACGAGCATTCGATCGCCATCGACGTTCTGCAGTCGCTCCCCGAAGTCGACAAGGACCACATCGGATGTATGGGACACTCGCTCGGCGGCCAGGGAACGCTGTTCCTCGCCGCCTACGACGAACGGATCAAGGCGGCCGCCTCGAACTGCACAGCCCCGACGTTCCGTCAGAACGCGAAGGCGACCGAGTGGTCACGTAACCGCTGGTACATCTACTTCAAGCCGCTGCGCCCCGACCTGCTCGAAGGTCAGCTGCCCCCCATCGACTTCCACGAGATCATGGCGCTCGTCGCGCCCCGGGCGCTGCTCGACGTCTCAGCCCTGAACGACGGCGACGGGCTGACGCAGCGACAGCGTGTCCTGGCGTTGCTCAAAGTCGCCGATGCCTACCAGTTCGAGAAGGCGTCCCAGAACTTCGCGTTCTTCGTCCACGGCCGCGGGCATTCCGTCCCTTATGAATCCCGCGAACTGATCTACGGCTTCCTCGACGCCCATCTGAAACCCGCAGAAGCAACCGCGGCCAAGGCCGTCGAGTAACGCCTGCATGGCGATGGCCAAGTCAGCTCAGGCACGTACCTGCCCTGCGCCTTCGACGATGTATTTGTAGCTCGTCAGTTCCCGCAGGCCGCAAGGGCCCCGTGCGTGGAACTTGTCGGTGCTGATGCCGATCTCGGCTCCCAGCCCGAGTTCGCCGCCATCGTTGAATCGCGTGCTGGCGTTCACCATGACGGCCGAGGAATCGACGGCCGCAGTGAACTGGCGTGCCGCCTCTCCGTCGCGCGTCACGATCGCATCCGTATGGTGCGACCCATACTCGTTGATGTGATCGATTGCTTCCTGGAAGTTGTCGACCACTCTGGCCGACAGGATCAGGTCGAGGTATTCGGTCCGGTAGTCCTGCTCCGTTGCGGGCGTCGCGGACGGGAGCAGTTCACGCACTCTCGCGTCTCCCCGCACCTGCACGCCTGCCTTCTCGAGCGCCACTCCGGCCGACTTCAGGAACGGAACCGCCACATCGCGGTGGATCAACACGGATTCCGCCGCGTTGCACACGCCGGGCCGGTGCGTCTTGCTGTTGATCAGGATCTTTTCGGCCATCACCAGGTCGGCCGACTTGTCGACGTAGACGTGGCAGACGCCGTCGAAATGCTTGATGACCGGCATCGTCGCTTCCGCCGCGACGCGCTCGATCAGGGTCTTGCCGCCGCGGGGAATCGTGACGTCAATGAATTCGTTGAGCTTTAGGAACGCCCCGACCGCGTCGCGGTCGGTGGTGTCCACGAGTTGTACGGCGTCCTTCGGCAGCCCGCAGGCGGCCAGTGTCTCCGACAACAGCTGGTGCATCGCCAGGTTCGAATGCAGGGCCTCTTTGCCGCCACGCAGGATCACCGCATTCCCGCTTTTGACGCAGATGGCCGCCGCATCAGCCGTGACGTTCGGACGCGATTCGTAAATGAAGAACACCACTCCCAGGGGAACCCGCACGCGCTGGATCGCCAGCCCGTTCGGTCGCGTCGACCGTTCGATCACTTCCCCCACCGGGTCGGCCAGCGCCGCCACTTCCTCGAGCGCCGAGGCGACACCGTCGATCCGCTTCTCGTTGAGCGTGAGGCGATCGATCGCGGCAGCATTCAGTCCGAATGACGGAGCCGCGGCCACGTCTTTGGCGTTCTCGGCAATCAGCCGGGCCGAATGACGGCGCAATTCGGCAGCCGCGGTCTTCAGCCACAGGTTCTTCGCCTCAGTGGGGGCGAGCGCGAGCTGCCGCGAGGCGATTCGAGCTTGCTGCCCGTATCCACGGGCGTAGTCAGTCCAGTTGTTCATAGAGAGAGTATAGAGGGGTTCATCATCGCCGCGTCGTCCGCGAACCGTGGGGACGCCGGTCCTTGCGGTTACCGCGCCTTCACGGGGCCGCGTTCGGTGATCGCGTGGTCGATTCGGGCCAGCTGGTCTGGCGTGAACGTCCAGTCCATCGCGACAGCCGTTTCACGAATTTGTTCGGGCCTTTTTGCCCCGCAGAGGGCCGAAGTGATTCCCGGACGCTGGATGACCCACGCAATCGCCAGCTGCGCGACCGTCTTTCCGCTTTCCTCGGCGATGGGCCGGATGCTGTCGAGGAAATCCTGGTTCTTCTGCCATTCCTCCCCCTGGAACAGCGGATACGTCAACCGCTTGTCATTGGGGTCGAACTGGTGATTGCGCGGCAGCTTTCCGGCCAGCAGCCCCTTCATCAACGGCCAGTACGGCATCACCGACACTCCGTTCGCCCGGCACCAGGGAAGGGTCGTCGTCTCGATCTCCCGCTGCAGCATGTTGTAGGGAGGCTGGTCGGCCGAAATCGGGCAGACGGCGCTGAACTCTTCGAACTGCGTCACCTGTTCGAAGTTCGAGACGCCTACTGCACGGATCTTCCCGGCGTCCAGCAGTTCGCGAAACGCCCCTGCCGATTCAGCCAGCGGCGTATTGACGTCCGGCGCGTGCAGGTAATAGAGGTCGATCACATCCGTGCCGAGGCGTTTCAGACTTTCCTCGCAGTGGCGTTTGATCGTTTCCGGGCGTCCGTTCCGCACCTGCTTTTTGTCGGGCCCCCATTCGAGCCCTCCTTTGCTCGCGATCACGATCTCCTTTCGCCGGCGCCCCAGCGCCCGGGCCATCAATCGTTCGCTCTCGCCGGTGTAGCCGTAGACATACGCCGTGTCGAAGAAGTTGATCCCGGCATCCACGGCCGCCTGCAGCGTCGCGATGCTCGCCTCATCGGTCACGTTGATGCTGCTGATGCCCGCGAGAGGCCACGTCCCCATCGCCACGGGACTGACATGGATGTCGGTACGGCCAAGACGACGCAGATGAGAGGGAGACACCATGATCGATGCAGTATGGGAACCAGGGAGCGGTCAGGCCGAAACCCGACCGTCAGGCTGGGCGACTTTGAGTCCCCCCGTGCGCAGGCCCCCGGTTTCGGCCAGCTTCTCCATCAGCATGCGCGAAACGTCCGAGAGGATCGCCGGCGTGACTCTCACCCCATCATAGGCCGACAGGTCGACGGGGGGCCCATAATCGACCTGGACACGTCTCTTCGTCAGGAACGGAGCGACCATGCTCTTCGACGCCACCTGGGGCGCGCCGTGAATATAGGCTGGAACGACCGGCCGGCCCGCCTTGAGCGCCAGCCAGGCGACGCCCCCGATCGGCGGCAGCAGGCCCGGGCCGAAGTTGATCCGCCCTTCCGGAAAAATGCCGACGGTGAAACCTGCCCGCATCCGCCGCAGCGCCACCTTCGCCGATTCCATGTCCTCGCCGTCGCGATCGACCGGAATCGAACGCATGTACTTGCAGATGAATCCGATCGCGCCGGGAATCCGCGTGTACTCGGTGGCCGTAAGGAACTCGATCACCGTCATCGGCCCGCGAAAGGGATCTCTCGCCGTCGTCGCCAGGATGAACAGGGGATCGACCGGGCTGCGATGGTTGACCAGGATCAGCGCGCCGCCCGGGGGAAACGGCGAATGCTGTCGATACCTGAGCCCGAAGAAAAGCCCGCCGTAAGTCTTGGCGATGGCGACCAGCATCCACGTCTTCCAGCATGCGCCGGTCCGCCGGATGGCCGCCGCCACCACGCCCACAGCGGTCGCGGCGAACAGCAGAACGATCAAAAAACCAGAAAGGTCCGGCGACACGCGGGGGAGGCTCCACTGAGATGCGACTTCAGCCCGGATCGTGGGTCATCCGTCGCACTGCGTCAACGCCGATTGCGCAAAGCGCCCCGAAGCCCGATTTCCCCGCGATTTGCCCCCGTCGGCGGACGGCAATGCCTGGTTTTCGTTGGAGATCACTCTCCGAGCACGGTCACCGACTGCAGCACGTCGCGACGCGACCTTTCCCAGGAGACGATCGCGTCCTGGCACCGCTCACGGGGATCGAGCACAACCAGCTGCCCTTCATCCAGCCCCGCAAGAATCTCGACGTGGTCCTCCGAACGCTCGCCGAGCGTCACTTCGCAGGGGACGACATCCGTTCCCTGGCGGACAAACACAAGGTGGCAATCGTCGACTTCCGTGACCGCTTCGAACGGAACCTGCAGCGCATCCGCCTTCGAGGCCGCAATCAGGTCGACCCTGGCCGTCAGGCCCGGCGTCAGTTCCACGCCTTCCTCGAGATTCACGACGACTTCGTATTCGCGCAGATCGTAGTTCGGAAAGCGGCCCGTCACGGGGAACTGCGAGAAGCCGGCGACCGTGCCGCGAATCACCCGCCGCGGATCTGCGTCCGTCCGGATTTCCGAGGGAAGCCCCACGCTGAGGAGACGCCGCTGCGTCTCGTGCACACGGACCGTGACCTTCATCTTCGATCGATCGGGAATCACGGCGATCGGCTGAAGGAACTTGACCTTCACCCCCTCACCGATCGGCTCAACCGCATCCCGCTGCTGAGCGTAAACGACCTGCCCATCGTGCGGCGCGCGGATCTCGCACTCCGCGAGCATTCTGGTGGCCCAATCGAACTGCTGCTTCTGCCTCATCAGCCGCTGGCGCTGGGAATTGATGATCCGTTGACGAGCCAGCAGCCTCAGTTCCGCAAGGGATTCCGCGCGCGTGAGGTTGTGCTCGGCAGTCCGGGCATCTCCCTCGAGCGCCTTCAATGTCCGCTGGTGCTGGTGCTTTTCGAGAACCCGTAGCGATTCCGACAGGTCGTTGAATTTCTGCTCGGCCTGGTTGAGCGTCAGCCGCACCTTGTCGACCTCGACGGCCTGCGCGTACCCCTTGGTCCGCAGCCGCTGGGTGAAGTCGAATCGTTCGCGGGCGGTGTGCAGGGCGTCTTCGGCGGCGGCAATCTGACGTTCCAGGTCGCGCACCTGATACGGATATTCCGCAGCCGTGTAGCCCTCAAGAGAGAGAGCCGTCAGATCCTTCTTCAGCCCGGCGCTCGCCAGCAGGTTTTCGTTGTCGATGCGCTGCAGGAGCAGGGCGTCTTCGGCGGCCGCGAGCGCTGTTTCAGCGGTCATGACGTCGACCTGCTCGTCACCATATTCCTCGCGCAGTTTCGAGACGTCGAGACTGGCGACGACGTCCCCCTTCTTGACGAATGCCCCTTCCGGCAGGACGTAGGTGAGCTTGGTTTCCCATTCGACTCTGCTGAAGAGCGTCGTCTTCTGCACGCAGTCGAGTGCTCCCCGCTGAGTCAGCACGAGCGAAAGCGGCGCACGTCTGGCGACGGTCGTTCCCGGCATTGGGGCCACGAGCGAGACCGGAACGGCGACTTCCCTCGGTTCAGGTTCGGAGAGCGCGGCACGTCCGCCAATCAGCCCGCTCACGCCCAGCCCGATCACGCCGAGCAGAACGGCCCACCGGCGCAGACGACGACCGCGGCGCACGGTGACTTCGATGGATGAGTGGCCCTCAGGCATCGGCGGGGTAGTGTTGGGGTGGCTGCCGCGACGGTGCGGCGGTCGTGGGTGCTGACCGCCAAATGGGTGGGACGATACGCCGTCGGTGAGGCAATTGAGTATATCGGACGGCAGACGACCTGACCAACTCCAAATTCCTTAAGCCCGCACATCTTACGCGAATTCACCTTCTCGCCGACTCCAATCAGCGGCGAAAGGACTCCACCAGGGCAATCGATTCAGCGAGTGCACGGACAGGCACGACAGGCGAAAGTTCCGCGGTCGAGATCGGCGAACTGAGATCGACCCAACTGTGGCAACCGGCATAGCGCGGCTCGTCGGGAATCTCGACCGGGTCCGATCGGCGATGCACCTCCACCGCCGCGACGAACAGCCCGGGGCGGCGGTAATGAAAGCGCTCCCTGACAACATCGGTCGACATCACATGTCGCCCATCGAATTCACTCAGGCGCTTCTCATCGTCGATGAACGCGACGGAGCGGATCGTCGCGAAGGCATCGATTCGAAGGCGGCCCGCGGCAGGCGCCTGCTGCTGAACGCGTGAAAGCAGTTCAGACCCTTCCGGCGACAACTGGTCGGGCGACTGATGGAACTGGGTGGGGAACAGCCAGAACTCAGGGTGTTCCATCCGGAATCCGCCGGAGCCCTCGGCGATCCCTCCTTTACGAAGCAGAAGCGACTGTCGTCCCTCGGCCAACGCCAGGCAGACAGCCGCCCATTCCTTCAACGCGATCGAGTTCTCTGTCGTCATGGCTGGTCCACAATGGCGGACCTGACCATGAGCGAGGAACTGCGCCGGGTCCGCTCAGCGATGATAGCCAAGCGACATCATCACGTCATAAAGCTCTTCGAACGTGATGAACCGACGGCGATGGATCAGCTTGTACTGGTCGACCGCCTTGGCGAGCTCATCGATCTCCGGACGCGACGACTCGCGCGAATCGGAGAACTGCCGGCGTTCGACACCCGGAGCGCCCGAAGGCTGCTTGCGCCGCTCCGTGAAGTTCGTGTCGCCGATGTGCTGCTGACTCTGCTCGAAGACGGACGCCATCTGCCAAATCCTCCGGACGAATCCGAGACGGCCATCCCTGACCCGAACTGCAGCCGCCTCCTGTCGGCTCGACGCCCCACTGAGGGGCCGGTGAACTTCTGGACCGGTTCTCGCGGAACGCGCAGACTCGGGCACACTCAAGTTCTTCGGTTCAACCGTACACCGGTGATTGAGACAGGCCGGACGAAACCGGCCGGTGCAGAACTGTTCGACTTTTGACTTTGCCGGTTGAATGGAATAAGCCGGTCGAATCGGTTCGCGGTCTGTGTACCCCGCCGGACTCGTCCCTCACGAAAGGCCGCTCGAAATGAACACTGCCGTACTGGGCGCCGGAGCCATGGGAACGCTCTGTTCCCTGATTCTCTGTAACCGTCCGGGACGGCGGGTCACCCTGTGGGGCCACCGGAAATCGAATGTCGACGACATCGCCCTCCGTCGCGAAAACCGCAGGCTGCTCCCGGGCGTCCCCCTCCCCGAAGCGCTGGTTGTCACGAGCGAGATCGACGAAGCCGTGCGGGATGTCGAATGTCTCGTCGTCGCGATTCCCTCCGCCTATCTCAGGGAAACCCTGCGTGACCTTGCCGCGCGCATTCCCGCCAATCTCCCGGTCGTCAGCGTCATCAAGGGGATCGAGAACTCCACTTTCCGCCGGCCCAGTGAGATTGTCCTCGAGACGATCGGCCCCAGACCGGTCGTCGTTCTCAGCGGCCCGTGCCATGCCGAAGAGGCTGCCCGCGGCCTTCCCGCCACGCTCGTCGCCGCCTCCAGCGACCTCCCGTGGGCTGAACGGGTCCGCGACGAGTTCTCAACGGAGTCGTTCCGCATCTACACGAACACCGACATTGTGGGCGTCGAACTCGCCGGGGCTCTCAAGAACGTGATGGCGATTGCGGCCGGCATCTGCGACGGGCTCGGGTACGGCGACAACGCGAAGAGCGCCCTGATCACCCGCGGGCTTGTGGAAATGACCCGCTTCGTGGTCGCCCTGGGAGGAGACGCCGCGACTCTCGCGGGCCTCGCCGGAGTGGGAGACCTCATCACGACCTGCATCAGCCCTCATGGCCGAAACCGGCACGTCGGCCAGCGTCTCGGCCAGGGCGAGTCGCTGGCGGCGATCACCGCCTCAATGTCCTCCGTGGCTGAGGGAGTCACCACCTGCGGCGGCGTCCACGCCATCGCGGCCGCGAAGGGAATCCGGATGCCGATCGCGAACGAGGTTTACGAGGTGCTGTTCAATGGAAAGGCCGCGGCCGACGCCGCCCGCGACCTCATGCACCGCCCCGCCGGACACGAGTGACTTTCGCTCCGCAATCCCCGGAGAGCACGCCACTTGCCGCCGTCGCCAGAATTCCGCCCGATTCCGTTCAAGATTCTGAACGCCCCGGCGAACACCCTCCCAGAGAGTTGTCGGCATTTGGCCGGTTTCACGACCGCCGACACCGCAACAAGGGCTGCCCCCGGCGGCCCGTTTATCAGGGAGAACAGGCGATGTTTGGCGTCAAGAAGATTCTGGTGGGCACCGCAGCCGTCGCGGGCGTCGGAGCTTTTGTCTTCGGCCGCGATGTCTGCAGCTACGTCCGCACCGGAGCGAACACGGTCCGCGAATCGATCAAACGCGAAGTTCCTGTCGAGTTCCAGATCGAACGCGCGAAGGAGATGGTCAAGCAGCTCACTCCCGAGATCCATCGTTCGCTGCATGCCATCGCCACGGAAGAAGTGAATGTCGAGCAGCTTCAGAAGTCGATCGCGAAGCGTTCGGCCGACATGGATGGCCAGCAGGAAGCCATCCTCTCGCTGTCGGGCGATCTGAAATCGGGCTCGACGCGCCTGACCTACTCGGGCCGCAACTATTCCGTGAAGGAGGTGCAGAAGGACCTCGCCGAGCGCTTTAATCGCTTCAAGGTGGCGGAGGACACTCTCGATCGCGAACGGGACGTGCTGCAGGCGAAGGAGAAATCGCTGACCGCCAATCGCCAGAAGCTTGAAGGGATGCTCTCCGCCCGGAAGGATCTGGAAGTCGAAATCGAACGGCTCCAGGCGCGGCTGCAGAGCGTCCAGGCCGCCGAGACCATGAGCAATCTGCAGTTCGACGACTCCGCGCTGAACCGCGCCAAGTCGCTGGTGGCCGAGATCAACAAGGAACTCGATGTCCGCGAACGCATCCTGGACGCCGAAGGCAATTTCACCGGCCTGATTCCGGTCGAAACCAAATCGGTTGCTCCGCAGGACATCGCCGAGCAGGTCCAGAAGTACTTCGGCAAGGACCAGGACGCGGCGAAGGCGGCGGCCACTGTCGCCAGCCATGAGTCGGAGGACTAGTCTGACTGGTAGTCGATAAGCATGCGGTCCCGCTCTCCGCGGGACGGCATGCGGTCGATGTCTTCTCCGTCCTTGATCTGCGAGCGGGTTTGTGATGGCCGGCCTGGTTCACCGCGCTCTGGAATGGTTGCCGCCGAGCTGGCAGACGGCCATCGAGCAGGAATCCCGCGATTGGCGGGCGCGGTGTCCGAAGTGCCTTCGCGAAACATCGGTCTGGGATCTTGGAGGCGTCAGGTTCAAGGCCGCGGGGACGCCCTTCCGCCGCATTCGCTGCATTCATTGCAGCAACGCTTTCCTGGGCCAGCTCTATCGAGCCGGGTCGAGCAATCGGAAATCGCATCCGCAGGCTCCCACCGGCAGTCTTGCGGAAGTCGGCCCTCTGCCGACCTCCGTCAAACAGGGCTGGGGCATCGCCGGCGGAACTGAAACGGAAACTTCGGCCTCCCTGCTCCCGGGAAGCTGCCGGCTGTGGATCGACGGGGCCGGCTCCTTTCTGCTTCTGACTGAGGACGCGATCACGATTGGAAGTCCGTCCACCAGCCGCGACCGTCCGGACGTCGCGATCATGGCTGCCATCTCGCGGCGTCAGGTCCAGATCGTCCGGAGCGAGGAAGGCTTCCTGCTGCTT
Organism: Caulifigura coniformis; assembly: GCF_007745175.1. GTDB lineage: Bacteria > Planctomycetota > Planctomycetia > Planctomycetales > Planctomycetaceae > Caulifigura > Caulifigura coniformis. The sequence goes on along the minus strand of NZ_CP036271.1, from coordinate 810,211 downwards.
CCGGCTGGCGATCAACCGCAACCGAGTCGCCTCGTCCGTTCGAGCGAGGCCTTTGACATCGGCGGGGCCGTGCAGATGCGTCTCCGCGTGCCGAACGCCCTCAGTCAGTCGGCCGTGCTCGAAGTCGTGTCGGCCCATCGCATCGAACCCCGTTGCGACGGCGTAATCCTTCTCGATCAGGTGTGTGTTCTTGGAGCGGGAGCCGACGCCCACGTCCGGAATCCCGAGTGGTCCACGCCGCTGCTCCTGTTCCGCCGCGACAATTCCCTCTGGTGCAAAGCGATCCCGGACCTTCAGCGAAACGGAACGCCCGTTTCCGGTGAAGCAAAGCTTGAAAATGGAGACGTTTTGACGACGGAAGACCTGCGGCTGCGTGTCGAATTGTCCTGCCGAACGTGAGCCGCACTGGTAGAATCATGCGGCTCCACGAACTGCTTCACCTGGATCAACAAGATGATGGCGCAAGACTTCTTGATCCTTCGCACACACGGTCGCGTTCAAGTGACGTCGTCGCCCGAGTTCCCGGCTGCGAGCCGCAAGCATCATCAGGACCCAGGGCTCCACTGACATGAAGTTCACGTTCGCCCCCGAATCGAAGCCGCTCGAAGGCTATACGATCAAGCGTGCCATTTATCGCGGCGGGTTTGGCGAAGTCTACTACGCGCTCTCCGACGCCGGACGCGAAGTCGCCCTGAAGCTCCTGCAGCACAACACCGAGGTTGAGCTCCGCGGCGTCCAGCAGTGCCTCAACCTGAGCCATCCCAACCTCGTCACGATCTTCGACATCCGCCAGGACGGCGATGGCGACCACTGGATCGTGATGGAGTATGTCGCGGGCGAAACGCTGGACCAGGCCATCCGCCGGTTCCCCTCCGGGATGCCGATGGAGGAAATCCGTCGTTGGCTCCCCGGTATCGCGGAAGGGGTCTCGTACCTTCATGACAACGGACTCGTCCATCGCGACCTCAAGCCTGCGAACATCTTCTCCGACAGCGGCTGCGTGAAGGTTGGGGACGTCGGCCTCTCGAAGTTCATCACCCAGAGCCGCCGCAGCGCGCAGACCCAGAGCGTCGGCACGGTCTACTACATGGCCCCCGAAGTCGCGAAGGGACGCTACGGCAAGGAAGTCGACGTCTACGCACTCGGCGTCATCCTCTACGAGATGCTCACCGGTAAAGTCCCCTTCGACGGCGACTCCACCGGTGAGATCCTGATGAAGCATCTCACCGAAAAACCTGATCTGTCGAAGCTCCCGCCGCGGCTTCGCAATGTCGTCGGTCGTTCGCTCGAGAAGGATCCTGCCCGCCGCTACGCCAGCCCCCGCGAGTTCGCCCTCGCCGTCGACGCTGCCGTCGTCGGCCGCCATAGCGCACCGGCCACGGAATTCACCGCGGCGGGCGGGGACTTCGCACGATCCGGAGAGGCCTCTCCCAGGTTCCGGCGCGCTACCAGGGCAGGCTGCCGGAAGCTCTGCGGAATGAAACCGTGGCCGCAGGAAGACGGCAGCGACTACGGCCAGGCCGCCTTCACCTGGTTCTGCCTGATGATCTTTTTCAGCATGATGCAGATCTGGGTGCTGACCCCGATCTCGCTCATGTTCGCGATGTACTACGGAGGCAACTGGGCCTACCGCAAGGCCACCGGCGTCGGCGGAAGCGTGGCCAGTGCGTTTCGTTCCGCAATCGCCGGCGCGACCTCGCAGCCTCCGCTCGTCGCCCGCCACGCGGCGGCGGCCGGACATCACGTCGCCGGCGCCGCGCGCTCCGTGAAGGACACCGTCACCAACGTCATCTTTCCCGCGTCCCTCAGCCAGTCCGCCGCTCCAGCCCTGACCCGCTGGACCCACTGGACGGGCGCCGCCCCCCTGGCCGCGATCATCGCGGTCCTCACCACACTCGCCGCAACGTTCGTCACCGCCCGCTTCACCTCGCGGCCCATGTTCCGGATCTTCCATGACTCCAACCCTGGATCGTGGATTTCCTTCGCGACGTTTGTCGGCTCCGCCATCGCCGCGTGCTGGGGCATCACCGCCGCCTGCAAGTACTGGGAGGGCCGCTCCCCCGCCGGAATCGCCCGCCGCCTCAGCCTGGGGGCCGTCGGCCTGGTCGTCGGCGCCTTCAGCGGAGCGATCAGCCGGTATCTGGCCGTCGATGGACAAGTCCCCGCCCTGTTCGGCGACATCCTGAACGGCGCCTGGAACCGCAACCCGCCCGGCGGGGCGCTCATCGGCGAACTTCAGCGGGCATTTGGACTTGCCGACCCGTTGATCGTCGCCACGGCGCTCCTTTTCGGAGTCTTCTTCGCCCTCAGGAACTGGTCCCGTCAGACCGATGAGGCCCGTCCGTCCCGATTCCGACTCAGCTCGCTGTTCGCGACGGTCTTCACCGCCTGGTTTGCCGGCGCACTGTTCGGCGTGATGTCTCCGACGTTCCTCACCTGGGCCGCCGTCGTCTCGTCGTCCGTCCAGCTCGCCTCCGTCTGGCGACCCACGACCGTCGATCGTCGCGCCGTGTAGCCCCTCAAGTCGCCTGAAGTTCGCAGACGCTGCGTTTTTTTTCCGGAGAGCCTCCATGGACGCCACCGTCCTCATGCCAAGTTGGATCGTCATGCTCGTCGCGATCTTCGCGTTCGCCATGTTCATCCGGCTGACGACCTCCGGTCGGATCGGACTGGTGCTCATCGCGGTCGGCCTCTTAGCGACCATCTCTGTGGCCCGGCATCCTCAACAGAATGTGCTTGTCGCGCATCGAGGGCCGCATGAACTGGCCATGGCAGACAGTGCTTTGCCGTCGCCGGCGCCGCCTCCCGCCAGGCAGGGGAAACCCAGGCGCGCACCCAAGGCAAAGCCCTCTCCCGCCCCGCTCCATGCGGGGGGCACCGCCAGTCCCGACGCTCCGCCTGCTCCTCCCGTCGCTGGCGTCCTGCCGTCCGACCCGGTCAGCAGCGACGTCGACCCGGAGGATGCCGAATCGCCGATCACGCTCTATCAGGGAACATCCAGAACAGGACGCCCGATCGACGCCCTTCCCGCCTGGATCGCCGAACTCGCCAACTCCAGCCCCGGCTCCAACTCCGTCGCCTTCAGCAGCGACCGCTTTGCCACGATCGAAGAGGCCGACAAGCAGTTGTGGACCAAGGCACGCGACTTTGTCGCCCGCGACCTGAGGGAACGCATTCCGGACGCTGCCGGGTGGTCCCCGTCGTCCGACCTGCTCAAGTCCCGCGGCCTGATCGTGGAACGCTGCGTCGAGCGCACCGAGATCCAGGTCGGGCAGTTCGTCGAGCCGATGTACCGAGTCCACTGGAAGGCCTCCCTCTCCACCGATCTGCGAACGTCGGTGGTCGATGCCTGGAGGCCCACAGTTCAGCAAGGCCGCCTCGAAGCGGTGAGCATCGGCTTCCTGGGAGCGACCGGGCTGTTCGCCTTTATGAACATCATTCTCCGGAGCGTCGCCGCCCGGGTGGCTGCGAAGAAGTCACCACCGCAGGTCGCGCCTCACGCCTGATTCGCCGCCGGAACGGCACCGCTCAGTTCAGCGCCGTTCAGTTGGACGCCGTTCGAGTCAGTGAGAGTGAGTGATGACCGCGGCTGTGTGGCGCTCTTCCAGAGTCCCCCCCCCGCGAGCCGCCTCTTCGGGGCCTGTCGCTTTTCCGCGGAACGAAGTCGGCGCATGCAAAACGGCGCGCTCGGAGGCACGCCGTTGATTGTCCCGGCGGGATCATCGCGGAGAGACCGGATCCGGCCTCTTCCGCCGATCAGGCCTTCTCGGCCGCCTGCTGGGCCGCGGTCCGCTCGAAGGCCTCGGCCTGGCGGTTGTGCTTGTCGGCGCGGGTCTGGAACTGCTTCCGCTTCGGGATGCTTCCAGCGATGTTCGCGAGGTTCGTGTACTTCTTCGCGAGGGCGCGCTTCACTTCGGCGAGATGCTTGGGGCAGCTGGTCATCGAACGACTCTCAATCCACTTCGGTGTTCACTGGAGCAGCCGCGCCCGGATCGGACCGCTGCAAATTGCATTTTGAGACTCGCAGGTCTCCAATGGAGACCCGCCCCGCCGGGGCTCGCGCCAGATGCTGACGCCGTCCCGAAAAGTCGAGCCGCGGAGTGTAGCAACTTCCCGCCGAGGCCGCCATGCAATTCCAGTCTTCCGAAGATGCGATGAGGCAAGCCCTTACGCTGGCGGCCCTCGGAATCGGTCGAGTCGAGCCCAATCCCGCGGTCGGCGCCGTCATCGTCGACGACAACCTCCAGCTCCTCGGCCAGGGCTACCACGAAGAATTTGGCGGACCACATGCTGAGGCCGGCGCCCTCGCTGAAGCAGGCGCATACGCAAAGGGCGCCACACTTTATGTCACACTGGAACCGTGCGCCCACCATGGCAAAACGCCCCCCTGCGCCGACGCCATCATCCAGGCCGGCCTCCAGCGCGTCGTCATCGCCATGCAGGACCCCTTCCCCAAGGTCGACGGCCGCGGAATCGACCTGTTGAAAAAGGCCGGCATTGCGGTGGAAGTTGGACTCCTGGAAAACGAGGCCCGCCGCCTGACCGCTCCTTTCCGCAAGCTGACGGAAACCGGACTGCCCTACGTCCACGCCAAGTGGGCCATGACGCTCGACGGCCGCATCGCCACGGCCAGCGGCGATTCGAAGTGGATCACCAGCGAGGAGAGCCGTGTCCGTGGTCACCGCCTCCGTGGCCGCATGGACGCCATTCTCGTCGGCTGCGGGACGGTCCTGGCCGATGATCCCCTGTTGACGGCCCGCGTGGGCGCTCCTGTCCGCAAAGCCACCCGCATCGTCTTTGACTCCCACGCGAAGATCCCGCTCGATTCGCAACTCGTCACGACGGCGAAGGACACGCCTGTCCTGGTGATCGCCTCCGCACGGGCCGATCGTGCCAAGGTCGACCAGCTCCGGCAGAAGGAGGTGGAAGTCCTGCAGCTCGCGTCTGATCCCTCCGAGAATCGCGCCGCCGCGGTCCAGAATGTTCTCGAGGAACTCGGCCGACGCCGGATGACCAACGTTCTCGTGGAAGGGGGTGGCCAGCTGCTGGGCTCGTTCTTCGACGCCGAACAGGTCGACGAGGCGCACGTCTTCATGGGGCCCAGGATCATCGGCAGCGCCGACGCGCGGTCGCCGGTCTGCGGGGAAGGGCGCCGCTGGATCGCCGATGCGGCGGAATTTGAGCTGCTCAGCCATGAGCGCATCGGCGATGATGTTTATCTGAAGTATGTTTCCCGTCCCGGGTCCGACTTCGAGTGACGCCAGCCGACCAGGGAGTGCCCCAGGGGAATCGAGTCCCGGCGCACGCAGTTCGACACCCGTGACCGACACGCTCCAGACTCGCCTCCGTGGAAACACATCCGCTTCGACTCATCCGCAGCCTCAACCGCAGCCGGCAGATCGCCACGGTGCTGCTGAACTACGGCTTTGGCGACATCATGGAACGCCTCGGGCTGCGGCGTTACCTGCAGTGGGGGACCCGGATTTTTCTGCGCCGGAAGTCGGCCACTCCCGAACCGCACCTGACCACCGCCCGCCGCATCCGGATGGCGTTCCAGGATCTCGGGCCAACCTACATCAAGTTCGCCCAGGTCCTCAGCACCCGGCCTGATGTCGTCCCCGCCGAGGTCATCGAAGAACTCTCGCTTCTCCAGGAGTCGGTCCCCGATTTCCCCAGCGACGAGGCGGTCCGGATGGTGGAGCACGAGCTCGGCCGGCCGGTCAGTGAACTGTTCAAGGAGTTCGATCTCACGCCCATGGCCGCGGGCTCCCTGGCGCAGGTCCACCGCGCGATCCACCACGATGGCCGGCAGCTCGCGGTCAAGATCCGCCGGCCCAATGTCGTCTCGCTTGTCGAGCGCGATCTGTCGCTGATGTTCGATCTGGCGGCCCTCATCGACCGCCACATTCCGGAGGCCCGCACCTTCGACCCCGTCGGGCTCGTGAACCAGTTCGCGCGAACGATTCGCCGCGAACTTAACTTCCGCCGCGAGGCCCAGTCGCAGCGGGAGTTCCGCAAGCTCTTCAGCGCCGACGCGACGCTCTACGTCCCCTACGTCTTCGACGACCTCTCGTCCGAGGGAGTCCTGACGATGGAGTTCATCCAGGGCTGCCGGTCCGACGACAAGGCCAGCCTCGACAAGCTGGTCCTCCCCCGATCGCAGCTGGCCGTCAACGTCTCGCACATCTTCATGAAGATGTCGTTCGAGTTGGGGGTCTTCCACGGCGATCCCCATCCCGGCAACTTCCGCGTCCGCGACGACGGCTCGATCTGCCTGCTCGACTATGGAATGGTCGGTTACCTCGACGCTGCGAAACGCGACCAGCTCGCCGACCTGCTCGTCGGCGTCGCCCGACACGACGTCGCCCGTGTCGTCGACGTCATGCTCACCCTCACCCAGACCGTCGAGCCTCTCGACCTCGTGCTCCTGACGGCCGACGTCAACGACTTTGTCAAAACCTACTACGACCTGCCGCTGGACGAGCTCAACGTCGGCCAGCTGCTTTCGGATTTTGTGGCGATCCTCGGGCGGCACACGCTCCGCTGCCCCCCGGATCTCATGCTCCTCATCCGGGCGCTGGTGACGCTGGAAGGAGTCGGGAGGGAGCTCTATCCGGAATTCGTCCTGGCCAACGAGCTGCAGCCCTTTCTCGAAGCGCAGATTCGCCGCCGCTACGACCCCCGGAGAATGGTGGACAAGGCCTGGACCGACATTCGCGATCTCGCATCGTCGCTGCATGCGATGCCCGGACAGCTCTCGCGGGCGCTCAACCGGGTTGCCAACGACCGGCTCCGGATCCAGCTCGACCTCAAGGGGCTCGACCGGGTGATCACTGAGTTCGATCGATCGAGCAACCGCGTCGTGATCGGGGTGGTGACTTCATCCATCCTGCTGTCGACGGCCATCGTGATCCGCGGCGGCGGCTCGCTCTGGATCAACATCCCGGCCTTCTTCCTGTCGGGCTGCCTGGGCATCTGGCTGATCTACGGCATCCTGCGCAGCGGCCGGCTGTAGCCAACACACGCTCGGCCGCCGCTTCTGATGGATCGCGGCCCCGAACTCGCCATCGCGCAACCTCCCGTAGAAGGATGTCGGGACCATGAACGGAAGCCCCCGGTTCTCCCTTGAGTCGCAGGCCGTCTAGCGGTCAGAATCATGGTCGCTTATTCATTGCGGGTTCATTCGATTCGGTCTCCTCCAAAGCTCTCCATGTCGTGCTTCCAAAAACTGGTGCTGCGCCTGCTGCTGATGGCATGCGTGCTCGGCATGGGAGTTCAGGTCGACGCCCAGGAACCACCGCCAGCGGCCGGGACGCCGGCAACCGCCGCTCCAGCCTCCCCCCTGCCGCCTTCCCCGATGATCGGGGGCGGGGACAAGTTTCCCCCCATGCCGGGCGGGGCGTTCTACCGGGGAAACCGGAACAGCCTCAGCCCCCAGATGTCCCCCGTGGCGGGCGGCTACATCAGCCTGTGGAAATTCGCTCCTGTGCTGCTGCTTTTCGCGGCCTGGATCCACTACGGCAACTGGGTCGCAGAAGACGCCGCCAGCCTCAAAGTCCGCCCCGTCCTGTGGAACGGTGTGCAGTTAGGGGCAGGGGTCGGCGCCATGTTCCTGGCCCTCACGGTTCCGAGCTTCGCGGGCAGCTTCATCGGCAGCCTCCTCGCCTGGGGCGGACCACTCGCCATCTACATCAAGGAACGCAACGACCGCGTTCCCGACTCGGGCAAGGTGATGACCCCGGCCCATCTCAAGAAGTGGGGCGTCCGCCAACTCGCGCGGATCGGAGTCCACCTCGGAACGGGCCGCGCCGTCGATTCCGTCGTCGGCCCCCCCATCATCTTCATTGGAAAGACCCGAACCGGCGCGAAGGACGAGAAGGCCTCCCGCGCCGTCGAAACCTCCAAGGGGTATATGGCCGCCCGCGAGCTCGTCTATGACGCGATCCTCCGCCGCGCCACCGACATCCATATCGAGCCCAACGAAGACGAAACCTCCGTCCGTATCCGCATCGACGGCGTCATGTATCCGACCGAGCCGTTCGACCGGCCGATCGGCGACGCGATCACGAACATCTTCAAGGTTCTCTCGGCGATGGATATCACCGAGCGCCGGCGGCCGCAGGACGGCAGCTTCGGAGCCCTGTGCGAAAAGCGGGAGATCGACTTCCGCCTCGCCAGCCAGGGGACGCGTCACGGCGAAAAGCTGAGTATCCGCATCCTGGACCAGTCGAACTCGGTGAGCACGCTCGAGGGCCTCGGGATGCGCAAGCAGCTCGAGGAAAAGATCAAGCTGATTATCGACCAGCCGCACGGCATGTTCCTCAGCTGCGGCCCGACCGGAGCCGGCAAGTCGACCACGCTGTACGCCTTCCTCAGTTACATCGACCGGTATGAGAACAACATCATCACCGTCGAAGACCCGATTGAGTACAAGATGGAAGGCGTCACGCAGATCGAGATCAACCAGAAATCGGGGCAGAGCTTCGGCCAGTCGTTGAAATCGATTCTGCGGCAGGACCCCGACGTCGTGATGATCGGTGAAATCCGCGACGAGGAAACGGCGAAGATCGCCTGCCAGGCCGCGGCCACCGGTCACATGGTGTTCTCCACCGTCCACGCCAACGATTCGGTCTCCGCCCTGTTCCGAATTCTCGATCTTGGCGTCGAGCCCTTCATGCTCGGCGGCTCGCTGTCGGCCGTGCTGGCCCAGCGTCTGGCCCGCCGGCTGTGCCCGCACTGCCGCGAGGCCTACCACCCGAATCCCGAATTTCTCAAGAAGGCGGGGCTGTCGGCGGAGAAGGTCAAGGAGTTCTATCGCCCCCCTACGAATCCCGAGGAATCGTGCACGCACTGCGGGGGCCTGGGATACCGCGGCCGCGTCGGGGTGTTCGAACTGCTGAATATCAACGAGCGGATGCGGGACATGATCCGCGACAAGGCCGCGATGTCCGCCATCAAGGCCGAGGCGCGCAAGGACGGCATGCTGTACATGAAGGAAGAAGGTCTCAGACTCGTCGTCCGCGGGGTCACCTCCGTCGACGAACTCCTCCGGGTCGTCAAATAGTCCTTTTTATTACCCACTACTCACTCCCCATTCATCCTCAGGCATGATCGACCCTCTTCTCCTCGCCGTCATCGGAGTCGTCACGTACTGCGTGGCGAGCGAAGGCCCGTGGGGAGCGGCGACGACCTTCCTTTCGATCATTCTCGCCGGCCTGCTCGCCATGAACTTCTTCGAGCCGGTCGCCGCGATGTTTCCAGCCACTCTGGAATGGCAGACCCGGGCGGACATCATCGCCCTTCTGGGCCTGTTCGCCCTGGGAGTCACCGGACTGCGGATGGTGGCCGAATACCTGATGCCGACGCAGATCGAGGTCAATCCGCTCGTTTATGACGGAGGCCGCTGGGGCTTCGGCCTTCTCTCCGGCTATGCCACCGCCGCCATCGTGCTGACGGCCCTGCATACCGCCCCGCTCCCGCGCGAGTTTCTCGATTTCCAGGCCGAGCGCAATAACTTCTTCGGACTCACGGGGATCGAGAACGCCCCGGACCGGCAGTGGCTCGCGTTCACGCAGTACGTCTCGGAGAACATCTTCTCGACGGGCAACGTTTTTGATCGGTCGGAGTTCTCGCGCTACAACGGGAAGCCTCCGGAGTTCTGGTCGACGTTCCCCATCCGCTACGCCGATCGCCGTCAGCGATACTCCTCCGGCGCATCGGTGGTCTCGGCCGCGCCAGGCCCGCCGTCCAATGCCCCGCCTCGGTCCGCCGCCCCGGGCGGCGGCGGCGGTGGCGCTCCGTCAAGCCCCTTCTAAGTCTTTCATGTCCGCTGCCATTCTGCTGATTGCTCACGGAAGCCGTCGCCCGGCCGCCAATCAGGACCTGGTCCAACTGGCCGTCATGCTGCGGCCGAAAGTCCCGGGCAAGATCGTGGAGGTGGCCTACCTCGAGCTGGCCGAACCGACGATTCCCGAAGGTCTCGAAAAATGCCGCCAGTCAGGCGCCCGCGAGATCGACATGCTTCCATGGTTCCTGTCGGCCGGCAGTCACGTGACGGACGACCTGTCCCGCTTCCGGGATCAGTTCGCAAGCGAACATCCGGGGCTCACCGTCACGCTCCGCCCGCCGGTCGGCCTGCACCCGCTGATGACCGACATTCTCCTGGCCCGCCTCGGCGAGCGCCTTTGAATTCCAGCTCATCTGAAAAACCGGCATTCACAGCGTGCGAGGTCGAACGATAATGAAGGGCCGGCTTCCCAAGCGCACGGAGAAAGAATGATGCTGCGAAGAACCATTCAGGCAACCCTCCTGTCAGGAACGGCGCTCGGAGCGCTGCTCTCGATGACATTCACAGCGATCGGCGACGACCGCATTGAACGAGTATGGGCGACGGCCTCTCCCGTCCAGGTGTATGGCACAGCTCCGACCAACCGGACGGCCGGACAGGGTGCTCCCATCCAGCTGCACAACGACGCCAGTTCCGGCGGAGAAGTCTGGTTTCTGGTGGATGGTCAGGAGCGCTCACTGCAGCCGGGCGATACGCTCGATCTCGAAAGTGATCGCCCCCACCTGGTCGAATACAACACCGGCGGCGATGCGGGCGATGTGAGGTTCACCCTGTACCAGGGTCTCTACAAGTTCAAGGTCAGCTCTGGCGGCTGGGGTCTCTTCAAGTCGTCCGATCCGCCGATTGCCTCCCGGACGCCTGCCGCTCAAGTTCCCTCGCGCTCCCAGGGAGCATTCACGCCGCCGCTCCCTGCGATGGACCTGCGATCGCGCCGGACTGCCGGACGCACCGAGGCCGCTCCTCCGCCTGCGGCTCCGAAGGCCGGAGCCACTCCGGCCCCCCCATCCGCCGGGATCGGCCGCAGCCAGAATTCCGATAGCGGAGTCGCCACCCCCCCGGCGCCGGGCGTGATCCGTCAGCGGACGGCCGCGCCGAAGACACCCTGATCCGCCGGCGACCGGATTCCAGCGTCTGAAATCCGCCAGAGACCCACGGCCAACGCCTTGAATGTTCATCGTGCGAGCTGATCGCACAGAACACAGAAGGCGGCGAAAGCTGTGGGTTTCTTTGCGTTTTCGCGGTGTCGAAGGCTGCATCCACTCCGCGGGTTCACGAGCCGTTTGTGCATTGTCGCGAAAGTCGATCCATCTCTCCCCGCGCGGCATGCTGGTTGCCAGTGTTGTTACTTGAGTGGTGAAGCCCAGTGAATCATGGCCGCCCCCTGGGCGGTCCAAGGGACAGGTCTTGCGATGCACGCTCCTCCATTTGTTCCGCATGACAGGCAGGCCGGCGCCGCAGGCGCGACGTGTTCAACGGTGAACGTGTCGATGAATGAGCGACTGATTTCGCTCGGGACAGGCGGCGCGCTGCTCTTGAACAGCCTCATCGGCCCGAAGCGGTCCCGTCCGCTCTCATTCCTGGCCGCGGCCGGGCTTCTGTACAGGGGTCTGACCGGCCATTGCCATGCCTACGAAATGCTTGGCGTCGACTCTGCACAATGTGAGCGAGACCGGATGCAGGAGCGGCCCGAGGCCGAAGCGACCTGAGTTTCGGTCGTTCGCCCTTGCTCTTGCATTCCAGTTTCAAATGCAGAGAGAAGACGGAGAGAACAATCATGCCTGCAGAAAGCCTTCACGACGCCTTTGAAGAAGAACTGAAAGATGTGCTCAGCGCCGAAAAGCAGCTGCTCAAAGCGTTGCCGAAGATGGCGAAATCCGCCTCGAACGAAGACCTGAAGGCCGGCTTCGAAGAACATCTCGAACAGACAAAGGGGCACGTCGAACGACTCGAGAAGATCTTCGGAATGCTCGACAAGACGCCCCGCGCCAAGAAGTGCAAGGCGATGGAGGGATTGATCGAGGAAGGGTCGGAACTCATGGAAGAAGATGCTTCGCCGGAAGTGATGGACGCGATGCTGATCGCCGCGGCCCAGAAGGTGGAGCATTACGAGATCGCCACCTACGGCACGCTCGTCACCTGGGCGCGCCAGATCGAGATGGACGAGGCGGCCGACCTGCTCCAGGAAACTCTCGACGAAGAAAAGGAAACGGATTCGAAGCTGACCGGTCTCGCCGAATCGGGCATCAACGCCCACGCCGAAGCCTGAACGAAACCAAGTGTGTTCGGGGTTGGAGCGGCTTCTCAGCGTTGTGCAGAGCGCTGATGGTCGTTTTCAACCCCGCTTTTATTGCGCCGGCCGGGTTAACACCCAATCTTCGTCTTCTCCCTTCTGGCCCGGATGCGGTCGAAACCTGAGGCGCAGTTCCTCCGGTGAACTCGCGACAACTTCATAGCGGTCGATGTCCCACGGCTCGGGGCGGCCAGTCGCACGTATCAGGAGGATCTGCAGGTCGTTCCAGATTCGGCGCGCGGGGCTACCGCTGCTCGCCAGAACGATGACCTGATTCTCCTCGACCCACCAACGCCCGTTCGCAACGTTCGGCACCGACGCCCCGTCAACGAAGGACGTTCGGATCCAGCCGTCAGCCTGAAAGTCGATCAGACGTCGCGAGTCGGCCGTAGCATTGTGATTCACCGTGAACTTCCATCGCCCTACGACGCGCGGGTCGACAGGACGGCGAAATATCCAGAAGCCGGTCGTCACGAGTAGGAGCAGTGCGCCGACAATCAGGATTCGATTTCGGCGGCGCAGACGACGGCGTTCTGGCTCAGGCTGTTCCATACCCCCCGCCCCCTGGCGTCTCGATCGTCAGCCGGTCTCCCGGCTCGACGGTCGTCTGGATCGCGCCTCCGACGTCCGTCTCGACGTTCGATGACGCACGGGTCAACAGATTTCGGCCGATGGCGCCATCCCCTCCGCCATTCAGACCGAACGGCGAGAACTTCCCGCGCCGCTGGGCGAGAATCGACAGAGACAGCGGCGCCAGGAATTCGATCCGACGGACGATGCCCGCTCCACCGCGATGCTCGCCTGTTCCACCGCTTCCCTGGCGGATGCCGAATTCGTGCAACCGGATCGGGTACCGCCGCTCGATGATCTCGGCGTCCGTCAGCCGCGTATTCGTCATGTGCGTATGCACGGCGTCCGCGCCGTCGCTGTCCGCCGTCGCGCCGCTTCCGCCGCAAATCGTCTCGTAGTAGCCGAAGGTCGTGTTCCCGAAGGTCAGGTTGTTCATCGTTCCCTGGCTCGCAGCCGCGAGGCCGAGCGCGCCAAGGAGAACGTCAACCACCCGCTGGGAGGTCTCGACATTCCCCCCGACGATCGCCGCGCACTGCGACGGGTCATCATTGGCGGGTGGGCTGAGGAGACATTCCGGAAGGACAATCTCCACTGGCTCGAGGACGCCGTCGTTCAGCGGGATGTCTTCGTTGATCAGGCAGCGGTAGACATAGAGCACCGCTGCCCGCACGATCGCCCGGTTCGCGTTCAGGTTCGTTTTCAGCACTGGGCCCGTTCCGCTGAAATCGACCCGCGCCGACTCGCCAGTGATCGTGACGTTCACCGCGATGGGAGATCCGTCGTCGAGGTGGTCGATTCGCCGGTAATCGCCATCGGGCATCTTCGCGAGCGCGAGCCGCATCTTCTTCGATGCCGATTCGCGGATATGCCGCATGTAAGCGGAGACAATCGGCCAGCCTCGCTGGCCGATGAGATCCAGTAGCAGCGTTGCCCCGGCCTTGTTTGCGGCCGCCTGGGCGGCGATGTCCGCGAGGTTGTCGCCCACGTTTCTGGTGGGGTGAGCGCCGCTCAGTAGTAACGCCTTGAGATCGTCTTCGCGGGATGTCCCCTTGTCGACCAGTTTGAAGTTCCGGATCAGAACGCCTTCGTCGGCGAGCGTCTTCGAGAATGGCGGCATGCTTCCCGGGGCGATTCCACCGATCTCTGCATGATGCGCCCGGCTGGCCGTGAAGAACCGCAATTCGCCCGAGTCGGAATGGACCGGCGTCACGACGGTCACGTCCGGCAGGTGCGATCCTCCGCGATAGGGGTCGTTCGTGACGTACACATCGCCCGGCGCGAGATCGGGGTTATCGCTGATGATCCGACGCACCGTTTCGCCCATCGCCCCGAGGTGCACGGGGATATGCGGCGCGTTGACGATCAGCTGACCCGCGGCATCGAATACGGCGCAGCTGAAGTCGAGTCGCTCCTTCACATTCGTCGACACCGACGTCCGCTGCAGCGTCAGCCCCATCTGTTCCGCGATCGAAGCGAACTGGTTGTTGAACACCTCCAGCAGCACCGGATCGGCCGTCTCCAGGTCCGCCCGGCTGGCCTGCTCACCCACCGCTGCCCCGCGGACATCGTTGAGCAGAATCTCGCCCCGCGGCAGGATCTTCGCCTCGAATCCCTCTTCCACCCAGATCGTCGATGTCGGCTCGCAGAAGATCGCTGGACCGCGGAAGGTGTCCCCGGCATGGAGTTGCTCGCGGACGAACACCGGCACATCGGCCCAACCGCTTCCCGTCCAGGCGCGTGTCCGCTCTTTCGGTTCGATCTGCCGCGCAACGCTCTCCTGCTTCGGGAGGCCTTCCGATTTCCATCCGCCGACCGCTTCCACACGCAGCACGGACACCTCAATCGGCCGCCCCGGGCGCTTGTAGCCGTACAGCCGCTCGTGCTGCTTCTCGTACTCCACCGCCGGGTCTGCGCCGTCGATCCACGGCACGTTGATGACCGCTTCCACGCCCTTGTAGCGCAGGTCGAGCGTTCGCCGAGCCTGCACACGATCGGCCGGAATCCCTTCGGACACAATGTCGCTCACCAGCCTGGCCGAGAGTTCGGCGGCGGAGCCGGCGATCGCGTCGAGCGTCGACGCATTCAGTGGCTGTAGGACCGACTGCTCGGCATGCCGTCGCACATCGGCCACGCCCATTCCATAGGCGCTCAAGAGGCCTGCGAACGGATGCAGGAAGACCTGCTTCATCCGCAGTTCACGCGCCATCGCGCAGGCATGCAGTCCGCCAGCGCCGCCGAAACAGACGAGCGCGTACTCGGATGGGTCATAGCCCTTGGCGGTCGAGATGCGCCGGATCGCCCGGGCCATGTTCGCGTTGGCGACGTCGACAAATCCGGCCGCGACTTCCTCAGGTACCTTGTCTTTCCCGGCGGACCCCGCGTTGACCGCGGTGCACACATCCCCCAGCCGCTTCGCCACGGCGGCCGTGTCCAGCAGGAACGGGAACCGGTGCGGCAAGAGTCGCCCGAGCGACAGGTTGACGTCGGTCATCGTCAGCGGCCCGCTGCGGCCATAACAAGCGGGCCCAGGGTCGGCCCCGGCGCTCTCGGGGCCGACAACGAGCTTCACGCCGTCGAACCGGCAGATGCTGCCCCCGCCGGCGGCAACGGTCTCGACGGCAAGCGTCGGCACGGCCATCCGCACGCCGGCCTTCTGGGTTTCATATTCGTAGTCGAACTGGCCGTCGTAACGGGAGACGTCGGTGCTCGTCCCCCCCATGTCGAAGCCGATCGTTCGTGGAAACCCGGCCTGCTCGCCGACCCGTGCGTAGCCGATGACGCCTCCCGCCGGCCCGGAAAGAATGCTGTCTTTTCCAGAGAACTTCCCCGCCTCTACGAGACCTCCGGCCGATGTCATCAGCCTCAGCCGCGTCGTCTCGCCCAGGTCGCGCCGCAGCGAGGACACATACCGCCGCAGAATCGGATTCAGATAGGCATCGAGAACGGTGGTATCCCCGCGGCTCACCAGCTTGATCAGCGGCGACACCTGCGACGACACGCTGATCTCATCGAAGCCCGCCGCGCGCGCGGCTTCCTCCACCAGCTGCTCGTGTGCCGGGTTCAGATACGCATGCAGCAGGCAGATCGCCAGGGAATCGACGTTCGACCGCCGCAGCTCCTCAAACTGCTTCTTCAGCGTGTCCCGATTGGGGGCGACGAGCACTTTGCCGTCGGCGTCCAGTCGCTCGTCAATCTCGACGACCGTGCTGAAGAGTGGCTGCGGCTTCCTGATCGTCAGGTCGAACAGCCTCGGACGGTCCTGGTTGCCGATCAGGAGCACATCCTTGAAACCTTTGGTGACGACGAAGGCCACCCTGGCCCCCTTTCGCTCGAGCAGTGCGTTCGTCCCGCGCGTCGTCCCCAGCCGGACGTCGACTGGCGGGATGACGTCCTTTGGCGACAGCCCGAGCAGATAGCGGATGGCGACAATGGGCGCCTCGCTCCCGCAGCGCAGTTCGTACTGCATCCCGGCCTGGGGAGTCATCTCCGGGGGCGAGGCCACCTGCATCTCGCCGGTCGCCGAATCGAAGCCCGTCACCTCGACCGGATCGCCGCCGAACGAGGCCTTCCAGCCGATCCACAGCCCCTGCGGATCGCCGGCCTTGCCCGGGTCGATCCAGGACGTGGCACTGACCAGGCGTCCCACTCGTCCTTTGACGACTCCCGAGCTGAGCGTCTTGTGCGTCACGATTTCGCCATCGGGGCGACGGGCAATGCAATCGGTGAACGTGCCGCCAACATCAAGCCAGAACTGCCACATCGCCGGAAAGGCCTTCGTAAATCGTCAGAATGCAGAGGATCATCGTGCCGCCGGAGCGTCGGAGGCTATCCTGCGTTGGGAGCAGTGTCCCGAGCAGGCAGGCCGCCGGCAACGGTGCGGAGGCGCATGCCCTCAGTGGACCGGCGCACGAGCGCCGCCGAGCAGGGAAGTTCGTTCGAAACCACGCTCGCAGAATCAGCGAATCATGAGTGCGGTGTTCCAGGTCGCAGCCTCAATCTGGCTCGGTACGGTCAGCTATCTGATCGCTGCGGCCACCGCGTTTTACGACAATCCCGTCATTTTCATTCCCATTCAGATGGCGTTCGGAGCAGCCTTCAGCGCAATCGCAGTTCTCGTCATCGCCCCGATCGGGATCACACTTCGGATGCTGCCATTTCAACGACGACTCGCAGCGGGTTTCGGCTACGGCGCGATTGCAATCGTCTCTGGATTCCTGCTGATCGCCTTTTCCGGTTCCGACTGGCTGGCCACCAGGGTGAGTGTCGATGGCATTGTCGTTCGTGAACTGGAGCCGATCTCTGCCATCTCGGGCTGGGTGCTCGTCATGCTGGCCCCGTTTCTCGTGACCGCAGGGAGGTCCGAATCTCAGTTCTGGTAGCCCATTCAGAGATTCCTCATCAGAACTGTTGCCGTGTGTTCCGTGGTTCCCCAAGAGGCCCGGTCACACCCGAAGCCCGTAAAACTCCTGTGCCGTGCCCCCGAAAATCCGTTCCCGCTCGGGACCGCTCAGCCCGCCCAGCAGTTCGTCCATCGCCCCATAAACCTCTTCGTAGCTCCCTGCCAGTTCGCACACCGGCCAGTCCGTCCCGAACATCAGCCGTTCCGGACCGAAACACTCCAGGGCCACGTCGACATACGGTTTCAGGTCCGCGGCCTTCCAGTGCTGCCAGTCGGCCTCCGTGACCATCCCTGACAGCTTGCAGTACACGTTCGGCCGCTTCGCCGCCGCGCGGAAATGCGGCTCCCAGTCGGCCATCGAACGTGCCTTGATCTTCGGTTTCGCCAGGTGGTCGATCACCAGCGGCAGTTCGGGGCAGTGATCGGCCACCGTTGCCGCATGAGGCAGGTGCTCGATGAAGAAGAGCAGGTCGAACGGCACGCGGTGCTTCTCCAGCGTCTTCAGGCCCCGAAGCACTTCGGGCCGGACGATGAAATCGACGTCCGGTTCGTCATGCGTCACATGCCGGATGCCGCAGGCCTTCGGATGCTTCCGGAACTCGAGAAGCTGCTCCTCGCACTCCGGACTGGCCAGGTCGATCCAACCCACCACTCCCGCGATAAAGTCCTGCCCGTCCGCGAGGCCCAGCACCCAGCGGTTCTCCGCCAGATCGTGCTGCGTCTGCACGAAAACCGTCCGGTCGATTCCCGTCGCCTTCAAATGCGGCGCGAGATCAGCGGGAAGGTAGTCCCGGGAGATGGCCCGGTGGGACGGCTGTTCCAGCCACGCGGCCTGGAACATCCCGATCTTCCAGAAGTGCTGATGAGCATCAATGCGCACGAAACGATCCCGTTGCTGGCCGGCCGCGAAACCGCCCGATTCTACAAAGGCCGCCTCAAACCTGGATCATTCCGGGAGGGGGATGCCTCCCCTGGTTTCCGGGGAGGCCCTCAGAATCCCGCGACATTGCTCGTGCCGAGCGACGTTTTCCCCGGCTGCATCACGTAATGCGGGATTGAGACTTTCGAGAAGAAGTCGTAGTTCGGCTTGCTCGAATTGCGGATCGCGTCCTCGAGCGTTTCGTCCGCCTTCGGCCGCACGAGGAATGACGGCCCTGATCCGGACGATGACTGCCACGCCGTCTGGCCCCCTGCAACCAGTTCGACCTTCGACGTATATCGGGTGACATTGACGGAGCGCGTCTCGAGACCGGCCCCCAGCACCCGATACTGCTCCTCCTTGCTGGCGCTGGTGAGAGTCGCTTTCAGCGTGACCGGAGCGCCGGGCGTCGACTTGAGACCGGCGGCGGCCAGTTGTGTCTCGAGAGCCGATTTCACCTTTTCCTGCTCGGCCGCATCCGGCAGGCCGCTGACGTCGATGCTCACCGGCGTCCCCGGTTTGACGGCGAACAGCCCTGGCGACCCGAGGGCCTGTTTCAGCGCGGTCGTCGCCGCCGGATGGGGCAGGTCTGTCGAGACGAGCGCCCCCGCCTGCCCGGCCCGATCGGCCGCCAGCAGCGTGGCGCCTCCGTAGTTCGCCGCCCGTTCCGCTCCGACGTAGGTCCACAATGGCAGATGATTCTCCAGGTCGACCAGCGTCATCCCGACCAGCAGATGCGTGGGCGACGTCCAGAGAAAGGGGAGAGTCTGGACTGCCGTGACGCCAGAGATGATCTCGTCGCGATAGACCTCTCCCGTCGCCAGGTCCCAGGCGGTGATCGCGCTGGAGAACCCGGCCGCCAGCCGCTTCCCGTCCGGGCTGAACGCCAGCACCGCTCCATGCTTCAGCGTTGTCGGAAGGCTGGCGATCGTGTCACCGCTTTCCAGGTCCACGACGAGGAGCGAATCGGTAAGGATCGCAGCGTACTTTTTGTCAGGAGACAGGCAGGCCGAGTAAACCTTCTGGGCAGTGGTCAGCGCCTGGCCATCAGCAATGTTGAAGATCCCGCCCCGGTTGCCGTAGTTCGCAACGACGGCCCGCCCATTGACCCCCAGGAGGGCGACCTGGACCTTATTCTGGCTCTTCTCCGATTCCAGCGGACTAAACGCCTTCAGGCGTTCGATCTCCTTTCCAGCCGGCTTCCAGATCTCCAGGACCGAACCGGGCTGACCATGTTCGGCCTCTTCCCGCATCAGGAACTCTTCTCCATTCGGAGAGACATCCATCAGGGCATAGACCCCTTCGACGAGGATGGTTCCTTCCGTCTTGCCCGTTTCGAGGTTCACCCGTACCAGCCGGGTCTTCCCGGAATCGGCCCGACTGCGGGACACCGGCTCGATGTAGCCCAGAATGGCGAAGCCCTCTCCCGTGGCGATGTGGGTCAGCTTCTCCGCGAAATCGCGCTTGGGCGGGATCTGCGAAGACTTCGATTTGCGTTTCGCCTCCGGCTCGATCGCCGGCGCTTTCCATTCGGACGCGCCCGGCGCGGCGAGGAGCGTTGCCTCATCCCAGTTCACTGGTATGGATGCGGGTCCGGTCGGGTTCGATGCACGCGATTGTTCGGCGTCCTTCGCGGGCATGCGGCCACGTGACTTCGGCTCGAACGGGGACGCGTCGGGCTTCGCCTTGAACGGACTTTTGCTGTTGGTCCGTTCCTTGCGGATGTACGCGATGTCCGCGGAAGAGAGTTCCTTCAGCTGGATTTCGACGTTTTCCCCATTGGTCTGCCTCAGAGTGACGAGTCCGTTCACTTCACTGACGAACGTCGCCTCGATCTCGAACTTGTTGGTGGCGTCTTTCCACTTCCGCGGCTGTGGAGCCTGCGCGAACAACGAGCCGCCACTCACCGAAAGCGTCACGACGAAAGTGCATGCACCGCACACCAACAAACGCTGATTCCACCAGGACATCGTCTTCCCCCCGCGAAGAAACGAATCTGGGATGAGCCACAGTCAGCAGCCATGAGTGTATCGCGAAGAGAACCCTTGTGAATCATGTCCGGCGCGGGGACAGATCCAGACGGTGGGGCGGGGATTCCCAACAAGCCGGCGCCGGCCTACGGGGCCACCGAGTCCGCTCCCAGATGTCCCGCGCCTCCCGGCCGGAGCACATACTGCGGCAGCTTGACCTCGGAGAAGAAGCCATAGTTGGGCCGGCTCGATTTCGAAGCGGCGTCCTGGAGCGACTCGTTCCCGGTTGTCATCAGCGACAGCGCCCCACCCGTTCGGGATGCGTTCTGCCAGGCACTCTTGCCGTCGACCAGCATCTCGACCTTCGCAATGTACTCGGTCACCGTCACGCTCTCTGGAGCATCCAGAGTTCCCAGTCTCCGAAACACCCGCTGGCTGCTCGACGTTTCGACCGAGGCCTTCAAAACGATCGGGCCTCCTGTCACGGGTTTGAGACCCGCTGCGATCAGCCGTGATTCGAGTCCTGATTTCGCCCTGGCCTGCTCGCCGGCGTCTGGAATCGCACTGACGTCCACGCTGACCGACGTCCCGGGCCTCACAGCGAACAGGTTGCCCGACGCCAGAGCCTGCCTGGCCATGGCGACCGCAGCCGGGTGCGGGAGTGTTACCGCGGTCAGCACCGGAGTCTGCTGACCAAAGTGGGTGAGGACGAGAGTCGACGCTCCGTACGACAGGGAGTTGTCGACGCCGCTGTATCGCCACAGCGGCAGATGGTTCTCGAGGTCGAACAGGGTTTCGCCGACCAGAATGTGGTTGGGTGACGTCCAGGCAAAGCGTTCATTGCTGGCGGTCGCGCCACCCGGCAGAACTTCTTCCCTGTAGGTTTCGCCGGTGCTGAGATCCCAGACGGTGAGCGACAGGCCGCTCTGAGCCGCAAGCCGTTTGCCATCCGGACTGAACGCAACGACCCCGCCGGAACTCAGATTCACCGGAAGGCTCGCGAGCGTCTCTCCGCTGGCGAGGTCCACGATGAACAGCGAGTCGCCCAGGATGGCCGCGTATTTGCGATCGGGCGACAGGCACGCCCCATGAGCCTTGGGCGTTGTCGCGATCGGATTGCCGGTCTCGACATCGATGATTCCGGCCCGCTCTCCGTAGCTGGTGACGACCAGTCGTCCGTTCACTCCCAGCAGCGCCATTTCGACCTGCTGGAAGAACTGATCTCCGTCGACAAACGGCGCGAAGGCCTTCTTCCGTTCGACTGTTTTGCCGGCGGGCCGCCAGATCTCGAGATCCGTCGATTTCCCCGCATTCGGAGATTCCACCCGCATCACCAGTTCTTCACCGCTGGGAGAAACATCCATCAGCGAAAAGATGCCGTCCGTGATGATCGTTCCTTCGACCTTGCCCGATTCGAGATTCACGCGCACCAGGCGCGTCGTCCCTTTTTTCCCGAACGAATGCGGCTCTGGAAAGTTGTAGCCCGCAATCGCAAATCCCCGACCAGCGACAAAGTTCGTGAACTTCTCGAACACGAAATCCCGCGTGTTCGGCAGTCGCGAGGATTTCGCCTTCTTGACCACGGGGGGCTCAATCCTGATAGCGCCCCAGTTGTTCTTTGCAGGCAGTGAAAGCTCGGGCACACCCGCCCAGCGGATCGCGGCGGCAGTCGGCCCGGTCGCGGATTTCGCTTCTTCGTCCGGCGATACGCCGGGAATCGAGAGCGACACACCCGACTTCTCTTTGAGCACATACTGCACGTCGGCGGGTGAGAGCTGACTGATCGGGATCTCGACAACCTCACCGTCGGTCTGCTTCAGCGTGACCTTGCCTCCCTCGAAGCTGACATACGTCGCCTCGATCTCGAACTTGCCGGTCAGGTCCTTCCACTTGCGCGGCCCGACTGACTGAGCGAACAGCGACTCTCCGATCAACAGACAACCCACGGCCAGGGACAAAAGCCCTGCCCGATTCAGAATCGTGTGACCCATCACGTCCTCTGCGCACAAGAACGAACGAGAGCTGAAGCCTCCTGGTCGACCAGTGTACTACGGGCTCGACCCCTGGGAATCCTGTTCCCGAGCGACAGCTTTGACATCTCGACGACGCACTCGTGATGCTGTCCGGCGACAGGTCCAGCCCCGAAAGACCATGCAGGACGAAGCCTCCTATACGTGTGATTCCTGCGGCGAAGAGATCGTCGTGCCGATTGACGCTTCGGCCGGTGAGGATCAGGAATACGTCGAGGATTGTCCTGTCTGCTGCTGCCCGAACGTGATCCATGTGATGATCGATGACGACGGTGTTCGCGTGTGGGCCGAGCGGGAATGACGCACATCGGAGCGACAGCGATGACGCGAAGCGGAATCTGGGCGATGCTTCTGGGGCTCGCGATCCCGATCACAAGCCAGGCCGAAACAGCCATCGGCCCGCCGAAGGGAGCGCTGGTAATCGCCGGGGGCGGAGGAGACGGCAAGGACGGCGTGATCTCCACGCGGTTCATCGAACTGGCCGGCGGCCCCGAATCGCCGATCGTGGTGATCCCCACGGCTGGCGAGCAGGACGAATTTGATGACAAGTCGGGAGGCGCGCAGCTGCTCCGCTCCCGGGGAGCGAAGAACGTCACAGTGCTGCACACCCGCGACCGCGGAGTGGCCGACTCCGCCGAGTTTGTGAAGCCGCTTCAAACTGCCCGGGGCGTCTGGTTCGGTGGCGGCCGTCAGTGGCGCCTCGCGGACGCCTATCTCGGAACACGGACCCAAGCCGCTGTACTGGACGTGCTCACCCGCGGCGGCGTCGTGGGAGGAACCTCGGCCGGCGCGACGATCCAGGGTTCTTACCTCGTGCGGGGCGCGGTCGAAGGAAACCAGGTCATGATGTCGCCCGGGCACGAAGAAGGCTTCGCCCTCCTGAAGGATGTCGCGATTGACCAGCATGTCATTCGCCGCAAGCGAATTCCGGATCTCGCACCGGTCGTCGAAAAGCATCCGGAACTGCTCGGCCTCGGGGTCGATGAGAAGACCGCGATCGTCGTCCAGGGAGACCAGTTTGAAGTCATCGGCGAGAGCGACGTCGTCGTCACCGATCCACGCCGGCCACGGAGGGAGGGCGAAGACCCCTGGTACTTCCTGAAGCCCGGAGATCGGTTCGACCTCAAGTCTCGCGCAAAAATTGTGCCCTGATCGAACGTCTTCTCCAGGAGCTGGAGTTTCGTCATGTTGTGCCAACGCGGGCCCGTCGCCGCAGTGCAGGTGTCCCCTGACGCGAACGCCGTGAGCTCCACACGATCCGCCAGGTCGAAAACCGCGCTAATCCGCCGCTGCACGGACCTGCCGTCGTAACAGAATCCAGTCCAGGAGGGAGACGACAACGAACGACAGTCCGACCACCGGCATTGCGATACCGCACACAACGATCAGGGCCCATCCCCACCGGGGAAGATTGCCCGGAGAGGGCCGGCGGGGAAAACCGGATCGACCAGTGGGTCGGCGTTTCCACCACATCCAGACGCCGGTCAACGACAGCAAGAACAATCCAGCACTCGCGATCAGGGCCAGGATCTTCGTCGGCGTCCCCAGAATCTGCCCCATGTGGATCGAGACTGACCACACGCGCATCTGGAACATGAGAGGCAGGTCGCTCACCTGCAGGACGTCGATCAGCGTGCCGGTGAAGGGATCGATGCTCACCATCCGCAACGAGTTCTTGTCTTCATCCTGCATGAAGAACGCACGGTGCGCGATGTCCGGAGACGGCGGAAACCGATAAAGAATCGCGTCCCCGGGACGGCTGTGCTGGACGAATGTGCGGACGACGGTGTCGACGGAAACTCGCGACGCTCCTTCGGCGGGCGCCTGGCACTTCGGCGGCGGTCCCATCCATCGAGCGGGCCATTGGCCCAGCTTTTGCGCGGCCGTGTTCCAGGACGTTCCCCAGACCAGCGTGAAGAACAAGCCCGTGCCGGCGACCAGCAGGATCAACGGCGCCAGGTAGGCTCCGGTGACCGCATGCCAGTCTCGCAGGACCGCATAGAGCTTTCCACGAACCCGTGGCATCCAGACGCCGACGTTGCGTTTGCCTCGCGGCCACCACAGGAAGACTCCGGTCGCAATCAGGACCACCCCCCAGCTCGTCGCCAGTTCGGCGAGAATCCGCCCGGTGGAGCCCATCAACAGTGTCCGGTGCAGGTCGAGCACGATCTCGAAGAAGTCCTCATCTTCGAATCGCGACCCGAGCATCTTTCCGGTGTAGGGATCGATGTAGATCAGCAGGTGGCGCTCGTGTCCTGCCGCAGGCCCGGCACTGTCCACGTGCCCGACGAACTTGATCGACCGATCGGGTTCAGGATACGCCGCCAGCGCCTCGATCTCGTGAGCGCCCGACTGCTCACGTGCCATTTCGATCAACTGGTCATACGGAAGCCGTTCACCGCTTGGCGTCACGATTCTCAGGTCATGGTCGCGCCAGGCGGTCAACTCGGTCCGGAAGGCATAAAGCGCACCTGTGATCGCGAGAATCCAGACAATGGGGGCCGTGAAGAGCCCGCCATAGAAATGCCAGCGCCAGACGACGGGATACAATCGGGGCCCGGAGGCGGTTGTTGCAGTTGTCTCACTCACGTTCACTCTCGCTCATCGCGTCCGAGGAGAGCAATCAGCCCGTTGGCGAAGGTGTGTCGCCAGTAGACATAGCCGTGTCCGCCGGCGTACTCGGCGTATTGCACGTCGTAGCCTTTGGCCGTCAGTACGTCCCGAAGATGGCGGGTCATCGGAAGAATTCCGGCCGATCGCTGACTGACTTCGAATGTCCCCGCTTCCAGGTAGAACTTCACCGGCACGCGTGATCGACTCGCGAATTCGCGATTCAGCCACCCCGGTTCGCCGGCCTCCCGCCCGGGGCCCGAGCCCGGGGACCACCAGAAGGATCCCGACTGACACGACGCATTGCCGAACAGTTGTGGCAGTTCCAACGAATAGTACGCGGCTGCAAGTCCTCCATAGCTGGCCCCGGTCAGGACGGTGCGTGAAGCGTCGGCAGAAACTTTCTGCGAGGCGGCCCAGGGCATCAGCTCTTCCGACAGGAATGAGATGAACGCGCGGTTCGGCGGAAGCTCTGCGGAACGGGTCTGAGTGCTTGGATTTCCAATCAGGATCGCGGCTGTTGGTGGAATCTTCTTCGCCGCGATCAGTGCGTCCAGAACTGCCGGCACCTGCATTTCGTCGACACATTTCTCGCCATCGAAGCACACGACGAGCCCGTTCGCTGTGTCGCCGCGGGAGTCGTTCGGCCGGTAAAGAAAAATGTTCCTCTCGTTCCCCAAAACTGTGCTCGCAAGGCGATGCCGTGTGACCTCTCCCCGCGGAGCGTCCGCCGGCGGCGTCAGCCACTCGGCAGCCGGCGCGTCGCGGAGTTCGAGGAGAGATTCACCCGCGAAGACATCTTCAGCGCCGTCGGCGGCAAACGACTTCGGGTTCAACGGGTCCCGCTGGGCCGTCGCGAGGATCGCACGACGGCGAACCGTTGCCGACGCATCGAGTTCCGGCACGTCAGGGGCGAGCTTGTATCCGATCCGCGCCGAGGCCGGCACCTGATAACTGCGGTACCACACATCGGTCCGAGCGAGATGCGACATGTCATCGTGATCGTTGGAGGGCGCGCCAAAAAGTCTCACCCCTCGCTTCGCTCCGCGCCAAAGAAAGGTCACGAGCGCCGTTTCCTTGCCAAGGGACGGCAGTGCATCGCTGTACTCGACGATCGGCCCCCCTTCACGTCGGCGTTCCTGCCAGAATTCCTCGACGGCGCCGGGGTCATCCACACTCGAGGCAAGGCGCTGCAGGCGGGGACTTTCCAGTGAACTCGGAGGAGTGTGCTGGTCCTGCCTCGCCGTCAGGAGGTCAATCGAGATCTGAAACGACTGGTCATTCCGCCCGCTGACGTCGAGGCGATAAGGGACCAGCGCGCCGGCGACGAACATGAACTCCTGCTCGCTGGTGGAACCTCGAACCAATGTCCGAACCGGATTTCCCTCACGGTCGACCAGCCGGAGCGTGAGCCCGTCACCGCGAATCGTCCCCTTGACGTAGTCTCCTTCGCCCGCGTCGACGTCGAATGATGTCGGACGCGCATCGATCAGATTGCCTTGAACCCGGGACCCCACTTTCAACCGGTCGCCCGCATGCAGGTCGCCGGTCACGGCAAGGACGGAGACGAGAATCAGGCCGGACACCGCACTCAACCAGCTCATCGCAACTCCGAAACTCGTCGCCACGCCAGCATCCAGGAGGAACGAGGCCGCGACGCCCCATGAGCGACGTGACTCGTTCCCGACGAAGACGAACACGGGGGCGTTAGAACTCGCCCAGGACTTCGCCGCCGCTCCGAGTCCATGCTCCGCGATAGGTGGTTTTGTCGACCGAGTCGCCCAGGAATCGAACGCTGCCGTCCATAAACACAGCATGCGCTCCGCCGGTGTGCCAGCTTCGGGAGGCGGTGAGTTTTGTCGATCCGATGATGGCATCGGGCGATTTGCTGTTCGGGACGAGATAGCCGTTCATGATGCCCCCCTCGGGGACCGTGCTGCGGAGCCAGGTGGTTCCGCGTCCGCCATCCCAATGCGTGTGTGCTCCCGTGCCGGTGTCGACGTAGGCGTACACATCCGACACGCCGAATGCACGATACTTCCGGGGATCTGTGATCGGGTTTGTGTTGGGCGTGCGAATGCCATCGCCGCGACAGGTTTCAGCGAATGCGATCGTGTTCGACGTTCCATCCGTGCACCAGGCGATTCGGACACTCCCGCCGACCCAGAACAGGCCGTTCCCCGGATTGATCGGATGAGTCTGCGCCGGAGTGGTCAGCGTCCCGTCGCTCTGATTGCCCAGGTAGTTCGACCCTGAGTACATCACATTGTCGGTCTGGTTGGTGGTGAAGGGCGTCACCGAGGGAGCCGGGTCCGAGGGACACAGGAACATCGGAATCGGAGTCCTTGCAACAGGCCGCAGGGCTGCGGGCAGCGCCACCGACGCCGGGTGCCCCATCTGAATTCCGAAATCGACGAGATTCTGCAGGTTGGCCTGATCGCAATACGGCAGCAGCTTGCAGAGCGGGGAATGGTCGTTCGGATAACCGCTCAGTGTTCCGCCGCCGTTCGGCAACATTTCGTTGCAGGTGCTGATGTAGTTGTGCAGGGCGAGACCAATCTGCTTGAGATTGTTCTTGCACTGCGTCCGACGAGCCGCCTCGCGGGCCTGCTGAACGGCCGGTAGCAGCAGGGCGATCAGGATCGCGATGATCGCGATCACGACCAACAGTTCAATCAGCGTAAACGCGAGCCTTCTCGCAGCTGTCTTCAACTGGGCCACTTCAATTCTCCCGTCAGAGTGATGATTCATTTGATCCGGCGTGAAGCCGAGAGGTTTTGATCTGGTTTGATGACTTGACAATTTGCATGCCGAGGTCTTGGCCGCCCGCGTGATTCCGCGCCGCTGCGGACGGCGCGGCGGAATTCCCGCCGCTGTCGACCGCACCACACCCGCCCGCCTGGTCATTCCCGCTTCGGTCCGTCGCGAGTCTCCGAGGTCAGCGCGAATCGAAGACCGTGATTCAGCGCCACAGGCAGCACGGACCCGTGGTTCTCGCCGGGATACTCGTGAAACTCGACGCGCACTCCCCGGTCCGCAAGTTTCTGGAGGCGCATCGCCATGTCCTCAGTCGACCCGAAGCCGGTTGAGGCGGCCGTCGGCGCCAGACGGGCGGTCGGCCCCGAGTTCTTCTCCAGTTCGCCTGTCGTGACCCGCAGGCGAAGACGAACGGGAGACTGAGCACAGCGTTTCGCAAAGCGTTCCTCGGCCTTCTGCAACGCAAAGTCGTTCCACCACACGCTGGGGCTGGCGGCGATGTAA
The DNA here is from genome assembly GCF_007745175.1 of Caulifigura coniformis. Taxonomy (GTDB): domain Bacteria; phylum Planctomycetota; class Planctomycetia; order Planctomycetales; family Planctomycetaceae; genus Caulifigura; species Caulifigura coniformis. The sequence continues at coordinate 782,315 of NZ_CP036271.1, read as the reverse complement.
GAGTGGAATGCCTCCGGCCGGTTGAACATCGCATGCAGCACAAACAGGCCGCCGAACGAGTGTCCGAAGATCGCCTGGCGGGACCGATCGATCTGGACCCGAGACTCGACCAGCGGCTTCACTTCATTCTCGATGAAGTCGAGAAACTCGTCGGCGCCCCCGCTGGCGGGCCAGGGCGACCCGTCCGGCCGCCTGGGCAGCTTCCCGGCTTCGCCGGGAGTCGTGAGGTCGTACGTTCGACGACCGGGATCAAACGGGCCGTCGCCGGGGTAACCGATCCCGACAATCACGGCCGGTGTGATTCCGGTGGTCTGTCCGCGTCGCACCTGCAGCCGCTGCGCCTCGACAACCGTTCCGAAGCAGGAGTTGGCATCGAGCACGTAGAGCACGGGGAAGCCTGCCTCGGGCGGCTCTCCCTCGGGGGACGAGATCAGCAGGCGGTAGTCACGGCCGGCCTTTGATCTCAGGGCAAGGTCGTTGGTGCGAGGGAGCCGGTATTCCCCGTGGTCGGTGATTCGCGACGGTGTGTCGGCCTGGACGGCGGTGCCGATGGTGGCGACGACGAAGAGGGCGAAGGTGGGCGAATGGCGAATCATGAAATCTTCTTAAATGAGACAGAGTCTCAATGTCAACTCATACTGTCGAATAGCGGGTGTTTTGCCCTAAGGTCTCTATGTCGCAGACCTTCCGGCCTGTAACAGGTTGAGGGGCTCGGCACGTCCAGATGAAATTGCAGGCCACAAAGCGGCGAGAAAACAGACCAGGAAGCAAAGTCCGTAACCGGCCGCGAGCTGACGCCAGGGAATGGTGAACGGTGTCGCCACTCCCTCGAACCATGCGTTGCTGACGTAGCGCACGAGCCCCAGGCAGGTCCAACCCGTCAGGATTCCGAAGGCAAGGCTTAACAGGCTGGCCACCAGCGCCACCATCAGCGCCTCAGACATCACCAGCCGGCACAATCCCCAGCGAGTCAATCCGACGGCTCGCAAGATCCCAAACTCCCACCGCCGGGCCCGCACCGAAGCAGCAATCGTGTTGACCACGCCCAGTGAAACGACGAGGAGGGTGATCAGCGGCAGCCAGCCCATCGCCTGGATGGCGTCGCCGCCCCGTGCGCGCAGGCCGTCACGAACATCTCCGAGCAGCGTCACCTGGATCGGCTCGCCGCCGGGACCACCGCCCCGCCGCGCCGCTCCTCCCTCGGACGGGGCGGCGCCGGGACGGCCGCGTCCGGCACCGGTCGGTCGTTCTGTCCCCTCTCGCGGAAGACGAACTTCCGTCGTCGCGTAGGGCTTCAGGCGTTCTTCGAGGTGCGCCTTGGTGACTCCCGGTTCCGCGTTGAACCACAGAAATTCCGCTTCGGGCAGATCAAAGTCTTTCCGGACGAATTCGGGCGAGGCAAACACCAGGCCGCCGGTGCGAACCGATTGCTTGCGGAGGCCGGATGTCTTGGTGATCCAGTTCGATCCCGGCATCGAGATGACGCCGGCGATCGTGTAGTCGACAGGCTGCTCCTTGTTCCTGGGCGGAATCAGGCCGATCCGATCTCCGACTCCGAGTCCGGCGATCGATCGGAATGTCTCGGGCACGAGGCAATAGCGCCCCTGCTTGAGTTGCTCCAGTGCGTCCGCAGGGTTTCCCTCAATAAACTTCATGTCGAAGAGGGGGTGATTGCCGCCAAACGCCCGATGCGGGTCCACTCCGATCAGCGTGACGTTGTCCTGCCGCACGGCCGAATCGCGATCACCGCTCTTCAACGGATCGCCGACGAGCTTCGTCTGTTCGACCGCGATCGGGAGGAAGGAATCCGAAACGATTCCAGGTGTGGCTTTGACCTTTTCCAGCGACTCCGCCGGTAGCGCGGGCGAGAATTTCACAATGGTGTTGGGAGTCCAGCGGCCCGGCAGAAAGCCGCCGAGCATCGACCAGCCCCACACCTGCGTCGCGGTGTAAAGCCCGAGGCCGAGCATCAGCGACGCTGCAATTCCTGCAGACCGCCACATGTTGCTGCTCAGCTGTGTCCGGACGAGGTTTGTCTGCAGGCGCAGCAGCCTCGAAACGAACGGGCTGAAAACCGCCTCGACGGCGCTGACCACGAGTGGCGCGAGCAGGACGAACCCGGCCACGGTTGCGGGAACTCCCACCGCCAGAATCAGGACGAACCTCAGCGATTCGTCGATGGTCGGCAGGAACGTCAGCACCGGATTGATGGCGATCAGCAGGAAGCTGACGGCCGCGACGGCGATGTACCAATGCGACCGTCGAGGCGCGATCTGAACGGGCGCCATCGCTTCCAGAGGACTGATGCGCGTCGCCTTCCAGATCGGGAAGATCGAAGCCAGCAGCGCGCCCGCCAGCGAGCAGGCCCCAGTGAGCACGACGCTGGATCCACCGAGCGTGACTCCATGAGGAAACATCGCCGGCCTGGCTGCCGCGAGGCCTTTCAGCAGCAACCACCCGCCGACTAACCCGCCCACCCACCCCAATAGCGCGAGAGCCAACGCTTCCATAAGGACCAGCCTGGCCACCTGCGATCGCTTCAACCCCACGGCCCTCAGCACGGCCAACTGCCGGGCCCGCTCGTTCACCCCCATGCTCAGCGTCGTGAAGATGATGAACGCGGAAGCGAGAATCGACAGGGCCGTCACGAAATAGGCCTGCTTGCGCGCCGCCTGGGCCGCAAATCCGCCGGAAAGTTTCGCCTTGACGTCCTCGGGACGCAGCAACTCAGCTGCCGGGTTCGACGCCCCAACGGTGGATGCAAGTTGGTCGGCCTTGGCATCAGGCTTCAATCGGAGTTCGACCAGATTGAGCTTCGCCGGCGCGCCAGTCAGATCTTCAATCACATCGAGCGGGACATACGCTGCCAGCGAGGCCGGGCCACGGTTCGTGCCCCCCGGTGCGCCCCCCTTCGTCCGCGTCATTGCAAATTCGACTTCGTCAACCTGCTCGGTAATCCCGACGACCGTCAGCTTCAGGACGTCGCCGGGCTTTATCCGAAACTCGATCCCGTCTCCAGGCTTGAGAGCCAATGCTTCTGCGACGCCGCTGCTGACCACCGCTTCCTGAGTGGTTCCAGCGGCGAGCCAGCGGCCGTCGCTGAGCGGATAGCGGGGTTCGAGAGAACTGGTCCCGACGACCATCGGCCCCATCCGCCCCAGTCCCCGCCCTGGAGGAGAACCAGCCGCCTGCTGCGTTGCGATCTGATCCGCGGGCTTCGGCACTTCCGCCTTCCGGAACATCATCCGGAACTGCGCGACGGGATTCGCCGCGGCCACGACCGGATCATGTTCAAGCCGGGTCGTCAGTTCCGGCGACAGGGAGTCCTCGATGCTCCGGGGAACGACAAAGACGTCATAGTTCCCGACGAACTCCTCGGTCTGCTCATCGAAACGGGACGCGATGGTCTCGTAGGCCGACACGACCCACAGGACAACGCCGACGGCCGCCACCATCGCGAGGGCCGTAAGCGCCAGGCGCACTTTCTGATGCCGGGCTTGCGCAATAAACAGTTTCCAGGTGAGGTTCACCGCACGGCCTCCAGGGCCGGCGAGGCCACGATGTCCTGGTAGTGGCCGGCCAGCGCGTGCGCGTCCTGGAACTCGCTGGAACGGAAGTCCGCGCAGATCGCCCCGTCCTTCATGACGACGATTCGCTGTGCCCAGGCGGCGACGGCCGGTTCATGCGTGACCACGACGATCGCGCGTTTCTCTCGTTCGTTCAGTTCCTGGAGCAGCGTGCAGAGCGCCTTGCCGTTGATCGAATCGAGGCTGCCGGTGGGCTCATCGGCCATGATGATCGCCGGATCCGTGACGAGGGCACGGGCAATGGCCACGCGCTGCTGTTCACCGCCGCTCATGGCATCGGGCCGATGGTTTACTCGATGGCCCAGTCCGAGACGTTCAAGAAGTTCGGTCGCGCGTTTCTGGGCATCGTCGCCCGCCCGTCCCCCCTCGGCGAGGAGCGGGAGCATGACATTCTGAATTGCGGTGAGCGCCGAGATGAGGTTGAACTGCTGGAACACCAGACCGATGCGGCGGCGACGGAAGTCGGTGAGTCTCGCATCCGACAGATCGGAGATGGCCTGTCCTTCGACGAGGATCCGCCCGCCGTCGGTGCGGGTGAGGCCCGACATCACATGCAGCAGCGTGCTTTTTCCGGAGCCGCTTGCCCCCATCACGGCGACAAACTCACCCGGCGAAACACGCAGCGTGACATTCCGCAGGGCTTCCACAGTCGTTTCACCCTGACGAAATCGCTTCGTCACGCTCTCGACAACAAGCGGGGCCGTCGGCGACTCAGCAGGATCACGCATCGAGTTCCTCAAGTTCATCAACCAGGCGATGGGGAACTCGAAACCTTAGGTCTCGTCGCAACCCACTGCGAGGAGCGGACGGCGGACAATTTTTATGCGCCGGAGGCCATTCCGTAGCCAGTCGACGGTCGCCGGCCGCTCTCCAACAGGGCGAACAAGAATTGGCCGCCGCCGGCGGGAATTTGATCATCATGAAATCGACGGCCCGTGCGACGTCGCCGTTAGACTCGGCCGCTACTGTCGAGACCATTGTGACCTAGATGACGCGCCAGAGACCGACCACATCATCCGCGATGAGCACTCATCTCACGCCGCTGCAGGCGATCGATGTCGTCAAGCATTTCCGCCAGGGAAACACCTCGGTCGCCGCACTGCGGGGAATTCAACTGACGATTTCGGCTGGCGAATTCGTTGCCATCATGGGGGCCAGCGGCTCTGGAAAGAGCACGCTTCTCCACGCACTCGCCGGGCTGACCGACATTGATTCCGGACAAGTCCTCGTCGACGGGCAGGACCTGGCAAAGCTCTCCGACACGCGGCTGACGCACTTTCGCGGACGGCGGATCGGGCTCGTCTTTCAGGCGTTCAACCTCATCCCGAGCCTGTCGGCGGAAGACAACGTCCGCCTCCCTGCCACTCAGACTGCTGATCTGGACCAGCGCGTGGACCAGTTGCTGGAGCGACTGGGAATGAATTCAAGACGATCGCACAAGCCAGGCGCGTTGTCCGGAGGGGAACAACAGCGGATTGCCATCGCGCGGTCTTTGATCTGTGAGCCCGCGATTGTGCTCGCAGACGAGCCGACCGGAAGCCTGGACTCCGTCACTGGCCAGCAGATCTGCGAACTGCTGCATGAACTGTCGAGCCGCGACGGTCGAACGATCGCCATGGTGACGCATGAACCGCACGTCGCGATGTGGGCCGATCGGGTGGTCGTGCTCAAGGATGGTCGTGTGATCGGCGAATTCCGGCCCAGTGGGCGACACGATGCGCAGGAAGTGGCAGCTGGATACCAGGCCACCGTACGGAGCGCGCGGGAGCCGGTTGCATGCTGAGAGTCTTCCGCCTCGCACTCGCGTTTCTCGGCGAACACCGTGCGCGAGCGGTGCTGACCTCGCTGGCAATCGCTGCCGCGGTGGGTCTCGTCATCTGGGTCTCCAGCGGTTACGACGCGATTCTGAAAACTTACGACGAATATGCGAACCTCGCACTCGGTCGATATGAGCTGGCGGTGGCGCCGATCAAAGTGAACGACAACGCGACCGTGCCGTCCGAAGCGCTGAAGGAGTTGCGAAGCGACTCCGCGATCGCCTCTGCCGATCCGATGTGGGCGATCCATGCGAAGGTGAGATCGACAAAGCCTCCGAAAGCTTCGCTGTCCCAGGCCGCGAAACCACAAGAGCGTGGGCCACGGCCCGCGGACGTCGGGCTGGAAAGCGGGCCGGGGTCAGGTCCAGGCGCCCGCTTGCCCGAATCGCTCCTGCTTGCGACCGACTCCCCGGAGCCGCCTTTTGACATGCTGCGCGGCCAATGGATCAGTGGAGGGCTGGAAGCGGCAGTTCGTGCGGACGCGGCCGCCTATTGGGGAGTCGATGCTGGAGACTCGCTGGTCGTCGAGTGTCAGCGGACGACGCTCGAACTGCGAGTCGCGGGCATCGTCCAGGCGCCCACATTAATGGGGGCCGGCGCGTTCGCGATCCCGATTCTCAGTCCGAGTTCGGGAGAGTTGTTCGTCTCGACGAACACAGCCGAGAAGCTCACCGGCCAGTCGGCCGCGATCAGCCTCATCGGAGTCTCAATGAATCCGGAGGCGGACCTGACAAAGTTCCGGTTCGGATGGGCTCCTCGTCTGAGCCGATACTCCACGCCCGTGCAGTTCCAGGAAGCCTACGAGATTGAAGAGGCGCTTGATCAGGCGGCCGCGGCGCAGAATGTGAAGTTGCAGTCACTGGCCGCCACGGGCGTGGCCGTGTTGATTGCAGCTCTCGTCGCGATGAGCGCGCTGAACATGGGAGTGAATGAGCGGGTTCGCCAGTACGGTGTGCTGCGTGCAATCACCTTCACGCGCTGGCAGATCGGACTGCTTATTGCGATGGAAGGTCTGCTGCTCGGGGCCATCGGTTTCGTGGGGGGAGTCGCCGGTGGGTGGAGCATCCTCAAGGTCGTCGAGCGGGCTGCCTCCAGGAGGTTGTATCACGGCGCAGAACTGGGCGCGACGAGCCTGACGCTGGCCGCCGTCGCGGCGTTTGGCGGAACCTTCCTCGCATCTCTGGTTCCGGCATTCCGCGCGATGCGGGTGAGGCCTCTGGAGGCGATGGCGCCGATGCAGGCAGTCGCAGCCGGCAGGCCGCTCGCGCCCTGGCTGGCGATTCCTGGCATCGTACTGCTGGCAGTCAATCCGCTAATGACGTTCGTCTTTCCGCCAGACTTTGGAACGGGCGTCTCCGCGCGAATGACAGTTGGATTTGTCGCCATGGCGATCGGCGCCGTGCTGGTCGGACCACTCCTCGTGACGTCCGTCGATCAATGTCTCGGCCCCGTCATCGCAAAAATGTTTCGAATCGATCGAAAACTCCTGGCGAGTCAGCTGACAAGCCATCTGTGGAGGTCGACCGGGACAGCCATTTCGATGGCAGTGGGATTGGCCCTGTTCATTGGCATTCAGGTGTGGGGCTACACGATGCTGGAAGGCTTTGTGCCGGGATCGTGGGCGCCGGACGCGCTGATCTCCTTCCGCGGCCCCGGCCTGCCGCCCGAGCATGCCCAAGAGATCGGGGAATTCCCGGGAATCGATGGGCGACGATGCCTGCCCATTGTCGTGGAGCAGCCGCGCCTCCGCGATGACCTGACTCACAGCGCCACCAGGCCCTCCGTCACACGGCAGGACAACGTCGTCTTGCTGGGAATCGATCCCTTGAGGGCGTTCCTGTCCGACAACCCGCTTCTGGAACTGGAATGGGTCGAGGGGAATGCCGCCGACGCTGTGGCGAAGCTGAAGAATGGGCGGGGGTGCATTGTGCCGGATCATTTTCTGACCGAGACCGGGCTGAAGATCGGCGATTCATTCACGCTCGTCCCTCCTCAGGATCCCGAACGCTCGCCTGTCTACGAGATTGCCGGTGCGGTCCGACTGCCAGGTTGGCATTGGCAGACGAAGCTGACGGGATTTCGGCCGCGGACCCATCGAGCGGCCGCACTCGTCATCGCCGGTTACGACTCCGTCGCGCTGGATTTCGACCTCCCGGCGGCAACGCACGTCTGGTTCGATTACGACATGCCGAACGCAAACCCTGATCAGATCGCAACTGCGGCGCAGGGCCTCTACTCCCGGGTTCTGGGGCGCGATGTGGCCATTGACAGTGCCGCCGAAGGAGAGCCGGCGGTCCGCGTGATGCCCGTCGAGCGAATTCGCGACGTGCTGCGTGGCAACGCCACGCGCTGGATCTGGCTCATCAGCCAGGTGCCGCTGGTGGCGATACTGATCGCCGGACTGGGGTTGTTGAACGTCATGCTCGCGTCCGTCCGGGCGAGGCACTGGGAGTTTGGTGTCTTGCGGGCGATCGGAATCACGGGACCAACGCTCGTTCGCGCGGTCCTCGCGGAGGGTCTTCTGATCGGGTGCGTCGCAGCACTGTTGAGCCTGGTCTTCGGAATGCTGGCGGGCTGGTGTGGTTGTGGCATCGCTCAGTACACCAGCTTCTTCGGGGGACTTCATCCCGACCTGGTCGTGCCCTGGCGGCCCCTGCTTGTTGCCACCGGATTTCTCCTGATGCTCGCAACGACGGCCGCGGCGTGGCCTGCGTGGTCCGTGGGCCGGCGACGCACTCTCGACCTCCTGCAAATGCCTCAATGAGTCGTGCTGGATCCTTCAGAAGCGAACAATTCCTGGCCGCGCGCGGCAGTTCGACCGCCTCGAGTGAGATCGCGATCTCGTCGGCATCGTGGAATCCCTGGCGTTTCGCTCTCTCGCCGACGGAGGCACGCGGTTTGCGTTCAATTCCGCCGCGCTACGCGTGCGCGCGTTTCTATCCTCTTTAACTGTCGGCCACTTCCCATGCTGCGAAGACGTCTCGGTTTTACCCTCATCGAACTTCTGGTGGTCATCGCCATCATCGCGATCCTGGTCGCCCTCCTCTTGCCGGCAGTCCAACAGGCGCGCGAGGCGGCCCGCCGCATTCAGTGCAAGAACAATCTCAAGCAGCTCGGACTCGCCTTCCACAACTATGCCGACGTCTACAACGCATTGCCGCCGTCGCGAATCACGGTGACGGTCCCCACGATGGCCGTCTATTCGGGTTGGTCCGTCTGCCTGCTGCCCTTCCTCGATCAGTCCACCGTCAACAACGTCTACAACTTCAACAAGGCCCACTTTGAACCGGAGAACCAGACGGCGGTGCGAACCAAGTTGCCTGTGTTCATCTGTCCCAGCACGCCCAACGGGGACAGGATGGTGCTTCTCTCGACAGGCCCCGGAGTTTCGACGTTGCCAGCGGACCGTCTGGGCGCTGCATCCGATTACTTCGCCCGCGCTCCCCAGCTCGGCTATCACGTCGACATCACCGGCCGGAAAGGGGCGTCCGCAATGACCTCCAACAAACACACGCGGCTCGCCGAGTTCACAGACGGTCTTTCCAATACCATCGTCATCGACGAAATCGCGGCCCGGCCCACCAAGTACGTCAAAGGTGTGGCGACGAATATCCAGACAGGGCAGCCGGGCTGGGCAGCGTGGTCGAGTCCGAATGCGATCAACCTCTTCTCGGCAAACGCGGATTGCTCCGCCGAAGGCGATCGCTACGTCGTCGCCACTTCCACCACGCAGCCGCAATTCAGCTGCCTCGTGAACTGCTGTAACCTGCAGGGGATCTACAGCTTCCATTCGGGCTCCGCCAATTCGCTCGTGGGAGACGGCAGCGTCCATTCGATCGGGGCCAATATCGACGTTGATGTCCTGATCAATCTGCACACTCGCGATGGAGGAGAAGTCGCGAACTTCCAGTAGGACCAGGGAAGGCGAAGGTCGGAGTCGTTCACAGGCGGTGCTCACGACATCGCCTGAGCGGAGATGCGATGGTGTTGGCAACAGGCGGAAGCAACCGGTTTGGATGCTGATTGTCTGGAATTGTCATATCCTCTCCCTCTGGTCGCTTCGGCGCGCCCCCTTTCGAGGCTGGGGACGCGTTTTGGCCGACAATCGAAGCCTGGCTCTCGCGACCTCCCCGGAGTGAACCGCATGCCCTTCAGCGCCTCCCTGGCCGATCGTGTTCGCGACGCCGTCGCGCGGGAACCGGGTGTTGCTGAGAAGCGGATGTTCGGCGGGCTCGCCTTCCTGCATCGCGGAAACATGCTCGTGGGCGTCCACGGCGATTCCCTGATCGCCCGGCTCGGCGCGGAAGCCGCCGACATTGCTCTTGTCGAATCGGGCGTTCGGCCATTCGACCTGACCGGGACGCCAATGAAAGGCTGGGTCATCGTGGACGCTGATGCGATCGACAGCGACGTTGCACTGAGGGACTGGATCGGGCTGGCCCTGCAGTTCGTTCGGACGCTTCCGCCCAAGGCCTCAAAGTCTGCCGGCGCACCGCGGAAGTCGTCGCGCCCCGGCTGATTGCAGTGAGGCAGGATTCGCCTCAGAATCCCTCCGGGTCACCTGTTCACGCTCTCCCCCCTGCGAGTTGAACGATGCTGCGCGCCACGCTTCGCCCGATGTTCGTTGCCGTCTGCCTGTTGGTCGCGGGCAGTCAGCAGGCGTTCACGGCCGATCCCGTGGCCAAAACCCCGGAAGCCGCCGCGGCCGATCCCGATTACGCGCTGCAGGGGGAATACGAAACCGAGCGACTCGGCGTGCAGGTCGTGGCGCAGGGGGACGGAGAGTTCCAGATCGTTCGCTTCACCGGCGGGCTCCCGGGCGCCGGCTGGAACGGCAAGGAGCGCCAGGTCATTGACGGTGATGCGGATGCCGTTCGCGAGATCGTCGAATCGCTCAAGCTGAAGAAAGTGACTCGCAAGAGTCCGACTCTCGGGGCCCCGGCACCGGCCGGAGCCACCTCGCTGTTCGACGGCACGCAGAAGTCCCTCGACGAGCATTGGAAGGCGGGGACAAGAATGTCGCCCGATGGTCTTCTGATTCCCGCGGCGACGACGAAAGAGTCGTTCACAGATTTCGCGATCCACCTCGAGTTTCGACTCCCCTATCTGCCGAAGGCTCGCGGGCAGGGACGGGCCAACAGCGGCATGTACCTGCAGGGCCGCTATGAAGTGCAGATCCTCGATTCCTTCGGTCTCGAAGGAAAGAACAATGAGTGCGGCGGACTCTATTCCCTCCGCGACCCCGACCTGAACATGTGCCTGCCGCCGCTGGAGTGGCAGACGTATGACGCCGAGTTTGTTGCGCCTCGCTGGGACGAGAATGGCAAGCGAAAGTCCAACGCGCGGATGACCATCCGGCTCAATGGCGTCCCCGTGCATCAGGATGTCGAGCTGGCAAAGCTCACTCCGGGACCGCTTCTCAAGGATGATGCCACGCCCGGCCCGCTCTTCCTGCAGGACCACGGGAATCCGGTTCGATTCCGGAACATCTGGATCGCCCGCCGCGACGCCGAGAAAGAAGCCCGTCGCCCGATCGTCCCCAGCTTCGAGCGCCTGCATGCCTCGGCCTCGCCGGCCAGCGCCGAGGGGGGCGTTGTGCTGCTGACAGAACTCGGCTGCGTGAATTGCCATGCCTCGGACGATCCGGCTTTCAAAGTGAATGCCGCCCGGTCGGGGCCGACTCTCGATGAAATCGGCCTGCGGGCCCGCGGTGACTGGCTCGCGAAGTTCCTCGCATCGCCCCATGGGGTCAAACCTGGGACCACGATGCCGGCGCTCCTCGATCATCTTCCGGAGGCCGACAGGAAACATGCCGCCGCAGCCCTGACGAGCTATCTCGTCGGCAATCTCTCTCCGCTGGAGCGCAACGGCGACCGGACCGCCGCGAAGCGTGGCGACCAATTGTTTCACTCGATCGGCTGCGTCGCCTGCCACGCGCCGCGCAAAGGCGACGCTCCCCGAGTGAACGCCGCGGCCACCATTCCGCTGCCAGTGCTCGGCGACAAGTACAGCCTCACCGCCCTTGAGAAGTTTCTCAAAGACCCCATCGCGATTCGGCCGGCCGGACGCATGCCCTCGCTCAATCTCAACGACAAAGAAGCCCGTGATCTCGCGTGCTACCTCGTCAGCGATTCCAGCCGCTCGGCCAGGCCAAATATCCGGTACACCGTTTATCACGGTGTCTGGGAAACTCCTCCCGACTTCTCATCCGTCAAGCCGGTGTCGACCGGCGAGTGCGAAGGCTTCGATCTTTCCGTCGCCGGGCGGGACGACGCCTTTGGCATCGTGTTCGAAGGCTACTGGAACGTCGACGTCGAAAGCGCCTATACCTTCTTTCTGAACTCCGACGACGGCAGCAAGCTGTACGTCGACGACGAATTGATCGCGAGCTACGGCGGGCCGTTCACCAAGGTTCCGCCGCGCGTGCTGGCCAAGGGCGTGCACAAGATTCGCGTCGAGTACGTCGAGGCGTTCGGCGAGCAGCACCTGACTCTCGAAATGCAGGGGCGCGGGATCCAGCGGCAGCCGATCGAATCGTGGTTGCGGCTCACGCCGGAAGAGGCCGCCAGCGGATCTTCGACGCCCGCGACTGACGGAAGCTTCGTAGCTGATGCTGCGCTGGCCGAGAAGGGCAGGACGCTGTTCAGTTCGCTGGGATGCGCCGCCTGCCACCGGAAGGTGGAGGACGACAAGCCCCTGTCGTCCACGCTGGAAGCCAGGCATCTGAAGGACCTGAACCCCGCCCGCGGCTGTCTCGCCGATTCCTCCACGGCAAACAGCTCCGCGCCGAAGTTCGACCTGAGTCCGACGCAGAAAGCCGCGATCACAGCGGCCCTCTCAGTGATCTCTTCCGGCAACGCATCGAAGCGCGACCTCGTCGCCGCGACGATGGCATCGTTCAACTGCTATGCCTGTCATCGCCGCGACGGAATGGGAGGTCCGGAGCGGGATCGCGACCCGCTGTTCCTCACCTCGCAGCATGAAATGGGAGACGAAGGCCGAGTCCCCCCGCCGCTCGATGGAGTGGGCGACAAGCTCCAGCCAGGGTGGATGAAACGCGTCATCGGGGAAGGGGCGAAAGACCGCCCCTACATGCTCACCCGCATGCCCCGCTTCGGAGCGGCCCCGGTCGATCAGGTCGTCGCCGCCTTCGCGAAAGCCGATCAGAAACAGGGCCCGAAGCCGCCCGAGATCGACGAGGCCGAACACCGCACCAAGGCGGTTGGCCGCCGTCTCGCCGGCAACAACGCGTTCGGCTGCGTGAAGTGCCACGTCTTCGGCGGAACACCCTCGTCCGGCATCCAGACGATCAACCTATTGACGATGACCCGCCGTGTCCGCGAGGACTGGTTCTACCGCTACCTGATCGACCCGCAGGCCTACCGCCCTGGAACCCGCATGCCGACCGCGTTCGTCGATGGCCGGAGCGTGGTGCGCGACGTCTACGAAGGCGCTCCGGAGCAGCAGATGAAGGCGCTCTGGTCGTTCCTCTCCGACCGTGAGAAAGCCGCCGTTCCGGATGGATTGATCGCCCAGTCGATCGAGCTGGTTCCAAAAGAGTCGCCGATCATCTATCGCAATTTCCTCGATGGACTCACTCCGCGTGGCATCGCCGTTGGATATCCCGAGCAGGCCGACCTTGCCTGGGACGCGGAGAAGATGTCGCTCGCCGCGCTGTGGCACGGGAAGTTCGTTGATGCCTCCCGTCACTGGACCGGCCGCGGGGCCGATCGGATCAGCCCCCTCGGCGATCACGTCATCCATCCGGAAACGACCGCGCCGATCGCCGTGCTTCCTTCGCAGGACGCTCCATGGCCTGCCGAGCCGCCGCGAACCCTCGGATACCGCTTCCGCGGCTATCGGCTCGACGATCAGCAGCGGCCGGTCTTCAAGTACACGGTCCCGGCGGGCGGCACGTTCGTTACCGTGGAGGACGCATTCGTTCCTGCCGTTGACCTCGGCAAGCCGGCCGAGCCGGGGATGCGGAGGACGCTGACGGTGACGGGTGAACCGGGTGTCCACAACGTCTATCTCCGCGTCGCCCGCGGAATGATTGACGATGCCGATGCTCCGACAGGCGCATACTCCATCGACGGCGAATGGAAGGTCCGCATCAATCCGGCGTCTGCCGTCACCCCCTTTCTCCGCGGCGCCGGCAAACAGGCCGAGTTGCTGCTGCCGATCGCGTTGACCGACGGGAAGGCGAGCGTTGTACTGGAGATCTCCTGGTAAGCCTGTCGCCGTCCGGCCTTCCCGCGGTTTCGTTCACTTCGAGTCCCCGCTTCGCCAATGCCCCGCGTCTTCTTCACCGCTCATCTTCGCCGCCACGTGAAGTGCGACACCGTCGATGTCGATGCGCCAACGGTCCGCGCCGCTCTCGAAACCGTGTTCGAAAGTGAACCGAATCTACGGAGCTATGTTCTCGATGACCGCGGAGCCGTCCGGCAGCACGTGATGATCTTCGTGAATGACCGGCCGCTTGGTGATCGGGAAGCCCAGTCGGACGCGGTGGAGCCGAAGTCGGAGATCCATCTCCTCCAGGCATTGTCCGGCGGCTAAATCGCTCCTCACTCGACCGTCGCGCCGTTGAAGGCGTCGATCCCCTGACGCCCGTGGATCACATACCATCCACCTGGGGCAGCGAAGTCGATCGAAGGGCGAGCTCCAGGCCGGGCTGCGAAGGAGGCCAGCGAGAAACCTGAACGAATCTCGCAAGCTCAACAAATCGGGCCACGAACGCTCTGCGTCCAACAATAGCCTCAGGCTATCCGACTCAGACAAAAGTATTACTTCAACAACACCTTGCAGATTCGCCGACGCGGCGATATTCGTGGTTGATCGTCGGATGCCGGGGCGCTGTCGAGACGCACTCGATGGTCGACCCCGACACGACGAAGTGGCGCGCTCGAAACCTTCCCGATCACAGGCCGGCTGTTCCCTGCCGGGACGCTGTGCCAACGCGGTTGAACTCCGCGAAGTGGACCAGGTGCTTCTTCTCCATGGTGGCCGCTGTCGCTGACAGCGTGGCGTGTTGGATCCGGCGAAAGGTCGCCAGGACTGCTCTGTACGTTCATACCTTCATCGACTCGATGCGCTCGGCGTCGTGTCGAGACCACAGTCATTCTCTCGAAGGACGATGTGGCATGCCGAAAAGATTCCGACGCAGGTTCGGGTTTACGCTGATTGAGCTCCTGGTCGTTATCTCGATCATCGCGGTGTTGATTGCCCTGTTGCTGCCCGCAGTGCAGCAGGCGCGGGAAGCGGCCCGGCGGTCCCAGTGCCGCAACAACCTCAAGCAGTACGGCCTCGGAATCCACAACTATCACGACACCTTCACCGTGTTCCCGATCGGGGCGACCGGCGGAAGCACGGGCAACGCGCTTCCACGCGTCGGCTGGCAGGTCCGGATCCTGCCGTTCATGGACCAGGCCCCGCTCTACAACAAGGTCGATTTCAGCATCGATGCGCGGAACCAGGCGATCGAGCCTGGACGAACGCTGTGGAATTTCACCCTGCCCTACGTCCGCTGCCCGTCGGATCCCTACCCATCCCATTTCGGGATCTACGCCCAGGCGAATTACACCGGCTCGATGGGGTCCCAGCTGACGTTCAGCACCGACCGCACGATCTGCCACCATTTCGATTCCTATGCGATGAAGCAAAGCCGCTTCGGAACGAGCCCGAGCGCCAGCCAGGTGTCGGGCATTTTCTCGTTCGGAGCTGCGAGCATTCGCATCGGCGACGTCACGGACGGAACGACCAACACGCTGATGGCAGGAGAGGCGCTTCCCGGCTGCATGGGGAACGGAACCAGCGTCTCGGGAAGTGGGCAGCAGGGATCGTGGATCAACACCTGGGGAAACCTGTTCGCGCTCGGCGGCGGCGTCTCCACGATCGTCCCCATCAACGAATTCACCACCTGCGACTTCGCGACCCCCGGTCAAATCGCCGACCCGCAGTGCAACCCGGGAACCTGGCAGAACACCATGCAATACAACTACGGCTTCAAATCGCGTCACGTCGGCGGTGCGCATTTCACCCTGGCGGACGGCTCCGTGAAGTTCATCAGCGAGAACATCAATCACCAGATGTTCCAGTACATCGGCGACCGCAGCGACGGACAGGTGCTGGGCGAGTTCTAGGCCGCTTCGCGGAACTTCGATCGCTCGACCTCTTCCCCTCACCTCACCTGCGGGAGGAATTGACTGATGAATCGACCGAATGTGTCGCCGCTGACCTGCGGTCGGGGAAAGCGCATGGAAACCCCGGCACTCCGCAGCGTCTGTTCCGTGGTCCTCGCGCTCGTCCTGACTGGATGTGGTGACAACGGGCCCGTGCTGGTGGAAGCCCGTGGAACTGTCCTGTATCGAGGCGACATCGTCCCCAAGGCCAATGTGGTCTTCATCTCCGACGATGGCGCCTCGATGTCGATCGGCGTCACTGATGAACAGGGACAATTCCAGCTGTCGACCCGGGGACGCGCGGGCGCCTTGATCGGCCCGTACAAAGTGGGCATCACTGCCATCCGGCTCAAGGGGCCCGTATTCCCGAGCATGACTGAGGAGCAGATCCTCGCCAACGAGCAGGTCGTGATTCCCCGGAAGTTCGGCAATGCCAGGAAGAGTGCACTCGTGGCGAGCGTCAGCGAGGATCCCTCCCGGAATGATTTCCGGTTCGACCTGAAGTAGTCTTCCACACGCATCGCACCTTCCTTCCTCCCGCCAGGCAAGCCCTCCTCGATGAAACTCCATTCCGCCGCCCTGTTCTTCTTCCTGTTCGCCGCCGCGCCGCTGATGGCGGCGGATGAGCCCGCCCCGGTGAAGATCGGCATCATCGGCCTCGATACCTCGCACGTTCCGGCCTTTACGAAGCTGTTCAACAACCCCAAGGCGGACGGCGACCTGGCCGGATTTCGCGTCGTCGCGGGATATCCCGGCGGGACCGACTATCCGCCGAGCCGTGACCGCGTCAAGAAGTTCACCGACGGCATGCGCGATGCCGGCGTGGAGATCGTCGACACGATCCCCGAGCTGCTGGCGAAGGTTGATGTCGTCTTGTTGGAAAGCGTCGACGGCCGCATTCACCTGCAGGAAGCCATTCCGGTCATCCTCGCGAAGAAGCCGGTCTTCATCGACAAGCCTGTCGCCGGTTCGCTCGTCGACGCGATGGCCATCTATGAGCTGGCACGCCGCCACAACGTCCCCTGCTTCTCCAGTTCAAGCTATCGCTTCAGCCCCGGCGTGGTCGGCCTGAAGAACAGCGAGCAGGTAGGCGAGGTGCTCGGCGCGGAGACCTGGGGGCCATGTTCGTACCAGGCGGGAACTCCTGACCTCTGCTTCTACGGCATCCATGGAGTGGAGTCGCTCTTCACCCTGATGGGCGGAGGCTGCGAATCGGTGACCCGGCTGAAGACGAAGGACGTCGACCTCGTCGCCGGCGTGTGGTCGGGCGGCCGCATCGGCAGCTTCCGCGGCATTCGCGGGGGCAAGTCCACCGCGGGGGCGGTGGTGTTCGGGAAGAATGGAATCGTCAGTTCGATGGACGGCGCTTCGTATGAACACCTCTGCCGCGAGATCGGAAAATTCTTCCGGACCCGACAGGCCCCCGTCTCTCCCGAAGAGACGATCGAGATGTTTGCGTTCATGGAAGCGGCGGATGAGAGCGTGCGTCGCGACGGACAGCCGGTCCGCATCGCCGAGATCCTGAAGCAGGCGGCCGACCAGGTGGAAACGCGGTTGCAGGAGATCTCGAGTTCCACGAAGGGAGCCGCGGGCCAGGGGTCCTGAACGTCTCGTTCAACCTGCCCCGTCGAGTTCCTCGAATCGATCGAGGAATCGCAGCACGGCGTTCTTCGATCTGTTTTGATCGGTGTGCTGCGTTTCGTCCTGCTGCGAGTTGGATGGCCGGCTCCGCCGGCGGTCTTGTCCTTTCGACCGGAGAGCAACGTGTCGCAGATCACACGGCGTCGCTTTTTCGAGGAATCGATGATTGCCGCGGCAGCTACCGCGGCAATCTCCAGAACTCCCGAAGTCTTCGCCGAGGAGACGGCGAAGGAGACTCCAGCCGAAACGATCCAGCACGCGGTGCTGGGCTGTCGCATCCGGGGGCGCGTGCACGCGGGAACGTTCGCCCGGAAGCCGAATGTCTCCGTGGCGTATGTCTGCGACCCCGATCGCGCTTTGGCCGAAGAACTTGCAGACGCCGTGGAGAAGCAGCAAGGCCGGCGCCCGAAGGCTGTCCAGGATCTGCGCGTCGTTCTTGATGACCCTGCGGTCAACACGGTTTCGATCGCGACGCCCAATCACTGGCATGCTCTCGGGGCCGTGTGGGCCATGCAGGCAGGCAAGGACGTCTACGTCGAGAAGCCGGTGAGCAACACCATCGTCGAGGGCCGTCGGATGGTGCAGGTGGCGCGTTCCACAGGACGCATCTGTCAGGCGGGAACTCAGAATCGCTCGAGCGGTGTGGCCAAAGCGACCGCGGCCTATCTCCACGCAGGGAAACTCGGCGACCTGAAGCTCGGACGGACCATCGTCTACGGACGCCGCGGATCGATCGGGCCGCGGGCGCCGCAGCCGGTTCCCGAAGGAGTCGATTTCAATCTCTGGCTGGGACCCGCCGCGAAGCCGCTGGAACGCAAGAACCTCCACTACGACTGGCACTGGATTTGGGACACCGGAAACGGAGAGCTGGGGAACAACAACATCCACTACGTCGATCTCGTCCGCTGGATGATGAAGCTCGACGGTCTGGGGGATTCCGTGATCAGCATTGGCGGACGCCTGGGATACGAGGACGCAGGGGAAACGCCGAACACGCAGATGGTCGTCCACACCTTCGGCCCGGTCTCGGTGATTCAGGAGGTCCGTGGTCTCAAGACGACCCCATTCAGCGAGAAATTCAAGGCGGGATGGATCATCGAGGGAACGGAGGGCTTCGTCGCGGGCGGATCGCTGTTCGACCGCGACGGAAACCTTGTGCAGACCTTCGAAGGACCGGGCGAAGACCACTTCGCCAACTTCCTGAAGGCCGTGCGCAGCCGCCGCATGGAAGACCTGAACGCGGACATCCTGCAGGGGCATCTTTCCACCGGGCTCTGCCACGTCGGAAATATCTCCCATCGCCTGGGACGGCTGACGGGCGTGGAAGAGATGCAGGCCCGCCTGGGCGACTCGTTGACGCCCGAGGCCGGCGTCACGCTGAAGAAGATGACCGAGCACCTCGAGGAGAACGGCGTGGACCTCAAGTCGACGCCGCTCACGGTCGGGGCCCGCCTGCAGATCGACTCCAAGGCGGAAACGTTCGTCGCGAACCCGGCCGCCAATCGGCTTCTGAGCCGTGATTATCGAGGCAAGTTCGTGCTGCCGGATGCCAGTTAACGACCTGGCCCCTGGATCGCCGGCCCTCCGAACCGGCAGAGGATGGCCGACGACTACCTGGGGCGGACGCGCCTGGCCCGACCTTGCGGCGAACGATTGGCCCGCCGCAACTCGTCGATGAACCCGGTGAGCGCTACGTTGCCGGTGAGCCGGGGGCGATAGACCGCCGAGATGTACTGGCGATATCCGATCAGGTTTCGGAGCGATCGTTCCGCGATGTCCGAGGCCGGCGGCTGCCCTTTGGGTTTGCCGACGATGCCGACGCCGAAACCGAGTTTCACGTACCTCCGGATGGTCCGCGCCATCTGGAGTTCGATCTTGCGATCGGGGTGGTCGTAGGCCCCCACCCGCTCCAGCGACGCCGCGACGACGTGGTCGGGTTCCGATCCCCGCGCGTTCAGCAGGGGATACCGGGCGATGTCCTCGAATCGGAGCTTCCTGATCCGCGTCAGCGGATGGTGATGCGGCATCAGCAGCGTCGGCTCGAACTCGTAACACTTCTCCGAGTGCAGACCCGCCTGAACCGGCGAGGATTGCAGGCAGATCCCCAGTTCCGCCTCGCCCGACAGCACGGCCGGAACGATCTCGTGATCGGCCAGTTGCCTGAGCACGAGCCGCACCTTCGGAAACCGGTTCTCGAACTCCGCGATGCACTGCGGCAGTTCTTCTTCACACGGTCGCGGCGTGGCGGCGACGACGAGCCTCTGCACGGTCGCCCCGGTCAGCGCCCGGAATCGATCGGAGAGGACACTCATCTCCGAAACGAGCGGACCGGCGAGTTGCAGCAGCTGCTCGCCAGCCGGGGTCAGCCGGCAGCCCCGCGCGTGCGGAATCAAAAGCGACGTCCCGAGATGAGACTCCAATGCGTGGATCTGCTTCCACACGGTCGGCTGCGCAATCTCCAGGGAAACCGCCGCCGCCGTCATGCTCCCCAGCCGGGCCGCTTCACAGAAACTCTTCAGCTGGGGAAACGTCAGGTTTTTGTACGCTCTGGACAGATCGGACATACGCAGGACTCACTCCCGGAGCCATCGATCACACATCGCGTCGCTCGAAGAAGATTAGGGTCCCGAAGTGCGTGGCAGCAAGTTGCCGACGAGCTCGTGTTCAACCGTTGCAGGGGCCGACGCAATCGAGTTACCGCTGAGCACCAGTCGCCGCGCCATACCGCGTCGAATCAACCGGCGGGTCACCAGCATGAGGATGCCGAGAGTCGCCATGCCGATCACCAGCGACGGCGGGAACAAATCGGACAAATCCTGCCGCGCCAGTGCTTTGAGTGTCGGGAATTGACTTCCCAGCGAGACCAGCATCAACAGCATGGGCAGCGTCCCGAACTGGGTCGTCAACCAGAAGCGGGGAAGGCTGATCGACGTTGCCGCCATGCCCGCGTTGACCATGAAGAACGGCAGCCCGGGAATCATCCGAAGCGAGAAAAGAACCCACGAGGCGTCCGGTCCGGAAAGTGCCGCGAGACGGCGGAACGAAGCATCGACAGATGCCTCCCGCAGCCAGACCCACTTACGGACGACCAGGAACGTAATGCTCGCGGCCATTGCCGATGCAAAGCTGGCGATCACCATCCCCGTCGCGAACCCGCTCAACCAGCCGACGACCAGCGTCGTCAGCATCGAACCGGGAACGGGCAGCGCGAGCACAGTCGCTGAAGCGAAGAACAGACCGGCGTTCAGGGCAAAGGGATGGCGCTCTTTCCATTCGCGAAGGGCCGCTTCTTCACCCGCCACCTGTTCAAGCAGCGCGCTCTTTCCCACCAGCACCGACAACAGGATGAACCCGATCACGAAGATGCAGGAAAACAGCAGCATTCGCGACTTCAGAAGCCTTCGGATGTGCGATGCAGGTCTGGGAACGCACACCATGAAACATTCGCGCCGGGGTTGATGCTGCTAAAGGGTCGCCGCAGTGATCGACGGCGCGGTCGAGGCCCTGAAGTCTTTCGCACGGCGGGCTTACTGAAAAGTCTCAGGTCACCATCTTCAGGAGTCCAGACGAAATCTGCCGGAGCCGCGGCGTCGGTCGACTCATTTCCCGAAAAGGAATTCCCCAGGCGGGCCAATCGGCTACAAAGAGAAGTGACATTTCCACGTTTACCCCCTCACGGAACGAGTCCGCAGGGACGTTGCACTTCGAAGCGGCTGGTCGATGTGGCCAGTCCGGGCTATTCGTTCTCAAGGTCGCACTCATGCCTCGTCGCGTCCACGTTGCCACACGGAAAGGTCTCATGTCCTGGCGCCACGACGCCGGAACGTGGAATGCCGAGCCGGTCCACTTCCTCGGCGACACGGTCACGCAGGTTTTTCCTGATGAACGCGACGGCTCGCTCTATGCGATCCTCACCCTCGGGCACTTCGGCGCGAAATTGCGCCGCCTCCCCTCCGGAGCGCCCGAGTGGATCGAGTGCGGAGTCCCCGTCTATCCCGAAGGGGCGGAAGTGAACGACGGTCCGCCGCGCGAAGACGGCTCCGTCAAGAAGAAGCCGGCGACCCTGAAAGAGATCTGGGCCCTGGAGAGCGGCGGCCACGACCAGCCCGGCGTACTCTGGGCAGGCACGATCCCGGGCGGACTCTTCCGGTCGAATGACCTGGGCGCCACATGGGCGCTGATCGAATCTCTCTGGGACCGGCCTGAGCGCGCCCAATGGTTTGGCGGCGGAAAAGATGAACCGGGCATCCATTCCGTCTGTATCGACCCCCGCGACTCCCGCCACATCGCCATCGGCATCAGTTGCGGCGGAGCGTGGTTCTCAAGCGACGGCGGAGCGTCCTGGACCGTCGGCCAGGGAATGCGCGCCGAGTACATGCCTCCCAATCTCGCGTATGAGCCGTCCGCTCAGGACCCGCATCGCATGGTCCACTGTCCGGCCAGCCCCGACCGGATGTGGGTCCAGCATCACAACGGCGTGTTTCGGTCCGACGACTTCGCCGCGAACTGGACGGAGATCACCAACGTCCCCCCAGCCCCGTTTGGATTCGCGGTGGCCGTTCATCCGCAGAAGCCCGATACCGCGTGGCTTGTCCCGGCCGTGAAAGATGAGATCCGCGTCCCCGTCGATGCACGTGTCGTGGTCAGCCGCACGAACGATGGCGGCAGGACGTTCCAAGTTCTGTCGAACGGCCTCCCTGAGCCGCCGGCGTACGACATCGTCTACCGCCACGCACTCGATGTGGCCGCCGACGGGAACACACTCGCGTTCGGCTCGACGACCGGCGGGCTGTGGGTCTCCGGGAACGGCGGCGATTCGTGGACCTGCCTGACGCACACGCTCCCTCCGGTCTATGCTGTGCGCTTTTCAGAGTTCTGAACGCATTCCCGCAATCTTGATGACTCCCAAGCAGCTGCAAACTGTCGCCGAACAGGCCGCCCGCATCGGCGGCGCCATCCTCCAGGACTGGGCCGGCCGGATCACGCCCAAAGAGAAAAGTCCGAAGAACCTCGTGACCGAGGCCGACTTTGCGTCCCAGAAGGCCATCGGCGAGTTCCTGACGCAGGAATGCCCCGGACACGACTTCCTCGGGGAAGAGGACGTTGGTCCTGCTTCGACCACCAGCGATTACCGCTGGATCGTCGATCCGCTCGACGGAACCTCCAACTACGTCCACCGTTTTCCGTTCTACGCCGTCTCGATTGGCGTCGAGCATCGCGGGCAGCTCGTCGCCGGAGCGATCTTCGATCCCACGCGCAACGAGATGTTCGCGGCGTCGCTCGGGGGCGGGGCGACCCTCAATGGCCATCGCATCGAGCCGTCAGCCACCGGGCCGCTCGCCAGCGCCCTCGTCATCGCGAGTCTTCCGGTCAAAACGGGCCCCGAGTCGCCGGAAGTCCGGCGGTTCCTCCGCGTCCTCACGCGGGCCCAGTCGCTTCAACGGACCGGCTCCGCGGCGCTCAACCTCTGCTACGTCGCCGCCGGCCGGATGGACGGATTCTGGTCGACCAGTCTCAAGCCCTGGGATATGGCCGCCGGCGTCCTCATCCTCCTTGAAGCCGGGGGCCGGGTCACGGGCATCAACGGCGGTCCTTTCAACGTCGATGTCTCCGACCTCCTGGCCACCAACGGAAACCCCCTGCACGAAGAACTCGCCGAGCTTCTTCCGGGCGTCGACTGAATCTCCGCGCAAAGGGCGACGCCCGCGTTGCTTGCAGCGACCAACGACCGCTCTCGTGAGACGCCGCTCCGGTCCCGGCCAGCCCGCTACTGGTTCGGGGCCCATTTGCGGCGTAACATGAACGCAGCGGACAAGTTGCCCATGGCCGACGTCTTCTGGAAGACGCGGCACGAGGAGCGTCCGTCCCACCCGAACACCCGGACGACCGATCGTATGGCCGCCAGCACGCCGGAAAACCCCGCCGACACGTCGACGACGCTCATGCCGGCCGTGCGACCTGAAGCCGGCGCCACGATCGGCGAATTCTCCCTGATCCGCCTTCTGGGCAAGGGCGGGATGGCCGAGGTGTGGCTGGCCGAGCAGCATTCCCTCAAGCGGAACGTCGCCCTCAAACTGCTCAAGCCGGAACTCACGACCGACCCGACCTACGTCAAACGGTTTCAGGCCGAGGCGAAGGCGGCCGGTGGACTCACGCATTCCAACATCGTGCAGGTCTACTCTGTAGGACAGGCCGACGGCCGCCACTACATCGCCCAGGAGTACGTGCAGGGCTCGACCTTGAAATCGTTCCTGCAGCGAAAGGGGGCTCTCGATCTGCAGACCGCTCTGCACATCATGCGGCAGGCCGCCGGCGCTTTGCAGGCCGCCGCCGAGCGCGGCATCGTCCATCGCGATATCAAGCCCGAGAACATCATGCTCACCCGCAAGGGGGAGGTGAAAGTCGCCGACTTTGGGCTCGCCCAGCTGATGGGAGGCGAACGCCTCAACCTCACGCAGGAGGGAACCACCATGGGCACCCCCCTGTACATGAGCCCCGAACAGGTCAACGGCCAGAAACTCGACCAGCGCAGCGACATCTACTCCTTCGGCGTCACCTGCTACCACATGCTCGCCGGCGAAACCCCCTTCCGCGGGGAGTCGGCCATCGCCGTCGCCATGCAGCACCTGCAGAACATGCCGCGGGAACTCGCGTCCCGCCGGCCCGATCTCCCCCGGGCCATGTGCGACATCGTTCACCGGATGCTCGCCAAGAACCCCGATGACCGATATCCCAGCGCGCAGAAGGTGCTCGTCGATCTCAAGAAACTGGCGAGAACCCTGAAGGACGATGGAGTCGCCGACGACATCGAGCTCAAGCTGTTCGATCCGGCCGAGCCTTCGCCCTCGCTCGCCATGCGCCGGCCATGGCTGGTTCTCGGCCTGTTGTGCGCCCTCACCGCCGGCGCCAGCGCGGCCATGGGCTGGACCATGCGGCCTTCCATTCCGGAGAGCACTGGATCGGACGTTCCCAAAGCCAGGTCGGCCGAAGAACAGTTCCAGTGGGCACTGTTGAAGGTCAACGACGAGGCGTACTTCCAGGCCGTCAAGGAAAACTTCCCCGAGAAAACCAACGTCGACTTCCACCAGCTCGCCGACGAGCAGCTGGCGTTTCTCTACTTGCGCGACGTCTCGAACCTGGACCGGAAACCGAAAATCCTTGCCCAGCTGCAGCAGCTCGGAACCTACAACAAGGAGTCGCAGCAGAAGGCGGCGATCGGCAAGGCCTACCTCGAGATGTTCAGCGTCACGCCTCCGGACAAGTTCGGAGCGCAGGTCACTCTCGACACCAATCAGCTGCTGGGCCCCGTCCCGTCCGACTCGCCCGTCCGCCGGGGGCAGTGGGGCAAGTACTACTCGGAAATCACCGCCATCCTGTTTCCTGAACGCCAGGGGGCAGACAATACACCCCCTGGCGGGCCCGGGAACCGTGTACCATTCGGCGGGCTCGGGGGCGATCGGAACGGCCCGCGCGGCGAGGACAACCGGCCCGGCCTCGGTCGTCCCGGTCTGGGCTTCGGCGGACGTCCCGAACCTCCTCCCGGAGCGGGAGGAGGACCTCCTCGTGAACCTCCGCCGCCTCGTCAGGATGGCCCGCCGCCAACCGACGGAGAGCGCCCCTTCCCACCCGGATCCGAAGGCCCCCGCCCGGGAGGCATGCCATGACCAATCCACCTGTTGATCGACGTGCTTTTCTTCAACGCAGCGCCGGTAAAGCGGCCGTCGGCGTCGCTGCCGGCCTGTCCGGCTGGCTCCCCGCTCACGCCGCCTCCCACGAGCCCATTCGCCTCGGTGTCATTGGAGTACGCTCGCGCGGGATCGAACTGGCCCGCGCCGCCGCCCGGCTTCCCGGCGTGGAGATCGCCGCCCTCTGCGATGTCGACGCCGCGATCCTTCACGACGCAGCCAACCGCCTCGACTCGCCAACCACTCCGCGCGAATACAGCGATTATCGCCAGCTCCTGGATGACAGCCGCCTTCACGCCCTCATCATCGCGACACCCGACCACTGGCACGCCTCGATGACCATCGACGCCTGCCGCGCCGGCAAGGACGTCTACCTCGAATCACCCGCCACTCATTCCGATGCGGAATGGGCTCAGGTAGTGGCCGTCGCGGCCCGGCATCAGCGCGTCGTGCAGACGGGGCTCCAGCAGAGAAGCGGCGCGTTCGTTCAAACGGCCGTGAAGTTCCTCCAGGCGGGTGGTGTTGGGCGCGTCCGCTTTGCACGCGCCTGGATGGCCTGCCGCCGCAAGCCGATCGGACGCCGCGGCGATTCTCCCGCCCCTGCCGGCGTCGACTACGCTGCGTGGCTCGGTCCCGCCCCGTATCGCGAATTCAACGGCAATCGCTTCCACGGCAACTGGACCCGCTTCTGGGACTATGGCGCCGGGGAACTCGGCCTGTGGGGCGTCCACTGGCTCGACGTCGCCGCCTGGGCCCTCGACCTCAACGGCCCCGTGCAGGTCAGCGCCGTCGGCAGCCGCCTGCACTTCGCCGACGACCAGGAAACCCCTGATACCCTCACGGTCCACTACCAGTTCCAGCGTCCCCATCCGGTTGAAGTCGCCTGGGAGCATCGCACCTGGACGGTCCACGGCAACGAAGGACGCACCAGCGGCATCGCGTTCTATGGCGACGACGGCACGCTCGTGCTCGATCGCGGCGGATGGAAAGTCTACGACCGCAAGGACTCCACGGCCGAGAATGGCGGCGATCTCGATGTCCCCCATCTCGCCGATTTCCTCCGATGCGTGCGAACGCGCGAGGAACCCGCTGCGTCTTTGATTGTGGCCCGCCGCGCCGAGCAGCTCTGCCACCTGGGCGTGCAGGCCTATCGCGAGCAGCGCCTCGTCACCACGGAAATCGGAGGGGCACTGCGCACCGCCGCTCCACCGGCCCTGGGTTGAAGGATCGATCATGTACGACGGCCGAAAGACGCGAGCAGCGGACCTGTGCATCCCGGGGAATCACCGCGACGGGGTCCATCGCCCCCGGTCGGCGACGATCCGGCTCCTGCTGGTCGCCCTCGCCCTGCTGCCGGCCGCATCACTTCATGCGCAGGACCCTGCGCCGGCGACGCCTCCTCCCGCTGCCCCGAAGGAAGACCTCTCCCAGGCGCAGCTTCAGCTGCTGCGAGACTTCGAGCGATTCGAGAAGTCGCTCTACGACGTCGCCGAATACTCGCGCCGCACCGATCCCGAACAGGCCGAACTCCTTTACCGCGCCCGGAGTCAAAGCCAGGAGCAGCGCATCCTCGAAGAGATGCGGCTCCTCTCCGACAGCCTCAAGCCGCAGAGCGGCGGCAAGGTTGTCATCGGAGATTCGCCTGAGAAGCAGGCGGAAGTCATCGCTCGCCTGCAGACGCTTCTCAAGGTCCTGCAGAGCGCCGATGAGCGCGACCGCCTGCAGCGCGAGATCGAGCGCATCCAGGACCTCCTCAAGGGAACGAACGCCCTCATCGGCAAACAGCGCGACCTCCGTTCCGACACCGGCCGCGGCGGCGACCAGAAACAGCTCTCCGAACGCGAGCGTAAGCTCCTCGAAGAAGCCGGAAAACTCGCTCAGAAGATCGATCGCCAGGATGCCGAACGCCGTGGCGAATCGCCCGAGTCGAAGCCGGCCGAAGAGAAAGAGGGCGGTCAGGAAGGCGACGCCCGTCCGGATGAATCGAAACCCGGAGAAAAACCGGAAGACGGAAAACCATCCGACCAGAAGCCCGGAACCGAAGACAAGCCCGGCGAAAAGGGCGCACCGCAGGACGACTCCAGAACCGATCCGAAAGACCCGATGAAATCGGGCGACGGGAAGGAATCGAAGCCCGGCGAAAAGCCAAAGGACGGCGATCCAGGCCAGGAGCAGAAGCCCGGCGAGCAGAAGCCGACCACCCCCATGGATCAGAAGCCCATGGACGGCCAGCCCCAGCCGGGCCAGCCGCAGGATCAGCCCTCGAAACCGCAGGACTCAAAGCCCTCGGAAGCAGGTCGGCCGCAACAGGGCCAGAAACCCCAGAAGGGTCAGCAGCCCCAGGAACTCGGAGAACAGAAGTCGGGACAGCAGCCGCAGCAGCCTCAGCAGAACGAGCCGCCGCCGGAAGGCGAAAAGAAGACGCCGGGCCGCGAAGAACTCGAACAGGCCCGCGAGCAAATGCAGCGGGCCCTCGAAGAACTCGACCGGCAGAACCGCGAAGGTTCCTCCGAGGCCCAGCAGCAGGCGCTCGCGGAGCTGGAGAAAGTCAAAGCCCGCCTCGAAGCCATCTTGCGCCAGCTGCGTGAAGAAGAGGACGAACTTCTGCTCGCCTCTCTCGAAGCCCGGTTTCAGAAACTCCGGAAGGCCCAGATGCAGGTCAACGTCGAGACGGTGCGGCTCGCGAAGACCGCAGCCGAAGACCGCTCACGCCACGACGACCGGGCCGTCGCCCTCGGCCGCGACGAAAACGAGATCGTCGTCGACGCCGAAAAGGCGCTCAGCCTCCTCAAGGAAGAAGGTTCATCAGTCGCCTTCCCCGAAGCGATCGAGCAGATGCGCGACAACATGGTCGCCGTGGCCGGCCGCCTGAACAAGGGCGATACCGGCAGCACGACACAGGTCATCGAAGAGCTGATCGTCGAAACGCTCGACGAAATGATCCTCGCCATGCAGCAGGAAATGGAGAAGAAGAAAGACAAGGACCGTCAGAACCAGCAGCAGCAACAACAGCAGCAGCAGGACGACGAACAGGCCCTCATCAACGAACTCGCCGAACTGAAGATGATTCGTTCGCTGCAGAACCAGATCAACCGCCTCACGCGCGAGATCGGACGCGAGCTCGAAGGTGAACAGGCCAGCGATCCCGACCTGCGAAAGATGACCGACGATCTCTCCCGTCGGCAGAAACGCCTCCAGCAGGCCACCTACGACATGGCCACGGGCAAGAATAAATAAGCCCGGAGCCTGCCCGCGTGGCGAATCTTGAACAGGTTCACTACGCACGTCGGATCGACACTCGCGGCGACCACACCGACGGCTACGGAATGGGCCGAAGCACCGGTGCCGTCTCTGCAATCTTCAGCACGTCGCGACAATGCGTGTGGCAGTCGACGCACGACGACATCAATCCCATGTACCCGTAGGTCGCCCCTTCCAGGTTCTGGGCGCGGGCCAGCTCCATCACCTTGAGCGCGCTCCTTCGTAACTGGTCACGGTAGTCCTCGTAGACCGGATCGCCGTGATGCTGCCAGTCGTCTCCCGCACACAGCGCCGCCAGGGCTTCGCCGGCCTGTTCGATGCCGGAGAAATCCTTCCGAACCAGCCCCTCGGCCATGGCATGGAGCCCCTTCAGCTTGGCCTGCATCATGATTGCCGTCTGGTCCCTGGGCGCAGACTTCAGGGGTGCTTCCCCGGCCGCGAGATAAACACCAAAGCCGAGCGCGGACAGGGCAACTGCCAGCAGGAATGGTCGCATCGGGGCACCGCGGGAACGGGAGGATCTGGCATTCAGATCGACGCTCGCCCCCCGCCGTCTCGATCCAACTCGAATCTCCAGGCGTCCAGAAGCCCCCGGAGGGCTCCACTTCCGGCGGAAGCGGCAGTCGCTGCCGATCGCCTCTGCCCCCTGTCCCACTCGTTCCCCGGCAGTTCCCTCGTCGAACGGCGTCCCTTCCGCCAACGCCCATGCAGGGGCGGCGAAGTCGAAACGAGAGCGAGGTTCCCGCCCGAGATCAGTCGTTCTTGACCTGCTGAACGGTCTGGAAGCCGTGCTCCTTGATGTCCTTCTGCGACTTCTCTTCAAACTCTGTCGACACCGCCGGATTCGGCTTCGCATCGCATTCGATTTCACCCCGCATCCACTTCACGGCCGCCGTGATTGAATCGAGATACTGCTTGTTGGCCCAGCTCGATTCGTTGTGCCCGAGGTTGTTGTAGTAGAGCTTTCCTTCCCCCATCGTCTTGATCCAGCACACGGGAACGTGCGCCCCGTACTGCGTGTTGATCTTGCCGCCGTTGAGCGGGCTCTTCGCATAATCGAGGCTCAGCAGCACCCGGCATTTCTCCGGCTGCCACCGCCGGTACATGTAGATTTCTTCCTTCAGAGAGAACTCCGGGCCGAAGGATGCCACGAGCGGATGGTTCGGCTCATGGTTCGTCAAAGTCACCTTCGTCCCCGCGTTCCACGGATGCCCGATGAACACGCCTCCCATCAGATCCCAGTACGGGGCGTAGTTATGGAACGTGTCGCCGGCCGAGTGGAACCCGAGAACTCCATGGCCCTTCTCGTAGATCCATTCCCCGAAGAAGTAGTTCTTCGCGTCGTCCGCGATCGGCAGATCGAGCGTCGTATAGAACGCGACGATGTCGTACTTCTTGAGATTCTCTTTCGTGAAGTCCGCCGCGCAGTCCTGCGTGCAGTCGACGGTGAACAAGCTCGTCTGCTCACCAAGGGTCTTCATCGAGACTTCGGCCGGGGCGAGCGTTGCGTCCTTGCGATTCACCGAGCCGTGCTTGAAGCCGGCGCTCTGGGTGACAAACAGCATCCTCGATGGCTGCGGTTTCTCCTGACCGATAACAGGCAGGGCAGCGATCAGGCACAGCGCGATGGCTGTCAGGCAGCGGAAACCAGACTGCATGGATGAGTTCCCTCGATGAACTGGCCGCAGGAATGATGGCCAGCGACCCGGCGCCGCCATCGCGATTCGATCATACGGCGTCCCGCACACGCGCTCCACGGACCGCCGGCGCCCGAATGATCTTCGATGCTTCAACGCGTGACGGGCCGTCGAGCCGGCGGGCAACCGCCCCCTTTTCAGTCGCGGCGCCGAGACGGCATTGAGCGAGCCGTATGCCTTTCGCCATACTGCCGTTCCGGTCGTTCGGTGACTGCACCGCCGATCCACTCCCCCCTCCTCGCCCGTGCGGCGACCCGCCTCAGTCCCGCAGTCGATATGTCACTGCTCCCGCGCCATCGGCACAGACCGATGATCCTGTTGTCGGTTTGCCTCGCGTGGCTGACGATCGCGCCAGTCGCTTTCGCGGAGCTTCCGTGGTCGCGGGTCGATGGACTGTTTCCCGCCGGCGCCAAAGCGGGCTCGGTTACGCGCATTCGACTGACGAGCGGTTCCGAGCTGGAAGCCACATCGAACCTCACGTTCAGCCACCCCGGTATCACCGGCAGCCGCGTGGCCGATTCCTCGCCCGCGGAGAACCTCTTCGAAGTTCGCGTGGCGCCGGAGGTTCCTCCCGGCCTCTACGACGTCGCCCTGCTCGGAGACCTCGGCCTCAGCAACCTCCGCACATTCGCCGTCAGCACGCAGGACGAGTCGACCGAGGCCGAACCGAACGAAACACTCCTCTCCGCAACCCCGGCCGTTCTCGGCGCCATCCTGAACGGCCGCATCGGCAAGCCGACCGATGTCGACGCGTACACGTTTCACGCAACGGCCGGCCAGAGGGTTATCGCCGACTGCCTCGCGAGTCGCATCGATTCCCCCCTGCTTCCCGTGATGGAAATCCTCGATGCGCGCGGACGCCGCATCGCCTTCGCGCGCTCCGGCCGCGATGAAGACGCCACCCTCGTCTTCGAGCCTCCCCAGGCGGCCGACTACACGCTCCGCGTCTACGACCAGACCTATCGCGGCGGCGACGACTTCGTCTATCGCATTGACCTCAATGCGGCCCCTTACATCGTCGCGGTCAAACCCGTGTTTGGAAAAGTCGGCTCGACCGCCGAGGCGCAGCTGCTCGGATTCAACCTTCCCGCCGCTCAGACCTCCGACCAGCGCCGCGGACGCTGGCTGCTGGGCCAACTCGGCGTCCCCATCACCTTTCCCGCCGATCCTCTTGGCTACGATCGGCTGCTGCCGGTCACGCCACGAGAGGCGGCCACTGATTCCTTCTCCTGGCGTTTCGAGTCGCCTGCCGGATCGTCGCAACCGGTCAGGATGAGCCTCAGTGAGAATCCCCCCCTTCTCGAAGTCGAGCCAAACCAGGTCCGCAGCCAGGCGCAACGCCTGCAGCTTCCTGCCGAGATCGGCGGCGACTTTCGAACCGTCGGAGACCTCGACCAATTCCAGGTCGACGTTGTGAAAGACCGGCCGATCTGGATCGAGGTCTTCGCCGATCGTCTCGGCAGCCGGGCCGACGCCATGCTCGGCCTCGAATTCATCCCCGAGGGGACGAACGCCCCGCAGACCATCACGTCTGTCGACGACAACCCGACCAACCTCCTGCC
Organism: Caulifigura coniformis; assembly: GCF_007745175.1. Lineage (GTDB taxonomy): Bacteria > Planctomycetota > Planctomycetia > Planctomycetales > Planctomycetaceae > Caulifigura > Caulifigura coniformis. Next base: position 750,884 of record NZ_CP036271.1, on the reverse strand, counting down.
GATCGGATTCGACACCCGGTCCGACGACCCGTACTTCCGCTTCAATCCTCCCGCAAATGGAACCTGCCTGATTCAGCTTCGCGACCAGTACGGCCAGACGCGCGGCGACGCCACGCTCGACTATCGCCTCGTCGTTCGCTCTCCCCAGCCCGATTTCCGGCTCGTCGCCGTCCCGGTTTCGCACGGCCTCGGCATGGTCGCCCCGGCTTCACTCCGTCGGGGAGATGCCACGGCGTTCATGCTTGTCGCATTTCGGCGCGACGGTTTCGATGGACCGATCGAAGTCCCCTCCGGTGATCTCGGAGGCGGGCTCGACTGCGAAGGGACGGTCATCCCCTCCGGCCAGACCTCGGCCCCCCTCGTCATCCGTTCCCGGCTCGACTCCGCCACGCCGCCGCGAGTGATCGCACTGACGGGCCGCGCCACCATCCCCACCTCCGGAAACGTAACGACGCTGATCCGCCCTGTGCGCCCGGCTGCAACGATCCGCAATGCCAGGAAAGAGCACGGACAGGACGCCGCCGCGGCCGTTCGCCTGGCGCGCGAGTTCGTCCTCAGTGTCTCCCCCGAGGAAGCTGCACTGGAACTGCGATCACCCGCGGCGCGTCACACCGCCGCGCAGGGTTGCGTGATCGAATTGCCCCTCGAACTCCTCCGTCGAGCCGGCGCTGAGGCCCCCGTCACGATTTCCACGCACGGCCTCGTTCCGGCGTCAAAGATCGACGCGGCGAACGTCACCCTGGCCCCCGGCGAAACGTCGACCAGGCTGCGACTGACCGTCCGCCCCGACGCCCCCGTCCAGACGGTCGCGTTCCACGTCACCGCGCTCTCGAAGGTGCAGTATCAGAAGAACGCCATTCCCCGGCGCGACGCCCGGCTCGCACTCGACGAGATCACGCAGCGCCTGAAGGAAGCCGGCGACCAGGCGAAGATCGCCACCGCCGTCAGCGCCGCCGCCACGCAAGCACTCGAAACCGCGTCGAAGTCCGCGACCGAAAACTCCACGGAGATCGCATCGCTCGAAGCGGCGCGGGCGGCCGCCGCACAGAAAGCGACCGAAGCCCTCAATCGCGTCACACAGCTGGAGACAGACCGCGCCGCCGCGGAGAAACGGGTTCACGAACTCGACCAGCCCGCCCGGGAACTCGAAATCACGGCGGTCTCCTCCCCGCTCGTCATCAACATCGTCCCGCCGCCCATTGCAGTCGACATACCCGCCGGCAAAGACGTCGCCCTGCCAGTCGGCCAATCAACCGACGTGGTGTTGAAGCTCACGCGTCAGAACGGGTACACCGGTCCCGCCGAAATCGAGTTGTATGTCCCCGGCGCGGGGACCGGCGTCTCGGCTGCGACCGCCACGGCAGCGCCCGATGTCACCGAACTCAAGCTCACCCTCCAGGCAGCGCCCGATGCCTCGCCCGGAGCGCGGTCGAATGTCACCATTCGCGCGCGCTGCGGTCCATTGCATGTCGATGCTCCGATCCAGCTGAAAGTCGTGCCCTGATGCTTCTGCGCCCTGTCATCGTTCTCGCTGCGGTCCTTCTGGTCTCTTCCTCCAGCCTGCAAGCCGCGCCGATCGAGCCAAGCGACCCCGCTCCCGACCGCGCGGCCGACTTCTACGTCGACGTCTATCCGGTTCTCGAAGCGAAGTGCCTGGCCTGTCACAGCCGCACCACGCACGAATCCGACCTCATCCTCGAAGACGTCGCGAGCATCCTCAAAGGAGGCGCCAGTGGGCCGGCCGTCGTCCCCAGTCAGCCCGAAAAGAGCCTGCTCTTCCAGCTCTGTGCCCGGATCGATGAGCCGGCGATGCCCCCGCTGCCGAATCGCGTCGGAGCCGCCGCTCTCACTCCGCAGGAACTCGGGCGGATGAAACGCTGGATCGCCGAAGGCGCTCAGCCCGGAAAGGCGAACCCCTCCGCCGCGGCCATTGGCTGGCAGGCCCTGCCTTCCACGATGAAGGCCTCCTTCGCCCTCGCGCTCGGTCCGCAGGATCGGTTCGCCGCGCTCGGCCGGGCCAACGTCATCGCCGTCTTCGATCTCGTGACGGGCGAGGAAATCGCGCAGCTCGGCGACTCGCTGATCCGCACGGTGAAAACCCCTTCCCAGCTGCCACTCTACGACCGCGACGTCGCCCACTTCGATGTCGTTTCGTCACTCGCATTCAGTCCCGACGGCGACCTGATAGCGTCCGGCGGGTATCGCGAAATCAAGATCTGGCAGCGGCAACGCAATTCCATCTCTTCACAGATCGCGCTGAGCGGCGAAGCACGCTCCGCCTCCCTCAGCGCCGACGGCCTGAAGCTGCTGGCGGTCCTGCCCGACGGAGCCGTCGCCCTCTGGGCCCTCGAGACCGGCGAACAGTCCGCGTCAGTCGGTCCCATCCCGGGCGCCAACCGCGCTCTCCTGCTCGGCGATGGCGCCCGCGCAGTTGTCGCCACAGAAGCTGGCGAGTTGAGTCTCTGGAACATGGCCGAGAAGCGAACCCTGCTCACCTGGCCCGCGGGCCAGCCGGTCACGGCGCTCGCCGCCTCCGCGTCTGGAGACCGGCTCTTCTCCGGCCACGTCGATGGCTCGCTCCGCCGCTGGGACCTCCCGATGGAACTGCCGCCGAAACTCGAACAGCCCGCCGCTTCGTCCCCTGCCGCGACCAGTCCGGTGCTCCAGCTGGCCGTGAAGGCAGACGCCTCGGCAATCGTGGTTGCGCTGGGCAGTGGCAAGGTCGTCGAGTTCAACGACGACCTGAAACCCGGCAAATCGGAGGTTCAGTTCCCGGACAAGTCGTCACTGCTCGCCGTCGCTGTCGAGAACCTTCTCAGCGTCGCCGCCCTCGAAGGCGGACGTTCGGCCGAACTCCGACGTGCGCCGAAGTCCCCTGAATTCAATCTTTCAGCCGCGCCCGGGCTGGCCCGCCAGTCCCTGCGTCTCGAAGACGACAAGACCATTGCGACCACGCAGAAGGGACAGGCCGACGAAGCCGTCAAGGCGGCCAAAAAGGAATCCGATGAGCGTGCCACCGCGGTCAAGACGGCCCAGGAGGCATTGACGAAGGCCAACGAAGCGCTGCCCAAGGCCCAGGCCGCCGCCGATGAAAAAGAAGCCGCGGTGAAAAAAGCCACCGAGGAACTCGCTGCCAAGGCCGACGACGAAGCCCTCAAGAAAGCGCTGACGGATGCCGAGGCCGCCGCGAAGAAACCGCGGGACGAACTGACGGCCGCCCGCGACGCCATCGCCGCCGCCGAGCGCTCCGTCCGCTTCGCGGAAACCGCGGCCCAGGCGGCCAGCGCGGATCTCGCTCTTCGCAATTCCACGCTCGAAGCCCGCACAGCCCATCTGGCACAGGTCGAGAAAGACCTCGCCACGCTGCGCGAATCCCTCAAGCAGTCCGAACTCCAGATTATCTCCGCCGCCATCTCGGTGGATGGTCTGTTCATCGCCACCGGCCACTCCGATGGCATCGTCCACCTCTGGAGCAGTGTCGATGGCAGGTGGCTCGAATCGTTCTCCGGTCACTCGAAGCCCGTTCAGTGGCTGGGCTTCGCCGCCGGCAGCCAGCTCGTCACGCTCGATCGCGAAGGGGGAGTGATCTCCTGGAACCTCAAGCCGCAGTGGAAACTGGCGCATGTCCTGGGTACTCCCCTGGACAGCCGGCTGGACGTCTCCACATCGCCCCTCAAGGATCGTGTTCTCTCGCTGCAGTTCAGCCCCGACGGACGGCTGCTTGCCAGCGGAGGGGGAGAGCCATCCCGAGGAGGGGAAGTCCTGCTGTGGAATGTCGAGTCGATGTCGGTCCAGCGGGAACTCCCCGACCTGCACAGCGACGCAGTGAATACGCTGGCCTTCTCGCGTGACGGCGAAGTCCTGGCGACAGGTTCGGCCGACAAGTTCGTGAAGCTCACGAAAGTGGCGACGGGCGAGTTCCTCCGTGGCCTGGAAGGCCACACGGCTCATGTCCTGGGACTCGCCTGGTCCCCGGATGGAGCCACACTTGTCAGCGGCGGGGCGGATGGCGCCGTCAAGGTGTGGAACACCGAGACAGGCGAACAGCGGAAGTCAGTGAACGCCACTCCCGGTCAGGTGACCGCCGTCGCGTCCGTCGGACTGGCCGACCAGATCGTCATCGCCACGAGCAAGGGCCAATGTCAGTTGCTGGAACGTGGCACTGGAAAGGTGATCCGCAGCTTCACGGGCGCGAGCGGATACGTGTACCAGGTGACGGTCACAGCCGATGGAAAGGCGGTGATCGCGGCCGATGAGAATGGGGTGCTGCGCGTCTGGAACACCGCGAATGCGGCAGTGCTCCGCGAGTTGAAGCCCTGAGCGATCCCCTCTCAGGGGACGAGGATCGTCGATTTCTCGAACTCCGTCGCGCCCGCGACGGCATGCTCGGATGCGGGTCGGTCCGCCGGCTCGAGATGAAACGACGGCGGCGAGTCGTCGAGCGATCCCTGGTACAGCACGTACGGTTCCGTGACGGGATCGGCCAGACGCTCGTGGTTCTTCCACTTCGCCATCCGCTTCAGCATCTGCAGGGGCAGGCGCTTGAGGTCCGGCACGATCACGCCCCACTTGAAGAAGAACGCCAGCATCGGCGCGATCCGTGTCTTCGGGTAGGTCGCCACGAAGCACTCGCGGTACTGCGGCCGGAACCGGCTCTTGAAGTGGTACTGCCGCGGCGGGTCGTAGAACCACGGCAGGTATTTCCACCAGAACGCCATGCCGTTCGTCACGAACGCACTGTCCGAAGGCGTGCCGCACTTCACCCGCAAAGTCGGAACCTGGCAGAGGGAGAGCAGCTTCACATCCTCCGCACGCAATTGGCGGGAGATCTGTGTAATCAGGAACGCGATTACGCCGCGCGTCGCATCAACCCGCTTCCGATACGTCTCAACCGACCACAGGTCGCCGTTCCGTCCGGGGTTCGCGATCACGAAAGCCTCGATGCGTCCATCCTTCCGGGCGACGAACAGACGTTTGCGAAACATCGCTTCTGGATCGAGCCGGCCGACCATCATCGACAGTTCACGCCCGTAGACGGTGTGCTCGAGGTGATCGCGGGACACCTCATGAATCTCGGGAGCGATCACGTTCAGGAACGTGTCGCACTTCGGATCAGGAACGATCTCGTCAAACTGCACGCCGCTCCGTGTGCAGAAGTTCTCCTGCCGGCGCACCCACGCGTAATCCGCCCCCTGCCACGTGCATGTGTCCAGCGGCACCACCGGCTCTTCGCCGACCTTGGACACCGCGAATCCCGCGTTGCGGAACGCAGGCACATCCCGGCCCAGAATATTGAGGAAGCTGATCTCCAGCCGGTTCCGGACGGCGAAGTCCATGAGCTGGCTCAACAGCTTGCCGCGACGCCCTTCCGCCGCCAGCAACCCGCCGACCACGAACAGGTGCTTCCGCCAGCGCGTATAACCGACAACTCCCTGCCCGCCGCAACCGAAGAAATATTCGAGGCCTCGTTCCAGCGCCAGATAAGAGTCGTACGCCTCGCCTTCCCGGTATGCCAGCGCTTCCAGCGTGCGAAGTTGATCGGGCGTCAGCAAATCCCGCCCAGCAACATGTGTGCAGCCGTCAGGTACCATCCATGTCCGTCGAGTCATTTTTGATGTCAATCAGTGACGGCCGGGTGCAGTCCGGTGGTGGTCTTGGGCGGAATTCCCGCTGGTCGCAGTGAGAATGAAGAAGCAGTCAGAATTAGAATTTGGTGTAATCAGAGTTTGCGAGGCCGTCAAACCCTGTTTTTCGCAAGATCTTCGATTGCCGTGATTTCTGGTTACCGTGAAAGGACTTGTGAGTCCTGTTGTGACACGACTTTGAACTGCCGGGTCCAGTCGCTGTTGTGGACCAGCCCGGGATGCTTGAACTGGTAGTCTCCCGTGCCGCGACGCTCACTTTCCTGGTGCATATACCGACTCCAGGAACCCGTTTCGATCAGAAGCAACCGCGGTGCGTCCAGCACCCCTTCCCGTCGCCGGTAGTTGACGAGAAAATTGATCCCCATCATCCGGCGATCGAGTTCATCAACGAACTCTCGCGCTCGCGTATCGTCGCAGAAATCCCCCTGCTCGGCGAGGATCAGGTACCGCGGCCTCCCGGATTCATCTCGAAACGGCGCCGCCGTGATCTCCGTCAGCTCCACGCCAACCTGCTTCGCGGCCGCATGCGCGCTCTCCAGAACCTGTCGCTCCGTCAGCTTCTCCCCCTCCAGGTCGCCGACGCGATCCCCCTTCTGAAGGAAATCAAGCAGAGGAGCCTGCCCGACGAATCCCCGGCACCGCACGATGTCGCCGATGTTGAACCGGTAGAAACCGCCGGCCGTCGTCATCAGCAGATAGTAGTCGCGATCGACTTCCAGTTCGTGCCCCCCCAGCACGACCGGCTGCTGTGAATCGATCTCCTCGACCGGCAGAAACTCGTAGTACCCGCTGACGATCGAGGGAACCCCCTCGGGCTTGTTGTCTTCAATCGGAATCGTGTGCCGCCCTTCGCTCGAAACGAGGCCCATGTCCCGAAGCGGCGCGTCGCCGAAATATCTCGGCAGCGCCGTCTTCTGGAAACCGGCCGTTCCCCCCAGCCAGCACGCGATGACCAGCGGGGGCCAGTAGTCCTTCGGATAGAGGGTCCCGGTCCGCCGGATAATCTCTTCCAGCTCTGCCGCCCTCCCGGCGCACTGGCGTCCGATTCGGCTGGACAGCGACGCGCGGACGTCCGACGGCACATCGAATCGATCGGACAGCGTTCCGTCACGCAGATCCTTCAGCAACAGTTCTTTGAACTCGTCCCCGATCTCCGCCATGCGGATCAGCGTTCCAGGATTCATCAACACGATCCAGCCGACGCGCTGGCTGATCGAAAGCCGCAGCGCCGTGTAGTACCGCGCGACCGGATCCGGGATGTCGTTCACCGGACTGGGAGTCGCGTAGTACGGCTTCATCATCGGGTTCTGCGCCCGCGCCAACAGCGCGCTCACCATGCTGATCTGGTGGCCTGCCGGCGTCTTGCCCATGTCCCACTTCCCCGCCAGCTGCAGCATCTGCGTCCCGAGGTTCGCCCGGTGATCCGCAAACAACTTCAGCCCCCACAGGTCCCACGCCTGCCGATACTGCTTCATCCACGTATTGCTCACGGGATTCAGCTTCGGAGCCCCGCCGCTCCCCGTCGTAATCGTGAATTGCACCAGCCGCTCCGCCGACGGAATCAGCGCCGAGGTTTCCCCGGCCGCCACCGCCTGGATGTACGGCGCGAAATCGTCGTAACGGCCAACTGGAACCCGCCGCCGAAAATCGGCCAGCGACTGGATCTCCGCAAAACCGTGGTCGCGGCCAAACTTCGTATCGCGGCACAGCCGGATCCGGTTCAGCAGCCACTCCTCCTGCTGAGTCTTCGCGTTCTCGAGCTGCGAACGGAATCTGGGCCACCGCAGGCCGAAGATGGAACAGATCGCCTTGCGGGCGAACAGATCGTTGACACGCCGGGCGAAGGACGAATGAGTCACGGTCACAGGTTCTCAGGTTGCGGATGTCTCGGAAGTCGGGGAACCGCGAGGGGCTCAGCGCCACAGGACATGATGCGGGTGGTCGAGCATCGGCGACAGCGTTCCCGACACGCTGTGCACCGTTTCGAAGGAATCCGAAAACCAGGGAATGAAACCGGTCCGGATCATCGCCAGCGCCCGGACATCCCCCGTCCGCAGTTTCAACGCCAGAACGGCGCCCTGTGATTTGATCTCGTGCAGGGCGGCGTCCAGAAGGGCGCGCTGCGTCGCATCCGGCAGGCCCTCAGTGGCGATGATGTCAAAGATCGCCACCGGCTCCTCGGTCGCGCCCACGAACTGCAGCACATGCCACGTCACGAGTCCGCGGACAACGCCGTCGACCTCGGCCACCAGGCATCGACCAAAACCCGAACAGTGCTTTGACAGGCTTTTCTCGTCCCAGGCGATGGAGCTCGCCAGACGCCGCCGGGCTTCCAGCACGCTCACCGACGCCCCCACATCGCGCGGCTCCCACGGGCGGATTCCATCGCGATCGCGAGCCGCGCGCGGAGACCTCGTGAACGGCGCGCCGACGATTGTCAGCCGTCGCTGCCAACGATTCAGATACCAGCGCGACGCGCGCACCGTCGAGAGAATCCTGACCCAGAAGCCGCTGCGCCGGCTTTCCCATCCTCCGCTGTCCAGTTGTTCCCGGGTCGGCCCCTTCGAGAGCGAATGCTCCGACCCGAAATAACGGTAGGCGAAGATCAGCCCGTCCCCTCGCGCCCGCATCCGGGAATCCTGCTCGATCTTCAGCGCCTTCACGACACCCCGGCCGCGAAACTCCGGACGAACGCTGAGCCAGCTGCTGAGGATCGCCGGATGACGCTGCTCACCCTGTCGATACGGAAAGCTCCAGCCCAGCAGCACGCCCGCCAGCTCGCCTTCACACCACGCGCCGAGCAGATGCTCCCGGGCCTCGGGGGCGGCCAGATCGAGTTGCCAGGCAAGGTACTCCGGCGTCCACAAGGGAAACGCCATCTTTCCGACATAGGCGTCGCGCCACACCGAAATGACGAATCGCGAAAGCTCTTCGGCAGTTCCGTCGTAAGTTCGAACTTCCATCGGACGCCATTGAGGATCGAATGTGAACACCGGCCAAGATAACGCTCGCGGCCCGATCCGCCACCCGGTCTCTTCCGATTGCGTCCCCCATCCTTTGTGGACGCCCGGCACGGACTGTTGCAACCTCCCGCGCGGCCTGGCCCACCCGTTCGCACGCAACTTCCCGGGTGATATTGAAGGAATGACATCAAGAGACCATGAACACGACCACGCTCAGCTCGTCGCACATCCAAACATGCCAGGGCCGCCCTGCGCCACGACCGCGATTGGACCACCAGCGCCGTCCTTCCAAGAGAACCCAGGGGAGGAATCGCGACAAGACCGCACCACACATGCATGCACACTCTCACTCGCGGCGAAGGTCGCGCCCCTCCCGGATCCCGATGTTCCTCACGGACCGAAAGCATGATCCGGAGAACCTCGCCAGGCCGCTCCTCTCGACCAGCCTCTACAACCCGACCTGTTTCGCCAGTCGGACCGGCCGCGAATGAAAACCCGACGATTTTCGCTCAATTGACGACCGCATGATGCCGCGACGCAACGGCGCGGCAGAATTGGGAGACGGAGATTCCCGCGCAGGACCGCGCTTCCGCTTTCACTTCGGACTCGGCCAACTGGCCTCATGCATCGCGACGTCAAATTGGGACTGGCGCTCGGCATCCTGGTCATCGGGTTTGCCGCCGCGTTCTGCTTCCCGAGACAGCCCGCGACCGAGGTCACGCTGAACCCCGCCGCCGGCCTCAAGCTCGCCGCGATTGATGAAGATATCCGTCTCCAGCGTCGCCGCACCTTCGTGGGCGACGAATTGACTCCGCCCGCGCAGCCGACGCTCGCCGAACCGATCGTCGAGGGGGCGTCACTTAATGCGGACCTTCCGCGGCTGCAGACCGCCGCCATGCGCGCCCAGGAAGCGCTCCGATCCGCACCGGATCCGATCCGCCGCGACGTGCCCGCTCCTCTCGAAGAACCCGTTCTCGTCGCCGAAACGCCTTTCGTTCCCGTCGAGATTCCCGTCGCGGAACCGCCGGTCGAAGATGTCTTCTACACCGTGCAGTCCGGCGACACGCTCAGCGCCGTCGCTTCGAAGACCCTCGGCAGCTCGCGCAAGTACGAAGCCATCTACGAGGCCAATCGCGACATCCTCGCCACTCCGAACTCCCTGCAGATCGGGATGAAGCTCCGCATTCCGCAGCCGGCCGAATCGATCGCCCGCAGGCAGCCCGACACCTCCATCCCGACGGGGCGGAGCACTCCGCCCAGGACTCCCGGCGCAGACAGTCTGGCCTCGCGCGAGGAGGCCGTGCCAACCAACATGCCTCGAAACGATGAGGCTCCGATTTCACGCCGGGGAATGTTCAGCCCCGTTCGCCCGCAACAGGCCCGCTCCGGCGACAGCATCGCCCGTTAAACCAGGCGCGCCGCTTCAGTCGACATCCCTTTCAATGGCTTCTGGAACATACGGCGGTTCACGCCGCCGGATCTGTTCATCCAGATACGACTGCAGCAGGATCTGGGCCGCCAGCATATCGAGCCGCTGCTTCCGCTTGGATCGCGCCACTCCCGCATCGCGCAGCATGTCGGCCGCGACGGCCGACGTGTAGCGTTCATCCCAGAACGTCACCGGCCGATTGGTGATCGCTGTCAACCATCGGCCAAACTCCCGGGCCAGCTGGGCGCTCTCTCCTTCGTCACCATTGACGTGCATCGGCAACCCGATGACGGCTCCCGCAATCCGGTTCTCTTTGATGAGCGTCTGGAAGTACGCCGTGTCGAGCCGTTCATTCCGCCGGGCGTAGATTTCCATCGGGCTGGCAATTGTCTGCTCGGGAGTCGAGATCGCGACACCGATGCGGACGGTGCCGAAATCGAGCCCCAGCAACCGCCCTTCCCCAGGGAAATCGAGCGTTTCAGACATGCTTCCAGCCTAACTCAATGCCACAGACGCCGTCACGACCGGTCATCGCCGGACCTCCTCATGCCGCCCCAGTTCCTCTTCGCGAATCGTGTAGTTCGCCATCCGCATCGTGTAGTTCGCTTCAAACCACTGTCGAATGTCGCGTTCGCACGCCAGGTCGTAGCCCGGCCGGACGTGAAGCAGCCGTCCGAGCGAGGAATCATCCGGATCGTCCGAGGGCCAGTCGGTCCGCAGTTCGCCATTCTCGACAACCATGCGTCCTCCCTTCAGCACGTAGCGCGGGGTCGAGAACATCTCCTGGATGTCGTCGCTCCGGTTGTAGATCGTCACGTCGGCATCCGCGTCTGGGCCGAGATGCCCCTTCTGCCTGAGCCCCAGCATCCGCGCGGGAGCAGCCCGCGTGATGATCGCGATCTCATTCAGCGTGTATTCGCGAGTCAGGTCGCCGAGCGTGCATCGCTCGCGGACCCCTGCCGGCGCCCGCGACAACATCTCGTTGCGCCGCTCACGATCCATCAGGAGCGCGATGATCTCCGGATATGCCAGGAACGATCCGCCGTTCGGATGGTCGGTGCTCATCGCGATCCGCCAGGGATCATTCACGAGCAGGTACCACTCCAGTCCAATCGCCCACTGCAGCGTGTGCACCAGGCTCTTGTTCCGGTACTCGATCGGGACGATCCCGCAACCCGCCTCGAACTCCGCATCCGCGCTGAACCACTTTCGGCCGAACAGCCGGTGCAGGTAGTACCCGACCGGCCCATCCCCCGTCATCGACGTTGTCTGCCCGAACACCACCTGCCCCACATCAACCGTGAGGTTCGGATGGGAATTGATGTAGTCCGCCAGCTCCGGAACCTTCGAGCCGAACGTCTCCTGCTCGGCCGCGTTGCCGGCATAGCTGTGGAACTGGATGTGCGTCAGGTGTCCGCGATGCCCCTCGAGCGCCCGCATCGTGTCGAGCGTCGTTGACCAGTTCCCCGGCAGCCCGAGATTGTTGCCGTGAATATGGACCGAATGCGGCAGTTCCAATTCATCCGCCGTGCGCGCCAGTTCGCGAATGATCTCCCGCGGCGTCACATCGAACCCATGCACCTCGTCATCAATCGACGACACGTTCCTTCCGCCCGACTTCCAGTTTTCGACGCCCCCCGGATTCACGATCTTGGAAGCGAACCCGCCCGTCGCATTGAGCAGCCACGCCACATACGCCTTCAGCCGCTCCGGCTCGTTCGCCTTGAGCTGATTCATCACGTAGTGGTTGTTCCCCATCAGGACAAAGAAGCCTTTGTCGATGATGGGGGTATCCTCGAACTCCTCGATGGCATGCCGCGCTCCGATGGCCGGCACCGCCGCATCGAACGCCGTCGTGTATCCCAGCCCGGCGTACAGGTATCCCGTCGCGAACGTGCTCGGCGTGCTCCCCAGAGTCCCGCTGCGGCGCGATGCCGTCCGCCGCATCACGTTCCTTCCCCGCTTCTCTTCCGGCCGCATCTTTCGCGCAGTGTTCACCTTCGGCCCGGCGATGTGGCAATGCATGTCGACACCGCCCGGCATCACCACCATGCCCGCCGCATCGATCATCCGGTCGGCCTTTGCCCCTGCCCCGCTCGGCGCAGCAATGACCCGCCCGTCGCGGATCCACACGTCCGCCACGACCCCATCCACCCCGTTCGCGGGGTCGTAGACAGTTCCGCCAGTGATTTTGAGAAGCGACATGCAGCGAGATTAACGGCTGACGATCGAAACCCAATCGCTCGAATCCCTCTTACGGCAATTCATGTGCGATTTTGCGAACACCCAGGACCATTCCGTCGACGCCGCATTCGATCCGGCTACCCTGCACCTCTCCCCCCCACCTCGAGAGGCCTCCACCATGCTTCGCCCGTCAGTCCTGTTCTCAGCCCTCCTCGTCACCCTCCCTGCGGCCGCCCAGACTCCTGCCTCGACGCCGGCCGCAGTCCCCAACGCCGTCAAGGTTGTCGCCTCCGATCACGCCTCCCTCCAGGCCGCGGCCGATGCGCTTCCAGCGACCGGCGGGCTCCTCGTCATTCCGCCGGGAAATTACGAACTCAAGGAGCCGCTCCGCATCAAATCGGCCGATACCCGCATCGAAGGCGCCGGCCCCGCCACGCACCTCATCAACAAGGATGAATCCGGCCAGCCCGCCGTCATCCTCGCGCCCGCCGATCTCAAGACCAACGCCAAGTCCAAGCTCTGGCGCGTCCAGGTCGCCAACCTCCGCATCAGCGGCAGCAAGAAAAGCGGACACGGCCTCTACGCCGAAAACATCGAAGAGATCTACCTCGAGGGAGTCTCCATCGACCACAACGGCCAGGACGGCATCCATCTCAAGAACTGCTACGAAGATCCCCGCATCACCGCCTGCATCCTCACCTACAACGCCGCCGTCGGCCTCAACATTGATGGCTGCCACGACATCGTCGTGAACGGCAACCAGTTCGAGGAGAATCAGGACGCGCTTCGCTGCGTTGATGGCTTCAACCTCTGCATGACGGGCAACAATGTCGACGACCACCTGCGCCACGGCGTCGTCATCGAAAACACCTATGGCTCCGTCGTCTCCGGCAACATGATTGAAGAGTGCAACGGGACGGCCATCATCCTCGACCGCGATTGCTACGGCATCGCCCTCAGCGCCAACGTCATCGCCCACCATCTCGAAGGGGGCGTCGATCTTCGTGACGCCTGGGGCTGCACCGTCAGCGCCAACAATTTCGTCCTCGCTCACAAGTTCGGCGTCCGCGTTTCCGAGAAGAGCGGTCGCAACGCCATCACCGGCAACTCGTTCACCAACAGCTACATCGGTGAGAACAAGGACAAACGCCCCGCGACTGCGAAGACCGCTATGGGGATCGATGCCGGCGGAGGCGTCGTCATTGATGGCGGCAGCGACTGCACGATCACCGGCAACACCTTCACCGGCCTGCCCGAGGAAGGCATCGTCGCAACTGATGCCTCGAAGCGGCTCATCATCAGCAGCAACGTCCTCACCGATTGCGGCCGCAAGCTGCCGACAGGCAAGCCCTCCATCAGCACCGGTAAGGCCACGGAAGTGGTCGAGGTCAACAATTTGAAGTAGTTCTTCCGAGAGCCGATCCTTAGGCTGGAGCAAACTGATCCGAGGCCCACTCCGAGGTCGGCGCTCATGTTCCCAGCCCCACCCGTTGCGGCGTTTGCCGACGCTCTCGCCGCACCGGGCCGCTCTTCCGAGATCCCCGACGCACACGACCTCTACGGTTGGCTCATCGGGAGCTGGCATCTCGATGTCATCCGTTATTGGGCCCAGGACGTCACCCGCCAGAATCTGAGGGGAGAACTGCACGCTGGCTGGGTGCTCGAAGGCCGGGCCATCCAGGATGTCTGGATCATGCCGCGCCGCAGCGAACGATCCGGCCCTCCGAACAAGCAGCTCGACATGTACGGCACGACGATCCGCGCCTGGGATTCCTCGATCGAAGCCTGGCGCATCTCGTGGAGCAATCCGTCTGGGGATCACTTCGAACACCAGGTCGGCCGACGCGACGGGCAGGACATCGTCCAGATCGGTCAGCGCCCTGATGGTTCCACCACCCGCTGGCGTTTCACGAAAATCACGGTCGACTCGTTCCACTGGCTCGGCGAGTCACAACCGGCCGCAGGAGGCGACTGGCTGCTGGAAGGTGAGTTTCTGGCGCGACGCATCTGACCCGGAGCGATGGACATGACAGCATCGCAAGAAGCCCCGGACATCCCTTCGCAAACACGACCGAACAGGAAACGCCGCCTGGTCCTGTTCATCATCGCCACCCTGGCCGTCGGGACATTCTTCCTGGTTCGAACTCTCGTCCCCGCGTTTCGGTATGCCGCGCTTCGCCAGGCCTATGCCCGCGAAGTGGATGCGATCCAGAACCGGTTCGAACAACTCGATGTCATGAAGCCTGTCACACGCGAGGAACATGCCTGGAATGACGCTACCGGCTGGCTGACGACGGCCACGGGCAACGTCTTCTTCACACCCGAATCGATCCCGCTCGAGAGCGTGAAGCAGTATCACCGCGACCTGATGGACCGCCTGGAGAAGAGTAAACCCTGGACCTTGACCGACACAAAATGGGCCTGGAATCGCTTCGCTTCCACAGGTCCGGCCGGCGAGCGCTATGTCAAACGCTTCGGTCCCGGCTTTGACGAATCCGTCGCGATGGCCCCGGAGTCGGCTCCGGTTCGCCCGTAAAGATCCGACCTCGAACAGAATCACCGGCGGATCAGGAAAACGGCCTGTCGAGGTCACAAATCCACAGGACTCTCCACGACACCGATATACGGCAGGTGACGGTACTCGTCGTCCAGGTCCAGCCCGTAGCCCACCACGAACTCGTCCGGAATCTCGAACGCGAAATAGTCCGGCCCGATCGCCACTTCCATCCGCGACTTCTTCCACAACAGCACGACCGACTTCACGCTCAGGGGAGCAAACTCCTTCACGCGTTCCACGATCGACGACATCGTCCGGCCCGTGTCGAAAATGTCGTCGATCACGAGCACGTGTCGGCCCGCCAGATCCGGCAACTCGCTGAGGTCGACCTTCAGCGCCCCTGCAACGGTCGCATCTCCGCGATAGCTCGACGCCGCGACGAGACCCAGCTTGTGCGGCACATCGATCCGCCGCATCAGGTCGGTCACAAGCATGATGCTGCCGGTCAGAATACCGATCACCGTCAGCGGCTTTCCCCGATATTCATCGGAGATCCGACGCCCCAGCTGAATGACCGAGGCCTCAATCTCGGCTTCCGAAATCAGTCGGCGAACAGGCTTCATGAGAGATCGATCGAAGGCGACGAAACAGGACGTCCGCACGATACCGAAATGCCCGGCAAGTTCACGTCCAAACCGTCCGTGCGCCGGTCACTGCGAACGAGCCGACTCCGCGCGGCATCCGAGAGAACCAACCGTGCATGAGGCACCGGACTTCCGACGGCCCGGAGAATCGTCTCGGCCGCGCACTGGACTCCACGCCCCGATCCGGGTGAGATGTCCACCTGTCGTAACGCATACCGATGGAGGCTTCGTTCGTGACACAGAACCTGACCGCCGCATCCAACCGCCTGGACGTCTCAACCGCCCCGATTGCAGACCAGCAGCACTACGGCGACACGCTCTTTCCGCTGGCCTACATCTGCCAGTCGCCCGACGCGACTCTCGAGCAGGCCGCCGCCTGGGTCAAATCGAACCGCGACCTGCTCCTTGATGAGTCGAGCCGTCATGGGGCCGTTCTCTTCCGCGGCTTTCCGATGAAGACGGCCAACGACTTCGACATCTTCATGGCCGCACTCGACGTTCCCAATTTCCCCTACAAGAAGTCACTCTCGAATGCCGTCCGCGTGAATTTCACGGAGCGGGTCTTCTCCGCTAACGAAGCTCCGCCGGACGTGCAGATCTTCTTTCATCACGAGATGGCCCAGACGCCCATCTTTCCCGAGCGCATCGCCTTCTTCTGTGAGATCGCCGCGGCCGAAGGAGGCGCTACGCCGATCTGCCGTTCCGATGTTCTCTACGACCGCCTGAAGGCCGAGCTACCTGATTTCATTCGCGACTGCGAATCCAGGGGGCTTCGCTACACGAACGTCATGCCCGCGGCCAATGATCCCAACTCGGGCATGGGACGCAGCTGGAAGAGCACTCTTGAAGTCGAAACGACCGAGGCCGCCGAAGCACGTCTCCGCGATCTCAACTATTCCTGGGAATGGCTTCCCGATGGCTGCCTGAAAGCGACAACGCCGCCTCTCCCCGCGGTGATGGACGTCACCCACGGCCGGAAGACCTTCTTCAACCAGCTCATCGCCGCCTATTGTGGCTGGAAGGACACCCGCAACGATCCGTCCGCTGCCATCCGTCACGGCGATGACTCCATTCTCGATGCCGGCGCCGTCCGCCGAGCCATCGAGATTGCGAACGAGCTGGCGTTCGACCTGCAGTGGCAGCCCGGCGACGCCGTGCTCATCGACAATACGATCGCCATGCATGCCCGCCGCACGTTCCAGGGCAAACGCAAAGTCCTCGCTTCGCTCATGGCCCCGCGCACACAGTCCTTCCAGTCCTGACTCCGCCTGTCGTGTCTCGGACTCCGTGCCGTGACGCGACTTCACAGCCGCAGGTCGCCGCGATCCACCAACGACTGGTCTGCCCCGATGTCTGACGCTCCTCCCCCATCCACCGCCTGGTACTCCGGTGTCACGCGCGCGATGTGGCTGGTCCTTGCCATCGCCTCGGCCGGATGGATCTTCGACGTCTACGAAGGGCAGATCTTTAACCTCACCCGCAACCACATGCTGGGCGACATCCTCGGCCAGCCGGCCGATTCGCCCGAAGTGAAACGCTACGGCGATTTTTTCCTCGCCGTTTTTCTCGCGGGAGGAACCGTCGGGGGGCTCGGATTCGGATACCTGTCCGATCGATTCGGCCGCCGGCCGATCATGGTCGTCACGATCCTGATGTATTCGCTGTTTTCAGGCCTCACGGGATTTGCGACCGAGCTGTGGCAGGTGGCTGTCCTCCGTTTTCTCGTCGCCACCGGCGTCGGCGGTGAATGGGCCGTCGCGGCCAGCCTCGTTTCGGAAGTTTTTCCGACGAAGGCCCGCGCCCATGCATCGGCAATCTTCCACGCGTCGAGCGTGCTGGGAACGTGGCTGGCCGCAATCGTTGCGATGCAGGTCCAGAACAGCTGGCGTCTGGCGTACCTGATCGGCGTCCTTCCCGCGCTGCTGATTCTCTGGATTCGCTCGAGTGTGAAGGAAACCGAGCAATGGCAGCACCGGAAGGAACTCGAGAACGCTCCTCCGATGGGATACGTGCCCGATCTCGTCTCACATCCGACCTGGCGCCGCCATGCGATCTTCGGCGTCGCTCTTGCTGCCGTGGGGCTCGGAACGTTCTGGGCCATCACCGTCGCCGGGCAGGATCTCGCACGCCAGCGACTGATCGCCGACGGCGTTTCTCCCGCAGAAGCGACGACCCGAGCCCAGTTCGCCTATGGCATCGTTCAGACAGCCGGCGGCGGACTTGGCCTGCTGGCTTTCGGCCCTCTCGCCGCCCGATTCGGTCGCCGCATGACGTTCATCGTCTTTCAGGCCCTTGCGTTTGCGATCGTCCCTATCGCATGCTTCGTCCCTCAGAGCTATCCCCAGCTCCTGGCTCTCCTGCCCGTCTTCGGATTCCTGACGCTCGGCGTACATGCCGGCTACGCGATCTACTTCCCTGAACTGTTCCCCACGCACCTGCGATCGACAGGCGCCAGCCTCTGTTTCAATGGCGGACGCCTGCTGGCCGTTCCAATCCTGCTCCTGTCGGGCTTCCTCAAGGCCCGTCCCGAGGTCGATCTCCGCTGGGCCATGACGGGCCTTGCGGGCCTCTTTCTCGTGGGCATCCTGGTCGTCGTTCCACTCCCGGAAACTCGCAACGAGAGTCTTCCCGAGTAGCGATCCCTGAAGGTCGTCATCGACGACATTCCCGCGAGCCGGACGAACCCGGCAACGTCATCGACGGTAGTCGGCGGCGTCGATCCCGGCCTTTTTCAGCCGCTTGTGCAGGCCCTGCCTCGACATGCCTGCCTGCTGCGCCGCGCGGGCCACGTTTCCATGATTGCCCTGCAGGATCGTCTTCAGGTACTCGATCTCCGCTTCCTGCAACGCCTGGCCGCGCGACGGAGTTCCTCCCTCGGAGTCGACATTCCACGCCGGCCGTTCTCCGCCGGAAGCCGCAACCGGCCTTGGCAGGTCCTCAGGTGTGATCAGTTCCGAACTCGCGAGCGCCAGTCCACGTTCGATGGCGTTCCTCAGCTCCCGGATGTTGCCCGGCCAGGAATACTTCCGCATCAGTTCGGCCGCCGCCGGTGAAAAGTTCACGACTCGTTCCCCGGCCGGCTGGAGCTGCCCGAGGAAGTGCCTGGCCAGCAGCATCACGTCCCCTTCGCGATCCTTCAGGGGTGGCAGCTCGAGATGGATCACTGCGAGGCGATAAAAGAGATCGCGACGAAACCGGCCCGCGTTCACTTCGAGTTCCAGGTCGCGATTGGTCGCACTCAGGAACCTCACGTCGAACTGCACCGGAGTCGACTTGCCGACAGGCGTGAAGGTCTGTTCCTGAATCAGACGCAACAGTTTCGCCTGCAGTCCCAAGGGCAGCTCACCGATCTCGTCGAAGAAGACGGTCCCCCTGTGGGCCCGGCTGAGCAATCCATCCTGGTCCTGCACCGCACCTGTGAACGATCCCTTCACGTGTCCGAAGAGCACGGACTCGAACAGGCTCTCGGGAATGGCGGTGCAGTCGACGACCTGGAACGCGTGCGCTGCCCTGGGCCCGTGATTGTGAATCGCACGGGCGACGACTTCTTTTCCAGTGCCGCTCTCACCGGTGATCAGCACGTTGGCGTCCGACTGGGAAATCTTCCCGAGGATTCCCAACACTTCGCCCATCGCCGGACTGCGACCAATGATCTCCGGGAACTCGCCAGCCGGAGCGATCGCCTCGAGCGCCGCCTGTGTCCGGAGATGACCGGCGCGAGAGCGCGCCAGCGCCCTCTGGATGCTGTTCCGCAGATCCTGAAATCGGACCGGCTTGAGCAGGTAATCGGCGATTCCCAATCGCACGCTTTCAATCGCCGTCGGCAACGAAGGGGCGCCGGTGACGACGATCAGAGGAATCTCGGGCCACTTGGCCCTCTGCTCCTGCAGCAGTTCGAGGTTCCTGTTCCCCGGCATGTTGAGGTCGGAGAGGACGAGGTCGAACGGCTGCGACGAGAGCGCTTTCAGCGCCGTTTCTCCGTCGGGTGCCGTGACGCAGTCGTAACCGTGCTGGCGAAGGAGCGCTTCGGTCGTCCGCAAATAGAATGCCTCGTCGTCCGCAATCAGGATCCGGGCCGGCTCGGGTTCAGCCATCGGTCTCCTCCATCGCCTGGGCACGCCGCGGGAACGTGAGCAGGAACCGGCTTCCGGCGCCAACATGCGACTCCACGTCGATCCGCCCTCCCATCGCATCGATCAGGCTTCGCGACACGGACAGACCCAGACCCATTCCAGTTTGAGTGTCGCCCTGTTTTGTGCTGAAGAACGGCTCGAAAATTCGCGACATGATCTCCTCGCTGATTCCCGGCCCGTGATCGATCACCTCCACTTCCACCGTCTCTCCAACAGGTCGAACCTCGACTCGCACGACTTCGCCCGCGGGCGAGGCCTGCAGGGCATTGCGGATCACGTTGTAGAGAATCTGCTTCACTTCACCTTCGGCCAGCTGAACGGCGATGGATTCTCCTGGCGGATCATAGCTCAGCCGAACCTGTTCCTTGCGAGCCACGGTTTCCAGGAGCGCGACGACGTCGCCGACGGTGCGTTCCAGCGCAAAGATGGCCGCTTCATGAGGCCCCCGTCGATAGAGCTGGTACATCTGGTGGATGATTCCACTGACGCGATCAAACTCGCGATCGATCAATTCGAGTAGTTCAAATTGTTCGTCTTCAGGAGACAGACTCGATTTGATCAGCTCGAACGCGTTGCGGATTCCGGCGAGCGGGTTGTTGATCTCGTGGGCCACGCCGGCGGCCAGTTGGCCGAGTGCCGCCTGCTTCTCCATCTGCAGCTGCTGCTGCTCGAGCTGTCGCAGCTTGAGCGTCCTCTCCTGCACAAGCTGCTCGAGGTGATCCGTATAGAGCTGCAATTGTTCGCGAAGCTTCTGGAGTTCCGTGATGTCCCGCACGCTCGTCCGGAATCCGAGCGACTCGCCGCGCGCATTGCGGATGGGCTGCCAGGCCAGCGACATCCACCGAATCGCGCCCCCCTTGTGTCGACAGCGGAACTCCACGTTCTCGCCGGTCGTGCAATGTCGTGCCGACTGCAGCACTTGAAAGAGGCGCTCGCGATCCTCGGCCTCCACGATCGGCAGGGGGTAATTCTTCATCGCTTCACATTCCGCGATGGAGTAGCCCGTTGCCCGCTCGACTGCCGGATTCACCCACACCAGTGCGCCATCCGGACCATGCCAACTCTCCCAGTCGTAGGTGTAATCGGCCACTGCCCGGAATCGGTCGAACACAGGAGGATCGCTGGCTGGCATTCGACTCATCGGAGGAGTTGTGCTTCAGGATGTGGGCCGGAGGTGCATGAAAAGAAGCTGGCCGTCGCGGGAATCCCGACACTCCGCTGATCCTTCCGCTCGAATCCGGCGTTCCCCCCGGAATGCAAACGGCTCGCCGAAAACCGGCGCTTCGGAGATTTTCCTGGCGGCATCCATTTTAGCCGGGCGAGGCACATCCCGTCCTGCGCGTCGTGGTGCACCGCTTTCAAGGGCCATTTCCGAGGCGAGTCGGGAGGTCCCGATGGAAACCACCCTCACTCGAAATTCGGGTTCAGAAACCCCCGTGGCTGTCGCCTGGCGCCGACGGGTTGTCAGCGCCAGGCGACACCGACGACGTCTCCCAGGCTTGTTGCCCCCTTGTTCACCGTGGAATCACGAAGGAATCGCCCACTGCCCCGATGGCACGTGCTTTGCGTTGCGTTTGGGGAAAGTCACAAGCCGCCGGGATCGCCACGCGCACCGGACGGCTCCATGCCATCCCAACACCCTGGAGCGATGTTGGACATGAACAACCGAAATGGAAATCCCCGTCCCCGCACGAAGGCATCAGCCCCCGTGAAGACGGAACAGGTGATCGGCGTTGGAAGTCGTTTTTCACTTCGCGATCTCCGGACTGGAGAGCTCGACGTCTACACCCTCGTTCTGCCGGCTGACGCCGACATCACGATCCACCAGATCTCAAGCTTCGCGCCGCTCGGCCGCGCTGTGGTCGGACATAAGGCGGGTAGCGTTGTGGAATTCGACGCCCCGGCCGGAAAGGTCAAGGTACGCATTGAGTCGGTCCAGGAAGCGCAGGTTGCCGACCCAAGCGGCCACATCCCTTAGACGGCATCAGACCCGACCATCACCGACGATCCAACGCATCGATCAGGAGAGAAGGAGTATGAAGCGGAGGCCGATCACACTCACCATCGATGACTACGCCAGGCTGAGAGCGCTGGTGTCGTCGAAGGTCACCAGCGCGTTCTCGGATCCGACACTTCTTCGGGATCTCTACCAGGAACTGACGCGTGCGCGGCTCGTCGAACTGGATGAGATGCCCGAGGAGGTCATCACCATGAACTCCCGGATCACCCTGCGGGATGTGCAGACGGGCCGCGTGGAGACCTACACACTCGTCTATCCCCAACGTGCCGACATCGCCAACCGCCGCCTGTCGGTCTTGTCCCCGGCAGGCGCGGCCGTACTTGGCCACTACCGGGGCGACGATATTCGCTGGCCCATCGCATCGGGCTGGCGAATCGTGAGAGTCGAACAGGTCGAAGCTGGCACAGCCGCGCTCGCGCCGTCGGCCGTCTGCCCGAAAGAATGACTTGAGGAACGCTGCAATGGTGATTGAACAAAGCAGGAGCAGGCGAAACGCGATCCTGCGCCGTCCGGTGAATCCGGCTTCCACGTCCTCGACTCGTCGAGGTTCCGTGGAGGGGCTTCACGAACTGGCGCTGTTCGCGTCGCGCATCAATCGTGCTCTCAAGGTCGAGATCGAGCAGCGAACAATCGTCGTCACGCCGGGCAACGAGCTCGACTCGGTCCGGTACCAGGAAATTCACCTCGAGGTCGGCCGCATCAACGACCTCGTCCGTCACGGCGGCTTCCGGAACCTGCTGATCGATCTCAGCGCGCGGCCCGTGCTGGAAGCGGTGATCCAGACGGCGCTCGTCGGATTCTGCCGCGCCATTCCCGGTCAGGCCGCCTTCTGCGGAATTTCCGACACGATCCAGAACTCAATGAACGTCAGCAAGCTGGCAGGCCTCTGGCCCACCTATGCCACCCGAGCCGAGGCGATCGAGGCCCTGAACTCGCAGACAGACGGTTGCAGTCAGACGACTGACGGCGTTGCTGGGCCCAACCAGCTTATCGACTCGCGAGGGGCGGAATAGATTCACCTGATGCTCCCGGTCGCTGTTCGCGGCTGGCTTCGAGAATCGCGTTCGTCAGATCGTCCAGTCGCCGACGGTCTTCGTCGCTCACCGGCGCCCAGGCGAAATTGCTTGGCCGGCCCGTGAGCGGCTCCAGGTACCAGGTGGCATGCCCGCCCTGCACGGCAATCGTCTGGAGTTCCAGCGTCGCATCAGCGAAACCGCGTTCGTAGGCGTCGGCTTCCCGATGCTGCGCCTCTCTCACAAGCGTGTCATCACTCCCGGCCGTCCCGACGACGACCCCTGCCACAAACATCACCCCGCCAATTGCCAGCTGCCGCATGGTAGCCCTCCGTTCGACCCCGGTGTCGACACGCAGTCATCAACTCAAAAGAGACGTTGGAGGCTGGCCATTGGTTTGCAGAATCTGGCAATCAAGCGCCAGATTCTTCAGATCGCCCTTCGAAATCGTCCACACGGGCCTGCAGGTGAAGACGGAACCTGCTTTCAGAACATGACTTAGAGACATCGCCCCGACATCGCAGCCGATCCCCCTCAACTTCACTCCGCTTTCGAACGCACCGGGCGCGGCTTCTCGAAGAGGTCGATGATCCGGGTCAGTTCAAAGTCCGTGCGTCCCGTCGGATCGACGCAGAGAACATTCACCCGCAGCTGCTCGAGCACGCTGCGGAGATCGTCGAACGACGCGATCGCGGCCGCTTTGACCGCCGAATTGCGATTCGCCAGGCACGCCGCGCGATGCGACTGGGCCGCGAAGATCACCACGCGATCGGCGTCCCCGCGGGACAGCGTGCTGATCGCCAGCGCCGCGGCGTCATCGGGGCACCCCAGGAGTTCCCGACGCCAGCGATTCTGCCGGCCAAGGCGCTCGACGGCTGGCGTGTTTCGCACGATCACCGTCAGCGTGCGGGCCGGTGGCGAAGTCTCGGGGGCCGCCGCCGCTTCGCGTCGGATCGTCAGTTTGCGGGCCCGCACGACATCGAGGGCCGCCGGCGTGACAACCGCCCGCTGAGCGACGACAACGCCAGTCGCAGTCTTGGGAACCAGCTCTTCGATCAGCCGCGCGGTAATGACGGGCTGCCCGATGCGGCAGTCCGCGGCGGGCCGGGGGGCGGGAGCGGAGAGCGGCGCCGCGGCTGGCGGGACCGGTTTTGCAGCGAATGGACCGGGAGTCCGCAACTGCTGCAGCACCCCGTGCACGATGCGATCGACGAGTGAAGAATCGACAGTCATTCCGTGCGCTGGGTGTGAAGGCGTTCCATCAATGGCATCGGCAGGCCGCAGGGGGGCCATTCGGATGAACTTCCGGCAAAAGCAGGAGTTTGAGTCGGTCCTCGGCCGCGGCCGGTCGCAGTTCGCGCGGCCGGCGTGACTGGGCCAGTCGAGCCGGATCATGCCATCGACGCGACAGTCTAGGAGGATCGGTGCAACCGGCAAAGTCGGTCACGTCGTTGCCCGGCCGGATCAAACGGCATTGATCGCCGCAAACAGGTTGGCCCCGTTGAACGCGGCGTGGGCGGCGACCACCTCGAGATAACTGCGGCGGTACTCGTACAGGAACCCCAGGCTCAGCGCCAGCGGAACCAGCAGCGCCGCGTCGCTCGCCCCATGAATCAGCGCGAAGATTCCGGCCGTCAGCGGAATAGCTGACTTCTGGACGGAATCCGACAACCAGCCCTGCAGGATCACGCGGAACAAGAGTTCCTCAAGGAGCGGCGCCAGCACAGCAGCGGTCAGAACGATCGGCGCCAGGAAATCCCACCCCTTCCCCTGCAGAGTCCGGAGCAGGATGTGGGACTCGCTCGGGTCGCGATCTCGGGCGATCCAGTAGCCTAGAAGCAAAGTAGGGAGCATGGCGGCCAGTCCGACCGTCAGCCCGACTGACAGGTGATGCCCCCAGTCTTCCGGCAGGAACTTCGACTGCGGCACGGGCTCGGGAGCCGTTACGTCTTCAACGGCGTCCTCCGATGGCACGGGCGTCAGCGTCGACTGAATCGACCCGATCGACCTCGGGATCAGGTAGGCCGACGCAAGGATGACCAGCACGACCACGCTCTGGGCGCAATCCATCCAGATGTCCGACACGGACAGGGTCCGCGGCGGTTGACTGGGATCGACGAGAAAATGCGCGCCGGCGGCCAGCATCACCCAGCCGACCGCCAGGAACAGGGCGATCAGCGGAACGCGATGAGGCGTTCCTTCGAGCTCCGTTCGCCTGGGCCGATAGACCATCAGCAGGAAGCAGGACGAAAGGATCGCCAGCCCGAGCGTTGCCGCCGTCGATTCCGCCCGACTCGTTGCCAGAATCCCGAATCCGGTCTCTTCCATACTGCCAGCCTGCCTCAGTCCATAGGATGAAGGGTCCAGAATAGTTTGGCCCCGTAGTGTGCGTCACCCACGATGCGTCGTATTCCGCTGACTGACCTCTTTCCCTGGTTCCAGCCGCTGCATGGGTTCGTCGAGCAGCACGGCCGCATGGACTGGTCGAAATTCTTCGGCAACGACCACCCGGTCGAGATCGATGTCGGATGCGGCCGTGGCCTGTTCGTCTACACGGCCTCGCGTACCCGGCCAGGGACGAACTTCCTCGGGATCGAGCTCGAATTCAAAGAGGCCCGCCGTGGAGCGAAGCGCCTTCAGAAGCTGGAATCCCCCAACGGACGCATTATCGGCGGGGACGTTTTCCAGGCCTTCGAGAAAGTCCTCCCGCCGAATTCCGTCGATGCCATCCACGTCTACTTCCCCGACCCGTGGTGGAAGCGGCGGCATCGCTCTCGGCGAGTCTTCAACGACCGCTTCGTCAATCTCGCCGTCAACCTTCTCAAGCCCCGCGGCTACATCCA
Source organism: Caulifigura coniformis (assembly GCF_007745175.1). Classification (GTDB taxonomy): domain Bacteria; phylum Planctomycetota; class Planctomycetia; order Planctomycetales; family Planctomycetaceae; genus Caulifigura; species Caulifigura coniformis. The sequence continues at coordinate 725,513 of NZ_CP036271.1, read as the reverse complement.
TTCCTGGACCGACGTCGAGGAATACTTCGGCGTCATCTCGGCCCTGATGGACAACGATCCTCGGTTCGAAACCCTCACACCGCCCGACGAGCGCACACCGGAGAACGATCTCGACTACCACACCAGCTTCGAACGCAAGAAACGGAAGCTGGGACTGCCGATCCACCGCGGAATGTGGCGGCTGCGGGACGGCTGAGCGGGATTCGCCGGCGGCTACGACTTCAGCCGCCCGGCCGACGACTCGAAGAACCGCCGACGGCGAGGTTCGGCCTCGCCATCGACCTGCTTCGAGGCGTTCTCGAGATCGACAAGGTTCGCCTCGCAGAAGCGGCAGCCGATCTCGTGGATGTGGAACCGCACATAGTCGGCACGGGCCGGTTCCATCACCCCCATCAGGAATGCTCCGAGGTCGCTCCGCGTCGGGCAACTCAGTCGGCGACGACGCCAGATTTCACCAATCGTATGCCCCCCCTGGTCCCGTTCACGGATCAGTCCGGAGACCCGCTGCCGCAATGCGGCGGATTCCCGAAGCGCCGCTTCGACGGTCGCCGCGCGGCCGTCGGGAAGGAGTTCGTCGAGATAACCCGCCAGCTCGACGTCGGAGAACGGCTGCGGTTGAAGAGAATTGGCCATCGACTGAAATCGTGCTGAAATGTCCGGAAAACTTCCAGCCATTGAAGGATTCTGACCCGGGAACTGATGACTCTGGCGTTTTTCTGTCAGACATGGAACAACCCGCTCTCCTCGACGATTTGCCCGAGCAAGCCTCCCGGTTGTCCGTCAACTGGCCGGAGCAACTGAAGCGGCACGCCCCATGGCTCCGGACGGTGGTTCGCGGCCGGTTGGGCGGCTGGAACGACGTCGACGACGTGATGCAGGAACTCTCCGCCCGGGTTTTCGGCGCCGTGCGGCGCCCCATGATCGCCGATGAAGCCGCCCCCTGGCTGTATCGAATCACCATCAGGCTCTGCCTGACGAGGCGCCGATCGGACGGCCGACAAAGAAACTTCCTTCGTCGCTGGATGGCGGCGATGCACACAACGGGGCGGAACCCCACAACATTGCTCGAACATTTTGCCGAAGCGGAGCAGGCCGCCAGCCTGAGAGCCGCGATCGACCAACTCCCCCAGATCGAGCGGGACGTGTTCCTGCTCAAGCACGCCCATCACTGGACGTACCAGGCCATCGCCGACCACCTGGGCTGCACGTCCCATACTGTCGAACACCGTCTGCTGAAGGCCCGACGGCTCCTGCGGGGGCTGCTGCGGGGGCAGGATCCGGGAGAAGCGAACGAATGATGATGCCAATCAATGAACTGGAGCTTCAGCGGTGCGTGGATGGTGAACTCCCACCACTGGAACGACTCGCGTTTTTGGAACGAATCGAAGCAGCGCAGGACGGCTGGAAATCGCTCGCGCTGGCATTCCTCGAGAACCAGGATTTCGACGCATCGGCCGCAGAGTTTCGCAGCGGTACGCCGCTCAGGCAGCACCTCCCGGTGCTGAATGGGACCGGGCAGCGCCAGCGGTCGCGAGTCGGTGTGGTGCAATCACTGGCCGTCGCCGCTTCGATCTCTGCGGCGTTCTGGCTGGGTACGCGGACCGCTCGGCCCGCATCGGAGGGCCCCGATGCGGCTGCCCCGTTGATCGCAGCGCGGCCCGAGAAGGAGACATCCAATCGCACATTCGCAGATGCTGGCGCGCCGAGTTCCCCGGTCGGCTCGCCCGGTCGAGCGGTCCCCACGGCCGTCCTGAAGTTGCCGTTGACCGGTTCCGGGAGCGAAGACATCGCGATCCCCGTGTACGACCGGCAGGCCCTGGAAGACGGCCCGGAGATCGCTCTCTGGCCCACTGCCGACGAAGCCAATGCACTGGCCCAGGACGGCTACCGGGTGACGAGCGAACGGAATGTCCTTTCGATTCCACTTGAGGGCGGTGACATGGTGTTCGTGCCGGTTGAAGTGAGCGGAGTGAGTTACGCCGTGCAGTAGAGCCGACGTCCCGCACACTTTAGTTCGCGGGCTTGGAATCATTGTCAGTCTCAGAACCATCAAGAACGAATTCGACAGGGAGTCAGTCATGTTTCAATGGACCAGGCGATTCGCATGGACGCTTCCGATGATTGCCCAGGCCGCCCTGATGTCGCCGGCCGTCGCTCAGACGGATGAGGCGCTCGCAGAAGGTGACGATGAAGTCGTCGTGATTGCCAACGTCGATGGAGAAGTTCTCGACGGCGCCCCCGAAAAGGCGGAACCTCCGAAGCAGGAGAACGAGGGGCCGAAGGAGGGCAAATCCTTGAAGCTCCGGGTCGTGAAACCGGACGGTGCTCCAACCGAGAAGGGGGAGCGAATCGTGAAGGATGTCCTCAGGTTGAAAGAAGGTCCGCATCCCGCGGCGCGCGGCCAGGTCAAAGTCGTCTCTCCCGACGGGAAGTCATTTGAACTGATCACGGTGGACGGCGGGCTGATGACGCTGCGTCAGGGTGTTCGACCGCAGGGCGCGTTCACGTTCAGCGGGGATGTGCAATCGGGCGATGCGGAAGAACTGCAGACGCTGATTGGCAAACTGACAGAACGGATCAACGACAAAGCCGGTACGGAGCCACCGAAGTTTGTGATCGGAGTCCAGGTCGTCGAAGCTCCGGAAGTAGTGCTGTCGCAGATCGGCAAGCCCGAATCGAAGGCCGTGGTCGTCCAGTCCGTCGTCGAACAGAGTCCGGCCGCGAAGGCCGGCGTGCAGAAGTTCGACCTGATCCTCAAAGCGGCCGGCGAACCTGTCGGTTCGCCTGGAGAACTGACAAAAGTCGTGAAAGACGCCGACGGTCAGGAGATCGACCTGGAACTGGTCCGCAGCGGAAAAGCGCTGATGGTGCGTGTCGTTCCGAAGTCGAACGAGCAGGCAGATGCCCGGCGGCATGCGACTGATGCGACGATCTACTTCGGCCCGGCGATGATGGAACGCCGCCACTTTTTTGCGAATGAACCGGGCGCACAAGGCGGCGCCGTGCTCGAAGAGATCAAAGGCCTGCGGAAGGACGTCGAAGAACTGAAGAAGCTCGTCGAGGAGCTGAAAGCGACGAAGTGACGGGTGGGCCGGCGTGAAGGCCGACGAGGCCGCTTCCTCCCCCGGGGAAGCGGCCTTGTTCGGTTGATCGGATGGTCAAGCGTCATCCCGGATTCCTGCAACACGTTTTCGATCACGGTTCCCATCTTGAGACTGGAACAAGCTGCTCGTAGGATTCCATGAGCCTGACGCACGCCGGGATTTTCCAGGGAACGCGTTGCGGGCAGGCGTATCACGCCCATTGATGGGCGGCTTCGCGATGTCTCAAGACAAATTGCGGCAGCAGGTGGCGATCGAGGCGGCCCGCCTGATCTTTCGCCGGCAGGAACATGATCCATATCGAGCCACTCTGCGCGCGGCGCGGCACATGTTCCGGGGCTGGCTGAAACCCGATGAATTTCCATCGCCGGCCGAAATCCGGATGCATCTGCAACAGATGTCGTGGATGCACGAAGGCGATGTCCGCTTTGACAACAGGAGCCAGACGCTGCAGGCAGCCGCCGCTCTGATGCGGCGGCTCGAAGCCTGGCGTCCGCGACTGGTTGGCAGCGTCGTCGCCGGCGCGACGCGACATCACAGACATCTGCGCGTCATCGTCTTCTCCGATGATCCCGATGCGGTCGGACAGGCCATCGCATTTCAGCCGTTCGAACGGATCGACGGAGTTCACAGGCGAGGCGGCCAGGCGCGTCCGCGTACCCTGTTTCGCTATCGCGACGACTTTGAAACGCGAGTGGTGTGCTATCCCGAGGCACTGGCGAATCGGAAGCTGCGACACGTTTCGACGGGACGGCTCATCCCGGCCCTGTCCCTCCCCCGACTCGAGAAGCGGTTGTCACGAGTCGATCCCGACGGAGCCGCACGGGCGAGCGGTGACGAGTGCTTCAGCCCCAATCGATTCGACGTCTACCGCATGCTGCTCGCGCCCCTGGCCAGCGTGCAGCAGCGGAAGTCGAGTCACCCCGAGGGGGATGCGCTGTATCACAGCCTGCAGGTCTTCGAACTGGCCCGGCAGCAATCTCCCTATGATGAGGAGTTCCTGCTGGCCGCCCTGCTCCACGACGTTGGGAAGGCAATCGACCCGCTGGCCCATGTCGACGCGGCACTGTCGGCGCTGAAAGGGCATGTCACCGAGCGGACCGAATGGCTCATCGCCAATCACCATGACGCCCATCGTCTCCGCGAAGGCACGCTCGGCGCCAGGGCGAAGCGGCGGCTGCGGGAATCGCCCGACTACGAGGAGTTGATGACGCTGGCCCGCTGTGATGCCGCCGGCCGCGTCCCCGGCGGAACTGCTCCAGACATCGATACGGCCCTCGACTACATTCGAGGCGTCGCCCGGATGTGCGGCGACTCGGATTAGTGTCATTTCCGGCACCGGGTGGCGAGTGCGGATGTCAGATTCATGGAGACCGACGCCCGGGCGTCGCGGAAGCCCGGCGATATCCAGTTGCGGTCGTGTTTGGCGAATTCTCGTCCTGGGTGGGCTGCTCGCTTCAGGGACGGTCGCGCATGCGCAGAACGATCCGGTTGGCCAGTTTTTCAGGAACCTGTTTGGCGCCGGCTTGCAGGAACCCCGAAAGCTCGACCTTATCGACCGCCACGCAGCGGCCGCTTCGCGGGAAATCACGCGCAGCTTCGAACTCTGCGACTCGTTGATCGCCAGTCGGCAGTGGGCGCAGGTGATCCAGCGGCTGCAGTACATCGTCGATCTGCCTGAAGACGCCCTGGTCCAGAAAGGACCTGGCTGGGTATCGGCCAAACGGCTCGCCGAAGAAAGGCTGCTCGCGCTTCCCGAAGAGGGCCATCGGCTCTACCAGAACCAGTACGCGGCCGTGGCGAGTGAGGAACTGGCCACCGCGCACGCCAACGGAGACTTCGCAGCACTTTGCCTGGTCGCGTCGCGGTTCCGCTCGACACCCGCAGGGCAACAGGCCGCGGACGAAGCAGCCATGCTGCTGGCCGATGCAGGAGACCTGGTCGCAGCGGCGCAGTGGTCTCGGGAACTCGAGCATGATGGCGCCGAAGGAACCACGACCCCGGAATGGAAAAGCCGATCGGAGGCCATTCTCGAAAAGCTCGTGCCGGCAAGGGACTTTCCCAGGCTCTCTTCGGCAAACTGGACGGAGGTCTACGGCGGTCCCGGCCGCTGGAATTCAGTCGCCGGAGATCAGCCGCTCCTGCTGGAAGAATGGTCGTCAATGGCCTCACAGGTTCCGCTGCTCCAGGAGGAAGTGGAACTGCGGCAGGAGGACCTGTTCGCGGCCGGACACCGCCCGATCCCCGTTGCGAATGTGGTCGCCGCCGGCGACCTGATGGCCGTCCGCTCCCTCGGAGGTGTCGAGGCCCGTGAAGCGGCGACAGGCCGGCTGCTCTGGAGAACGCGAGGACGGAACACGGCCGAAGCGGTGCTGACGCGGGAAGGAACGACGCCTGGAGCCTCGGCGCTGACGCTCGGGCCGGCCGACAACCACGAAGGCCACCCCCTGTCGAGCTTCTTCTACCGTGACGCGGCTCTTGGTCAGATCTCGACCGACGGACAGAGAGTGTTCGTGATCGGACGAAAGTCGGCCCTGCTGATGAACACGTTCGATCTGTACGGGAGCACCGACTCCGAACGGCGCGAGGACCAGGCGTTCAACACGGTCGTCGCGCTCGATTTCACCACCGGCCGGACGCTGTGGACCACCGGGGGATCGAGCCAGGATGCCCCCTTTGAGTCGCCGCTGTCTGGCGTGTACTTCTTCGGGCCGCCAACCGTCGATGGGACCGAGCTGTTTGTAATCGGGGCGGCCGGAGCCGATATCAACCTGTACTGCCTCGAAGCGTCGACGGGCCTTCCAAAATGGAAGCAGCTGATCGCGGAGTACGACACCACAAGAATCGAAGAAGACTTCGTGCGGCAGATGTGGGCCTGCACACCGGCCGTCAGCCAGGGGCTGATTTATTGCCCGACAAACGCGGGATGGCTCGTCGCGGTCGACCGCCATCGGCGGCGGCTCGCCTGGGCCACGCGCTACGCGACGTCTGAAGTCAGCGACCGGTATCAACCTCAATACTCATTGTCGCAGATCAATGAACGGTGGGCTCAGACGGCGCCCATCCTCTCCGGCGGCGAACTGGTTTTCGCGCCGCCCGAACTGCCCGATGAGCCGATGCAGACCGAGCCGCACCTGTACCGCATCGACGCGATGACCGGGCGGGTCAAGTTCCGTCGCGGAAAAGCAGAATCGATCGCGGTCGGAGGCGTCTACGGCGAAACGGTCGTCGTCCTCGGAAAGCAGGGACTCGAAGGCTGGCCTCCGCTCGATCGATGGAGCACCCGGTGGTCGACCCCTTACCCCGCCGGGCTGACTCCCTGCGGACTCGGCGTCGCCATCAACGGCGTCTACTGGCTGCCGTTCCTCGAAGGGGCCGTTGTCGGATTTCGTCTTACCGACGGCGGCATCGAGGAAGTTCTCCGGAACGACGCCCTGGCCGGTCGTCTGGGAAATCTGAGTGTCCATGGGAATCGTGTGTTCGCATCCGGTCCGACCGGAGTCGTCGGTCTCTGGCAGAAGGCGCCTTTTGAAACCCAACTGAACGACCGTCTGGCCCGAAACCCACGTGACCTCGAAGGCCGCATTCGCAAGGCGCGAGGCCTCGTAAGCGACCAGCGATTCGAGCAGGCGCTGATGGAGATTGGCTCGGCCGACCTGCTGTCAGCCGGCGCAGGCCCACTCGCGGCCGAGGCGCGGGCGTTGCAATGGAAATGCCTCACCAACCTGCTCGCCGGACCGAAGGCCGACGATGAGCAGGCATGGACACAACTGGAAAAACTGGGCGATTCGCCCGAGCAGAAGCAACTTGTCGAGCGAATGAGGATCGACGACTCCATTGGACGTCTCCGATGGCACGATGCGCTCGATCGCTGTTGGCGAATGACAGAGTCTCCGTCCGGGGTGATTGAAGACGGAGGGCTGAGCGTTCGGGGTGATATCTGGTTGTCGGGGCGGTTGCTGGAGATCTCGAATCACGCGCCGGAGCAAGTCCAGGCGCAGCTCACGAATCTGATCACAGTCCGGACGAGCATCGACGCCGAGAAACTCGACGTCGACGGGCCGAGGACAGAGAGGCTGATCGGGTTCCATCCTTTGGGGCGGGCACTTTCGCTTCGGCTCGCATTGGCGGACGCGGACCGCAATGAGCTGGCGCTCGCGGAAATGAGATTGTCGGCATTGTCGCTCGCGCCAGAACCCGGAATCGCGGCCGCCGCGTCCACACGACTGGCGGATCTCTACGCCGACTGCAGCTTTCCGCGCGACGCTGCGCGGATGTTGAAGATCGCCGCCGGGCTTGATCGAGCCACTCCCCTGGCCGATAGAACGATGCTCGGCGCCTGGCTCGATGCCAGGAAAGGCACAACGGCCGAGAACGGACGTCGCTCGCCAACGTCGGGCTGGAGTCTCACGGGGGGACAGGTCGTCCGACTGGGCGCGGAACGGGACCACGAGACGGGCAGATCGGTCTGGGTGCGCGGACGGCCGGCCGAATGGATGGCGGAGAAGCGGTTCGAGTTTGCCGGAAGCTGGTCCGGATTGTCGATGATCGATTGCGCCACGCATCGAAGTGAGTGGTCGATGCCGCTGGCGTCGAACGGAATTGCCTTCGAGGAATGGGCGCCGGACGGAACGGCCGGAGGCAGCGTGCTGGCGATCTGTTCGAGAGGGGTGCTCCATGTCTGCTCGCCGCATGACCGGCGGATGCTCTGGAGCTGGCCTCTGCCCCAGCGGTTCTCCTCGCCGGTCGCATATGGCTGGGCGGAGGAGCAGGTCAGCAATCAGCCCGTCCGGTCACTTGCGACGGCCGTCACCGAATTCCAGTCGAACATCGGAAGCCTGCGTGAAGGTCCCCTGATGGCGATTGCCGGCGGCCGACTCTCGCTGCTCGGTCAGCGGGAACTCGTGGTGTTCGACCTTCGAACGGGCGAGGAACTCTGGCGTCGCGACGGGATGGCCGGCTCGGCCGCGCTGGTGATGGACGAGGAATCAGTTTGTGTCTCGGCGACGACCACCGGAGGGTCGGCGGCCTTCCGCCTGCAGGACGGGAAGAGAATTGCGACCGACTCACTGGCGACCGTTCTCAAACGGACGTTCGCCGTGGAAGGCGACACTGTGCTGACGCGGCAGGGATTGCCGAGACCCTTCTCAACCCAGGTGCGAATCGTTTCTGAAAGGCCGGCCTCCGGCAAAGTGGTCTGGAGCCAGGTCCTGAGCGACGAGGTCATGATTCATCACCTCCCCGGCCGTGAGCTGGCAGGAATCGAGCCCTCGGGGGAAGTGTTCGTGATCGATGTCGACACCGGTGTGCGAACCGACGTCGGCCGTCTGACCGGCGCCAACGGCAGCCCCCGGCGGGAGATGCACGTCCTTGCCGATGCAGATCGTGTTTACGTGGCCGTGGAGCGCAACCCCTCCTATGAATTCACGCATGTTTCCGTTCCGAACATCATGCTGAATGGCGACCTGTATGCGTTCGACCGGCGGGAGCGTCGCTTGGTCTGGAAGGAACAGGTCCGCGACACCTCGCTGCTGACGGCTCGGTTTGCCGACTCGCCAGTGGTCATCCTGGCTGAGCATTCCGTGCCCGAGCGCCGACGGAAGGTCCTCGATGCCCTGAACCTTCCCGAACTCAAGCTGATCGTTCTCGACAAGCGGAACGGAGCCCGCCTGATCGAATGGGCCGGAGTGACCCAGCACGGCAGCCCGGCAGCCCTCCTCCTCGAGCCGGCGAAGCAGCGGATCGACCTGTTTCTGAACCACTACGGCCAGAACTTCAATCACCGACTGCGGCTTCAGTTCGGTGCGCTGACGACCACGACGCGCCCCTGATGGGGGAGCGCCAGAGCTCCTCCCGGTTCACAATGGGCAAGCTGGACCACGCGAAATCCGCCGGAAGCCGGGGATGGAGCAAGGCGTCCGCAAGACTATCTTTAGTGGGTCGTCAAAAACTGTTATCACGCAGTCACAGGCGACTTTGCGCCCATCGGGGAGTCGCCGCCTTTGGGAGTTTCGCGTGCATTCGCCGGTCCGCCTTGTTCTCGCTCTGCATAACCACCAGCCGGTGGGGAACTTCGACGGCGTGTTCGAAGGGGCTTACCAGGACAGCTACCGCCCGTTCCTGGATGTTCTGGCCGATTACCCTGAACTGAAGATCTCGCTGCATACCTCTGGCAGCCTGCTGGAATGGCTCGTTGACCATCATCCCGAGTATATCGACCGGCTGAAGGAGTTCGTCGCGCGAGAACAGGTCGAGATCCTTGGCGGCCCCTTCTACGAACCGATCCTGGCGTGCATTCCCCGCCGCGACCGCATCGGCCAGATCCGCTCCTATTCCCGCTACCTCGAACAGCTCTTCGGACAGACGGTCCGCGGGATGTGGGTTCCGGAACGAGTCTGGGAACAGACCTTCGCCGGCGACATCACGGATGCCGGAATCGAATACACCCTTGTTGACGATTTCCACTTCCGTGGCGCGGGCATTCCGCCCGAGAAACTCCACGGCTACTACTTCACGGAAGACGAAGGCCGACTGCTCAAGATGTTCCCCGGCAGCGAGACGCTCCGGTACACGATTCCCTTCCAGGACCCGTGGAGAACGATCGACCACCTGCGTCACGTCGGCGGGCAGACTCCGAACGCGGTCGTTGTTTTCGGAGACGACGGCGAAAAGTTTGGAACCTGGCCCGGCACGAAGGATCACGTCTACCGGGACGGATGGCTGCGGCGGTTCTTCGACGTGCTCCGCGAGAATCAGGGCTGGCTGAAGACGACCACGCTCGGTGAATCGGTCGACAACGTCCCGCCGCTGGGACGTGTCTATCTTCCCGACAGCAGTTACCGAGAAATGACCGAGTGGTGCCTCCCTGCCGAAGGCCAGCTCGTCTACGAGGGCCTCGTTCATCGGTATGAACACGATGAAGCGTGGCCACAGCTCAAGCAGTATGTCCGGGCCGGCTTCTGGCGAAACTTCCTAGTGAAGTATCCCGAGAGCAACGAGATGTACTGCCGCATGCGCGAAGTCAGCGCACGGCTCGAATCGGCTCAGATGACCCCCGCTGCGCAGCAGAATCCCGCCCTGCTCCACCTCGCTCGCACCGAGCTCTACCGCGCCCAGTGCAACTGCCCCTACTGGCATGGCGCGTTCGGCGGCCTGTATCTGCCGCATCTGCGAAACGCGATCTACAAGCATCTCATCTCGGCCGACACGGCGCTCTCACAGCTGGAAGGTCACTCAGGCCGCTGGGCCAGTCGCGAGATTGCGGACTTCAATCTCGATGCCCGGCAGGAGATCAAGATCGCCAGCGATCGTCTGGCCGCCTATATCGCTCCGGCCCGCGGCGGACACATCTACGAACTCGATGTTCGCGCCGCGCGCGTCAACCTGGCGGCAACCCTCAATCGCCGCCCCGAGGCCTATCACAAGAAAGTGCTCGCCGGATCCAACGGCGACACCGGCGGCGCCGTCAGTATCCACGACCTGGTCACCTTCAAGCAGCCCGATCTTGACAAGCGTCTGAGCTACGATGCCTGGCCGCGGAAAACGCTCGTCGACCATTTCCTGCGTCCGGGCCTCAGCCTCGACGAGTTCCAGCGCAGTCACGGAGAAATCGGCGATTTCGTCGTCGGCGTCTACGAATCGGTCGTTCGCCGCAACGACAAGCGGATCGAAGTCGAGATGACCCGCACCGGGCAGGCCGGAGACCAGCGGGTCACGGTCACGAAAACGGTGTCGCTCGATGCCAATGCGGGCGGACAGCTGGAGATCCGGTACGACCTGTCGGACCTGCCGCCGGGCCAGCCGTTCCATTTCGGTGTCGAACTGAACTTTGCGGCAATGGCCGCGGGCGCCGATGACCGCTACTTCTACGATGGAGCCGGACGTCAGATCGGTCGGCTGGAAAGCATTCACCAGCTGGAATCCGCGGAGCGAATCGGCCTGGTTGATGAATGGCTGGGACTCGACGTTTCACTCGACCTGTCGCAGTTCGGGGGGATCTGGACGTTCCCGATCCAGACGGTGAGCCAGTCGGAAGGCGGGTTTGAACTGGTCCACCAGAGCTGCGCCGTCGTTCCGCACTGGGAGTTCGTGGCCGACGAAAGCGGCAAGTGGTCAGTCCGGATCGACCTGTCGATCGACACATCGGCCGCCCAGGCGAAGCAGCTGGCCGAGTCGAAGCCGGCCATGGTCTGACCCGCGGACGTCGTCCGCGGGTCATCATCACACGCCAGAAGAATGCTCACGGATCGACCAGGAGCGGCGGCCACAACGGGCCTTCGTTCAAGGTTGGCATCGTCCCGGAGGGCGGAAAGCTGGCCTTGGCCGCTTCGCGGAGCGTTTTGGAAAGCTCCTCGATCGTCTTCGCGTGCTCCGAGCGCTCGGCGAGGTTCGTCAGCTCTTTCGGATCGGCTTCGTGGTCGTAGAGTTCACGCCCCTGATGGCCTTCATCCCATTCGGTGTAGCGCCAGCGCGGGGTGCGGAGGCTGTAGCCGAAGAATCGTTTTCCATCCGCGCCGACGTTCGTTGCCACTGACGCGCGGTTCCTTCCGCCGCCGCGCATCACCTGGGTCAGCGCCCAGCCGCGTCCAGTTGCCGAGGGATCCTTCAGCATCGGGGCGAGGCTCTGCCCCTGGATGTTCGACGGCGGGGTCACTCCGCAGAGTTCGGCGAGCGTCGGAAAAAGGTCGAGATGCGAGACCGGACTTTTCGCAATGCTCCCCTTCTTCGCGCCAGGCGCGACGATGAGCAGCGGCACCCGGGCGCTTTCTTCGAAGATGCTCATCTTCTGCCACAGGCCGTGTTCGCCCATGTGATAACCGTGGTCGCTCGTGAAGACGATGATGGTGTTGTCCGACAGCCCGAGTCGGTCGAGCGAGTCGACGACCTTGCCGACCTGAGCGTCCATGAAGCTGATGCTCGCGTTGTAAGCCTGCCGCGTTTCACGCCGCAGATCGTCCGTCAGCTTGTCCTGTTCTTTCTTGTAGCTCCCCAGTCCGGCGGGCGGGATGTCGGCCTGGTCTTCCTTCACTCCCTGGACGACCGGCATCGACGCCGCGGGATGCATGTCGAAGTATTTCTTGGGGGCGACGTAGGGCGTATGCGGCCTGAAGAAGCCGACAGCCAGGAAGAAGGGCCGGTCCGTTTTCTTTGCGCACCGTTCGAGTACCCACTGGGCGTCTTCGGCCTCGAGGCCGTCGGTGTGCTTTTCGTCGGGCTGCGGTGAGGCGTACCAGCTCAGCGTGCCTCCGAACTGTTTCGGAGTCAGCGAGAAGATGTGCGGATGCTCATCGAGGCGGTCGACGCCGGCCGGATTGAGTTCGAGTTCCCATGATCCCGGGTCGTCATGGCCATTGGTGCCGATCGAATTGGGGACGTTGTAGTGGTAGAGCTTGCCGATGCGGCCGGCGAAGTAGCCTGCCTGCCGGAAGGCCTGCGGCATGCTGAGTTGGTTGGGGATCGTCTGCCGGAAGATCTGCGAGTTCTGGATGATGCCGGTGCTGTTGGGATAGAGCCCGGTGAGCAGCGAGTTGCGACTGGGGCCACAGAGCGGGAAGGTGCAGTAGGCCTTGTCGAAGAGGACGCCGCGCGCGGCGAGCCGGTCGAGGTTGGGTGTTTTCGCGAGCGGGTCGCCGTAGCAGCCGAGGAGGTTGTTGAGGTCGTCAGAGATGATGAACAGGACGTTGGGGCGCTTGCCGTCTGCGGCCGGGGCCATGGCCGTGAGCAGGCACCATAGAGCCAGCACGAAGAGCGATCGATTCGTCATGGGTGGTTCGCTTGCGGAGAGAGGGAAGGATGGCCGAGGTGGGGCCATTCTCCGCAACCGACGTGCGGCGGTTCAAGGAGAGCGAGGAGGACACGTATGCGTGCGATGCCGCATTCTTGCCGTTCCTCCCCTGGACTTTTCAGCGGTGCCCCCGGTGCCGTGTTCCGCAGTCGACGCCTCGGTCGCGCAGCCCGCTCTGCATCCCCATGTTGGTGGCCGTCGGGAAACTGAGACTGTCCGCTCGCATGAGTTCCCCTCCACTCTCACGGAAGGGGTTGCGCGCTGTCGCAGTCGACGCCGCCCCGATCACGATCGGAGGCCAGCAACGGCCCGGTGGAAGAAGTCGAGATTGCCTGAGCCATCCCGGCTGATTCGGTTCGGCCGAATCAGTTGGCCTGGGGACGCGTGCTGGCGGCGGTTTCGGTTCCAGCGGACATCGCCTCAATCGCCTGCCTGTTCTCGGCGAGAACTCGTTCGAGGCGGGCGTAGTGATCGCTGAGGCTCCGGCGGAGGGCATCGACATCCTTCAGAACCGCATTCCGCTCCGCTTCCTCGACGCGAATGGTGTCGACGAGGCCGCTGACGATTTCCCGGTCGGCAGTCTGCGGGGCGGCCGGATCTCCATTCAGCTCGGCCAGCCGGCGATCGAGCGTCTTCTGCGACGCAGCGATGTGGTTGTCCTGGATCTGCAGCTTGGCGGTCTCGTTGATGACGATCTGGTCGGCGATCGACTGATTCGTCACGAGATCGTGGAAGATCGCCCGGACTCCGGGAGGAATGCGCTCGCGGACCCGGAACTCGCCGTCGACCGGCCACGACTCGAGTTCCTGCGGATAAGGCCGGCGATTCAGGCGGACGACCGACTGCTGCTGAGCTCCGGGGGAGACGATGAACTCACCGAGGAAGCGGGACGTTCCGGCCGGATCAAGGTGGAAAATATAGACCGGCTGGTCGCCACGATTGGGCGGCTGGATACCGAAGCCCTGCGGAGCACCGATATTCAGCAGGATGGCGCCGATCATCTTGTCGGTCTGGCCCTTGGTGGTCCACTGACGCCCCCATTCCGACATGAGGCGGTCGAGTTCATCCACTTCCTTGCCGCGGGTGATCTTGAGCGACGCGATCTGCTTGATGTTGTCGTCGCGTTTCTTCTTTTCGGCGACGATGGTCTCGGCGATCGCGTTCCGCTTCTTCGCCACCTGCGTGGTGAGATAGGCGCCGCCCATCCCCAGCAGGAGAGCGAGAACGAGGCAGACCTTGGAGAGCGTATGCATATTCGATTCAGTGCCAGCGACGCCGCGTGACGGTGGGCCGGTCGGCCGGGACATTCAGTCTGACAGACGTTTCGACCAGCAGCCAGCAGGAAACCACGCGGGCGCACCGGTCCTTGGGAGGGATCGGAATCAGCCGGTGGTGAACCGCAGCCAATCCCGGCGGTCCCTGAAATCGACGGCGGGGCGCCGTCGGGAGGAAGCGTCAGGAGAGTTGTGCGGTCAGCGCTGCTGCAGGTACTCGTCGATCCGCTCCGCCTTGCGCAGGAGGTAGGGGATGTGACGATTATTCGCTTCGACGAACTGGGCCAGAAGCCGCAGGTGCTCGTGGAAATCTTCCGTGAACTTGCGGTTCTCCTGGTCGCGCCAGCTGGAGCCGAGCGCCTCGAGCTGGGTGGCCAGCATGGCCGCCTGGTCGGTGAGGACGGTGTTGAACTGCTTGAGCCTCTGGGCAAAAGCCCTCAGCTCCTGGGGATTCACGATCGCTTGCGACATCTTCAAAACCTGTTGGCGGGCCTGGGCGCAAATCGACGGGCATGACCGGCGCCGGCCTGCCGCGGGGAGTGGGGGGAGCTCCCCGTCAGGGGTCGAATGAGGCGCCGGTCTGCGCCTTGCGGAGCCAGTCGCCCGGGAGCGTTTCGCCGGGCCTGCAAGTATCACCCGTTCGACTGGCGTCGGAGGTGCGGACAGAGTCGGACGACGGGACTTCGCGCAGGAGCGACGTGGGAATCAACACTTCCCCCATGGCGCCGTTCTCAGAACTCCACAGGCAGCGCGTGTTCTGGGCTTCGGCGCCCAGGACGAGCAGGATCTTTCCTCGAAACTGCGGCACCTGCACGAGTGTTCCAGGACTGAACATGGAAGTCCCCTTTCTGAACTATCGACGCCCGAAAATGTCACGTCGGAAACTCGCCCTCAATTGGAAACCTGTCGCCACCTTTCGCGCGACCGTCCGTGTCACGTGTGGCCGGCGCAACTCATCGCTGCATCCGCCAGAGGTCCATTGCCTTCTCGAAGTCGCGCAGTAATGGATCATTCGTCTTCTGCATGTGATCGATCAAGAGGGAGGCCAGTCGCTCGATCTCAGATTTCTGCCGAGGATCGTCGATCAGGTTGGTCCGCTCGTCGGGATCGGCCGCTTCATCAAAGAACATCAGTGGCTCGCCGACCCGATACTGGGCGACGCGGGCGGCGATGCGGGCATCGCTCTCGGCAGCTTTCTCCAGGGCCTTGAAAGTCAGGCCGTTCATCGCCTCCACCTTGAACTTCGGTTCGCCCGTGGTCCAGGCGTGGAACAGGAGCGCGTGGCCGCGAGTGCGGATGCAGCGCTGGGCCTGGTTAGCCCCGCTGGAGGTCGTGTTCACATGGGTGACGACAAAGTCACGATCGGGTTGCGTTTGCCCGTTCAGCAGGCTGACAAGGGAGCGTCCATTCAGGCCCGCGGGGGGTGCGAACTTCAGGAGTTCCAGGAGCGTCGGGAGAATATCGACGCTGGAGACAAACTCCTGCCGGACCTGGGGGATCGCCGTCCCTGGAATGCGCAGGAGCAGGGGCGACCACGTCCCGTTGCGATAGACGGTGGCCTTGCTGAAGGGCATCGAGATCCCGTGATCGGACATGAACAGGACGATGGTGTCGTCCTCGTGCCCCGACTCCCTGAGGGCGCCCATGATGACGCCGAAACTGGCATCGAGCCGGGCGACGGCGGTTTCGTACTGGGCGGTCTCGGTGCGAATGTCGGGGAGGTTCTCAAGGAAGCGGGGAGTCCGAACTTCCTTGTCGGTCAGCACCCGGGTGTTGATCGATTCCGGGCTGGCGCTCCCGGCAGCCTTGCCGGCGCGCTGTCCCTGGCGCACCCGGGGGGAACGTTTGGCGCCGGCTTCGCCGTCGACCTCGTTGTCTTCGGCCGCACGACGACCGGCACGGCGACTGTTCTCCTGGGCGCTGCCGGGGAAGGCGCGATGCGGATCGGTAATGTTCGCATTGATAAAAAACGGCTTGCCCGACTCTTTCGCAGCCGCGAGCATCTCCTCCATGTGCTGCTTCCGCAGCGGCGGGTTCTTTCCGCTCCCCTGCAGCTTCATGTCCCACGGGAAGACGCTTTCGGGCTGCATGTGCGCGTGCTTGTCGATCACGCCGGTGAAGTAGCCCTGCGTCTGCAGGATCTTGACAAGGCTGGGAACGCCTTCATTCACCGGATCGAAACCGAGCGCGCCGCTGGCATGGGGAACGCGGCCGGTCATGAGGGCCGAGCGCGAGGGCTGGCAGATCGGCGCGGTGACGTGATGGTTGATGAACTGGTTGGCCGTAATCGAGAAGGCGTCAAGGTGGGGGGTGGTCCTGAGGGGGTTGCCCATCCACCCGGGGGAATCGCCGTTCATGTCGTCGGCGGTAATGATCAGCAGGTTGAGCGGCTTGTCCTGCGCCACCGCGGTGGCGGCGAGGAGCGCGAACAGTGCAACGAGGGGCAGCAGGCGTTTCATGGCATCCCGTTCCGTCGAGAGGGTCAGCCTGCATTATGCCTCGCAGGTTTGGTGAGTGGGTAGTGGATCGGCCAGCGGGGGGTGATTTGAATGGCAGCGGAACGCTCGCGAGACTGGCGGAATGAACACCTCCTGCCTGCTCTTGATCGCATCCCTGTCCGTCTGTCAGTCGCCGGTGGTCCCAGAGGCCCGGCCTCGGGCGCGCGAGCTGGGCATTGCTCCAGGGGTCTTCCAGCCGGGGCCGCTCAATGCGATCACAGATGTCGCCGGGGTGCGTGTCGGCCAGGTGACGTTGATCGAAGGCGACGCCGTTCGCACGGGCGTCACGGCCATCCTTCCGCACGATGGAAACCTGTTCCAGTCGAAAGTTCCTGCGGCGGTTTTCATCGGCAACGCCTTTGGCAAGCTGGCCGGCTCGACGCAGGTCGAGGAACTGGGGACGCTCGAATCGCCGATCGTCCTGACGAACACGCTGGCCGTGGGAGTGGCGGTGGATGCGGTCGTGCGCTGGACGATGAAGCAGCCGGGAAACGAAAACGTCCGGAGCGTGAACGCGCTGGTCGGAGAAACGAACGACGGAGGGCTGAACGACATCCGCTCGCTCCCCGTCACGACGGAAAAGGTTCTGGCGGCGATCGAAACAGCGAAGCCGGGCCCCGTTGATGAAGGCTGCGTCGGAGCGGGGACAGGTTGCGAGGCCTTCGGCTGGAAAGGAGGCATCGGCAGTTCGTCGCGTCGCATTCCGGAGCGGTTCGGGAGCTACACAGTCGGCGTGCTGGTTCAGGCGAACTATGGCGGCGTACTGACGATGGGGGGGGTGAACATCGGCAGGGAACTGAAGCGACATGCGTTCCAGGTGACGGCAACTGGATCGGCAACCGCGAACCACGGCGATGGCTCATGCATGATCGTCGTGGCGACTGATGCCCCCCTGGACTCCTCAGGCCTCAAGCGGCTGGCGGCACGGGCGTTGTTCGGCCTGGCCCGGACGGGCTCCTCCTTCTCAAACGGCAGCGGCGATTTTGCGATCGCGTTCAGCGCGGATCCGGCCCTGCGGATCGCCCATGGCACAACGGGACCGCAGACGCGCGCCGTGCTGCCGACGGACGATCTGTCCCCGCTGTTCCAGGCGGCTTTGGAGGCGACGGAAGAGGCCGTCGACAACGCGCTGCTCAAGGCGACGACGATGACGGGACGTCGTGGCCGCACTGTGGAGGCACTGCCGGTGGAGCGACTGAAGGAACTACTGCGGACCGAGGCCGGGAAGTAGGGCGAAGACGGTTCAGCGGGCGGAATTCGATCCGGGATCGTCTGAGTCTTCGCGGTGATTCGCGAAGGCTCGGAACAGCAGGATGTCGTAGACGATCTTGCAGCCGCCGGCGAGGAGGAAGGGGGCGGACATCAGGGCGGGCCAGCCCATCAGCGTGGTCGCGAGATACGGAGAGAGCGATCCGCCGATCGAGCGGGCGACGTTCGTGACTCCCGCCGCCGCGGAACGCTCATCGGGAGCGACGACGGCCATGGTGAACGCCTGCCGCGTCGGAAGATCGAGCTGCGAGATCGCGTAACGCAGCAGAAGCAGCCCGACGGCCGAGAGCGCATCGGGCATGAACGGGACGAGCATCAACAGGACATTGGACGGCAGGTGCGTGAAGACCATCGTGTTGATGAGTCCGAACCGCCTCGCAATGCTGCCGGCCATCAGGGCCGATGCGCCGGAGAGGAGATTGGCCGCCAGAAAGATCTGTCCGAGCGTCTGTTCAGGCAGACCAAACCGCCGTGCCAGCCAGAACGAGATGATGGCCTGGAGAATGAAGCCGCCCCCAAAGGCATCGAGGGCGAACAGGGCGGAGAGCCGGGCGATGATGGAACGGGAGCGATGCAGCCCGAAACGCATCGGTGCGGGAGGCGGATCCTGGGGGGCGTGCTCGAACGGTTCGATCGTGCGGTGGAGCGCTGCGAAGAGGATCGCGAGGACGACGCCGCACAAGGAATAGCCCCAGACGACGTACTGAAACGCCTCGGTGCCGGTCGCTCCCTGCTCACGCGCGAACGAGACGGAATACCCGCCGACAAACGCTCCGAGAGCCCCGGCGCAATAGCCGACGAGGTGATACCAGGCGAAGACCCGCGTCCGTTCGCGTCCGGGGATGAGTTCCGAGATGGCGGCCTGCTCGACGGACAGAAATGGCCCGATCTCCGTGGCGCTGGGGCTAATGACGCCGATCGTCGCCGCGAGCAGGAGGACGAAGAAGTTCGTCGACATCGCGAACGCGAGTCCGGCCCCTGTCATCAGCAGAGCGCCGATGAGCAACGTCCGTTTGCGACCGATACGGTCGGCGTTCGTAGAAAGCCAGAACGTGATCGCCGTGTCGCCGAGAAGGGTCAACGTCATCAACAGCCCGATGCGGCCGTCATCCATGCCCGCAGCGCTGAGGTAGAGCATGAGGACGGTCGACAGCAGCCCGTAGGCAAACATCCGGACGAGGCGCGCGGCAAAGAGGAGCCAGCCGTCACGTGACAGCCTGAGGTCCTGGTGTCTGTTCTGCGGATCGATGGATCGTTCGGGAGGGGGCGTCATCGTGACA
Organism: Caulifigura coniformis; assembly: GCF_007745175.1. GTDB lineage: Bacteria > Planctomycetota > Planctomycetia > Planctomycetales > Planctomycetaceae > Caulifigura > Caulifigura coniformis. The sequence continues at coordinate 706,307 of NZ_CP036271.1, read as the reverse complement.
GATCAGGCGCCGACCAGTGTGCGAATCGCCTGGACGACAGCGTCGATTTCCTCGTTCGTCGTAAAAGGCCCGGTGCTCAACCGAACGGTTCCGCCCGAATGCAGGTCGCCCAGGGCGGCATGCATGCGGGGCGCACAGTGTAAGCCAGCCCGCGTCTCAATTCCGAACTCAGTTTCAAGAAGGGACGCGGCCGTCTGCGGATCGAGACTTTCGAGACGAAACGAAACCGTTCCGACACGCTGTTCGGCGCTGACAGGCCCCGGAATCGAAATCCCGGAAAGACCGGAAAGCTGTTCCAGGAGGCGCGTCGTCTGGCCGATCTCATGCAGCCGGAGAGCGCCGGGAGGCTGCTGGAGGATCCAGTCGGCGGCGGCGGCGAGCCCGACCAGGCCGGGCGCGTTGTGGTTGCCGGCCTCGTAGCGATCAGGGCCAGAGGCTGCGATCGATTCGTCTTCGCTGGCGGTTCCGGTCCCACCCTGGCGGAGCGGGAGAAGTTCGCCTTCGCAACCAGGGCGGACATACAGGACGCCGGTTCCCAGAGGGCCAAGCAGCCCCTTGTGGCCGGAACAGGCAAGGAAATCGACGTTGAGTTGACCGACATCGATCGGGAGATGGCCGGCCGTCTGCGCGGCGTCGACGAGGAACGGGACGCCGCGTGACTTCGCGATCTGCCCAACGTCCCCGATGGGCTGGATGGCTCCCGTGACGTTGGAAGCATGAGTGAGGGCGATGAGCCGCGTGGTATCGCGAGTGAGATTGCGAACTGCTTCGGGGTCGATGAGGCCGGCGGCGTCGACCGGCGCATAGTCGACCTCCAGGTCGAGGCGGGACTGGAGAAACTTCAGTGGCCGCAGGACGGAATTGTGTTCGGCGACGGAAGTGACAACGTGGTCCCCCTGACGGAGAAATCCGTGCAGGACGATGTTGAGGACATCGGTGCCATTGAAGCCGAAGACGATGGAGGAGGCGGGGGCGCCGAACAGGCGGCCGATCTGGCGGCGGGCGTGGTCGACGGCCTTCTGGACCTCGGCGCCGACACGGGTGGCGGAGCGTCCGACGGCGGCGCCGTTTTCGCGCTGGTAGCGGTCGACGGCGTCATAAACGGCGGTCGGCTTCGGCCAGGACGTGGCGGCGTTGTCGAGGTAGATGCGCTGCATCGGGCCATGATAGGGGAGTTGCTCCAGCGGAACACATTGGGGGAGCGTTGCTTCGACGTGGGCGGGAACTGCGACGGAGCCCTCGGACAGATCTGCGCGGCGACCCCTGCCGAAGCCGAGCGGTCGGTCATTACACTCGGCACACCTGCCCCCGGTCTCGCCCGATGGAGTCTTGTGTTTCACAACTGGAATGCCATTCTCGGCCTGCTCTTCGGCTATGGCCTGACGCTGCTCCTCGTCCGCTGGGTCATCCTGACCCGTCGCCGGCAACCGGCCTCGACCGTTGCGTGGATCCTCGCCATTGCGCTGCTCCCCTACGTGGGGGGGCTGTTGTTCCTGTTCTTCGGGATCAACCGTGTCGAGCGGCGCAAGAAACGCCGCCGCGAGGCGAGGAAGTCAATGCATGGACGAATGCCTGCGCTGCACACGATCACTCTCGAGGACCCGCCGCTGAGCGAGTTCCCGCAGCAGATTCACCGGATGGTGCGGCTGGCGGCGCGGCTCGACGACACGGTCGTCACGGGCGACAACCAGATCGAGGTCTTCAACGACACGAACATCATCCTGAGGCGGATCGAAGAAGCGATCCTCGCGGCGAAGCACTCCATTCACCTCGAGTATTACATCTGGCAGCCGGACAAGACCGGACTGCGGCTGCGCGACCTCTTGATCCAGAAAGCGCGTGAAGGGGTGAAAGTCCGGTTTCTGTATGACGGACTGGGATCGATCTTTCTGACGCGGACCTTCATGAAGCCATTGCGGGAAAGCGGGGCGCAAACCGCCGTCTTCATTCCCGGCCGATCACTGCGGGAGCGGTGGTCGTTCAACCTGCGGAGCCACCGGAAGATCGTGGTGGTGGACGGCAAGGTGGGGCTGACCGGAGGGATGAACATCGGTGAAGAATACCTGGGGCGCAATCGCCGGCTGGGCTACTGGCGCGATACGCACCTGCTGATGCGGGGATCGAGCGTCTCGCAGCTCCAGCAGGTGTTCACCGAAGACTGGTTCTATGCAACGGGCGAGGAGATCCAGGGCCCCCATGAGTTTCCACCACCGGTAGTCGCAGGGTCGACCGCGGCCCAGGTGATGAGCGGCGGTCCGGATGGCGACCTGCGGGAGTTCCACTCACTGATGTTCGGCGCGATCAACGATGCGCAGCGCGAGGTGCTGCTGACGACATCGTATTTCGTACCGACCGATGCGCTGCTGGCAGCGCTGTGCACGGCAGCGGCGCGGGGGGTTCGTGTGCAACTCATCGTGCCGATGAAATCGGACCATCGCTTCGTAGTGCTGGCGGGGCGGTCGTATTACGACCAGCTGCTCGAAGCGGGTGTCGAGATCCATGAGTACAAAAGAGGGATCATGCATTCCAAGACGCTGGTGATCGACGCGTGCTGGTCGCTGGTGGGAAGTCCGAACTTTGATCCGCGGTCGCTGCTTTTGAACTTCGAAGTCGGGGTCATCATGTACGACCTGGAGATCGCGCGGGTCCTCAGGGAGCACTTCGAAACGGACCTCGGATACTGTCGGACCATTCACCGCCACGAGTTCGAGCGGCGCCCATTGCGGAGTGTGTTCGCGGAAAACGTCTGTCGGCTGTTTTCCCCCGTGCTTTAGAGACTCCAGCAATCAGACCGGCCGGGGTGCGAGTTCGGGGATCTCTTCGAGTTCGGCCGGCGCTTCCGTGATGGCGGCCATCTCGGCCACCGTGTCCTGGAGATTCGCTTCCACGAGCGACTCTTCGGCAATCGCCTGGATCCGCTCGGACTGCGGATTCTCGTCCACGAACCGGGCGATCACGACAGTCACGTTATCGGCGCCGCCTCCGGCGAGCGTCTCGTCGATCAGCAACTGGCAGGTGGCGCGAGCCTCGTTGTTGCGCGAGAGGGTCCTGCGAATCTCCGGTGGCTGCACGTGCTTCGTCAGGCCGTCGGTGCAGAGAAGCAGGACGTCGCCGATCTGGAGGTCGAACTGGTGGACCTCCGGCTTGACCGCCTCGTTGCCACTTCCGATGGCGTTCCAGAGAACGTGGGCCCAGCGGGATTGGAGGATGTCGGGAGAGTGGAACTCGCTCTCTTCGACGATCTGCTGCGCCAGGGTGTGATCGCGGGTGATCTGTTTGAGTTCCGTCCCTCGCAGGAGATAGCAGCGGCTGTCCCCCGCGTGGACAATCGTCGCCCGCGGCCAATGGACGTAGGCCGCCGTGAGCGTGGTTCCCATGCCCTGGACGCTGGGATGAGCCCGGGCTTCGCTTTGAAGACGCTGCTGGCAGCGATGCAGCGCCCGCTCAAGCGCACTGCGGAGATCGTCGTCCCCTTCCGCATCCCGGCTGAAAAACCAGGGCATGCAGTTCAGGATCGAGTGCGTCAATGATTCAACGGTCAGGCGGCTGGCGTGCTCTCCTGCGGCGTGTCCGCCCATTCCATCGGCGACGAGGAGCATCATGCCCTGGGAAATCCCGAACAGCGTCTCCTCATCATCGAAGTTCAAACTCGTCTGATGAATGCGGAGCGCCTTATTCAGGTCAGCAATGAGAAAGTGATCTTCATTGGATGGGCGGCGCAGTCCCCGATCGGTCTGGCCGAAGCAATCCATTTTTCCGGGCATCCGCGCTTCCTTGAAGAGTCGGATCCGTCCCGGGAGACACCGCCACGGTCTCCGGGACGAATTCTTCCAAGCTACGCGCCCCCGGTGGAAAGACAAGCCCGCCGGGCGATCTGCGGACGGTTCGGTCGCTGAACGAACAGTGGTCTTTTGAGCCGGTGATTTGCCTTCCCCGCCCTATGGTTGCGTGAAGCGGCTCCGCGGCCCGGGAACGCCGCCCTACGCAACGCATTCTTTCACAGAACCTTACAACGCAGAAACTGCCGGTCTTCGAGTGGGAGGCAGATCCTTCGCCCGGAGTTTCTGACCAGCGGCACGGCAGTTGCAAACCCCTCGTTCCATACGAGTGACTGAGGGTTGAACAGGCACTCCGAGGACGCTGATTCAACCATGTACTTATCGAAGGCTTGCCACGCACATGATCTGCTCCACCACGAATAACACCCGCTCGTTCCGCAATGGCGATCAGGTTCCGGCCTATGAGCCGACCCCAGAGCAGATCCTTGCCGCTTGCCTGGAGATCCAGAGCGAATGGACGCCGGCCGAACGCCGTCGTCGTGCGAACCAGCGTTCCGAGCGGATGATGCAGCGGTCAGTATCCGCCCGCCGGATCGTTGTCGATCACCTGGAGCTGAGCGACGTCGCGTAAAAGTGGCTTCGACCAGTTCCAACAGGCCTCTTTCCACACGTCAGAGCCCGGACTTTTCCCGGATTTGACGTGTTTTTTCGTTTTGTGGGCGTCTCATCCGGCAGCGGGAGAGTCGACGGCCGGACAGCGGAGTGCGCGGGCCGTGGATGCCGTGGGCGCACCGTGCCGGCCTGGGCGGCTGGCGGAAGATGCCGGTTCTCGTTTCGCCCGACTTGTGGGTTTGGCGACGGCTGTTCGCCCTCCAGGGAGGGTAACAGATCGACGCCAAACAGACGCAAGGCATTTCCAACACACATGTTACACCAACACACTCCGCCGAAATGTGGCCAATTTCCACTCGTCTTCGAGGCTCTGGCGCGCTGTCCACGATCTGGACACTCCTTCATCGATTTCCATAAGACCCCGTCCCGCCACCGTTTGAGGTCCGGCCCCTTCCGGGTCGGCGTCCGACGTGGTTTTTTGATTGATCCAGCGTTTCATGTCTCATCCGCACCGAGCTCGACATATCGCCGGCAGCCTGCACTGGCTGGTCCCGGGTCTGCTCGTGGCGTCGCTGCTGGCCGTCTTCTGCCCGGTCCCGCCCGGCGTGCTGGACGTGATGCTGGCCGCCAACATTGCGATCTCGCTCGTGATGCTGCTGACGGCGATCTATACACCGTCGCCACTTGACCTTTCGATGTTCCCCACGCTGCTCCTGGCCACGGCCTTGGGGCGAGTCATCCTGAACTTTGCCTCGACGCGACTGATCCTGACCCGCGGACATGAGGCCGGGATTGATGCGGCCGGCGGAGTCATCCGCTCCTTTGGCGAGTTCGTCGCCGGTGGAGATCCCGCCGTCGGATTCATCCTCTTCCTGATCCTGGTGGTGATCCAGTTCGTGGTGGTCACGAAAGGCGCCACTCGCATCGGGGAAGTCGCGGCGCGTTTTGCGCTGGACGGGATGCCCGGTCGCCAGATGGCGGTCGACGCCGACCTGACTCATGGCGTGATCAGCGCAGACCAGGCGGCACAGCGGCGGCGGCGAATCACACAGGAAGCAGATTTCTACGGAGCGATGGACGGGGCCGGAAAGTTCATCCGTGGAGACGCGGTTGCCGGCCTGGTCATCACCGCGGTCAACATCGTCGGCGGCCTGGTGATCGGAGTCGTCGAACATGGCATGACCGTCGCGGAATCCGCGAGCGTCTTCAGCGTGCTGACCATCGGGGACGGCCTCGTCTCACAGGTTCCGGCGTTCCTCGTGTCGGTGGCCGCCGGCCTGATGATGACCCGTACGAGTGACGAGGCGGATGTCCCGAACGACACCGTCCGACAGCTCGGCCGCCATCGTGAAACGTTTGTCGTCTCGGCCGTGTTCCTCGCGGGCCTGGCGTTGACCGGACTTCCGGCAGTTCCCCTCCTCGGGATGTCGGCCCTGTGCTGCCTGATCGCCTGGAACGCCTCACCGAGGAACGCATCTCCAGCGACTCCTCCTGCGACGGAAGCCGCGCCGGCAGCCGTCCCGTCCACTTCGCCGACCGATGCCCTGCAGCTGGAACCTCTCGAACTCGAGCTGGGAGTGGGCCTGATCCGCCTGGCAGACCGGATGCAGGGTGGAGACCTCGGAGACCGCGTCGTCCAGCTGCGGAACCGGATCGCCCAGGACCTGGGCTTCATCCTGCCCCGCGTCCGCATCCACGACAACCTGAACCTCGATCCTCGCCACTACCGGATCCTGATGCGCGGCGTCCCCGTGGCAAGCGGCGAGGCCTATGCCGACGGCCTGTGGGCCGCGAAAGACGGCCACGACCAGGTCGTCATCCAGGGAGTCGAAGCAATCGATCCCGTCACCGGACGGTCGGGGTGGTGGATCGAACCCGAACAGAAAGAGCAGGCCCGGGCACTGGGACTGCGCGTCGAAGAACCATCCTCGCGCGTGATCCGTCATCTGGCCCAGGTCGTGCGAACCCATTCCGAAGAACTGCTGACGCGGCAGCACGTCCATGAACTGCTGAACAACCTGCGGCTGCAGTCACCCAAGCTCGTGGATGAAGTCGTCCAGGAGCGGGCCACCACGGCGACGATTCACCGGGTGTTGTGTGGCCTGCTGCGGGAGCGGGTTCCGATCCGCGACCTGGAAACGATCATCGAGGCGCTCGGCGACTCGCGGTCGTCGGAGGCGAACGAACTCATCGAGCAGACACGACTCGCCCTGCGGCGAACGATCTGCCAGCAGTACCGGGACGAAAGCCGTCGGCTGCATGCCGTCGTGCTCGACTCGGATGTGGAACACGAACTTTGCCAGTGGGCTTCAGGCCCGGCATCTTCGCGGAAACGTGCTCCTGTCGAGTGGATGCGTCCCATCGCGGAAGCATTGACGCGGCTGGTGCACAGCGGACGTCCCCCCGTGGTGGTGGCTGCTCCTGAACTTCGCATGGAACTCAGGAGGGCGCTGGCCGCCGGCCTGCCCCAGGTGGCGGTCCTGAGCCGACTGGAACTGACCAATGAGACAGATCTGTGCGTGGCCGCGACGGTGAGTCCGGCGCTGTCGCATGCAGCTGGATGAGAGTGACGTTGAGGAAGTCAAGCTACGTTGAGTTTTCCGGTTTTACTGATTTTTTTCCGTCCGAATGCCGAAATCAGATGTGAGGCGCTGCGGAGCGCAATGAGGTTGTGAACGTTTCGCTTTCAGACTCGAACGCGCCCTGCACGGCCTGTCGAACTGAAGCGGAGCCCGCAACCGCAGGAGAAGTTTCGGACACTCCCGCGCGAAGCCGCCTTAGATACCGCGCAGCCATTGATGGGCTGCGGAGTCGTCACGGAGGATTGCATGACTTCGACGAAGGCAGCCGTTGATATTCAGCAGGTCTGGTTGGACTACCGCAAGGATCCGACCAGCCAGGAGCTGAGGAACCGGCTGATCGAACAATACTTTCCGCTCGTTCGTTTCAACGCCGAACGCGTGTGGGCCAAGCTTCCCGATGGAGTGGATCTCAACGATCTCGTCTCCGCCGGAGTGTTCGGCCTCATGGATGCGATCGAAGCGTTCGACATGGAACGCGGCGTGAAATTCGAGACCTACTGCGTGCCGCGTATCCGCGGAGCCATGCTCGATGAGCTGCGCTCCATGGACTGGGTGCCGCGACTCGTCCGCAGTAAGGCCAGCAAGCTCGAAGCGGCCCGCAAGGAACTCGAGGTGCAGGTCGGCCGTCCGCCGGAAGACGCCGAACTCGCCGCGAAGCTGCAGATCTCGCTCGAGGAATTCGACAAGCTGAAGTCGGAAGCCAGCGCCGTCTCGCTCGTCAGCCTGAACAAGAAGTGGTACGAGACCGACAGCTACAAGGACGTCCGCGAAGTGGATGTCGTGGAAGACAAGAAGGGGGAAGACCCCACCTTCCACATCCAGAAGCGCGACGTCATGCGTCTCGTGACGAAGGGTCTCAACCGGAACGAGCGACTCATCATCATCCTCTATTACTATGAGGAACTGACGATGAAGGAAATCGGCTCGACCCTGGGCCTCTCGGAAAGCCGCGTCAGCCAGATGCATTCGAGCATCGTGAACCGCCTGAAGGACCAGCTGACCCAGCGCCGCCCTGAGTTCGACTAACGGTCGAACTTACAAACCGGAATGTAAAAAGCCCGTCGATGAGACGGGCTTTTTTCGTTGAATGGCAGAGCATCAGAGATGCGGCCGGGGTTCTCTAACGACGATGAAGACGGCGAGAAGACACAGAGCCACCATCCAGCCGAGGTCGAAGCCCAGGGACGCGCCGAGGACGGGATCGGGATGAATGCCTGACGTCCAGTTCGGCGTCCACCCACCGTGCGCGGTCTGCACGAAGAGGTTCAGGGCGCCAATTGAGTCTCGAGGGAACAAAGCTCCCAGGCCGGCGGTGCATTGCGCCGCCGACACCGTGAGAATCCATCGCCAGGCCCATGACGGGCGTCGTCGAACTCGTGGCTGTGAGTCGGCCGCCATGACCGACATCTACGCTGATGACGCCCGAGCTGTTGGAACCCGGCGAGCAGGCAACCAGGGCATAGGGACGTTCAGTGGAGGGTGGAATCCCGCCACGCCGCTGAAAACGGCCGCAAGTGATTGCCCAGTAGAACGTTCCTCCCCCGCGCGCAACCTCGCCAGTAAGGGGAGAGGTGTTCGTTCTTTGGAAATTCAGAATCGACGCGTGATCACCCGGTGAAACAGTGTGACAGACCACCCCGAATTTCGTCACACATGTCACACATGTCACAGGTCCATATTCCCAATGGTTCAGACCGTTTTCGGCTGTCACAGGTCTCGTCACAGGTCTCCCCCCGTGACACAGGCCTCCACCAGGGGCGAGACGAGACAGGCCCGCTGCAACAGCGTGCCACCGCTCCGTGAGCGGTGCCCAGATCGAAAGCGGAGCTAGTGCTTTGCTTCCCATTCCTTCCAGAACACCGCCGGATGCGTCTGACGCCAGCGTGCCGCCGCTGCTCCAACGTGGCTGAAGAACGTGTATCGTTCCAGGATCTCCTCAGGTGTCTGCGACCTCGTGGTGTCGATCACCCAGCGGAACGCCTTCCGGATCTGTTCCTCCGGAGGATGCAGGTCCTTCGGAGCAATCGCCAGCCACTCCAGGTGGTGGCCCGTCGCGATCACCTGCTTGAACAACGGATCATCGACGGGCGTCGTCACGGCGTCAGCACCATCCGGCCAGTTCGAAGGCCAATGCCCATCCTCGAACTGCGACGCCATGATCGCTTCCTTCACTTCCTGAAGGTATCCGTAGACCTCGGCGCGGACTTCGTCCGTCAGGATGTTGGGAAACTCGTCATCCAGTCGCACCAGCACCATCAATGAGAACACGCGGTGCGTGCCCGAGCAGACGCCGAGTTCCTTCTGGCCCCGCATCAGGCGGCGGGCGATGAGATCGAACGAGTAGCGTCGCCCGTCGGCGCCGATCCAGTGGTTCTCCGGCGGCAGCCACATGCCGAAGGCCATGGCCGTCCACTCGGTTTCTTTCTCGTCCAGCCGGAAGTCGCGCAGCGATTCATGCAGCACATCGCCGAGGGTCGACGAATGGCGTGATGGGCCGAAGACCGGCGTATCGAGCGTCGCGCCCGCTTCCGTCAGGCTGGCCAGCCAGTGATCGTGGTGGACCGACCCCCCTTTTTCCGAGCCCCAGCGAATCGCGATGCCACCCGTGCGCTCCTGCAGCAGCGGTCCGACACCCGGGCCCCACGACGTCACGAAGCTCGCGGTATCCGTGAGGAACTTTGCGAGCTCGGCGCCGGATCGGACTTCAGGATCGCGGAACTCCGCATGCACGCCCCACGTGCGGAGGGCATGTTCGACGAAATTGGGTTTCATCTCCTTCACGGGGAATCGCGGCTGGATCTGCCGCAGCACGTCCGCCAGTTCCTCATCGCTGATGAAGTCGGGCCGGTTGTACAGCGATGAGACTTCCAGCGGCTCGTTGCGAGTCACCGGCAGCCGCGTGTATTCGCTGCCGTTCTGCTGCAGGGCGCGAAACTCGCGGCTGAGTGCCTTCGCTTTCGTGACCCACGTGGCCGCGAAAGCGCCGACGACAAGGACCTGGACAGCGAGGAAGGCGAGACGGGTCGTCGAGCGGGCAGGCATGGGGCGCGATTCGGATTCTGGATGCGTTCGGTTCGGAAGGACGAAGTCAGGCGCGGCTTGAAGCGGCAACCTAGATCGGTCGCTTCCGGGCGAAGATGGCCGTGACGTGGTCCTCGTACTCGAGCGACCAGTCGTGCGACTTCTCCTTGAGCGCGCGAACGAGGTCGGCGCTCATGTTGCGTTCGAGGACAACCGTGTTGATGCCATAACGGTCGAGGCGGCCCTCCCAGTCGCGACTCAGCGACACGATGCGCAGGTAGTCTTCCCACACTTCGCGCGGAACGAGATGGGCGTGCGAGGCGACGAACCATCTGGCGTTCGCCGGACCGGCCCAGAGGAGGTAATCGCCCCATTCATAGGTGTTGAAGCACTGGCCGACGGGGGGATGCTCGTTGAGATACGCGGCCGCGGCGACGGCGGTCTGGATCGAGACGGATGACTTCAGACGGCGGGCGGCGTCTTCAGGAGTTTTCGGGGCGCCGTGAATCACCCGCATGCCGAAGGGGGAGTACGCAAAGGCGATCCACATGATCCCGATGGCCGCGACGGTTGAGAGGCCTGAACGGGGGGGCGCCGGGCGGGAATCGAGCTGACGCCATTTGCGAAGGGCCGCCTCCGCATGAATCGCGAGCGACCACGCGCACAACGGGGCCCACCACACGATGATCCGAGACGAGTAGCAGGCGCCCAGGCCGAAGATCGTGAGCGACAGCGCTTCGGCGGCCGACACGCGGCGCGGACTGCATCGCAGCGCGGCGATGAGGGCGACCAGCGCGATCGCGGCGGCTTTCCCCTGCGACATGCGAAAGGTGAGGGGATCCCAGTCGACGAGGTCCTGGAGGTTGCGGTTCGCGGCGATTCGGAACGTCTCGAAATACAGTTCGAGGCCATACGGATTGAGGAGCACGGCGGCGGCGCTCAGTTGGAACAGCAGGAAATGTCGACGGAGCATTGCGTCGCGCCAGAGGGCCTGCGTGGTTCCAGTTCGGCGAACGAGGTCGACCGCACGGCCGGCGACAAAGCAGGCGATCAGCAGCAGCCCCATCAGGAACGAGCCATGGAGGTTCGCCCAGAAGGCGAAGGTCACGGGCATCGCGATCCAGAAGGACGGGCGCCAACGCTGGGCCGTCAGGATTCCGAAGACGACCATGAAGCAGACCATGCCGGCGAGCTGCGGCCGGGCGATGATGAGCTGCTGGTAGTCGACGAATAGAAACGTGCCGGCGGCGAGCGCGCCGGCGAGGTTGGAACCGGACCGCTTCGATGCGAGGTAAGCGAGTGCCGCCGCGCAGAACGTGACGCAGGCAGCGAACAGGAACTGGAGCGCGGTGACGCCGAGCTGTTTTTCGGCGAGGTAGGCGGCGACCTGCGAAAGCCAGGCGGTGTCGATGAATCTCACGCCTTCACACAGCGGGAGCATCGGCTCGGTGGGGGGGAGCGCCTTGTTCTGGACGATCCAGCGTCCGTAGCTGAGGTGGCCCCACACGTCGGTGTGCCACAGCGGCAGGAAGCTCGCGCAAGCGAACAGCAGACCGAGGCCGGCGATGAGACCGGCGGAGCTGCGAGACATCCGGGCCCATGCGGGCGCGCGGTCTTCGAGCAGCGAGAGGTCCGCTTCACCTTTCCTGCGGGGCGGCTCCGGCGTCTCGCTCTGGCTCGAATTCGCTTCAGGTTCCACAGTCAGGGCGATCATCGTCCGCTCCACCAGCCGAATCGCGAGGCCGAGCCTTTCGGCCTCGTTATCAGGTGTTGACGAAAGTCGACACCCTTCCGGTGGAGGATAGGACGGTCGGGGACACGGGGGCTTGACGGATCTCGCGGGACAGGACGACCGTCCCGGTGGACAGTTCGATCGTAACGGATGAAACGATTGTGGCGCGAAAATCGACGCCCGCTGCGCGTCGTTCCGGGCCCCGCAGCGTCTCTCACTCCAGATCGGTTTGCCCGACCACGGTCTGCCCGTAGTCGGCCGCGCGAGGCGTGGTTTTCGCGCCTCCGGAATGATTTCCGGAAGCTGGCCCGCCCTCGTCTGCGGCCAGCCCGCGTTCATGCCGCCCCCACCAGTGATCCGCCTCTTCAACCGACCACTTGAGCGCCGCCGGGCTGCGAAACAACAGCTGGCTCAGGTCGCGGGCCGTTTGCGGCCGCCTGGCGGGGGATTTCTCCAGACAGCTCATGATCGCTCCCTCCAGTTCGGGAGAGAGCTCGCGGCCGATGCGCTCCGAGGGGGGAATCGGCGATCTCGACACCTGGGCCTGGCAGAGCTCGACGATGTTCTCCGTGTCGAAGAGGTTCTTCCCCGTGAGCAGGAAATACCCCACCGCCCCGACGGCATACAGGTCGCTCCGCGGATCGACGGAATCGGGCGTCTGGATCGCCTCGGGCGACATGTACAGGGGCGTGCCGGTCAGTGAATTGGCGGCGGTCTGCTGCGTGCTGGTCCGGTTGTCGAGAGCTTTCACCAGCCCGAAGTCGAGGACCTTGGCGACATCGGGCTCGCCGCCGCGACGGGCCAGCATGACGTTGGCCGGCTTGATATCGCGATGGACCAGGCCCAGCGAATGCGCTTCGAACAGCGAGCCGCAGATCTGCCGCAGGATGTGAATCGTCCGGGCTTCGGACTGCGGGCCGTACTTGTCGACGAGCACCTGCAGATCGATGCCCTCGATGTACTCCATTGCGTAATAGAAGATTCCTTCTTCCGTCCGGCCGTAGTCGTAGATCGCAACGGTGTTGGGGTTGTTCAACTGTGAGGTGATCTGGACCTCGCGTTCGAACCGCTCGATCGAGCTGTCGTTGACCTTATCGACGTTGAGGAGCTTGATCGCCGTCATGCGGCGGAGAACAGCGTGGCGTCCCTTGTAGACGACTCCCATACCGCCCGAGCCCAGCTTGGTCTCGAGCGTGTACTGCCCCAGCTTCTTCGAGTCGATAGCGGCTTTCTGCGCCTCCCGCCGGAGCCGGGCCAGAATCAGCGTGAAGATGAAGATCGCGATGGCCGCCAGAATGAGCAGGACCATGAGCGCCCAGAACGTTCGCCGGAGGATCGTGAGAGGACGAAACGCCTCCTCGGCATCGATCTTTGTGGAGATTCCCAATTCGTAACGCGGGAGCCAGGTCCAGGCCGTGACAACCTGGACACCCCGGTAGTCGGCACGACCGTCGACGTCGACGCCGGAGTGCCCCTGGATAGCGTCGGCGGCCATTGGTGTCAGCGGCAGCTCTGAGCGGCGTTTGGTCGGCCGATAGCCCTTGGTCAGGTCGCCGCCCGGATCTCGCAGCTGGACGTTGAGGATCGAGCGCGAATCATCGGTATCCGGAATGATGCCCAGAAGGATCAGCAGGTCGTCGAACCGGCTGTTGGACACCATCCGGCCATTGCGGTCGAAGGCATACGTCTCGCCGGTCTCCCCGATCTGGCCCAGTTGCAGGATTCGCGTGAACTCGCGATCCGGGCGGATGCGAAGGCCAAGGATGGCGACCACCTGGTACGAAGGATCGCGGATCGGCGCCAGCACCCACATGGTGGGCACCCCGGCCCTCATCACGCCCCGCTCGTCACGAATGACCGACTGGCTCGGAAAGGGAGTCGTCACGACCGTCTCACCGGAGAGGACTCGCTCCAGCAGTCGTTCGACTTCGATGGCCGAGTAGGTCTGACCGATGAGCGCTGTCTGGTCGGACGCCAGCACGGTGCGGGTGCGATCGAGAATCGCGAAGCCTTCGTAGCGGTGCGCCGTGAGCGCCGGTTGCAGGTCCTTTCGCAGCGATTCCCTGAGGGCCGCCGCCTCGGCGTTCGTCGAGAGCGCCTCGGGAGAGCTGGAGCCGGACGTCAACGATGGGAAATCGAGCAGCTTGTAGACGTCTTCGCGGAAGTCCTGGTCGTTCGCATGTTGAACGGCGTTGGATTCCTGGATCTTCAGCCACGTTTCCAGCATGGCCGCTTCCGTCTTCAGCAGCGCTTCGAGCTGTGAAGACAGGTTCTGTTTCATCGTGCTTTCGATCGCTTCCCTGACGAACAGGTGCACGATGAGAAAGCCGACAACTGCCAGCAGCGGAAAAACCCACAACTGCTTCTTCAGCAGCAATCCCGTCCGCGAAATGGTCCGTCCGACACGCGAGCGCGCGAACGACAGGTGAGCCGGTGCATGGCTTTGACGCCCGCGGCTCGACCGGGACAGGAATGACTTGAAGTCGATCATGGGAACGGAAAAGCGGCCGTCTGGGGCGGCGGAGGACACCGCATCGGCGGTGGCCAGCGTGACCAGCCTACGTCGATCGCAGACCCGCTGCTCGACCGAACTGCAGACGGGCCCCTCGATTCCCAGCCTGACGAATCGCAACAAACGTCACAACCAGCACGCGCGTCGCTGATGGCGTGGGCTGAGGCTCAGCATCCGGGGCCTGGCAGGGTGCGTCGGCGTGCCCTGAACCCTTGTCAGGGTTCGTGGACGTGGCCAAGATCGAACGCTTTCCATCTTGCCTTGCCAACAGGAGTCGCCCGTGCCTGAGGCCGCCCAGTACATCCTTTCCCTCGACCAGGGAACGACCTCCAGCCGGGCCATCGTCTTCGGCCGCGATGGCCGTCCGGTCTCATCCGGACAGCAGGAATTCCCGCAGATCTATCCGACGCCTGGGCACGTCGAACACGATCCGGAAGCGATCTGGTCTTCGCAGCTGGCGACCGCCAGGCGGGCGCTCGAGAACGGCAAGCTCTCGGCCAGGCAGATCGTTGCGCTCGGCATCACGAACCAGCGCGAGACGACAATCCTCTGGGACAAGAAGACCGGAACTCCCGTCGCCAACGCGATCGTCTGGCAGAGCCGAATCACCGCCCCGGTGTGCGAGCGACTCAAGAAGGAAGCCCTGGAGGAGACAATCCGGCAGAAGACCGGTCTCGTTCTCGATGCCTACTTCTCCGCGACGAAGATCGCCCACCTGCTCGATTCAATCACGGGGCTGCGGGCACGGGCCGAACGTGGGGAAATCCTGTTCGGGACGGTCGACGCGTTCCTGATGTGGCGATTAAGCGGAGGCAATCTGCACGTCACGGACGTCAGCAACGCCAGCCGCACGCTGTTGTTCAACATTCACACGCTCGACTGGGATGACGAGCTTCTGCGGATCTTCAATGTGCCTCGGGCCATGCTTCCCGAAGTGAAGAGCTGCAGCGAGATCTACGGTCACACAACAAAGGACCTGCTCGGCGAATCGATCCCGATCGCCGGGTGCGCCGGCGACCAACAGGCGGCGACGTTCGGCCAGGGTTGCTTTGGCCCGGGCGAGGCGAAGAACACGTACGGCACCGGCTGCTTCATGCTCCTGAACACGGGCTCAACGCCTGCCGTCTCAAAGCATGGACTGCTGACGACCATCGGCTGGAAGATCGGCGACACGACGACCTATTGCCTGGAAGGCGCCGTGTTCATCGCCGGCGCGGCCGTGCAGTGGCTCCGCGACGGCCTCGGATTGATCGCCAAGTCGCCTGAGGTCGAGCAGCTGGCCGCCAGCGTGAAGAGCAACGACGGCGTTTATTTCGTGCCGGCGTTCGTCGGACTGGGTGCCCCCTACTGGGACCCCAATGCCCGCGGTGCGATCGTCGGCCTGACGCGCGGCAGCACGAAGGCCCACTTCGCGAGGGCCGCCCTCGAAGCAATGGCCTACCAGACCCGTGACGTGCTGGACGCCATGCAGGCCGACGCCGGCGTGGCCCTTTCCAGTCTGCGCGTCGACGGCGGAGCCACGGCGAATAACCTGATGATGCAATTCCAGTCGGACCTGCTGGACGTTCGCGTGCTGCGGCCTGTCGTGCAGGAAACGACGGCCCTGGGCGCGGCGTACCTCGCCGGCCTGGCCGTCGATTACTGGACCGACTTCCGCGACCTGACCCGGAACTGGGTTCTCGATCGCGAGTTTGCCCCGCAGATGTCGATCGCGGAACGCGACGATCTCTACAGCGGCTGGAAGAAGGCCGTGAAATGCGCCCAGCACTGGGTCGACTGACCGGAACCCGACAGGACATTCGCGTCTCGCGGCGTCGCTGCGTAGCATGCCGCTCCTGCGCGTCGATGGACCGCCGCGCCGCCACTTCACTTCAACACTGACGAATTCTCATGCTGACCGCCGCCACCCCCTGTGATTACCTGACCGATCTCTTTGGACTCGTGGGTCGCACCGCAGTCGTCATCGGCGGCACGGGCGTTCTCGGCGGCGCCATCGCCGACACCCTCGCCCGTGCCGGCGCGACGGTGGTCGTTCTTGGACGCGATGCGGAAGCCGGCGCGACGGCCGTCGAGCGGATCAAGAAGCACGGCGGCGCGGCGGAGTTCTACAAGGCCGACGTCACGGTGAAGACGGACCTCGAAGGCCTCGTCGAAAAGCTCGAGAGCGAAGGACGCGTCTGCGACATCCTCGTGAATGGAGCGGGCGTCAATTCACCGACACCGTTCCTCGAGATCACCGATGAGGAATGGGAGCGCATCTTCACCGTCAATCTGCGGGCCGTGCGGATCGCCTGCCAGGTGTTTGGCCAGGAGATGATCGAAGGGGGCGTGCGCGGCTCGATCATCAACATTGCGTCGCTGAGCGCGATCAAGCCGCTGTCGCGCGTGTTCACCTATTCGGCCTCCAAGGCCGCGGTGCTCAACCTGACCGAGAACCTGGCGCGTGAATGGGCGCCGCATGGCATCCGCGTGAATGCCCTGTCGCCCGGTTTCTTCCCGGCCGAGCAGAACCGCAAAGTGCTGACGCCCGATCGCCAGGCGAAGATCCTGGGGCACACGCCGATGAATCGCTTCGGTGACGCGCCGGAGCTGGCGGGGGCGACGCTGCTCTTGGCGTCGAACAAGGCGGGGAGCTTCATTACCGGGGCGAATCTGGTCGTTGATGGCGGGTTTATGGCGCAGACGATTTGAGGCCTGCTGATCAACGGTTGGCAACGAGAATCAGGAACGCCAGGGCGTCCATCGCAATCGTGATCCACGCCCAACGCGTGCGGTTTCCCGTGGACTGAAATCCCCACAGTGCCAGCGGGATCGAAAACACGCCCCCGAAGGCGATCAGTAAGGCAAACATCGCGACCAACTGCATCCCCGGAGCGCGAAGTGCGTTACCCTGAAGATTCGCCGTTCCGGTGATCGTCAGGCATGAGACGGTGGCGAAGAAAGTCGTCGACAGAGCGAGCGACACGATTGCGATGGGCTCTCTCAAACTGCTGCGAGGCGATTGAGTCTCGAACGAGATGTCATCGACAAAACACTCGTCCGGAAACGACTCGCCGTCCTCGTCCTGCAAATGAGCCTTCAAGCGCGAGGCAACGTCCCGCATTTTTCGAAGCAGCGGGGCGTCCGGGTTCTTCGTCGAAATGCTGCCACCTCTCCAACAGATCCAAGCCTCGGAATTGCTCGGATGCTTCAACCAGATGGCGTAGTCCGGACCATTTTCGTCGTCGATCCGGAGTTCCGGATCCGTGCTGATCAATGACTCCCATTCCGGCCGGGTGATCTCGAGACCCTGATTCTCGGCCCATGACTGGGCTCGCGTGATGAAGACTTCGTAGCCCATGAATCACCTCGTTGACGCTACAGCCACAGTTCAACCTTCGGCTTCAACACGCCCGCCAGCTTCTTTTCCACCGCCTTGCGGATCTGCGAGTCGAAATAGCGCGTGCTGAAGTGGCCGAAGATCAGGAGTTCGTTCTTGAACTTCTCCGCCCGCTCGAGGATGTCGTCGAGATGCGTGTGGCCGAACTTGTGGATCTTTTCCTTGCGATGTTCCGGCCGGAAAAACGTCAGTTCCGTGATCAGGATCTGGGCTTCATAGATTGCCGGAAGCTGGTCGAGGCCTGACGGGGCCGTATCGCCGCAATAAGCGACGATCGGCAGCCGGATCTCGGCAGTCACATCGACGCCGCTCTGCCGGAGATCGCGAATCTCGTTGCCGCTGAGCGATGTGTATTCGGGTTTCAGCTTGCGGCGGCGCTCGAGGACGGCGTATCCGAGTGAAGGAACCGTGTGCTGAGTCGCAAACGGCACGACGACATGCTCGCGCGACAGCTCGATTTCCTCGCCCGCCCGCGCGCCGCGCAGGTTGAGCACCATCCGTCCGCGATCCAGCCGCTGCCACGCATGCAGCATCCGCTGAACGTTGTCCACGACTTCTTCCGGCACGTAAACCGTCGGCGGCTCCATCTTCATCATCCGCCGCCGCGCGACATAGGCCGGCAGCGCGGCCATGTGGTCGAGGTGGGCATGGGTGATGAAGATGTTCTCGGTTCCCATGAACGCCCACGGACTGCCACCCATGTCGAAGGCGATGCGCAGTTCGGGAATCCGCCAGTAGGACTGCACGGCGGCGCGCGAGTATCCCTCGATGGTCATGCCCCGGTGAACGAGGCTGCGGATGGGGAGGTTCTCAATCATCGAGCGGCGCAATTCGACAGAAATCCGTGACGTGCATTCGCGGCGAGAATACGGGATGCTTCACGCCCCTGCAAAAGCCCGCTGGATTTGCACCCCAGCCGGGCCACGTTGTTCGAAAAGGAGAGTGCGATGTCTGACGTCACCATCAACCTGCGTCTGAACGGCCCGCTGCTCGTCACCGGGCCGGCCAAGTTGATCGACCATGAGGGGCGTGAGTTCAATCTCGAAGGCAAGGTGAGCTACGCGTTGTGCCGCTGCGGACAGTCGAAGCGTCGCCCGTTCTGCGACGGAACGCACAAGGGATGCGGCTGGGTCGCCGAGGACAAGGCCGTCTGATGGAGACAAAACGCGTGGGTCTGCCGTCCGGCCCCCTGCCCCTCGCCGATCGCTCCGCAAGCCGCGGCGACGATTGGGAAATCGTGCTCAGTGGCGACCTCATCGAGAAGTCGGGAGACCTGGCCGAAAAGCTGACGTCGGTTCCGAGACGAAGCCGCGGAATGATCTGGTTCGATTCAGGCGGAGGGAGCGTTTACGTCGGCCTGGCGCTCGCGTCGATCATTCGCCTGCGCGGGCTGGATGCGGCGGGCGTGGTGGCCGGCGAATGCTCTTCGGCCGCGCTGCTACCGTTCGCGGCGTGCCCGCGGAGATACGTCACGCCGCATTCCACGCTGCTGTTTCACCCGATCCGCTGGCAGAGCGATGAGCATGTCCGCCTCGAGGAAGCGGCCGAGTGGGCGCGGCACTTCAAGCACGTCGAAGGAGATCTCGATGCGCTCCTGTCGCGGATGTTCGACTTCAAACTCGACCGGCTGAACGACTGGACTCGGCCGGGGCGTTTCATCACCGGTCCGGAGATGGTCGAGGCGGGGCTGGCGAAGATGCTGGATCTGTTCGGTGAGGATCTGTGGAAGCAGATGCAGGAATAGAAAAGCTCACCACAGAGACCGGGAGAAAAGGGAGATCCCGCTCTTCAGTGCTCTCGCGGTGAGGAACGTGGGCTTTCGTCACGATCGAATGGATCAGGTGCGAGTTCAAAGCGGTGAAACAAGACTCAATCCGCGACCTCCCTCTTCTCCGTCACTCCGTGTCTCTGTGGTGAATTTTTCACAGCTCAGAAAATCCTCCCATGCTCAACATCCCCCGGCTGTTCACGGTTCTGGCGTGCTTCCTTGCGGGCGGCGTCTCAAATGCGGCAGAGCCCGCTTATCGCAGTGAACTCATCTTTCCGCTGCGTGGCGAGCACAACCATGCGCCGGGCATCGCCGAGCTGGCGGACGGCGAGCTCGTGGTGAGCTGGTATCGCGGGTCGGGCGAGCGGCGGGCGGATGATGTGGCCGTCTTCGGAAGCCGGCTCAAACCGGGCGCGAAGGAGTGGACTCCCGCAGCAATGTGGGTCGACACGCCGGGATTTCCCGACTGCAACACCTGCCTGATGACGGACGCGCGCGGACGGCTGTGGCTGTTCTGGCCGGTCGTCATCGCGAACTCGTGGGAGTCGGCCATCACGCACTACCTGGTGTCGGACAGGCCGGCCGGTGACGGCGCCCCGCAGTGGAACTCGAACGGAGTGATCCTGCTGAAGCCGGACGACTTCCAGGCGCCGGCGACGAAGACGCTGGACGACATCGTGGCGGCTGCGGGGCCGTTGCCGGACAGGACGCAGGAGGTTGTGAAGAGCGTCAAGGAGCGACTGGGAGACAAGCTGTACCAGCGGCTGGGATGGCAGCCCCGCTGCAAGCCGACGGTGCTCCCTTCGGGACGGATTCTGCTGCCGCTGTACAGCGACACGTATTCTCTGTCGCTGATGGCGATCAGCGATGATGGGGGCGCGACGTGGTTTTCCGGGAAGCCGACCCTGGGGTTCGGGGCGATCCAGCCGAGCGTCGTCAGGCGCGATGATGGAACGCTCGTCGCGTTCCTGCGCGAGAACGGATTCAGCGGGAAGGTGCGGATCACT
Organism: Caulifigura coniformis; assembly: GCF_007745175.1. Lineage (GTDB taxonomy): Bacteria > Planctomycetota > Planctomycetia > Planctomycetales > Planctomycetaceae > Caulifigura > Caulifigura coniformis. Next base: position 685,915 of record NZ_CP036271.1, on the reverse strand, counting down.
GAATCGAAAGATGACGGCGTGAGCTGGGGAGACGTGACCTCGGCCGACCTGCCGAATCCGGGCTCGGGGCTCGATGCCGTGCGGCTGAAGAGTGGGAAGTGGCTGCTGGTCTACAACGACACGACGAAGGGGCGGAACAGCCTGGCGGTGTCGCTTTCGAAGGACGAAGGGCGGACGTGGACGGCGACCCGGCATCTCGAGAAGCAGCCGGAAGGATCCTTCCACTACCCGACGGTGATCCAGTCGCGGGACGGGATGATCCACTGCGTGTACAGCTACTTCGTGGACGGCGGGAAGAGCATGAAACACGCGGCGTTCAACGAGGAGTGGATCGAGGCGGGTGACTGAACGGGCTGCGTCGTAGTGACGGCGCTCACCACCAGACGTGGCGCTGGACGAATTCGACGACGTCGCCGAAGAGGACGTAGAAGAGACTGCGTTTGCCGCAGTCGACCTTGGCGGTGACTTCCGCGCCGATCCGGCGGCCAGGGATGTCGTCCTCGTTGATCTCGGCGTAGACCTCGACGATCGCCCCTTCGTCCTGCGACTGGTTGGCGCGGGTGGCGATCTCGGACGCACGCACTTTTCCGGAGAGGGTCTTTTCGACAGCGGTGGCCGGCACGTATTCGAGAGGCAGGGTCTGATCGCCCGACAGCTTCATCGCACGCAGAAGATGCCCCATCCGATGCTCGGGGACTTCCAGCTCGAGACGCCATTCGCGACTTTCATCCATGATCTCAAGCAGTCGCTCGCCGCGCTGGACGGGACGGTCCCGCAGGAGCTGCTCGACCTGATAGGTGGCGACGGTCCCCTTGGCGGGCGACCGGACGATCAGCCGCTCGGCCCGCTCCCTGAGAACTTCGAGCTTCTTCTGAAGCCCTTCAGCCTCGGTCCGGGCGCGGACCTGTTCGCCACGGAAGCGCAGCATTTCTTCCGCCTTGCCGAAGGACGCGGCCTCGTCGGCCTGGTGCCCCAGGGCGACGGCCTGCTTTTCCTTCTCAGCGGCGGCGGCCTGCGTGGTGACGATGTCGGCCTGCAATTCCTGGTTGCGCAGGATGATCAACGGATCGCCTGCGTTGACCTGCTCTCCGCCGCGGACCTTGATTTCCAGCACTTCGCCGTTTTCCGGGGCGAAGACTTCGTGCTGGATGACCGGCATGAGCCGGCCGTCGGCCGTCACGCGGTAGGTCCAGGGAGTGTAGGCCAGGCCGGCGGAGACGGCCGCGAGTCCGATGGCGACGGCGATGGCTGTCGCCAGGCGGCGGCCGCGGAACCAGCGCTGCGTCCGCCCGATGGTTCTCCAGAGCGGGAGCAGGAAGATGCTCTCATGCTGTTCGGCGTCGGCCACGGCTTCGGCGACGTGGGGGACGATGAGCTCGATCTTCTGCATCAGGCCGACGCGGGGGTCGGCTTCGTTCGCCTGTTCGACGATCAGGCAGCCGACGACGGCTCGCTTGTCGCGTTTGCGGATCGGCTGACCTTCGGCATCGGTGCGGGCGGTTCGCCGGGGGTCGATGAGGGGGAGCAGCGCGACCATCCGCATCCGGCTCTCGGCAAGGTAGTCAGAGAGCGGCTTTTCGAGCGGAGGAGGCAGATCGTCGGCCGAGCCGGTGTAGATGAGTCGTTCGCCGGTCTTCATGACACGGCGGGTGAGGTTCGTCATCGTGCGGATCAGGTTTGCGCGCTGGTGCACGTCTTCCTGGCCGCTGACGGCGCGGACCTTGATCCGTTTGCCTTCGCGGATGGCGACGCTGACCCGATCGCAGCCGAGGAAGGCGCGGCCGTCGTTGGCGGCGTTCGCGGCGACTTCGCGGACGTCGAGCCGGCGGAGCCCATGCAGGAAACGATCGAACTGTTCCCAGAAGGGAGTGCCGGGCGGCGGGGGCGTTGCCGGGGCTCCGGGAGCGGCCGGCGGGGCCGCGGCGCCCGACTGGGGCGGCGGGGCCTGACCAGTCGGCCGGGGCACGACTGCGGTCGCGGGGCGTGCGATGGCCTTGGAACTGTAACCGGAGAGGAGTTCGACGAGATCGTGGAGGAAGGCTTCGTCGTTCTCGTCGGCTTCGGCGAAGAGCTCAATGGCGCCGACGCTGCGTTCGTCGCGGACGATCGGCCCGATCGCGAGGGAGTGGGGTTTGACGCTGCCGAGGTCTTCCGTGCGGTTGAGCAGGACGCGGATCCTGGTCTGTTCCATGACGTCGGAGACGGCGTCCTGGTGTTCCGGGTCGACGAAGAACTGGCCCGTCTCGGACAGCTTGCTCAGTTCGTGCTCACCGATGAGCCGCAATCGCGAATGGTCGTCGTAGAGCCAGACGGCGGCGGCGAGAAGTCGGCCATCCTTGACGACGGTCGGGAGAAGGCGGCGGAAGAAATCGCCCGGCGCAAGGCCCCCTTCCAGCAATTGCTGGCAGAAGGTGCGGACAGAATTCAGAGTTCTTTTATGCGTCTCGAGCATACCCGCCCGGCCTCGTCCGGTTCGTCCCTGCTGGCCCCGTTTGCGTCCTTCACAGAGTACCGGGGTTGAGCCACCAGAGCCATAGGGACCGTCCCCGGGAAGGCTGAGACGGGGAGGTGTCCGTCCGAGGTCGTTCCGGGCGCCGCAACGATCGTCGGGACCGGGCCGGAGGGCATGGCGAGCAAGATGAACGGGGCCAGGGGGCCGTTGGCTGTTCTTGCCCTCTTCTCCCGCGAAGTTTGGACGCGGGTGCTCCGGCTCCCGCGGGTCCGGTCGTCCCGGGTGGCCGGGCAGACTGGCGCTGGCAGGTGATGGATGTCGCTGGATCGTGTTCATGGTCCCTCCATCCTCCGTGGAGGGTTGCGCGCGAAACTACGGGGAGGGGTGTGAAGCTGGGGCGTTGAGTTGAAGGGCGCCGCGGTTCGCCGGGCGTGCGACGAAGGAGGCCGCTGGCATTCGCAACACGGCCGAGACGGCCGTGGCGCCTTTGCGCGGAGTCAGCCGCTGAGGCGTTCGACCTTGACGGTGACCGAGAGGAGGCCGCGGTCGTCCTGTCCGCCGAGAAACATTCCCGCGACGGGCATGACGCCGCGGGGATGGTTGCTGACGCCCGCGGTCACGTGGGCGGTGGACGTCGGCTGGCCGATCGTGGGATCGAACCCGCGCCAGCCGTAGGCGGGGAAATAGACCTCGTTCCAGGCGTGGGTCGCGGCCCGGCCAGCTTCAGAGGCAGCGCAATCGAGATAGCCGCTGACGAACCGGGAGGCGATGCCGAGGCTCCGGCAGGCGTCCATCATGAGCGTGGCCATGTCGCGGCATGACCCGCTACCGAGGCGGAGAGTCTCCGCGGGAGACTGCACCCCCTTCTCGGAGCGCCGCTGATACTGGATCTTCTTCTGGATGAGCTGCGTGAGGTGGCCGACCATGTCCTCGGCATCGAGCGGCTCCGGAGGAGGAAGCTCGGCCTGCAGCCAGGCGCGGACCTGGGGGATGTCGTCCGGGTAGGTGGGGTTGAGGTAGATGGAGGTCGCCGCCTGTTCGAGCGGATCGTAGACGACGGGCCAGGCGATCCGCCCCCGCTCGTGCAGGCCAAAATCGGGGAAGAGCGTGGTCCGCCGGACGACGACGTCGCTGAAGATTTCGAGCTGCGTGGTCGCTTCGAGGAAGTCGACGATCACAACGTTGTTCCCGAAGACGTCGCAGGTCCAGACGCGGCGGTGAGCCGGCGAGATTTCGAGCGTCATGCTTTCGACGCGCAGGTCGTGCCCTTCCCGTGGCCGGATCACGAGTCGATGTCGCCCGAGCTGGACCGGCCTCGGATAGGTGTAGGTCGTGCGATGCTCAATCCGCAGCCGTTTCATGACACGCTGGGGCTCTGGTCAACGGGACAGGAGGGAGTTGAACAGAAGGCAAGGCAGAAAAGGAAGAGCGGATTGGCGGCGGGGGGCGTCTTCCGAGGGGCGGCTGTAGGGGAGAATAGGGACGAGCCACCGGCTAGCAGTGGGGGGCAGTGTCACTGGCAGCAGGGGAGTTGATGTGGGTGGCGGGGTGGATTAGCGGATGACCCGCCGGCTAGCGCCTTGCGGCTCACTAGGCTTCGGGTGTGGCGTCGGTGTTGGTTTCGAGGGCGACGGCGGCCCGGGTGAGGTCGCCCCGGTCGAGGGGAGTGAAGTTCTGGCCTTCTCCCAGTTTGCATTCCACCTTCGACAGCCGGGTGGAGACGCCGCCGAAGATCGTGGCCACCGCAGCGTCGGCCGCATCGCGGCCGCTGCCGATGCGCACCAGTCCATTCAGCGGCGCGAGTCGCGTGGCGTCGAACAGCGCCCAGCGGCCGCCGAGATAGGCCTCAAACAGGGCGTGGAAATCCGGGGGATCGAGCTGGTAGGAATAACCGGTGAAATACCGAGCGGGGATATTAAGGGCCCGGCAGAGCGCGATGCCGAGATGGGCGAAGTCGCGACAGACACCGGTGCGTTGGGTGACGGTGTCGTAGGCGGACGTGCCGGAGTCGGTCGAGCCGGAGAGGTATTCAACGTTGTTGTGAATCCAGTCGACGATCCCCGTGACCCTGTCGTGCGGCGTCGGCAGCTTTCCGAAGAGGTCCCAGGCCAGGCGGGCCAGCTTGTCCGACTGACAGTAGCGGCTCGGAAAGAGATACGGGATGACCTCCGGCGGAATCTCACCAACCGGCAGTTCTTCGAGGTTCCGGGTGGGAAGGATGTCGTGGTCGCAGTCGACTGTGGCCGCGTAAGACACGGTGAGGCTCTTCGCATCCCCCGTTTCGAGGCGGACGAAACGGTTGTCACTGCCCGGGACGGAAAAGTGTTCGAGCGGCACCACGGGCTCGACTCCGAACTGCTCCGTCACGATCGACTGCGATTCGTTGTGCTGAACGTGGACGTTGAGGATGAGCGTGGAGGAGAAGCGGACGGCGTACTCGAGGCGGGCGGAGACGTGGAAGAGCATCGATTCGCCTAGAACCTTCCGACTCGGAATTCGCAACAACGAGAGCTCACTCGATGATCAGGGCTTGCGAGCAGCGAATCCATAGTGAAATGGAGGAAGATCAAGGAGCCGATCCGTCACGAAACCTGCGGAGGCCACTGTTCTCAGGCACTCCCCGGGACGCAATCGGATCTCCATGCTGGGTCCACGTGGAGTCGAAGGGTCATGATTCCAATGAATGACGGCGAGAATGCCGTGGCGGGTCAGCACGCGTTGAGCCTCCTGCAAAAGCAGCCCGGCTTCAGCGGCATGGAGGATATTGAACAGCATCACGAAGTCGGCACTGCCATCAGGAAGTCCGCTCCCCTGTTCGACAAAATCCCGCCGAGTGACGATCAGGTTTTTCAGGCCCGCCGTGGTGGCTGCCTTTTGCGTCGCTTCCACCATCTGGACGTCGATGTCGAACGCGTACACGAATCCGTCGACAAGTGCGGCTGCTGGAGCTGCGAACGTCCCGAAGCCGCAGCCGAGATCCACGACGCACTGGTGATCACCTTTCAGGCCCAGGCGCTTCAAAATGAGGTCCGGGTCGAAGAAGGTTCGCCAGAGGTCTTCTGACGGCATTCCGCTTTCCCGCGTCTTCATGGGCGACCTGCGATCACGCGCCGGCAGCCTGGAGGACGCGCAATTCCTTCGGCAGCGGGAAGGTCACGTGTTCTTCGCGGGTGATGGCATCTTCCACCGTGGCTCCGTAGGTTTGACGCAGATGCTCGAGCACTTCCTCAACAACGACTTCGGGAGCACTCGCCCCGGCCGTCACCAGGACGCTGTTCACTCCCTCGAACCACTCGGGCCTGAGCTCGGCTTTGCCATCGATGAGGTAGGCGGCCTTGCCGGTGGTGACGCCGATTTCCTGCAGGCGACGGCTGTTGGAACTGTTCTGGCTGCCGAGGACGAGAAGCAGGTCGACCTGGCCGATGAGCGCCTTGATGGCATCCTGGCGGTTGGTGGTCGCGTAGCAGATGTCTTCCTTGGCGGGGTGCTCGATGCCGGGATAGCGTTCTTCGAGCCGGCGAATGACGGTCGCGGCTTCCTCGACGCTCAGGGTGGTCTGCGTGAGGTAGGCGAGCTTCGCATCGGGGCCAAACGGGAGCTGGTCGACGTCTTCGGGCGTTTCGACGAGCGTGATGCTCTCGGGGGCTTCGCCCATGGTGCCGATCACCTCGTCGTGCCCTTCGTGGCCGATGAGGATGATGTTGTATCCGTCGCGAGCGTACTTGATCGCTTCGAGGTGGACCTTGGTGACGAGGGGGCAGGTCGCGTCGATGGTCTGCAGCTTGCGTTCGCGGGCGGCCTTGCGGATCTCGGGCGACACCCCGTGAGCGCTATAGAGGAGGATGGAGCCGACGGGGACGTCGTCGGGGTGATCGACGAACTTCACGCCGATGCGGGTGAAGCGATCGACGACGTACCGGTTGTGGACGATTTCGTGGTAGACGTAGATGTTCGGCCCGAAGCGTTTGACGCATTCATCGAGGCAGTCGATGGCCATGTTGACGCCGGCACAGAAGCCGCGCGGGCTGGCGAGGAGGATTCGCATGACGTTGAGTTTAACTGAAGAATCCGTTCCCGGGTCCAATTTGAAATCGACCGGCGGCTAGCGCCTTGCCGCTCACAGAATGGAACCGTTGTGGCGAGGCCCCGGCAACTGCCGAAACGCTGAACACCCTTACTAATTTTGCGTCAGGGCCGTGGGGAATGATAGTCGCTGGCGGCGAAAGGTCGTATCGTCCTTTTCGTGAGTCCCTGTTGCGGATCGTTCGGGCCGGATTTCTCAACTCACCTGGCCTTTGAGCTCCAAATCAGCCGTCGTGCGTGAGAGCCCGCGACGGGATAGGGGGATGCCGGCCTTGATTCGCCGGCGACACCCGCTCTTCGAGCTGAGTTCTTCCATGTCGAATGTGATCGAGTTTCAGGGCGAGGCGAAGTCGAACGCTGACCGCCGGACCATTTCCGCCCACGAGCCACTGGCCCTGCGGACCTTCACTCCAAGCCAGGCGGTCATCGCCAGTTCGAGCGGATCGTTCCACCACACGGCCGATGGCCGCCGCCTGTACGACTACACCTCGGGCGTGCTGGTCGCCAACCTGGGCCACAACCCGCCGCGATGGATGCAGCGATTCGCCAGCTACATGGGCTGGACTCCCGGCCTCCTGTTCGGCGAAGGCGCCGGCCCGGTGGATCAGCCGGCCGGGACGATGACCGCATACAACGCCATCACGCCGATTGAAGCGGAATCGGTGAAGCGGCTGCTGGCCAACATGCAGCGTTCGGCGCTCGGGAAGCGGCTGGACGCCGTGATGTGGGCGGCCTCCGGATCGGAAGCGGTCCAGAAAACGCTGTGGGCCTGCCTGAAGCGCGACGAAAAGCGGCCGATGATCCTGGCCACCCGATTCGGCTTCCACGGGAAGAAGGGGCTCGCCGGCGCCGTGACCGGAAGCGAGAGCGACCACGACCGCGATCCCCGCGTGAAGTTCATTTCGTTCCCCCGCGAGGAATGCGACGACGTCACGACGTACGGCCGCGATTTCGACACGGCCCCGTATCGCCGCGAACTCGAGCAGGTGTGGAAGGAACATGGCTCGAAGCTGAACTGCCTCATCACCGAGCCGTACCTCGGCGGCGGCGGAAGCTTTCACCCGCCGGCGGCCTATCACAAGCTGCTTCAGGACTGGTGCCGTGAGCACGACATCCTGCTGATCTTCGACGAAATCCAGGCCAACTTCGGCCGGACCGGCGAGATGTACGCGTTCGAGAAATACGGCGTGGAACCAGACTTCGTGTGCCTCGGCAAGGGCCTTGGGAACGGCGTGCCGGTGAGCGCGACCGTGGGTCGCTCGGACGTGATGGCCCACCTGGGATATGGCGAAGGCTCGGACACGTGGAGCGCGAATCCGATGGGTTGCGCGGCCGTGCTGGCGACGCTGGATGAATTCGAATCGACCGACGTGATGGGACACACCCGGGCGCTATCGAAGGTGTTCTTCACGGCCCTCGGGCAACTGAAGGAAACCGGAATCGTCGCGAAGGTGCGCGGCGAAGGGATGGTGTTCGGGATCGAATGCGCCGCTCGCGGTTCGAAGTCGTCACGTGACGTGGCGATCGAACTCGTCCGGGAATGCTACCTCGGACGTCCAGGCGGCGATGCGATCCACCTGCTTGGCCCGCTGGCCGGCAATGTGATCCGCATCAGCCCGCCAATGACCATGACCTTTGACGAGGCGGACCATTCGCTTACGCTGCTTCACGAAGTCGCCCAGCGCGTGGCGGCCAAGCTTTCCTAACCCACCGGTCCCTTCCGATGCTGTCGATTGTCGTTCCGGTTCTGAATGAGGCGGAAAGCCTCGCGGAACTGCATCGGCAGATCCTGGCGGCATGCCGGGACACGGGGATCGAGTTCGAAGTGATTTTCGTCGACGACGGTTCGACGGATGGTGGCTGGGCCACCATCCGTCAACTGGCGAACGACGATGCTCGCGTGCGGGGAGTGCGGTTTCGGAGAAACTTCGGAAAATCGGCCGCACTGACGGCCGGAGTGGCGCGGGCGACGGGCGATCTGATTCTGACAATGGACGCCGACCTGCAGGATGACCCGGCGGAGATCGGGGCGATGCTGCGGAAGCTCGAAAGCGGCTTCGACGTCGTCAACGGATGGAAGATCCGGCGGCTCGATCCGTGGCATAAAGTCTATCCGAGCAAGGTGTTCAACGCTCTCGTCGGCTGGATGACGGGCCTGAAGCTGCACGACCACAACTGCGGCATCAAGCTCTGCCGGGCGGAAGTGTGGCGCGAGCTGCGGATGTATGGCGAACGGCACCGGTTCATACCCGTGCTGGCCCATGCCCGCGGGTTTCGCGTGACCGAGGTTCCGGTCCATCACCGGCCCCGCGAATTCGGACATTCCAAATTCGGGGCGAAGCGATTCGTCCGCGGATTCCTGGACCTGATGACCGTGGCGTTCCTGAACGGATTCGGCCAGCGTCCGCAACACCTTCTGGGCGGGCTGGGATTGCTGAGCGCAGGGATCGGCGCGCTGGGGCTGCTGTTTCTGGGGTTCATCTGGCTGCTGATGAACGTGTTCCACGTCCTGACGCCCGCGCCGATCGGTCAACGGCCGCTGCTGCTCTATTCAGCGGTGCTGCTGCTGCTGGGGGCGCAGATCACGAGCCTGGGACTGCTGGCGGAACTGATCGTGGCGAACACGGGTCGCGACGAGCAGGCGTTCAGCGTGCTGGAAGAGACGGCCTGAGAACGCTGGGGGCGAGTGAGAGCGGTCTCGCGACCGCGTCAGTGGCGCGACCGGACGGTTCTCAGCCTTCCTTGGAGCAGAAGGCGGATTTGGCGTATTCGCGGTTGAGGCGGGCGATGTGGCTGACGCTGATGCCGGCGGGGCAGGCGGCCTCACACTCGGAGGTGTTTGAGCAGTTGCCGAAGCCTTCGTCGTCCATCTTTCCGACCATGCTGGTGACGCGGCGGCTCCGCTCGGGATGCCCCTGGGGGAGCTGGGCGAGGTGCGACACCTTGGCGGCGACGAAGAGCATCGCAGAGGCATTCTTGCACGAGGCGACGCAGGCGCCGCACTGGATGCAGGCGGCCGCGTCCATGGCGCTTTCCTGCACATCCCGGCCGACCAGGATGTTGTTCGCTTCGGGGGCCTGCCCGGTGTTGACGGAGATGAATCCGCCGGCCTGCTGGATGCGGTCGAAGGCGGTGCGATCGACGACGAGGTCGCGGATGACGGGGAAGGCGCGGGCCCGCCAGGGCTCAAGGGTGATGACGTCGCCGTCCTTGAAGGACCGCATGTGAAGCTGGCAGGTGGTCGACTTGGGGATCGGGCCGTGGGCCTGGCCGTTGATAAAGATGCCGCACGCTCCGCAGATGCCTTCGCGGCAGTCGTGGTCGAAGGCGACGGGCTCGTCGCCGGCGAGGATGAGCTTCTCGTTGAGGACGTCGAGCATTTCGAGGAAGGACATTTCCGTCGAAATGTGGTCGAGCTTGTACTCGTGGAACCGTCCGTTGGCGGAGGCGCTGAGCTGCCGCCAGACGCGGAGGGTGAGGTTGAGGAAGGTTTCCGTGTGGTGGGCGGTGGTCGACATAAGACTTCAGAGGGCGTGGGACACCGGCGAGCCGGGGGCCCGCGCGCTGGCAGGGGGTGTCGTTCGGTGAATCGTAGTGAACTGTCGGTCGACAGGCACCTAAAGGGGTTATGAAAACCCATCTTTAGGAAGGGGTCGGGGAGAATTTGCACCGGGAGGCGGCTCATCCGCTCGTCCTTGGCTTCGTTGACTTTCCGTCCTGTTGGTCATATTCTGCAACACGCAAGCGTCCATGATTGTCGGCGCGGTTGTGCGGAGGGTGTTTCCGCATGGGCGTGCCGGGCAGTCAATTGGCTGTCGGAACGAAGTGTTCCGGTGACTGATTTGGCGTTCGTGCCGGGGGTTCGAAACGCGGTCTGGGATATGACTTTCGTGAGTCATGTCTGCGGCTGCCTGGCAGCGACGTCGCTACCGAGGTTGCTGATGTAAGTAGTTTCGATCACACACCGTCGGTTTCAAAAACAGCGGGTGGAGCGTGCGCGGGTGACCGTCGTGCCTTCTGCAAGCGGTTTTTCCGGCAGTCCGGTGCGTCGTCGGTGGGTCAGCCCACCTTTTTTGTTTGATAGGCCCCGGTTTTTGGATCGACGGCCTGTTGACGGCACTTGCGGATTGAGAACAGCGGATTGGCAGCCCTCGGACGGGAATGTCCCTTCGAGGCGACAACGACGAAATTTGACCTAAGCTCGGTGCAACCAATGAACGGACCGGAAGTTCTTCGCCTGGTCGACACGATCTCGCGCGACAAGAACGTCGATCCGGAGATCGTGTTTGAAGGGATCGAGCAGGCCATCCTGTCGGCCGCGAAGCGGCATTACGGTGAAGACCGGGACGTCACGATCAACATCAACCGCGGCTCGGGCGAGCCGTCGGTGTCGCTGGATCGTGCCCCGCTGCCGAAAGACGAACTGGGCGACCTGCTGGGCCGAATCGCCGCGCAGACGGCGAAGCAGGTGATGATCCAGAAGATTCGCGAAGCGGAACGCGACGCGCTGTTCGACGAATTCAACGAAATGCGGTCGCAGATGGTGACCGGGGCGATCACCCGCGTCGACCAGGGGGCCGCATCGGTCAACATCGGAAAGATCGAGGCGCTGCTTCCCAAGAGCGAGCAGATTCCGGGCGAAACCTACAAGGTGGGCGAGCGGATCCGGTGCATCGTCCTCGAAGTGAGGAAGTCGGGAACGCGGATCAAGGTGATCCTGTCGCGGGTCCATCCGGAACTGGTGCGTCGGCTGTTCGAAGTGGAAATCCCGGAAGTGGCGGAGCGGGTGATCGTGGTGCGGTCGCTGGCGCGTGAGGCGGGTTATCGCTCGAAGGTCGCCGTCAGCTGCTCGGACAACAGCGTTGACGCAGTCGGCGCCTGCGTGGGCGTTCGCGGGTCGCGGATCAAGACAATCGTCGAAGAACTGGGTGGCGAGCGGATCGACATCGTCCGGTGGAACGACAACCTGCAGGTGCTGATTCCCAACGCCCTGCAGCCGGCGGAAACCGAAGACGTGATTCTCTGCCCGATGCTGGGTCGCGTGATCGTACTGGTCCGGGAAGACCAGCTGTCGCTGGCGATCGGCAAGCGGGGACAGAACGTGCGTCTGGGCTCGAAGCTGGTCGGCTGGGATATCGAAGTGATGACGCGGGAAGAGCTCGACGAGCAGCTCGACCGCAGCGTGAGCGCGTTCTCGGCCGTTCCGCACATGACGGACGAGCTGGCCGAGACGCTGGTGTCGCAGGGCTTTTTCAGCTTTGCCGACTTGTCCGTGATCGAGCCGGACCAGTTCCAGGAACTGAGCGGACTGACGGACGAGCAGTGTGAAGAGATCATCGAGTTTGCGGATCGCGAAAGCCTCCGTGAAGAGGAAGAAGAGGATCGTCGGAAGTCGCTCGAAAAGGCGGCCAAGCAGGCCGAGGCTCAAGCTGCTGCCCTGGATCGGATGACGGGGAAGCCGCTGGGCGGCGGAGCTGCGGCGGCCAATGGGAAGACGGCGGAGGTCGAACCCTCGGCGTCGGCGGCATCTGCGGAACCGGCGGCAGAGGTGGCGACGGACACGGCAGCTGAGGCGGAACCTGCAGCGGAGGCGGAACCGGCAAGCTGAACTCAAGCGGGGTGAAATGTGCCAGGGCCGGATGCCCTGACGTGGCGGATGCCACGCGAAATCGGATCGATGGTGATCGATCGCAGGACGCAGCAGGGGACGCGTCAGGAAGTCGCAGGCGGCCATCCGCCTGAGGGCCTGTCGTCGCTGCGGATGCAAACCGGGGCTCTGGCTGTCAATGGGCAGCGGCCCGCGGGGCCACACGGCGTATGCGGTTGAGCGTTCACCTGAAGGGTGAGCGACGTTCAACCGGACAAACAATATTCAGCCGCGAGTCGCGGCAGCATTTAAACAGGCTGATCGTCGCATCTGCGGCGACGGCCGATTGGGGAGTGGCGATTGAAGATTCGGATCTTCGCACTCGCGAAAGAGCTCAATCTCGATAGCAAGGATCTCATCCAGGCTTGCAACGACGCGGGACTCAACGTGAAGAGTTCCCCGCTCGCCAGCATTTCGCCTGAAGAAAAGGACATGGTCCTGGGATTCATGAAGAACCGTCAGCAGGGTTCGACGGCGGTCGCAGCGCGACCGGCCGAACAGACGCTGACGCGGGACGAAAGTCTCGACCGGATGGGGAAGGTGAAGCCGATCCGGCAGCTGACCCCGGCGCCTGCACCACCGACTCGTCGCTCTTCGCGGCCGGCGGACGAGGTGGACTATCCGCCTGAACCGCAGATCGAGGAGTCGGTCGAACCGACTCCTCCCCCTGCCCCCCCCGCGGCTCCTGCTCCCGTCGCCACGCAGCCGGCGGCCGCCGAGCCGCTGGCGCCGGAACGACCGACGATCAGGCCGATTCCCAGCAAGATCCGTGTGCTCGACCGCCCGGCGGTCGAGCGGCCGACCCCGGTTGAGTCCGTGGAGGAAGCTCCGGCCCCCCCCGAGACTCCGCCCGTCGCCCCCCCTGTTGTTGCCACTCCGCCGGCAGCCGAAGCGCCTGTCGCCCCGAGCCCGGCCCCTGTTCCGGCCCCGGAAGCGACGCCTGCTCCCGTCGCGGCGTCGGCTCCTCCTCCTGAAGCAGTCCCCCCGACGGCCGCAGCGGCAGAAGCGCCGGCCGCCGCCGATGCGGACAAGTCGAAACTCGTGCCGAACACTCGAGCGGATTATGTGGCGCCTGGCGGCCGATCGAGCCGCATGGGCGTGAGGGAAATGCGGGCGGTCGGTTCGGTGCGCGATCCGGCCCAGCGTCCGACGCGCCCCGACCAGGCCGGCGGGCCTCCGCAGCCGCAAGACCGTCCCGAGCCCAAGTCGGAACGAACAGAGGCGCCGATCGAGCGCGATCGCGGCCGCCGCGGTCCGGTCCACCCGGGCATCGCGACTCCGAGCTTCCGGCCCCCGGTTCCGGGCAAGCGGAACGAAGGGCCTGTCCAGAAGCCGGACATGCCGCTGACTCGCGAGATGCTGGGCAACAAGCGCAGCCCTCTCGCGGACATCATCAAGAAGCACAAGGACGTCGGCGCGAAGAAGACACCCGCCGAGCTGCTCGAGGACGAGCGGAGCGGAAAGTCGGGGCGTGGAAGCCACGTCGGCCTGCAGGAGACTCGCGACGAGCGCCGTCGCAAGCGGCAGAAGAGCCGTGGCGACGACGACTCGGGCTCCTCGACGTTCAACCGCAACGTGAAGCGCGGCCGCCGCGGCGGTGGACACATCGAACTGCGGACCTCGGCGGAGGTTTCGCTCCCGGCGACGGTGCGCAGCTTTTCGGCGGACCTGGGCCGCCCTGCGAAGGACATCATCGGCGTGCTGTTTCGCGCCGGGAAGATGGCGACGATCAACGATCCGCTCGACGAGAACGACCTGCTGGATATCGGCATGGAGCTGGGCGTCGATGTGACGATCAAGCGGGCCGAGACGGTCGAAGACGTGATTTCGGCGCAGCTCGCGCTGCCGGACGAAGAACTGGGAGACATCCAGCCGCGTCCTCCGATCATCACGGTTCTCGGTCACGTCGATCACGGCAAGACGACGCTCGTGGACAAAATCCGGAGCGCGAACGTCGCCAAGGGCGAAGCGGGCGGCATTACGCAGCACATCGCCGCGTACCAGGTCGACCACAACGGCCACAAGCTGACGTTCGTCGATACGCCGGGTCACGCTGCGTTCGGTGAAATGCGAGCCCGCGGAGCCAACGTCACGGACATCGTGGTGCTGGTGGTGGCCGCGGACGACGGCGTCATGCCGCAGACGGTCGAATGCATCGCCCACGCCCGTGCGGCCGGCGCGCCGATTGTCGTGGCGATGAACAAGATCGACCTGCCTGGCGCCAACGAGCAGAAGGTGCTCACCGACCTCGCGAACCAGAACCTGCTGCCGGTCGAATGGGGCGGCGACACGGAAGTGGTGCGTGTTTCGGCACTGAACGGAACGGGCCTCGACAACCTGCTGGAAACGCTGCTGGTGACGGCGGAACTGAAGGAGCTCAAGGCTCCGACGGACGCTCCGGCGGACGGCGTGTGCCTGGAAGCCTTCCGCGACGAAGGCCGTGGGCCGGTGGCCTGGATCATCGTCCGCCGCGGCACGCTGCGTGTCGGCGACCTGGTGCTGTGCGGTCCGTCGTTCGGATTCATCCGGGCGATGTACAACGACCGCGACGAAGAAATTTCGGAGGCTCCGCCGGCGACGCCGGTGCGCGTGGCCGGACTGAACGCGGTGCCCAATGCGGGCGACACGTTCCTGGTGCTGGCGGACGACGACATCGACATCGCCCGGGAAGTCGCGGAAACGCGGCAGGTGCGCGGCCGGACGGAACTCCTCTCGCGTCGCGGCGGTCCGCGGACCCTGGAAGAGTTCCTCTCGAAGAAGGAAGGAACCATCCGGGACCTGCCTTTGATCGTGAAGGCCGACACCCCAGGCTCAATCGAGGCCCTGCGTCACGAACTGGGCAAGCTGCAGCACGACGAAGTGCGGATCCAGATCATTCACGAAGCCGTCGGCGGCGTGAACGAAAGCGATGTGTACCTGGCATCCTCCGCCGGGGCGATCATCATCGCGTTCCACGTTGTTCCTGAAGACCGCGCCCAGTCGCTGGCCGAACAGGAGGAAGTGGAGATCCGGCGTTACAACATCATCTACAACGTGACGGACGACATTCGCGGCGCCCTCGAGGGGCTGCTGAAGCCGGAACGTGTGGAAGTGGCCACCGGGCGCGCGCTGGTGCTGCGGACGTTCCCGATCAGCCGTCTGGGAACGATCGCGGGCTGTCGCGTGTTGAATGGAACCATCGAGCGATCCAATCGCGTGCATGTGATCCGCGACCAGAAGATCCTGAACGATTACGGCATCGCCTCGCTCAAGCGCGAGAAGGACGATGTGCGCGACGTGCGGGACGGCCTGGAATGCGGTATCCGCCTGGATGGCTTCAACGACATCAAGGAGGGCGACCTTCTCGAGGCGTTCAAGATTGAAGAGCGCAAGCGGTCGTTTGATTCCTAAGGAGAAACCAGGAGGCGGAGACAGGGGCCGGGCCTGAAACCCATTCCTGAATCCGTCTTCCGCAGCCATGTCCCACCGTCGCACCGCAAAAGTCGCGCAGGCCATCCGGCAGGTCGTCTCCACGGCGATCCTGACCGAGTTGCGCGATCCGCGCGTCAAGAAAGTGACCGTACTGAACGTCGAGGTCCCTCCGGACCTGCGATCGGCGAAGGTCTACGTGTCGGTCATGGGCGAAGAACGGGAAGGGTTCCTCGTCCTGCGCGGGCTGCAATCGGCGCGAGGTTTCCTGCAGTCCCGGATTGCCGACGAGATCGACCTGCGCTGGACTCCGATTCTCGAGTTCGTGCTCGACAACGGCGTGAAGAAGAGCATTGAGACGTCGAAGATGCTGCGAGATGCGGGCGTGGGCACTGAGGACGACGAGGACGCTCCGGAAGCCGCGGAGGCCGATGGCGAGGACGTCCCGGAATCCGAGGACGATTCGGGCTGAAGGACGTCCCCGGCACCTCACTGTTCGCAATTGTTGACCAATCGTTCCTCTGGATTCTCTGATGACCTCTTCCACCAATGCTCCCAAGAAGCTCAAGGCAGCCGATCGCCAGGAACTTCTCTCCAAGGTGCTGGGGGTTCTGAAGAAGCGGTACAAGACCGCGCCTCCCAAGCACAACAAGCCGGTGCTCGAGACGCTGCTGTTCGCCGTGCTGCTCGAAGACGTCCCATACCCGGAAGCGGAAGAAGCGTACGACAGCCTGCTCAAGAGCTTCTTCGACCTCAACGAAATCCGCGTCAGCTCAGTGGCGGAGATCGAAGACTCGCTGGGAGACCTGCCGGACGCGGGCTGGCGGGCCCTGCGGATCCGCGAGATCCTGCAGTACTGCTTCGAGAAGTTCTTCGCGTTCGACATGGAGCCGATTCGCCGCAAGACGCTGGACGTCGCGGAGAAGTCGCTCGACAAGATCAAGTACCTGACGCCGTTCGCCCGCGAATTCACCCTGCTGCACGGTCTGGCGGCCCACGCGATTCCGCTCGACCCATCCAGCCATGAGTTTCTCGGCTGGCTCGGAGTGGCCTCGGCCGACAACATCCGCCAGGCGATGGACGACGTTCGCGGGGCCGTGCGGAAGGCCGATGTTCCGCTGTTCCTGCACCTGGTTCACAGCATGGGCTCGGACCCGCTGTTCCATGGCGCGTTCCGGATGAAGCCTTCCGAGAAGGCGGCCGGAGGCGGCGATCCCGCGACGGCCGTGGAACGCCTGAATGCCGTGCTGGCCGGCGGCGGCAAGAAGCTTCCCGCGGCGAAGACCTTGAAGAAGCCGGAGAAGCCGCCCGCGGCTCCTGCCTCACGCAAGCCGCCTGTCGCCGAGCAGCGGAAAGTGGCGAAGGCCAAGCCGGCCGCGAAGCCGGTGAAGAAGAAGTGAGTTGGAACGGGGCGCGTGAGTGGGCGCGATGTGTCGCCCCTGACGGGGTCGGTTCGTGGGGGGTAACGGCGGCTGAACGCCGGTGGGCTCGGCGACGCGAAGCAGAGCTTCGCAGTGGGTGCGTGACCAAGGTGGACCTTGGTCACGAGGAAAGCCGGATTTTTCAACGCGGCCGCGACTTTGCAGACGCCTGCCTGAGATCAGGCCCAGAACTTCTCGGAGTCGTTGAGCGGCGGCTG
This sequence comes from Caulifigura coniformis, assembly GCF_007745175.1. Taxonomy (GTDB): domain Bacteria; phylum Planctomycetota; class Planctomycetia; order Planctomycetales; family Planctomycetaceae; genus Caulifigura; species Caulifigura coniformis. The sequence continues at coordinate 668,686 of NZ_CP036271.1, read as the reverse complement.
GGTTTCGACTTCGCAGTCGCCATTCACACTGGCCTGGCAGGCGAGTCGCATGGTTTTCTCGCGGCCGATGCGGGCGAAGAACCAGATCGGGTTGACCAGCGTGGTGAACTTCTCCCAGAAGCCCTGCGGGGAGAGGTGGTCTTCGCCCTTCTTCACGTTCACGCGGCAGCTGCCACAGAGGCCATTGCCCAGGCAGTTCAGATAGTTGTGCGGAACCGGGTAGAGCTGCACACCGTTACGTTTGGCCACCTTGCGGAGATTGGAGCCGGCCGGAACTTCGATGGTCTTCTTCTCTTTGACGAACGTGACCTTGGGCATGGCGGCAGGTGCGAGCGAGTTCGACGGTGCGGGGACCAACGCGATTTCAAATATACGGGCGGGGGAAGCGAATTCCAACGCGGTCCGGAGCGCCGCGGGGCGATCACCAATTGCAGGAATACACAGGCGATTCGCGCAAATGCGCTCTCCGCACAGGCGGCCTGATTACCGCTGATAGATCGGCAGGTAGTGGTATTCGACGGTGAGCGCCAGCACGGCGAGGCTCGTGGCGTAAACCTTCCCGGCGCCATGTTCGCTGCCGTGGCGCGGCATCCAGCTGCCGTCGTTCTGCTGGGCGGTCAACAACAGCTCCCGAAGCTGATTGCGGGTGCGCTGGGCGTACTGGCCTCCGAGCTTGGCCATGCCGACGCCCGTGTAATAGGCACCGTAATAGAAGTAGTTGGCATCGTGCCGGAGAGGGTTGTTGAGGAGCCAGTCGGCGCCGCCGACGGTCTCGACTGCTTCATGCTCTCCACAGACCTCGAGGCAGGTGATGCCGGTGCCGGTGAGGACGGGAGTCTGGCCGTGGCCCGGTTCGTAACCGAAGCCCCGGTTTCCGCGCACGCTGCAACGTTTGACGTAGGCGATGGCGGCGTCGATGCACTCGGCCGGCACGTCGCAGCCGGCGTCCTTCGCAGCACGGAGAGAAAGGACCTGCCAGCCTGTGACCGAAAGGTCGCTGTCGCGGCTGTCGACCTGGTAGCGCCAGCCGCCGGCGTGGCGGATGTCTTTCTTGACGGCCTGGGCCTGGATAATGAGATGGATCCCGCGTTCCAGCGCCCGTCGGACGAGCGCGGCGTCGTCCTCGCCGACCATGCCGACGGCCTCCGCGAGCATCAGCGTGCTGATGCCATGGCTGTACATCGGCCCGTGGCTTCGGCGATGGACGAGCATGCCGTTGGCTTCCTGGTGGGAACAGACCCAGCGGATGCCGCGCGTGATGTGGAGGCCATACGGGCCTTCGTTCGGAACGTGACCGGCAGCGAGAAACGCCATGACAGCCAGCGATGTTCCCGACGTGTCTTCGCCGTAGCCATCGAGTCGCCATGAGCCGGCGGGGAGCTGCGCCTGGGCGAGAAACTCGAGCGCCCGGGTGATGGCGCCGTCGACAAGCCGTTGCTCGGGATCGACGGGGGCGCCGAGCAGCGGGCCAGCGGGAAGCGACGCGGCCAGACCCGCGGCCGTAAGACGACGCAGGAACTTCCGCCGCGAGCCGACGCTGTCGACGTCGAAATCAGTTCCAATCGGCATAGACGATGTGCCCGAATTCAATCGCGTGACCTGTCATCCTCACCGCGAAACGATACCGTAGCGGCATTGTACGGGAGAGGAGGCGTGAACTGTGAATCCGCTGGATGAACTCGGCCGACTGGTGGCGATTCATAAATCGCCCGAGCTTCTTTTTGACGAGGTGGAACACGTTCCCGCGTCGCTGACTCCGGAGCCCTACCGTCAGCTTCTCGTCCACGATCACCACATGACGCTGGCCATGGAAGGCTTCCATGGGCATCCGGTGAAGGTGCATGTGGTCGACCGGCATCTCGAAGATTCGGGCTATTTCCGGACGAGCGTGCTGACAGTGCCGGCGACGACGATCGGCCGGACGTCGGGGCGTGCGGGAGGCCGGTTCGCGGGGGAACGGGCGGTGCAGTTCGGCGCCATCCGGTTCAATTTCGAGTTTGTGACGGTCGAGGTGCGTGAGGAGATCGTCGCCGAGCACACTCCGCTCGGGCAGGTGCTGATCGATCACAACGTGCTTCGGCACATCGATCTGGGGGCGATCCTGCGGATCAAGGTCGGGCCGGAGCTGGCGGACATCTTCGGCTGCGAACGGGGGACGGAGACGTACGGGCGGCTGGCGACGATTTTCTGCAACCGGCGGCCGGCGGTGGACCTGCTGGAAGTGAGCGCGCCGCTGCTCCACCCGTCGTAAGCCACATCCTGCTCTCAGGCAGCGACGTTTTGTTCCTGTTTTTCGGCGCGGGTTCGGGGGCATCCGCATCGTGGGCCGCAATGTCCGGCGTGGTCGCTTGAACGCCCGCAGCGATCACCGCATCCTGCACGTTCCTTGATGCATTTCCACGCAGCCGGAGCGCTCCGATGGCGGATCGTGTGTTTCTCGCAGTCGACCTTGGCGCCGAATCAGGCCGGGTGATCAGCGGAAAGTTTGACGGACGTCGGGTGCGCCTGGACGACGTGCACCGCTTTTCCAACAACCTCGTCCCGGTCGCCGGCACGCGGCGGTGGGATGTGCTGCGGATCTGGACCGACATCCTGGATGGCCTCGCAAAGGCCGCCCAGCAGGATGGCCCGGACGTGGCTTCGATCGGCGTCGACACGTGGGGCGTCGATTATGTCCTGCTGAACAAGAACAACGAGATCCTCGGCCAGCCGTACAACTACCGCGATCCACGCACGAAAGGGTTGATGGACAGCGCGTTCACGCGCGTTCCGAAGCGCGAGATCTTCGCGACGACGGGCCTGCAGTTCATGGAGATCAACACGCTGTATCAGCTGATCGCGATGCAGCTCAAAGACCCTTCACTGCTGGCTCAGGCCGACCGCTTCCTGATGATGCCCGACTTCTTCCACTGGCTGCTGTGCGGAAGCCGCGTGGTGGAATTTACGAACGCGACGACGACGCAGTTTCTCAACGCAACCGAACGGACGTGGGCGACCGACCTCCTGCGTCGGTTCGAGATCCCGACGAACATCTTCCCGCAGATCGTTGCTCCGGGGACGAACCTGGGAATCCTTCGGGAAGAGGTGGCCCAGCGGACGGGACTGTCGCGCGTGCCGATTGTCGCCCCGGCCACGCACGACACAGCCGCGGCCGTCGCCGCCGTTCCGACTGGTAATACGGGGAAGGCGAACTGGGCCTATATCAGCTCGGGAACATGGTCGCTGATCGGCGTCGAGGTGCAGCAGGCCGTGCTTACGGAGAAGGCCCTAGCGCTCAACGTTACCAATGAAGGCGGCGTCGACGGAACTTACCGGCTGCTGAAGAACGTGATGGGCCTGTGGATCGTGCAGGAGTGCCGGCGGTCGTTCGAGCGCCGCGGGAATCCGCTCGATTACGGCGTCCTCACGAAGCTGGCCTCCGAGGCCGAGCCGTTCCGGTCGCTGGTCGACCCGAACGACCCGACGTTCCTCAGCCCTGGCGACATGTCGACGGCGCTGCAGGATTACTGCCGCTCGCGCAAGCAGCCGGTCCCCGACAGCGAAGGCCGGCTGATCCGCTGCGCGCTGGAGAGCCTGGCGCTCAAGTATCGCCAGGTCCTGCGGGGCATCGAATCGCTCACCAACGAAAAGGTGGAAGTGCTGCACGTCGTCGGCGGCGGATCGAAGAACGACCTGCTGAACCAGTTCACGGCGGACGCCTGCGGCATTCCGGTGATCGCGGGCCCGACGGAAGGGACGGCCCTGGGGAACGTGCTGCTGCAGGCCCGGGCGGCCGGGGAAATTGGAACGCTGGCCGACCTGCGGACCGTGGTCCGCGAATCGAGCGAGCTGAAGACGTTCGAACCGAAGAACGCCGCCCGGTGGGACGAGGCGTATTCGCGATTCGAAAAGCTCTGACCGCCGCGGCAGTTCGCTGCCCGACGATTCCACCGGCGGGACCGGCGCAAACGGACATCGCCCGTTCGCTCTGTAGGGGCTGCAACGCCATCGGCAATTCCCGCTTCAGCGACGACCGCGCGGTTGCCGAACCAAACAGCATCCCCCGGAAGTGACGGAGACGCCGCGATGCTCAACTCCCTGACCGATGACCAGGTCGTGCAACTGGCCTGCCTCGGAACGCTGGTGTTTGCCGTCGGGCTGACGTCGCTGAGCTACTGGCTCGGCAGCGCCCGCAAGGACGCGATGATCCGCTCGAGCAGCCGCGAAAAACTGACCGCCCACCTGCTGGCCGCCAAGACGACCGCCAGCGTGAACCGGAAAGCCGCCTGAAACAACGTTGCCCGTTCGGAGTCCGTGGCCTTCGGGTCTGATGGGCTCTTCAAGGGTGACCCTGAGCACCCCGGCTGCCGCAAGGCACCGGGGTGCTTTGTTTTTTGTGAGTGGTCGAGGACCGCTTCCTCTCGCTGGCCATTGCCGAGCCCCCGGGCGATGATGTTTCCGGAGGGCTCATGTTTCACATCCACATTCTCTTCGCCGCCCTATTTCTGTTGCTGGCGTCACAACGCTCCTTCGCTCAGGAAGCGGCAGACACGCGCCTCGTGAAAGAGGTGGTCGAACTGATGGCCGCCCGCGCCAAGGCAGTGTCGAGCATACACATCATCGCAGACCACCTGAGCCTCTCGAGTTCATCTGCGGCGCCGCTGACTCTCGAGGAATTCCGCAGGACCTTCTTTCAGTATGCCGCGACTTCCGGAATGGAGCGGGACCGGGCCACATTGTATCGATCGCTGTTGCGACAGGGTGACCCCGCGCGGGGAGTGCGGTCGGTCGAGTTCTACCGGGACGGTCCCCGCACGGCGGAATTCTCCAAGACCGACAACTTCGTCACGGACGAACGAGCGACCGTCTGGTTTGTTTCGAGTGAAGGGCGCATCCAGGCGAACATCTGGGAACCTCATCGGTCGACGATCGCTTCGCTGGGACTCAGCACGTTTTCACACGAACTGGGGATCAAATCTCCCGAGACCGCTTTCAAGGTGGTGATGCATGCCGCTACCGACGACACCGGGCATATCGTCTTGAAATGGCGGGAAGACACGACGGATGTCGTCTACGAATTCTCCCGTGAAGACGGGATCATGCGATCGATGCAGGCATCGTCACCCGGATTCGAGACCCTGACGATCCAGGCTGGCCGCTATGTGTCACCTGAAGGCATTCCGTTCCCGCTGGTCAGTGGCCGCCTCTCATTCCGCGACGGCGGGGTGCGTTCAGTGCAAGTCGTGGCGCCGCGGCTGGTCGAGGTCAACCGGCCAGTTTCACCAGAGACTTTCCGCGTCGCCGCGGAACGCGGCTCCGTCATCGTGGATGAGCGAGAAAAGCGAAGAGTTTCCGCCGCTGGCCAGACCGAAGACATCGTCGGTCTGGCCAACTCCGCCCGGGAAGCCGACAAGGCAAAGGCCGCCGGACTTCGTGTTCAGGAATAACCGCCAGCCATCAAGAGTCGTAGCCGGCTATTTCTTCGCTTTCTCCCGCGCCGCAATCAGCATCTTGATCCACGGCCCGATGTAGCTGCCGTGGTCGTGATAGGTCCGGCCGCTCACGAGATTGCCGTCAATCACGCAGGGCTCGTTGACATACGTCCCGCCGCAGATCTCCAGTTCGAATTTGCACTTGGCGACGGTGGCCATCTTCCGCCCGCGAACCCGGTCCGCCCGGGCGGGAATCTCGACGCCGTGACAGACGCTCGCGATCGGCTTGTTCGTGTCGAAGAAATGCTGCGTGATGCGGATCAGGTCTTTGTCTTCGCGGATGTACTCCGGGGCGCGGCCTCCACTGAAGAAGATGCCGACGTATTCCTCTTCGCGGATGTCCTTGAAGGCGATGTCGGCGTCGATCGTGTAGCCTTCCCACTCCTTCGTGATCGTCCAGCCCGGGCGAACCTGGTGCATCACCATCTGGTACGTGCGTTTCTCGGGCGCCGCGACGACCGGCTGAAAGCCATCCTCCTGCAGACGAAAGATCGGATAGAGCGTGTCGACGGTTTCGGTGGCATCGCCGACGATAATGAGCACTTTGTTCATGAGCAGTTTTCTGGTGGAGGACAGCGTTCAGACCGGGACCGCTAATCTAGCCTGCCGCGGGTTCGGTCGCGCGTCATCGCTCCCGCAAAGGGAAGAGAAGGGAACCACCAGGACACAAAGGGACGAAGGACTTTGCTTCAGTTCTCGCTGGAGTCACGAACGCGGGATCAGGACTGAAGCCTCGCAAACATCAACGGGTCGTGGCCGATCCCCGGTGTCTTTGGGCCCTGGTGGTTCAAACAGGTTTGAGGTCCGGCGATGAGCGGCAACATTGCGGATCGGTTGCGGGAGTCGGCCGTTGCCTGGCCGGAGCGGGCGGCCGTCATCGACCAACGTGAAAACCGCCGAACATTCGCCGAGCTGGATCGCGAGGTGGACCAGCTCGTCGCGGGTTTGCAGTCGCTGGGACTCACACCCGGCCGGCGAATCGTCCTGATGGTGCGGCCCGGGATCGAGTTCATTGCGCTGACGTTCGCGCTCTTCCGGGCGGGTGCGATTGTCATCCTGATCGACCCGGGGATGGGCCGGACGAACATCTTCCGGTGTCTGGAGGAGGTTGAGCCGGAAGGCTTCGTGGCGATTCCGGTCGTGCAGCTGATCCGCTGGTGGAAGCGGCGGGAGAAGGTCTTTCGCTCCGCACGGCTCAACGTGACCGTCGGTATGCGGATCCCCGGTTTCGGCCCCACGTATGGCGACATCCTCAAACTCGGAGGCGTTCACCCTCCGAAGCCGGTCAGCGTTGCCGGCAGTGATCCCGCAGCGGTCATTTTCACCAGCGGCAGCACCGGCCCGCCGAAGGGGGTGGCCTACGAGCACGGCATGTTCGGCGCCCAGGTCGAGTTGATCCAGCGGCAGTACGGCATCGAACCGGGGGAAGTCGACCTGCCCGGGTTTCCTCTCTTCGGCCTGTTCAACGCGGCGATGGGTGTGACCACGGTCGTCCCCGACATGAATCCAACCAGGCCGGCCCAGGTCGATCCGGTGAAGATCCTGCGAGCTATCGAGCGGCATGGCGTCACGCAGGCGTTCGGTTCGCCGGCGTTCTGGAACCGTGTGGGTCGCTACTGCGACGAACATCGCATCACGCTGCCAACGATCCGCCGCGCGCTCTCCGCCGGCGGACCTGTGCCGAACCATGTTCTCGAGCGAATGGCACGTGTGCTCAACGGGCCGAATGCCGACCTGTTTACTCCCTACGGGGCGACGGAGAGCCTGCCCGCTGCCTCGATCGGGGGACGCGAAGTTCTGTCCTCAACCGCGGCACGCACGCGTAAGGGGGCCGGAACGTGCGTCGGCCGGCCGTTCCCTGAGATCGAGATCCGCATCATTCGGATCACCGACGGTCCCGTCGCGGCGCTCGACGTTGCGGAGGCCTGCGGTCCCGGGGAGATTGGCGAGATCATCGTTCGCGGACGTTCCGTCACGCGCGAGTACTTTCGACGGCCCGAGGCGACGGCCGTCGCGAAGATCGCCGATCCGCGTTCATTCCCCGGAGATGACCGCCCGAGCGTGTGGCATCGCATCGGAGACGTCGGCTACATCGATGGCGAGGGCCTGCTGTGGTTCTGCGGGCGGAAGGCGCACATCGTCCACACGCGTTTGGGCTCGATGTACTCCGTCTGCTGCGAAGCGATCTTCGAAACGCATCCGCATGTTTACCGGGCCGCGCTGGTGGGGATCGGGGATGTGAGCGATGAAGCGCCGGTGATCGTCATTGAACCGGAGGCGGGGAAGTTTCCGGAGACGCCCGCGGCCGTCGCGGCGTTTCGCGACGAACTTCTGCGGCTGGGAGCCGGGTCACCGCTGACGTCGTGCATCCGCGAGGTGATGTTCCACCGGTCGCTACCGGTGGACACGCGGCACAACGTGAAAATTCAGCGGGAGGCGCTGAAGGAGTGGGCGGCGGCCGTGAGCGGTCGGCGCTAGCCGCCGGTCCAAGGGTTACCAGCGCTCGACTTCGCGCTTCAAACGCTGATTGAGTTGTGGACGTATTACCTCTGCAACGGGAGATTGCATGTCCGAGCAGACAGCCCCTCCGCGGCGATTTCGTGTCTCAATTGCGTCCCTACTGGTCGTCAACGCGATCATCTCCCTGCAGGCCGCACTTTTCCTGCCCGCGGTCGATGTGGCCCGAGTACGCCGTGGCGAGGCGCCTCTTCTGCCTCCGGCCATCTCATCGATTCAGTCCGACCATCCCTGGTGGTTCCTCGCATGCATTCCCATCCTCACGACAACCTTGCTCGCTTTCGTGAGTGGCCTCATGCGGGCGATTCTCCCTGTTCGCGTACGACGGCACGTCGTCTGGAGGCAACCTCCAACGGAGCCATCACCGCCGCTTGATCTCGTCAACGAAGGGCGGACATCGGCGGCATCGCTCCTGATCGCTGGTCTTTCGACGTTGCTGCTCGTCATCGTGGCGTTTCATGCCCGCTCCGATCGAACGAACCGCCGGCCCAGCGTGACCTGGGTTGGCCCTCTCGCTGACTATGTGCTGCAAGCCACGCTGGCCGGAGTCTGCCTTTCAGGCATCGCACTCGTTCTCGGCTGTTATGCGTTTGCAAGGACGACACACCGGATTCTGGGGTTCATTGGCGCGTTCATCGCAGGCCTCAATCTGTTCGGATGCTGCGGGTTCTATGCCGCGCTCTACGAAGATTGACGGCAGCGAACACCAGCGTCCCGATTGCAGCCGTGAGCGGTCGGCGCTAGCCAACGCGGCATGCCCCGTGAGCGGCAAGGCGCTAGCCGCCGGTCGACGACACCTGCAAACTGTGCTTCCATGTCCGACTACCCGCTCGCCTACTTCATCACCTGGACGACCCATGGCACCTGGTTGCCGGGCGACATCCGTGGCTGGCGAAAAGCGCGGGCAGGAGAACAACCAGCACAACCATCGCTCGCCGCCTGGTGCCGCGAACGCCTCAAGGGACAGCCGATCGTTCTGATTTCCTCACAACGTCGGAGAGTTGAGGAAGTCTGTCGGCGACATGCCGAGATTCGATGCTGGGCAATGCACGCCATCTCTGTTCGGTCCAATCATGTCCATATCGCTGTCACAGCCCAGGCCAATCCGAAGATCGTCCGTGATCAGTTCAAAGCCAATGCGACTCGAGTCTTGAGACAGCTGCCGGATGCGATCGAAGCGGAGTCGATCTGGGCCAAGGGAGGCGACATCGAGTTCATTGACCGAGACGACGATCTGGCGAACGTGGTTCTCTATATCAACGAGGCGCAGGATCGGAAGGGGCGAGACACATGAACCGGCGCCCGGCGGGATGCCCGACCGGCGGCTAGCGCCTTGCCGCTCACTCAATGCCGGCGCGCATAAAACCACGCGGCTCATTGCTGAACCGCGTGGAGTCGCCGCTCGAATTGTCTGCTCTCAGTTCGTCGATGCCAGCGGCGTTTCGATGGCGGGCAGCATCCGGAACTTCAAGTTCTTCGCCATCGCTCCGTCCGACTGCAGGACGTACAGCTGGGACAGCTGCGGCTGGGTGAGGCCGACGGACGGCAACCTGACGATGACCGAATCCGCATTCCATTCCAGCACCTCGGCCTGCATGCCGACGCCATTGATTTCGACGGCGACCATCCCTTTTGTCGGGCCGAGTCCGGGAACCTGCATCCTGAACGTCGCGTTGGACGGAATCTCAGGGAGCGTCTCTCCCGCCTGGACGAGGCTGATCTGTTCGATGGCGACCGGCTGATCGACGTAGGTCCAGCTTCCATTCAGGAACACCGTGCCGCAGTAGGGCTGCGTGTAGACCGGAGGGCAATACCAGCCGAGGGTGTAGTGAGGCCACCACCAGTGTCCGTGGTGGTGATGGTGATGTCCGTGGTGATGGCCGTGGCCATGTCCATTTCCGTGGCCATGTCCGCCGCCGTTTCCGTTCCCACCGCCACCATTTCCACCGCCACCATTTCCGCCGCCACCGTTTCCGCCACCGCCGTTTCCGCCGCCGGGGGGCTTACCGCCGTTGCCGGGATCCAGGATCGGGGGTTTCCCGCCCGGGAAGGGATCGAAGATCGGGGGCTTCTTCGGAGGCTTCCCGCCACCGTTGCCGGGGTCGAGGACTGGGGGTTTGCCGCCGGGGAAGGGATTAAAGATCGGAGGCTTCTTCGGGGGCTTGCCGCCGCCGTTGCCCGGATCAATCACCGGAGGCTTGCCGCCGGGGAAGGGCTTGATGACGGGAGGCTTCGACCCGCCGGGGAGCGAGTTGCCGGGGAGTTTCACGATCGGGCCGATTTTCGTTCCGACCTTGTCGAAGCGCCCGGAGGAGCTGTTGTTGACGACCGGGGTCTTCAGGACCTGGCTTTTCATCGAGCCGCCGTTGAACCGCGGGGTCGAGGGCATCGACTTCATCGACGGGCCGCTGCCCCGCGAAGTCATGCCGCCGCGATTCATGGAGCTGCGGGAACCGGAGTTTCCGGACGGGCCGGCCGCATCGGTCGGCCTGGGTGAGAACAGGCCGAGTACTGCGACCGCGGCCCATGCCATTCTGGTGATGCGTTGCATCTCCGTCTCTCCTCGTAGTGAGGCTTGAAGTGGTTGGTCTTCCGGGCGATCAGGCTCGGAACACCCTTCAAGGCGACACGGCGGAGAATGCGTTACAGCGGAATCGTGTGCTTTGATGGCCGATCAGGCGGCGCGGCGGGCTTCGACGGCCCGGGCGGCGTTTTCACTGGCCGGGAGCCGGATGCGGAACGTGCTCCCCTGCCCCGGCCCGGCGCTGTGGGCTTCAAGGGCCCCCTGATGCTTTTCGATGATCGCGTGCGAGATGGAGAGGCCGAGGCCGGTACCGGCTCCCGGGCCCTTGGTGCTGAAAAAGGGATCGAAGATGTGCTCGATCGTCTCGGCGCTCATGCCGGACCCGGTGTCGGTGAAGCAGACGTCGACGGCGTCGGGCGTGGACGAGACGCGGATATCGAGCCGGCCCCCTTCGGGAGTCGCCTGGAGCGCGTTCGCGACGAGGTTGAGGATCACCTGCTTGATCTCAGGTCCGTTGCACCAGGCGCGGACCGGATCCTGTCGATTCACTTCCACGGCGCGACCGGAATACTGCCGCATATGGCGGAACATGCCGACGACTTCGCTGACGATGGCGGTGATGTCGTAGAGCGCCCGCTCTCCTTCGCGGCCGCGGGCGAAGTCGAGCAGCTTGGTCGTGATGGCGCGGCAGCGCTTGGACTCGCTGACGATCATCGCGAGATACTCGCGGACGATTTCGGCGTCATCGGGCGGGAGCTTCGAGGCGGCGTCGGTGAGCCGCCAGGTCAGTCCGTCGGCGGCTCCGACGATGGCCGTCAGCGGGTTATTGATTTCGTGGGCGACGCTGGTCGCCAGGAGGCCGATGCCGGCGAGTCGCTCTGAACGAACCCGCTGCTTTGAACGATCCTCGACTTCCTGTTCGCGATCATCGTCGGCGCATTTCCCGCGTTCGCAGATGGCCGACAGCGAACCGAACATCTGGACGAGTTCGGGAGCGCCGCGGGGCTTGATGATTTCTCCATAGCGGCGGCTGGCGATGCGGTCGATCAGCTTCCGCATGATTTCGAGCGGACGCCAGACGGAGCGATCGAAGATGTAGAAGAGCAGCAGGGCGGCCACGGCGCCGCCGATGGCGAAGGCGATCGCGCATCGCCAGGCGGCGACGACGCGAAGCTGGGCCTCGTGGTGGTAGTCGGACAGGCGGGCGGAGGGATCGGGCTTTTCGCTGATCCCCTGAATCATCTCGATGACGATCTGGCGATAGGAAGCCAGGGTCGTGGAGCGGCGAGTCAAGGGGCCGTGGGGGTGATGCCGCGGGGCCTCGGAGGCATCACCGGCGATCGGGCTGATGTCGGCCAGGACGTCGATATCGCTGAGGCGGCGGAAGTCGAGGTCGAGCCGTCCGAAGATCGCCTTGATGACGGGATCGTCCTGATCGAGGCGGCGGCGGCGGGGGCTGAGCGCCAGGCAGCGATCCTGCTGGTCCTTGATGAGCTTCTTGACGGTCTGAAGCTCTTCTTCAAATCGGCGGGAATGGTTCAGCGCGCGGATCGCGGCTTCGGCGTCGGTGATGTCGCGGGCATCGTCATCCTGCAGGAGCGGAAAGAGCCGCCAGAGCGCGGCAATCAGATCGCTGCGACGGGGCGCACGCTGGATCGCCAGTTCCAGGGCGGACACGGTCTGTTGATGCGCGTTGGCCTGCCAGGCAAAGGCGGCCGTCGCCGCACAGCCGATCGCGAGCACAACGAGCGGAAATCCCCACCGCCCGGTTCGAAGTGAGCAGACACGCTTCACGGAATCGCCTCCCTGCATTCCTGAGCGAAAAGAATAGGCAATTTCTGCCGGTCGGGAAACGCTGCTTCCCGAGTGAGTCTCCGGGTAAGTCGCGGTCGGTGCACTTCGCGGCGGCGAGCGAGCGAGGCGCGCGCTTTGATGTGTGGTTGCGTACTTCTCGCCCATTTTCCCCCATCCCCATACCAGCACAGCAGCTGCGCGCCCGGACCGGCCCATCCGCGAGTCCGGCAGGCGGGGTTGCGGGATGCAACGGGATGGCCGTGAAGACGTTGGTGGTTCCTCCACCTGTCGCGGGCGGTTGCGCACGGAGCGGCGGAAGACCCGTCCGCTCACTCAGGCGCGCGGGCCTATCGCGTCTCAACACCTGCCAGCCAGAGGAGTAACAGCTCCATCTGCAGGCGTTCAGTGAGGGGGCTTCCTCCCTTGAGGTCGGAATCGGCCTTGAGCAGCCGGGCGAGAATTTTCTCGGCCCGGGGGCGTCTGACCCGGCGGAGATAGCGTTCCGCCTTTTCAATGTCGCGAAAGAAAACGCCGGCGTCCTTGAGGGCGGCGGGGAGAGGAACGCCCTCCCGCGAGCGTTCGGTGGCGTCACCCAGCTTGCGGAAGACGAAACTGATACCGCCGAGGAGCCTGGGGCCGGCCTCGCCGGCGGTCAGCAGCTTTTCGAGGCAGCTGAGGGCGGAGCCCGGATCGCCGTCGCGGACGGCGTCGAGCATCGTCCAGGTGGTTTCGGCCTTCCAGCCGCCCACCATCTGCCGGACATCCTCGGGAGTGATCCGCGGACGATCGCCGACGTACGACGCGAGCTTCCCGAGTTCCTGTTCGAGCAGTCCGAGGCCGGAGCCGGCGAGTTCGACCATCAGCGCGGCGGCGTCGCGCGAGAGCTGCTTGCCGTATTCCGACTCGGCCGACTCGACGAGCCAGCCGGTGAGCCTCGGTCCGGCGAGTTCGCTGCAATCGATCTCGAGCCCGAGTTCGTCCAGTTTTTTGGCGAGACGGGTGTTCTTCTTCCAGGATTTCAGGTCGAGGACGAAGGTCGATTTCTTCGACGGCTTCTCGATGTAGCTTTCGAGCTGGCCGCGGTGCTTCGTGACGAAGTCGTCGGCGTCCTCGACGACGACGAGGCGTCGGGAGGTGAACATGGAAACGGTCGCGAGTTCATCGCGGACACGGGCCCAGTCGACATCCCCCTCGAGCCGCACCAGGCTGGTTTCGTCGGCGTCTTCACCGAGCACGATCTTGGAGACGGCAGCCAACGACGAAGCCTTGAGCGTACTCTCACCGCCATGAAGGACGATGAAGGCCGCCTGCTGGGGGGCCGGCTTGCGAAGGAACTCAACCGCGTGCATGGGGAGACCGTAGCGCACGGGCGGGTTCGCAGCAAGAAAGGAGCTGTGGATCAGAGACCGCTCGGGGGAGGAACCACGGAACACACGGAAGAAACGGAAAAGGGTCGAGTGTGGGGCGGGGAGCCGAAGAGAGTGTGGGGCTGGTTGGACCGTGGGTCGGGACGAACCACGGATCGCACGGATGGGATGCGCCCGGGGGGCGTCCGATGCCGAGCGTGCCGCGGGGGAGGAACCACGGAACACGCGGAAGAAACGGAAAAGGGGCGGGGGCGGGGCGGAGGAAGAGCGGGCGTCGCTGGACCGTGGGTGGCTGGGAACCACGGATCAGACGGATTGCACGGATCGAAGACAGCTGGGGGAAGGAGCCGTGGAGGAGATGGACGTTCCGGAGTGACGCTGGCCTGGGGCCTTTGACTTTCCGTGTGTTCCGTCGTTCCCACGACGCGGCTTCGGCGCGGCGGAAGCGCTCAGTTCCACTCGGGACTGACTTCGGGATGCGGGAGGAGGCGATGCCGGGCGTAGACGGCGTTCACCTGCTCTTCCCAGACGGAGTAGGGGTCGTCGTGAAAAACGACCTCTTCAGTGGCGGGGTTGAGCAGCCAGTCGCCGCGGCCCATCTCGCCTTCGAGCTGTCCCGGGCCCCAGCCTGCGCAGCCCTTGTAGATGCGATAGCGGACGGGGATGTCGTCGTCGGCGCCGCGGACGATTCTCTCGAACGTCTCGGCGCTCGAGGCGACGTAGATTCCCGGGACGATCTCCGGCTCATCGGGATTGTCGACGCCGCCATCGTGGACGATGAACAGGGCGGCGGGTTCGACGGGCCCGCCGAGGTAGACCACATCTTCGGTTTCCGGGAGGTCGAAGTGGCCGGCGAGAGTTTCCGAAACGGTCTCGTCGCTGGGGCGATTGACGATGACTCCCATGGCTCCCTGTTCGTTGTGCTCGACGATCAGCACGACCGACTTGAAGAAGTTGTCGTCACGCAAGCGGTAACCGGCGATCAGAAACTGGCCTTTGAGAGATTCGCTCATCGTCTTTCCATGTTTTCGCCAAACCGGCCTGCGTATGCGGGCTCATTATACGTGCTGCAGGGAGCCGTGTGACCGGGGAAATGATTCCTGGCAGCGGCGGGCCAGAGATGTGGCGAATTCCAGGGGTTCGCGCCGTTTGCACGGCTCATAGAGCCGTGGCACGCGCGGCCTGCCTCCACCCGCTATTTCCCGATGCGATCCGGAAAGACGGGGAGTCGGTCGTAGCGCTCCCTCCGGTACCGCAGGCGCCAGAGATCGATTTTCTCGACGACGTCCCTGCTCTCGAGCGGATGACTGATCCGGACGTCGTGGGTGGGGGTCGGCTGGCTGGCGTTGAACGACTCGGTCGTGCCGTCTTTCAGGTGCGTAAAGAAGTCGTATTCGACGAGGTCGGTCTGCGAACGATCGATCGACAGTGCGACGGCCGGAAGGATCTTGCGGCCACTCGGGCTCTCGGCCGCGGCGCGCGTCCAATAGAGCCGCACACCCGGGGCGACGTCGACGGGGGCATCGGGGAGGGGCGACACGGACTTGAATACGTCCCCTTCCTCGATCGGGACACGGACCTCGACACTGATCTCAGAAGGCCACTTCGCGACGGCCTTCTGAGAGGGGACGAGCTGGGCGAGAGCCAGCCGCCCTGCGGAGGAGCCCTCCTGGGCGGCAAGGGTTTCAACGCGGGCGGTTCCGACGACAAGTCCCGGCGTCAGCCGCTGGGAGTTCGTCGCCCGCGCATCAATCCGAAACACGAGGTGCAACGGGTGGAGGCCTTCGGATTCGACGAACTCCGGGGCCCCGAACCCGGGGAGTTCTTTCGTGATCGCGGCGACTTCCTCGGCCGGGAGCGGACTGCCATCGGGCCGCCAGGCGACCACGGGACCCGGAGCGGGCTGTTCGGTTTCCGGCCTCGGGGAAGCCCAGGCGATGGCGATGAGTTCGGGGCGCGTGAACTGCGCAGACTTCTCGAGCGACGAACCGGGATTCGCCGGCGGCGCTGGCTCATCAGCCGGCAACAATGAACTGAAGTTCGCGATCAGGAAGCCGACCGCCACCATCAACCGCCCCGTGAACATCTTCCAGCACTCCGTTTCCTGTCGTCGTTGGCAGGCCGTGACGTCCTCGGGATTCGATGCCACCGACCTGCGCGATGGCGCTGTTGAGATGCAGGTCCGGTTCATGGATCGCCGTCACAGCGGACGAGGCCCGTCCTGACAAACTGGCGATAGCGCTCGACGCCGAGCGCCGTGGGTTCATCATGTTCCTGGATGATGATCTTGAAATCCTCCGTCTTTGGAACGCCGTCGAACAGGCCTGCGTTTTCCAGTCGTTGAATCGCTTCGCAGGCGATCCGGAGGAGTCCGCGCTGGGAGTCCTGTTCGTCGGTGATGTCGTCCCGATGGGTGGAAAACCAGTCCTCCCACGATTTCCAGTGCGCGGAAAACGCCTGTGAATGGTCGTCGCTCAGGACCCAGTCGGTCGAAATCGGCCAGTCTCCAATATTGTCCAAGGCGTCAGCGTCCAGCTTGTGAGCCGCCGATTCGGGCAGCAGGTAGAGGCCGGCCGATCCGTAGTACGCATCGATATGCAGCCCCAGGCCGGCGATGCGCTCGCCCGCGGCCTTGCGCACCTGGAGCGGGAGCGCATCCCGGATCGCGTTCATCAGCGAATCGCGAATTTCCGCCCAGGGGAGTTCGGGCATTGGCGTTGCGAGCAAGGTGGACCGGGACGGAATCAGCTTACCAGACGGCCGAAGAGTCCGCCCACGGCGTCTCGACGCCGGCGGCCAGTTGACTTCTCGGATCGGACGACCGATGTTGGACGGTCCCGCTGCGCGAATCAGTGCTCGCTGGCGGTTCAAACCACGGAATCAGCTCATGGCTCGCGCGCTCGCTCTGTTTCTGTCGCTGGTGTTCCTCACCGTCGCCCCGCGGGCACGGGCCGGGGAGGTGTTCCTCGAAACGGAGTCGTTCGCCGATCCGGGTGGCTGGTCGCTCGACACTTCGTTCACGCATGTCGTCGGTTCGCCCTACCTGCTCGCGCATGGTCTGGGGCAGCCGGTGAAGGACGCGACGACGAAGTTCACCGTCAAAGACGCCGGTGAATACTCCCTGTGGGCGCGGACGAAGGACTGGGTCGCCGCCTGGAAGGCGCCGGGCACTCCGGGACGTTTTCAGATCGTGGTGAACGGCGAGGCGGTCAAAACCGAGTTCGGAACCGAAGGGGCCGACTGGCATTGGCAGGCGGGCGGCAAGGTGACGCTGAAGGCGGGAGAAAACACGATCGCGCTGCGGGACCTCACCGGTTTCGACGGGCGTTGTGACGCGATTTACCTGTCGACGGCGGGGTCGCCGCCGCCGGAGAAGAAGGAGGAGCTGGCTGCGGCGCGGAAGAAGTGGCTCGGGCTGGCGGATGGGCCGATCGACGCGGGGGAGTTTGACCTCGTGGTGATCGGCGGCGGCTACAGCGGACTCGGCGCGGCAATCTCGGGCGCGCGGCAGGGCCTGAAGGTCGCGCTGATCCAGGACCGGCTGGTTCTTGGCGGCAACGGCAGCAGCGAAATCCGGGTATGGGCGAACGGCGGAACGATGCGGGGGAAGTATCCGCATCTCGGGGAGATCATCGAAGAATTCGCCGACCACGCACCGGACAGCCCGGGGCTGGCGGAACACTATGGCGACGCCCTGAAGGAGGCGGTCGTCCGGCGCGAGAAGAACATCTCGCTGTTCCTGGGGCAGTTCGCGCACAGCGTGAAGCAGGATCCGCAGACGAAGATGATCCAGTCAGTGCAGGCGCTGGACGTCCGCACGAGCGAGGAGCGGATCTTCCGGGGAAAGTTCTTCTGCGACGCCACGGGGCATGCGTTCATCGGAGCGGCGGCGGGCGCTTACTACCTGCAGGAGATCAAGGGCCGGATGGGCATGTCGAACATGTTCTACTGGCAGCACGAGGATTCGCCGCAGGCCTGGCCGGAAACGCCGTGGGCGCTGGCGATGGATCCGGGCGACTTCCCGAAGCAGCAGGCGAGCCGATCGCAGCTGGACGGCAAGCCGTTCATGAAGGGGGAATGGTTCTGGGAGTCGGGGTTCGACAAGGACCCGATCAACGACCTGGAGCTGATCCGCGACTGGAACTTCCGGGCGGTGTTCGGCGCGTTCTCTGCGCTGAAGCACGGGCCTGAGAAAGAGAAGCATGCCAATGCGGCGATGAAATGGGTCGCCTCGGTCGGCGGCACCCGGGAATCGCGGATGCTCGAAGGGGACATCCTGCTGACGCGGGAAGACATCGTCGCCAAGCGGGAGTTCCCGGACGGCACGGTGCCGACGACGTGGGACATCGACCTGCACTATCCAAAGGAAATGTACGCAAAGAAGTTCGCGGACAACCCGTTCATTTCGAGGGCGGAGTTCGGGGCGGGAGTCGATCGCCAGCAGGGTTATCCGATTCCGTATCGCTGCTTCTATTCGAAGAACATTCCGAACCTGTTCATGGCGGGGCGGTGCATCAGCGTGAACCATGATGCGCTGGGGACGATTCGCGTGATGCGGACGTGCGGCATGATGGGGGAAGTGGTGGGCAAGGCGGCGTACCTGTGCGTGAAGAACGGGACGTCGCCGCGCGGCGTGTATGAGAAATACCTGGGTGACCTGCTGGAGTTGTGCAGGCAGCCGGGGGCAATGCGGCGCGACTCGCTGGAGGGTCCGCTGTACCGGGACACGGCATCGCCGGCCGTGTCACCCTATCTCAACAAGAGCGCGGATACGGTGGTCGGCGTGCCGGCGGGATCCCAGAAGCCGCGCGTGCCGGGGATCTCGGTGGCTTCGCTGCCGGGGATCGTCGTGGATGACACGCAGGCGAAGCTCAAGGGAACATGGGGCGCGAACGGCAGCCTGAATCCGTACGTGGGGACGGGCTACCGCTATGCCGGTCCGGGGGCGAACGCGACGGCGCGGTTTGACTTCCGGGTTCCGGCCGCAGGGAAGTACCAGGTGCGGATCGCGTGGATCGGCCACGAGAACCGGGCGTCGAAGGCGCCGGTGAGCATCGAGCGGGCGGGACAGGCCCCGATGAAACTGCGGCTGAACCAGAAGGAGAGCCCGAAGGAAGGGGAAGCGTTCCACACGATCGGGGTGTTCGACTTCTCGGCCGGAGATGCGGCGATCGTGTTCAGCACGGAAGGGGCCGACGGGAACGTGCACGTGGACGCGGTGCAGCTGATCGAACAGCGCTGATGTCTGACAAGGTCGACGATGCTGGTCTGCCCCTTAACGGAAGAGCTTGAACAGATGGCAAGCCAGGAACGGAGAAGAGCAATGGCGTGTTCACCCTGCCTTGCTGATCTGCGAATCGGGATCTGTATTCTTTGAGGCATGGTCCTTCCTCTCGTGGAGTCCTGCTTTCGACGAAGAGTTGAGCCGGAATCTTCGAAGTAGAGGTGACATTGCCCGTCTCAGAAGTGAGTGGTGTCATGGATGCGATTGGTGGGTCGAAGCCGACTCTGATGGCGCTGGCGGTCCTGGTCGTCGCGCTAAGTTGCGATGTCGGCAGGTCGGCGGAGAACCCGATCTACAACAGCGAGACCGATCTCTCGACGCAGGCCCTTCCTCCCGAAGAAGCGGCCAAGGCGTTCCAGGTGCCGGAGGGATTCAAAGTCCAGGTGTTCGCGGCGGAGCCGGACGTTCAGAACCCGATCGCGATGTCGTGGGATGGCCGGGGCCGGCTGTGGATCGCGGAGAACTACACCTACGCGGAGCGGGGGAAGAAGTTCGACCTTTCGCTGCGGGACCGCATCCTGATTTTCTCCGACACCGATGGCGACGGGAAACACGATGAGCGGAAGGTGTTCACGGACGACGTGCAGATGCTCACGGGCGTCGAAGTCGGCACGGACGGCATCTGGGTGATGGCGCCGCCGCGTCTGCTGTTCATTCCGGACAGGAACCGGGATGACATTCCAGACGGGCCGGCCATCACGATGCTGGACGGCTTCGATCCGCCGGCCGAGAACTACCACAACTTTGCGAACGGCATCAAATTCGGCCCGGATGGCTGGCTGTACGGGCGCTGCGGGGCATCGGCGCCGGGGCAGCTGGGGAAGCCGGGGACGCCGGCGGAGGAACGGATTCCGTTGCGTGGCGGAATCTGGCGGTATCACCCGGCGCGGGAAACGGTGGAAGTGCTGTGCTACGGCACGACGAATCCGTGGGGGCATGACTGGAACGCGCAGGGAGAACTGTTCTTCATCAACACGGTGAACGGGCATCTGTGGCACGTCATTCCCGGGGCCCATTTCGTGCGGGCGCATACGATCGACCCGAATCCGCGCGCGTATCAACTGATCGACACGCACGCCGACCACTACCACTGGGACAACTCCAAGGACTGGACCGATTCGCGGGGCGCGAAGGGAAAGCATGACGACCTGGGGGGCGGACATGCGCACATCGGCTGCATGATCTACCAGGGAGACAACTGGCCCGAGCAGTACCGGGGCAAGCTGATGACTCTGAACCAGCACGGCCGGCGGGTGAACGTCGACCGGCTGGAGCGGGAGGGGAGCGGCTACGAGGCGCGTCACGAGCCGGACATTCTGAAATCGGCGGATCCGTGGTTCCGCGGGATCGAGCTGTCGTCCGGGCCGGATGGCGGGGTGTACATCCTCGACTGGAGCGACACGGGGGAGTGCCACGAACAGACGGGGGTGCATCGCACGAGCGGACGGATTTACAAGGTGACGTATGGTGATCCCAAACCGCTCAAGCCGTTCGACTATGCGAAGATGACCGCCGACGAGCTTGTGGAGGCGCATCGGCATCCGAACGAGTGGCATGTCCGACAGGCACGGCGGGAAGTGATCCGCCGGGCGGAGCAGGATCCGGAGGATCTCGAGTCGATCGCGGCGTCTTTGCGGACGCTGCTGCTCGAACAATCGAATCCCTTGGACGAACTGCGGGCGGGGCTGACGTTGTTCTGCACGGGACGGATGCGGCGGTCGGTGTTCGCGACCTTCGCGATCTCGAAAGACGAGGCGCTGCGGGCCTGGGCCTGCCGGATGGCCGTCGATTCGCTGCCGATCGACACGGTCACCGGGCCAGGGAAACAGACCGCCCTGAACCTGGACGGAGCGGCCCATTACGAGATGCCGCTGGCGGCGCAGGATTCGTCGGGCCTCGTGCGGCTGGCGGCCGCGTCGTCGTTGCAGCGTCTTCCCCTGGAAATCCGGTTTCCGATTGCGGCGACGCTCGCCGCGCACGCGTCGACGGACGGCGACCACAATCTTCCCTTGATGATCTGGTACGGGATCAGCCCGCTGGCGGAGTCGGACCCGGAAGAGATGGCCGATTTCGTCACGGTATGCCAGGTCCCGCTGCTGCGACAGTTCGCGGCGCGGGCGGTGGCTGAAAAGATGGACCACGCGCCGCGGGCGATGAACCACCTGTTGTATGTGGCGCGGCACCTGAGCCCGGCGGCACAGAACGATGTGATCCAGGGGATTTCGGCCGGGCTGGCGGGCTGGCAGCGGGCGACGCCCCCGGCGCAGTGGGCGCCGTTCGTGGCGGTCGCTGCGAGCCGGATCGATGAGCCGGCGCGGTTGAAGCTCAACGAGCTGAACGCCCTGTTCGGGGACGGCCGTGCACTCGAGGAAGTGCGGCGGCTGGCGCTCGACGGCAAGGCGGAGATGCCGCGGCGGCTGTCGGCGCTGCAGTCACTGATCCAGCAGAAGGATCCGGAACTGCGGGCCGTGTGCGAGAAGCTGCTCGAGACGCGATTCCTGAACACACATGCCGCGAGGGGCCTGTCGACGTTCGACGATCCAGCGATCGGCGCCGCGCTCGTGAAGTCGTATCGGAAGTTCCACCCGACGGAACGGCCGGCGGTTGTCGACGCGCTGGTCTCACGGGCCTCGTTTGTTCCGGCCCTGCTGGAGCAGATCGAAAAGGGAACGATTCCGAAAAGCGATCTGTCGGCGTCGCAGGCGCGGCAGGTGGTGAGCCTGGGGCGCGAGGAACTGACGGAGCGGCTGACGAAGGCGTGGGGCGACATTCGCGAATCGTCGGCCGAGGCGCAATCGGACATTGCCCGCTGGAAGAATGAGCTGACTCCGCCGGTGATCGCGAACAGCGACATGGGCCAGGGGCGTCTGGTGTTCAACAAGGTGTGTGGAAACTGCCATCGCCTGCATGGCCAGGGGGCGGAGATCGGGCCGGACCTGACGGGTTCCGGGCGACACAACCTCGACTACCTGCTGGGAAACATCATCGCGCCGGCGGACGTGGTTCCCATCGATTACCGGCTGTCGGTCGTGGCACTCGTCGATGGACGCGTGCTGAACGGGATCAAGGTGGCCGAGACGGACCGCACGATCACGCTGCAGATGGCGAATGCCCGGTCGACGATCGAGAAATCGGAGATCGAGGCGATGAAGGCTTCGACGCTGTCGCTGATGCCGGATGGGCTCTTGAAGACGCTGAGCGATGAGGAGGTGAAGAACCTGATCGCGTACCTGCAGCATCCGACTCAGGTGCCGCTGCCGTAGACGTCCGCCCGGCGGAGCCGGCCCTACGGCGAGGAGATGTTCGGGGCGGATTCGGAGCGGCGGTGCTGGACGAGGGCGACGCGGACGTCCATGACGTTCGTGTGGGTGGGCCCGGTCTTCAGCAGGCCGCCGCACTGCTCGAAGAACGTGTAGGAATTGTTGATGGCGAGGTCGTGAAAGGGATTGAGTCCGAGCGAGCGGGCGCGCTGCAGGATGTCGTCATCGAGGAGCGCTCCGGCGGCGTCGGTCGGGCCGTCTTCTCCATCGGTTCCTCCGGAGAGGATGGCGATGCCGTCGGCCCCGGTGTGCTCGTAGACCTCGCGGCCGTCCTCCCGAATCCTGAGTCGCAGCACGCCGGTTTCGACGAGCAACGGGAGAATCCGCTCGATGGAACCGGGACTGACCCGACGACCGACCGGACTCTCTTTCAGCTTCGCGACGAGCTGCTCTTCATCAAAGCCCTGCGTGAGCGCAAACACCTCTTCGACGAGCTTCAGGCGCTCGCGGGTGATCTTGAACCCGGAGGGAGCGAGCAGTTCGCAGACCTTTTCGATCGTCGCCACATTGAGACCATCGATGATCGACCAGAGCTCGCACATCGCGGCGAGCACGAGTTCCTGGTTGCGGCCTCCTTTTCGCGGCTCATCCGTTTCGGCCAGGGAGACGACCGGTTCGCCGCCGGAGAGCAGGCAGGTGATCCGCGATTCGGCGAGCGGCTCGCTGAACGAGTCGCGGAGGATGCGGCAGTCGTGGGCGAGACTCCGTCCGACATCGCTGGCGACTCCCGGCTGATCGACGCCGACGATGCGGACATCATCGATTCCGATGGCGCGGGCCTCTTCGGCGCAGGCGTGAATGGCCGCGGCATTGTTTCCGATGATGTAGTTCTCGATGGACGCGGTCGACGAGTCTGCGGCCGGGGGCTCGCGGAGGAGTGTTTCGACGCGGGCGTGGATGGAGGCGGCGATCTTCGACCGATCGGGGTCGAACGTCGCCAGGACATCGGCAGCCGCGGCGGCATCGAGCGGGGAGAGAACGGTCGGCCCTGAGGCGATCACATCGAGCGGATCGCCAATGACGTCGGAGATGATGAGCGCCACCAGATGTCCGGCGGTGCAGGCCCGGGCCAGTCCGCCTCCCTTGATACGTGAGATGGCTGTCCGCAGTGCGTTGAGCTGGTGGATCGTGGCCCCCGCGCGAGAGAGGAAACGCGTGGCGGTGAGCTTTTCTTCAAGGGTGATGCCTTTCACGGGTGCGGGAAGCAGGGCGCTGCCGCCGCCGGAGATCAGCACGAGGCAGAGGTCTTCCGGCTTGAGCGATGCGGCCTGACGCAGAATCTCGCCCGCGCCTTCGACGCCAGCCATGGTCGGCTCGTTCACTCCGGCGGGCCGGGCGGCGTGCAGGCGAATTCTCGAAAGAGGCCGGACGCAGTCTTCGGGGACGTTCACCCAGCCGGTGAGGCGTTCCTCCCAGGGGGAGCCGGCGAGGGCGGCTTCGACGCCTGCGGCCATTCCGGCGCCGGCCTTGCCAGCCCCGAGGACACAGACGCGGCCGGTTACACCGAGGGTGAAGCGGTGACCGGAGATGACGAGGGAGTCGGCATCGACTGTGACGTGGTTCTGGACGAGATGCTGCGCATCGACCGCTTGAACTCCGGCCTTCCAGATGCGAACAGCGAGTTCGCGCAGCGAAGCATCCGATGCGGACATGGCGGTCAGTGATTCGGACTTCCGACCTGTCGGGCGGCCGGGGGGCGGCAGGCCCGCACCAGTCACGAGCCGTCTGTTCGTCAGGCGGCATCGGGCCGACCTGGAGGCGATGTTAGACGAACTTGACCGGGATGTTGATACTTTCCGTGACTTCCCGGCCGATCACTCTTCGCGAACTCCGATATGTGGCAACTCGTGGCACACGGCCCCAATCCTTCGCAGCGTCTGCGTCAGGCGCTCGAGCCGGGGAAGACGTTGCGCCTGGGGCGGAGTCCCGAGGTGGACCTCCCGATTCCGTGGGAGCCGGTGCTGTCGCGCGATCACCTGACGATCAACGTCGGAACAGCTTCGCTGAAACTTCACAAACGTCCTTCGGCCGCCAACCCGGTGTTCATGAACGGCCGGCCGGTCGAGGAAGCAGTCCTCACGGCGGGAGACACGTTCGTCATCGGTGAGACGACGTTCCACGTCGGCCAGGCGGATGTGCCGTCGCCGACGCCGGCCGACCTGCCGGTGGAAGAGGTGATCTTCTCGCGGCAGGACCTGAGGCGGATCCAGTATCGCGACGCCGACAAGCGGATGGACGTCCTGTCGTCGCTGCCGGAACTGATCAGCGGATCGCACAACGAGTCGGCGCTCTGGAGCCGGCTGTCGCACCTGTTGCTGACCGGGATCCGGAATGCCGAGGCGGTGGCGGTCGTGGAGCTGAACGACGAGGGCAAGGTCGGCATCCGGCATTGGGAGCGGCGTCGGGAGACCTCGGGGTCGTTCCGTCCGAGTCACCGTCTGATCGTGGAAGCGTTGACGCAGCAGCGTTCGGCACTGCATGCCTGGCAGCGGAGAAACCCGTCGACGGAGGACTATACGGTCTCTTCCGATTCGGACTGGGCGTTCTGCACGCCGATCGAGGGACAGCCCGTGCGGCGGGGGCTGTATGTCGCGGGACAGATCGACCAGATGCATTCCATCGCCGAATCGCTGCGGCCGGAAGGGATGCACCTGCAGGCCGACGTGAAGTTCACGGAGCTGGTGGCGGACGTCATCGGTTCGGTCGAGCGTGTGAACCGGCTGGAGTCGAACCTGTCGGTGCTCCGGCAGTTCCTCTCTCCGCCGGTGCTGCAGGCGCTGGAGAGATCAGACACGGGAGGGCTGAATGTCGACCTGCTGGAGCCGCGGGAATGTCATGTGACCGTCCTGTTCTGTGACGTGCGGGGTTTCAGCCAGCGGGCGGAGGAAGCGGCGGGCGATTTGAAGTCGCTGCTCAACGAACTGCGGATGGCGCTGGAGCTGATGACGCAGGAGATCCTGCATCACGGAGGGGTCACGGGCGAGTTTCTGGGGGACGCCGCGCTGGGATTCTGGGGCTGGCCGTTCGGATCGGAAGAAGCTCCGCTCAACGCGTGCCGGGCGGCGCTCGGCATCCGGCGGCGGCTTTCGGCGCTGCGTCAGGACCCGGACCACCCGCTGGCCGACGTGGACGTCGGCATCGGAATCGCCCAGGGGCCGGCCGTGGCCGGGAAGATCGGAACGAGCGACCGAATGACGGTGACGGTTTTCGGGCCAGTCGTGAACCTGGCCAGTCGACTGGAAACGATGACCAAGCAGCTGCGGGTCCCGATCCTGCTCGACGAGGCGACGGCGGACGTCGTGCGCCGGCGACTGAGCACGACTGAAGGCCGCCTGCGAAAGCTGGCGCGGGTCCAACCGTATGGAATGGAAACGCCGTTGACCGTGAGCGAGCTGCTGTTGCCGATGAGCGGCGGAGAGGAGCTGACGGACGCTCATCTGGAGCTGTATGAACAGGGAGTCGAGCATTTCCTCGCCGGCCGATGGCAAGAGGCGTATCGCTGCCTGCATGCCATGCCCTCTTCGGACCGGGCGCCCGACTTCCTGCTTCCGCGCCTGGCACAGCACAACCGCCATGCCCCGCCCGGCTGGACGGGAGTGATCGAACTGCCGGAGAAATGAGATTCACACGGGGTGACGGTCGGAGCGGACACACTTCCCCGAAATTGTCACCCGTTGCTTCGCGGTGTCGCCCGATCGAGAATGGTGTCTGCAATGGCTGGACGCGTGGACATCGATTCCGGGAGCCGTCATGCGAATGGTGACGCTTGTCTGCTGCGTGTGCCTGCTGGGCAGCTGTCGGCCGAAGCCTCCGACGCCCGCGACGAATGAAGCCGCGTCGAAGCCCGTTGCCCCGGCGATCGTCGGACTCCCGGTGACGATGACGGTGAAGCAGCGATCGCAGACCGTTGTTCCCGGATCGTCGCAGGGGCTGACCCTTTCTGCGGGGGACATCACCCGCGGAAAAGTGGAGGCCGCCCTTCGCAGCGAGTCGGGCGTGTTTCTTCAGCCGGCCTTCATGGAGGAAGGCGATCGCCGGCCGTTCGAATACCAGCAGGGGAAGTATGAGCTGGCGCTGGTAAAGCTCGACAACGCGCTGGTGGGCGAGGACTTCGCGACGTTCACCCTGTCGGAAGCGGCCTCGGAAGAGAAGCTGACCGAGGCCCAGAAGATCGACCGGCTGATCGCCCGCGTGGAGTCGCTGGAAGGGGCGACGTTTCTTCGCAACGGAAGCGAGCATTCGCCGGCGGATGCGGCGCAGCACCTGAGGGAGAAGCGTGCGCGGGCGGGCGATGCGGTGAAGACTGTGGACGACTTCATTGAGCAGGTGGGATCGAAGTCGTCGCTGTCGGGGGACGAGTATGAGATCCGGTTTCGTGATGGACGGGTGGTGAAGGCGGGCGAATTCCTGCGGCGTGAGGCGGCGGAGTCGACCGGGAAGGCCGACGCCGTGCAGAGAGCACCTTAAGGAGGAGGACCCCCGTGCCTGTGGCGGCAGGAGGACGATTTGTCCCCCTGCCATTCAGCCAATTCCGGTCTCACGATTCCACCTGTTCCGCATAACCGTCACAGGTGGATAGGGTCTCCCTAATGAGTTGCAGAAATTCAACACGGCGTCTCCTCGCGGCGTGGTTGAGCTAGCGTTGCTTCAGCCTGGGAGACTCTTCGAATTGCGAAGAGATTCCGGCTGGAGCGATCCATGCCAGTCGTGTCGGAGATGACGGAAGTCGAGCGTCGTGCAGCACAGTTGCTGCACGCGCATCGCCACCGCATTTTCCGTCGGACGGATGGCCTGTTCGCCTGGCTGCTGCTGATCCAGTTCCTGGCGATTTCCGCGGGAGCTTACTACGGCCCGATTGACGCCCCGCTGGGCGGCTCGCTGGTTCCACAGAGCCGGGCGTGGGGGATGATGCTGATCGCGTTCGCCGCGACGGGCCCGACGCTGTTGCTCGTGCGGTTCCGGGCGGGGCACGTGTGGACGCGGAACTGCGTCGCGCTGTCACAGATCGTTCTGTCGTCCCTGCTGATGCGCGTCACCGAAGCGGACGGGGCCACCTACTTCCATGTGTTCGCGTCGCTGGCGTTCCTGTCGGCGTATCGTGATCCGCGACTCCTCCTGGCGCCGACAGCGTTCGCGCTGATCGATCGCTGGACGGGTGGAATCTTCTGGCCGCAGGATGCCGTCGATCTCGCCCGCGACTGGCTGAGCGACGTGGAGTATTCGACGTGGCTGGTGGTGCTCGACACGTTCCTGATCCTGGCGATCCGGCAGAACGAACGGGAGATGGGAAACTACGCCCGACGGACAGCGGAGCTGGAGGAGAGCCGACTGAGCTCGCAGCGTCAGACGGAAGAGCTGAACCGGATCTTCGCCAAGGAGCGGGCGATCATCGAGGGAGCCCTGGATGGAGTAATCGCGATTGATCGCGAAGGACGGATCACGACGTGGAACTGCCAGGCGGAGCGGATCTTCGGCTGGTCGGCCGTTGAGGCGCTGGGCCAGCGGTTCACCGAGCTGGTGTTGCCGGGCGAGTCGCGGGACCTGTCGGTCAACGGCCAGAAAATCCTGGGCGGGCCGTCGCCGCTGACGGCCTGCAGCCAGCGTCGGGAACTGGTCGGACTGCACCGGACGGGGCGGGAGATCCCGATCGAACTGGCGACGACGCCGATCCGGCATGGCAGCGAGCTGACGTACTGCGCGTTCGTGCGCGACATCTCCGATCGCAAGCAGGCGGAGCAGGCGCTGGAAATCAGCGAGAGCCAGGCCCGCCGGCTGGCGCTTGTCGCGGCCCATACTCACAACGCGGTCGTCATCACCGACATCGATGAACGGATCGAATGGGTGAACGAAGGGTTCACGCGCATCACCGAATACACGCTGGATGAAGTGATCGGCCGGCGACCGGCCGAGTTCCTCCGCGGTCCCGATCTGGATCCGGAGCAACTGGCGTTCATGCAGGCCCGCATCCAGGCCGGGCTTCCCTTCCAGACGGAACTCAAGAATTACTCGAAGAGCGGCCGCGAATACTGGCTGGCGATGGAAGTACAGCCGCTCCGCACGGCGGATGGCAGCCTGACGGGATTCGTCGCCATCCAGGCGGATATTACGTCGCGGAAGGCCGCGGAGAGCGAGCTGCGGCGCGCGAAGGAACAGGCGGAAGCGGCCAACCAGGCGAAGAGCGTGTTCCTGGCGAACATGAGCCATGAGATTCGCACGCCGCTGACGGGGATCCTGGGATTCACGGACGTGCTGCGGGCGGGGAATGTTTCAACGTCGCAGGCGCAGAACTACCTGGGCGTGATCCATTCGTGCGGCACGCATCTACTGACGCTTCTGAACGACATCCTGGACCTCTCGAAGATCGAGGCCGGCCGGATGGAGTTCGACAATCTGCGCTGCGCTCCGCAGCAGATTGTCACAGATGTGCTTTCGCTGCTGCGGGTTCGCGCCCAGCAGAAAGGCCTGGCGCTGGAGGCGCTGTGGCTGACGGATGTGCCGGAGTCGATTCAGACCGATCCGGCCCGCCTGCGGCAGCTGCTGATGAACCTGATTTCCAATGCGATCAAGTTTACGGAGCGAGGCTCGGTGTGGGTGCAGATCGCCGCGCTCATGATCGAAGGCGACTGGGCCCTCGAGTTTACGATTCGCGATACGGGGATCGGCATTGGACCTGACCAGGTCCACCGGATCTTCCAGCCGTTCGACCAGGCCGACAATTCGATCACGCGCAAGTTCGGCGGGACCGGACTGGGCCTGGCGATTTCGCGCTATATCGCGCGGGGACTGGGCGGCGACATTACGGTGGAAAGCCAGCTGGGAGCGGGGAGCACCTTCCGGGCGACCATCTCGACCGGGTCGCTCGAGAACGTGCGGTTCATTCCCGTGCAGCTGAGCGAATCGATCCAGCCTTCGCAGCATGCGTCGGCTGTCGGCGCGAGGGCGCACGACCTGACCGGCGTCCGGATCCTGCTGGTGGAAGACGGCGAGACCAACCGCGACCTGATCTCCCTGGTGCTGTCACGGGTGAACGCGCGGGTGAGCTGCGCCTGCAACGGCCTGGAAGGCGTTCAGGCCGCCGAGTCGGGCGACTTCGACCTGATCCTGATGGACATGCAGATGCCTGTGATGGACGGATACTCGGCCGCCCAGCGGCTGCGATCGGGAGGATGCCGATTGCCGATCATCGCGCTGACGGCGCACGCGATGCGGGGGGACCGGGAGAAATGCCTGTCGGCCGGATGCACGGGATACCTCACGAAGCCGATCCAGGTGGATCGTCTGCTGGAGGCGGTCGCGAGGCAAATCGATTCGTCGCGGCCGGCGCCGTCGAAGGAACGCGAGTCCGACGTGGACCTGGACGTGGCCTGGACGGCCGAGGCGCTGGCGAGCGAACCGCAGGGACGGATTCGTTCGACGCTTCCGACGGCGTTGCCGAAGTTCCGGGAGATCATCGTGCGGTTTGTCGAATCACTGGGCGAGCGCCGGGCGCAGATGCATCAGGCGTTCGCGGACGATCGCTGGGAAGACCTTGCTTCGTCGGCCCACTGGCTCAAGGGAGCCGGCGGGACGGTCGGATTTGAATGCTTTACTGAACCGGCGCGCCGCCTGGAACAGGCCGCGCGCCGAGGCCAACCGCAGGACGCGGAGAACTGCCTGCGGGAGATCGATTGCCTGATCGATCGGATTGCCACCCCCGAGCCGACCACTGTTTGAAAGTCAGAAGGCGTATTCCATGTTGTCCCTCCTCACTCGCCACGCGCGTCCGGCTGCTGCAGTCGACTCGATCTTCAGGCCTGAGGCCCCGGGAATCCGGGATGTCCGTCAGGCTCGGATCATGATCGTCGACGATGAGCCGCTGAACATCGCGGTCGTCCAGGGTTACCTGGAGATGGACGGCTACACGAACATCGTGTCGACGGACCATGCTCCCCAGGCGCTGCCGCAGATCGGTCTCCATCTTCCGGATGTCGTCCTGCTCGACATCCAGATGCCGCACATCGACGGCCTGGAGATCCTGTCCGCGATCCGCAGCGACGTGACGCTGTCGCAGATGCCGGTCGTCATCCTGACGGCGAGTTCGGATGACGAAACCAAGATCCGGGCCCTGCGGGCCGGCGCGACCGACCTGTTGTGCAAGCCCGTTCATCGCGAGGAACTTCTGGCCCGACTGGGGAACGTGCTGCAGGTGAAGGCCTGGCAGGACCACCTGCGCGGTTATTCGGAGGCCCTCGAAGAAGCGGTTCGGAAGCGGACCGCGGAGCTGGAAGCGTCGCGACTCGACGTGATCCACTGCCTGGCCCGGGCCGCGGAGTTTCGAGACGACGACACGGGGCAGCACATTGTCCGCGTCGGCCGTTACGCGCGAATCATCGGCGAGCAGCTGGGGATGACGCAGGCGATGCTGGACATTCTCGAGCCGGCCGCACAGCTGCACGACGTGGGCAAGATCGGCATTTCGGACAACATCCTGCTGAAGCCGGGCAAGCTGACGGAAGACGAGTTCGACCTGATGCAGCGGCACTGCAACTTCGGGAAGAAGATCGTCGACTGCCTGCCGGACCGCGAGAACCGTCTGCTCAAGAGCCACACCGAACTGGGCGCCCGGATCATGGACGTCGGGGCCTCGCCGATCCTGGCGATGGCGAAGCGAATCGCGCTGACGCACCATGAGAAATGGGACGGAAGCGGTTACCCGCTGAAGCTGGCGGGAGTCGACATTCCGCTGGAAGGCCGAATCACGGCCGTGGCCGACGTGTTTGACGCCCTGAGCAGCAAGCGACCGTACAAGGCGGCGTTTCCGCTGGAGAAGTGCTTCGCGATCCTCACCGAGGGGCGTGGGAAACACTTCGACCCGTCGGTGCTCGACGCATTCATGGCCCGCCGCGACGACATCATCAACGTGCAGATCGAGCTGGCAAACTCGGAATGACCGTCACCTCGGGTGACCGGCTATGCCGGATGGCAGGACTGGAGGGGCGTCGACCTTGCGGGGTTACTCCCTGTTCGCCGGAATCGGCCGCCGTGCCCCCTGAATGGAAGTAAGAATTCTGTATGGGACCGCTGGTCGCGGAGCGCCGTTCCGGCGCGCCGGCCGCGGAGCCTGCGCGTATTGAATCCGAGTGTGAGTCATGACCAACGATCGCGTGCGCGGCCGGGTCTGGGTCAGCGCCCGAATCCAAGGGCGAATCCTCGGACGCATCGCCTGCTACTGGGCGATCTACCATGCTGTCCTCTGGAACGCCATTTTCGTGGCGCGTTATATCGCCTACAGGGCGTCCCTGATCGCCGGCGACACCGAGGTGCGGACGATCGGGCAGCTGTATGCCACCTTCGCCAGCGACTATGCGGGGCTGGCCCTCTGCGCCGTCCTGCTGGCGCCGGTCTTCCTGTATGACGTCTTCCGGCAAAGCCACCGGATTGCCGGCCCGCTGGTCCGGTTCCAGACCGTGCTGAAGCGAATGATTGCCGGAGAGAGAGTGTCGACGGTGAAGCTGCGGAAGGACGATCTCCTGACGGAGTTCCAGGACGTCTTCAACGAGTTCATCGAGTACTACAACCAGAAGCACGGCCTGGCGCCGAACGACGCCAGGATGAACGAGCGTGAGGCGGCGATCCTGGAGCAGGTCACGCAGGTGCGCGCGGCGGTGCTTCAGGAAGTGGAATCGATGGCGGCCGAGGCGTCGTCTCCGGGGAATCGCCCGTGGACCAAACCGCAGGCTGGCCCCGCCACACCGCGCTCCTGAGACGCGCGCCCGCGACAACTCTCACGCTTCGCGCCGCATTGAGGCGGAGGCGACGTCTCACCCGCCCGATGCGCCCGTGAACGCAGCGGATCGCACAGTGTCCCAGGCAGTCAGCGCGTCTTTCACGGCCTGCACGTCGTGCACGCGAATGAGCCCGGCCCCCTGCTGGGCGACAGCGATCGCCACTCCGATCGTCCCCGCGGTCGCTTCTTCGACGGGCCGGCCGAGAACCTTCTGAAGGAAGCGTTTTCTCGAGTGTCCGATCAGTACGGGCCGGCCGATCGATCGCAGGGCGGCGATGTTCGAGAGGATCTGGAGATTGTGGTCGGGCGTTTTTCCGAATCCGATGCCGGGATCGACCACGATGCGTTCCGCGGGGATGCCCTGAGTGCCCAGTTCGCGGACGCGCTGCTGGAGGTGGCTGGTGACTTCGCGGACGACGTCGTCGTAGCGGGGGGCGAGCTGCATCGTCTGGGGTGTGCCCTGCATGTGCATCACGATCACGCCGCAGCCGGATTCGGCGCAGACGCCGACCATCGCGGGATCGCCGGACATGCCGGTGACGTCGTTGACGATCGTGGCTCCGGCGGCGAGTGTTTCCCGGGCGACGAGGCTGGATGAGGTGTCGACGGAGACCGGGATCTGCAGGCGTCCCTGGAGTTCCTGGAGGACGGGCAGGATCCTGCGGAGCTGCTCTTCGGGATCGACGGGGAGAGAGCCGGGGCGCGTCGATTCGCCGCCGACGTCGATGATGTCCGCGCCCTGCCGGGCGAGATCGAGAGCATGCTCGACTGCGGCGCTGGTGGCGACCCAGCGTCCTCCATCGGAGAAGCTGTCGGGCGTGACGTTGAGGATGCCCATGACTTTCGCGGGTCCGTTGAAGGTCCAGCGGGTCGCGCTGTCGAGGGCCCAGAGCGAAGGGGATTCCGGGAACATCGACGAGTGCATCATGGAGTGAAACAGGACCGGAAATCCGGGACGTCAAAAGGGAATGTATAAGCGGATCAGTATGTCAATACGAAGTTTACAGCGGTGAGAGGGAGGAAGGGATTCGAAAAAACTTCGATGATTTCGCGAGTGACGTGGTTTGACAGTGCGCAGGGCGTGCAATATCACACCGGCTGTCAGTAGCGGTCATCGGGGCGGTGTTTGCCGTCTTTTCAGGATGGATGACCACCCGGCGTGGCACATTTTGTGGCTCGGACCAACGCCCGGGGAGAGGACAATGATCGCCGAGTCCAAACTGGAGTGACATCATGATGCGTAAGCTGTTTGCGTTGACCGCCCTGGCGGCTGTTGTTTTCGCGGCTTCCTCGGAAGCTGAAGCCGGCCGTCGTTGCTGCCGTGCCAAGCGTTCGCGCGGCTGCGGCGCCAGCGCCTGCTGCCCGGCCCCGAGCTGCGCCGCTCCTTGCGGCCCGAGCTGCGCTGCCCCCTGCGGCGGTTGCGGTGCTGTTGCTCCGAGCTGCGGCGCCCCCTGCGGCCCGAGCTGCGCTGCTCCTTGCGGCGCTTGCGGCTAATCCGCAGAGAGTCGAGTCATTGGTGCGTCAATTGACAGCGGGGGTGGTGAACTTTATCACTCCCGCTGTCATTGCGCCATCTGATGAGTTCCGGCATGTTGACGGAATGATGGCGACCCGGTGTTGGCGATCATGAGGCTCGGACCAACCCCTGGGGTGAGGACAATCAGATCGCCGAGTCATTAGGAGTACCACATCATGATGCGTAAGCTGTTTGCCTTGTCCGCCCTGGCGGCCCTGTTGGTTGCGTTCACCAGCGACGCGGAAGCCGGCCGTTGCCGTGCCCGTCGCAGCCGCGGCTGCTGCGGCGCCAACGCCTGCTGCCCGGCCCCGAGCTGCGCCGCTCCCTGCGGTGCCAACTGTGCCGCTCCCTGCGGCGCTTGCGGAACTGGTGCTTGCGGCAATGCCTGTGCTTCCTGCGACGCCTGCGGAAGCGGCGCTTGCGGAAACGGCGCCTGCGGCAACACCTGCTGCCCGACCGCTGCCTGCTGCGGCGCTGCCGCCAGCTGCTGTGCCACGACCGGAGCTGCCTGCAGCTCGGCTTGTGCTGCTCCCTGCAACACCGCCCCGGCTCCGGAAAACGCTCCGGAACCGCCGGCTGAACCGGCTCCGGCCCCGGAAGGCAAGAAGGCCTGATTCGGAGGTCGCGTTCGCCGCGACACTGAATCCCCTTCGACTGGATATTTCGAGAGCTTGTTTCGCCCGGCGAGACAGGCTCTTGTTGTTTCCGAGGACCGATGATCGGAACGGTCATCGACACCGGCCCCCGGCAGAACCGAGACGTCTCCCTGCCCTGTTCCTGTTCGCCGTCTCACCCCGATCAATCTCATGCGTATCGCCCGTGTGATCGGCAAACTGAACCTCGCGCGTGCGGAAGCGTCGCTGACCGGCGCCCGCTACCTGATCGCCGTGCCGCTGTCGCTGGAGTGCCTGCGAACCGGCCAGGCGTCATCCGCCGAGGAACTCATCGTTTACGACGAGATGGGCGCCAGCGAGGGGCAGCTCATCGTCGTCAGCGAAAGCGCAGAGGCGGCTGCCCCATTCCATCCGCAGCAGAAGCCCGTCGATGCGTACTGCGCGGCGATCCTTGATACGATGGACTTCGACTGATGGTCTGCGACCGGCCGACCACGATGGGCCGGCCGGGCCCGCCGTCCGATCCGTTCTGACACCTTTCCGACCTCCCGCCATGCCCCGCCGGATCCTGCTGATCGAAGACGACCGGGAAATCAGTTCCACGCTCTCGAGCGTCCTGGATGGAGCGGGCTATCACGTCCTCACCGCGTCCAACGGGATCGACGGGCAGCGGCTGATCGAAGCGGAACAGCCCGATCTCGTGATCACCGACATGATGATGCCGCGGCTCGGCGGATTCCCCGTGCTCGAGTTCATGAAGGGGCTGGCCAACCCTCCAAAGGTGATCATGATCACCGCCAACGAGGGGGGGCGGCACAAGGCATATGCCGAGATGCTGGGCGTCGTCGATTACCTGCGCAAGCCGTTCGCGATGGACGTGCTGCTGGATGCGGTGCGCCGGGCGCTCGAGGACGTGCCCGACAGCGACGGCCCCGGCGGACCGCTGCGGCGAAGCCGGCCGATCAAGCGGCGCGACGAATAGACGCGTTCCGAGCAACTGAGTGCGTCTGCGAGTTCAGGGAACAGATCGCCCACCTTCTGGTGTGCGGACGCGAATTCAGGCTCCTCAACCGCTCCTCGTCGCCATCTCCCTGTCGGGATGTGGTGAAGGCGTGGAACGCACAGACCGGGGCGAAGGCCTGCAGGGTGGCCGCTCCGGAAGGCGTCCCTCTTTGGGCTGGTCATTGATGCTGGAGCATCCGCCGCGATATGGTCTGGGCTCGTCTTTACGCGTCCGCACCGTCCATAGAACGCACGATGGCCGCCTACACCAAGTACGATCCCCGCGTCGATTCGCTCGTGGTCGAAACCCGGACGAACTGGGCTCCCGATGTGCTGGGCCTCTCTGACGAGGACAAGCAGTGGCTGGCGAAGGCGATCCACGCCGACCCGAAGCTGGCCGGCAAGCTGAGCTACGAACGGGTGCACACCGGTTTCATCCGCGAGATCACCGTGACGACGGCGGATATCGAGCGGCTGTACGCCTCGCGTTTCGGAAGCGAGCCGGCGTCGGTGTAGTCCCTGGGGCCGTGCGGACGCGGAAATCCGAACTGTCCGGGCGCGATTTCGCGTGGTGCGCAAGGCGTCGCAAGGCATTGCGGGACGAACAGTTGCATGCAATTGACGGTTCCGGACGCCCGTTGACAGGTTTCGGGCACTGGTCAATACTTGCGCCGCGAAACGAATCCTGCAGCCAAGATTTGAGGAGAGGAAGGTTCCCATGGCCGGTCAAGTTGCTGACGTCACTGACACCACCTTTGACACCGAAGTGCTCAAGAGCGACACGCCGGTGCTCGTTGATTTCTGGGCCCCCTGGTGCGGCCCGTGCAAGATGCTGGCTCCGACCGTCGAAGCGATCGCCACCGATTACGCCGGCAAGCTCCGCGTCGTGAAGGTGAACACCGACGAGAGCCGTCAGTCGGCGATGAACTATCGCATTGAAGGCATCCCGACGCTGCTGCTGTTCAAGGGTGGACAGCCGGTGGAGCGGGTGGTCGGCGTGCTGAAGAAAGATCAGCTGGCCGCGAAGATCGACAAGCACCTCGCCTGAGTGCGAATGTCGGATTGAACCGGAAGCCGCCGGAACGGGCGGCTTCCGAGTAATCTGAGTGCTCCGCGGGAAAGGATTCCCATGCCCGATGCATCGCAGTCCTCGCCTGGCCGCCTCGCGGCGCGCGAGTTCCCCTCCGCGGTCCGCACCGCGATGACGGGTGAATCGGCTCTCCAGCAGGCGACGCGTCTGATGGAGCATCTCCGTAAACAGCTCGAAGAGCTGGATCGCCGGGAAGCGAATCTCAACCGGCAATTGATTGCCTTCGACAACGAGCGCCGCAGCCTGCGGCTTCTCGCCCAGCAGCTGGAAACGGAGTCGGCCCAGCGCGAGCAACAGTTGGCCGCCCGCGAAGAAGAGGTGCTGAACCGCGAGTCGGCCTGCGACAGCCGGACGACCGAACTGGATTCGACCGAACAGCAGTTGAACGAGGTGCGGACGGCGCTCGAAGCGGAGAGGGCCGAACTCAGGGAACGGCTCGAAGAAGAACTTTCTGCGGAGCGCGACGGGCTGCGCGTCGAGAGGGAAGAACTGGACGCGCGCGCCGTCGATCTCGAGTCGCGCGAAGCCGCACTCGAACAGGGTCATGTCGATCTCGACAAGCGGACGCGGCTGCATGAGGACCACCTCGCGCGGCTGCGCAGCGAAATCTCGGCCGAGCGGGCCCGACTGGAACGCGAGACGGCAACGCGCCGCGTGTGGGCCAGTGAAGTTGAACACGTGAACGCGCTGCGGCTGCGGCAGATCCGCAAACTGCGCAGCCTGCTCGAGCGGCGGGAAGCGTCGCTCGTCTCCGAGGCCGAACTGGTCCGTGAACAGCACGACGCGGCCACGCAGGATGTCGCGCGACAGCGCGAACAGGTCGTCCAGGACCAGGAGCAACTCGCGCAGGCGATCGAAGACCATGCGCGCGATGTCGAGCGCCACCAGGAAATGCTGAACCTGCAGGCCGAGAACCTCGAGGGCCGCCGGCTGCGTCTCGACCGGCTGCGTGATGAACTCGATCAGGAGCGACAGGAGACGCTGGAATCGCGACTGGTTGTCGATCAGGTGTATTCGCAGACGGTCCACGCGCTGGATGTCGCCGCAGCGCAGGAGCGGGTGCAGGCGGCGCGGACGAAACTGTTCGATCACTACCGCGATCTGCGGGAGTCGCTGACGAGGCGTCGGCAGGAATGCGAACAGGCGCAGCGACAGCTGATCGAGCGCCGCGACGGCTTCCAGGCTGAGCGCGATGAACAGCTGCAGCGAGTGGCGGAACGCGAAGAGCATCTGGCGGGGCGTCAGCTCGCGATGGCGAACCAGGCGGAAGACTTCTCGCGGCGCGAATCGCAGTTCGCTGCGGCTCGCGAGCGCTGGCGGCAGGACCGGCTGGAGGCGGAGCGCGTCATCCGGACGCTCCTGCGCGAACTGGAACAGGGAGGCGAAGCCTCACTCGAGCGTTCGAACCTGAAGGCGATTTCCGCGGCGGACGGCCATTGGGGGGCAATGCCCGTGGACAACGGCGATTCCCCGATCAACGAGCTGGAGTCGGGGGAAGATCCGGATCACGAGTCGATTCCTGTGGCGGCCTGAATGCACCAAGCTCCTTCCATGTCCCTGCCTGATCTCTCCCGAGTGACGCGTGTCGCGGTGGCGATCGTCGAAGCGGACGGCGCGTACCTGGTCGGCGTTCGAGGCCCGGACGGGCCGCTCCCTGGCTACCACGAGTTCCCAGGCGGCAAGCTGAATCACGACGAGCGGCCGAACGACGGAGCGGTCCGCGAGTGCCTGGAGGAAACGGGGCTGGACGTTCTGCCGGTCGAGCGGGTTTATGAATGTACGCACGACTATCCGCATGGCCGGGTGGAACTGACGTTCGTGCTCTGCCGACCGGCGGTCGCCGGGCGTCCGGCGGCGCTTGGGCGTTTTGAATGGCGGTTGCGGCGGGAACTGGGGGAGCTGAAGTTCCCGGAGGCGAACGCGCCTGTCGTGGCGCTGCTGCAGTCGCGCCCGTAGCCGATGACCGGTGGACGGGCGGGGGCAACGACCGCTGGTGCTTGCACGGGGGAAGACCATGTGGTCTGCTCCGGGATGTTTCTGTGCCCAGTTCGTCGTTGCGATTTGAAGTCATGTCTACGTCCGAGTTCGACCTTGATGACCTTTCCCTGGCCGACCAGATTCGCGCCGAGGTGGAGGCGCTGATCCTGGAATCGGAGCGGAGCCAGCGACCTCTCGAGATGGAGCCTCTGCGGTCGAAGCTGTTCGAGCAGTTCGTGCTGGCCCAGGCGGCCGGCTACCTGGTCGAGGAGGCTGCGGAGGACCTCACGGCCGATGGCCTGATGCACACGCTGGCCACGAAATGGGGGCTGCGGTCGGCCGCCCAGTCGTCAGTGCGCGAGAACGCGCCGCTCCCCCCCGAGCATCTGACGCGGATGCGGGGGCTGTGGGCGATGATGCGGATGTGGATGGAGTGGACGTACGCCTGGGGCCGCTGGGACGAATTCCACAAGACGTAACGGCCGGGCCGGCTCTCGGCGGCGGGATGTTGTGCGTTGGCGCGGAGGGTCTTTGAGATCGCGCCATTTCGTGCGGGCTTCGGCGGACAATTCCGGACGCGCGCTGTACGCTGTCGCGGCCTCGCTCAAGCCTGTTCGCCTGCCGTGGAGTGTTGATGGACGTGCGTCCGCTGGAGCCTGTCGGTTCGGAATCGGAATCCGGAAACGTTCTGCCACGGACGCTCAACCTGCGCGACGCGATCGCGATTGTCGTCGGGTCGATCATCGGCTCGGGCATCTTCATGAAGGAACCGACGATCGCCAAGACGGTCGGTTCCTTCGGACCGATCCTGGGTGTGTGGCTGATCGTGGGCATTCTCAGCTGGTGCGGCTCGCTGGCGAGCGGCGAACTGTCGGCCATGATGCCGCAGGCGGGAGGGCCTTACGTCTACCTCCGCGCGGCGTACGGGCGGCTGCCGGCGTTCCTGTGGGGCTGGACCGAATTCTGGGTCATGCGGACGTCGGCCCTGGGCACCCTGGCCTGCGCCTGCGTCATCTACCTGGAAGCGCTGCTTCCCGAATCGCAGCAGCCGGGGCATGTGATGGACGGCATCTTTGCCGGCGCCATCCTCGTCGGACTGGCGATGATCAACATCCGCGGCACGCGCTGGGGTGCGAACTTTCAGAACCTGACGACGATCATCAAGGTCGGGTTCCTGATCGTCCTGATCGTCGCGCCGTGGCTCACCGGGAAGGCCAACCCGGAGAACCTCGCGCCGCTGGCGCCGGAGAAGGTCGACTTCGACTTCTGGAAGGCGATTGCGATTGCGATGCTCGCGGTGAAATGGCCCTACGACGGCTGGTCGAACCTGGGATTCATTGCAGGCGAAGTGAAGAACCCGCAGCGGAACATGCCGGCCGCGCTGACGGTCGGCATGGCGATCATCGTCGCGATCTACATGGCGACGATTCTCAGCTACCACCTCGTGCTCCCGTTTCACGAAGTGGCGACGGCCGGCCCCATCGCGGCCAAAGTGAGCGAAGTGCTGTTCGGCCCGATCGGCGCGGTGATCTGTGCGATCGGCGTCACGATCTCCGCGCTGGGAGCGGCGAACTCCAACATGCTGACGGTTCCGCGGATCTATTTTGCCGTGGCCCGTGACGGGCTGCTTCCGGAGGCGGTGAGCCGGCTGCATCCGGTCTACAAGACTCCAGCCAATGCGATCCGCATG
The DNA here is from genome assembly GCF_007745175.1 of Caulifigura coniformis. Lineage (GTDB taxonomy): Bacteria > Planctomycetota > Planctomycetia > Planctomycetales > Planctomycetaceae > Caulifigura > Caulifigura coniformis. The sequence goes on along the minus strand of NZ_CP036271.1, from coordinate 628,754 downwards.
CAGACGACGTGGGCCCTGTGCCTGCTGGCGATCGTGTTCGCGTACACGTCGAAATCGAAGATCGGCGTGCGGGACGCCTTCGACCACCTGTCGGACTTCGTGATCTTCGGCGGTGAAATCTTCTACGGGCTGACGATCGCGGCCGTGTTCGTTTTGAGGTGGCGACGTCCCGATCTGCCGCGTCCCTACAAGACGTTCGGCTATCCGTTCACGCCGTTCCTGTATCTCGTGGGGGCCGTGGCGGTGCTGGCGAGCTTTCTCACGAGTCTCGAGAAGATCCAGCAGATGTGTTTCGGGTTCCTGCTGATCGGGGCGGGCATCCCCTACTACCTGTGGGCTTCCCGAACGAGGCGCGGCCGATCCGGCACGGAAGGGGTGGTCTAACGAGTCGCGTCGCTCGCGTCCGGTAACTTCACTTTCGCCAGGTAGATGCTCGTCTTCTCCTCGTGCGAAGAGTAATAGCTGACCCAAAGCAATCCGTCCCGGAACACCAGCCCGGGGTAGCTCGTGTCGCCGCCCGAGGGGAGAGTCGCCAGCGTCGTGAGCTTCGCCGTCTCCGGATCAAGCCACCACAGGTTGCATTCGGGCGGACCGATGGAATCACGGCCGCCGACGACAAGTCGTCCATCGGGCAGTCGGATCACCTGTGGCCCGCCCAGCCGCGTCTGCAGGCTTTTCCACGTCCACTCCCGGTAAGGCGACCTGGAGGAGCCGAGAAGCGCCGCGGGCTCCTTCGGATCATCGTGACGGACGATGCAGAGCGACGAGCCGTCGCTGTCGAAGAGCAGCGAAGATTCTCCCGGAGAACGTCCCGCCCCGTTCAGTTCCGGGACGATCACCTCGAACGTCCGGCCATCTGTGCTGCGATACAGGCGGGTGGTCCGTGTGGACCGATCGAGTGCGGTCGAATAGCCGACGGCATAGGCGATGTCGTCATGCCATACGATGCGCCACAGCCAGAAACCGGGATCTCCGATCGGAATCGGTTCGCCCCAGTCGCGTCCGTCTTCCGAGTACCAGACATACGACTGGTGCCGCATCCCGTTGACCGGCTCATGCAGGGCGCCGGCGCCGCACAGCATCAGCCGATTGCCTGGTGCAATGCTGATTTTGGCGTCCCGCAGATCTGAGTCGGTCGACCGGATCAGGGCGGACGACGACCACGTTGCCCCGTCCGTCGAGCTGAGCACCCGCAGCGCGCCGTCGGGAGAGACATGTTTCGCCCCTTCGCGGAACACGCAGAACCAGTGACCGTCACGCCAGACGAGGTCCGTAAATGCGTTGTGCGGCGCAGCGTCCCAGATGCGGCGGACCTCGACGATCCTGGCCTGCGAAGCGTCGTCCGCACGCGACAGGGACGCCCCTGCCAGGACCGCGGCAATCGCGATCGCCAGCGGAGGCACACGCGCCGTCAACAGCATCCAGATTGGGAAGGTGCTCATCGTCACGCTCATTCCTGCCGGGGGACAACGACTTGATTCCAACGACTCAAATTGGAAACCACCAGTACGGATCGACTTGCGGATGAGCAAGCGCTCCTTTCAGAATGAGCGTACGAAACGAACAGACGGCTCTTCTCGCTGGCTGATCTGGAGCGTTCGGCCCTCATTGCGTCCCCCTGCGGCTCCCCCGCCTCGCCCCTGGCCAATCGTCTCCTTATGCGAACCCTCGTCCCCTGCTTACTCCTCGTGGCGCTGGCAGGCCGCCTGCAGGCGGACGATTCCCGGCTTCCTGACGACGCCTTCGCGATCCTCAAAAGGGCCTGCCTGGAGTGTCACGGCCCGAAGAAGCAGGAGGCCGACCTGCGCCTCGACAGTCGCGACGCGGCTCTCAAGATCGAATCCGTTCTCACGCCAGGCCGTCCTGATGCGAGTGAACTGTTGCGCCGGGTGGCGCTCGCGCGGAATGATGACGAGCGGATGCCCCCTCTCGGCGAGCCTCTCTCGAAATCAGAGATCGACACGCTCCGCCGCTGGCTCGAAAGCGGAGCCGCATGGCCCTCGCTGGCCTCGACGGACAAGCACTGGGCCTATACCCCCCCCGAGCGACCTCCGGTTCCATCCGCTCTGAAGAGCAACTGGGGCCGCTCACCGATCGACGCATTCGTGCTGGCGCGACTCGAACGCGAGGGGCTGACGCCATCCCCCGAAGCCAATCGCGAAACACTGATCCGCCGGGTGTCGCTCGACCTCGTGGGACTGCCGCCGACGCCCGCCGAAGTCGAGGCTTTCGTGAAGGACCAGTCGGCCGATGCGTGGGAAAGGCTTGTCGATCGCCTGCTCGAGTCACCGCAGTTCGGCGTGAAGTGGGCCCGGCCGTGGCTCGACTATGCCCGCTATGCCGACTCGCATGGATTCCAGCGGGACGACTTCCGCGAGCTGTGGGCTTACCGCGACTGGGTGGTCGACGCACTGAATGCGGACATGCCGTTCGAACAGTTCACCGTCGAGCAGCTGGCCGGAGACCTGCTCCCTTCGCCGACGCAGTCGCAGCTCATTGCGACCGGGTTCAACCGCTGTGCGCCGACGAACGTGGAAGCGGGAACCGAACCCGAGGAAACGCGGGTGAACCAGGTCTTCGATCGCGTGAACACGGTCGGAATGGTGTGGCTGGGGAGCACCATGGAATGCTGCCAGTGTCACGACCACAAGTACGATCCGTTCAGCATGCGGGATTACTACGGGCTGTTCGCCTTCTTCAACAACACGGAGATCGAGGCGGAGCGGACGAATCCGAAGGTTCCCGGCTCGATCCAGTTCAAGGGGACTTCACTCTCGCTCGAAGATGAAAAGACGACGGCGGCCCGGCGCGAATTCGAACAGCAGATCGCGGCGCTCGACGACCAGCTGGCGGTGCGGCGAAAGGAACTCGAAACGCCGGACGCAGGGTGGGAGGCCGGGCAGAAGAAGCGTCTGACGGAAGCCCCGGCCATTCACGCACTGGAGATTGTTTCCTTCCAATCGACAGAAGGGTCGACCTCTGAAATCCTGCCAGACGGTTCTGTGCTGCTGAGTGGAGAGACGCCCGACCAGGACACGTACATCGTCCAGGCCCGGACGAACGTGAAGGACATTCGCGCGATTCGGCTCGATGCACTCACCGATCCATCGCTGCCGGGCGCCGGACCTGGCCGGGGAGACGAGAAGCGACCGAACTTCGTGCTGACGCGTTTCCATTGCGAGGCCGGGCCGGCTTCGGGCGCGGGATCGAAACCGGTTGGGTTCAGTTCGGCATCGGCCGACTTTTCGCAGAAGTCGTTTTCCCCCGAGCAGGCGATCGGCAAGGTCGAGGGGAAAGGCTGGGCCATCAATCCGCAGTTCCGCAAGCCGCACTGGGCCACGTTCAACACGGCGAAGCCGCTGGGACATGAGGGGGGGACGCTGCTCACGATCCGACTGGAGCAGAACTTCGGCGGCGGGCGGACGATTGGCCGGCTGAAGCTGAGCGTCGTGACGGGAAGCGCGTCGGAAGAACCGATCCCGGGGGCCGTTGCCGAGGCACTGGCCGTCGCCGTGGACCAGCGGACCGAGAAGCAGCGCGTGGCGCTGGCCGACTATCGGGCGACCAACGATGCCGCGGCCAAGCAGCTCCAGCGGCAGAAGACGAAGCTGACGGCGGACCTGCAGAAGCTCGCGGTTCCGACGACGCAGGTGATGAAAGAACTGACGGCGCCGCGGACGACAGCAATGTTCCAGCGGGGCAACTACCTGTCTCCCGGTGAGAAAGTCGAGCCGGCCATTCCGCGGCCGCTCGTGAGCGCGACCGGGAGCACGGACGAAGCGCCCCGCTCACGGCTCGACCTGGCGCGGTGGCTGGCGAGTCCGCGCAATCCCCTGGCGGCACGCGTGACGGTCAATCGCTGGTGGGGCGAACTGTTCGGCCAGGGACTCGTGACAACTCCCGAGGATTTCGGCCTGAAAGGCGAAGCGCCCACCCACCCGGAACTGCTCGACTGGCTGGCCGTGGAGTTTCACGACAACGGCGGCTCAATCAAGCACCTGCTGAAAACGATCGTCCTGTCCGCGACGTATCGGCAGTCGTCCGCAATCCGCCCTGAACTCCATGAACAGGATGACCGCAACCGCCTCCTCGCCCGCGGGGCGAGATTCCGGCTCGATGCGGAAACGATTCGCGACAACGCGCTCGCCGTGGCCGGGCTGCTCAGCCTGAAACAGGGTGGCCCGCCGATCAAGCCGTATCAGCCGGACGGCCTGTGGGTGAAAGTCGGCGGCCAGAGATACGACTATGAAGTGAGCCCCGGAGAAGACCGGTTCCGGCGGGGGCTGTATGTCGTCTGCAAGCGGGGCTCGCCCTATCCGAGCTTCGTCAACTTCGATGCCAACAACCGGATGTCGTGCCGCGTGAACCGCCCCCGGTCGAACACACCCACCCAGGCGCTCACGCTCCTCAACGATCCGGTCTACGTCGAAGCGGCCAAGGCGTTCGCCCGCGACGTGCTGCAGGAGAACGAGGCGACGCTGGACGGCCGGTTGACGTTTGCATTCCGCCGCGCGACCTCGCGGACGCCGACCTCCACCGAACTGGCGGTCCTCCGGTCGCTGTACGAATCCCAGACATCCGACGCGAAAGCCCAGGCGGCTGAAATCGACCGACTGATCGGCGACTTCCCGTTGCCGAAGTCGATCGACCGGGTCGAGTTCGCCGGCTGGTATGCCGTCTGTGCGGCGCTCCTCAATCTCGATGAGACGATCACCAAGGGTTGAGATCATGACTCGGCTGACAGCAATGACCGATGCCCTGGCGCGGCGGTGTTTCCTGCGGCGCGGCGGTGTGTCGCTGGGCATGACGGCCCTCGCGTCCCTGCTGCGTCGCGACGCAGCTGCTGCGGAAACGTCCGCGCCGCGCGGGCCCGATCTGCGTCCGCGGGCGAAGAACATCATTTTCATGCACATGATCGGCGCGCCGTCGCAGCTCGATCTGTTCGACTCCAAACCCGAACTCGTGGCCCGCGACGGAGAGGTCTGTCCCGAGTCGCTTCTTGAAGGCCGACGGTTCGCGTTCATCGGCGGAAAGATGACGCTTTCCGGCTCGAAGTACCGCTTCCGCCGCCATGGCGCGAGCGGGCAGGAGATGTCGGAACTACTGCCGCACCTGGCCGGCATCGCCGACGACATCGCAATCGTCAAATCGATCCACACCGAAGAGATCAACCACGCCCCGGCCCAGATGTTCCTGCACACGGGGTTCGGGCGCGGCGGCCGGCCGGGGCTGGGTTCGTGGGTGAACTACGGACTCGGCTCGGAGAACGACAATCTCCCGGCGTACGTCGTCCTGCAGTCGGGGCCGATCGGCGGGGCTGGAACGTCGTTGTGGTCCAGCGGGTTCCTGCCGAGCGTGTACCAGGGAGTGCAGTTCCGATCGAGCGGAGACGCCGTACTGTTCCTGAGCAATCCGCCCGGACAGGATGACGCCGACCGACGCCGGATTCTCGATGCCGTCAAGGGGCTGAACGAAACGCGCCTGGCGACGATCGGCGATCCGGAGATCGCGACGCGCATCAGCCAGTATGAAATGGCGTTCCGGATGCAGTCGTCCGTTCCGGACCTGATGGACCTGTCCGGCGAAACCGCCGAAACGCTGTCGCTCTATGGCGCGAAACCGGGGCAGGCTTCGTTTGCCAATAACTGCCTGCTGGCACGACGGCTCGTCGAACGCGGCGTCCGGGTCATCGAGCTCTACGACTCCGACTGGGACCATCACGGCAGCCTGGCGACGCGCCTGCCGGCGAAATGCCTCGACGTCGACCGCCCGATGGCCGCGCTCGTGACGGACCTCAAGCGCCGCGGCCTGCTCGATGAAACGCTCATCGTGTGGGGCGCGGAATTCGGACGATCGCCGCTCGGACAGGGAATGGACGGCAACGGCAAGGCGACGGCCGCCGGCCGCGACCATCACAAGGATGCCTACACCATGTGGCTGGCCGGCGGCGGTGTGAAGCCGGGAATCACCTGGGGCAGGACGGACGACTTCGGATTCAGTCCCGTGGAAAACGGCGTCCACATCCACGACCTCAACGCCACGCTGCTCCACCTGCTGGGGCTCGACCACGAACGCTTGACGTTCAAGTACCAGGGGCGTGAGTTCCGGCTGACGGATGTGGCCGGCAACGTCGTCGACGGGCTGATTGCCAGCTGAGGCCGGAGAATCGTCCGCGTCGCCGGGCGGCTCACACCGGTGTTTCGGCCTTGGCGTGGCCGTTGGATTTGGGTTCGCTCACGTACCAATGCCGTCCGGAGCGGGAGAGGAGTTCCTGCGCGGCCTTGGGGCCCCAGGTTCCGCCGGCGTACAGCTCCGGATGGTGATCGGGATTCTCCCAGGCTTCGAGAATCGGATCACAGAACTTCCAGGCCGCTTCGAGCTCATCGCTGCGGGTGAAGAGCGTGGAGTCTCCGCGGATGACGTCGAGCAGCAACCGCTCGTAGGCCTCGGGCATCGCGACATCGAACGACTGCTGGTAGTCGAACTCCATGTCGACGGGCTGCACCTGGTACTGCATGCCGGGCCGCTTGGCCGAGAACGAGAGAGTGATCGATTCGCGCGGCTGGATGTGGAAGACGAGCGTATTGGGCCGGGCCTCGACGAGGTCGCACATCGTCCCTTCGCATTCGACCGTGGAGAACAGGTTGAGCGGAGGGAGCTTGAACTGGATGGCGATTTCGGTCACGCGTTGCGGCAGGCGTTTTCCGGTCCGCAGATAGAACGGAACTCCGGCCCAGCGCCAGTTGTCGATCCGGGCTTCCAGGGCGACGAAGGTTTCACGACGGGAGTCGGTCGGAATACGGTCTTCATCGAGGTACGCCTTCACGCGCTGCCCCTTGATGGCGGCGGCCGCGTACTGGCCCGCGACGGCCCATCCGCTGACGGGCCCGGACCGGCCGGGAACGAGCGACTGCAGCACCTTCAGCTTTTCGTTGCGGATGTATTCGCCGGAGAACGACGCCGGGGGCTCCATCGCGACGAGGCTGAGCAACTGGAGGACGTGGTTCTGGAGCACGTCACGCAGGGCGCCGGATTTGTCGTAGTAGCCGCCGCGGCCCCCCTCGATCCCCTGCGATTCGGCCACGGTGATCTGCACATGGTCGACGTGGTTCCGATTGAACATCGGTTCGAAGATCGAGTTACCGAACCGGAACAGCAGCAGGTTCTGGACGGTTTCTTTTCCCAGGTAGTGGTCGATGCGGTAGATCTGCTTTTCGCGGAGGATTCTCCCCAGCGACTGGCTCAGTTGCTGGGCCGATTCGAGATCGTGGCCGAACGGCTTCTCGATGACGACGCGGAGCTTTTCCGCCTGCTCCATGGGGTGGACGAGGCCGGCCTTGTCGAGCGCTTCGACGCTGGGCAGGAAGAGTTCGGGCGCGGTGGCGAGGTAGACGATGCGATTTCCGCTGAGGCCTTCTTCCGATTCGATGGACTGAATGCGGTCGCGGAGCGCGGGGGCGGCGGAATCGGATTCGATGTCGACCTGGGCATATCGCAGACGGCGCGCAAACGCCTGCCAGAGCTCGTCGGTGTAGTCGTTCTTGCGGAACTCGCGGACGGCAGCCTGCATCTCCGCGCGGAACGAGTCGTCCGTTTTCTCCCGCCGGGCGACGCCGACGATCGCCGCTTTCTGGGGAAGGAAGCCGTTGCAGTGCAGCTGGTAGAGAGCGGGAATCAGCTTGCGGGCGGTGAGATCTCCGGAGGCGCCGAAGATCATCAGAGTGAGGTCGTTCATAAGTCCGTTCCGTGGAGACGATCAGCAGGCGAGCGGCCGTGATCCGGGGGCATTGGACCGCGCACGGCGGAGCGCGGCAACCAGCCGGCCGTTCTGCATCGCCGATCTGAAGCAGGATTCACAAAACGCCCTCGAAACAGCGGGCGGAATCGCACCGGCTCGATAAAGTGGAGCCCCCTTCACGAAGACCGGACCACCCATTCCCGATGACCAGACGGACGACCCTCACCAGCTCTCTCATGGAACGCGCCTGGCGCGTGGCCGCGATCGCTCATGCGGGACAGCATCGCAAGGCGACCGAAATTCCCTACCTGGTGCATCCGGCGGCCGTCGCGCTGATCCTGCAACGGTCGGGCTTCGCGGATGAACATCTGCTGGCGGCGGCCGTGCTGCATGATGTCGTCGAGGACACCGACTGGACGCTCGAGCGGCTGGCGGATCAGTTTCCGCCGGATGTCCTCGAGATCGTCGACGTGCTGACCGAGAAGAAGCACGATGAGCAGGGAGTGAAACGCCCGTGGGCGAAACGGAAGGCGGAAAAGCTGGAGCGGATTTCGAAGTCGTCAATCGGGAGCCGGGCGGTGTGGCTGGCGGACAAGCGTCACAACCTGGAGACGATGGCGTTCGATCACATTGATGACCCCGATTTCTGGTCGCGATTCAATGCGCCGAAAGAGTCGCTCCTGAAGAGCTACCGCGACGGAGTGGAAGCGGCGCGGCACGGCGATCCGCGTCTGGAGCATCTGGCCGAGGAATGCCTCGAACTTCTGGCAAAACTCGAGGAGCAGTCGTAGCGCCGTCACGCGAATCGGGCAGAGAACGGGCGTCCGGAGGGGCAAAATGCCTGACGCAGAATGCGGTGGTCATTCATCAAAAACGCCAAATTGACTTCGCCACAGGGCGTGGGTAGAGTCGAATCACGGGTCAATGGAGTCCCTGTACCTGTCGCCTTCCAGGGTTCCGAAGGCGACACCCGATCGGCCGCGAGACCTCATCCCTGAGTCCCGCGGTCGTCCAAGTGGATTGTGTCACATGCAGTCATCGTTGGAACTGGGCCAGTTGGTGCCGCGCGGCGGCGGCGATCCGATTCCTCTGCCGAAGGCGAATCTCGTGATCGGGCGTCGCGACGGGTGCGACATCGTTCTGGAGTATCCGAACGTCTCGTCGCATCACTGCCAGCTCGAGATGCAGAACGGCTACTGGCACGTGCGCGATCTGCGCAGCCGCAACGGCATCAAGGTGAACGGCGAGCGGGTGGATGCGAAGTTCCTGCTCCCGGGCGATGTGCTGGCGATCGCCAAGCATCATTTTTCGATCGAGTATCAGCCGAAGGCGGATGCTCCGCCGCCGGTGGACGAAAGCCCGTTCGCGATGAGCCTGCTGGAAAAAGCAGGGCTCGAAGAGCGGCGCGAGGCACGGCGCCGCGCCCCTGCCCTCCCGCCGGCTGCCCGGCGCAACGGAGCGGCTCCCGGCAAGAACTTCTCAGCGGATGAAGACGCCGCAGCCGCCTGGCTGATGGACGACGAGTAATCGTGGCACGTGACGACAAACGCAAGATTCGCGTTTCGTTCCGCAAGAACCGCAACGCGCGGACCCGCCAGAACGACTGGACGAAGGCCCGCGAAGACGAGGCGGCCGATGCGGTCCATTCGGAGCGGCTGTCGGGCAAAGGCGAGCTGACGCGGCGGCGAACGGTCGTCACCAGCGCTGAAAGTTCCGACGGGCTGCGCGACGTCGATGCCTCCTGCGTATCAGGCCGCGTGTTGTGGACGGTCGGCGCGAACCACTCGGCCGTCGAGCTGGATGACGGCTCGGTGAGGCACTGCTCGGTGCGCCGCGTTCTCCGCACGATGCAGCGGGAAACCCGTAGTCTCGTCGTGGCGGGAGACCGCGTTCTCGTCCGGCCGACCGAAGGCGATGAAGGGGTGATCGAACGGATCGAGCCGCGGACGTCGACGATCTCGCGCACTTCGGGGCGCTTCCAGCAGATCCTCACTGCGAACGTCGACCAGGCCGTGATCGTCGTTTCCGCCGATGATCCGCCGCTCAAGCTGGGGGTGGTCGATCGCTTTCTCGTTGGCGCGGAAAAAGGGGGCGTCCGCGGGATCGTGTGCATCAACAAGGCCGACCTCGTGAATCCGGTGCTGCTGCAGCCGATTGCGGGACAGTACACCCGAATCGGATTCGACGTGGTGCTGGTGAGCGCGCGGCTGGGCCTGGGGATCGACGAACTCCGCCGGAGACTGGTGGGGCATCAGAGCGTCGTGGCCGGGCAGAGCGGCGTCGGGAAGTCGTCGCTGCTGAACTGCGTGCAGCCGGGGCTCGACCGGCGGACCGGCGGCATTTCGGATGAAACGGGGAAGGGAACGCACACGACCCGCGTGGCCGAACTGTTCCGCCTCGACGGGGGCGGATGGGTCGTTGACACGCCGGGCATCCGCCAGCTGATGCTGTGGGACGTCGCTCCCGGGGAACTGGAAGGGCTCTACCCGGAATTCCGGCCCTACGTTCCCGACTGCCGCTTCGCCTCGTGCTCGCACCTGGTGGAGAAAGAGTGCGCTGTCCAGGCGGCTGTCGAACGGGGCGACATCTCTCCGCTGCGGTACGACACCTACACGCGGATGTTCAACCAGGACGACGACCCCGCCTGGGTCCGCCCGGAAGACATGGACTAGATTGACGGTTTCGGCTGCCGATGAAGCTGGTGGGCTTGGGCTTCAAATCATTGCGAATTTGGCACTTACGGCTTTTCTGAAAATTCCTGAATGGGCGTGTCGATTCCGGCGGGCGCGGATCGTCGCTTCTGTACAGGCCGGCAGTGAAACGGGCTGAATCTCACCCCCCCCAGGAGAACTTCCCATGCGAGTCATGGTCATCGTCAAAGCCGACAAGGATTCCGAAGCCGGCGTCATGCCGAGCGAGCAGCTGCTCACGGAGATGGGCAAGTACAACGAAGAGCTGGTGAACGCCGGCATCATGCTGGCGGGGGAAGGCCTGCATCCCACCTCGAAGGGGAAGCGGGTGCACTTCTCGGGGAAGAACCGCTCGGTGGTCGACGGCCCCTTCACGGAGACGAAGGAACTCGTCGCCGGGTTCTGGCTGTGGCAGGTCCGTTCGATGGAAGAGGCCATCGAATGGGTGAAACGCTGTCCCAACCCGCAGATGGGCGACTCGGACATCGAGATCCGTCCGGTCTTTGAAATGGACGACTTCGGCGCCGAGTTCACTCCGGAACTCCGCGCCCAGGAAGAGCGGCTGCGGGACGCGATCACCACGAAGTGACTGTCGATCCCGGCCCTCTCTCCCCCCCGAACATCTCCCAGCGACGAGATTCCCATGGCGACAGAAACACTCCCTCCGGCAACGGAAACCGTGCCCCGCAAGCGCTCGAAGATCAAGACGATCGTCTTCGGCGTCCTCGGATGTCTTGTGCTCTTCGCCGGCGTGGTGCTGGCCGCCGCCTCGACGAAGCCGGCGATCTTCCGAGTCGAGCGTTCGATCGTGGTGAACGCTCCCCCGGAGAAGATCACGCCCCATCTCACCGACCTCCGAAAGTGGACGAGCTGGTCTCCCTGGGAGAAGGTCGACCCTGACATGAAGCGCGAGTACAGCGGCGCGGAAAGCGGTGTCGGCGCGAAGTACGCCTGGGACGGCGACGACAACATCGGCGCGGGGAAGCTCGAGGTGGCCGAAGTGGCTCCGGAAAAGGTCCGCTTCCAACTCGATTTCCTGCGTCCGATGGAGTGCAGCAACTCGGTCGAGTTCCTGATGGCTCCGGAGGGGGACGGCACGAAGCTGACCTGGGTGATGGCAGGGGAGAACACCTTCATGGGGAAGGTCGCGCAGGTGTTCATCGACGTGGAAGAGATGTGCGGTTCGCAGTTCAACGAAGGGCTGCGGAACCTGAAGGGCCTGGCGGAAGCGACTCCCTGAAACCGCGACCCGCCGCTACACCGCATCCTGTCCTCCCGCCCGCAACGAATCGAACAGCCATGCGTTTCATGATCCTCCGCAAGTCCGACGATCGTACCGAGAGCGGCCTGACGCCTCCCCCGGAGATGATCGCCGCGATGGGCCAGTACAAGGCCGCCATGCAGGCCGCCGGCGTGTATGCCGGCGGAGACGGGCTGCTGTCGTCCTCCGCCGGGGCGCGCGTGCATTACCGCAACGGACAGGTCTCGGTGATCGACGGCCCGTTCAGCGAAACCAAGGAGATGATCGCCGGATTCGTCGTCGTCGACGTCGAGTCGCTGGAAGAAGCGGCGAAATGGGCCTCCATGTGTCCTTCACTGTGCGGCCCGGGCGAAGCGGTGATGGAGATCCGTCAGGTTTACCAGGCCTCGGACTTCCCGGCCGCTCAACAGGAAATGATCCGGCAGTTGCCGTGGGAGACCGTCGCAAACAACTCCGCGGGCTGAACGTCTCCGTCGCACGGACGACCGAACAGCAATTCACACTCCAGAAAGGCAGCAACGTCATGACCAACAAAAAGATCTTCGTGAACATCGCCGTGAAAGACCTGAAGCGGGCCAACGCCTTCTTCACGGCCCTCGGCTACGCGTTCAACCCGCAGTTCAGCGACGAGAACGCGACTTGCATGATCGTCAGCGACGACATCTTCGTCATGCTCCTGGCGGACAAGTATTTCCAGACGTTTACCCCCAAGGCCGTCGGCGATTCGACGAAGACGACCGCGGCGATCATCTGCCTGCAGTGCGAGTCGCGCGAGGACGTCGACGCCATCGTCAAGAAGGCGGTGGCGGCCGGCGGGTCGACCTACAACGAGGCCAAAGACCACGGGTTCATGTACCAGCACGGCTTCATGGACCCCGATGGCCACATCTGGGAGTTAGTGGCGATGGCTGCTCAGGGCTGAAACTACGACCGCATGGAGGTCATCCCGAGATCCTTCGCGAGATGACACATGGTGGCGACCGGACGAACTTCGACGGTCATCCCGTAATGCAGGTTCGGGCATCGCTCCGCGATCTCGACCGCCTCGGTGAGATCACGCGCAGTGATCAGGAAGTAGCCCCCGATGGCTTCCTTCGCTTCCGAGAAGGGGCCGTCGAAAACCGCGTCGCGCGACCGGGAGGACACCAGCCGCCCCGCCGGCTGGAGCGGATGTCCATGATTCATCTGCCCGTTCGCGGCGATGCCGTCGTACCAGGCGTTCCAGCGATCGAGGCTTTGTTTGCGTTCGACGTCGCTGAGCGACTCGTACTTCTCGGGAGTCGTATCGCGAAAGATCAGCATGAACGACGACTGTGATTGCATCTGACCACCTTCCAGTTCTTTCCTGTTCCTCACTGACCCCTGAAAAGGATCGACAACGATGGCCGCCAAAGCAACTACCGACAACCTGACAGTGACCCCCTACCTGGCATTTCTCGGCCAGACCGAGGAAGCCCTTGCCTTCTATGAGAAGGTGCTGGGGGCGAAAGTGCTGTTCAAGATGCGGTTCAATGAAAGCCCGGAGCCGTGCGATCCGAACATGGTTCCGCCCGGAACCGAACACAAGATCCTCCACTGCGAATTCCAGGTCGGCGACTCGAAGCTGATGGCCACGGACGGCGGCTGCTCCGACCAGACCGAACTCAAGTTCCAGGGCATCACTCTCACCATTACCACGAAGACGCCGGAAGATGCCGAACGGATCTTCCACGACCTGGGAGTCGGCGGCCAGGTGCAGATGCCGATGGTGAAAACGTTCTTCTCCCCGAAGTTCGGCATGGTGCAGGACCGCTTCGGCGTCGGCTGGATCGTGCTCGCCGCCATGCCCAATGAATAGGTCCGGATGAAGCGAACGGCATGTCGGACAGTCGACATGCCGTTCGTCATTTCATCAGGAAGCGAGACTCCGATTTCCGGACATGCCGGCAGGGAAACGGGCCGATTCACACATTCAGTGCGTGTTGATCCGCTCGACGTCCAGCGGCGTGACGCCCTCCAGGCTCAGCGGCCGCAGCCCGCTTCCCGGCGGCTGCGTCTGCAGGATCGTCAGCGCGGCGGTCTCGTCTGCGGGAACCAGCCGCACGCTCCACGTCTGGTTGAAGCTGTCCCAGTCACGGGGCCAGGGATCGGTGTTGTCGACCACGCCCCCGGGCGTTTCCAGCCTCCACGGACAACATCGATAGCGCGGCCGCGGCAGGAAGAACTCCGCCTGCGCGAAGGTGACGGCATCGGCCCGATTGGCGATCGGATTCACGAACAGCTTCGAGCCATGCTCGCGATCAAAGACACGATGCACCGTCGCGATGACGGCGAAGTCGTCCTCAAGGGGCGCTGATTCCGGGGCTGCGGCGGCGCCGGTCTGTGAACGCAGCAGGAGCGGAAGGTTAGTCGTCGGAAAGTCGACCTCGAGCAGGCGGACCAGGTAACGCGTGGCGTCTCCGAGCAGGCTGCTGTCTTGCCGGCGACTGGCGGGAAGCTGGTCATGCAGAACTCGGAGCGCCTCGGTCGCGGTTTCCAGGCGGCGAACGACGGCCAGCGCCTGCCGATCGCCAATGTCCGGCAGCCGGGCCCAGTCGGAACCATCGCTCCCCGGATCGATCACCGGCAACGTCCGTTCCGCGGGGTCCAGCTCATCCGCGACCCCGACAGCCGCGCCGCGCGACAGCCAGAGCACTCCGGATTGCGGTCCTCGCGGTCCAAACCCCGCCGGCGAGACCCCCTGTGCCTGAAGCGTCCCCTGTGGAAGCCGGCCCTGCGGAAGTCCGTGTCGCAGCGCGATCTCCTGCGTCACCTGTCGCGCGAGGTCGGGGAACAGGGCAACGACGTCCCGCTGGTATGCGGGGATCAGCCGGTCCCCGGTCACGGGCAACACCGGTTCCGGCGTTCCGAGGACCACGTTCATCACGGGGAGCAGCTGCCGCGCGGTCTGGGAGCCTCGGTCCTCCAGGGCCCGCAGGAGAGCCGTGAGAGCGAAAGTTTCGGCCTCGAGATGGTTGGCGAACGCGATCGCGTTCATGCCGCGAGCGAGGACTGCCGCCCCGGAAAACGCCGCCGCATCCGCGGCGTTCTGCATGCGGACCTTGTCATCCACATGCCTGACGATGTTGGTGAGCATCACCAGCAGCATCGTGAACAGCATGACCGCCACCAGCGACAACAGGCTGGTGATGCCGCGCTCATCGCGATGCAGCCGCGCGACGGCCCGTCGAACGCGCCTCGCGATGGATGCTGGTCGGTGCATGTGGAATCCCGGGTAGGCCTGCAGCATAGCTTCCGGAGGGCGACACACATCTCATCAAGCGAGACCGAACGATCGAAAAACCGCCCGCCCGGGGGATTTCGTCGGGTTGCAATGCGAGCGGTTTTGGCGATCCTCTTCCGATCGTCACCCCGATTGCAGACTCCATGATCATCCTCGTCGCCAACCTCGGTTCCACTTCGTTCAAGTATCGCGTGTACGACATGCCGGCCGAGCGGCAGCTCGCGCGGGGCGGCATCGACCGCATCGGCCAGGCCGAAAGCCGCTGCACCGTCGAAATCGGATCGCACAAAGAGGAGATCAGCCGCTCCATTCCCGATCACGCGGCCGCGGTGCAGATGTGCCTCGACCAGCTCACCGATCCGCAGCACGGATGTCTCAAGTCGGCCGACGAGGTGAAAGCGATCGGATTCAAGGCCGTCTTCGCCGGTCATTACAGCGGCATCCGCATTGTCGATGAACCGCTCCTCGCGGAGATGGAGCGCCTGTTCGACGTCGCCCCGGCCCACAACCCGCCTTATGCGAAGGCGATGCGGCAGCTGCGGGCCGCGTTCCCGCAGATCCCGCTCGTGGCCGCCCTGGAAACGGCGTTTCACGACACGATCTCTCCCGCCCTGCGAACCTACGCCGCCCCCTATGAGTGGAAGGAGAAATACGCCATCCAGAAATGGGGCTTCCACGGCGCCAGCCATCGCTATATCGGCACGCGCATGGCCGAGCTGCTGGGACGCAATGACCTGAAAGTGATCTCCTGCCACCTGGGTGGAAGCAATTCGCTGTGCGCCATCAAAGGGGGCGTTTCGCAGGCGACCTCGATGGGCCTCAGCCCGCAGACGGGCCTGCTTCAGAACAATCGTGTGGGCGACTTCGATCCTTTTGCCCTTCCGATCCTGCTGAAGCTCAGCGGCAAGACGCTCCCCCAGATCCTCGAAGACCTGTCGGAACGGAGTGGACTGCTGGGGCTCAGCGGCGTCTCACCCGACATGCGGGATGTCGAGGAGGCGGCGGCCAAGGGAAACGAACGGGCTGAACTCGCGCTGAATGTGTTCGCGGCGTCGATCCGCCAGTACCTGGGCTCTTACCTCGTCGTGCTCAACGGCGCGGATGCCATCGTGTTCACCGGCGGCATCGGGGAGAACTCGTCCCGCATGCGCCGGCAGGTCTGCGAGAACCTCGACTTCGCGGGAATCGAACTCGACGAAGCGAAGAACCAGTCGGTCAAAGGCGAGGTCTGCCTGTCGACTCCCGGAAGCCGGACGCAGATCTGGGTCGTGCCGACCAACGAAGAGATCGTCGTCGCGCGGCAGTCACTGGCCGCCGTTTCGAAGTAAGCCGGGGGAAGCGCGGCGCAAGGCAAAAGCCCGGCGTCTCGAAACGCGTTTCCACCTCACCGCGCAAGCGGGGCGATCCAGCGTGTGTCGTCCTCCGATCGAAACAGACCGATGACGGCCCGGTCGCTCGCCGCCACGAACGCCGCGCCAACCCAGTCGTCCGGGAGGTTGATCGCGGAGTCGAGGGTCCAGCGTCCCTTTTCGACCTTCATACGGGCGGCCGCAATGAACACGGGCGCATCGTTCCCCGCGACGAGATAGCCGTCCTCGGGCTGGTTCGCCGTGCGTTCGGTCGCGACAAGCGGAGGCGAATCCGGCGTTTTGAGCAGGACGATCTCCGGGCCGCGTTCGACCTTCGTGGCCGAGGCGAGTTCAACGGTCCGGCCGGCGAACGTCAGCGAAGCCGTCGGCAGATCCGCGGGAAAGAGGTCGCGCGGGCCGAGATACCCCTCCTTCACGGGTAGCAGCCACCCGGCCGTCGACTGGGCCTTCGTGCGAAACCACGACTGCGACGTCCACGTCAGGAGGGCGCGTTCCACCGGCGGGCGCTGGAACCCGGCCTTTGACCGGCCCGTCGTCAGGGCCGGCGACCAGGTGAGCCATTCGGGGTCGGGCCTGTCCGCCAGGAGGAAGCGGGCGCCGTCCTTCGCTTCAGGTCCGGGCGTGTTCGGCACGGCAAACTCCACCCGCCCGCGGAGCCAGCTTTCCACCGGCCCGACCTGCACGCGGAAGGAGGTCAGCGCCGCTTCGACGCTGACGCCGCTCGCGTTCCAGAACTCGGCATTCTCCCGCACGAGCGGGCGAAATTCGGGTCGGATGACCGCCTGGGCTTCGATCGCACTGCCGTCCCCCGCAAGGACGGTGGACAGAATGCTCCCCACGCGAATGCCGCGGTAGAACACGGGAACGCCCGGTCCCAGGCCATCGGCCTTGGTCGCCTGAAAGACGATGGCAAGCCCTCCTTCAATTCCCGCATCGGGCAGCGGGGGCTCTTCGAGACCGACGAAGCGCGAAGTGAGAGGTCCATCAAGCGGGCCCGGCTCCACGGCCAGGAGCTTGTCGCCAATCACGGTTTCCAGTCCGCGGACGCCCGCGAGATCGACCTGCGGACGCACGATCCAGAATTGCGAACCACGACGGGCGATCGATTCTCCCTGGGGGGTCAAACGGACCGCCACGTCGATCGACGTGGCATTGTCGCTGAGGGCCAGCGATTCGACGCGGCCGACGGCGATGCCGAGGTGCTTCAGCTCGCTGCCGGCCCTCAGACCGTGTCCTTCGCGGAAGGAAATCTCGATCAGACGCCCCTGCTCTTTCTGGACCGAGCGCCACGCGGCGACGGCCCCCACCAGCGCGAAGAGCGCGATGAGCCACGCCCAGCTCGGCCGCGGCGGGGAGGGCTTGGCTTTGGGGATGGAGGCGGGGACCGGTTCTGGAGTGGTCGCGGCCGGAGCAGGCGTGGCCGGCTCGCTGTCGTGCCACATGATGTGGGGATCGAACAGCACGCTCGCCGCGATACTGACGAGGACGAAGCTGGCGAACATCGCCAGGCCGGGGCCGGCCGAGAAATGCACGAGGTTGCCCAGCTTCACGAACGCGATCATCACGGCCACGAGCAGCACATCCAGCATTCCCCAGCGTCCCAGTTGCTCGACGATGCGATAGGTGATCGCCCGATGCCGTTGCGGAACCCAGTTCTTGCGCAGGCTGAGCGTCAACAGCGCACCGAGCTTCAGCAGCGGCAGGATGACCGAGAAGCAGAGCACGACCGCCCCGACGAAATGATGCCCCTCGTCGAACAGCGCGGCGATGCCCCCCAGCAGACTGTTGTCGCTGAAGAGGCCCAGCCGCTCGATCCGCAGGAACGGGAGCGTGACGGCCGGGACGTAGAGGATCAACGCGGCAGCCGCAGCAGCCGCCGCGGGCTGGTTGTCGCGCCGCGTTTCACTGTGAGCCAGTCGGGTCTCACAACGAACGCAGTCGGCCCGACCGGCGATGCCTTCGAGAGTCTGGATCAAGCCACAGCAATGACATGCCGCCAGGTGCATGGAAGGGATTCCCGGGAGCCCGCCAGTCGAAAAGGGAAACGCTGGCCGAGGCTCCCGGGATCATATTGTCTTCTCCCGCCCGCCGCGGAACGTGACGCGGAGTTCCGCGCGCAACTCCCCATGAAGGGTGGAGGGAACGATGAACATGATTCGCGGAAATCCGTCAAAACCCGAAACTTCTCCGGCCTGCCGGAACGTCCGTCTGTGGAGGCCTGCCACGCACTTCCGGAGTTTCCAAGGGAGGAATGGCATCTGTAACGTACCGCCCCCTGGCCCCGTACTTCTTGCGTCGTTGCCCTCCCCCGGCGCCCGGGCCCATTCGCCAGAGGGCAGGATGGCAAGGCTCCGGCCTTCCTCCAGTGAGCGGCAAGGCGCTAGCCGCCGGTCGAATGAACCACCGGATCTCCAATGTTCAGAAGGAGTTCATGAGAAGCCGCATCCGGCCAGCCGCAATCACTGTGGAGCGGGCGTTCCACCGGCATGCATCCATCGCGTTCGACAGCACAGAGACCGGGGCCGGAACGAAGTCCTTCACCTCGCAGGGTCCAGTCCCGGACGAAGCTCAGAAGAGCTTCGCCCTCCCGAATGGCCCACCCCGGCCCCAACTTGCCGCCGCGTCCTTTTCAAACGTCCGTCGGGCGGAAACAATGGATGATGAGGCTTCGGCCGGCGCTCGAAAGGGCCGCCCTGGCCTTCTGTCCCTGATGGCGAACCGCCATGAAGCGGGCCGAGATGATGGATCGCGGCGACGCGTCATCACGACGCGGCCCGCGGCACAGTCTTTCCGGTCGACGGCTCTTCTCCCGTCGCATGCTCCCCGTGTTCCCTCAGCCCGTGTTCCTTCAGCCGGGCGATGAACCGGCTGCCGTGACCTGCTGCTTCGCTTCGCTGCCTGGCGTTTCCACTTCCCGGTTTGCACTCAACTTGCGGGAGTACCCCTTCTATGACTGCCCTTGTCGACACGGCCCCCGAACGGCCGCTGGAGTCGCTGGAATCCGTCGTCATCCGATTCTGCGGCGACAGCGGCGATGGAATGCAACTGGCCGGCACCCAGTTCACGAACGTCTCGGCCGCCTTCGGCAATGACGTCAGCACCCTGCCCGACTTCCCGGCCGAAATTCGGGCCCCGGCCGGCTCTCTTGCGGGCGTCAGCGGCTACCAGCTCTGCTTCTCGAGCCACGAGATTTTCACGCCAGGGGACGAAGTCGACACGCTGGTCGCGATGAATCCGGCCGCCCTCAAGACCAACCTGGGGGACCTGCGTTCCGGCGGCACGCTGATCGTGAACAGCGACGCCTTCGACAAAGGGAACCTGACCAAGGCGCACTATTCGAGCGATCCGCTGAGCGATGCGCAGGTCACGTCGTCGTACAACCTGCACACCGTCCCGATGACACGACTGACGCGCGACGCCGTCGAAGGACTCGGGCTGTCGCAGCGGGAAGCCGATCGCT
This sequence comes from Caulifigura coniformis, assembly GCF_007745175.1. Lineage (GTDB taxonomy): Bacteria > Planctomycetota > Planctomycetia > Planctomycetales > Planctomycetaceae > Caulifigura > Caulifigura coniformis. Next base: position 608,973 of record NZ_CP036271.1, on the reverse strand, counting down.
GCAAGAACTTTTTCGCGCTGGGACTCGTCTACTGGCTGTATGACCGCGATCCCGGGCCGACGCGGGAATGGATCCTTGAGAAGTTCGGGAAGAAGCCGCAGTTCGCCGAAGCCAACCTGCGGGCGCTCCAGGCCGGCGTCAACTACGGCGATTCGACCGAATCGTTCACGACGCACTACCGGGTCGCGCCGGCGAAGCTCCCTCCGGGGCGGTACCGCAAGATCATGGGGAACGAAGCGCTCGCGTACGCGATGGCGGCAGCGGCGAAGCTCTCCGGAAAGGAACTGTTCTACGCCGGCTACCCGATCACGCCCGCCAGCGACATCCTGCACAACCTGGCCGAACTCAAGAACTTCGGCATCAAGACGTTCCAGGCGGAGGACGAAATCTCCGCGGTAACGTCGGCCGTAGGGGCATCGTTCGGCGGAGCGATCGCCGTGACGGCGAGCAGCGGGCCGGGCATTGCACTCAAGGGAGAAGGACTCGGGCTGGCCGTGATGACCGAACTTCCGCTGGTCGTCATCGACGTCCAGCGGGGCGGGCCGAGCACAGGACTGCCGACGAAAACCGAGCAATCGGACCTGCTCATGACGATGTACGGCCGGAACGGCGACTGCCCGATGCCCGTGCTCGCGGCCCAGTCGCCCGGCGACTGCTTCACGATGATGCTCGAGGCGATCCGCCTGGCAGTCGGCTTCATGACACCCGTGTTCCTGCTGACGGATGGCTACATCGCGAACGGGGCCGAGCCATGGTCGATTCCGAAGATCTCCGATCTCGAACCGATCGAGATCAAGCATCCCACGAGTCCGCCGACGAACGAAAACGCCTACCTCCCCTATCTCCGCGACGAGCGGCTCGTGCGGCCGTGGGCCATTCCCGGAACACCCGGCCTCGAGCACCGGATCGGCGGTATCGAGAAGGCCGATGTGACGGGGAACATCTGCTACGACGCCGAGAATCATGAACACATGACGCGGATTCGCCGGCAGAAGGTGGCGAACATCGCCGATGCCATTCCGCCGCAGACAGTGGAAGGCCCCGCCAGCGGCGATGTGCTGCTTGTCAGTTGGGGCGGCACGTTCGGCGCGGTCCGCACGGCCGCGGCGGAAGCACGACGGCGCGGGGAATCGGTCGCGCATTGCCACCTGCGCTACCTGAACCCGTTCCCCAGGAACCTCGGAACGATCCTGTCGAGGTATCGCCGGGTGCTGGTTCCGGAACTCAACTCCGGTCAGCTGCGGATGATTCTGCGATCCACCTTTCTCGTCGACGCGATCGGCGTGAACAAGGTGCAGGGAAAGCCGTTCCTCGTCAACGAGCTGCTGAAAGCCATCGAACATGCGGTGGTGAAGTAAACACTCCCCCCGCTCTCCCGCGTCATCCGTCATCCAAATCCAGGCCGCGAACCCTCCTCTGGAATCCGGAAACCATGTCGACCATCACCCCGCTTCCTGTTCTGACTCCGAAAGACTTCGCCAGCGACCAGGAAATCCGCTGGTGCCCGCGGTGCGGCGACTACTCGATCCTCGCGCAGGTGAAAAAAATCCTGCCAACGCTCGGAGTTCCTCGCGAGAAGTTCGTGTTCGTGTCCGGCATCGGCTGTTCGAGCCGCTTTCCGTACTACCTGAACACCTATGGAGTCCACGGTATCCACGGCCGGGCGCCGGCCATTGCCACCGGCCTCAAGCTGTCGCGGCCCGACCTGCAGGTGTGGGTCATCACCGGGGACGGCGATGCTCTGTCGATTGGCGGAAATCACCTGCTGCACGCCATCCGCCGGAACGTGAACCTGAAGATCCTGCTGTTCAACAACCAGATCTACGGCCTGACGAAAGGGCAGTACTCGCCGACCAGCCCGCAGGGACAGAAGACGAAGAGCACTCCCTTCGGCGCGGTCGACCGTCCGCTGTCACCGCTGTCGGTCGCCATCGGAGCGGGGGCCACCTTCGCCGCCCGGAGCGTGGATGTCGACATCCAGCACCTCACGATGGTTCTCGAACGGGCAGCCCACCACGAAGGGACGGCGTTCGTGGAGGTCTACCAGGACTGCAACGTGTTCAATACCGGCGCGTTCGAATACGCGTCCGACAAGGCGACGAAGAATGAACACTGCATCTACCTCGAGCAGGGAAAGCCGCTGGTGTTCGGCAAGCAGGGGGAGAGGGGCGTTCGTCTGAACGGCAAGGGGCTGCCGGAGATCGTGGACGTCGCGTCGATCGCCAGCGACGACCTCTTGTTCCACGATGAACAGGCCGATGATCCCAGCCACGCGTTCCGGCTGGCACAGATGCGCTGGCCGCTGAGCCCGGAACCGATGGGCGTGTTCCGGGCGGTGTCGCGGCCAACCTTTGACGGGGCCGTCGTCCAGCAGGTGCAGGATGTCGAAGCCAAACTGGGACCAGGCAACCTGGATGAGCTGTTCGCCGGAGCCGAGACGTGGGAGGTCGTCTGACCGCGCACGAAGCCGCCGTCCGACAGCAGATCGCGGCTTTCTCCCGGAGGAGCGTGACAGGCGCACGGCATTTGCGGTTGAGGACTCGCCCCGTCGGAATGGACTGGACGACGGGTTTCCTCTTCCGGAAGCGTGAATCGACCGATGTCGCAGACTGCAGTGATCTTATGGCTTCGCCACGACCTTCGTCTCAGCGATCACGCGGTACTGGAGAGCCTGGCCCGGCGGGGCGGTCCGGTGATTCCCGTCTTCATCCTCGATGAAACGGCGGAGGGGGAATGGCCCCCGGGCGGAGCCTCGAAGTGGTGGCTGCACCACAGCCTGGAGAAGCTGGACGACGACCTGAAATCGCTCGGCTCGCGTCTCATCCTGCGGAACGGCCGGACCGAGACTGAGCTTTCCAGGCTCGCGGACGAGACCGGGGCCACGGCCGTCCACTGTCATCGCCGTTACGAACCGGCCGCGAGGAAAATCGAACGCGACGTCGCCACGCGGCTGACAAAGGACGGAGTGGAGTTCGAATCGTTCCCGGGACACCTGCTGTTCGAGCCCGATGACATCCGCACGCAGCAGGACAGGCCGTACCAGGTCTTCACGCCGTACTGGAAGGCCTGCCAGAAACGGGCGTCGACAATCGACGCTCCGCTCGGCAAGCCCCGTTCGTTGAACGTTCCATCGAAATGGCCACGCTCGGAAGCGCTGAGCGACCTGCAACTCCTTCCGACGATCCCCTGGGACAGGGAATTCGGAGACGTCTGGACACCCGGTGAAGCAGGAGCCCACGCCCGGCTTTCGGCCCTCCGGAAATCGATCGCCGACTATCCCACCGAACGCAACCGGCCCGACCACGAAGGCTCATCCCGCCTGTCGCCGCATCTCCATTTTGGCGAGATCAACCCACGGCAGGTCTGGAAGGCCGTTCACAAGTGGATCGATGACGGCGTCGTCACGGCGGCCGCCGCGAGCGTGTTCCTCGCGGAACTCGGCTGGCGCGAATTCACGCATCATGTGCTGCACCATTTCCCCTTCACTCCGAAAACGGCGCTGCGGGAAGAGTTCCGCCGGTTCCCGTGGAAGCACAGTCAGTCGTACGAACGGGCCTGGCAGCGCGGCCTCACCGGCTATCCGATCGTCGATGCGGGCATGAGACAGTTGTGGCGGACCGGCTGGATGCACAACCGCGTCCGCATGATCGTGGGCTCTTTCCTGACGAAAGACCTGCGACACAACTGGCTCGACGGCGCCCGCTGGTTCTGGGACACGCTCGTCGACGCCGACCTCGCGCAGAACACGTTCAACTGGCAGTGGGTCGGCGGCTGCGGGGCCGATGCCGCTCCGTACTTCCGGGTCTTCAATCCCACACTGCAGGGCAAGAAGTTCGACCCCGAAGGGGCCTATGTCCGGAAATGGGTGCCCGAACTCGTGAACTGCCCGACGAAGTGGATTCACGAACCGTGGGCGGCACCGACCGCGGACCTGGCGCAGGCCGGCATCACGGCGGGAAAGGATTATCCCGAGCCGATCGTCGATCACGCCGAAGCACGGGATGACGCTCTCGAAGCACTGAAGAGCCTCAAGAATCGCTGACCGGTGAGTGAGGGCCTCAGTGCCCGTCATCAAGCTGCCGGGCGACCTCCGACGTTCGCACTCAACCGGCCGCTCGCCGGCCGCTCAGCCGAACAGTTCGGCGATCGGTTCGCCGCCATCGGTGATCGGAACGGGGCGGTCGTCGGCGTAGAGCTCGAGATGCGCATCGATCCCGAGGGCGGCGTACATCGTCGCGTGCATGTCGGGCACCGAAATCGGGCGCTCGACGATGTTCATCGCGAGGTCATCCGTCACCCCGATCGCCTGGCCCGTCTTCAAGCCGCCGCCGGCCATCGCGACACTGAAACATTTGCCATGATGTCCGCGTCCTCCCTGGCCATCGAACGCCGCCGGGCGGCCGAATTCGCTGGCGACGACGATGAGCGTCTTGTCGAGCAATTTCGTGCGTTCGAGATCCTGGACAAGGGCCGCAAGCGCCTGGTCGAGTTCCCGGATCAAAAGGTGCTGATTGTTGATCCCCTCGTTGTGGACATCCCAGCCGGTGCCGTTGAGGAAATTGAGATTGTGGGAGACCTCGATGAAGCGGACGCCCCGCTCGATCAGCCGCCGCGAGAGCAGGCAGCGCTGCCCGAACTCGCCGCCGTACTGGTTGCGGATGGCAGCCGGCTCGTTGTCCATGGCGAAGGCGCCCATGAACTCCGGCCCGGCGAGACGCTGCGCCTCGCCGATGAGCTTGTCGTAGTCTTCACGGGCCCGGTCGCCCTGGAAGTTCTGCCGCTGGATGCCGCGCATCCTGCTGAGCAGATCTTCCCGGCGGGCGATGCGCCGCGTCGTCACATCCGTCGGCGGCGTAAACGCCTGCGGGCCGCGCGTCGTTTCCAGCAGGTAGACATAGCCGGCATTCGCGCCGAGAAAGCCAGGGCCGCGGCTGGGGCTGGGATAGCCGATCAGAACGTACGCGGGAACTCCCTCACCGGCCGCCTTGCGATGCTCGGCGATCACCGAGCCGCACGAGGGATACATGACTGTTTCGCTCGTGGGACGCCCGGTGTGCATGCGGTTGGTCGCCGCAGCATGCTCATCGATGACGTCGTGGTTGACCGTCCTGAGGAGCATGAAGCGATCGAGCAGGTGGGCCGTCTGCTCGAGATGCTCGCAGACCTGCACGCCGGGAATGGCGGTGTCGATCGACCGGTAGAGCGAGCCGGGCTTCTTGTCCTTGGCCTTGTTGTCGCCGAGGCGTTTCGGATCCCAGGTGTCGATCTGGCCGCTCCCGCCGCCGAGCCAGACCATGATGCAGTGCTCGGCCTTCCCTTTGGGCGCCGGAGGCCGGGCGGCATCGCTGGCGCGGAGAGCGATGGGGGCCATCGCGGCCGTGGCGGCGGAGGTACGCAGGAAGTCGCGGCGGGTGGGCATGACGGGAGTTCAGGCTTTCGCCTGCTTTCAATCAACAACCGGCTTTCAGGTCGTCACAACAGGGCAGCAGCGGACTGCATCGTTTCTTTCAGTCAGTCTTCTCTGTCGGCGGACAGCCTGAGCGCTGAACACCAACTAGGGCACAAACACAAACTCTGGCGAATTCAGGATCGTCCAGACGACATCTTCGGCCCGTTCGCGCCAATCGGCGGTGAGGCGGGCCGTCGCGGGATCACCCTGCTCGACTTCGCGGGCGATCTCGACCTTGATCTCGTTGGAATCGGGTTTCAGGTGGTTGGACCAGGTCACGCCCATCTGGCGCGGCGGCCCGGGCATGCGGATGGGGGCATCGGGAACGACGCGTGAAGCGAACCCTTCCTGCAGGACCTCGGCGAAGAGCGTCCGCTCCTCATCGGAAGGCTTGCGGGTGAGGATGATCTCAAAGGCGCGATCGACGAATTCGGCTTCCGACTTCGATTCGAGCGCGGCCTGGGTGAAGCGGCTGTCGTCGGAAAATCCGACCGCCCGGCGGCCGACGACGCCATTCTCGAGCAGTGCGGGCTGCAACGGCGAGCCATCCTGAGGACGGACGCTGAGCGAGTCCTGCCGCGACGCACGCCAGCCATAGGCCTCGAGCACATCGATGAACGTCTGGGCGGCCGGGAGAGACAGGCTTGGCCGGTCGCGCTCATTCGACAGCGACGTGAACTGCCAGGCGCGGCGGGGAATGCCGAGCGTGATGGAGGTATTCTCGTTGCGCCCGCCATCGAGATCGACGCTGAGTTCTTCGGTGTTGAACGGCTTGCCGGCGGCGGTGAACAGCGAGTCGATGATCTGCTCCGCCGACATGCGGCGGGCCGTCGGCCCGGCAAACAGCTTCGCGTTGTCGAAGCCCGATTCGGTCTGCCGCTGATAGGCCTCGGAGGTGAGGATCAGGCGGGCCAGGTGTTTGAAGTCGTAGCCGCTGGAGACGAACTCGCGGCTCAGCCACTGCAGGAGTTCCGGGTGGGACGGCTCGGGATGCTCCCAGTCGTCGATCGGCTCGACGATTCCCCGCCCCATGTAGCGATGCCACAGACGATTGACGAGCACCTCGGAGAAGCGGTCGTTCGAGGGAGAGGTGAGCCACGCGGCGAGCGACTCCCGCGTGTCCTTGGCATTGCGGACCCAGCCCGCCGGCGGCGAGCCGGGAATCTTGTCAGCGAACGGCCAGGCGGGCTCGATGACTTCGCCCGGCTTGAGCGTGATCTGGATCAGCGGCTTGCGGGCCCCTTCGACTACGGGAACGGTGCTGGTCTTCGGAAGCTTCTCGGAATCGCGCTTGATGAGAGCGGCGAGTTCGAAGAGGTCCCGCTGGGTGAAATCGTGATACGGCGCATCGTGGCAGCGGGCGCACTTCATGTTCATGCCGAGGAGACCCTGGGCGATGATGCCGGCCTTGGCCGCGTTGGGCGCATCGTTCTGCGAGGCGACAGCAAAGCCCGCCGTGCCGCCGTAGCGCTCGCTGCCTTCCATGAGGACCAGTTCGGTCACGAAGCGGTCGAACGGCTTGTTGTCGAGGAATGATTCGTGAATCCACCAGCGGAACGGCCCGGTGTTGTTCAGGGTCGGGTTGACGATGTTGGGATTCTCGGCGAGGACATCCTGCCAGTAGGCGGTCCAGTGGTCGGCCCATTCGTTGGACGCCAGAAGGCGGTCCACGAGCTTCGTCCGGCGTTCCGCAGGAGCATCGGCAAAGTAGGCAGCGACGTCTTCCCGCGTGGGAATACGGCCGACGACGTCGAGCGTCGCCCGGCGCAGAAAGGCCCAGTCGTCGATGGTCGGCCGCGGCTTCACTCCGGCCTTGTCGAGCCCCGCGTCGACGAAGGCGTCGATCGCGGAGCGTCCCGGCTGCGATTCCGGGACAGCAATGACGGGCCGGGCGGCAATGCTCTCGCGGGCCTCGGCGTGGCGTTTCGCCCAGTATTCCGTTTCGGCCGCGCCGGCCTTCGCGCGGCGTTCCTTGTTGAGTTCGAGAATGCGATCGCGTTCGCGGAACGCGAAGCCGCGCCACGATTCATCCGTGAGCGGAATCGCATCGGTATAGGAGAGGACCTCGAATTCGCCGGGAGCCCGCTCGATGCAGATGGACAGTTCGCCAAACTCCGGACGGCGTTTCTTTCCGCCGGCATAGGCCTCGAACGTCACCTTCTGCGGAGATCCGGTCCCTTCGATCATCACGGCCGTCTCGCGGTCGCCCGGCTGGGGAACGCGGATCTTGTCGGAGACAGTGCTGACCATGTCGTAGCGGTCGTTGTGGCCATCGGAACGATTCGGCGCGAAGCTCACTTCCGCGACGAGCTTGTCGTCGATGAACAGCCGCGAGGCGCTGCGCGAGCGGATCAGCAGCCGCTGCGGGCCTTTTCCGAAATTCACGAGCCCCGACTGGCGCATCATCATCGGCGTCGCGCGATTGTCGCGGACGCCGCGGGACGTGTAGGCCGCGGGAACCTCGACCGTCGCCCAGTGATCCTGGGTGTAGCTCTCAACCGGCGTCGGGATGCTGAAGTCCCAGCTCGGCTTGTCGGGGATTCCGTAGAACAGTTCGACGAGCAGTTTGCCGTCGGGAAGCGGATCGGGCGTCACGTAGGACGGAGGCCGCACCCGTTCATAGCGATCGAGCAGTTCGTCAACGGGGACCTCCCCGCGATAGACGACGAGTTGATCGATGCCCCCCTGGAATGCCGATCCGGAGCCGCCCCCCATCGAGGCGCCGATCCAGACTTCGTCGTTGTCGACAACCGGGCCGTTCTTCGTCGGTCCGCCGTAACCGGCCCAGGTCCCCTTCACCGCCTCACCGTCGATCACCCCGCGGATCGAGTTCGGATCGCCGAATGTGTAGGTCACGGCGACATGATGCCAGCTGCCATCGACGGCGAAACCGGTCGAGGAATCCCAGCGATGGAACTCGGCCTTGGCTTTCGGTTCCTCCGGCGCTCCGCGGAAGAGAAAGCTGATCGCCCCGCCAGCCGCCGAACCCGCGATCCTCAGGGCGTAGTTCTGATTGTCTTTCGCGACGCCGTCGTTGCCGGTGCGGCCTTTACCGACGACGTACATCGTCTGGCCGTTGCCTAGCGTGATCGGCTGGACCCAGGCCTCGATGGTGATCGTGTCGCCCAGTTTGAAATCGAGTGGGCTGTCGTCGCCGGGGTCCTTGATGACCAGCCGGCCTGCTCCCGCGCCGCCCGGGAGAGCGACAGCGGTGTTGGCGGGGTTGAACTTTGGAAAATGCGGCGGCCGGGGTCCTTCGCCCTTGAGGTTCAGCTTCCCGACGACGGATTCCTTCGCGACTTCGCCGTCCTGCTCGAACGACAGCGAAAGAACAGAACGGGGCCTGGCCACCTCGTCCGTATCATTTCCCGAGTCGTTGCCGGCGGTCTGGGCCAGCAGCGACGAAGCGGCAACCAAATACACACAGACAGAACCGAACGCCATCGCACTCCCCCAATGAGGCCAGTGACCAGATATCGTCCGAAGCGGCATGCGATGTTGCAAGGGAGAACCGGCGGCCGGAACCAAAGTGAACGAAAGGGGTTCCGAATAAAAAGGGCCCGTCGTTTCTGCTGGACTCTGCCTGCTGGAGATCCGGGGCGTGCGGGGGGCAAATTCTGGTCGTGACGCCCTTCGGTGGTGGCCCCGTGTGCAGTGGGGGAATAAGCTGGAAAGTGGGTTCTCTGGGGCATCGATTCTGATGAGGCTACACCATGTCGCGGGTCCGAGTGGCTGCTGTGGTTTCGGCGGCGCTGGCAGTCGTCGCAGGCGTCTTTCCCTCACCGTTTTCAGTCATTGCGAAAGACGCACCAGCCGCGAAACCGGGCGCTCAATCCGACGGGCCCCGCCGCGTGCCGCAGCACTTCGGAAAGCTCGACCTGACCGGCGACCAGAAGACCCGGATCTATGCGATCCAGGACCAGTACGAACATCGCATCGATGCGCTGCTCAAGGAGATTGAAGACCTGAAACTGCAGCGGGACGGCGAGATCGAATCGGTGCTGAGCGCCGGGCAGCGGTCGGAACTGAAGAAGATCCTCGACCAGGCAAAGGTGGAACGCGTCCAGCGCAGCAGGGAAACGGAGGCTGCGAAGAAGGCGTATGACGCGATCAAGAAGAAAGCCGAGAAGAAGTAGGCTTTCAATGCGAACAGTCCCCGGGGGGAGCCCCCGGGGACTTTCTTGATGCAACGAATGGAAAAGGGGTCAAACCCGTTTGAGCCTGCTGACGCGGCCTGTTGCGACCCACTCGGCAACGTAGATGTTCCCCTCGGGATCGAAACAGGCGTCGTGCGGGTGGACGAACTTGCCGGGCTTCCAGGTCTCCGGCTTGCCGCGGTTGGCCCGTTCCGCTTTGGGCGAGCCGCCCAGCCGGGCGACCACTTCGTTCTTCCCATTCAGGATCGAAACCTGGGCCCCGAGTTCCGGAACCAGGAGGAGCTCGCCGAGCGTGTCGAGGTTGGCCGGCAGCTCGAAGCCCGTCAGCGTTTCGAGATACTTCCCGTCAACCGTGAGGTACTGGAGCGTGTGATTGGCTCGGTCGCAGATGGCGACCGACGGAGTGCGGCCGGGCCGGGCGTCGTAAACGATGCCGTGGGGCGTATTGAACCCGCCCTTGCCGCCCCCCTTCATCGATTCCGGGCCGCCCCAGTGGCTCTTCCAGTTGCCGTCCCTGTCGTAGCGGTGGACGACATAGCCGCCGTAGCCGTCGACCAGCAGGAAGTCGCCGTCCGGCAGGAACGTGAAGTTGGTTGGCAGAAAGCGGTCGCGGCCCCACTTCTTCTCGGGCATCGTGTCTTCACCGTCGGCATACACGCCCGACTTCATCGGCGCGTGATGCTTCCAGACGGTTTCGCCTTTCAGCGTGAGCTTGGCGAGCGCCTTCACCTGCTGGTAGGCGCAGACATAGAGGTATTCGGTTCCGTTTTCATCATGAACCTCGATGCCGTGGCCGCCTCCCTGGAACTCGGAACCGAACGACGTGACATACTTGCCGTCCTTGTCAAACACGAAGATCGAAGGATGTTCGGGCTGGTCGACCTTCCCTTCATGGATGACGTAGAGATTGCCGGCCTTGTCGACGGCGACGTTGTGAGTCGTCTGCCAGGTGAACTGCTTCGGCAGCTGCGGGAAGTCGTGCGTGACTTCGTACTTGAAGTCACCTTCGCCCATGATGATCTGTGAATCGCTTTTCGAAGCGGTAATGACGGCGGGAGCGGCAAGCAGGGCCGCGGAGCCAGCGGCGGCCCGGGCCAGGAATTCACGTCGGGAGGAAGACTGCTGCGAGCGCGGCATGAAGGACTCCAATTCGGTGTCTGGAGCAGGAAGGATGCGAATCGTGAGTATCTCGGGGGCGTGGCGCTGTCGCCAGTTCATGCCCAGGGTGCGCGAGACTCGCTCTTCTTCAACAATTGATCGGCGTCGGAGTCGTCAATGACCGACTCACTCTTCGCATCCCAGCGGAGCGGCCGCTTGAGCGAGAAGGAAACGTAACCGAGATGTCCGGGCGTGATGGAGCGATGCGCCTGCTCGGCCGGCGCGATGCACGCGGCCCGCGAGCGAACGCAGTTGAGGAAGTTCGCAACGTGGCTGCCGGTCGGTCCGGCCACCCATTCGCCGCGGTCGAAGGACTTGTCGAGCAACGCCGCATTCGAGCACTTGATCTTGCCGCGAGTCACCCACAGCCACCCGTTCTCGCCAATCCACTTCGTCCCTTCGGTGACTTTTGTCGAGATGCGCGACGTGATTCCTCCCGCGTACTCGCAGGCGATCTCATAGTCGACGGGCGTGTCGTAGATATCGACGTCCGGCGTCGTCCAGCCGACCGACTCGACACGCGTCGGTCCGCCCAGTTCCTCGCCGATGGCCCAGTGCGCGATGTCGTTATGGTGACCGATCCAGTCCATCAGCACGCCGCCGCCATACGCCCTTTGCCCGCGCCACCAGCGGTGATGGCGGGCGTTCATGTACGGGAGCTTCGGCGACGGGCCGCACCAGCGGTCATAGTCCAGCCCGGCCGGCGGTGTTTTCACCTCCGTTGAGCCCATCGGTTTGTCGTAGCCGGGAGGAAGTCCCACCTCGATGGATCGGATCTTTCCCAGGTGGCCGTTGCGCACGATCTCGGCGGCCTGCTGGAACAGGGCATCGGAACGTTGCTGCGATCCGGTTTGAAACACGGCTTTCCGCGCCGCCACCTCACGGTAGACGGCCTGCCCCTCCGCGAAGAGATGCGTCACGGGCTTCTCACAATAAACGTCTTTGCCACTGCGGAGGGCATCGAGCGTGATTGCCGCGTGCCAGTGATCCGGAGTCGCCACGAGGACGGCATCCAGATCCGGGCGGTCGATGAGTTCACGATGATCGCCCGTGACGAAGCAAGGTTTTCCTGGCTGACCGCTGCGCGCCTGCTCAGCCTTGTCGACGAGTTCCCGGGCGGGCGTCGATCCGAGGCGCGGGCCCTTGCCGTTCTCGAACTCGCGGTGATGCTCCGGATGCACATCACACAGCGCAATCACCTGGGCGTCGGGCAGCTTCAAAAGATCCTTGAGCACCTGCGTGCCGCGTCCGCCCAGACCGATGACCCCGATGGTGATGCGCTCGGACGGAATCTTTCGCCCCAGACCAAGCGCACTGGCCGGGATGATGATCGGCGCGGCCAAAGTTGCTGCGGTCTTCAGGAACCCGCGGCGATCGATCCGACGAGCACTCATGAGCATTCATCCTCAGGGACCGAACTGGCTGGTTCCATCGCGACCCGCTGCATGCAGGACTACGCCAACAGCTCCTTCACCACATGCCCATGCACATCCGTGAGCCGGAACTCCCTACCGGCGTGCTTATACGTCAGTCGTTCGTGGTCGAAGCCCAGGCAGTGCAGGATCGTGGCCTGCAGGTCATGCACATGAACCGGATTCTCGGTGATGTGGAACCCGAAGTCGTCGGTTGCCCCCCAGGTCATTCCCGGTTTGATTCCGCCGCCGGCCATCCACATCGTGAACGCCTGCGGGTGATGGTCGCGGCCCATCGCGCGGCCGAGAGCGGGGTTCGTTTCGACCATCGGCGTCCGTCCGAATTCCCCGCCCCAGATCACAAGGGTTTCGTCGAGCAGGCCACGACGTTTGAGATCCGTGACGAGGGCGGCCGTCGCCTGATCGGTCGCCTTGCAGTTGTTCTTCGTATTCCCCTCGACGTTGGAATGGGCGTCCCAGCCTTCGTGGAAAATGTTCACGAATCGCACGCCGCGTTCGATCATCCGCCGGGCCAGCAGGCACGACCGGGCGTACGAAGGCTTGGCCGGGTCGCAGCCGTAGAGCGCGAGCGTTTCGGCAGTTTCCGTGGCGAGATCGGTCAGCTCCGGCGCGCTCGACTGCAGCTGCGACGCCATCTCAAAGGAGGCGATGCGGGTGGCGATCTCGGAGTCGCCCGTCGCTTCGAGGCGGCGCGCATTCAGCCGGTTCACGAGGTCATAGGTCTCCTGCTGAAGCGAATCCGTCACCCCTGCCGGATTCTCGACATTCAGGATGGGCGGGCCGGATGAGCGGAAGCGCGTGCCGGTGTAGAGCGTCGGCAGGAATCCGCTGGACCACAGCGCGCTGCCGCCGGAGAGACCAGACCCGGTGCTCATGACGACGAACGAAGGGAGGTTCTGGGTTTCCGCGCCGAGGCCGTAGATGGCCCAGGAGCCGAGGCAGGGCCGGCCGGGCTGCGAGAACCCGGTGTTGAAGAAAATCTGGGCCGGAGCGTGGTTGAACTGGTCGGTCGTGACGCTCCGAACGATGCAGAGGTCGTCGGCCACCTGCGCCAGATGCGGCATGGCGTCCGAGATCTCCGCTCCCGATTCGCCATGCTTCGCGAAGGCGAAACGCCCTCCCATGACGGCCGCATCGGGCCGGATGAACGCATACCGCTGGTTGCCGATGATCGAGGCCGGCAGCGGCTTCCCTTCCAGCCGCGTCAGTTCGGGCTTGGGAGTAAACAGTTCCAGCTGGCTCGGCGCTCCAGCCATGAAGAGGTGAATGACCGCCTTGGCGCTCGGCTGGAAATGCGGCGTACGGGCTCCGAGCGGCGCTTCCGGCGCCGCCTGGGCCGGACGAGCGAGCGACTGCGTGAGCAAACCGGCCGCGGCCATTTTGCCGAGGCCGATGCCGCAGTCGCGGAGGAAATAACGGCGGGGGATGTTGTTGATGTTCATGGCTTCTTCAGGCGAGCTGCCGGACAACCGGTCGTGTCGTCAGTTTCTTGTGACGGCCTCATCCAGGCTCAGAACGACCCGCGCCAGTGCGATCCACGCAGCCAGTTCAGGGGCGGTCTCATCCTGCACGGCCGCGAGTTCACGGGCCTGCGTCATCTGTCCTTTGAACGCCGACCGCTGATGATCGACGAATGCGGTCAGGTCGCTGACTTCGGAGTCGTCCGGCCGGCGCGTGAGCACCAGCCGGAACAGCGCAGTCGCCTTCGCGTGATCGTCTCCTTCGATCTGCAAAGCGCGTCGTCCCAGCGATCTCGCGATCTCCAGGAACATCTCGTCGTTCAACAGGGCGAGGCTCTGCAGCGGCGTGTTGGAGACGTCGCGACGCGCGAGGCAGGCTTCGCCGCTCGGTCCGTCGAACGTGGTGTACATCGCGAAGGGCGCCGTCCGCTTCATGAACGTGTACAGGCTCCGGCGGTAGCGGTCTTCGCCCGTGCTGGGCTCCCACTTGAAGGCGCCATAGGCCGCTTCGGTCACGCTGTTCGGCTGGGGCGGCTTGACGGGGGGACCGCCGACTTTGCGGGACAGGAGACCGCCGGCCGCGAGGGCCGAGTCTCGGATGATCTCCGCCTCCAGCCGCAGCCGTGCCCCGCGCGAGAGGAGAAGATTCGAAGGATCTTTCTCGCGGGCCAGCGGCGTGACCACCGACGACTGCCGATAAACGCTGCTCATCACGATCAGCCGATGGATGTGCTTCAGGTTCCACCCGCTCTCCATGAACTCGATGGCCAGCCAGTCGAGCAGATCGGGATGGGAAGGAGTGTCCCCCTGGAAGCCGAAATCCTGCACGGTGGCCACGAGCCCCCTGCCAAACAGGGCGGCCCATTGCTGGTTGACGACCACCCGTGCCGTGAGCGGGTTGTCGCGCGCCACGAGCCAGCGCGCGAACGACAGGCGGTTCTTCGGAGCCCCTTCCGGGAACGGATTGAGGAAAGCCAACGTCACCGGCGGAACTTCCTCTTTGGCCTGCAGCCATTCGCCCCGGTGATGCAGATGGGTCGGCCGCGGGTTGCCGGCAGGACGTTCCTGGAACACGAGCGTCGACGCGTCCGGCCGTGGATGCAACTGCTTGCGGATCGCCTCAACCGGCTTGGCCAGTTCCGGAGCCTGAAGCAGGAATGCCAGACGCAGCGTACTCAACTCGGCGTCCGTCAATTCGCCGGACGGGCTGGCCAGCAGTTCCTCCGCCTCGGGGCTGATGTCGCGAACCGGCGTCTCCTTCGCCGTCGTCAACGACAATCGAAATTTGCCAAGCGACGACGCGAAGTGCCTCGCAAAGAGCATTTCGAGTTCGAGCGAGTCGATGTCGATCGGTTCGGTGAACCGGAAAACGGCGACATGCCGCTCGGCCGGGCGGTCGGCCACGCCCCAGCCCGACTGCAGGTTGTCATCAATGGCCATGTCCGCCGTGGCGGGGGTCGCGCCGAACGCGTTCTTCGCGTAGCTCGCCTCGGCCGAGGCAAACTTCACCGCCTGCCCGTTCGCTTTCATGACGAGGTTCGCGAGGAAGAAGTCGCCTTTCTTCCCTTCGTAGTACGTCATCCCGGGGCCGCCTCCCGGAAGGAGCGGATCAGGCAGGGCCTCGATGCGCAGCGCCGTGGCGGCCTTCACCGCGGGGCTCGCGGCGATGCGATAGGTGTCCTGCTTCGTGGTGTCGCCCGTGACGAAAACGACGTCATCATCGGTGAGCGAGAGGAGCGGCAGATTGGACTGAAGCGACGTCGGATGAATGCGGGTCCACTGCGGAACGCGTCCCTGTTCCTTCGCCAGCCATTCGCGAAACGCGGCTTCGGCCAAGTGGTCCGGAGGGAGGGCAGCCGCGTCGTCCTGACCCGCCCTGCCAGCTTCGGGCGATGCGCCTTTCCGGGGCCTGGCTTTGCGATCGCCTTTCACCACCGACCATTGGGCCGCGAGCGACTTCGCCGTCTCAGCGGTCTTCTCCGGGGAGACGGCATCCACTTTCTGCACGGCCGGCCCGAGCGGCAGTTCGACTTCGTCCGCGTTATTCAGGAAGGCCATCATCCCGAAGTATTCGCGATGCGAGATCGGGTCGTACTTGTGATCGTGGCACTGTGCGCAGCCGGTCGTCAGCCCCAGCCAGGTCGTCCCCGTCGTCGCGACGCGATCGGTCATCGCGTAGAAGCGGAACTCGAGCGGGTCGATCCCCCCTTCTTCGTTCAGCATCGTATTGCGATGGAATCCCGTCGCGATGCGATCGTCTTCGGTCGCATTCGGCAGCATGTCGCCGGCGATCTGTTTCACCGTGAACTCATCGAACGGCATGTTGTCGTTGAACGCCTTCACGACCCAGTCGCGGTAGGGCCAGATGTTTCGCTCGCGGTCCTTCTCATAACCGTTCGTGTCGGCATAGCGCGCCAGGTCGAGCCAGCGGCGGGCCCAGCGCTCGCCGTAGGCCGGGCTGTTGAGCAGACGGTTCACCAGCTGCTCATACGCATCGGGCGAAGCGTCGTTGACGAACGCATCCGCCTCGTCGGGAGTCGGCGGGAGACCAGTCAGGTCGAGGCTGACGCGACGGATCAGCGTGTATCGATCGGCCTCCGGGGAAGGCGACAGTCCGGCCCCCTTCAGGCGGGTCACGATGAAATGGTCGATTGGTGTGCGTGACCACGATTCTCCCGGGATGTCCGGAACGTCGGGCCGGGTCGGCGGGACGAATGCCCAGTGCGGCTCCCAGCCCGCTCCCTGCGCGACCCATTTCTGCAGGATCTCGATCTCGCGCGGCGTCAGGTCTTTCTTGGCCGACGGCGGCGGCATCCTTTCGTCGGCGTCGTCCGACAGGATGCGTCTCAGGGCTTCGCTCTCTTCCGCGTGCCCGGCCACGAACGGCCGGTTCCCCTCGTGGTCGTTAAAGAGCCCCTCTTTCGTGTCGAGTCGCAGTCCGGCTTCACGCGTGGCCGGGTCGAAGCCGTGACACTTGAAGCAGTGGCTCGAAAGGATCGGCCGGACGTCACGGCTGAAGCTGATGGGACCATCGGCCGCGCGGCACACCGTGACGTGCAACAGGCTCCAGGCCGCGATCAAAGTGACGAAGCAACTCCGCATGCGTTCCCCCGAACCGCCGGATTCCGTTGACGCGCTCACCCGCGCGGAACTCTTGATTATAGCCACGAATCGCAGCGGCTTTCACCGCGAAGGCGCTGAGGGCCGGGGAATTCCCGAGACGCCGTTTCAGCTCTTTTCTTTGCCGGCCGCCGGAGGGTCGCTTCGCATAGCGCGGGTGACAGGCAGGCGGTCAACGAAGCCCGACTCCGTCCGCCGGAGTTCTTCAACCGCTTTGGCCCGCAGACTCCTGAGCAGTTCCTCGTGTTCGGGCCGCAGTGCGAGATTGGTCAGTTCACCCGGGTCGGCCTGCAGGTCGTAGATCTCTTCCATTTCTCCCGCAACGAGCGTGCGGATGTATTTGTGCCTGCCATAACGGATGGCGATCCAGCGCGGTACGTTCCCATGGAATATCGAATCGTCCGTCGGGATCGCATCGCATTCCGATCCATATTTCTGGCCCATATCCTCGAAGAGGGCCACACGCGGCGCTTCGATCCGCTCAGGGTCAGCCAGAAGCTCACTGAGGTCGCGACCGTGCATTTTCCAGGGGACTTCAACCCCCGCGGTTTTCAGGATGGTCTGGACGAGATCCGGCCCCGTGACCGGCGATGAACAGACTTTGCCGGCCGGGATCTTCCCGGCCTGTGCGACGATCAGCGGCGAGTTGTAGGTCGCTTCGTAGGGAGCGAGCTTGCTGCGAAATCCGTGTTCGCCCATCCCGAAGCCCTGATCGGCGGCGAAGACGATCAGCGTGTTTTCGAGCTGCCCCGACTCCTTCAACGCAGTCAGCACCTGGCCAATCCCTTCATCGAGCGCGCGGCCGCATTCGTTCATCTGCCGGACGAAGTCGGCGTAAGTCTTCCGTCGTTTTCCCGCTTCGTCTCCGAAGGTCTCGCCGCTTTTGCCAGCGTAGATCTCGCCGTCCTCGCCTTTCACCCAGGCCTGACTCCGGTCGAGATACGCCGGCTTCTCGGGGCGTGGTCCGAGGATGTCGGATGGAAGCTCGACGGGAGCGTTTCGATAGAGCCCCTTGTGCCGCGGCGCGGGCGTCGACGGGCCGTGGATCGCGCCATAACACAGCCAGAGGAACCACGGCTTGTCGGCCGTTCGACCTTCTCCGCGGATGTAGTCGCAGGCCCATTGGGAGTAGTTGTCCGTCGAGTAGCCGTCGACATGCTTCTCGACGCCGTTCCAGTCAACGATCTGGTCGACGTAGTAGTTGCCGGCATTGCTGGCGCGCTTCGGACGGTTCCAGACGATCTGGTAGTCCCAGTCACGGCCGTACCCGGCATCCGTTCCCGTGTGCCATTTCCCGATCTGGGCCGTCTGATACCCCTGCTTGCGCAGGATTCGCGGCCAGAACGGGCACTTCTCGGGATCGTAAGAACTGCCGGGGTACACCCCCTGCATGGTCATCGACTCGATCGCGTGGGGATGCCGGCCCGTGAGGAGCGTGGCGCGGGAAGGCATGCACCAGGCGCCGAGATAGCAGTGCTCAAAGCGAACGCCGCTCCTGGCAAGGGCATCGATATTCGGCGTCTCGACCCATTCCCACGACTGCGGATAGCAGCGGATCGTGCGGGGGTTCTGGTCGTCGCTGAAGAGGAACAGGATGTTGGGCCGGGCGTCGGCGGCCGCAGCCTGGCCGACGACCAGTCCCAGCGACCACACCACAACAATGAGAGCAGCTCGCATCGGAAAACTCCCGGTCAAGTGGCCTCAGTCGTCCAGTCTTCGGGCCTCGCCGTGCAGTCAGGGCATGCAGCTCAGGGGGTGTCGTACTACGGCGTCTCGTCGCGGTGCACGGTGTCCGGGCTGAATGCCGGCAGGCAGATGGCGATGTATTCGGCCCCGTCTGGCGTTTCGTACTTCACCCATTCTCCGGGCGCCGTGATCACCGCCTGCCCGGCGGGGACTTCGAGCACGCCCGCTTCATGATGGACGCGCACCGTCCCCTGAAGCACCACGGTGATCTCTTCGAAGTCGGGACGCTGGCCCGGCTCGATCCAGCCCGGCGGCGATTTCATGCGGGCGACGCTGACCCCTTCCGTCTGCGTATTCACTCGGCCGACGAACTCTTCGATCCGTTTCGGCTTGTTGCCGGCAGCCTGGACGACGGTGGGAGACGCGATGAGGCGTGGCATCTGTCAGTTCATCCTTTCTTCGACGACGTCCGATCTCGAGAGGGCTTCAGCCACGCGCGACCGCGCGGAGAGAGCCGGTATCCCGGCTGCAGGCTTTCTGTCAGACCCAGGTTCTTCAGCTTCCGCACGTTGGTTTTCAGCCACTCCTTGTCGAACCCGGTCAGTTCGGCCAGTTCGCCGGCGGGCTTTTCTGGCAGCGCCTGGATCGCGCGCAGCACCCGATCGGTCCACGCTCCTGCGGGGCCGGAATCGAGCCGCCCAAGCCGGGTCGCAAGTTCCTCGCAATCGTCGACGCTCAACTCCACCGACTCTCTGAGAGCGATCCGCGGATCGGGGCCGGCCAGCCGGAGACGAATGCGGTACAGCTGTCCGGCTCGATCAAGACAGAGCTTTCGGATCGCCGTTTCGCGATCCGCATGCCCCGCCCGCCGGGCATCCGCATCGGTGATCTCTGCCATCTCGATCGGCTCGACTGCCTCGATCGCCAGAACGCCGACGGCGGTTTTCAGGGTCCCCCCCGTCTTCACCGTCGGCTTGTTCCAGCAACGAAAAGCGATCGAGATCTCCCCTGCCGCGATGCGATCGAGAACATCCCGTTTGATCAACATGCGACCAGCCCCGTTCCAGACAACCGGGAGATCAGAGAGACCGATCAGCCAATTCGCTTCTTCAGCGTCTCCAGCAGTGAAACGGCCTGGCCGATGTCTTTCTTCTGCTGGGTGCGGTCGTGGGCGATTTCGCGTTCGATTGTCAGCGGTCCGGTGTAGCCGAACGACTTGAGGACGCGCAGGTACAGCTCGATGTTGACGTCGCCATCGCCGAGAGCGACTTCGCTGCCCCATTCCTTGCCGCGCACCGCTTCCGCGGCCCACTTCGCGTCCTTGCAGTGGACGCTCTTCACGAACTCGCCGACCTTCATCAGCGCTTCGATCGGGTTGCCGTTGCCGTACAGGATCATGTTGGCCGGGTCGAAGTTGATCGCCAGGTTCTTGCGTTCAACGTCGTGGAAGAACTCGAGCAGGTGGTCGGCCGTTTCCTGTCCGGTTTCGAGATGAATCCGCTGGCCGTTCTTCGCGGCGTGATCGAGCAGGTCGCGGGTGCAGTCGAGCACCCCCTTGTAGGCCGCGCTCTTGCGATCGGCCGGAACAAACCCGATGTGCAGGCCGATGGCTTCGACGCCCAGCAGTTTTGCGAAGTCGGAGATCTCCTTCATTTCCTTCAGCCGGGCCGCGCGGGTTCCTTCGGGAACCAGCCCGACGGTCTCGGCCGTGATCGGAATGGAGGCGTAGCTCTCGCCATCGAAGCCTCCGAAGACGCAGGTGACTTCAATTCCTGCCGCCTTGGTCTTCGCGAGGAAGTCCTTGGCCGCCTGGGGCGTCCGGGAAGCGCCATGCGGCGCGTGGACCTGCACCGTCGGGATCTTCAGGTCCTGGACGACGTCGAGATGGACACCGAGTCCGGCGTCGATGGACGTGAAAACACCGATGGGCCAGTGCGACATGGAACAGACACTTTCAGCAGCAAGAGAGACAACAGCGGCGAGATAACCCCGGCCGGACGGCCCGGATGGCAAGACTGAAGACTTTACCGGGAGAGGAACGGCGCCTCCAGCCAACCACTCAGGCAGCGAGGGCTGGTCACTTTTTCGAGATGGGCCAATTCGCTGTTGGCTTTCGTTATTGCCGCAAAATGACCTGCGGTGACGAGAAACGACTGACTGTGAAAAAGTGACTCGCCCTGCCCCAATCCCCACCCGCCCAAGCACTTCCGACTTCCGAGCCCTCCCGCGCAACCGCCCCCGTCATGATGGAGGACCTATGAACACAACCACCGTCAACCTGTCGTCACACAACCCGGCCCGGCCGGCTCCCTGTCCGCACCACCCACGCTCTCCCGTTCCTTCCACTGAACTTCCGCAGGAAAAGAGGGCGAGGAGTACAGGACCACCCACACAACGCGCCCTCCTTGCTCCCCTCGGTGTCAAACACCTCCGCACTGTTCCCAATCCCTGCCCGGGCAGCAGGGCCGGCGTTCGGGAGCGGGAAGCGTTTCCGGGCCAGCTCTCGGCAGCCAGCCCCCTGCAGGCGGTGTGTGAAAGTGTGACGATTATTCGCGGAAGTCGGGTTGCTCCACGCGTGACGATCGTGCCGTCCGTAGCGATCTTTCAGTCGACGTAAACGCCTGTAACGCCTGACATTCGGAAAATCCACGCCCTGCGGAACATCAGGATGGAAATGACTCATCGCCACGATCCGCCTCCGCCGAATCTGAGGACTGACCGCACGAATCGCGGCCCGATGTCAGGGCCATCGTGCAGGCTTCGGACAGGCCGGTCGTGCGACCGGAGGGGAGATGTCCGATGAAGCAAGCGGCAGGGAGGACGCCTGATTCCGGGGCACATCACTCGCCCGCGGTGCGCGCCGTCGCGGCCGGGGACGGGTTTTGGGGGAATGCCTGGACGGACGCGCGAAGGCGCGGTCGTTCAACGGGCGGACGGTCTCACTGTCGTCGTGGTTTTCGTTCTCAAGGAGGGGAACATGGTTCGCAAGTCACTTCTGGGCGCGATGGTGCTGTCGGCATCCGTCGCGTCGAGCGCCCGGGCGCAGGATTTCACGCCCCCGGCGCTGCCTGATCTTTCCGAAGCCCGACCGATCTCGGTCGAGAGCGCCGCGCCGATCCGTACGGCGAGCAACGTGCACCAGGCGCCGGTGGCCGTCGCCCCGGCGACTGGGGCTCCCGTGGTCGCGGCGCCCGGCGGGAATGTCGTCGCCCCGCTGCCCACGGCAGGCCCGGCCTGCCAGTATCCGCAGCTGAATGCTCCGCTCTATCCCTCGCCGCAGCAGAACGTCCCGCACTGGGCCGGCGGCTCCATCATCACCAACCAGGCCCTCGCTCCGCACGAGATGCTGTACCCGCACAAGTATCATGCGATGTACGGCCCGTTCTACTACCGCGTTCGCGGGCACTGGATCATGACGCCGTTCGGCATGCGGCAGCATGAGCAGTGGGAGCTGCAGGGCACCGAGGTCAAGGTGAACTACCGTTCGAGCTACGCTCCGTTCTCGGGGTTCCATCCCAAGTGCCTCTGGTAGATCCGGCTCGCCAGCGAGCCTCTCATGCGGCTGATGCGCCTGCCTGGGCAGTGTGCGCGGTCGCCTGCTGATTCCGATGGCCCATGTTCCGCCGGCAGGCGCTGACGCCCGCACGGAGCGCGACATGGAGACGTGTTGTCGAAACAGACCCGTCGAACCAAATGATCCAGGAGCCAGAGATGGCCTTTTTGAAGATGTCCTCTGCACTTCGCGGCAGCCTCGCGGGGCTTGTCGCGGTCGCCGCCTCGTCGGCGACGTTCGGCGCGGAAGCCGAAGGTGTCGTCCGCATTCGCAGCAATGACCAGCAGGCGACAGGCACGGTGATCCGCGGCCAGTCGCCGGACAGCTGCCTTCCGTTTGTCCCGGCGATCTCGTCGGCCAACACCCGCGGCGCTGCCCCCTCGGGCACGATGCTGATCACGCCCAGGGAAACGCTGGCCCCCGAGCCGCGCGTCACCGGGACTTCCGGCGAACGCGTCGGCATCGCCAGGATCTCCTCCGAGACCACGATGCCTTCGGCCGAGGAGCCGACCGGCGACTATGCCGGCCTGTTCAGCAGCGAAAGCGCTGCGCCGTTCGACAAGCCGATGCAGTTCGCCGAACTGTCTCCCGCGGAGCCGCAGGCCATGACCGCCAGCAACGGCGCTGTGGAGCAGGCTGGCCACCGCCGGGAAGCCCGCCGCTGCAAGCATGGGCGCGCCGCCGGACAGTGCCCGCAGGGCTGCCCGGCCGAAGCCTGCCAGACCGTTCCGTCGAACTGCCCTCCGGTGTACTACGGCGAATGTCCTCCCGGACATGAGTGCGGATCGCGGGTCGTTTTCGGCCACACCCCGCTGTCCGACAAGCTTCGCTGCCACTGCATCAACCATCGCATGAAGAACCGCCAGACCAGCGACGCCCTGGCCCGCATGTTCCACGAGGACTGCGAAGAGAAGTTCAGCTGGTTCCGTTGCAAGTTCGGGTACTTCTTCCCGAACGGATCGGGCGGAAAGGGAACGGCGGTCGCCGGTCACTACTCGATGGTCTATCCGGTCAATCCGGACTACCAGGATCCCCGCGATTGCCAGGTGTACGCCGCCCAGGGTTACTACGGCCCGGTCGCCGTGCCGCTCGCGCCGGTCGTCAACCACACCTACAACTACGGCTGGGGCGTTCCTTCCAGCCGGTTGACGCCGGTGTCGCACCCGATCGCAGCCCCTTATCCGGCTCCGCAGTACTGATCGCCACGAAGCGAGTCCGCGGGGAATCGTCCTTCGCCGCTCGCTGACTATCGCCTGCCGGGGCGGCTCGCAAAAGTCGCCCCGGCGGAGAACGGCTCCACTCGAATCAACACCGAAGCCGCATGCGTGCTTCGATCCGGACGACCGCCGGACGCGGTCTGCCGCAGGACACATCAAGACAGGGATGTCACCCATGAAACTCGATCAGACCCTTCTCCGGGCGATCCTGGCCGTCGGCGGACTGCTGACGTGCGGGGCCGGCCTGGCGAATGCCCAGGACATCGAAGATGTCGGCATCGTCCGCATCTCCGATCATGCCCCCGCCGCCGCTCCATGCACCAGCGGCCAGTGCAACACCGGCAACTGCCAGACCGGTCAGTGCAACACCGGTTGCCCCAGCGGATATTGTGGGAATGGCTACTGCGGGAACGGCTGCCGCAGCGGCTGCTATCACCGCTGCCGGTGCACCGGACACGTCCATCGCTTCCTGAGCTGGCTCGATCCCCTCGGCGGCTGCGCCCTTCCGCCGGACGCCGGCTGGTCGCCTCCGGGCAAGGTGGCAATGTGGCGTCGCCCGGTTGCGTACAACAAGTTCTTCCCGGACTCCTGGACCGGTTACCCGACCGCTCCCGGTGTCGCCGGAATGCCACGTCCTCAGCAGGTCTACATGCCGACGGACACGACCCAGCTCGGCTTCTACTACCAGCAGGTTCCCCGCTGGCTCCCCGCTCCGGGAATGGTTCCCGCCGCCCCGAATCCGAACGACTGGCATCAGCCGCTGTTCGCAGACGGAAGTGTGGTCGGCGCCTCGGCGACAGGTGTGAACTGCCCGGCCCCGACTCCGGCCGCAGCCCCGGCTGCCGCTCCGGCCCCGGCCGCTGAAACGCCGGCCGCCGATGCTCCGGCCGCTCCGCTGGCCGATCTGTCGGCCTCCGGAGAAACGCCCACGCTTCAGCCGACTCCGCGCTGAACGCTCGCAGGGCGACTGAGTTTCAATGTGTCGTGCGTCGTCGCGGGGCCATGGCCGGCTCGCAAGACCGAGCCATGGC
This sequence comes from Caulifigura coniformis, assembly GCF_007745175.1. Lineage (GTDB taxonomy): Bacteria > Planctomycetota > Planctomycetia > Planctomycetales > Planctomycetaceae > Caulifigura > Caulifigura coniformis. The sequence continues at coordinate 584,709 of NZ_CP036271.1, read as the reverse complement.
CCGCACGACGGACCGCACGAGAGGTTGAACGACGCCACTGCGATGTGAACGGAAGTCGCGAGCCTCCGGCCGAACGTTGCCAGTGACTTGCATTCGCAGACTCGCCCGCAATCACCATTCGTTTCCACTCCAGCCTGGTCACCGCAAACCGCAAACGATTCGAGCAACTTCACCCGTTGCGATTTGCGATGCCCAGTCTGAAAGCCCCCTTCTGATCCGGAAGCTTTCCGGTCAGGCACTGAAAGAAAACGCACACTCGGAAGCAGTGACCTCTGCCCCTCCAAGGTCCGGGAAGCCGTTTCCCCAAACGGCTTCCCGTTTTTGCGTTGACGGGCCAGTTGCGTTGATGGGCCAGTTGCAAAACAAGCCTGCGATGCGTGAAATCGGGGCATGTCCGATCCTTCGCTCGCCTCCGAGAATCCGCCAGCGCCCGAAGCGTGCCCGCCGCCGCTCGCCTGGCAGGAAGTTCTTCAGGGGGTCGAAGAGCAAGGGGAGTCTTTCACCCACTCCGGCCCGGGGATCGAGCTCAACGGCATTGCCATCGGGGAAGGTCCGCCGCTCTGGTTTCTCGGCGGACTGGCGGGGGACCGCCGGCTGTATTCCCTCATCGCGTGGCTGATGCGGGACCGCTTTCGCTGTCTCGTCGCCGATGCGTCGTGCGACACGCCCCCCAGCCCCGCCGCACTGGTCGCCAGCGTCGCCGACGCCTTCGTCGGCGCATCGCATAAACTCGAACTCGACCGCCCTGCATATTTCGGAACCTCCTTCGGAGGGCAGATCGCTCTCGCGATCCTCGAGCGTCATCCCGACCACGCCCGCGCCGCCATCCTGCACGAGGCGTTCGCCTGCCGCCGGGTCAGCCTGACAGAGCGCCTGATGGCCTGGGGCGCGGGGAAGTCTTCGAAGCTCCTCCGGGAGTTCCCGAGCTGGGGGCAGATCCAGGAAGCCAACCACCGCCGGTGGTTCCCTCCCATTGATCCCTCGCGCTGGAACTTCCTGCTCGATTCCCTGGGCGAAACCTCGGCCCGTCACTGGTCCGTCCTCGCGCGCGGTGCCGCAGCGACCGATCTCGGGCCTGCCCTGCACACGATCAAGGCCCCCGTCCTGCTCCTGCGAACCGAAGGAGATGGCCCCGTCGCGACTCGGGCCGTGAACGAATTGATGGTTTCGCTTCCCGACGTCCGCGAGGAGACTCTGCATACGAGCGGACATTTCGCGTTCCTCACGCACCCCCACCGCGTGGCGAAGATCGTGGCGGGATTCATCAATGGGACGCCCTGAGGCCATCGCATTGCTTTGAGACTCGCGTCGCCCGCTCAGTTGTTTGAGACAGGCTTGGCCGACACCTGCAATGACCCGAAGCCGGCTCTCCCGAGGAGAGGCCCAATCACGGCCGCATTGACGCCGCCCTGAGTCTGAAAGCGAATCGTTTTTGCCGATTCGTCGACCTCGAGAGTTCCATCGATCAGTTCGGGGATTCGTTTCAGCGCCTGCTGTACGGCTTCGGTCGGCGTCCCGGCTCCCTGAAAACGCTGGTACACCACCTCGACCTGGTAGGGGTCGGACGATCGTGACGGAGGCCGCTGTGAGAGCGGGGGCTCAAACGGCCGGAACGGTGGTCGATCGGGCTGCTGCTGGAACTCCGGCTGTCGGGCGCGCACAACGCCCGGCGGGAGCCCGTGAGGCACTTGCAGAGGGGCCGCTGCCGCGTTCACCCTCGTTCGGAAGAATTCTCCGGCAATCCCATAGATGAACGCCGCCGGAACAAACGTGACGACGAACAGGACTCCGCGCCAGAAGAGTCCGCGGGTCGGATTGAAGGCGTTGCGGACGAGGGCCTTGTAGGGGTGACTGTCAGGTTGCCGCATCATGTCGAAGCGGGCGCTTCGCGAGACCAGCATCGCGAGCACCGTTCCCGGATCGCCGAAGATGATCCTGAGAAACGGAACGATGCCGCCGATCAGCACCATGGCGACTCCCGCGAACGCCACGAAGCCGGCGAAGGCCAGTCCGAATCGGGGAATGGGGGCCAGCAGGAGGACTGCCAGAACGACCAGCCATTGCCAGTAGCCGAGATACCAGGGCTTCCCGGACGCGGCCGACCGTGATTTCGACTTCTTCTTCTTTTTCGCAGCCGGAAGGGAGCGTCCGGCCCGGGATGGAGCGAGTTCCAAGTCCAGGGCGAAGTCATCCTCGGGTTCCGGGTCTGGAAGCGTCAGCACTTCCTGGCATCCGGGACATTTCACCCTGCGGCCAGCGAATTCGTCTTTCGCCTGAATGACCTTCTGACAGGTCGAACATTCCACCCGAATCGGCATCTCCTGACCCCATTGCGCAATAGAGGCAGTCCGCGTCCAGCCAGCCTATTGGAGGGCTCGGCCGGAACCAACCCTTTCGGGCCTTCAGCCGAGATGCCACAACGGCAGCCTTCCGGCGAATCACACTCGCCAAGCAAGTCGCCAAAATGGCACCCGCATCTGCAGCTGGCGAGACGCCCCTCCGTAGCGACGTCTCAAAGACTTCGATTTCAATGATTTACGACGGTAGAATTGTGCTGAGCGACGGCACGTCACTTGCGATTCCAGAAATTGCTCATGCTGGATACGCCAGCAGGGCAGGAGAACGCACACACCATGGCAGCTCGTTTTGATCGCTTTACCGTCAAGGCCCAGGAGGCCGTCCAGGCGGCTCAGCAGCTCGCTGAAAGCCGCGGACACCGATCCCTGACGCCGCTCCATCTCTTGAAGGGGCTCCTGGACGAGGCGGATGGGATCATCAGGCCGCTCCTCCAGAAGATCGGCGTCAACGTCAGCCAGCTGGCCGACCAGGTCGATGGCGAGCTCAAGCGGATGCCTTCGTCGAGCGGATCGAACATCGGCCTGTCTCTTTCGAGCGAGCTGAACAAGGTGTTTGAAACGGCCCAGGGCCTGGCCGACCAGATGAAGGACTCCTTCGTCTCGACGGAGCACCTGTTCCTGGCGCTGACCAAAGTCGACGACGCCGCGAAGCGGCTGCTCCACGTCAACGGCGTGGAAGAATCGGATGTGCTCAACGCGCTCAAATCGGTCAGGGGAAATCAGCAGGTGACGGACCAGAACCCGGAAGACAAATACCAGGCCCTCGAAAAATACGGCAAGGACCTCGTCGCGCTCGCGCGGCAGGGGAAGATCGATCCCGTGATCGGGCGTGACTCGGAGATTCGCCGGGTCATCCAGATCCTCTCACGCCGCACGAAGAACAATCCTGTGCTCGTCGGCGAGCCGGGCGTCGGCAAGACGGCCATCGTCGAAGGAATCGCGCACCGCATCGTGTCGGGCGACGTTCCGCAGGGGCTCAAGGACAAGACCGTCGTCTCGCTCGATATGGGGGCGCTGATTGCCGGCGCGAAATATCGCGGCGAATTCGAAGACCGCCTGAAGGCCGTCGTCAAAGAAGTCACCGAGTCCGATGGACGGGTGATCCTCTTTATCGATGAGCTGCACACCGTCGTCGGCGCCGGTAAGGCCGATGGCGCCATGGACGCCTCCAACTTGCTGAAGCCGGCCCTTGCCCGCGGCGAACTCCACTGCATCGGAGCCACCACGCTCAACGAGTACCGCCTCCACATCGAGAAGGATCCGGCTCTCGAACGGCGCTTCCAGCCGGTCGTGGTGCAGGAGCCGAACGTCGAGGACACGATCTCGATCCTGCGCGGCCTGAAGAACCGCTACGAATCGCATCACGGCGTCCGCATTACGGACGACGCCATCATTTCGGCCGCGACGCTGTCCGACCGGTATATCAACGACCGCTTCCTGCCCGACAAGGCGATCGACCTCATCGATGAGGCCGCGTCACGGCTGCGCATGGAAATCGATTCGATGCCCGTCGAGATCGACGAAGCCACGCGGCAGCTCACGCGGATGCAGATCGAAGCCGCGGCGCTCGGCCAGGAGAAGAGCGCCGATGCGCGCGAACGCCTCGACGACCTGAAACGCGACATCGCCGAGCGTGAAGAGAAGGTCAACGTCCTCAAAGCCCGCTGGCAGGCGGAGAAGGAAGTCCTTTCCGGCCTGAAGCCGCTGCAGGAAAAGATCGACCAGCTCCGCACCGACTACGAGCGTGCCTTTACCCGCGCCCGCGAAACCAACGCCAACGAAGACTACCTCAAGGCCCGCAACGCCCAGGTGGCCCTCAATGAGGCGGAGGCGAAGCTCGAGGAAGTGAAGACGCGCTTCGAGGAGGTCCAGAAATCGGGGACCGAAACGCTGCTGCGGGAAGAGGTGACTCCGGAGGACATTGCCAAGGTCGTCAGCACGTGGACCGGCATCCCGGTGGCGCGGATGCTCCAGACAGAGCGTCAGAAGCTGCTCGAGATGGAGGACCAGATCCACAAGCGGATGATCAACCAGGAGGATGCCGTGGCCGCCGTGGCCAACGCCGTCCGCCGCTCGCGCTCGGGCCTCCAGGACCGCAAGCGCCCGATCGGTTCGTTCATCTTCCTCGGCCCCACCGGCGTCGGAAAAACGGAACTCTGCAAGGCGCTCGCGGAGTTCCTGTTCGATGATGAACGCCACATGATCCGCATCGACATGAGCGAGTTCATGGAGCAGCACTCCGTGGCCCGCCTGATCGGCGCGCCTCCGGGATACGTCGGCTACGAAGAAGGGGGCCGGCTCACCGAGGCGGTCCGCCGTCAGCCCTATTCGGTGATCCTCCTTGATGAAATCGAGAAGGCGCATCGCGACGTCTTCAACGTGCTGCTGCAGGTGCTCGATGACGGACGGTTGACCGATGGTCACGGCCGGACGGTCGACTTCAGCAACACGATCGTGGTGATGACGTCCAACATCGGTTCGCAGGCGATCCTCGAACTGGCCGACGAAGGGGACGAGGAAGAGATCCGCAAGGTGGCGCTCGAAGCGCTGCGGCAGCGGTTCCTCCCGGAATTCCTCAATCGTGTCGATGAGATCGTGGTATTCCATCCGCTCGACCGGCAGGACATCCGCAAGATCGTCGAACTGAACCTGGCGAAGCTCGTCAGGCAGATGGACGAGCATGGCTACAAACTGGTCGTGTCGGACGACGCGAAGACGCTGCTCGCCAACGAAGGGTACGACCCGATGTATGGCGCGCGGCCGATGCGCCGCGTCATCCAGAACCGCCTGCAGAACGCGCTCGCGAATGCGATCCTCAGCGGCGAATTCGGCGAAGGGGCGACGATTTCCGTCGACGTCCAGAACGGCGAATTCACGTTCGAGGGGAAATGAACCGGTCTCAAGTCGCCTGGTGAAACAGGTGCCAGTTCACCAGCTGGCTTGAGAGGGCGAGTGCGTTTCCAGCCGCGTGCATTGCCATCGGGACCAGGAGGGTCCCGCTGCGCAAATAGGCCCATTGCAGGAAGAACCCGGCGATCAGGTTGTCCGGTCCCGGATTGCCTCCCCGGATGTGGATCCATCCAAACAAGATGCCGCTGGCGAAGATCAAGCATCGGTCGCCAAGTATTGGCAGCAACGCGATGGTGAGCAGCATCCGATAGACGATCTCTTCATAGACCGGCGCAACGACGCACATCCAGTAGAACGCCTCTTGCCAATGCTGGGGATCCTTCTGAGGGACCGGAAGAGGCCAGCCCAGCAGCCACCAGACGGGGACGCAGAACAGGCCGAGCAGCAGGATCACCCCTGCGGCCAGCAGCGCAAACCGGCCCCAGCGGTCCCAGCCCTGCCGGGGCCGCAGGAGAAGTCCGTGGGCGGCACTGTTTCCATCGCTCAGGAACAGGCTGGCCATCAGCCCCACCACGATGAAGGTGTGCGCATTGACGACCGGGAGCAGCCGGCCGATTGGAAAGATGCGCGAATCGCTGATCACCACCAGCAACGCGATCACGCGGGCCGAGAGGTCGCCGCGCGATCGGCCCAGCCGCGGAAAGTCGGCGGAAGTCATCGGGCGCTCCTGCGGAACTGTGCAGAGGTGGTGAGGGACGGCCGAAAGAAGGTCGCGGCCGGACTCTGGCGAAACAGCCCCTGCGGTTCGCAATCCGCGCCGCTCGAAATACTATCGGGGGCCTCTCCAGCAATCGACTGCCATGATCTCCCAGTTCGCCCTTCGTCTCCTGTGCGGCATGAGCGCCACCTGGTGCCTCATGCCGCGCGGCGACGTGACGTGCGGATTCTTCCGCATCCAGATGCTGGTGGCGCTGGGATTCGCCGTTGCGGCGACCCTTTTTGCGCAAAGTCTCCCGGCCGTCGAAGCCGGGACCGCGGCCCTGTCGTTGATGGAAATCCGGATCGCCGCGGGACTGGCGGCGACGATGTGCTATCTCGGGTCGATCTACTGGACGCTGGCTCGTCGCCGTGGCGGCGGAATTTGCGCGGGACTCGTTTGCGGGCTCTCCACGACGGCGCTCCTCGGCAGCCTCCCTCGCTCCGTGTATGAGTCTGTCCAATCCGCCCTGCTCCACATCGGCTCCGAGCTGGCTTCCTCGTGGCTGATCGGCGGCGCCTTCACGGCCATGCTTCTCGGCCACTGGTACCTCACCGCCCCGATGATGAAGCTCCGCCCGCTGGAGATCCTGAATCGGGCCCTCGGAGGAGCGGCCATCCTGCGGGGAGTCGTCGCGGTCGCGGCCCTGCTGCAGCTCTCCAGCTTTTCACCGAACGACACTCAGGTGATCTGGCTCACCATGCGCTGGCTGTGCGGAATCCTGGCCCCCGTGGCCGCGGTCGTCCTCGTCCGCAGCATCCTGCGCTATCGCAACACGCAGTCGGCGACAGGCGTCCTCTTCGCCGCCGTCATCCTCGTCTTCATCGGAGAAACGACAGCCGCCGTCCTCTCCCGCGATCTCCACTGGCCGATGTAGCACTGGCTGATGTCACGATGGCCCATGGAGCCACCCGGCCGAGTCGTCCAAGGCCGTGCGTCCGGCCCGTTACATTCCCTTCGGCTCGATCGTCGGTGACGCCGGCGCCGCGTCGCTGCTCGTGTCCTTGTAGAGTGGCAGGTAGCGGTAATAGACCTCCAGGCTCAGCGTGGCGATCGCCGTGGTATAGATCCGCCCGCCGTAGCCCGACCATGGATCGCGCGGCTCCCAGCTGCCGGCGTATGGTCCCTCGGTCACCTGCTCGGAGATGAGGAGTTCCCGCACGCGGACGTTCCATTGCTGCCACTCTTCGCCGCCATACTGGAACATCGCGAGCGTGCCGTAGTACCAGTAATAGAGGTCAAACTTCTGGCGGGTCGGCAGGTTGCGGAACGAGAGCAGGTACTCAACGGCCTCCCTGCTGGCGGCGCTGTCGCGACCGGCCCCGAGGATCTGCCGGCAGTAGAGCGCCTCGGCCGTCATGGCGGGAGTGGTCGGGCTTGTGGTCCGATAGGCGCCGAGGCCCCCGTGCGTGCCGCGGCTATTCTTCTTCAGGAACTCGACGACGCGGTCGCGGACGCGGGGCGGAATCGGCACGCCGCCGAGCTGGGCGCTCTTCAGCGCCATCAGCTGCCATCCGAAGATGCTCATGTCGCCTCCCTGCGTCTGGTACTGGAAGTATCGCCAGCCGCCATCTTCGAGTTGGGCGGCGAGGATGAAGGCGATGCCCCGTTCGACCGCCGCGCGCAGCTCGCGGGCATCCTGATGGTCGCGCGACATCGCATAGGCCTCGGCCAGGGCGAACGTCGCCATCGCATGGCCATACATGCCCGCCATGTTGCCGGGCACCGTTTCGCCGCGACCGCCGCCGGGATCGTTGCCGATGAAGCCGCCCGTTTTCTGCTGTGCGATGAGCCACCGCGTCGAACGCCGGACGTTGTCGGAGTATTCCCCTTCGCTCAACGTGTTCAGCTTTCCGAGGAAGGCGAGCGTGGCCAGCGCGGTCACCCCCGTGTCGAGGTCGACCGAGCGAAACACGCGGGGCGCTCCGTCGGGATTCTTCGTCAACAGGCCCCCGTCCCAGAATCCGACGTCCCAGTGTCCATCCTCTTTCTGCGCCTTCGCCAGGAACGCCAGACTCTGGGTGACCGCCTTTTCCGACGAGTCGGTGCCGCCGTATTGCCGCACGGCCTGCCCCTGCAGATTCGGCGTTCGCATCTGGTACGTCGCCGGCAACTGGCCATCCGTCGGCGCCGATTCGACACGTGCGAGGAACGGCGTCTCTGCACTCACGGGTGGTGAAAGCGACGGGACGGGGGAAGCCATCGACGGCGACAAGTCGGCCGACGGGCTTTCCACCGGGACACGCGGCCGTTCGATCTCGACCGGCATCGATTCCACGGGCGAAGGGACCGTGTTGCGGGCGAGTGTCGGCGGCGCGGGCCGGGCGGCGGGCTTCACCACTTCCGGCGTTTCCTGTCCCGTCGAGGTCGTGGTGCTCGGGGCAGTGGGAGCGATGCCGACGCGGCGGGCGATCTCGTCGTTGTCGCGCCGCACGAGCGTCGCGTCTTCGGACGTTGGCTCGTTGAGCGACCTGGGCTCGACCGCATCCATTCGCGGCTCGGCGATTCGTTCGACCGCGCCGGATGTCGGACGTTCGACGACGACCGATTCGGTCGGCGGGGCGTTCACCGGCTCGGATCGCGTGAATTGCGGTTCCGGCCGCGACAGGTCGGGCTGCACCGGAACAGCGGTCGCCGCCGGGGCCTGCAGCGTCGCGGCCGCGAACTCCTGGAGAATGGATTCGGTGGCGGCGATCCGTTCCGGCGTCACCTCAACTGGCGGGGGCGCCACCGTGGAAGGAGCGATGTCCGGAAGGTCCGTCGATGTCTCCGGCCGCTGCACATCCGGCGGAGGCTCCACAAAGGGATCGGGCGTCTGGTCCGTGCGCGCGAACGTCGAGTTCAGCGGAGAAGCGGGGCGCTTCAGCCGGTCGAGAAGTCCCCCCTGTCCGGGGACTGCGCTTTCCGGCGCATGGGGATCGATGGCGACCGAAACCTCAACGCGGACTTCCCTGGTGTCGGAGAGAACCGAGGCCCAGACCCGCCGGCGCGTTTCGGGCATCAGCGCGACGAGTCCGATCAGCAGGCAGATGTGGACGGCGATCGAGAAGAACATCGCTTTGGCCGAGACGCGGCGATTCCCCCAGGTCGTGCCGTACATCGTCAGCAGATGAATGAACGCAGCGACGAAGCCCACGCAGAGAATGGCGATGAGGACCGGCTGACAGATGGCGATCAGGAGCCGGAACAGCTTGTAGAACTCGGCGTCGAGATCGATCTCGGCGAGAAGCAGGAGCGGTCGCGTGGTCACTTGGCCCCCGGCGATTGCACGCGGGTCGCCACCTGCAGCTTGTCGATGCCGGCCTGCTTGCAGACGTCGACGACCGTCATCACCTGCTGGTAGATGCAGTCCATATCCCCCCGGATCACGACGGCCTGGTCCGCATAGAGTCGCTTCGCTTCCTGGAGCCGTTCCCGGAGGTTTTCCAGCGTGACCACGGCGCCACTCAGTGTGATTTCGCCGTCGCGCGCGACGTTGACCACGATCTCGTCGGGAGTCTCCGTCAGCGGCGCCGCCTGGCTGACGAGCGGAAGCGTGATGTCGACCTTCCGCTCGGTGTCGACGAACTGCGTGCCGACCATGAAGAAAATGACGAGCTGCAACACCACGTCCACCATGGCCGTGAGGTTGAGCTGCGGCTCTTCAAGGGGTTCGTTGCGGAGAGGCATGCGGCGACAGCAGGTGCGAAAGCGGTGACCCGGGAATCTTATCCCACCCGGTCCAGTCCACGCTGCGCCGATTTCGTTTCCGCCCTCGACGGGCGTCGTGGATCACTGGCGATCGGCGCTTCTGCGGTGAACGGGGCAAATCGGGCCGTTCGAGAATGGCGAGAGGGGCAAGAAGGACGGGGCCGGGGTGGGGGCAGTTGTTCTTGCCCTCCTTCCCCGCGGAGTCCGATTGCAGGACGGCGGGAGCGCCCCCGGACTGGTCGTTCCGCAAAATCGAACGGGCCAGAATCGAACGGGCAGGGTCTGGCTGCGTTATGGGCGGTGAGTGATGTCATTGATTGTTCCTCCATAGGTCCCTGAACGGTTGCGCGCAACCAGGTCGGTCGGCCCCGAAGACAAGGGGCGACCACTTCCGGACCCGGCCCGAGGGGACCTCGCCCTCCCGTTCATGTTGCGGCTTGAGGACTTGCGAACGCGGCCAGCAGCCCGGCCAGCCGATCCAGTTGCTCATCCGTCACGTCACAGTGCAGCGAAATGCGCAGCCGCGACGATCCGGCCGGCACCGTCGGCGGACGAATGGCCGCCACGAGAAACCCGGCCTGCTCCAGCCGGGCGGCCGCAGCCAGGGTTCGCCCCTCGTCTCCGAGAACAACAGGGACAATGGGGGTCGGCAGAGACGTCTCCGGAACGGCCAGTCCTGCGTCTGTCAGTCGGGCTCTGAGCGTCTCTGACAACGTTCGCAATCGCGAGCGCCGTTCCGGCTCCTGTTCCACCACCTCCAGCGCCGCGCATCCCGCGGCTGCGACGGCCGGCGGGAGGGCGGTCGAAAAAATCTGCGGACGGGCTTTGTTCCACAGCCAGTCGATCAACGTCTGTGATCCGACAACAAAGCCCCCGAGGCACCCCAACGCCTTGCTCAGCGTCCCTACCCTCACCAGCCGACTGGATGTGGCTCCAAAGTGTTCGGCCAGGCCTCGCCCGCCCGGCCCGAGAACGCCGGTGGCATGGGCTTCGTCGATCAACAGCATCGCATCGAATCGCTCGGCCAGTTCCACGAGCGCCGGCAGGTCGGCCACATCGCCATCCATGCTGAAGACCGAATCGATCACGATCAGCCGGCGGCGGCGTCCACGCGCCTTCTCGAGCTCGACTTCCAGCGCGCCCAGGTCGAGATGCGGAATGACATGCCATCGCGCTCCCGACAGGCGGCAGCCATCGATCAGCGACGCATGGTTCAGACGGTCGCAGAACACGCTGTCCTCGCGATCCACCAGCGCCGTGATCGTCCCCACGTTCGCTGCATAGCCGGTGGGAAACAGGACGGCCGCTTCCGCATGCTCGAACGCCGCCAGTCGCCGCTCAAGTTCCGCATGCCATACGGTGCGGCCGGACACCAGCGCGCTGGCCCGGGATCCGATTCCGGCTTCCGCGATGGCCTCCCGGGCGGCCGCGGCCAATCGTGCGTCGCCTGCCAGGCACAGGTAGTCATTGGCCGCCAGGTTCAACAGCGGCCGACCGTTCACCTCGATCATGCCGGCCGCCAGCGGCCTCGTGACCCGTCGCGCGCGGCGCAGCCCGGCGTTGTCCCAGGCAGCGAGTTCAGCGGCGATCCAATCGAGTGACATGTGCGGATGATAGACCCGGCCCACTCGCTCAACAGCCGAACAGCAGCTTCGAGAGTCGTGCAGGCGGAAGCGGCGGGGCAATCAGGTTGGCAGGCCGACCTGATCGTTCGAGGACACTTTCGGCCGCCAGGAAACCGCTTTTCACGGCTCCTTCCATCGTCGCGGGCCACCCGGTCCGGGTCCAATCGCCCGCGAGGTGCAGGTTCGGAATCGACGTCCGCTGAGTCGGCCGAACGTCATCAATCCCGGGAAGAGGCGAGAATACCGCCTTGTGTTCGGTGACGATGCGGCCGCGAAGGAGCCTGGCCTCGTTGACGATGGGCCACACGCTGGCGAGTTCCCGGCGGACGAGTTCGATCGCCTGGCGCGATTCCATCTGCAGAAAGCCGCGACTCGCGCTCACGACAATCTGGTAGTAAAACGAGCGTCCCGGAGGCGCGGACTCGGTTTCACTGGTCGACGCTTCCTCGCCGCGCTGGAAGAGCCATTGGCTGCTCTTGCCGACGAAGACGGCATGCGGCAGGTCGGTGATCGGACGGTCGAACCAGAGATGGACGCTGCTGATCGGCGCGGCTTCCATCAGATTGCAGAAGCCCGGCTTCTCCAAAGAACCTGGGTTTCTGAGGAGTCCTCCCTGCACGAGAGCCTCGGCCCGATCCCAGGGGACGGCTACGACAATGTCGTCGGCCTCGATCGTTTCGTCATTCCGGAGATGAACGGCGACGGCGCGGTCCCCTTCGAACTCGATGCGGTCGACGCCGGCCGACGTGCGGACGGTCGCCCCGCGTTTCTCGAGCCAGTTCTTGACCGGGCCGTAGATCTCATCGAGCGGTTGGTTGGGAATGATCACCTTCCAGCCTTCCCGGTTGGCGAGGAAACCGTCGACGAAGACCTTGCGCGCATACCCGACGTCGATGCGGTCCATCGATTCGCTGAGCGCGCTCACGAGCACGACTTCCCAGAACCGTTCGATCACTTCAGGTGGCTGATGATGACGCTTCAGCCAGCCGGCGAACGATTCGCCTGGCCGGCCGCCGTGTCGGACGAGCGACCGCAGCCCGCGGGCGGCGGTGACCTTCTGGGGGAGCGTCAGGTAACCGAGCCGGAAAAACGCCGGCATGAGGTGGAACGGGGCCGGCAGGGAGGACGCCTTCCAGGCACAACGTTTCCCATCGGGTCCGATGAAATGGAGCTCGCTCTCCGTGCGAAATTGCCCTTCGATTCCGACGAGTTGGCAAAAAGCGTTGAAGTTTGTGCAGCAGCCCATCGCAACGTGCTGGCAGTTGTCGATCGTTTCGCCCGTGACCGGGTCGATGAAAGAGCTGGCCCTGCCGCCGAGCCGGGGGCGCGATTCCAGGATTGTCACGTCGAAACTGCGTTCCGCGAGGGCTGCGCCGGCGGCGAGTCCTGCAAGTCCGCCGCCGATGATGGTTGCCTGAGACAAGTGGTAGCGGGTGTCGGGGTTGGGCGGGACAGGGAAAACAGGGGAAAGGTCCGGCTCGCCGGGTGACGAATCATGCCCTAACGCCGCCCGGCGATCCACTACCCACTTCAAAGTCCTCTCGTCAGAATGCCGGTCGTCCCCGGCCGCCTGACCCCAACCCCGCGAAAACTGCAATGCCGAACGTGAAGTCGCTCGCCTCTGCCGCCCTCTCGGAAACCAACGGCATCCTTCGCCTGTCGCCCACCTGGGTCCCGCGGTCGTTTCTCCAGCCCGGCCGGCGTCTGAAGCTGCATCCGGCCGACTACTACGCGCTGGGGACGCACCGCGGCGGCATCGATGAGCGCTGGTTCGCTTCGACAACGATTTGCGCGAACGAGAACCGGGCCCACGATGAGGGCCTCAGCTACGTCGTCGCCGGCAAGGAGAAGTTCACGCTGGCCGACGCCGTGGCCGACCTCGGGGCCGAGATGATCGGCGACCACATCTGGAACACGTACAAGAAGTGGCCGGTCTACTCGAAGTTCTTCGACAACATGGGGCCGATCCCCCACCACATGCACCAGAACGCCGAGCAGGCGAAGCTCGTCGGCCAGGAAGGGAAGCCCGAGTCGTACTACTTCCCGCCGCAGCTCAACCCGACCGGCAACAACTTCCCCTACACGTTCATGGGCTTCGAGCCCGGAACGACGAAGCAGCAGGCCGTCGACTGCCTTGACCGCTGGAACGAAGGCGACAACGGCATCCTCGATCTCTCGAAGGCCTACCGCCTGAAGCCGGGCACCGGCTGGCTCATTCCGCCGTGCGTGCTGCACGCTCCGGGTTCGCTGCTGACCTACGAACCGCAATGGGGCAGCGACGTGTTCGGCATGTACCAGTCGCTGGTCGAAGGCCGGGCTGTTCCGCGGTCGCTGCTGACGAAGGATTTTCCGGTCGAGAAGCACAACGACAACGCGTACATGATTGATGCGCTCGACTGGGAAGCGAACGTCGATCCCAACTTCAAGGACAACAACTACCTGGAGCCGATCGTCTGCGAAGGCTCGGAGAAGGAAGGCTTCATCGACCGCTGGATCGTCTACGGCAAGGTGAAGGGGGAGCAGCTCTTCACGGCGAAAGAGCTGACGGTGAATCCCGGCGCGAAATGCACGATCAAAGATGGCGGCGCTTACGGCTGGATTACCGTCCAGGGGGAAGGCAAGGTCGGCAAGCTCAAGCTGCAGACCCCGGCGATGATCCGCTTCGGCCAGATGACCGACGACGAAGTGTTCGTCACGGCCAAGGCGGCGGCGGAAGGCGTGACATTCGAGAACACCGGAACGGAACCGCTGGTGGGCCTGCGGTACTTCGGGCCGAATGCGCAGCCAAAGGCACCGAACGTTGGGGATCACAAGAAGCGGTAAGGAACGATCGCCCGACGATGAAGATCGTGGAGCGGCACGAAAGCCCCGACAGAGCGCTGACGCTGCTGGTGAGCGAGTTGGACGGCGACATCACCATCGGATTCGAAGGCCTGCCGTGGCATACGCACGCTGATCTCGAGGCCGCCCGCACCGGGCGGCCTCGGGTCTTGGCCGTTCGCGAGCTCGTCGATTCCATCCTCCAGGACCGCCAGGTCATCGCCGTCGCGACGATCAACCGCCAGATCTGTGCGGCGTGGCCGACCGAGGCTCTCTCTCCTGACCCGTTCCAGCCCGCGGATGAGACGTTGACCTTTCGGCGCTGGAGCGGCGCGGTGGCTTCTGTGGCCAGGCCGTAGCGGGCCCCCGTGAACGCAAGTCACGGCGCCGTTCCGTCGTGAACATGTGGATCGAGCTGTCGTTCGCGTCGGGAGCAGACGGTCGTAGCCAGTCGCTCCGCTGTTTCTGCAGGCGCCATCGAGGTTTGCAGTGACGGCCCGAAGAAACTTTCCTCTTTGCTTGTAAGGCTGCCAGACATCCCCGGTACTGTTCCCAGTCTGATTCGCCTTCAGGCGAACGCGGGTAACATCAGGAGCAGAGTCATGTCTCAGAAACTGGCAGGCAAAGTCGCAGTCGTCACCGGGGCATCGAAGGGGATCGGGGCAGGCATCGCGAAGGAACTCGCGGCCCAGGGCGCATCCGTCGTTGTCAACTACTTTTCCAGCAAGGCGGGAGCTGACAAGGTCGTTCAGGAGATCACGGCCAAAGGAGGCAAGGCCGTCGCGATCGGGGCCAGCGTTGCCGAACCGGACGAGGTGAAGAAGCTGTTCGCCGAAACGAAGAAGGCATTCGGCCGGGTCGATGTCCTCGTCAACAACGCCGGCATCTATGAGTTCGGCCAACTCGACGAGATCAACGTCGACCACTTCCACAAGCAGTTCAACATCAATGTGCTGGGATTGCTGCTTGCCACGCAGGAAGCCGTGAAGCTCATGCCCGAGCCTGGTGGGAGCATCATCAACATCAGCTCCGTCGTTTCGACCGGCCGGATTCCGGGCGCTTCGGTTTACAGCGCGACCAAAGGCGCCGTCGACGCCGCCACCCGCTCACTCGCCGCCGAACTCGGTCCGAAGAAGATTCGCGTCAACACCATCAACCCGGGCATGGTGGAGACGGAAGGAACGCATTCGACCGGAATCCACGAAAGCGATTTCCGGAAACAGATCGAAGCCACCGCTCCTCTGGGCCGGATCGGCGCGCCGCACGATATCGCCCCTGCCGTCGCCTATCTCGCCAGCGATGACTCCAGCTGGGTCACCGGTGAATCCTTCTTCCTCTCTGGCGGCCTCCGCTGAAGCCGCTCGCCTGAGCACCATCGAAAAAGGTCCCAGACGCCAGCAGGCGGTTGGGACCTTTTCTCACATCCGCGTCATCACGAAGCGGCCGCGATCCTTCGGCGAGACGTAGCACGCATTGAACTGGCACTGCGACACGTGGGCACGGCAGGTGAAGTCGCCGAATCCTGGCAGCCACGACTGGGCTGTCAGCACCGTCGCCCCGCTGGCCGTCCTCCCCGTCACTTTCATCGGGACGGAATAGGCGAACGGCACCACATGCAGGAACCGGCCGCAGAAGCAGGCCCGGTAGGTGCAGGCATCCACCTGGCGGATGTGGGCCTTGATGGGGCCCTGATGGCCGCTACTCGAGCTGATCCACTCGCCTGACCACGTTCCGTCTGGGCCGACGGCATGTGCGAGAGAGGGCGATGCCAGAAACACGCAACCGGTGATCGCCAACAGGGCGGAACGCAGAATCGTCTGGGACATGAGGGGCCTCGGTAGAAGAATTCTTCAATTCCTCTCGGTGCTCCTTTCCCGTTCGCTGAATTGAGAAACTTTGCGGCCTGCCGAAACTGGCGATCTCGCGGCGAGTTTGCCGAGAATGCCGGCTGTAGCGCCGCCAACTCCCCGCCTCTGATCCGCATGGAATTCGATGTCCTGTTTCGCGAATCGCTGCCTATCTGTCGGCCTGTTTCTGATGGTCCCGCTGCTCTCGGCCGCGTCCCTCCTGCAGGCTGACGAGCCGACCTTCAACTGGGTGAAAGCCACTCCGGCCGCCCCCTGGCAGGCCCGAGATTCGTCCGGCGAAGTGGTCTTCAAAGACTCGATGCTCCTGATGGGAGGCTGGTTCGATTCACTGAAGCCCTATCCACGCGATGTGTGGCGCTCGACGGACGGGAAAGACTGGACCCGCCTCACCGATCAGGCCGGCTGGACTTCGGCCGATCTGCCGATGACCGTCGTCTTCAAGGATCAGGTCTGGTTCATGGGGGGCTGGTACAACGGCCGGCTCCCCGGAGCGAAGGCGACGAACGAGATCTGGACATCGAAGGACGGCGCGGCCTGGGAGAAGGTGGAGACGACGACCTGCTGGGATCCGCGCTTCGGCGCGGGCGCGGCCGTCTTCAAAGACAGGATCTGGATCCTCGGCGGCCAGAAAGAGAACTTCTTCAGCACGCTGGCTGACCGCCGGAACGATGTCTGGTCGTCGGCCGACGGCAAGACCTGGACCTGTGAAACCGAGCATGCCCCGTGGTCGCCGCGGTCGTATCACGGCGCGGTCGTTCACGACGGCAAGCTGTGGGTGATCGGCGGTGGGAATTACCTCCCCGAGTACGACGCCGTCAGCGACGTCTGGTGCACCGAGGACGGCAAGGACTGGACGCAGGTGACGTCGAAAGCGCCGTGGCATCCGCGGATCTGGTTTTCGACGGTCGTGTACCGCGACCACCTGTGGGTCCTCGGCGGCTGGTCGAAAGTACCCGAGCAGAACTGGGGCGACGTCTGGTACTCGAAGGACGGTAAGGAATGGAAGCAGCTCAAGTCGGACGTTGTCTGGAAAGAGCGGCACGAGCATTCGGCCTACGTCTACAAGGACCGAATCTGGGTCGCGGGCGGCCACGCCCGGCCGCTGTCGAATGAGGTCTGGTCGCTCGAGCTTCCCGCGGACTGGACGGGAGAATGAGTTCGACGGTGAGTGCGCCACCAAGTGGCGGAGTGATGACCGAGCGTCGCTGGAAGGCTGCGACTTGGCTGGTCATTGCGCTGCAGGTGGCGTTCTCGATCCATTTCGCCGCCACAGCCAGCGTGACGCATGATGAATACTGGCACCTGCCGATCGGCGCCATGCACTGGCGGACGGCACGGTTCGACTGGGAGCCGCTGAATCCTCCGCTCGTCCGGATGTGGGCCGGCCTGCCGGTCGCCTTCCTCGATGGCACGCCCGTTCCGGAAAAGCCGATCCCGCCCGGCGAGTACGGCGACCGGTTCGTGGCTGCGAACCGCGAGCGATTTCAGTCGCTGTATTTCTACGGCCGGTTGATGATGGTCGCCCTTTCCGCCGTGACGACGCTGCTGATCGCGCGCTGGGCCGGGTTGCTGTTCGGCGCCGCCGCGGGCACGGTGGCGGCGATCACGTGGGGCCTGTCTCCCACTACCATCGCGCATGGCTCGCTGGTCACGACCGACATGGGCGCGGCGCTGGCTTTCATTGCCGTCCTGTGGCCGCTGGAACGATTCGCGGCGTCGCCGACATGGGGCCGCGCGCTCGGCTGGGGCTCGCTCCTGGGACTTGCGCAGGCGATGAAGTACACCTGCATTCTCCTCTACCCGTTGTCGCTCGCCTGCTGGTGGTTCGCTCCACGTCAGGACAGTCCACCGCAGGCTCCTCGCACCGTCGCGACTCGCCTCCTCGCCGGAATCGCCCTGAGCCTGCTCGTCCTTAACACGGCTTACCTGTTCGAAGGCTCGTTTCGGCCGCTGTCGTCGTATGCCCTCCGCAGCCAGTCACTGAAGACGATTCAGAACGTCTTCCAACCGTTGAGCGGACTCCCAGTTCCCCTTCCCGCGGCGTGGCTCACTGGCCTTGATGAGCAGCGGCTGGTGATGGAACAGCAGCACCCGGTCTACCTCGATGGAGTCTGGAACGTCACCGGTTTCCCCGACTACTACCTGAAAGCGATCCTCTACAAGACTCCCCTGGGGACACTGGCGCTGTTCCTCATCGCCCTGATTGCCATCGTCCTGCGGCGACTCGAGCTGCGCCGCGCCGTCTTTCTCGTCGGCCCGGCGGCCGCGCTCATCACTCTTGCCTCCAGCGAAGGGATGCAGCTCGGCGTGCGTTATGTCCTGCCGTCGCTCGCCCTGATGACGCTGGCCGCGGCCGCCCTCGTGTCCGTGCCGGTCCGCTGGCTCAAGATCGCGGGCCTCGGTTGCGCCTTCGCCTCTCTCGCCGGCCTGTGGAGTCATCCCTATGAACTGGCGTCGTTCAACCTGATTGCCGGCGGCCCCGATGGCGGGCGCTACCACCTCGTCGATTCGAATCTCGACTGGGGACAGGACCTGAAAACCCTCGCCGACTACATCCGGCGTGAGAAGATCGACGACATCGGCCTGGCCTACTTCGGAACGGCCGATCCTGCGTTTTTCGGGATCAAGTTCCATGAGCCCCCCTCACGCCCGCAGCCGGGCGTGTATGCCATCAGCGTCAATTTCGTGATGGGCCGGCCGCATGTGATCCTGGATGGCAAAGGGGGATCGAGAGCCGTGAACATCCACGAGTTCAGCTACTTCCAGTTCTTCGAACCAGTGGCGCGGCTGGGGCATTCGATTGATGTGTATCGGCTGAGCGAGAGCGACGTGGCCGAATGGGAACGGGCGGCGAGTCAGCGGTGACGCCTTTGCTCAAGCACCCCGGCTGCTCAAAGCAGCCGGGGTGCTTTGTGGTTACGCCTGCCAGACGCGCTGCTCGAAGTCCGGCGCTGGAACCAGCAGCTCGAACGCCCCTTCCGAAGGAATCCGCTCCCGGCTTTGCTTCTGGCTGAACAGTTCCATCGACCAGTGGCAGGGGCTGCCCGGCGTGATTGCCAGTTCGGACAGCGGGATCCCGCATTCGAAAATCTCGTGAGCGGCCGCGGCGGCTTTTGAGCGGGCCACGCGCTGGCCGTCCCGCTGCACGCGCACCTGCGGAGTGGCGGTCGAGGGATGCGAGATCCGCACTTCGACGTTCTCCGGCTCGAGGAACCGCAGCCGGATCTCATCGACGCCCGCCAGGTCTTCCCGCGCGGCGTGGGTCGTATCAATGCGGACGAGCAACCGTTCGCGATCGAAGCCAAACTGCACCTGCCGGACGAGCCCTTCCGTCACCTGGGCCATCGTCCCGCGTTCCTGGCCCGCGCGATAGCTGCCTGAGTTCAGCCATTCGAAGAACGACTGCCGGCCATCGACCTTCACCCGCAGAAAACTCTTCGGCTGCGTATGGATGATCCGCTGCGCGACCCGCTTGATGGGACGCATCAGAGCGCCGGGAGGCGATTCGCCGAGCAGCGCGTAGACATTCTGGAGATGACGGCGGAACAGCAGATCAAACAGCGCGTCCTGCGCGGACGAGAATTCTCCCCCGAACCACCAGTACCAGTCGCTCCCTTCGGCGATGTACAGCTCTTTCCAGGCCTTCTCGAGGATCTCGGCCGATGCCCGCTTTTCCTCGGTGGCCTTCTTCAGGAACTCGCGCGTGGGGTGGAGCAGGTCCCACCCGGCGCGGTCTTCCTCGTGCCCGATCCAGATTGCGAAGTTGTGGGAGATCCAGCTTCCGGCGAACAGCTTTCCGATCCGGTCAGTGGCCGGGTACTTCTCGACATGCTCGCCGATCGTCATCGGCTTCACCTGCGGATGGACGGCCGCCTGCTGGTACAGGTGCCGGAGGAAGCGGACTCCCCCATCCGGATAGAACTCCCAGCAGTTCTCGCCGTCGAGGATCACCGGCACGATTGCCGGCCTGTCCCCCATCCGTCCGGCAACGCCGCGGCCGATCGACGCGACCTTCCCCAGCATGTCGTCTGCCGCCCACACGGGATCATTCCGCTGGTAGTGGAAGCCGATCAGGTCGCTCAATCCGTGGTCGCGGAAAACGATCTGCAGCTGCTTGCCGTCCTGCTCGACCCGCCACGGGCGGAACAGCATTTCAGGGCGGGTGACCAGCCCCTGGCCGTCGCGCGAGACGAAGTTGTCCGTCGACTGCATCAGGATCTCTTCGTCGGTCGCGATCCATTCGATGCCCGCGTCGGCGATCGCGGCGATGATGTCCTGGGAAACCGAGCCTTCCGACGGCCACATCCCTTTCGGGGGCTTTCCAAAGCACTCGGTGTGGAGCTTCACCGCCCTCCTGAGATGCTCGTGGACGTCTTCCTTGTAGGAATCGGTGTACCGAGGGAGTTCACAGGCCGGCATCGCCTGCCGCGCGCTGCGCTTGTCCCAGAGCAGCGGCATGATCGGGTGGTAGAACGGAGTCGTCGTCAGCTCGACCTGCCCGTTCTCGGACAGCCTGCGGTGCAGCGGGACAATCTCTGCGAGCACTTCGCGCTGCCTGTCCAGCAGCCAGTTCTTTTCGTTCTCAGACCAGCCCTGCCCCTTCTGACGGAACGCGCGCAGGTCTGCATCACGCTCGAACAGCAGCTCGTGAAACCACGTCAGGTTGCTCCAGACCTGCAGGTCGCGGAGATCCTGCTGCGAATACCGATCCCGGACGGACGCCGCCGATTCCCGGCCCAGCCCGCGCTTCAGATAAAGCTCGTAGTAGCGCTGGTGCGGACGGATCATGCCGTCCACATAGGCCATGAAGAAATGATCCAGCAGATAGTGCGAGTCGAGCTCCGAGAGTCCGTCGACCGGCATGCGGGAAACGTCGAGGTGGCGATCGCTCTTGCCGTCGACATACCGCTGGATCTGGACCAGCAGGCTCGGCACGAGGTTGATCGTGCACCGGAACTCCGGCACCTCGGCGATATGCATCGCCATGCCGATGTAGTCCTTGGTCCCGTGCATCCGGACCCAGGGCATCAGGGTTTCACCGGAGATGTCGTCCGGGTAGTAGGGCTGATGCTGGTGCCAGAACAGAGCCAGTGAGACAGGTTGCATCAGGTCGGGCGATCGTTGACGGCGGTTCGACGAATGGGCGCTCGTCCGCTTTGTAGCACAGAACTGTCGTCCCGGTCACACTCCCGCCCGTTCACCATGCCGATGACTCCAGCTCGTCGACAGACCGTCCCTCGACCGTCTCATCCAGACACCACAGAACCGCCGAGCCAGCCCGGGCCAACACCATCGCGGCCAGCCGCAGGTAGAACCCCGGCTCGAACGATGATCGTGAAATGTCTGCCGCCGCCGCTGAAAACATGCGACGGGCGTTGTTGCAGTCGGCGAAACATTCGACCGAATTGCCCGAATGACCGGGCCATCCTGCAATGACCGCAATCCTCGATGGTCGCGGCGATCCATTGTGATGTATTGTTCATGGTCCGGATTGTCTGGTCCCGTGCCTGATGGTCTTTCGAGCAAGCCCCCTCCCATGACGAGTGAATCACCGAGCGTTCACCAGGCGTCGGTGGAGGGAGACAGCGTCCACCCCCTCACGGAACAGCGCCGGCTGATCTGGGACGGGATGCGGCTGTCGCGACGGTTCTTCCTGAACCACCAGATGTTTCTCGTCCGTTTTGACGCCGTCCAGGCGCGGCGGGACGAATGCCGCCAGCGCGGCCTGCCGGCCCCTTCCTTCTCCGCGTGCGTGATGCACGCCATCGGGCAGGTGCTCCCCCAGCACCCGTGGTTGAACGCCTACCTGACGCCGTTCCCAAGACGCATCGTCCGCTACAGGAATGTCGACATCTGTTACACGGTCGAATGCCGGAACGCAGACGGAGCTCCCTACGTCGGCTTCTCCTGCCTCAGAAACGCGGCCGCTCTGAGCCTGGACGAGATCAGCGCCCAGTTGACAGCCACCCGCACCGCCTGCGACAGCGGGTCCAAGGCCGCGCAGCATCCCTACACGGGCCTGCCAACGGTTCTCCGCTGGCTGCACTACACCTTCCGCTGCGCGCCGTTTCCGACGAAGGCGCGGGAGATCTTCGGAACCGTCGGGTTCTCGAGCGTCGGGAAGTGGGGCGCGATGATCACGACGCCGCTGGCGCCGCGGTCACTCACCTTCTCGCTCGGAACAGTGGACCGCCAGCCCGTCGTCGACGGCGACATCGTCCGGCCGGGCCTCGCGGCCTGGCTCACATTGACGTACGACCACCGGATTGCCGACGGGGCACAGGTCGCCCGGCTCGGGGCCGAGATCGCCGATTTCCTCGCCCGGTTCCCGATCGGCCCGACGCCCGCCCTGGCCATACCCGCCCCGGCCGCCGTGAGCCCGGAAGCAAAAAGCCCGCGGGGAGTCCCCTCGGGCTTGAACTCATTTCCAGCGACGAGCGGTTGAGAAGCGATCGCCTCTCCTACCCGTTCTGGCCGTGGCACTTCTTGTACTTCTTCCCGCTGCCGCACGGGCAGAGGTCGTTCCGGCCGACTTTCTCATCGAAGTTCCGGATCGGCTCCACTGCCTTGATCTCCTGTCCGGGCGCGAAGTCGTTGCCGCCGTCGTGCGATGGAGCCGGTTGACCGGCGAACTCTTCGCTGATCGACTGTGCCTCGGCGTGAGTCGTCGAAGAGATCTCCCACAGCGACTCGAGGTAGTCGACCGAGCTTTCCGTATCGACACGGAAGACGTTGAACGTCACGAGTTCGCGGACATGTTCCCACATCTGCTCGAACATCCGCATGCCGAGCCGCTTGTACTCGACCTTCGGATCCTTGCCGGCATATCCCTCCAGCCCGATCGACGATCGCAGCTGGTCCATCCCGAGCAGGTGTTCCTTCCAGGCCGTGTCGAGAATGCTCAGGAGGATCGCCCGCTCCGCCTCGGCGAACTCCGGACGGTACCGACGCTCCAGCGCCTGGTAGGCGGCGACCTTCACTTCCGACTTCGGAAGCGTCGCCAGTGACTGCGGCTGCAGGTCGAGGCTGAGCGTCTGATTGCTGAACTGCGCCAGTTGCGTGAACTTCTGCGGATCTCCCGTCGGGTGACCATTGACGCTTTCAACCGCCCGGTCGAGTTCCTGGTCGAACTTCCGGAACGCTTCTTCGGACGGGTAGTACGCCCGGCTCATCTGCAGCAGTTCGTCTTCGACCTGCCGGAGGGTCGTGACGTTCTCCAGGCGGGCCGGATCGAGCCGCGAACGGAACCGCTGGCTCGCCCAGCCGATCAATCCTTCGCGGTCGCTCTCTCCCTGCGGGCGGATGTAGCGCGTCAGGCCGATGGCGACCGGGAAGCGGATCTCCTGTTCGCGATAACGCTCACGAACCGTCTTCTTCAATGATGTCAGCGTCTTCTCGGGCTCGTCGAAGCTGCCGAGTTCTTCCGGCGTGATCTGCAGGGCGAACTGCTGCCCCAGCCATCCGGACATCTGGCGCTGCGCGAAGTCGGGCGACGTGATGAATTCCAGCGGCTGCCAGTCGGTCCGCTCGATCGACGCCTTCGCCCCTTCGAACATCAGCCGTTCGAGCGCCTCGCGGTCGATGTCGTCCCCTTCGCCCGGAGGCGTGCTGATCTTCTTCAGGTCCCGGTCGTTGGTGTTCATGCCGAGCGTGCGGTTGGCCCAGCCCGCCAGCGACTGCCAGTTCCAGTCCCGACGCTCCACCTCCGGCGGCAGGTTCTCGTCGATCTGCTCGCGGATCAGCCCTTCCAGCTGCCGCATCGCCTCATCGCTGAGGAAGTCCTTCATCTGCTCGAGGTCCATGTCCGCGAGACGCTGCGGCTCGACCTCGATCTTCAGCGCCATCCGCGCCCACCCGGCCGCAATGTCGTTGCGATACAGCGGGTGAACGAAATGGCGGAACCGGTCGATCTGCGATTCTTCCATGATCGACAGCACGGTGTTGTCGTCCGGACGCTTCGTCGTGCGATCGAGCTGCTTGTCGATCATGTCGAGGATCAGGTCGCGGCAGTTGGTGCCATCGAGCACGCGCTGGCGGAACCCGTAGACTTCCTTCCGCTGGAAGTCCATGACCTCGTCATATTCCAGCAGGCTCTTGCGGCTTTCGAAGTGACGTTCTTCGACCCGCTTCTGCGCCTTCTCGATCTGCTTGGTGACCATCCCGCTCTCGATGGCCTCCCCTTCCTGCATGCCCAGCCAGCCGAGCATCGCCTGGACCTTTTCGCCCATGAAGATCCGCATCAGGTCGTCTTCGAGCGACAGGTAGAACCGGCTCGAACCGGGATCTCCCTGGCGTCCCGAACGGCCGCGGAGCTGCAGGTCGATTCGGCGGGCGTCGTGACGCTCCGTGCCGATCACATGCAGTCCGCCGACATCAGAGACCTTCTTCCCTTCGACCTTCATCCCTTCCCGCTGGGCGATCTCGTCCGACATCTGGTCCCAGACCGACTTCGGCACGTCCAGGCGCGACGGGTACTGCGTCTTCAGCACTTCCCAGGCGAGATACTCCGGGTTGCCGCCGAGGATGATGTCCGTTCCGCGGCCGGCCATATTCGTGGCAATCGTCACCGCGCTCAGTCGCCCGGCCTGGGCGACGAACTCGGCCTCGCGCTCGTGCTGCTTCGCGTTCAGCACCGCGTGCTGGATGCCGCGCCGCTGCAGCATGTTCGACAGCCGCTCGCTCTTCTCGATCGACACCGTGCCGACGAGGATCGGCCGTCCGGTCTTGTTCACTTCCACGATTTCGTCGCAGACGGCGTTCCACTTCTCGCGCTCGGAGCGGTAGATCACGTCTGCATGGTTGATGCGTTGCGTCGGGCGGTTGGTCGGAATCGCGACTACGTCCAGACCGTAGATCTTGTAGAACTCCTGCGCCTCGGTCATGGCCGTTCCGGTCATGCCCGACAGCTTCTTGTACAACTTGAAGTAGTTCTGGAGGGTGATCGTCGCGAGGGTCTGCGTGACCTCCTTGATCTTCACTCCTTCCTTCGCCTCGACCGCCTGGTGCAGGCCGTCGCTCCACTGACGGCCCGTCATCTTGCGGCCCGTGTGCTCGTCGACGATCACGATGCCCATGCTGCCGTCTTCGACCCGCTCGACGACGTAGTTCACGTCCCGCTTGTACAGGTAGTGGGCCTTCAGCGAGTTATCGAGCAGGTGCGGCCACTCCATGTTGCCGGCCGTGTAGAAGCTTTCGACACCCGCCAGTTCTTCCGCGTGCCGGATGCCTGCATCCGTCAGGTGACAGGAGTGTTCCTTCTCCTTGACTTCGAAGTCGGTCCCCTTGATGAGCTGCCGGGCGATCTTGTCGGCCTTGGGGTACTTCGTGAGGTCGTCGGAAGCCGGGCCCGAGATGATCAGCGGCGTGCGGGCTTCGTCGATCAGGATGTTGTCGACTTCGTCGACGATCGCGAAATCGAGCGGGCCCTGCACCTGCTCCGACTTCCGCATCTTCATGTTGTCGCGGAGGTAGTCGAAACCGAATTCGTTGTTCGTGCCGTAGGTGATGTCACAGTCGTACGACGGCTTGCGGTCGTTCGGACGCATCGACGACTGGATGCAGCCGACCGTGAGGCCCAGCCCCAGGTACAGGGGGCCCATCCATTCCATGTCGCGCTTGGCGAGATAGTCGTTCACGGTCACGACGTGGACGTGGCCGGCCATGGCGTTAAGCGCCACCGGCAGCGTGGCGACGAGCGTCTTGCCTTCGCCCGTCATCATTTCGGCGATCTTGCCCTGATTCAGCACGTACGCGCCGACCATCTGCACGTCGTAGTGACGCATCTTCAGGTAGCGGCGGCCCGATTCGCGGGCGGCGGCGAAGACTTCCGGCAGGATGTCGTGGACGGTTTTTCCGTCCGCCAGCTTCTTCCGCATCTTTGACGCCGTCTCTCTCAGCTCGGCGTCGCTGAGCTTCATCAGTTCCGGCTCGAGCTGGTTGATCCGGTCCAGCGTCGACCCGGGGGCGATCCTGGTCGATCCGTCCTGTTCGCGAATGAAGCCGATCCGGCGCACTTCGCGCTCGTTCGACGACTTGAACACCTTGCGGATCATGCGCTCGACAAACCCGGTGAGGGCGTTGAAGAAGTCGCCGAGCTTGTCGAAGAAATCCATGTCGTCCGCTGCTCCAGAACAAATGAGTCGCGTTCGTCTTCGACCCGAAGACGAACACCGCAGACCTGGTGGGCTGCGGGCAGGAAAACGCTGCTTCATCCCTGGTCGATTGAAGACTTCAGGGGCAAAACTGGCCGCTCAGCGTCGGGACCGTGGGCGTCGTTGCCATCGGAGGGTGGCAATTTCGGCGCGGATCGCGGGCGTTTGCGGAACGTCTCGCTTGCAAATCTGTCATCAGCACGTGAAAGGCACATGCCGGACCGGAGTCCGTCCGATGCGCAGAAATTGGCGCAAGCATCCTGCTGGCCGAAGTTTATTGCGGCTTCAAAAGGGGGTCAACGGGGGCTGGCACCCGCCCGGTCCTGCCGGATTGGCGGGTCATTCCAGCTGAAACGCCCAAACCACCGCCGAACGCCGGGCACGGGGCGACCAAGTACGTCACTACCGGCCCAGCCCGTGTGGTCAGGAACCCGTGACGCCACCAGGGTCCGAGGTCTGAACGCTGAGGCCTCAGCCCAACTCCTTCTTCAGCACCCCCATCGTCTCCCGCTGCCGCTTCTCCACGAACGCCCGGGCCTTTTCGGCCTTTGCTTTGGACCCCACGGGATCCTTCGCCATCGCCAGCACCGTCGGAACCACCTTCGCCACCTCGGCCTCGTCGTCCAGGTTGAACAGCCAGTCCCCCAGGCCGATATCCCGCCACATGTAGCCCTTGCTCGTCTGCTCGGCCCACCGGCAGACAATCGCCGGAATTCCATTCCCGATGCACATGATCGGGCTGTGCATCTCGTTGCCGAACAGCCCGGCGCTCCGGCGATACGTGCTCACGGCTTCGCCCGTCAGCCAGTAATTCGGCCGCCACACCGCCCGGCCCTTCACATCGTCGGGCAGCTTGTCGAACAGCAGTTCCTTGCCGACGGCCATCTGCGTCTGGTCTTCCGGGCAGATCAGCACCTTCAGGTCCGTCTGACGAATCACTTCCACGATCGCCTGGCGGAGCTGGGCGTGATCGTGCTCTTTCATCTCCTCGTTGCGGGCGTGCTTTTTCTCGTCGAACGCCGACTTCTTTTCGGGAATCACCCAGTACGGCGTATACCGCAGCCGCGGAATGCAGCACAGGAACTTCCCCGGCTCGAGCTGGTTCGCCTTCAGAAACGCATCGGCCGCCGCATCATCCCGCAGGTCGGTCCCGAACGCCCCGTCGGGCCCAAACTCCATCACCGGCGCCTTGCAGCCCTTGTCCTTCGCCAGCTGCATCGAGACGGAATCGCGGAAGAACACGAATCTCGCCTGGTTCAGGATTCCGATCGTCGTCGCGATCGCCTCGGCGGACGCCGGCTTCGTCGCCGTCGACGACTGCAGCGGGAGCGTGATCCCGTAGATCCCGAACGGCTTTCCGGTCGCCTCGATCCACCGGGCGACGTCCTTCTGCGCCACGAGCGACGCCCCCGAGCCGTGCAGCAGGAAGTCGCAGTCCGCGAACGCCTTCTTCAGGGCGTCCGCCCCCTGCACGATCTTCAGCTTCGGGAACCGCGTCATCAGCAGTTCGTCGACGCCGTTGTCGATCTTGCTCGGCCAGAGGTGAATCTCCGCATCCGGCAGGTATTTCTCGAGCAGCGCCAGCACGCCCGGCGTGTGGGCGATGTCGCCGATGTTCACCGTCTGCCAGGACGACCGCAGCAGGATCCGCTTCGCCCCGCCAGCCGCCGCCTGAAGAGTTGTCGCGAGCCCGGCCGCGAAAGTCGTTGCAAGAAAGGTCCGACGATTCATCAAAGGCCATCCTGAGCGGGGACGCGAAAATGAGTCACAGATCGTCATGGCAGCGTAACAACCCGGGACGGCGCCGTCCCGGCTGGCCAGCGTCTCCCCCCTCGAACAACATCAGGTGCGGCATCCCCGTTTGCCCGCTGTGCCTCCGGCCGCTAGACTTCCGAATTCCAATTCTTCAATCCCCCTGCTCGCACCCAGAGAACTGACGCGTATGTCGAAGGAAGAGGCCATCGAGATGGAAGGGACCGTCAATGAGGCGTTGGCCAACACGCAGTTCCGCGTGACATTGGACAACGGCCACATGGTGATGGCTCACGTCTCGGGCCGGATGCGGAAGAACTTCATCCGTATCGTGCCGGGCGACCGCGTCAAAGTCGAAGTCTCTCCGTACGACCTCACCCGCGGTCGCATCATCTTCCGCGAACGCTGATCGGCACTCAAAGCCCGGCGGCAGCATCGCCGGGATCGCCCGCGAGAGACTCGCGGGGCTTTGGTGAAAGCGGGCAATCATGGCTCTTCCCGTCGTCAAGCTGTTCACCGACGGCGCGTGCAGCGGGAACCCCGGCCCCGGCGGCTGGGCCTACATCCTCGAGCATCCGGCCAGCGGCGCCCGCCGCGAAGCATCCGGCGGCGCTCCGCTGACGACCAACAACCAGATGGAGCTCCAGGGCTTGATCGAAGGCCTGCAGGCCCTCAAAGGCCCGAGCGAAGTCGAAGTGGTGACCGACAGCCAGTACGTCGCCAAGGGCTCGCACGAATGGCTCCCCGGCTGGAAGCGCAACGGCTGGATGCGCAAGGAAGGGGGCAAGCTCAAGCCGCTGAAGAACGTGGAACTCTGGCAGGCGCTCGATGCGCTGCTCGCAAAGCATCGGGTGAAATTCACCGTTGTGAAGGGCCACAGCGGCCACCCCGAAAACGAACGCTGCGACGAACTCGCCGTCGAAGCCGCTCAGCAGTTCAAGAACCAGTAGCGCGCGTTCGTGCCACGGCTCTGAGAGCCGTGCAATCTCAGCAAAAGCTCTCCGCCGGGCGAATGCTTACCACCAACCAGCGGGCATGAAGCCCGCCGCCCGCCCGCGGCCGCTCACCCTTTCACCACAAAGTTCACCATCTTCCCAGGCACCACGACCACCTTCACCACCGGCTTGCCCGCCAGCTGAGCCTGCACCTGCGGATCGGCCTCGGCCTGGGCCTGGATCGCCTCCTTTGACGCGTCCGGAGCAATCCGCAGCTTCGCCCGCACCTTGCCGTTCACCTGCACCGGGATCTCGATCTCCGATTCGACGAGCTTCGATTCGTCGTACTTCGGCCAGGGCGCGTACGCCAGTGATTCCGCCTTGCCCAGCAGATTCCAAAGCTCTTCGGCGATGTGCGGCGCGAATGGGGCCAGCAGCAACACGAACGGCTCCATGGCCGACCGCGGCCGCGTTTCCGTCGTTGTGAAGGCGTTCGTGAACTCCATCATCCGGCTGATCGCCGTGTTGAACGACAGCTTCTCGATGTCGTCCGTGACCGCCTTGATCGTCTTGTGCAGGAGGCGTTCCTGCTCAGTGGTCGGCGCGACATCCTGAACGGCCGGATTCAGCGTCGGCTCATCCGCGCGCTCGTCGGCGATCATTCGCCAGACGCGACCGAGGAACCGGTAAACGCCGTCGACGCCGCTCATGCTCCAGGGCTTCACCTGTTCGAGCGGGCCCATGAACATTTCGTAGAGGCGCAGCGAGTCGGCGCCGTACTCCTTCACGACCTCGTCCGGGTTGATGACGTTGCCGCGGGACTTGGACATCTTGAATGCGCGACTCTCGACAACGATGTCAGGGCGCCCCTTCAGAACGAGATTGCCGCCGACCTTCTCTGTCTCGTCGACAGTCAGTCGCACGGCAACAACGGCCTCGCCGGTCTCGCGCAGCACCTTGCCGTCATCCGGCCCATCTTTGACGTCCTTCACCGACACCCAGGCATCCCTGGCGATCTCGGCAACATTCGCCACGCCCTTATCAGGGCGTGCCACCCCGAGCTTCTTTGAATCCTTCACATACCCAGTCAGTTCCGCCTCGCCCAGGATCATTCCCTGGTTCACCAGTTTCCGGAACGGCTCCGCCTGCGACACGAATCCGCGGTCGAACAGCACCTTATGCCAGAACCGTGAATAGAGCAGGTGCAGCACGGCATGCTCAGCCCCGCCGACATAGAGATCAACCGGCAGCCAATATTTTTCAATCTCCGGATCGATGAACCGGTTGGTGTTCCTGTTGTCGGCGAACCGCAGGTAATACCAGCAGCTCCCCGCCCATTGCGGCATGCTGTTGGTCTCCCGCTTCAGCTTCGTGCCGTCTTCGGCCGTCCAGTACAGCCACTCCTTCGGCGCCTTCGACAGCATCGGCTCCGGGTTGCCGGTGGGCTTGAAGTCCTCCATGTGCGGATGGAGCACCGGCAGCGCGGCCGGATGATCGGCCCGCATCAGGCCCGTGGGGTTGCCGGCGTCGTCCAGCTCATGCCAGATCGGGAACGGTTCGCCCCAGTAGCGTTGGCGTGAGAAGAGCCAGTCGCGCAGGCGATAATTCACAGCCTCTTTTCCGAGGCCAGCGGCCGCCAGATCGGCCGTGATCTTCGCTTTCACTTCCGCCGTCGGCAGCCCGGTATACGGCCCCGAATCGAGCGCCGTTCCCTCCCCGGTAAACCCGATGGGATCAGCGTCCTTCTCCGGCGGCGCAACGACCGGAATCACCGGCAGCGAGAACGCCTGCGCAAACTCCAGATCGCGTTCATCGTGTCCCGGCACGGCCATGATCGCCCCGGTGCCGTAGCTGATCAGCACGTAGTCAGCGATCCAGATCGGGATCTTCTTCTCATTCACCGGGTTGATCGCATACGCGCCGGTGAAGCAGCCCGTCTTCTCCTTCGCCAGGTCGGTGCGGTCGAGGTCGCTCTTCCGCGCCGCCTGCTCGCGATACGCCGCGACGGCCGACTTCTGCTCCGGCGTCGTGATCGAATCGACCAGCGGATGCTCGGGAGCCAGCACCATATAGGTCGCGCCGAACAGCGTGTCGGGCCGCGTCGTGTAGACCCGGATCACATTCCCTTCCGGCGTCGCCACGAACCCGGATTTCGTGCGCGCCGCTTTCCAGTCGCCGAACGACGAACCATCAATCAGGAAATCGACTTCCGCCCCGGTGCTCCGCCCGATCCAGTTCCGCTGCAGCAGCTTGATCGACTCGGGCCAGTCCAGTTCTTCCAGCTCGCTCCCCAGCCGGTCTGCATAGGACGTGATCCGCAGCATCCACTGCTTCAGCGGCACGCGCTGCACCGGATGCCCACCGACTTCGCTCTTGCCGTCAATGACTTCTTCGTTGGCCAGCACCGTCCCCAGCGCGGGGCACCAGTTCACCGGCGCTTCCGAGATGTAGGCCAGCCGGTGCTTGTCCTGGTACTTGCGGACCTCCGGTGAGAGTTGGCCCACAGAGGGCTGACGCCCCCCGCTCGCCAGGAGTTCTTCGGGGATCGGCAACTCACTGATCGGCCGCGCCCGCCCCTTCCGCGTCACTCCATCCGGCCCCGTCCACTCCACGCCCGCGTCATACCAGCTGTCGAACAGCTGCAGGAAGATCCACTGCGACCAGCGGTAGTAGTCCGGGTCGGTTGTCGCAAACTCGCGGCTCCAGTCGTAGCTGAAGCCCAGCATTTTCAGCTGCCGCCGGAACGTGCCGATGTTCTTCTCGGTCGTGATCCGCGGATGCGTCCCCGTCTTGACCGCATGCTCTTCGGCGGGCAGGCCGAACGCATCCCAACCCATCGGATGCAGCACATGCTTGCCCCGCATGCGGGCGAACCGGCAGACGATATCGGTCGCGGTGTACCCCTCCGGATGCCCGACATGCAGCCCCGACCCCGACGGGTACGGGAACATGTCGAGGACGTACAGTTTCCCAGCCGAGTTTGCGGGCGGCGTGTTGGGAGTGACGAACGTCTTGTTCTCATCCCAGAACTTCTGCCAGCGGGCTTCAATGCGTTGAGCGTCGTAACGGGGCATTTTGACGGAGCAAAAAGTCGAATCGGTCGGCGGAGGAAAACCGGTAGTGTAGAGACTCCGCCAAGAGCAAGCAGGTTCAGAGCGCCCCACTACCCACGACCCACGCCCCCATTAAACTCCCCTTCCCGCGCCCCAGGACTCCTCCACCATGAAACGAATCCTCATCCAGCTCGATACCGACGCCCTGCCCAGCGTCTTCGACCGCGTCGTCGCCATTGATGCCGGCGTCGATGAACTCTTCAGCTATGGCGGCGTCACACCCGAAAACGTCACCGGACTCGTCCATGGCGCGATCTTCACCCGCGGGCCGGCCGATCTGAAGAACACCGCCCTCTTCATCGGCGGCAGCAACGTCGCCGCCGGCGAAGCGCTCCTCAAGGCCGTAAAGAAGGCGTTCTTCGGCCCGATGCGGGTCTCCGTCCTGATGGATTCCAACGGCTCCAACACCACCGCGGCCGCGGCCGTCTTCGCCGCCACGAAACACATCAAGCTGGCCGAGTCGACCGCTCTCGTCCTCGGCGGAACCGGGCCGGTCGGTCATCGCGCCGCGCAGATTCTCGCGTCGCAGGGAACGCAGGTCCGCGTCGCCTCGAGGGAGAAGTCGAAGGCTGAAACGGTCTGTCAGAAGATCCGCGACGTCGTGAAAGACGCCCGCGTCACGCCCGTCAGCTCGTCCGACACTCCCGCCAAGCTTCTCGAAGGCTGCGATCTCCTCATCGCCGCCGGGGCCGCCGGAGTCCAGTTCTTCAAAGCCGAAGAATGGCAGCAGGCCTCCTCGCTCAAGGTCGCCATCGACCTCAACGCCGTTCCTCCGGAAGGCCTCGCCGGCATCGGCGTCACCGACAAGGCGGTCGCCAAGGGCCCCATCACAACCTATGGCGCCATCGGCGTCGGCGGCCTCAAGATGAAGATCCACCGCGCCGCCATCCAGAATCTCTTCGAAGCCAACGACCGCCTCCTCGACACCGCCGCCGTATACGACCTGGCCGCGAAGGTCTAATCAGTTCCAGAAGCCCCCAGGCAAAAATTGCGTGCCACGGCTCTGCGAGCCGTGCGACGGCAAGCGAGACATTCCTCTGTCGCCAGGCGCGGGTGCGGGTGCGGGATCGCAGATGCCGCCTGAAACCGCACGGCCGACACGGCCGTGGCACACGCTCCGTTGTGTGCAGATCCCCCTCGTTGTGCGCGGGTCTCCGGACCGCGCGAGCCCATCCCGTTCCTACTCCAGCATCAGCAACCCCATCGACTCCGCCGTGATCGGGGCGTTGCCTGGCCAGACCCACGACTGCCGGCCCACCGCCGGCATCGTCCGGGTCACTCCCAGAGCCATCACCGCTCCGGGAGCAGGCGGCTGCGGGCAGAGTTCCGACCAGTTGATCGCGGCCTCGATTCGCCATGTCGATTCATCGGCGTTGCAGGCGACGTGCCACTTCGGGTTCCACTCCTGGTTCGTCCACAGCGCATCCCGCGTCCAGCCGCGCTGGTCGATGTCGAGGCAGTAGGCGCTCTGGTAGTCGCGGTTGATGTCGAGCGCCAGGCTGATGCGGTCGTGCGCATCGAGATCCGCGTCGTAAGGACGACCGGCATAGGAGGGAGCATCCTTCGGAATTGATGGATGCCTCGGGGCACTCGCGGCGAAATACAGGTATGCGCCATCGTACGCCAGCATGCAGAACGCCGACCCGTTCAGGTCGCGGGCCGGGGCCGAATCGATCGCGTCCAGTTCGTCGTTGCGCTTCGGCGCCGATCGCGGGGCGCCGGCGATCCGGATTTCTTTCGCCACCTGCCAGCACTCGTCCGCCAGAACGCCATCAAGGATGGGCGGCCGCGACGTGTGGTTCGCCCGATAGACCGACTGCAGCGACTGCGTCGACGGTCTCAACAGCCACAGTTCCCCATGCGCGACTCGCTGGCTCCAGCCCGTCGTGTTCTGGACGATCTGCGTATAAATCGACTCGGCTTCCTGGTGCTTGTCATGCCGGCGATACAGCGCCGCGAGCTGGAACTGCAGTTCCACGGCCTCCACGTCGTCCGGAGCGACTCGTTTCCAGTCCTCCAGAAGCTGTGCCGCCTGTGCGAACCGCTTGCTGGAGTCCAGGTTCCTCCTTCCGGTCATCGATCCCTGAGGCCCTTCCGCCTGGATCGCCTTCGCACCGGCCCCCAGCACCGAGGCCATATCGCCAACGAACACGCTCCCGCCGGCCAGCGTGACTGGCCGGCGCTGTCTGGTGTTGCTTCCGGCCGCCTGCTCCACCTGCATCTGGGCGACGCCCGTTTCCCGGCCACGGTGGTATTCGAGCTCTCCGCTCGTCCACAGTGAAATCAGCCAGCGACGCGCCTCCCGGGCGGCCGCGTGTGCCGGATATCTCGTGACCAGTTCCATCATCGTCGCTTCCGCGGCGTCCCAGTCCGCTCGCCGACGCAGGTCGTCGCCCAGCATCGCCAGCGTGATCGCCGCCTGCTCCTCCGGCATCCCCTGCAGAGATGCGTCGAGTTGGCCCAGGAGCACATCCGACTGCCCCGGCCGGCTCATCAGCTTCAGCGACATCTTCTGGAAATTGCGCTGGCGCATCGCCATCTGCAGCGTCGTGTCGTCGGCTTCGATCGGCGTGACCGGCAACGGCCGGCGCGCGTCGCCGCCGGCCGCGAGCGACAGCCCCGTGAAGAATTCGCGGGTCGTCGCCGCGGGCACGCCCGGAATCTCCACGGGCCGAAATGTCTCCCGCTGACCGATGGAATCGAGCGAGAGCCCCAGCCGACTCGCCGCCGGCGCGACCAGCGTGCTCAGCGACGTCTGCTTCTGGGGCATCCATTCGAACGGATCGATCGCCAGGTCTCCTTCCTGTCCGGTCAGTCCGCGTGCGTAGACGCGTTTGATGCTCCAGCCCGGCAGGGCGGCAGTCGTCCAGAGAGGGGCCAGTCGTCCCTGATCGGCCTGTGCGTGAGACGCCGCCACGCCCATCGCCGCGCGAATCACCTGCGTCGGCATGTCGTCCGCGGGAGCGTCGTCCAGCAGGATCACATCGGGCCGCCACGTCCGGATCTGTGTGACGAGCGTCGCGATGAGAACATCGTTCAGCTTCTGGTCGGCGAGGACTGACCATTCCGACATCAGCTTCTGCGGATTGCGGTCGAGCCCCGGCAGCGACACCGGCAGCCGCCAGTCGGTCACGCCGCAAGCCGCCGTGAGCGACAGGACTGCATCTTCGAACCGCCGGCTTCCATCGGCGCGGCGCTCGGTCTCAGGCTCCACATCACGGCGGACGAGGCTCCACGCCCCGACCCGGTATCCGCGATCAAGTCCATCACGGGCCAGTTCGAACAGGGAAACGCGGGTCCCGTGGGCATGGATGGCCAGCGCAGCCAGTCGACGACCGGCCCCGCGCACCGTGGTCCACGCCCCGCCTGCTTCGCTGACGAGAATTTTTCCCAGCGCGCCGACGGCGATCCGCTTGTCGCCTGGCAGGCAGATGATCGCATGCAGGGGAGTCGTCTCCCCTGTCGGCTGCGGTTTCCAGGTCGCTCCGCCATCAGGCGAATGCCAGATGACGCTCCCCGGCGTCCCGCCGACCCACACTTCATTCCTCGAGGCTGCGACCGCAGCGAAGTCGAACACCATTCTCGTTTCGATCGGCATGGATGCATCGGCCGCCGGCCAGGATGCTCCGCCGTCGTTCGAGCGGACAATCATCCCGCCATCGCCGACCGCCCAGACCGTCTTCGCCGGCCGGTCCAGGCTCGACGCCTTGAAGCCCCGCAGACCTCCCAGCGGAGTGGAGTTCGTCACTGCCCCGCCTGCCAGTGATCCGAGCGCCCCCTTCTCTCCCGCCAGCACGGCGAATTGCGACGACGCGAATTCCGCCGTCGTCCAGCCGTTCGTCTTGTCCCCGGGCACGGCAGTCCAGGTCCGGCCGCCGTCGCTGGTGGAAACCAGTCCTGAAGGATGGCGGTCGGTCGAGTCGCCGACTGCGATCCCCTCGACATCGCTGAAGAATCTGATGGACCGGATGGCGGGCAGGCGCTGTTCGCAGACGACCGCCCACGTCTCGCCGCCGTCGTCCGTCGCCAGCACGACTCCCTCCGACGCGCCCGAGTATTCGCGCGTCCCGCCCCCCGCGATCCAGCCTTCGTCTTCGCTGACGAACGAGATCGACCGGAGCGTGGCCTCGGTCTGGCAGGGAAGCAGCGTCCACGTCTGGCCGCCGTCATCGGTCCGCAGGATCGTTCCGCGATCCCCTACGGCGAACCCGCGTTGTGGGCTCGTGAAGAACACGTCGCGGAGCGCCGCGTCGTCGCGATCCGGCCGCGTCACCGCCTCACCGGCAGGGGCATTCTCCGCGCCATGAACTTTCGCCAGGAAAACCTGGCCGTGCAGGATCACCAGCGCCGTGATCATCCCGCGCGTAAAATGGCGACAAAAGTCTGGCCGCATGTGCCGCTCCCTGGCATTCTGAAAAGGCTGCGGACTGTACGCCAAAGTCCCGGGACACGGGGAGGTCGATTCGGCGACGCCCCCGGTCGCGGCGGGACTCATTGCCCGACCTGCAATCGTTGTGTAACTTTGAAGTCGATGACACGACGGACGCCATCGCTGGAGTTCGCATCACGCCTGAGCAAAGCGTGCCTGGCAGCGTTTTATGCCGCCATCGCCCTGCTCGGGTCGGGCGGACTCCACGCCGTCGCGCCGCATGTTCATTCGGCCTGCTGCCCCGCCGAAGAAAAGGCCGGGCATACGCATCATGGCTGCACGCATCATCACCACCATCACCCGCAGCCGGCCCAAAGCCAGGCCCCGGAGTCGGGCGAAAGCCCCTCTTCTCCGTGCCCTGACGGCTGCCTGATCTGCGAGTTCGCCGCGACGCCGGCCGTGTCCGTCGCCCTCGTGACGCCCCCTCTGCTGCCGGGCTTCACGACCGAACTCGCGCCGCTCCCCGAGCGTTCCGCGCCGGCCCGGACCGCCGCCCGCTTCTGGATTCGTGGTCCGCCGGAACTCGGCTGAGAGTTGTCGCTGCGCGTCCGATCTCCGGTCGATGACGCCCGGATTCCCTCTCGCCGCCGCCCCTTTTCCCGGGCGAGGTTCTTCATTCCGTCGCCTGCCATGCGACGGGTCTCTCCGGCATTCATTCTCCAGGTTCCTTCATGCCACGTTCATCCCGACGGGGGTTCACCCTCATCGAGCTTCTCGTCGTTATCGCCATCATCGCCATCCTCATCGCCCTGCTGCTTCCCGCCGTCCAGCAGGCCCGCGAAGCCGCCCGCCGCGCCACGTGCAAGAACAACATGCGGCAACACGGCCTCGCCCTCCACAACTACCACGACACCTTCAACGTCTTTCCCCCGGGCTGGATCGCCGTCGACCCGGTCACCCGCCGCCCCTCCGCCCATGAAGGGGTCAACGGCGCCGGCTGGGGAACCATGATCCTTCCGATGGTCGAGCAGGGCCCGCTCTACAACTCCTGGAACCCCAACGTCGCCCTCGAATCGCCGCTCAACCAGGCCTTTCGCGAGTCCCAGCTCCCCGTCTTCAAGTGTCCGTCCGATCCGCAGCCCCTGACCTTCGACATCGGTGAAGAGGACGATCCGACGCAGATCATCTGCAAGCTGGCCATCGCCAACTACATCGCCTCATTCGGCTCCATCGCCATCGATGACTGCGAAAACGCGCCGGGAACAGCTCCCGTGCTCGCCAGCGGACAGTGCAAGGGGAACGGAGCCTTCTACCACAACAGCCGCGTCCGCATCGGCGACTTCATCGACGGGACCAGCAACACCATGATCGTCGGCGAGCGGAAAACCGATCCCGTCGAGAACTGGTACAGCACCTGGTCCGGCCGCGTCGCCGAAGCGGAAGAAGGCATCCAGCGCGTGCTCGGCTCGCTCGACCATCCTCCCAACGATCCCCACCGGCACTTCGACGACTTCAGCAGCCAGCACACCGGCGGGGCCCATTTCGTTCTCGGCGACGGCCACACCCGCTTCGTCTCGAGCAACATCGACCAGGAGGTGTACCAGTCCCTCGGAACGATTTCCGGCGGCGAACGCGTCGGCGATTTCTGACCGCCATTCCGCAGCCCGGCTGCTCGAAAGCCGCCGGGCTGCCTGGCGTCAGATCGTCTGGTCATTCCCACCGGTCACGGCTCGGAACCCGCGAGGCCTGTCGGTCTGTCCAGTTGAAGGCCCTTTGCGGCGGCCTGATGGGCGATGTGTGACGACCTGTGACGGAGACCTGTGACAGCAGAAAATGGTCTGAACCCCTGGGGATTCGTGACCTGTGACACCTGTGACATGTGTGACGAGTTTTTGGAGGTCATTTGCCCTCCGACTCGCCCGGTCGGCACTCGTCTGTCCTGAATTGCCAAAGAACGAACTCTCTCCCTTTACGGGAGAGGTTGCGCGCGGAGCAGAATTGAGCGTGCCAGGGGATTGGGGCCTGGCCGACTCCCTGTGGGGGCGATGTTCAGCGGCGTGACGGCCGAGTTCGAATGTCCAGACGCCGCTCACACCGCGCCCTGCTCCACCAGCAACTGCAGATACGACCGCCTCTCCCCCTGCGTCAAACCGAGCTCTCCCGCCAGTTCCAGCAGCCGGTCGCGCGCCGCCTCATAGGAATCGCGTTCGGCCGACGCTTCCAGCTCGACGAACAGCCCCAGCCCTGTCACCTCATCGATCGTGACGAGAACCGGCAGACCTCGATCGAGCATCGGAAACTTCGTCCGCTGTTTCTCGACGTCGCCCGATTCCACGAAACCGAGCAGTCCGAGAATCCGCCGGGCTGTCTCCAGGCCAGTCTCGGGCGACAGGTCGAGTTCCAGTTCCTCGCGACTCTTGGAGACACGGTCGAGAAGTTGCCCTTTATATGTCAGCGTGGCCTGTGAACCGTCCCACCGCAGCCGGAGGGCCTCGTCCGTCTGTCGGAAGTCGCGCGCCGGGTGGTTGAAATAGAGGTCCCGCTCGACCGTCGGTGCGCCCGGCTGTGCTCCGCGGGCGATCAGTGACGCGAGCAGCGATTCCGGTTCGTCAAGCCGATATTTGAGTTCCACTTCAATCATGCGACGCCGTCAGAATCGGGTGAGTTATCAAATCGCCGGGATGCAGTTAGGCTAGGATTACTCCCAGATCATTTCGCCTTGAGCCTCCATCGAATCTCCTCGGCATGCTGATTGTCGATCGCCTGTCGAAGAGCTTCCAGCGCGACGGGCGCGAATTTGCGGCGGTGGATGGACTCAGCTTCCGCGTTGACACCGGAGAAGTTTACGGCCTGCTGGGTCCCAACGGCGCCGGCAAGACCACCACGCTCCGCTGCATCCTCGGCCTCCTCGACCCAACTTCCGGCGACGTTCTCGTCGACGGTTATCGCGTCTCCGAGAAACCCCAGGCCATCAAGCAGCGCATCGGCCTCGTCTCCGCCAGCGCCGGACTCTACCAGTGGCTGACACCGCGGGAGATCCTCGACTACTTCGCCGACGTCTATTCCGTCCCGCCCGATGTCGCCGAGAAGCGAATCGAGGAACTCTCTGATCTGCTCGACCTGAAACTTTTCCTCAATCAACGCTCCGCCACGCTCAGCACCGGCCAGAAACAGCGGGTCAACCTCGCCCGCGCGCTGATTCACGATCCGCCGGTCGTCCTGATGGATGAACCGACCCTCGGACTCGACGTTGTCGGCAGCCAGGTCGTCTTCGACTACGTCGAACTGCTGAGAACCCAGAAGCGGGCCGTCGTCGTCTCGACGCACCACCTCGATGAAGCCGGCCGACTCTGCGACCGCTTCGGGCTCCTCTTCCACGGACACCTGCGCAACGAAGGAACTCTCGACGAACTCAGGCAGCAGACGGGACAACCGGGCCTGGTCGAAATGTTCGTGGAAATGCTCCGCGACCGAAGGAGTTCCGCATGACCGGCGAACCCGGTTCGTCGCATTCCCCGTCGAAATGGGCCCGACGGGGCCGCCTGATTCTCAAGGAACTGCGGGAAACCCTCAGGGACCGCAGGACCATTCTGACCTTGCTGCTCATGCCGATCCTGGCGTACCCGCTGCTCGGCGTCGCCTTCCAGCGGCTGCTGATCACGCAGATCGCCGCCACCGGCACGCCGGAATACTTCATCGCCTTCCCCAACATCGAGCAGAACCGGGAGTTCGAGAGGATCTGGTCGAACTCGCTCAGCGCCTGGCAGGATCGCGAGGCGATCCGCCGACGTAACAGCGGCCAGCCGGCGTCCGGGCCGCAACCGACTGAAGCCACGCCTGCCCCGTCGGTCGATCCCTCCGCGGCCGTCACGGGCGTCCCGTCCGAACCGATGCTGACGGTCCGCCGGGCCGATCCCGGCATTCCTGAACCCGATGTCGAAGCGCTGCTGGCGCGCGGACTCATCGACGTCGGAATCGTCGTCGATGCCCCGCCGATGTTCGATTCGGAGCCGAAGACTCCGGGACGGGTCCAGCTCATCTATGTCGACCGCATGCCTCGCAGTGTCGAAGCCTATCGCTTCGTGCTCGAGCGCCTCGACGCACTGAACAGCGCCTACCTGCGCAGCCAGGCGCGCGCGGCCGGAATGCCCACGTCGGTCAACCGCATCTCCGTTCGGGCCCTGCCGGCGGCCTCGGGATCCAGCGCGTTCCTCGCGAGCCTGGTTCCCCTGGTGCTGCTGCTGATGACCGTCACGGGGGCCGTCTATCCGGCGATCGACCTCACGGCCGGAGAACGCGAACGGCACACTCTCGAAACCCTGATTGCCGCCCCCATCTCGCGAATCAGCGTTCTCTTCGCCAAGTATGTCGCCGTGGTCACGGTCGCCATCCTTACGGCGACCGTGAACGTCATCGCCATGCTGCTCACCATGCAGGCCGTCGGTCTCGAGAAAGCGATCTTCGGCGATGTCGGCATCACGCTCAAATCGATCGTCGGCCTGTTCGGCCTGCTCTGCGTCTTCGCCACGTTCTTCTCCGCGGTGCTCCTCTGCCTGACCAGCATTGCCCGTAGCTTCAAGGAAGCGCAGGCCTACCTTATTCCCCTGATGCTGCTCTCACTGGCGCCCGGCGTCGCGAGCCTCATCCCGGGAGTCGAACTGGGGTCGGCGTTCGCCGTCGTCCCGCTGCTGAACATGGTGCTGCTCGCCAAGGAAACGGTCCTCGGCTCAGCCACGCTCGGACTCACGGCCGTCGTCGTCGGATCGACGTTGCTCTATGGAGTCGCCGCCCTTTCGCTGGCCGCCCGCTGGTTCGGAAGCGACGCCGTCCTCTCGGGCAGCACCGGCGGGTGGTCCGACCTGTTCCGCCGACCGGAATCCCGGAACACGGCCATCAAGCCGGAGATCGCCTACGGCACGGTGGCCGCGATCTTCCCGGTCTTTTTCCTCACCGGCAGTCTCATCGGCCGCATGGCCGACCTTTCCATCGAATCCCGGCTGGCGCTGAATGCACTGCTGACGGCCGCCATCTTCGGAGGCATCCCCGCCGGCGTGGCCCTCTGGCGGCGCGTCCCGCTGGCGAATGCGTTCCAGCTCAGGCGTTCGCGCCTCCTCGCGCTGCTCGGGGCCGTTGTCGCCGGGGCCGCCGCCTGGCCCCTGGCCCACGAAGTCGTTCTGCTCCTTTCCAAGTCGGGCCTGTCGACCATCGGAACCGAGCAGCTCGAACGGGCCCACGGAATCATCGAAGCCTGGAAGAACGTGCCGTTCGCAGTCCGGCTGATCTGCATCGCCATCGTGCCCGCCATCTTCGAAGAACTCTGCTTCCGGGGCTTCCTCCTGGGAGCCATCCGCCGCCGCACCGCTCCCTGGGCCGCTGTGCTCATCACCGCCCTGGCCTTCGGACTCTTTCACATCCTCGTCGGTGGCACGCTCGCCATCGAACGCCTCGCCCCCAGCACACTGCTCGGCCTCGCGCTTGGCTGGATTGCCCTGCGGACCGGCAGCGTGTTCCCCGGCATCGTGTTTCACATCCTCAACAACGGCACGATTGTCGCGCTCGCCGAGTACGAGCAGGCGCTGAAGGACAAAGGCTGGGACGTCTCCGACCAGCAACACCTCCCTCCCGCCTGGCTGGTGACGTCGGCGGCGTGCGTCATCGTTGGACTCACGCTCGTCTGGGCCGCGACCAGATCGAAACGCGAGCAGGCTCCCGCGCCGCCCATCAGCAGGCCTTTAGAAAACGCGTAAAGTGACTCACATGCCAGGCCACGAATGGCATCCGGCCTGTTCAATCCTTTTCTTCTGACCGGAACCGGCGTTTCCACCACCCAGGCGCCAGGTGCGGTCAAACTCGAAGCCGTGACGGCCCCTGTGAACGTCACAGGGTCCGTCGCCTCAGCAAGGTCGTCACAGACGTGCATTTCGTTGTTTCACCACTCGGCAGCGCGGGAGATGTCTTTCCCTTTCTCGGATTGTCGCTGGAGCTCAAAGATCGCGGCCACGACATCACGTTCGCGACGAATGCTCATTTCGAAGAGCTGATCGTCCGCCACGGTCTCAAGTTCGTGGCTTTAGGGAGGGAGGACGACTACCAGGCGACGATTCGCAACCCCGACCTGTGGAGCCCCCGAAAGGCCTTTCCACACATCATGCGGTCGCTCCGCCCGATCCTGAGAACGCAGTACGACATCTGCGCCGCGGCCGGGCGCGATTCCGTCTCGCTCGTCAACGTGTTCGGATTCGGCGCGCTCCTCGCGCAGGAGAAACTCGGCATCCGCGCGGTCACCGTCCACCTGCAGCCCTCCGTCCTCTGGAGCAACGTCGATCCGCCAACCCTCCCCGGGCTGGGAGGTCCACGCTGGTTCAAGAGCTTCCTCTACGGGCTGGGCGAGAAGCTGGTGATCGATCCCGCAGTCTGTCCCTTTCTGAATTCGTGGCGAGCCGAACTCGGACTCCCTCCTGTCCGCCGCATCACCCGCTGGTGGAACTCTCCGGGCGGAGTGCTCTGCATGTTTCCTGACTGGTTCGCTCCGGTTCAGCCCGACTGGCCGGCGGGTGTTGTGCAGTCCGATTTCCCGCTCTGGAACGAAGGCTCGGCCCGGCCACTCGCCGAGGGGCTCGTCCGCTTTCTGGACGCAGGACCGCCACCGATCGTGTTCACGCCGGGAACGGCGAACATCCACGGGCGCCCCTTCTTCGAAGCGGCGGTCGACGCCTGCGGCCGGATCGGACGGCGGGCGGTCTTCCTGACCCAGCATCCCGAACAGGTTCCCGACAACCTTCCCGGCTCGATCCACTTCGAGCGCTACGCTCCGCTTGATCGGCTGTTGCCGAACGCCGCCGCGTTCGTGCACCACGGTGGCATCGGCTCGTCGTCCCAGGGATTCCTCGCGGGCATCCCGCAACTGCTGATGCCATTGGCGCACGATCAGTTCGACAACGCCGAGCGCATCCGGCGACTCGGAACAGGCCTGGGCGTTCCCGCGGCGAAGTTCAACGCCCGGACGCTGCAGGCCGGCCTGCAGCGGGTTCTCGAGTCCGTAGACGTCGCCGCGGCCTGTCGCGGGATCGCGTCCCGACTCGAGCGTCGCGACGGACTTCCGCGTTCCGCCGACATCCTGCTCGATCAGGTTCTCGGCGCATGAGGGGGAAGCCCGAGGAGATGAAATCTGCCTCATACAACGGATCGTCAAACGTGAAATCGTCCACTAGAGTCGTTCGAAGCTCTTGATACTTCATCGAACACGAAAACGGTTCACATGACCTCCCTGTCTTCAGAGGTATCCGACGGTCACTCGAAGTCCGTCGAAGACGTCCTGCGAACACTGGGGACGAGTGCGAAGTCCGGCCTCTCGACGGCCGAAGCTGCCAGGCGACTCGAGCAGTATGGCCCGAATGAACTCGACGATCGGGAAGTTCGCACCCC
Source organism: Caulifigura coniformis (assembly GCF_007745175.1). GTDB lineage: Bacteria > Planctomycetota > Planctomycetia > Planctomycetales > Planctomycetaceae > Caulifigura > Caulifigura coniformis. Next base: position 540,997 of record NZ_CP036271.1, on the reverse strand, counting down.
GTTCGACATCCTCGTCGAGCAGTTCAAGAACCCGCTCGTCTGGCTCCTCCTCGCAGCCGCGGTCGGCTCGGTCATTCTCGGCGACATCGTCGAAACGATCGCCATTCTCGCGATCGTCGTCCTGAACGCCGCGCTCGGCTTCTTCCAGGAGTACCGCGCCGAGAACGCCCTCGCATCACTGCGGAAGCTCTCCGAGCCATTCGCGTCCGTCCGCCGCGACAGCGACTGGTCGCGCATCCCGGCGCACGAAGTCGTCCCGGGCGACATCATCCAGCTTGAGGCCGGCAACCGCGTCCCTGCCGACGGCCGGCTCCTCGAGGCCGCACACCTGCAGATCAACGAGGCCTCGCTGACCGGCGAATCGATGCCCGTCGAGAAACAGACCGGGCCTCTTCCGGCCGAAACCGAGCTGGCCGAGCGTTCGAACGCCATGTATCTCGGGACGATCGTCTCCGCCGGCCGGGGCATCGCCGTCGTCACGTCCACCGGCATGTCGACCGAACTCGGCCGCATCGCGAGCATGCTCGCGCAGGTCAAGAAAGAAGACACGCCGCTTCAGAAGCGGCTCGCCCGCCTCGGCATGCAGCTGACCTGGGCCGCCGTCGCGCTCATCGCCCTGATGGTTGTCGTCGGCCTGTTCCAGAAGACGCCCATCAAGGACGTCATCATGACCGCCCTCAGCCTGGCGGTTGCGGTGATCCCCGAAGGGCTCCCCGCCGCCGTCACTGTCGTCCTCGCCCTGGGCACCCGGCGGATGCTCGAGCGCAAGGCCCTCATCCGTCGCCTCTCCGCCATCGAAACACTCGGCTCGGTCACTGTCATCTGCACCGACAAGACCGGCACCCTCACTCTCGGCCGCATGTCGGTCTCCCACGCGGCCATCGCATCCGGGATCGTCGAAGGCATCGGTGAAGCCTCGTTCGATGCCGGGAAGCACTCCCGGCTCATTCCGCTGCTGGCGATCGCCTCGCTCTGCAACGACGCCCCTGTCCATCAGCAGGAAGCCGAAAGCTCTGACGACGAGAAGAATGCGGCCCCCGAGGCGGGCGATCCCACGGAGATCGCGATCATCGATGTGGCTCCCCGCTTCGCCCTCGACGTCGCCGCCCTCCGGGCCGGCCTCCCGCGCGTGGAGGAATTCGCGTTCGATTCCGATCGCAAGCGGATGTCGACCGTCCACCAGCTCGATCGTTCGGCCGCGGAGCCACTGGCCCCGGTTCTCAGCGAGGCGTCATCGGGATTTGTCGTCGGCGCCAAAGGGTCGCTCGAAAGCATCCTCTCCATCTCCACGCAGGAGTGGACCACCGATGACCTGAAGCCGCTCGACGACGCGTCCCGCAAGGCATGGCATGCCCTCCACGACGACCTCGCCGCCGAAGGCGTTCGCGTCCTGGCGGTCGCCTGCGCGACGCGTTCCGACCTCCCTTCCGGCGATGACATCGAGCGCGATCTCACGTTCCTCGGCCTCATCGGCCTCAGCGACCCGCCCCGCGCCGAGGCCCGCGATGCCATTGCCAAGTGTTATCAGGCCGGAATCCGTCCCGTGATGATGACCGGCGACCACCCCCTCACGGCCAAATCGATCGCCGATCAGCTCGGCCTCAAAAGCGAGGGCGAACCTGCCGTCGGATCGAAGCTCACCGGGCTGTCCGACGAGCAGTTCACTGAGATCGCCACGAAGAAAAGCGTTTTTGCCCGCGTCGCCCCCAGCGACAAGATGCGCGTCGTCACCGTCCTCCAGGCCCGTGATGAAATCGTCGCCATGACGGGCGACGGCGTGAACGATGCCCCTGCGCTCCAGCAATCGACCATCGGCATCGCCATGGGCGTCACCGGCACCGACGTCGCCAAGGACGCTGCCGACGTCGTCCTCCTCGACGACAACTTCGCCACGATTGTCGCCGCCGTCGAGGAAGGCCGGATCATCTTCGGCAACATCGTCCGCTTCCTCACCTTCCTGCTCTCGAGCAACACGGGCGAGCTCTGCACGATGGGCGTCGCCATCGCGCTCGGCCTGCCACTGCCGCTACTGCCGCTGCAGATCCTCTGGATCAACCTCGTCACCGACGGCTTCCCCGCGCTCGGACTCGCCTTCGAACGCAGCGATCACGATTCGATGAATCACCCGCCCCGGCATCCCAAGGCCCCGCTCCTCGGCCGCGGCCTGATCATCGACCTCCTCTGGATCGGCTTCGTCATGGCCATCGTCTCCGTCGCCGCCGGGGCCGTCATCACCGGCTCACTTGCCGCCCCGAGGCCCGAAGACGAATCCCGCTGGCGAACCATGATCTTCTCGGTCCTCACGCTCACCCAGCTCGGACACGCACTCGCCCTTCGCTCCTGGCGGCAAACCCTCTGGGAAGTCGGCCTGACGACCAACCGGCTCCTGCTCGTCTCCGTCGTCGTGACCAGCGCCCTCCAGCTCGCGGTGGTCTACATCCCCGCCCTGCAGAAGATCTTCAACACTGTCCCCCTCTCCCTCACCGAAGCCCTCCTCTGCCCCGTCTTCGGCTCCGTCATCTTCATCGCCCTCGAAGCCCGCAAACTCATCCGCCGCCGCTTCTTCCCCAACGCCCAGCACGACAACGAGCCCTGAGCTCCTCGCGTCCCAGCCACTACCCACGCCGTCCTCCTCCCCGATAAACTTCCCGGCTCGCGTTCGCACCACCTCGAGGGGAAACATCCATGAGCGGTAAACCCATCAACGTCGCAATGGTTGGCCTGGGCTTCGGGGCCGAATTCATCCCCATCTACCAGGCGCATCCCCTCGCCAACGTCTACGCCCTCTGCCAGCGAAACGAACAAAAGCTCGCCAAATCCGGCAAGCAGTTCGGCGTCGAAAAACTCTTCACGAAGTACGAAGACGTCCTCGCCGACAAAAACGTCGACTTCGTCCACATCAACTCACCCATCCCCGACCACGCCTGGATGAGCATGGCCGCCCTCAAGGCCGGCAAGCATGTCATGTGCACCGTCCCCATGGCCACCACCATCGAGGAATGCCAGCAGATCGTCGAACTCGTCAAATCCACCGGCCTCAAATACATGATGGCCGAAACCGTCGTCTACAGCCGCGAATTCCTCTTCATCAAGGACATGTACCAGAAAGGCGAGCTCGGCCAGATCCAGTACCTCGCCGCCTCGCACCCCCAGGACATGGACGGCTGGCCCGACTACTGGGAAAAAATGATCCCCATGCACTATGCGACTCACGTCGTCAGCCCCTGCCTCGGCCTGATGAACAGCGTCGCTGAATACGTCAGCTGCTTCGGCTCCGGCGCCGTCCGCGAAGACATCCAGAAGAAGTCCGGCAACAAGTTCGCCGTCGAATCCTGCCACATCAAGATCAAGGATTCCGACGTGGCCGCTCACATCTGGCGGTTCCTCTACGACACGGCCAGGCAGTACCGCGAAAGCTTCGACGTCTACGGCACCAAGAAAAGCTTCGAGTGGACCCTCGTCGAACACGAGCCCCACGTCATCCACACCGCCAAGAAGCCCGAACCCGAAATCCCCACCAAGGTCGAAGTCCCCGACTTCGCGCACCTGCTGCCTGAACCGATCCAGCGGTTCACGAAGCCGTCCGAAATCCACGACTCCGAACACCTCTCCTTCATCCAGGGCGGCGGCCACGGCGGCTCCCACCCCCACCTGGTGAATGAGTTCATCACCGCCCTCGCCACCGGCCGCGACCCCTGGCCCAACGCCGTGCAGAGCGCCAACTGGACCTGCGTCGGCATCTGCGCCCACCAGTCGGCCGAAAAGGGCGGCGAGATCGTCAAACTGCCGGGGTTCACGCTGGGGTGATTTTCGGCACATCTGCCACGTTTTCGAACCAGCCCCGAAGGGGCGACACTGGTTAGCCGGGGGCGTAAGCCCCCGGACCAAATCCCCACAACAAACCCAAGCCCCAACGGGGCGACACACCCCACAACGCGCGCCCCCATTCTCATCGAACGTCCCGTCATCCTCGCGCCTGATCCACCTCCCCGGGCTCCCCTCTCATGGCCGGTTCCTTCGCCAGCCTCCACATCCACATCGTCTTCAGCACCAAAGAACGCCGCCCCATCCTCACCCCCCGGCTGCGTGACCTCGTCTTCCCCTACATCGCCGGAATCGTCCACGCCGAAAAAGGCCACCTCGTCGAAGCCGGCGGCGTCGATGACCACGTCCACCTGCTCGTCCACCTGCTCGTCCAGCTCCACCAGCAAACCTCCGTCGCCGACTGCGCCCGCCTCATCAAATCCAACTCGTCCAAGTGGCTCCGCGAGAACCACGACGACCGCTGGCTCGGCTGGCAGGACGGCTACGGAGCCTTCAGCGTCAGCCAGTCAAGCGTGTCCGATGTCCGCGACTACATCCGCACCCAGGAACAGCACCACGCCAAGACATCATTCCAGGACGAATTCCGCGCCCTTTTGACGCGCCACAAGATCGAGTTCAACGAGCAGTACATCTGGGCCTGACCTCCGCGCCCAGCCCCGAAGGGGCGACACCGTCTAGCCGGGGGCGCCAGCCCCCGGACCACGTCCCCATAACGAGCCCCAAGCCCCAACGGGGCGACACCCACCCGACTCCATCGCTCGACTCACCCCCGCCCGCAACACAACCCACTCGCCAACTGTGCCGCCCCTCCGGGGCTCCAACTCCCATCGCGTCGCGCCGACCGTGGGCTTACGCCCACGGCTAACCAATACCGCCCCTCTCGGGGCTCAAATCGCAACAAACGCCACCCGCAATCTTCCGCCCGCCCCCGCCCGCGCGACCCGCCCTACCCATCCCTCACGCCCCTGCACCGCCCCGCACTCCAACCCTGCCTCCGCCGCCCCCTCCAGCCCCGAAGGGGCGACACTGGCTAGCCGGGGGCAACAGCCCCCGGGCCACGCCGCCCTATCACCCAAAGCCTCAACGGGGCGACACAACCGCGCGACGAGCCGCCGCCCTGAACTCGCATGCTCACGCTGCTGCCGCGACGTGAGCATGGCACCCTCTTTCTTACCATTTCAGGCAATGCCACCCCGCCGCCTACCCCCTCCCGCTCACCTCACTCGTGATCCTCCCCGGACCGTCGATCGAAACACTCCGACCCGGTATGAACAGGGAGTAACCATCCTCATCCTCAGAGACCTTCCCCCACACCGCAAGACGCAGGTCCCACTCCTCGAAATAGAGGTTCAAATCGCAGGTCTCAATGTCGATCGTGGCCGCTTTGACTGTGTTTCCGATCAACTTCTCCAGGCCGGCTACCATCGGACCATCCGGCTAGCAGTCGGCGGCGGAATTGGTGATGACTTGCGTCACGCCGGGACGCTCAATGCCAAACGCCCACTCGGCACAGCCGACATGCAGGCCATACTCGCCCTCGTTCTCATTCGCCTCCGCGGAATAGGCCGGATTCCGCCGCACCGGCGTCCGCGGAATCTTCGCTCCCAGAGCCAGCGAGAACCGCGAACCGGCACAGCCCCCTGCCCAAACCATCCAGCACGGCTTCCCCACGATCCGTTGACACCATTCGTCGATCCAGCGTCGCTCATCCACGTCACAGTTCTCCCCGGATCCCCGCGTCCCCCTTCGGCTGCCACAACTCATCCGGGAAAGCGAGCCCACCAATATCGAAACCTTCCCTCCGGTATCGCCTACCGACAACCCCGATCAAACGCGGCGTCGAACAGCGCACTCAAACTTAGCCCGTTCGTCGGATCGGCCCGCCGCTTCGGATGCGTGCTCCACGGCAAAATGGAACTCGCCCGCAAGAGCACCCGCACCTTCAGGCCCGTGATCACGCACGTCGAGTTATAGAAAGCCAGCACCGCCCGACGGAAGAACGCCTGGACCTTCCGCGCGTTGACCACCCGCTGCCTCTCCGTTGGCGGACTTCAATGAGAGCGAGTTCAGCGCCTGCTCTTTTTCGGGGCCGCGGAATGGATCGGTTCGGGCTCGCCTTCCACCGCGAAGTCGATCGTTTCGCCGTCTTCGCCGACGTCCGCGGTCAGGCCCGAGGTGTCGGCCGCGACGTACTTCTGCGGCACTCGCGACAGCCCTTTGCTGACCGATCCATTGGGCATCGTCATGCCAGGAAACTCGATCCACGACATGACCGAGACCTTGTAAGACCCCGGGATCACTCCTTTCTGGCTCTCCGTGCGGCTCATTTCGTAGCTGCCGTTCTCGACCATCCCGATCGCGACCGTCATGCCCGTTGCGTCGTGAAAGCACACCGTCCCCTGGTCCAGCCGGACTCCATTGAGCGTGACGACGCCCGAAACGGGCACGGCGCCCCCGGGGTATCCGCTGCCGCAGCCGCTGGCGGCGACCATTCCCGTCATCGCCAGGCAGATGGCCCTGGCCCGGCGCAACATTTCGTATCGAATCGTTGTCACGGCTTCCCCTCATGCCAGCATGGAGCGCAGCTGGTTCAGGATTCAGGCGGCGCCGGACGATCTCGCGGGATCGTCCGTTCGCAACAGAACGATCAGAACTCGCCCACCGGCTGGGCGTCATAACGGTCGCCGAGGTAGCAGTAGGTCGTGTAGTCGATGTTCTCGCTGATGAATCGCACTGAGCCATCAACCAGCACGAATGTCGCTCCGCCCACGTGATAGCTGGCGTGGCTGCAGCCGACCGAACCGTTCTCCTGCTGCAGCAGTTCCATCTGCCGGAGATGGAGCGAGTTCAGCTTCACATGGAAGAACGAAACGGGGCCGCTTTCGTCCCACACCGAGCCTGTCTGGCAGTGATGCGGCTTGGCCTCTCCGAACAGCATCGTGTTGGAGGTTCCGTCGGTCACATCCCGGAACTGCATCCGCGTCACGCCCCGGCCGAACATTCCCCGAACGCTGGCGTTGTCGAGGTGGGCGTTGATGTTGCCTCCGCGGACGACGCCATCGGGATTGCGACAGAAGCTGCGGGCAGCGGTCGAGCAATCGCGCGGAGCGCCCGGGCCGGCGTCATGCGTTCCGCCGACGGGTCGATACATCGACTCCTGCGCATTCCCGCCGGTTCCTGCGAATTGCTGGTCCGTCACCCGTCGCCCCATACCGGCCTTGGGATTCGAAGGGCAGGTGGCGACCGTGAAGAACCGGTTCAAGACCTTCGCCCGGTTTCCACTCGGGTTATGCAGGGCGGTGAAGTTGTGGTTGAGGCTGTTGTACAGCGGGCCCTGGTCGATGTACGGCAGAAGCATCGTGAAATAGCCGCTGACCGAGTGGGCCTTCAGGTACACGGACCCCGGATCGGTCGCGCTCCCCTGCGCGAAGCTGCCCGCGTACGGGAAGACGCCGTGGGCATCGGCGTAGTTGTGCATCGCCAGCCCGTGCTGCTTGAGATTGTTGCGGCACTGCGTGCGACGTGCTGCCTCCCGCGCCTGTTGCACGGCCGGAAGCAGGAGCGCGATCAGGATGGCGATAATTGCGATCACCACCAGCAGTTCGATCAACGTAAATCCAGGACGTCGACTCATTCTTCTTCCCCCGAAGAAGTGTGAACAACAGTCTCGCCGGCCAACCGGGCCGACCGAGCAATGAATGATTTCGCAAAGATCAACGACCGCGGCCCGGTTGCTCTCATGGCCACGTCACCCTGTACATTGACCCGTCATCCGGAGATTCGACAAAAACTTCGGAAGTTTTTGCGATTCGAACACACTCCGAACTTCCGCGAAAAAAGCTGGGAAAAAGATGTCGAATTTCGGCCCCCCGGCCTCAACACCTGATGGTGATTGTTCGGGGGATGCTCGCGCCGTGACCCTGGAAAGCGAAGACGACCGTCGAAAGCAGTTTTTCAAGATGTACGTGGCCTCGGAGCCGTCGCTCCATCGATTCCTGAAGCTGCTCGTGCACGACGTCGGCCTCCTGGAGGAGGTCGTCCAGTCGGTGGCGCTCCGCCTGTGGGAACGATTCGATTCCTTCGACGCCACGCGACCGTTCGATGCCTGGGCCCGCGGGGTTGCCGTCAACGTGCTCAACGAGCTGCGTCGATCCGATCGCCGCTTCCCCCGGCTGCTCACGGAGGAAGGAATGCAGGGCCTCACGGCCGCTTACGCGCGTCAGCCGTTCGAGGGCTCCGAGCCGACCGATCAACTGCAGGCGCTGAGATTCTGCCTGAAGGGACTGCCGGATCGCGTTCGCGAACTGGTCGTTCAACGTTACTGCGAGGCGCAGTCGATTGAGGACGTCGCCATGCGGTCGGGAAAGTCGCTCCCCGCCACCTACAAGGCCCTCGGCCGGGCGCTCGAACGCCTTGCCGACTGCATGCACCGCCGGCTGGCCCTCATGGCCGGCGAGGGGAAGAGCGCCCATGCCTGATTCACCTGACCAGGACATCTTCATCGCCAGGTTCCTCGAAGGAAGCCTTTCCGACGAGGAACTCGTCGAGGCCTCCGCCCTGATGGAAGACCCGGAATTCGCCGACCGCGTGGTCCGCAACTCGCGCGTCCAGGAACTCCTGCTCAAGGCGGGAACCGAGATTCACGGGGCCGAATCTCATGATCCGTCAGAAGCCTCGTTGAGCCTTCCGCCCGACCATGCCTTCCGATCGCCGGCCCGCCGATCAGTTCGCACCCGATTGATCGCCTGCACTCTGGCCATGTCCGCGTGCGCGGGCTGGTTCCTGTTCACTCGTCCGTCGCCAGCCGTGGCGACGGTGTCGCGCTCGGTGAACGCCGTCTGGAAGTCGGGCGAGAAGCGCTGGTCCGTCGGAGATCAATTGCGCGCGGGCGACAGCCTCACGATGCAGGAGGGCCGCGCGGAACTTCTCTTCAAGAACGGGGCCGTCATGGTCCTCGACGGAGACGTCTCCATGAAGATGGTCTCGGCGGAGTCCGTGGCCCTGCTCCGCGGATCCGCGACGACCCGCCTCGACAAAGCCAAAGGCGGCGCCTTCGATGTCCAGACACCGTCGGCCCATGTCGTCGACCTTGGAACGGAGTTCGGAGTCCGCGTCCAGGACGATGGCAACACCGACGTCGTCGTCTTTGAAGGAGCCGTCGATATCCGGCCGCGGGGCGACAGGCCCAGTCCATCGCAGTCGCCCCAGCGTCTCGATGTCGGCGAGGCGCTGCACTCGAAGGCCAACGGCCCCTGGGAACGCCTCGTCTCCGTGACGGACGACGCCTTTCCCTCCACCGATCGGCTTTATCCCGTTGCGAAAACCCGCGCGCCGATCATCGCCAGCATCTCCGACAATCGCCGCCCCGGCGACAAGCCCAAGTTCTACCGCATCTGCCACGAGGGCTTCGTCGAGGATGCCAGGGCCTTCGTCGACATGCCCTACGAGTGGAACGGACTCACCGCCGAAGGGCTCCCCGCCTTCCTCCGCGGCGCCGACTACGTTCAGACGTTCAACACCGATCGCAGCCAGTCCAGCCTGAATATCACCGTGGAACTCGCCGCCCCGGCGATGCTCTACATCCTCTACGACAACCGCATCCTCATCCCCGAGTGGCTTGCCTCGGGGTTCGAAGACACCGGGGTCGACATCGGACTGGATGAAGAGCAGGGAAGGCTCAGGCAGTACCGGACCCCGCTCGAAATCGGAGGCGGAAAAGGAATCGACCAGACCTGCTCCGTCTGGGCCCGCCGCGTCGATTCCACCGGCCCCGTTGTCGTCGGACCGGTCGCCGCGCTCAAACCGGAATTCGCCGAGGCCGGCCGCACCATGCTCGGCATCGTGGCGCAGCCGCTCCCTCCGCTCGCTCGCCCGCACGATCGCGACGCCGCGGAGTAATCCTCGACCGCTTGTCAAAACTGATGGACTTTTCACCCCGGGTCTGATCTTCATGCTCCTGAAAAACTCCCTCTGCGGCCTGCTTCTCCTGGTGCTCAGCGCCGCGTCGATCGCCGCCGACAAGCCCAACATCCTCCTGATCCTCACCGATGACCTCGGTCATCGGGACCTCAGTTGCTACGGCTCCGACCTCTACCGCACGCCCCACCTCGACCGGCTGGCCGAGCAGGGCACGCGTTTCACCCACGCCTACACCGCCGCCCCGGTCTGCTCGCCCACCCGTGCCAGCATCATGACGGGCAAGTTCCCCGCCCGCGTTCGACTCACCGACTGGCTCACCGGCCACGTCAAGCCGCACGCGAAGCTCCGCATCCCCGATTGGACCACCCGCCTGCCCGAGGCCGAGATCACCATTGCCGAAGTCCTCAAGCCGCAGGGTTACGCCACCGCCTGGTTCGGCAAATGGCACCTCGGCGAAGGCGCGCAGGCCCACGGGTTCGACGCCGGAAAGGAAGACTGGGAACAGAACCGCAAGAAGGACCAGCAGGATCCCAAGGGCGTCTTCACCTTGAATCGCGAAGCGATCGCATTCCTCGATGAGAACAAGGAACGCCCCTTCTTTCTCACCGTCTCCCACTATTCGCCGCACGGCCCGGTTCGCTTCGAAGACAGCCTCAAGGATGAGTACCAGGCCACCGTCGATCGTCGCAGCCCCCGTCAGTCCAACGCCGGATACGCGGCGATGATCGAGGCCCTCGATACCAGCATCGGCCAGCTCCTCGCGGCTCTGGAGGAACGCGGCCTCGCCGGCAACACGCTCGTCCTCTTCAGCTCCGACAACGGCGGCGAACTGAACTTCACCAACAACGCCCCTCTCCGGGACGGAAAGGGAACGCTTTACGAAGGCGGAGTCCGCGTGCCGCTCATCGCCCGCTGGCCCGGCCACGTCCCGGCCGGAAAGATCAGCGATCAGGTCGTCTGCAGCATCGATTTCCTCCCCACCTTCGCGGCCCTCGCCGGCGCTCAGGTCCCCGACGATGTCGATGGCCTGGACATCAGCGACGTTCTGACCGGCAAATCCACCCCGCCCCGCGACACCCTCTGCTGGCACTACCCGCATTACCACCGCAGCACGCCCTGCGGCGCGATCCTCAAAGGCGACTGGAAACTGATCGAGTGGTACGAGGACGGATCGACGGCTCTCTTCAAACTCGATGAAGATCCCTACGAACAACGCGACCTGTCGGCCACACAGCCCGAGAAGAAGGCGGAACTCCTCGCCGAACTCGATCGCTGGCGGAAATCGATCGGCGCCCAGATGCCGACGCCCAACCCCGACTTCAACGCCGCCACGGCCGAGTTCACGGAGCAGCAGCTCAAGAAGCAACGGGGCAAGTAGAGAACTCACTGGGTCGGGTGGCTGACTGGTTCAGGCAATGCCAGCCGTCCGACGGCCGAGACCCTGGGCTCGGCAACGCTCTGCCGGGGCTCCCCGTGGGGGTGATTTCGCGTCGACCGGGACCTGTGACACGTGTGACACCTGTGACGGGACGTGTGACACGGCCGTCCCGGGTGGAAGGGGCTGCCGTGATTGAGGTTGCGGCTCGCGGGGAAACCTGTGACACCTGTGACGAAGTTTTCGTGGTCACCGGCGGTTGGTTTTGAGAGGCCGCACGCCTGCGGATTGTCCCCGTGGGTCGCGGGACGCGGGATGAATCGCCAAGGAACAGACGCATCACCATGACGCGGGCGGTTGCGCGCTGTGGGGGCGGACCGGGAGTGTTCACGCGGAGGACCGATGAGCGGCCGGGTCGAACCTACTTGCTCACGCTGCTGACGCGACGTGAGCATGGCACCCGTTTTTGGGGGCCGACTGGTTCAGGCAATGCCACCCGGCCCGCGGCGCATGATCGCACCGTTGTCTTGGCATCAGTGTGGCACACTCGCCCTGCCAATCTTGCGCGCCACTTCGAGAGCCCCGAAAGGGCGCTCCTCTCCAGCCGGGGGCGTCAGCCCCCGGTTGGGCATTGTTGAGACGAGACGAGCCCCGAAGGGGCGACACCGAGCTGGTCAGCAGGAACGCTCGGCAACGTTCGCCACGCCCTTCACTCCTGACATCGTTCAGGGCGTGCCACCCAGCCCGGGGGCGGTGATGGCTGGAGAGAGAGGTGCGTCGCGACGCACCCTACAGCACTTCACAAAAAATCGCCGGCTTGTGGCCGGCGTTCTTATGACTTCTTTTGTTTGACTTTGGCCGGCTTCTGCCGGCCCGCTCCCTTCTCCTCTAACCTCGTCACCCCCGAGCGCGAGTCGCTCGGCAGTGCTGGGCGTGCCTGCTCGTCATTCGCAGGTCGGTAGACCGGCAAGGTAAACGGAGGAAGCCCCATCCGACCGAGAGTCGATTGAACTAACTCTCGCCAATACGGCCAGCCGTTGTAGAGGCCATTTAGCTCTCCGAAGGCAACGATGTTGCGATCTTCAATACCTTCAGTGGACGGAATCGAGTAGACGAGTTCGTAAATTGCCTCGATGTGAAGAAGCGGCACCGATTTTTGTGAGTCGGTAGTGCCGATACACTCGAACCTCGCCGCAACCCTAACTTGCTTATTCTTCCCGTCGAGCTGTTGCGAAGTCGTAGATCGTAGAGACAGGGTTGGCGGTGGCCCCTCCAGAAGGCCTGCCTTCTGGTTCGCGGAGAACGACAGAAGCTTTACCCATTCGATCTGAACGCGCTGGGAGACGACGTAGGCCAACTCCACCTTCGATGGAGGAGGCGTTTGTTTTTCTGTGGTCATGCCGCTGAATAGTTTAGAGGTGCGAAGATGGCTTCCCACAAAGCTGGCGAGGTCAGCTGCACTCCAGATCCAAGGATCTGAACTTCCGCACCTCTCCAAGCGCACTCGCCTCCCACCCAGCTAACTGCACGAGGGGGCTCATTTTCCACAGAATGCTCGGTCTCCGCAGTCAGCGGCACATAACCGAAACGCAGGCATGCTCCCAGAGCAGTGAATACATCGGAGAGCGTAGCCAACGTCATGTTGGTCTCACCATCGAGAAGCTGACTGATGTAGCCTTTCGACTTGCCCAAGAGTGAAGCAAGCTCCGAACGCTTAACGTTTTTCTCCGCCATGAGCTTGCAGATCAACTCAGTCGCTTCCAGAACCGTGTACTCACGCTGAAACTCGACGAGGTCGTTGTTCTCTTCAGTTCGTTTCTCAACCCAGGTAGCGTCCATAGGTCGGATCTCCAGAATTAGTGCTGCGATGCAAGGTGTTCCTGCATGATCCGGTCTGCTCGGTCCAGTTCGGCAGTCGGCCAGCGGTCTTCCTTCTTAAGAAAGCCGTGCGTCAGGAAAAAGGTATTCCCCTGGCGGAAACATGCGACCCGCATTTGATCGCGTTTGAACGCCCATATCTTTCCTCGCTCTTTCTTGAACTTCTGCTCATTTCCACTTTCGCCGTGATTGGCTGTGATCTTGAACAGTGCACGCAACTTGCGTTCCTGAGCGGGATCCAAGCCTTCAAGGAAGTCCTTCGCAGGCTTTCCGGACCGACACTCGGCGAATGCAATGGTTCGGACTGGGCCCTTGGCCACAATTTCGATCGGCATGCCCTTGCGTCCGAGTTTAGTTATAGCTAAACTGTGCCAGGGCGACAAGCGAGATTCTCACCGAACATCTGGTGATTTCCTCGCGAACTGGCGTCTTCGGCCGCACGGCCGGCCGAATCGCTAGCAGTGTCATGACCCGAACCATGACTTGCCCGAAAAGAAAGGAGAGAGGCGTGACGCCCAACCGTTTTATAACCCGCGGCCGACCGAGCGGCCGTTGACCAAGATGGCCGATCGGGGGTCGCCAAACACACCCGATCAGCCGTACCTCGGACAATCGCACATCAACAGGAGATTGAGTGTCGCAGACCCTCCTGTCGATCCCAACCTGTTACGGCTGATGCGCGTGGGCCTCAGTCTGCGCCCGCGTGCGTTTATTCATCATTGTCACAAGCGGGCCCTGCGTCAATGCGGGGTGCCCGATTAACAAAAGGAACACGTGAGATGGTTTATTACTACTGGCTCGCGAAGAACGGCAACTGGTACTGGCACCTCAAAGCGAGCAACGGGCGAATCATCGCCGATGGCGCCGAGGGCTACACGAACGAGAACGATTGCCTCGCTGGCATCTCGCTCGTGCAGCGGAGCGGAAACGCTCCCGTGCGCAGGCTCTAGCCATCTTCATCGGCAGGAATGCTCTGAACTTGCTCGGCGGGCCCGTAGTGCCACCGAACGTCGGACAGAATGTTCTTGCAGCGGCGCAGGCTTGTCCGCAGGCTGGGCGTCAGGTGGATCATGAGTGACTCGCTGAGCTTGGGAAGGGTCTTCTCAAGTTCAGCGAGATCTTCATCTGTGATCTTGTACAGCCGACTCATTCCGCAACTCCTTGCGACCGTTACGTATCGTTCACTGCTGAGCCAGCAACGATGCTCGGTTGATCTCTCGCTGACGTCCAGTCTGACAACTCTAAGCTAGTTCTGGATACGTCACTTTTGGTGCGAGCTCATCGGCTTTCACACCGGGTACCACTGGTTGCTCTGCAACTGGTGCGGCAACAGCCGCAAGAGGCCGCGTGGATGCGGGCAGCGAGCCGAGAATCGCGGCGGGGTGGCCGGGATTGGAGCCGTTTTCGGCGAAATCCCGGTCGAATGTCGCCCAGGCATCGACTCATGCCCATACCAGTTGATCTTCACTCCCGAAACACCCTGCCCCAGTGAAACTCCCGCGCCTCCCGGTCCGGCTCCCGCCGATGCTCCGGAAGAATCAGCCGCTGCCCATGTGTCTCCCCCACTGAAGAGCCCAACCGCGCCGCTCCCGCCGCCCGTCTCAGCGGACCCCACCGCCTGCAGGTCGTCGTCGATCGTCACGGGCCGTGTTGGTCGGGCGGTGTTGAGGGGCGTTTTCTGATGCTGGCGGTTACAGGCCGGCGGATGCGGGTGGGCGGCGCAGGCGGCGGTAGAGCCGCACGAGTCCCTCGCCCAGCATCACCAGCAGCACGCTGGCGCCGGCAATCGGCAGCAGGACGCAGAATCCCGCCATCAGACCGATCAGCCATTTCGGCAAACGGACAGCCTGCCGGCGCGGCAGTCCCGATTTCCCCTTCGGACGGCGTTCCCACCACATCCACAGCCCGGTGATCGGCATCGCGGCCAGCATCACGCAGGCGATCATCCACACGATCTTGGTGGAGACGCCGTAGATGCTGCCCACGTGCAGCGGATAGGTCCACCCGTGCCAGAAGTGGCCTCCTTCGGAGAGGTGCTGCTTCTTGAGAATCGTGCCGTTGTCCCGGTCCACGGAGAGAGTGGTGTTCACCATCTGGCCGTAGGTCGCGTTGAAGTCATTCCCGGCGCCGATATCGATGGCCTTCGGATTGCGGTCACCGCCACCGCGCCGGAATCCGCCGCCCAGGTTGGCGGTGATGATCCGGTCCGGGTACTCGCGCCGGCCAATGTCGACCATCTCATCCAGCGAGAGCTTGATCGGCAGTTCGGCTTCGCGCGGCGGGCCGTTGAATCCGCCACGGCCTCTTTCTCCCGCTGCACGGCCCTGCTCGGCGCTGCGTGCTCCTTCGGCGCGGGGGGATCCTTCGCCGCGCCGGGCGACCGCCTGGCTGGCGGAGGCGGCGCTGCGGTTCTGTTCGCTGCCGCGCGTGCTGCGTTCGGCCGGCGACGGTTCTTCGGGATCTTCCATCACATAATGCGCGGCGTCGTGAATCACTTTGCCGACGGCGAAGGAGTAGAACATGCCCGTCACGGCGATCGTGAGCGCGATCGGCGTCAGATACATGCCGAAGATCGCGTGCAGATCGCGGAGGAGCGTGTAGCGCTTCTTCGTCCGCGGCCACCACACGCCGGCCGACTTCGTCCAGTTTTTGGGCCACCACAGATACATGCCGGTCACGATGAGGATGATCGTCCAGCTTGTGGCCAGTTCCGTGATCACCCGTCCGGTGGTGCCGACAAAGAGATTGCGGTGGATGGACAGCACCGTGCGAAAGAACGGGCCGAGAGAATCGTTCTCACGACCGAGCGTGCCAAGCACTTCGTTGTTGTACGGGTTCACATACGCCGTGATGTTGTTACGGAAGAAATCGCGTCGCGCCTGGGCGGGATCGCCCTGCGTCGGGGGCTCGATCTTCCGCAGGGCGAACTGGGTCGAGTGCGTGTCGCCTGGCCGAATCGTCGCGCTGGTGACGCGATGCTCGGGGAATGCGGCTTTCACGGCGTCGAGCTGCGACGCGTAGGAGGTTCGCGATTGTCCGCCGGGACTGACCTGAAGCAGATGAGAGCGGCAGAGGAACTCGACTTCCGACTTGAAGATGTAGAGTCCGCCGGTGATCGCGAGGGTGAGCAGCCAGGGGGCGACGAACACTCCGGCATAAAAATGCCAGCGCCAGACCACGCGGAACAGAGTTCCGCCTTCCGGTTTTTTGGTCGGCGCGGGGGCTGGCGCGTCAACCCTGGCGATCACCTGTGGTTGCGTGACCGTGGCGAGGTCCGGATCAGAGTCTTCAACGGCCAGCGTGGAGACGGTGGTCGTTTCTTCAAGCAACGTGGAGTTCCGCTCAGACATGCGACCAGGACCTGGATGAGTGCCGCTGAAAATCAGGACGAACGATTGCCGGGCGATCCTTCGAACTCGGCTGCGGCCCTATCGGGCGGCGCCGCTGCCACGCTCCTCTGTGGCGTCAAACGGCGAGGGAGACGCCGCCTTCTTTCGCCTGGGCTCTTCAAGTATCTTGACGTTGTCCAGCTCGATCCTGGGCAACTCGTTCTCGCCCGGCTCGATGGTCACCGCCCACTGCGATTTCTCGGGCCTGGAGTAGACGAACCCCAGGCGATCCGTCTCAGCCTGCCCCCTGGGATCGAAACGCCAGACGATGGTCAGCTTGTACTCACCGGCCGGAGCGCCATCTCCGGCTTCGTACGTTCGGATGGAGTAGCTGCCGTCGTCCTGCACGAAGCCCCAGGGCTTCGATTCGCGGATGTCGACCTTTTCGCCAGCAGGGATCAGCGTCACGAAGGCGCCGGCAGCCGGCTTGCCATTGATGAACAGTTCGCCGTGCGCGGGATAGGTGTCGGCTTCCCAGCTCTCCCCGCAGCCTGCCCCGAAAACGCAGAGCAGGGCCATCCAGGCGCCAGGGCGGGAGACTGCCCGGTGGATCAGATTCCGATGCATTAGAACTCGCCCAGAATGTCGTTGCCGTTGGTAGAGGTGAACGCGCGGATGGTCGATTCGGAAATGTGCTGGGACGCAAACCGGACCGAGCCATCACCCATGAGCATGTGCACGCCTCCCACGTGGAATGAGTAGGGCGCCGCGTAATAGTTGCTGTTGTTGATGAACTCGTTGCCCACCCAGAGGTTCTGGACGATGGTGTTCGTGCCGCGGTTGATGTCGATGGTCGCCGGGAAGATCCAACCGGCGTTGTTGTTGCTCGACCATCGCACTCGCGACGTCCGCGACTGACCGAGGCTCACGCCGCTGCCGGACGGGTTCGTCGGATTCTCCAGGCCCTTCACGAACCAGCTGGCCCGCCCCGCGGATTCGTAAGTCATGCAGGTGGAGGAGGTGCCGTCGACCATGTCACGCATGCGGAGGCACTTGTTCGCCTCGAACAGGGACACGGCGTTCGCCCAGTCCGTGGCGTTCCGCAGGACGGCGTAATCCATCGTGAGCGAGGCCGAGTCGACGTCCAGCAACTTGTCGGCTGCGGGATTGGACGGGCAGACATACCCCTGCGGCCGGGTCGTCTTGAACAGATCGTTCGCCACGTTGTCCCAGGCCACATTGTGGTTGTAGGTGTTGTAGAGGTTTCCGCCGTCGAGATACGGCAGGATGGCGACAGACCAGCCACAGACGTTGGTGACCCGCCCATTGGGGAAGCGGCTGTAGACGTCGTGATAGTTGTGCATCGCCAGACCGATCTGCTTCATATTGTTTTTGCACTGGGTCCGGCGGGCGGCTTCGCGGGCCTGCTGCACGGCGGGGAGCAGCAGGGCGATGAGGATGGCGATGATGGCGATCACCACCAGCAGTTCGATCAGGGTGAATCCACGTCGTCCGCGAGGACCACGATCGGGCAGGGACATCAACAGAGCTCCTTGGAAAGGGAGTCAGCCACCTCTCGACGAGGTCTGGCTTGGGGAAGGGTCGTCCTCGTGGAGATCGGCAGGGAGCGAACTGGCCGACGAGTAACGTGCGACTGAGACTCAGTGTCAACAGAGATTGACACGGTACCCGGACGGACACGCATTGCAAGCAACCGGGCTCCAGATTCTCTGGAGAATCCTCGACTCGTCACGTCGAGATGACGCCAGGAACCACTGAGTCGGGCGTCACCCAACGCCGTGAGCGAAACGAGCTAAGTCGTTTCTGAGTCAGAAGAAATGGCCAGATTTCCAACGGTCGTCAAACGGCAACTCGGGCCCGGCGATTGCGGCCCGAAGGCCTACGACAACCCGGCCAGTACGTCGTCGGACGTCGTCGAATACTGGCCGAACATCTCGAGGAACAGGATGGCCCCGTTCGTCTGGGCCATGGTGGGCCGGGAGTCGGGACTTTCCATTCCGGTCGTGCAGTCGCGGAGGAGGATCACTTCGTATCCGCGCTGGCTCATCGCCAGGGTGCCGTAGTCACGGACGAGGATGCAGGCGTTCGTATTGAACCCGGCATAGAGCAGGAAGAGGATCCCCTTCTCCCGGCAGACGGCGTGGAGCTCGTCCCCGGTGGCCACGACCGGTTCACTCCCGACCGGCTCGACGAGTGGGTGAATCGTCAGCCCGTCGCGGACCTGGCGGATCTCCGGTTCGCGCGGCTCCGCGGGTCGGCGATAGCTTTGATACGGTCCAGCCTTGCTGCGGAAGGGAGCGGGGGGCCAGCTGTCGCGCGGGCCGGGCACGCTGCCAGGCTCGGCGAGCTTCGCGTGGTTGGCGTGTCCAATCGCCTGCGGAGGCGACGGGGCATGGATAATCGGCAGTCCGGCCTTCCGACAGCCGGCCAGCAGCGGAACGAACCGCTCCTTGATGATCTCGTCCGCGCGGGCCGCGGTGTCCTGGAGATAGTGGTCGCTCCAGACGTCCACCAGCACGAGCGCCGCCTGGCTGACCGGAATGGTCCAGTCGAGATGGGCCTGCCCGGTGTTGGTTTCCAGCCACTCCTTGCCGGCGTCGACATGCCAGCGGTGATACCGCGGATGAATCTGGAGGGTGGGCGCGGCGGCCCCGCCATTCTCGGCTGCATTCGATGAGCCGGTGAGGGACAGGCCGGCCGCAACTGCGGAGGTGGCCAGGAACTCGCGCCGATCGAGGCGGGGAAGGTCGGTCATCGGTCACCCGTGCAGTGAAGGACGGAATCGTGACAGAAAAGATGGCTGACATGTGTGGCGAGGGCAATGTCGCTGCTCCACGCCAGGATACGGCTCACCCTACGCAGCCCCGACGCCTTGAGTCCCCGAGTGGGAGCTTGCGAGCGGCCGGGCCCGGAGCTGACGCGAAATGCCGGGGCTAGGAGCCGGGCGTGGGGGACGAATCGGCCGTGGCCGTCTCCGTCAGGGAATCCGGCTCGATCAGAGATTCGGGTGGCAGCTGGGCCGGCGGTTCGACCTGAGCTTCTGCTGCGCTCAGCGGAGCCTGCTCGGCCTGGAGGGCGAGCCAGCGGGTGGCATCGGCGGCGTGGATCATCAGTTCGCGGCCATCGAGGCGGCCTTCGAGGATGAGGGCGGTCGCGAGTTTTTCGACCGCGTCGCGGTGATCGGAGTAGGTTTCGAGCGACGTGGAGGCGGGGCTGGAGGCCAGGGCCGACAGGGCGGCGGGGGTGATGATGCAGCGGGCGCGCTGGCCATCGACGAGGGCGATGAAGGCGACAGCTTCGCGGTCGGCGTCCCACTCGGAGTAGGGGAAGAAAGAGACTCGTTGAGGGCGTGGAGAAGCCAACTGTGAACCTGAAGATTGGCCAGGAGAAGAGGAAACTCTGCACTCAGACTCTGCGTGGGCTGCTCCGGATGTGAGCCATCCGAAGGAGGAAGCCAGCACGGGCGAGCCGGGTCTCAAAACGGCGCAGGCCCGAGACGGGCCTGCGCGATTCACAAAAACAGCGTTGTCGCCCTTAGACAGGCTTCACGTTTTCAGCATTCGGACCTTTCGGACCGCGGCCTTCCGTGAACGAAACCTGCTGACCTTCGTAGAGGTCGTCGAACTTCGCGCCTGTCACGGCCGACATGTGGAAGAACAGGTCCTTCCCACGTCCGCAATCAATGAAACCAAAACCCTTGTCAGTCAGACGTTTAATCGTGCCTTCAGCCATCGTGTCACTCTTCACTGAGAAAAACTGGGGTCGTCTACGCTTCTTCCCGGACGCTTTCAGGCGGCCGGATCTTGAATCCGACGAAGATCGTCGGATGTTTCCAATGGTGCGGCGGATGGTTCCTGAGGCCTGGTCGCCCTGTCGGCGCGGCGCTTCAGTTTGTCATCCGCACGCCGCTTCTTTTCCTGTTCACGCTGGCGTTTGGCGAATGTGTTCTGGTTCTTGTTGCGAGCGATAGGACTGCTCCTTCATCAAGAGAAAGGACATCGACTCCACGCGGCGGAGTGTGATTCGGGGGGTGGGGCGTTAGCGCTCCCAGGGGATGAAATCGGCGGAATCCTCGAAGTCCGTGAGGCCGAGTTGGAGAGCGGTTTCGCCGGGCTGGATCTTGCGGGCGATCACTTCTTCGATCTGCTGGCGGTTCTCGCGAAACGCCTGGAACCGCCCGATGCGGAGGGAGCCGAAGTGAGTTTTCAGAACATCTTCCGAAACGAGGCAAGTGACCCGCCGGCCCGCGACCTCGACGGTTACGCCCATTGCCTGGTCTTTTTCAATCCAGCGCTCGTCGCGGTGAAAAACCACCTGCTTCTCCAAGGGCAACATTCCAATTCGCATAAGATTCCGTCGTCGCAAAGCAAATACGTCGCAAAGCCGTGGGCTTCGCAACCGGGTCATCTCGTTCCATTCCAGCGGACGGCCGGAAAATCAGCCAAACGAGAAGGGAGTACGTGCGAGGGACAATTCAGATCCCGCCGCGAGAGCTCTTCAGCGAGCACGTACAAAAGAAGAACTGAATCGAACCATACGGCATCCCTTCTTTCGCGGCGAGGGGCAATCACGCGTGAACCGGAATTTGGCCGGAAATGGACCGTTCCGACCCCGAATGTCGGCGTTGCCTGCCGGACCGGCGCGTCGGAATCTGCTCCTGTCGTTCTCCGGAAGGGCCGATTTGCCTATGCTTCGGCGTTCTTCCGCCATCTTTTTCATTTTGAGTCATGTCGCACAACGGCCTCCTGTACATCGAAACCGTCGGCTGCCAGATGAACGTGCTCGACAGCGAGCTCGTGGTCGCGGCGCTGCGGCAGCAGGGCTATTCCCTGACGACCGACCCGAAAGAGGCCGACACCGTTCTGTTCAACACCTGCTCGGTGCGGGAACACGCGGAAGAGAAGATCTACAGCCAGCTGGGGCGGCTCAAGTTCGCGCGCCGCAGTCGGCCCGACGTGGTGATCGGCGTGATCGGCTGCATGGCCCAGAAGGACCAGGACCTGATTTTCCGCCGCGCTCCGCATGTCGACATGATCGTCGGCACGGGACAGCTGGCCGAGATCCCCAAGCTGGTCGATGTCGCCCGTTCGACGCGGAAGCGGCAGATGGCGCTCAGCCTCGACCGCAAGGAAGGGTCGCGCACCGAGGTGGCCGCGAGCTTCGAAAGCTACGACCCGCTCCGCGATCCGGAGATGCGGCCGACGCCGTGGCAGGCGTATGTGCGGATCATGATCGGCTGCGACAAGTTCTGCACGTACTGCGTCGTGCCGATGACGCGCGGCCCCGAGCAGAGCCGACTTCCGCGGGACATTCTTCGTGAAGTCGAGGCGCTGGCCGCCCAGGGCGTGCGCGAAGTCACCCTGCTGGGGCAGACGGTCAACAGCTACAAGGTGACGCAGGATGGCCGGCTGTGGCGGATGAGCGACCTGATCGCAGCGATCCACGAGAACCCGGCGATCCAGCGGATCAAGTTCGTCACGAACTATCCGAAGGACATGACGCTCGACCTGCTGGAAGCGATCCGCGACCTGCCGAAGGTGTCGCGCTACCTGCACGTCCCGCTGCAGTCGGGATGCGACGAGGTGCTGAAGCGGATGAAGCGCGGTTATACGACGGCCGACTACCGCGACATGATGGAACGCATCAACAAGACAGTCCCGGACGTCGCCGTCTCCAGCGACTTCATCGTCGGCTTCTGCGGCGAGAGCGATGAGTCGTTCCGCAAGAGCCTCGACGCGGTGCGTGAGTACCGGTTCAAGAACAGCTTCATCTTCAAGTACAGCCCGCGCAAGGGGACGAAGGCGTTCGATCTGTATCCTGATGACGTCGCTGAGGACGTGAAGCGGCGTCGGAACCAGGAACTGCTGACGCTGCAGAACGCGATCAGCGAGGAAGACAACGCGGAGATGATCGGCCGGCAGGTCGAAGTGCTCGTGGAAGGCCCGAGCAAGTGGGCCGCCAAGGGACGGGAGATCGACGCGATTCCCGGTTGGCATGGCGGGGCGGCCGTCGGTGAAGGAAAGGCCGAGGGCCACTCTCACCACGAAGAGCACACGCACGCCGGGAGCGGCAGCCGCGAGATCCACCACAACGACGGCTTCGTTCCGCTGTCGGTGATCCACTCGGAGGAAACCTCGAAGGCCGTGGCAGCGCCCGGGGTTTCACTCGCTTCGCTCGCTCCAACCCCGGCCACCCAGTCCGGCGCCCTCCAGCTGACGGGGCGGACGATGTGCGACCGGATCGTGGTGTTCGAGGGGAACCCGCGGCTGTCAGGGACGCTGACGACCGTCGCCATCGACGATTGCACGCCGACGACGCTGATCGGACGAATCGTGACGCGGGAGGTGCAGCACGGGTCGAGCGGGCTGTTGCCGATCCTGATGTGATCTGATGCAGGAGAGGGCAGGCTCATGCGCATCCTGTACTCGCCCGAACAACTTGATCGCCACATCTCCCGGCATCACTGCTGGATCCTCGCCGGTTCTTCGATCGGAGCTTTGGCGATCAATTTCCACAGCGATGGCCTCCTCACAGCATCGGCGTGCGTGACTCTGGGCGCCGTGCCTGGCCCGGTCGCGAGCTACCGCGAGGAAGCCGGAATCTGGATGCTGGCGATCCTGTCTGGAATGATCGGACTCGGGTTCTACGGCGCGCTTGCCGTCCCCCGTGTCACGAACCTTTGGGATCAGCAGCGTCATCCCTGGGCACTCGGACTGGACCTCGTCATCGCCACGAAAGTGACATGGCTGCAGGTGCGCGCGCTGGCGAGCGTGACCGTCTGGAATCAGCTGTGGTACCGAACGGGGAACGGCCCTGCACGTCCGACCACATTCAATGAGGCCAATCCTTGAACGATCCGGCCGATCTCATCGCCTCCTCGCTCCTGCTCGTCGTCATCGGCGAGGGCGTGCTCTGGACGCGGCGAAACGAACCCGGGCTCTCCCGCTGGAAGTTCCGCGCGCTCCTCTACGGAATCGCCATGGGCCTCGTTCCGCTGCTGATGGCTCAGCCGGCCCTGTTCGCCCGCTTCACGACAATCCTCACCGGCCTGTGCCTGGTGCTGTTCGTTCTGCTGATCGTTGTTCTTTACTTCTTCAAGCGACAGCTGCAGGGAGTGAATCGCGTCCTCCTGCATGCCCAGGAATTGCACAAGGTCGGGAAAACCTCCGACGCGATCGCTGTCCTCCAGAATCATCGCCGGGACGCCGCCCGCGTCGACAAAAACACCGAGAGCATTCTGCTCACCGAAATGGCGAGACTTTCCCTCGAGATCAGCGACATCGATGCAGCCGGGCGATGGCTCGACGAGGCCGAGACGCTCAGCAAATGGAACCAGTCCGTCTACTCCACGCGGGCCGATCTCTTCGCCCGTGCGGGGGACCGCGAGTCCGCCTGTGACGTGATCCAGCGTGGACTCGCGAATCTACCGCAGTCCGTCTGGCTGAACACGGATCTGGCCAAGCATCTGACGGACGCTGGACGCCATGACGAAGCCCGGAAAGCCCTGGCCCGAACGATCGAGCTGCTGGACCAGGAGAAGCATCTCGACGTTTTCAACCCCGAGGAGTGGAAAGAGATCCGGATCGCGCCGCTCGTTCAGCAACTGGGGCTCGCGGAACGTCCGCTGGTCACGGACGCAGATTGACTTACCATCCTCGGCATCTCGAATTGTCGCCTGTGTTCCGAGGCCTGTTTGTTCCCCGCGCTCACGCATCGCCAGCTTGAACCCGAGTTGATGGATCAGCCGCAGTCCGATCGGGCCGCCCACAAGGCGGCGCTCGACGGGCTAAGGCGGGTCAATCGCCTGTGCACGTCGACAGGGTTGCTCTGGAAAGCCCTGCACGCGCTGTCGAAGAATCGACCGGAGCCGCTTCGGGTTCTCGACATTGGATCGGGCGGAGGCGACGTCGTGACGCGGCTGGCGCGTCACGCCCGCCGCGCCGGCGTTTCAATGACGTTTCACGGCTGCGACATGAGCGACTCGGCCGTGTCGATCGCCACGGAAGCCGCAGCGACGGCGGGGGCGGATGCGTTCTTTTTCCGGCAGGATGTCATCGGTCAGGGGATTCCGGCCGGCTACGACGTCGTGATGTGCTCGCTGTTTCTGCATCACTTCGACAACGACGCTGCGCGAACCCTGCTGACGGGAATGCGCGAGGCGGCGGGGGTCGCAGTGTTCGTCGATGATCTCCTGCGCACGAAGCTCGGCTACGCCTTGTGCTGGGCCGGATGCCGGCTGCTCAGCCGTTCCCCCATGGTGCATTACGACGGGCCGCAATCAGTGCGGGCCGCCTTCACGCTGCCCGAAGCGCGGAACATCTTCGAGCGTGCGGGATATGTCGGCGCCACTTTTCGGAAGCACTGGCCTGAGCGGTTCCTGATGCAGTGGAACCGCACATGAATGTTGACTCAACGGTGACCGCCGAGGTTGCGGCCGGACGATTGTGGGATGTCGTCGTCGTTGGCGCGGGACCGGCAGGCTGCATGACGGCGCGGGAGCTGGCGCGCGCGGGATGTGCCGTGTTGCTGCTGGAGGCAAAAACGTTCCCGCGGCCGAAGGTCTGCGGAGGGTGCATCAACCACCGCACGGTCGAGTTGCTCAATCAGCGCGGGCTGGGTTCACTCGTCCCGGAATCGGGGGCAGTGGCGCTGCATGAGTTTCGCATCCAGCTTCCGTACTGGGCTCCGCGATATCGCCTTCCCGGCGGCTGGTCGCTGACGCGGGCGCGGTTTGATTCGCTGCTCGTGCGGAGCGCCATCGCATCGGGAGTGAGCTATCTCGATGAAGCGACAGGGAAACTGGACGACGCGTCCGAGGCGGACTGGCGGACCGTCCGCTTCGAGCGGGCTGGTTCGTCGTTTGCGGTTCGAGCACGGATCGTGGTGTGCGCGGAGGGGCTGTCGCGGAGTTCGATGCGGCATGATCCGGAGTTTGACGTGCACATCTCGAACGATGCGTTCGTCGGAGCGGGGGTTGTCGTCGACGCGACCGCAGTGCCGAAGCTGTTGAAGGAGCAGGCCCCCGCGGGAACGGTGACCATGGCGGTTGGAACGGGCGGGTATGTCGGAGTGGCGCAGGCGGAGCTTGGGCAGTTCTCGCTGGGGGCCGCAATCCGGCCGGCCGTTGTGAAACGTGAGGGTTCTCTCGGCGCGGCGGTCGTCAGGCTGCTGCGCGACTCGGGACTGGCGGGTTTTCCCGAACTGGCGGAGCTGGCGTGGCACGGAACGCCGCTGCTGAAAAGCAATCCTTCCCAACGAAGTGGCTCGCGAGTCTTCCTTGTGGGGGACGCCGCAGGTTATGTTGAACCGTTCACCGGTGAGGGGATGGCCTGGGCCATTGAAGGCGGGTTATCTCTTGCTCCGATCGCGCGGGCGGGCGCGAGCCGATGGAGCGATGACCTTCAGCGGCAGTGGAATGACGTCTACCACCGGCGGATACGTCGTTCACAATGGATCTGCCGCGGATTCCTTCAGGCGCTGCATCGGCCTGGACTGGGACGGATCACGGCGGCGGTTTTCAAACGCTTTCCGAAAGCGGCCGATCGCATTATCGCCACCATCAATCAACCAGCCCGGTCGGCAGGCAACGGACTTCACGAATGAGCACTCAGATCGCCGGGTGGGGGTTCGCACTCCCCGAAGGCCGCGTGACGCAGACGGAGGCCGCAGAACATGCGGTCGCCATGTGGGGCGAACAGGCCGGGCTGGGATCGACGATTCCCGCGCTCTATCGGCGCACGGGCGTGAAATCGCGGCACAGCGTGATCGTGGAAGCGCACGGCGAAGGGGCGATGCCCCAGTCGTTCTACGAGCGGGCTGTCGACGTTGATGACCGCGGCCCCACGACGGCCGCACGCATGGCCTACTACGAGCAGGCCGCCCTGGGCCTCGCGGCGCGCGCCGCGGCCGCCGCCCTCGAGGACGCGGATGCGCCGGCCACGGCGATCACCCACCTGGTGACTGTCTCGTGCAGCGGCTTCGAGGCGCCGGGCGTCGATATCGGGCTGGTGAGAGCGCTCGGCCTGAGCCCGGGCGTGACCCGGACGAATGTCGGGTTCATGGGCTGCCACGGCGCCTTCAACGGCCTCCGCGTGGCGGAAGCCTTTGCCGCCAGCGACCCGAAAGCCCGCGTGCTGGTCGTCTGCGTCGAACTCTGCAGCCTGCATCAGCAGTACTCGAGCGACCCGCAGCAGATTGTCGCCAACGCGCTCTTCGCCGATGGCGCCGCGGCCATCCTGGTCCAGTCCGGTCCCCGAAAAGAGCAGTGGCGGCTCCTCGACCAGTGCTCCCTCATCCTGCCGAATACGATCGACATGATGAGCTGGCGGATCCGCGACAACGGCTTCGAAATGACGCTGTCCCCCGCCGTCCCCGATCTGATCCGCAAGGACCTCCAGGGCTGGCTGGAAAGCTGGCTGCCCCGCAACGGACTGTCGCTCGGTGATCTCCGTTCCTACGCCGTCCATCCCGGTGGCCCGCGCATTCTGAATGCCGTCGTCGAGAGCCTGGGGCTCCGCGCGGAAGCGCTCGACGCCTCGCGCAGCATCCTCGCCGACTACGGCAACATGTCGTCGCCGACGATCCTCTTCATCCTCAATCGCCTGCGGACCACCGGGGCCGAAGCGCCCTGCCTCGCCCTGGCTTTCGGCCCGGGACTCACGATCGAGGCCGCCCTGTTCGGCAGCGGAGCTTGAGGAGCGTCTCCTGAGTCCGGCGGGCCGCTTCGCGGCTCACACGTTCAGCAGCAAGCGGGTTGTCGCCTTGAGCAGCCGCGCGCTCGTCCGGAGGGCCAGCAGCATGGCGGTCGCAGCGAGCGCTGAGGAGATGGCCCGGGCGAGATGCAGGTGCAGCGTCTCCGCCGGCATCGGCGATTCGGCCAGCATCGTCGACGCCACGAGCGGACCCGCCAGGAATCCCGCGCCCAGCGCGATCCCGAACAACGCGGCCGCCAGCGGGGATTCGAGTTCCCACCGCCGTCGAGCGACCGAACCCAGGCACGCGGCCATCGTCCCGGCAATCATGCCGGGCCCCAGCGGACCGACGCCGATCGCATCGCAACAGAGCCCGACGGCCGACGCGATGGCCACCGCCGGCGCCAGCGGCAACGACCACGCGGCCAGGATGATCGCCACCGCCGCTGTCTGCGGCAGCAGGGTCCGCCCACCCGACACCGCTTCCAGGGCGAGACCGAAGTAAACGGCGGAGGTCGCGAGAGCGATCGCCGTCATGCGAACGATCATCATTGCGGCTTCCCCTCGCTGCGCTGGGCCGTCTTGATCGACTCGTCTTCAGCCCCCTCAACCGGCTTCCGCCCCGGATGCAGCCCCACCCGCACCACCTGCACCCGCTCCTGACTTGAAACCGAAACGGCCGGCCGAACCGTGATCACCCAGTGCGACGCCCCGGCCGACAACTCCGCCTTCTCGACGTCCCCCAGGTAGAGCTCCTCATCAATGCCGGGAATCGTCGCGGCGGTGACGACCATGTCCCCCGGCTCGACCGGCTCCGTCGCCGCGATCAGTTCCAGCCGGCAAAGCCCCTCCCCCGCGCCCACCAGCAGCCCTTCCGATCCCGAAACCGTCTTCTCTCTCGATCGCCGCACCAACTTCGCGTGAGCGCGAAACCCGGTATCCGAAATGTGCTGCACCCGGCTCGTGAACCGGCCGGCGGAAGCCACGCGGCCGAACACGCTGCGTCCCGAAAGGACGGGGCTGTCGGCCAGCACATGGGTATCCCGCCCCTGGTCGATCGTGACGCCATCCTCGCCGAGGACCCACTCCGCCAGCGCGACGCGGGCGGCGTGACCTTCGCCCAGCGTCAGGATCGTCCGCTCAATCTCGTCCATCGATGGGGTATCCAGCACGCGGGCCGTCAGGAGGTCGGGGGCGAATAAGGGCAGGCCCGTCTCGCCCACGAACGGCTTCGGCTTCTCCGAACGCAATTCGTCCATTTCACCGCGCAGCCGCGCCGCCTCAATCTGCAGCCGGCGGGCATCGAGTCGCGACTGCTCCAGCTGGCGCGACAGTTCAAGTTCCCGCTCACGGGAGGCCACGCTGTCCTTCGGCGAAATCGCGGCCGGCCGCCGCTCGCGGAGCGCGACGACGGCCGACATCCCCGGCTTGAGAAGATCCAGCACCAGCCCGCGAACTCGCTCGTGAAACGGCGCGGGGGCGGCGCAGAGCACCCCTCCGGCCCCGAGACAGGCCGCAGCGAGGAGCCAGGAAATGTGATGCGAACGGGCCACTTTCTTACACGGCGGTCACGCCGCGTCCGACTCCAGATCGTCCCGCCACTGTTCCAGGTGTTCGAGGCAGACGGCCGTCCCGCGGGCCACGGTCGTCAGCGGGTCATCCGCCACCTGCACCGGAATCCCCAGCTGCTCGCGCATCAGTTCATCCAGTCCACGCAGCAGCGCCCCGCCGCCGGTGAGCACCAGTCCCGTATCTGCCAGGTCGGCCACCAGTTCGGGATCGCACCGTTCGATGACGGCCTTGCAGCAGTTGATGATCGCCGTGAGCGGCTCCCGCAGCGCCTCACGGACCTCTTCGCTCGTGATCGTCGCCTTCCGCGGAATGCTGCTGATGGTGTCGAGCCCGCGCACTTCCGCGGCCATTTCATTCATCAGCGGATACGCGCTGCCGACCTCGATCTTCACCTGCTCGGCCATCTGCGGGCCGATCCGCAGGGAGAAATGCTGTCGCAGATACTCGACCACCGCTTCGTCCATGCGGTCGCCCGCGACGCGGACCGTCTGCGACGAAACGATCTCGCCCAGGCTGAACACCGCCACGTCCGTCGTCCCGCCGCCGATGTCGCAGACCATGCTCGCCAGCGGCTCGGAGATCGGAAGCCCGGCTCCGATGCCGGCGGCCTTCGATTCTTCAATGAGGAACACCCGGCCCGCCCCGGCCCGCTCGGCGCTGCTGAACACCGCCCGTTTTTCTACGGGCGTGATCGACCCGGGAACGGCGATCACCACGCGCGGCTTGAATCCGAACTTTCCGCGATGGGCCTTGCGGAGAAAGTACCGCAGCATCGATTCGCACAACTCGAAGTCGGTGATCACGCCGTCCTTCATCGGACGAACGGCCGTGATGGAATCGGGGGTGCGGCCCAGCATCTGGCGGGCCAGCTTTCCCACGGCGGTTCCTTTGCCGAGGACCTTGCGCGACCCCTTTTCCAGGGCGACGACCGAAGGTTCGTCCACAACCACCCCTTCGCCCTGCACGGCCACGAGCGTATTGGCCGTGCCGAGGTCGATGCCGACGTCCGGGCAGAGCCAGCCGCGAAGGCGATGGTACATGGGGGTGAGTCAGACGTCAGAGTTCAGAGGCCAGACGTCAGAATCAGTCACGGCCCCGGCTGAACGCGTTCAGTTGAAAGTGGTGGGGCCATTGCCTCCTTCGAAGTTGTCCGAAGTCACGGCTGCGGGAGTGGGCGTCGGTTCCGCAAAGGTCGGCTCGGTCAGCGGAATCGCATTGGACGCCGGAAACTGGTTGGGCTGTGCGGCGTAGGGCGCGGTGCCGGCGGTCTGCAGCAGTCCGCCGTTGCTCACCGGCGCGAAGCCAAGCTCGCGGCCGCCGGTCGTTTCCGGCGTCTGGAACTGGGCCGACGGGGCGTCGGGATAGGTCGGCACCGGGTTGGCCGCGCTGGGCCCCATGGTGTTCGGGTTGTAGGTCGGGGGCGCTCCATAGGTGGGGACGCCACCGCCGTTCATCATGGGCTGCATCCCGCCGGGCGGAACGGAGCCAGGCATATAGGGCTGGCCCGGGACGGTCGTCTGGATCGGTCCTGGATAGCCGCTGCCGACCGGGTACCCCTGCGATGAGTAGGGAGGGGCGTACATCGGGCGATAGCAGCCCTGAAAAGCGAGCGCGACGAGCGAGGCCGCGGCGAGTAGTCGACGTTCCATTCCGAACCCCATCCTTGGGTGAATCATGTCGGCCGGATTCGGCGAGGTTGTCGCTGAAACCGGTCCTTCGCCGCCTTCCGAGCGCCCATCCCGGCGTCAGGTCGTTGCGGACGAAGCTCGACGAAACGCCCCGCGCAGGGCGTGGGCACGCCGTCGAACGGGCAGGATTTACACCATAGCAAAAAGCGTGTCCAGACAGGTTTTTGCGGCGGAACCTGCCGGACGGGGCATGGAGCCCGGCTGCCACGGTTCTTCGCCGCCGACGGACCCGTTCTCACGATGCCTGCAAAAGCCCCGCTGCGCTGCCTGCCTGTTCGAGAAGTGCCGTCTGCTGACGGTCCAGATCAGCACGGATCTCTTTCAGCCTGGAGTTCGCACTGCGGTACATCCCGACAGGCATCGCCAGGTAAAGGCTCATCATCACAGCCGCTGGCCACGGGCAGACCAGCGGGGAGGCCGCGCAGAGGGCACCGATGACCCAGCACATCCGCCTCATGACGATCAAGTTTTTCTCGAGCCTTCCCAACTGGACCTCGCGTTTGGCTTCCAACTCGTCGAATGTCCGGGCGTCTCCGCCAATGGCGTAGTCCCGCAGCCGCCGCGCGTGCTTCATCACGAAGAGGGAGACAACTTCGGCCGTCGGTCCGGACCAGGTCTGTAGCTGCTGGCCGTTGTGGACGGGCCGGCCCAGGCGGATCTCACGATCCGACAATTCGAAGATCATTGTTCGAGAATCCGGGCGATCGGCAGCCAGACGCCAGATCGTCACCATTGGCAAATCATCCCAGCTGCTCGTCACCGTCTGGTTCTTATGGGTGAACGAGATCCCGTCGGCCGTCATCGTGAGGACTGGCCGGCCCGGCCTCTTGAGCGTCAGGACGAGCGTCTCCGGGCACTCCGGAGGATCGGGCGGCGTCCAGACGCGTTTGATGAGCCGATCGATCTCTTCGGCGGCTTCCGGTTCGAGGACGCTCAACTCGAGTCTCTGTGACCAGAATGGCTTTGTGGTGTGCCGGTATCCGTGCCGGTAGGTCCCGTAAGTGACCAGTCCGTCGGTGAAGTCCTCCCACGGCCACAGATCCCACCACCACAGGATGCGCCGATGGATGCCCTCCTGATCGACCCGCACACGGGGGAGCAGGTACTGAGCGATGAAGATCCCGATCGCGACGAAGAAAGGCGCGACCTGGATCACTGGAGGGGCCTTCGGGGCTTTCAGCCCGGCAGCATCCAGGGCGGCGATGGTGGCAACGATCGCGACCGTTCCCAGAACGCCCCAGAGAGCAGATCGCCAGAGTTGGCGCTGCAGGAAGTAAGACCGGCCAGGCAATGTGGGGGCGGCCACGGAATTCTGCATCAGTCCGTCCATGCCTGCCAAACGGCCGCGAACCTCCCCGAGATCAAACCGCTCACTCCGGAACGGCCCGATTCCTGGCGGCCACCGCTCCACGGGATCTCCCGGGGCTGGCGTATTCTTCACACTGGACTGGCGAGCGGCCGGCGTGAGCCGGCTGTGCATGTGCCACGGAACGCCAAATCTCAGATGGCACAGGGGGCTGACGCCCCCCGCTCGCCATTCTCAGCTTCGCCATCCTCGAAAAACACGCCCGCCCTACCTGATCTCCCGTCCCCGATTCAATCACCGCCCCGGATGGTCTATTCTCCACAATCCCAAACGGCTCAAGCTGTTCTGCTGCAACACACCCCAGCGTCGATTTCCACGTGCCCCGTCAGATTCTCGTCACCTCCGCCCTGCCCTACGCCAACGGGCACATCCATCTCGGCCATCTCGTCGAGTACACGCAGACCGATATCTGGGTCCGGTTCCAGAAGCTGCGCGGCAACCGCTGCCTGTTCGTCTGCGCCGATGACACCCACG
Organism: Caulifigura coniformis; assembly: GCF_007745175.1. Taxonomy (GTDB): domain Bacteria; phylum Planctomycetota; class Planctomycetia; order Planctomycetales; family Planctomycetaceae; genus Caulifigura; species Caulifigura coniformis. Next base: position 508,859 of record NZ_CP036271.1, on the reverse strand, counting down.
GCACCTCCGTGATGATCCGCGCCCGGCAGGAAGGCCGGCCCGAGGAAGAGGTCATCGCCGAGATGCGCGAAGCCCACATCACGGACTTCAGCGCCTTCGACATCGAGTTCGACAACTACGGCAGCACCAACAGCGAATCGAACCGCCAGCTCTGCCACGAAATCTGGGCCTCGCTCCGCAAGGCCGACATGGTGACGTCGAAAGACGTCGAGCGGCTGTACGACCCCGAAGCCCAGACGTTCCTGGCCGACCGGTTCGTGAAGGGAACCTGCCCCAACTGTAAATCCGAGAACCAGTACGGCGACGGCTGCGAGAAGTGCCTGACGCAGTACGCGCCGACGGAGCTGATCAATCCCCGCAGCACGCTGACCGGCGCCACGCCGGTTCCGAAAACGAGCACGCAGCTCTTCGTCCGTATCGAAGACCTGCACGAGTTCCTCACGGAGTGGACGCAGAACAGCGGCGCGCTGCAGCCGGAGATCGCCAACTATCTCAAGGGACACTTCCTCGGCGATGCGCTCCGCGACTGGGACATCTCCCGCCCGGCCCGCTACTTCGGCTTCGAGATTCCCGACAGCCCGGGCAACTACTGGTACGTCTGGTTTGATGCGCCGATCGGGTACATCGCCTCCACGAAGGACTGGTGCGACCGCAGCGGCGGCACGATCGATGACTGGTGGCGCAATCCCGGTTGCGAGATTCACCACTTCATCGGCAAGGACATCACATATTTCCATACGCTGTTCTGGCCGGCCATGCTCAAGACGGCCGGATTCCAGCTGCCGAAGAAGGTCCACATCCACGGGTTCCTCACCGTGGATGGCGAGAAGATGTCGAAGTCGAAGGGGACGTTCATCCGGGCGTCGACCTACCGGCAGCATCTCGATCCGTCGTACCTGCGGTATTACTTCGCCTCGAAGCTCGGGCCGCGCGTCGACGATCTCGACCTCAACCTCGAAGACTTCAAGTCGAAGATCAATTCGGATCTCGTCGGCAAGGTGGTCAACATCGCCAGCCGCTGCGCGAAGCTGCTCGCGGGGCAGTCGCTCTCGGCCAGCTATCCCGAGGATGGCGGGCTGTTCGCGCAGGGGGCCGAGGCCAGCGAGCGGATCGCCGCGGCCTATGAAGCCTGCGACTACAACCTGGCCATGCGCGAGATCATGGCGCTGGCCGATCGCGCCAACCAGTACATTGATGGCAAACAGCCCTGGATGCTCCGCAAGGATCCCGCGAAGAAGCAGGAGGTGCAGGAGATCTGCACTGTCGCCCTGAACCTCTTCCGGCAGATCGCGGTGTATCTCGCGCCGGTGCTGCCGCGGATGGCCGAGCAGACGGGAACGCTCCTGTCCGCTCCCATCACGCATTGGGACAACGCGCAGCAGCCGGTGGTCGGCGCGGCGGTCAACGAATTCCAGCACATGATGAAACGGGTCGATCCCGAGAAAGTGAAGGCGATGGTGGAAGACAGTCAGCAGGACCTGGCGAAGACCGAAGACGCGGCCCCGGCCGCCGCAGCTCCCGCGGACAGCGGCGAATGGCTCGAGAAGGAGCCGCTCGTCGGCGACCTGTGCACAATCGACGATTTCGTGAAGGTCGACCTCCGCGTCGCCCGCGTCATCGAAGCGAATCACGTGCAGGGGGCCGACAAGCTCCTGCAGCTGACGCTCAGCCTCGGCGGTGACGTGCGGCGGAACGTGTTCGCGGGGATCAAATCGTCCTATTCGCCCGAACAACTCGTCGGGCGGCTGGTGGTGGTTGTGGCGAACCTGACGCCGCGTAAGATGAAGTTCGGCCTCAGCGAAGGCATGGTCTGCGCGGCCGGGCCGGGCGGGAAGGATGTGTTCCTCCTCGCTCCGGATTCGGGAGCCCAGCCGGGCCAGCGGGTTCACTGAAGGAGCGGCGGGCGCGACGGCATACTCTCGTACCCAGGCTCCTGCCTGGGCACGTCCCCGCCACGAAGCTCCGCTTCGAGCAGCAACGCGAAGGATCCACGCAGGCCATTGAGAGCATGGAAAATCCCGGCCTCGCAGGATCTCCCGTGATGAGCGACGTTCTCGTCAAATGCTGCGGCTGCGACACCCCCGTCGACCCGCATCGCGCGGTGTGCCCCGGTTGCGGTCACTGTCTGTGCTGTGGCCGGAAACGGGCCCGGCCGGAAATCCTGCAGTGCGTCTCCTGTCAAACGGCCTATTGCAAATGCTGCGGCCGCTGCCCGAGGTGCCTTTCCCTGCGGTATTCCGAAATCACCGAACCGTGCGAATGCGGGCATCCCGATCGGCCGGAGGTCATTCAGCAACTGATCGACCAGTGGAGCGTGGATCGCCCCCTGACCCGCTGGGAGCGGTTCTGGAAACGATAGCCCGACCGACGCGAATGCCTCGTCACGCGACATCCGTCGATGTAGGCTGAGTCCAGTTCGAGCTGTCACCTGGAGATGCGTTGTCGCGACTATGTCCGAGAATCGTGGTGCGATGTCCGACGATGAACGCGAAGCCCAGGCCATCCGCGGCCTCGCCGCTGCCTATGGCCGGATGCGCGAGGAAATCGGCAAGGTCATCATCGGGCAGACCGATGTGGTCGATCAGCTGCTGATCGCACTGTTCAGCCGCGGCCACTGCCTGCTGGTCGGCGTGCCGGGCCTCGCGAAGACGCTGCTCGTCAGCACGATCTCCCGGATCCTCCAGCTGTCGTTCCGCCGGATCCAGTTCACGCCTGACCTGATGCCCTCGGACATCACCGGGACGGACGTCCTGCAGACCGACGCCGACACCGGCCGGAACGTCTTCCAGTTCATGCAGGGGCCGATTTTTACCCACATGCTGCTGGCGGACGAAATCAACCGCACACCCCCGAAGACGCAGGCAGCCCTCCTCGAAGCGATGCAGGAACGCCACGTCACCGTCGGCTCGAACACCTACCGGCTGCCGTCTCCGTTTTTCGTCCTCGCGACGCAGAACCCGATCGAGCAGGAAGGGACGTATCCCCTTCCCGAAGCGCAGCTCGACCGGTTCATGTTCAACGTCGTCGTGAAGTACCCGACGGCCGCCGAGGAACTGCGGATTCTCAAGCAGACGACCGGCGGGGAAGAACCGGAATTGAAGCCGGCCCTCACCGGGGCCCAGATCCTCGCGCTGCAGGAAGTCGTCCGCAAAGTTCCCGTGGCCGAGCATGTGTTCATCTACGCCCGTGATCTCGTCCGCGCGACCCGCCCCGATGACGCGATCGCTCCCGACTTCGTCAAGAAGTTCATCAGCTGGGGCGCTGGTCCCCGGGCCGGGCAGTACCTGATCGTCGGCGCGAAAGCCCGGGCGATCCTCGAAGGCCGATTCCACGTCACGAGCGACGATGTGAAGGCGGTGGCCCACCCGGTCCTGCGGCACCGGATCGTCACCAACTTCCAGGCGAACAGCGAAGGCATCGGCCCGGATCAGGTGATCGACAAACTGCTGGCCACTGTGCCGATTGAAGTCAAAGAACGGGCGAAGACGCTGGCCCGGGGTTGATGAGGAACCACGGAAGGAACGGAAAAGAAGAAGGAAAAGCAGTGACGGCCGGTTCGGAACGGAGAGCCCTTCTTCCGTTACGTGGTTCAAAAGAAAGAAACCACGGATCGAAAGGATGAAAAGGATAAGGGGCTTCTCTGAACAGCAGGCGCCCACCCCTAAGTTCTATCCGTTTCATCCGTGCTATCCGTGGTTCAAAACAAGCCAAAGAGACGCCTCCCCAAGAAGCACGATTCCCCATCACCCTCTTTCCGTTCCTTCCGTGGTTCTCTTTCTGAATGCACAGGGGGCTGACGCCCCCCGCTCGCCGGATACGTGATTGCTTTGGCTGACGTCATCTCCGATCTGGCCGTCTGGGGTCCGCAGTCCAAAGCTCCGGCCCTGTCCGTGGTCGAGGCCGAGAAGTACTGCCGCGATCTCGCCACGTCCCACTACGAAAACTTCACGGTCGTCTCGTGGTTCCTGCCGCGGGAGCTGCGGCAGCATATGTACAACGTCTATGCCTTCTGCCGCTGGGCGGATGACCTGGGCGACGAAACGGGCGACACGGCCCGCTCGACCGAACTGCTCGCCTGGTGGCGGGGCGAGCTCGACCGCTGCTTCCACGGCCAGGCCTCGCACCCCGTTTTCGTCGCGCTCCGTTCCACCATCGAGCGCTTCCAGCTCGACCAGCAGCCGTTCGCCGATCTCATCTCGGCCTTCGAACAGGACCAGCGCCTCACGGAGTACGAGACGTTCGACCAGTTGCGGGATTACTGCCGCCGCAGCGCCGATCCCGTTGGCCGGCTCGTCCTCAAGCTGTTCGAACAGTCGACGCCGCAGCATGTCGAGTGGTCCGACTCGATCTGCACGGGCCTGCAGCTGGCCAACTTCTGGCAGGATGTCGATCGCGATCTGACGAAGCGCCGCATCTACCTGCCGCGCGAGGACCGCCAGCGATTCGGCTATTCGGATGACGACCTGCACGCCCGCCGCACGACACCCGCCTTCCTCGATCTGATGAAGTTCGAGGTCGATCGGGCCCGCGAGTTCCTGGTCGCGGGCCAACCGCTCCTGCGCTCCGTCCGCGGCCGGCGGCTCCGTCTCGATCTCGAACTCTTTCTCGCCGGCGGATTGAAGATTCTGGAGGAAATCGAGAGCATCGGATACCGCGTCTGGGATCGTCGCCCGACGGTCACCAAGGCCGCAAAAGTCGGGTTGTTGATCCGGGCGATGGGCCGAGCCATCCGGCCTTGAAGAGAACCACGGAAAGGACGGAAGAGACGGAAAGCCGCAGTGGGAGTCGCCCGTGGTTCAAAGAGAAACGAACCACGGATCAAAAGGATGAAGAGGATCAAAAGCCTCCGAGCGGCCTCGCCTGACCAGATGCCTTATCCGTTTTATCCGTGCGATCCGTGGTTCAAAAACAAACCCAAGGACGGCCAAAACTCACGAACCGGCCCTCCACCACCATCCACCTGACTGACGTCTTCCGTTCCGTTCCTTCCGTGTGTTCCGTGGTTCCCCCGCCGCATTGCCAGGACGGCACTGGACTTTCATGACTGCCCCGGCCACTGAAATGACTGCCGCGGTCGTGAACGATTCCATCACGTATTGCTGCGACCTCGCCAAACGCTCGAAGACCCAGTTCTACGTCACGTTCTTCGCGCTCCCGCGGCCCATGTTCCGCGACATGTGCGTCCTCTACGCCTTCATGCGGAAGACCGACGACCTGGCCGACGATCTCACGTATTCCGTCGAGGAGCGGGTCGCCCGTCTCGCGGCCTGGCGGGCCGCTCTCGAACGCACAGTCCGCGGCGAGGCGGTCGACGATCCGGTCCTTCCCGCGGTGGGCGATCTCGTCGATCGGCAGCAGCTGAATCCGCAGTGGCTGTTCGATGTGATCGACGGGGTCGAATCCGATCTCGCGCCGCGAACGTTCGAGACCTTCACGGAGCTGAACGACTACTGCTACCACGTGGCCGGCGCGGTCGGTCTGTGCTGCATCCAGATCTGGAAGTTCGCCGACCCGCGCGCGCAGGAAGCCGCCGTGGCCTGCGGGACGGCCTTCCAGCTGACGAACATTCTTCGCGACGTGGCGGAGGACCTCCAGAACGGCCGGGTGTATCTGCCGCGGGAAGACCTCGCGCGTTTCGGCGTCGACGAGCCGCTCCTGAAAGTCGGCGGGGCCGACGCCCGTTATCAGGCGCTCATGCGATTCGAGGCCGACCGGGCCCGCTCATTCTTCGCCGAAGCGCAGCCGCTTCTGGAATGGCTTTCGCCGGCGGGCCGCCGCGTGCAGCGGGCGATGTTCGGAATGTATGGCGGCCTGCTGGACGAGATCGAGCGTCGCCGGTTTGATGTGCAGAGCCGGCGCGTGAAGACGCCGCGACTCGTCAAATGGCGAATCGCGGCGCGGTGCTTCTGGCCGTTCTAAGAAGGAACTTCACTCTGTTACGTCTCAGAAGGCATTCTTCACCTGTGCAACGACAACCCCAGAGAGGTCCGACTCCGCCATCTTGAATGTATTTACAGCGCTTCCACCAATAAGAATCCCGACTTCAATCTGAATCTCGAACTCATCACTCTCCGACACATATTCAGCACCAACAAACGCCCCCCCGGACAAAAAGTCCTCAAGTTCGATCGGACTGAGCGTGTCGTGAAATTCGACCTCACCAAGAACAATATCTTGAATAACCAAATCGACATCCGAAAGACCCGTCGTAGCCGAATGTAGAATAAAGATCTCACTCCCACCCGCTCTAATATGGATACCAAAGCTGTCATCCATCCAATCAGACATAAATGCCGATGTCATGGTGAACTGCGTCTCCAACACACCCTCATCAAGCGTCGGATCAATGGGATCCGCCAGCACAGTAAATGTCTGGGTGCCTCCAGCAAACGTACTAACCCACCCGACGGATTCATAGTTCGGATGCGTGCTTGTCACATTCACCTGCCCCAACGAACTCGCCGCCATTTCGGCAACGTAAGATGAAGTGTAATCAAAAACAGCCGATGCTCCCTGCGCATTTGCCGACATATTTAGTGCCGAGTCTGATGCTATAACTGACGCTTGATTCGTACCCACACCGGCATCGTCATCATACTGGTAGTCCGAAAGAGCGGTTGCCTCAGCACTGGCATATGTAAAACTGTTTGTCTTCCACAGAGGCAGATCGACAGCACCTGCCTGACCACAGGCCAGCGTGAATAGACACAGCGAGACACATTGACTGATCGCGCGCATTCTACCACTCCCTTAAAGAGCCGAGCTTGCCGCTCAGAACCATCAGACCGAGAACATTCCGGTCCGACTCCGCTTCAATACGACTTGACGCATTGAATTCGCCACTTAACTGGAAAGCGAAGACACACTCTTTGTGTCGCAAAATGAAGCTAGCCACAACACCTTTGCTGTAAGCCCACAGCACTCCATCAACACTACACCCGTGACTGGAATAGTCAAAAAATGTTTGACGATTTTTTCGCATTGCACTGAAATGACCGATAGTCCGATAAACGCCAGGCCGCATTTGCCTGTGCCTATGTGGCGGATGTACGGCGGCCTGCTGGACGAGATCGAGCGTCGCCGGTTCGATGTGCAGAGCCGGCGCGTGAAAACGCCGCGACTCGTCAAATGGCGAATCGCGGCGCGGTGCTTCTGGCCGGGTTGATTGATTGAGCATCGAGCGTCTGCCCGTCACTCAGGTCAGCCCACGTTCAGTCCTGCAACTTCAAGGTCAGTTTTCCTCCCTCGAGGTCTTCCGGAATCTTGACCGTGAGGGGCGTCGTCTCCGGCTTGTTGTACTTCAGCGGAAAGGGCGCCGGCCCCTTGCTGGTCTTGGGGGGCCCGTAATCGCTGGCGTTCAATTCGTCCGAAACCGGCGCTCCCGGCAGCAGGATTGTCACCTTGTGAGTGCCCGCCACCGCGCCGTCGTTGGGATTGAACGTCATCATCGAGAAGTTCCCATCCTTATCCGCCTTCCCGACAGCGCTTCTCCCCTGAGCGGGATAGAACGTGATCGCCACATCTGGAAGCGGGCGGTCCAGATACATCACTGTCCCTTCAACTGCGTGCGTCGCCGGATTGTTCGTCCCGTCCCCGCAGCCAGTCATCGCCAGCAAAGCACACCAGACCGTCGGAATCAAAAGTCCCTTGAGCGTCTTCATGCGCGATTCACTCCACTATTCAATGGATGAGGCTTCACCGTTGCCGATGGTGGCGGCGTTGCGATAGACGGAAAGGTCAATGTTCTCGCTGACGAACTTCACCGACCCGTCCCCCATCGCGAAATGCCCACCTCCCGTGTGGCGGCTGAAGAATGAATAGTTCCCCTGCCAGTAACCCCAGCAGAGCGTCAGGCTCTGCTCTTTCGGGTTGGCGGGGTTGAAGCCTGCCACGGTGCACGTGGAATCAACCGCGTTCAGAGGAATGGCGCAGGTTCCGGTGGTCGCATTCGGATTCCACCACCAGGTGTGCGTGCACCACCGGGGAACCGTTTCGCCAATCATGAGCGTGTTGCTCAGGCCGTCCGAAACATCTCCGAACTTCGTCGCTGCAGGACGGGCGGCTGCGCGTCCGGGATGGATCATGCCATTGCCCGCATGCCCAAAGAGGTCGCCGCTCGATCCCCACTTCGTCGTCAGATACGGATTGCCAGCGGCCATCGCGTACTGCCCCTGATTCCAGTTGGCCCCCGCAACGCCCTTGTAGTTCATGACGCCGTACTCGTGGCCGCCGGCCGAGGCGTTCGCGCGCGATCCCATCCTTCCATTGTGATTGTCGCTGGGGCAAGTCAGTGCCGGGAACGACTGGCGGGCAATCGCGCCGTTGCTCGGCATCGGCATCAATGCCGGATCGGTCGCAGTGCCTGCGCGTGGATCGTTGCCAGTGCCGTAATTGAAGTCGATCTGGTTATAGATCGCGGCCTGTTCGATGTAAGGCAGGATTCCGCGGATCCAGGTGCTCTGCTGCCCGTTGGTCGTGGGTGCACAACACGCGCCATAGTTGAAAGCCACGACGTTGGCCACGTCGTGGTAGTTGTGCATTGCCAATCCCAGCTGTTTGAGATTGTTCTTGCACTGAGTCCGCCGGGCGGCCTCGCGGGCCTGCTGCACAGCGGGCAGCAACAGAGCAATCAGGATCGCGATGATCGCGATCACCACCAGCAGTTCGATCAGAGTAAAGCCTATCCGACACTTCCGAGAGCGAAGACGTGACATGACGCGGCCTTTCGAAGAACGAGAAAGGAATAGAGACCCTTCGGTAGCAACCCTCCAAAGAAGCAGACGCTCAGCGACGCGTACTCAAGCAACCCGTAATCAACAGCAACCCACGATGGACACCAGCGAATCCATCGACGCCAACTTATCGGTTCAACAGTTGAAAACAAGCACGCCGAGCCTGTTTCACGCTGATTGCACCGGGCACAAAAAAACTCGCGCTGCATTTTGCAGCGCGAGTCGTGATCGAATCGTCGATACTCGCCGGAATCAGCTCTCGGCCGGAGCCTCGGCGGCTTCCCCTTCCGTAGCCGGTGCTTCCGCAGCCGGGGCTTCCTCGGCGGGTGCCGGCTTCGGCCGTTCCTTCGGAGCCAGCATCGGAGCCGGAGCCTTCGCGGTGCCGAAATTGCCCGTCTTCACCTTCTTGATCAGGACCGCGACCTTGTCGGACGGCTGGGCGCCGACGCTGACCCAGTGGTCGATCCGGTCCATCTTGAGGACGACGCGCTTCGACTTGTCGGCCACCATCGGGTCGTACGTGCCGACCTCTTCAATGGCCTTGCCGTCGCGGGCGTTCTGCTGGTGCATCACGCAGATCCGGTAGAACGGACGGTGAGTCCGCCCGATACGCTTCATACGAATACGAACTGCCACTTCTGACTCCAAGCTCGGTACGGTCTGTTCAGACCCGCTGCGGCCCGAGATCCGGGCCAAACCAGGGCAGCCGTCTGAAACGCCGTCGACCTGAGAAACTCTGATCGTCGCCTGCGACACGCATGCAAACGCTCACGCCGCATCCCGAACGCAATCCGGGCGCGGCGCGAATCGCAGATTGTGTCAGGATCGCCGCCTTCGTCAAGAGTCATCAGCCCGGCCCGCGCCCCGGGCCCGGCGATTTCCACCTCCGCCCGTCTGAAACCAGCACCTTCAGCCACCGCTCCGGCAGTCCCTGCCGCCAGACAATCAGGGCCGCCAGAGAATCAGAACGAGCGCCGCAGCCGTGAGTCCGGACATTCGCTTCAGGCCGGATCACCGGCAGCCCCTGCAGCCCGCGCGAAACGGCCTCTCCCCTCCTGCCGGTCCACTGCGGCTCTGAAGCGCGACCTATTTCTTGCGGTTCTTCTTCTTCTGGGCCTTGGCCGACTTGCGGGCGTCCTTCTTCTTGTCGCGGAACTGGTCGCGCAGCTCGGGGCCCCGCTTGCTCCGCTGCTTCTCGCGCTGGAATGCCGGACCGGCCGGATTCATCAGTTCCGATTCCATTCCCCGCACCGCCTTGAAGCGGTCCATCATGCTCAGCCCGGCCATCTTCTGCATCATGCCCGACATGGTCTTGAACTGCTTGAGCAGTTCGGTCACCTGCTGCGGCTCGGTCCCGCTTCCCGAGGCGATACGGCTCTTGCGGGACCGGTCGATCTTGTCCGGGTTCTGCCGCTCATCCAGCGTCATCGACTGGATCATCGCCCGCAGACGCTTCACGTCCTTGTCCGGGTCCATCCCCTGCGCTTCATCGATCGCCTGGGACAGCTGCCCCATCCCCGGGATCATCTTCATCAGGGACTTCATCGGTCCCATCTTCGTGATCTGCTCCATCGACTTCAGGAAGTCGTCGAGCGTGAACTTCCCGGCCAGCATCTTCTCCTGCTGGCGGGCCATTTCATCCTGGTCGAGAACCTTCTGCGCCGTTTCCAGCAGCGTGGCCACGTCTCCCTGCCCGAGGATCCGCTGCGCCATGCGGTCGGCATGAAACGGCTCGAGCTTGTCGAGCTGTTCGCCCATGCCGACGAACTTGATCGGCACGCCCGTGACTTCCTTCACCGACAGCACGGCCCCGCCCCGGGTGTCGCCGTCGAGCTTCGTGAAGATGACACCATCGAGCTCGAGCGCCTCATTGAAGGCGGCCGCCGATTTCACCGCGTCCTGCCCCGTCATCGCATCGCACACCAGCAGGCACTGGTGCGGCATCAGCTTGTTGTCGATCTCCTGCAGCTCTTTCATGAGCGCGTCGTCGACATGCAGACGCCCGGCCGTATCGAGAATCAGCAGGTTGCAGCCCTGCTGGCCGGCCGCTTTCCGGCCGTTCACGCAGACCTGCACCGGGTTCGACTTCGCCGGGTCCTCGGAGTAGACCGGCACGCCGATCTGCTCGCCGATCACCTTCAGCTGCTCGATGGCGGCAGGACGCTGGAGATCCGCCGCGACCAGCATCGGCTTGGCGCCCTGCTCCTTCAGCATTCTCGCCAGCTTGCCGCAGGTGGTCGTTTTTCCCGACCCCTGCAGGCCGCACATCATCAGGACCGTCGTCTCGCCGCGGCGGACCTCGATCGAGTGATCGACCGGCCCCATCAGGTTGACGAGTTCCTGGAACACGATGCCCACGATCTGCTGTTCGGGGCGCAGCGATTTCAGGACCTTCTCACCGACCGCCTCCTCAACGACGCGGTCGCAGAACGCCTTGGCCACGTCGTAGGCGACGTCGGCCTCCAGAAGCGCATTCCGGACCTTCCCCATCCCGTCGCGGATGTTCGACTCCGTGAGCTGGCCGCGGAAGCTGCCAAGAACATCGGTCAGGGCGTTCGTAATGCCTTCGAACATGGGCGGACGGCCGGTCGTGTCAGACGCTGAAAGAAATGCGATTCCGCAAGGGAAAATGCAGAACACGGGAGTTTAGAAGGCCCGATTCCGCGACGCAATCACGCCCCCGCGGACCGGGGAGCGAGACGGGGGCGAGAATGCCGACTTTAACGCTTGTTCCGCCTGGCGGTTGCGGGAATCCCCGTCCCCGATTCCCGAACACCACAAATTACTGGCCTGAGTGGATGAGAGCCGGGCACGTCGACTTTTCTTGACCTACCGTTCAGGCAAGGTGCGGCGGGACTGCGGTCCGGCCGTCCGGGGCCACATTTCCATCCACCGGGTCGTTCATGCAGTTGTTGAACCGACTGTCGATCAGCCGCAAGCTCACGCTCTTCGGAGCAGTGACGAGCGTGCTGGCGCTGTCGCTCATGGCCATGGCCCTGGCGATGTACGACATTCGGAACATCCAGCAGTCGATCGAGCGTTTCTACGGCGCCCTCGCCGGCGTCGTCGGCGAAGGCTGCAAACGGGCCCTCGAGGACCACGACCCCAACGAAGCCCTGAAGGCCCTGCAGGTCATCACCAAAGACCCCAGCGTCATCTCGGCCGAACTCCGCGACGCCCACGACCGGCTCGTCGTCGAATTCGCCGCCAATCCCGTCGGAGACATCTCCGGCCAGTCGAGCCCTCTGCTGTTCGGCTCCGAGCGACTGATCGTCTCCCGGCCCGTCCGAAGTTCCGCCGGAGTGATCGGGCAGGTCCGCCTGCACGTCACGGCCGACCGCCTGTGGGCCGAGGCCCAGGAGCACATGCTCCTCATCCTCTGCGTCACGCTGGCCGGAATCCTCATCTCCGCGCTCCTCGCAGGCTACCTGCAGCGACAGATCTCGGCGCCCGTGCTGAACCTCGTGCACACCGCGCGCGCGATCTCCGAAACTGGCGACTACTCCCGCCGCGCCCATCGCCACACCTTCGATGAGTTCGGACAGATGTGCGATGAGTTCAACAACATGCTCATCCAGATCGAGAACCGCGACGCCGAACTCGCCCTGCACCGCAGACACCTGGAAGACCTCGTCCGCCTGAGGACGGAGGCCCTCGAACAGAAAACCCGCGAAGCTCTCGCCGCCTCGGTCGCCAAGTCGCAGTTCCTGGCCAATATGAGCCACGAAATCCGCACGCCGATGAACGGCATCCTCGGATTCGCCGACCTGCTGCGCCGCGGGGTCGAGGGCGAAGACGAGAAGATCCGGAAAGACTACCTCGACATCATCTCCACCAGCGGCAAGCACCTGCTGACCGTCATCAACGACGTCCTCGACCTTTCCAAGATCGAAGCCGGCCGTCTTGAAGTGGAGTGCATTCCCTGCTCGCCGCATCAGGTGATCTGCGAGGCGACCTCCGTCCTCAAGATCAAGGCGGCCGAAAAGGGACTCCAGCTGAACTACCGCTGGGAAGGCCCGGCCATCCGCGCGATCGAAAGCGATCCCTCGCGGCTGCGCCAGCTGCTCATCAACCTCGTCGGCAACGCCGTCAAGTTCACGGAACGCGGAGCCGTGAATGTCACCGGCCGGCTCGTGAAACAGCACGGCGCGTACCGCCTGCAGGTCTCAGTGCAGGACACGGGCATCGGGATTCCGGCCGACCAGCTCGAAGAGATCTTCAATCCGTTTGCGCAGGCCGACGCCTCCGTCACCCGCCGCTTCGGCGGAACAGGCCTGGGACTGGCGATCAGCCGCCATATCGCCGAGGCCCTCGGCGGCTCGATCGAAGTCGCCAGTCAGCCATCCGTCGGCAGCACTTTCACCGTCACGATCGACCCCGGACACATCGACCAAGCCCTCCTGCTCGATCAGCCCCCCGCGATCGAAACGGCCTCGCCCGCGCCCGAAGCCGACACGATCGTCCTCGCCCCGGGCAGGGTGCTCGTCGTCGAGGACGGCGAAACCAACCGCAAGCTCATCCGCATCATGCTCGAGCGGCACGGACTGGAAATCTCCGAAGCCACCAACGGCATCGACGGCGTCCGCATGGCCCTCTCCGGCGACTTCGACATCGTCCTGATGGACATGCAGATGCCGCTCCTCGACGGCTACTCCGCGGCATCGCAGATCCGCAGCGCCGGCTCACGCGTGCCGATCATCGCCCTCACCGCCCATGCGATGAGCGGCGATGAAGAGAAGTGCCTGGCCGCCGGCTGCAGCGGCTACATGACGAAGCCGATCGACGAGACGCGACTGTTGAAGAAGCTGAGCGAGTTCCTGCAGCGATCGGTCGACGTCGCCGCCACCCGCCAGGCCATCTCCGGACCGACGGACGGCGAGCAGCAGCCCTGGATTCACTCGACGCTGCCGATCCACGACATCGTGTTCCGGCAGATCGTGTGCGAGTTCGTGACGAAGCTCGAAACGCGGATCAAGGAGATGCGCAGGTATTCGGACGCGGAGCAGTGGACCGAACTCGCCGCAGCCGCGCACTGGCTCAAGGGCTCGGGCGGCACGGCCGGCTTCAACGACCTGACGGCGCCAAGTTCGCGCCTGGAACGCGCCGCCAAGGAAGGCAACGCGGGCGTGGCATCCTCCGCCCTGAGCGACATCGAGGCGCTCACCGCCCGGCTGAGGTCACCGGAACTCTTCAACGAGGCGATCGCGGGCTGAAGGGCCAAAGCGGAGCGGTCAGAGGCAACGGCCCACAGAAGAAGGCCAAATGACCGAGGCGGGAATCGAACCCGCACGAGGGGTGAACCTCCCGGGATTTTAAGTCCCGTGCGTCTGCCTGTTTCGCCACTCGGTCGTGAGTCCCGAACCATACTCCATTTGGCAAGCCGACTCATGTCCGCCGGGCCCGTCCGTGCAAATCACGAGGGCCGCGCGTAAACTAAGCCCCCTGCGGAGGTGTCCGATTCCCGACTCTCGTTCCGGGACTCCCAGTCCCGCCCGGAGGTTCCCATGCGACGCGATTCTCTCCTTCTCGCCGCCCTCGCCCTCGTCGGCGCGGCCTCGTCTCTCAACGCCGCCGAAAAGCTCGGCCTGAAGAAAGGCGACGTCAAACTGCAGTCGGCCGGACCGCTCGCCTTCGGCCCGGACAGCGTCCTGCTCATCGCGGATCCCAAGGCGGCCACCGTCTATGCCATCGATACGCAGGATGGCGTTGGCAAACGTCCCTTCGCAGAAGTGAAAGCCACCGGCCTCGAGAAGCAGGCCCAGGCGCTCGCCGGCGACGGCGCGAAGGTCGTCGACCTCGCCGTCAACCCGCTCTCCGGCAGCGTATTCGTTTCGATCAGCGGCAGCCACCCGACGATCGCGAAGTTGACGGATGGCAAGCTCGTGAAAGTCGCTCTCGAAGGTGTCGCCAACTCCAGCGCCAAGATTCCGAACGCACCGGAAGATAAGGACGTCACGACCAACGGTCGCACCCGCAATCCCCGCAACGACTCCATCACCGATCTCGCCTTCGTCGACGGACAGGTGATTGCCTCGGGTCTCGTCGCCGCCGACTCGAAGAACGCCTCCACCGTGCAGGCCATGCCGTTCCCCTTCGGCCAGAAGACCGACGTCGCGGGTCTCGAGATTTACCACGCCGCCCACGGCAAGCTCGAAGACTACGCTCCCATCCGCGCCTTCATCCCGTTCAACATCGGCGGCCAGCCCCACCTCCTCGCCGGCTTCCAGTGCACGCCGCTGGTGAAGTTCCCGCTCAGCTCCGTCGATGACGGCCAGAAGATCAAGGGGACGACCGTCGCCGAACTCGGCAACCGCAACCAGCCGCTCGATATGGTCGCCTACGAGAAGGACGGCGAGATGTTCCTGCTCGTCGCCAACAGCGCCCGCGGCGTGATGAAGGTCAGCACCAAAGACCTCGACAAGAACCCCGGCCTGACCGAACCGGTCAAGGGGGGCGGCACGGCCGGCCAGTCGTTCGAAAAGATCGATGAACTCACCGGCGTCGTCCAGCTCGACAAGCTGGACGACGCCCGCGCCATCGTCGTGATCGACACCCAGGGCGAACTCGCCCTGAAGACGATCGCCCTGCCGTGACAGCGTCGGCGGGCTGATGGCCTCGAAGTTCAAAACGCCCGGCGTTCCCAGGAACGCCGGGCGTTTCTGTGTTTTGAGATGCAGCGTCGACAACGAAACTAGGCCGACCGGCCAAACATTCGCGCCAGGCTGAACGCCGGTTTCTTCACCGGGGCCGCCTTCCGCGAGGTGACGATCGTCCGCTCCGGAAGCAGGACGCAGCTCAGGTCGCCGTCCACTCCGCCTGTCGTATCGAGCAGGATCCGGTTGCGGTCCATCTGCACCTGTGGCAGCGGCACGTGACCGGAGACGACCGTCTTGGTGCAGTCGCCCGGAAGCGATTCAAACGGCCAGCGCTTCGAACACAGCCAACCCGGGTTGTTCAGGGAGAGATCCCTTGCACCGAGCATTTTCTTCTGGGCTGCAAACGGAAGGTGCGGATCGAGCCCCGCGTGGACGAAGAAGAACTGTTCGTGCTCCACACTCCACGGAGCATCGGCGATGATCTCCCGGTGCTCGACCGGAATCGCCCGGGCCAGGGCCTCGCAGTCGCCGAAGCGAATGCCATAGGACGCAAACGTCGCTTCCGCGCCGTAGCCCCCCAGCCAGCGCTTGCGCCAGTCGCAGTAGTCCGGCGCCGGCAGGATGTTGAGCGCGCCGCACATCGCCAGTTCGTGATTCCCTGAGACCACCGTCGTCCGCACGCCGTCGCGGATCAGTTCGGCAACCAGGTCGAGCGTGCCGGCCGGATCGGGGCCCCGATCGACAAGGTCGCCGATGAACACGATCCAGCGCCGGGCGAGTTCTCCACGCTGATCGAGCTGGCTGAGAATCGCGTCCAGCTTCTCGGTCTGTCCGTGCACGTCGCCAATGACGGCCACCGGACCGGAGATCCGCGTTTCGAACATCTCAGTTTCCTTCCATGGGTGGCGACGCGGGAACGCGTCGCCGCAATGACGTCCCTGATCGGTCAACCTTATTCCCGAACGGGAAATCACCTCAAGCGGAATCTGCCGGTCGGTGGTTTCCAGTCTTCAGACCGCAGTAGGCAAGACCGCTGGTCGCGGGTCAGTTTGAACTCGGCCCGGACTGACCCGCGCGGAGGCGACTTTGCATCCTTCGAGACCACAATCGCAGCAGGAGGGACGCGAGCAGAATTGTCGTCCAGAAGACGATCATCTCGCTGGGCTCGTCCCGGGACAGGCTGAAGAGCAGACTCGCCGCCATCGCTGCCGCTGAGACGGCAAGGTCGCGATTCGAGGGCCCTTGTTCTGTCTGCTGGAGTTTCATGCCTCTGAACTTACCAGCCGGTCAGTGATTCCGCACGGCAAATGTTGATCGGAATAGACTTGTCCCCTGCATGGTCCAACCTCACGCGCCCGCCCTGCCAAATTGCGGCCGACACCGTGGCCGGACTACAACCGCAGTGTCACCTCACTCTTCGGCGCTCCCATGGCACTCTCCCGCTTCCTGTCGCTGCCCGTCCTTTCTGCGGGAGCTTTAATCGTCAGCGTCGTGTTCGCCGGCTGCGGCCGGGAGACGCCTCCTCCCGCCGCCAACACCCCCGACGCCGCGGTGCAGGAAGAACCGGAGGAGCCCGAAACCCCCGCTCTCACGGCCAGCGAGCTGCGCCGCCGGCTCAAAGCCCGTGACAGCGCCCGTTTCCAGAAAGCGGGCAACGAGTTTGTCGAGGCCCACCTGGCCGAATCGGGGGTCACCGACCTCACCCCTCTCAAGGATCACCCGATCAAGACCCTCGACCTCACCCGGACGCCGGTCGCCGACCTCTCCCCGATCGCGTCGCTTCCCGTCGAGAACCTCGGCATCTCCGAGACGAAAGTGACCGATCTCGGCCCGCTCTCGAAGCTGCCGCTCACCTCCCTGAGCATGAAGGGCGTTCCCGTCGACAACCTCGCTCCGCTCAAAGGGCTTCAGCTGACAGCCCTGGACGCCTCCGAAACGAAGATCAAAGACCTCTCTCCCCTGGCCGGAATGCCGCTGGGAGCGCTCTATCTCGAATCGACCCTGGTCTCCGATCTCGCCCCCCTCAAAGACCTTCCGCTCCGCCAGCTCTACCTCAACAAGACGCCGGTGACCGATCTTCGCCCGCTGGCCGGCAAGATGTTGTCGGAGCTGAACCTCTGCGACACCTCGATCTCCGATCTGGGCCCGCTCGCCGGAACCCACCTGGGAATCCTCTGGCTCCGGAACACGAAAGTGACTGACCTGAAGCCGTTGCTCACCACCGGCCTGACCAGCCTCGATGTGCAGGGAGCCCCCGTCACCGATCTGGGCCCCCTGGCGGACTTTCCGAGCCTGCAGCGGCTGAACATCGCGGGAACCGGCGTCACCGATCTCCGGCCCCTCGCCCGCCTGCGGCTCACCCGCCTCATCCTGACCCCCTCGACAATCAAGGAAGGGTTCGACGTCATTCGCGGAATGTCCACCCTGACCCAGCTCGACCTCCAATTCGAGGAAACCGTTCCCACCCGCACCCCCGAGCAGTTCTGGGCGGATTACGACGCCGGAAAATTCAAGCCGGCTGCCCCCGCCCCGTAAACCTGCTGAAGCGGCGGGCTGATCCCGGCCGATCCACACGGTCTGTTCCCCTCCGGCGACCGCCTGTTCCAAGCGGTTTCGCCCCCGGGAGAGACCCACTTCCCATTTTTCAGACACGCGATCCCTGACCACAAACGCTCCGTTTGAAGGGGGTTAGCGATCTCCTATACTTTCGGGCACGCCGCGGTTCCGACCACCCTGACTCGCTTCCGCGCGGCCATCCCATCGCCCGGACCTCCCGGCGTTCCGGAGTTTCCTCGTGACCTCTTTGCTTGCTGTGTTGCGGTCGTCCCTTGGCAAAAAATATGTCATGGCGCTGACCGGCCTGTTCCTCTGCTCCTTCCTGGCGATCCACCTCGCAGGCAACTTCCTGCTGTACGCCGGCCCCGGGCCCTACAACGACTACGCCCACAAGCTGCATTCCAACCCCGGCCTCCTCCTGGCCGCCGAAATCCCGCTCTACCTGGCGATCGTCGTCCACCTCTACCTGGCGTTCGCGACCGCCCGGAACAACATCGACGCCCGCGGACCGGTCGGATACCAGCAGAAACACACCAAGATCTACAACCGCATCCTCGGCATTCAGCCCGAATCGATGATGTTCTTCACCGGCGCGGTGGTCTTCATCTTCATGGCGATCCACATCTACGACTTCAAGTCGCGCGACAAGGCCGTCTTCGAGCCGTTCCAGTGGGCCGTCATGATCATGGGCGACATGTCCCGCAAGATCATCTACGTCGTCGGCAGCATCTTCGCCGGCGTCCACGTCTCCCACGGCTTCCGCAGCGCCTTCCAGTCGCTCGGCCTGAACCACCCCAAATACAACAAGCTGCTGGACCGCACCTCGATCGTCTTCGCCCTCGTCGTGGCGATCGGCTTTGCCAGCTTCCCGATCCTGATGGGATCTGCATCCAGGACTCCGGACGCGGAAACGCCCCCGGCCGCTGTCGAAGCCAAACCGGCCGAGTAGTCGCCGATCCATTCACTCACACTTCGCGCTTCCGACTCCGTCGGATGTTCTTCCATGACGACCGCAGTCACCGACTCCACGATCGTTCAGTCCTCCCGGCTGAACTCCCGCATTCCCGATGCTCCGGTCCCGGAGATGTGGGACCACTGCAAGAACGAGATGAAGCTCGTCTCCCCCGGCAACCGGCGGAAGTACGACATCATCGTCGTCGGCACCGGCCTCGCCGGAGCGTCCGCGGCCGCGTCACTGGCCGAGCAGGGCTACAACGTCAAGGCGTTCTGCATCCAGGACTCCCCCCGCCGCGCCCACAGCGTCGCCGCCCAGGGAGGCATCAACGCCGCCAAGAACTACCACAACGACGGCGACAGCACCTACCGCCTCTTCTACGAAACGGTCAAAGGGGGCGACTTCCGCGCCCGCGAGTCGAACGTCTACCGCCTCGCCTCCGTCAGCGCGAACATCATCGACCAGTGCGTCGCCCAGGGCGTCCCCTTCGCCCGTGAATATGGCGGCACCCTCGCCAACCGCACCTTCGGCGGAACCCAGGTCTCCCGGACCTTCTACTGCCGCGGACAGACGGGCCAGCAGCTCCTCCTCGGCGCCTACAGCGTCCTCATGCGCCAGGTGCAGCTCGGCCGCGTGAAGATGTTCCCCCGCCGCGAAATGCTCGACCTCGTCACGATCGACGGCCGGGCCCGCGGCATCATCACCCGCAACCTCCTCAACGGCGAGTTCGAGACCCACACCGCCAACGCCGTCCTCCTCTGCACCGGCGGCTACGGCAACGTTTTCTACCTTTCGACGAACGCCAAGGCCTGCAACGTCACCGCCGCCTGGCGCGCCTATCGCCGCGGCGCCTTCTTCGCCAACCCCTGCTACACGCAGATCCACCCCACCTGTATCCCCGTCTCCGGCGACCACCAGTCGAAGCTGACGCTCATGAGCGAAAGCCTTCGCAACGACGGCCGAGTCTGGGTGCCCAAGAGCCAGGGCGACCACCGCCCCCCGCCGGACATCCCGATCGACGACCGCGACTACTACCTCGAACGCCGCTACCCCGCGTTCGGAAACATGGTCCCGCGTGACGTCGCCTCCCGGGCCGCCAAGGAACGCTGCGACGCCGGCTTCGGCGTCGGCAGCAGCGGCAAGGCCGTCTATCTCGACTTCGCCGACGCCATCAAACGCGACGGCCTGGATGCGGTCAAAGCCCGCTACAGCAACCTCTTCGAGATGTACGAACGGATCACCGACGAGGACGCCTACAAGGTCCCCATGCGGATCTATCCCGCCGTCCACTACACCATGGGCGGTCTGTGGGTCGACTATCAGCTTGAAAGCACGATCCCCGGCCTGTTCGTCCTCGGCGAAGCCAACTTCTCCGACCACGGCGCCAACCGCCTCGGCGCCAGCGCCCTCATGCAGGGTCTGGCCGACGGCTACTTCGTCGCCCCCTATACCGTGGCCAACTACCTCGGCACGCACGGCTCGAAGATGGGGAAAGTCGCCGGCAGCGAAGCCGGCTTTGAATCGGTCCTCGGCGAGGCCAAAGGCCGCGTCAACCGCATCCTCGGCGTCCACGGCAAGCGGACTCCGAACGAGCTCCACCGCGAGCTCGGGATGATCATGTGGGACTACTGCGGCATGGCCCGCAACGCCGCGGGCCTCAAAACGGCCATCGGCAAGATCCGCGATCTCCGCGAGGAGTTCTGGAAGAACGTCCTCATCCCCGGCGCCGGTGAATCGCTCAACCAGACTCTCGAGCACGCCGGCCGCGTCGCCGACTTCCTCGAGTTCAGCGAGCTGATGGTCCAGGACGCGCTCAACCGTGAAGAGTCGTGCGGCGGCCACTTCCGCGAAGAACACCAGACCGAAGACGGCGAAACCCTCCGCGACGACGACAACTTCCGCTACGCCGCCGCCTGGGAATACAAGGGCGATGGAGCCCAGCCGGAACTCCACAAAGAGAAGCTGGAGTTCAACTACGCCCACCTGGCGAAGCGCGATTACAAGAGCTGAACTTGGGTGGCACTGGCTCCGCCAGTGCAATCCAGATGACTGCCCCCACTGCTGCGATTTCGCATGTCACTCATGTGGAGCGTTCGCAGGCCAGTCCCCGGACTGTGTCCGGGCGATTGGATGCAGCTCATCACTTCACTTGAGTCGAACTCACTCTAGAATTCAATCACAACCATACGGGACGACCCGTGCGGCTTCTCTCATCCGGGGACGGCCCCGCTTCATCCACCTGTCTGAGGTGAATCATGGCGTGGGTCATCCTGGTCGTTGCCGGCCTTCTCGAAATCGGCTGGGCCGTCGGGCTCAAACTGAGTGACGGTCTTTCGAAGCCCGTCCCCGCCATGCTGACGATCATCGCCATGATCGCCAGCATGGTCCTGCTGGGCGTCGCGGTCCGCACGCTCCCGCTCGGCACAGCCTACGCCATCTGGACCGGCATCGGAGCCGTCGGCGCCGTGATCCTGGGAATCTTTCTGTTCCACGAACCGGCCACCGCGGGCCGCCTCCTCTGCGTGGCTGCCATCGTCGGTGGCATCATCGGGCTCAAGCTACTGACGCCCACCCCCGCCCCCGCGGCCCAGGCCAAGGTCGATTGACCCGGTGGAATAGCCCGCTTCTCGAAATCAACGAAAGAACTCGCACCACAGAGACGCAGAGTCAGGGAGAAGAGGGAGATCGCGGTTCCATGAATGGAGCGCCGGCGAAAGCCCGCCCAATCTGTTGAGTCGTGGTCGGGCTTTGAATCGGCGGCCAGATCCGCAGGCCGGGACCTCCCTCTTCTCTGCGGACTCCGTGTCTCTGTGGTGATTTTCTTCTTGAATCGTCGCCTCAGGAGGTCTCGGCGCCGCAACGCTGTCATTTCCCCGAACGCCACGCGATACTGCGGGACTTTCCAGTTGCACCTGACTTGCAGCAATGATCCCCGTTCTCGTCGTCTTCTCTCTGCTGATCGTCGTCGCCTCTCTCGCGGGCGGATTCCTGCCGGCCATTGTCCGGCTCACCCACCTCCGCCTGCAGCTGATGATCAGCTTCGTCGGCGGTCTCATGCTCGGCGTCTCGCTGTTCCAGATGGTCCCGCATGCCATCCAGGAACTCGGCGCCGATCGCGCCTCCACAGTCGGACTCAGCGTGTTCGCAGGACTCGCGACGATGTTCATGCTCCTGCGCATGTTCCACTTCCACCACCACGACACCACCGGCGCGGAAGACGACAAAACCCCCGTCCATCACCACGACCACGATCACGACTGTGACCGCCACGGCCCCCCCATCGCCGCCAGCAGGATGAGCGGCCTCGGCGTCTTCATCGGACTTGCCCTGCATACCCTGATCGACGGCGTCGCCCTCGCGGCCGCCCTCAAGGTCGCCTCCTCCGAACACAACGCCCCCGGCGCCCTCGCCATCGCCGCTGCCTCTGTCGGCACTTTCCTCGCCATCCTCTTCCACAAACCGCTCGACGCCGTCTCCATCACCTCGCTCATGAGTGCCGGAGGCTGGTCATCCCGCGGACGGCTCATGGTCAATCTCGCCTTCTCCATGATGTGCCCCCTCGGAGCGGCCATCTATCTCATGGGCGCCAGCTCACTCCCGTTCGACCACCGACTGATGACCGGAGCCGCCCTCGCCTTCTCGGCCGGCGTGTTCCTCTGCATCTCGCTCAGCGATCTCCTCCCCGAAATCGAGTTCCACTCGCACAACCGCATCGGGCTCACCTTCGCCCTCGTCGGCGGCGTCGGACTGTCGTATCTCATCAGCCTGCTCGACGCCGGACACCTGCATTGAACCCTCTCAACGTGCTGGTCGTCGGCTGCGGTTATGTCGGCGCTCGCGTCGCCGCGCAGCTCGCCGCCGAAGGACATCGCGTCTTCGCCGTCACCCGCTCCGCCCAGCGCGCCGACGACTTCGCCGCTCGCGGATGGACTCCCATCGTCGCCGACGTCATGTCCCCTGCCGCCATCGCCGCCGCGCCCCCCATGGATGCGATGCTCCATGCCGTCGGCTTCGATCGCACCGCCGGCGTCCCCAAGCGCGACGTCTACGTCGACGGTCTGACCAACGTGCTGAACGCACTCTCCGGGCGCTGCCCGCGCGTCGTCACCATCTCCAGCAGCAGCGTCTACGGACAATCCAACGGCGAAACCGTCGACGAACGGTCGCCGACGGAACCAACCACCGAAAGCGGCCAGATCTGTCTCGACGCCGAACACGCCTTCTGGGATTGGCGCGACGCACAACCCGACGGCGTCACGGCGATCGTCCTGCGCCTCGCCGGCATTTACGGACCGGCCCGCATGCTCGCCCGAGCGGAATCGCTCAAGGCCGCCGTCCCGATGTCTGGCCGGGGCGATGCCTGGCTGAACCTCATTCACGGCGACGACGCCGCCGCGTTCGCCATCGCCGCCCTCTTCCGCGGAACCGACCGGACCACCTGTCTCGGCGTGGATGAGCAACCCGTCCGCCGGGCCGACTTCTATGGGCATCTGGCGCACCTTCTCGGAGCACCGGCCCCCACGTTCACAGGGGTCGTCGAACCCGGCGGCCGCGGCTCGGAATCGGGCATCAACAAGCAGCTCGCCAATCCACAGACGCGGCAGGCCCTCGAAGTGGTACTGTCATTTCCCACGTTCCGCGAAGGCTTGGCGGATGCCATCGCGTCAACGCCCGGGCTCTGAAGGCCCCTTCGCCCCGCCGTCCCAGCTCCCAGCCCCCCGAGTACCGAGTACCGAGTACCGAGTACTCAGTCAGTACTGACCCCCTCCCCCCCGCTCTACAATGAGGCGCGCCCCAAGGAACCCCTCATGTCGAGCACCGACTCCCCTTCCACCCCCTCCCAGGCGGATGCCGCTCTGCCCGAGCACCTCCCGCCGGTCGAGCCCCCCTCCGCCAGCTTCATCGTCCAGCTCTTCCTCGTGCCGGCCATCATCGTCGCCGTCGTCATCGGGCTGTATGTCCTCTTCGGCAAGCTGGCCGCCGGCGATACCGACTGGCGGCAGCTCGTCAGCGACATCAAGAGCGACAACCCCAACGTCCGCTGGCGGGCCGCCCTCAACCTCGCCGAAGGTCTCGATTCCGATGAGGCCCGCGGCCTCGAAGGCCAGCACCTCGCGTCCATTCCCGAGATCGCCACCGCCCTCAACGACCTCACCCTCCAGCAGCTGAAGTCGACCGTCCGGAACGATGAGCAGCAGCAGCAGCTCGCCTTCCTGCTCAAGGCGCTCGGCCGGATGGATGCCGTCGACCAGATCCGTCCCGCGCTGCGGACCACGCTCGACGAAACCCAGGAAGGAGAGATCCGCAAGCAGTCGCTCCAGGCCATCGCCATGATCGCCGGACGTCGGCAGGCCAAAGGAGAATCCCTGAGCGATCCCGAGCTCGTCGACGCCGTGATCGCCGCCTCCCAGTCGCCCGATCCCGTCCTGCGTCAGCATGCGGCCTTCGCGCTCGGCCTGATCGGCGGCCCCATCGGCGAGTCGCGCCTCGGAGAGTTGCTCGAAGACCCCGATGAAATGACCCGCATGAACGCCGCCATCGGCTTCGCCCGTGCAGGCTCCCCCCGGGGTCTCGGCGTCTTTCAGCTGGTCCTGAAGCAGTCCGCGGACTGGCCGGCCCAGGCGAACAGCCCCCGGGAGATCGAAGCGGCCTTTGAGAAGCAGCTCATGCTGCGGAATGCCCTGCAGGCGATCGAGCAGATCGGCCCGAAACTCACCCCGGCCGATCGCACCGACCTCGCCGCCCAACTGGCGCAGCTCGAATCGACGCTCCCCGATCAGGCCCTCCGCCTCCGGGCGAAAGAAGTCCGCATCGGCCTGGAAAAAGCCTCCCCGCCGACCGCCGAGCGGGGGACCTGAGCCCCTGAACCATCCGGCGGACGCCCCTCCTGATCGAACCATTCGTCCGCCGGACAATGCCGACCCGGACGGCCGGACAGTCCTGCTGTATCGTCCGGAACGCCTTCAGCGGTCGAATCGGGATGCGGCCGCGACTCGCGCCGAATTCGCCGGTTTCTGTCAAACAGCCCGTTGAATCGCGTTTCCGCGGCTCGATAGCATAGTTACTGACCTCCATTGGCCAATGGTGCGCTCATTGCGCCTGGCCTCAGTCCAGGCCGGCCCTTCGCCGTCCACATTCGGGGTCTGTTGATCCTTTCGCGAGGAATTCCACCATGCTGCTCGCGTCCCGCCGCGCCTTCCTGTCGCTGGGCCTCCTCGCTGTGTGCGCTTCCGCATTCGCCGCAGACGCCAAGCGTCCGATCACCAAGCTCTCCTACGATCCGTCGCTCCCGCAGGTCGAACTGTTCGACGGCCTCGACAGCGGCACGCTGACCGCCAAGCTCATCCCCCAGAGCCAGTTCGGCGGAAAAGTCCTCATCACCAACACCTCCAAGACCCCCGTCTCCGTGAAACTGCCCGACGCCGTCGTCGGCGTCCAGGTCTTCCCCCAGGGCCTCGGCGGCATGGGCGGAATGGGTGGCATGGGCGGAGGAATGGGTGGGATGGGCGGCGGCATGGGCGGAATGGGTGGCGGCATGGGCGGCCAGATGATGGGTGGAGGAATGGGCGGCGGCATGGGTGGGATGGGTGGCGGCATGGGCGGAATGGGCGGCGGCATGGGTGGCATGGGCGGCGGTGGAGGAGGCGGGTTCTTCTCGATCCCGGCCGAACGCACCGTCAGCGTCCCCCTCAACTCCGTCTGCCTCGAACACGGCAAAGCCAATCCCAACTCCCGGATGACCTACCGCATCGTGCGGCCTTCCGAAGTCTC
Source organism: Caulifigura coniformis (assembly GCF_007745175.1). Taxonomy (GTDB): domain Bacteria; phylum Planctomycetota; class Planctomycetia; order Planctomycetales; family Planctomycetaceae; genus Caulifigura; species Caulifigura coniformis. The sequence continues at coordinate 483,249 of NZ_CP036271.1, read as the reverse complement.
CGATCGCCCCGAGCTCCCCGAACTGCTCAAGCTCGTCGGCAACAACAAGATTGACCGCGGCACGGCCCAGGCCGCTGCCTGGCACATCGCCAGCGGCATGACGTGGGAACAGATCGCCGCCGAGAAGTGGGACCACATCGGCCGGCCCGACTCCCCCTACTTCTCCGCCGACCAGCTCATGAACGCCCGCCTCGTCGTCAGCGACGTGAAGGTGAAGGCCCGCGAGAAGGCCGGTGAAACGTCGGAAGTGAAGACCGAAAACGTCCGCTTCACGCCGAAGGCCGAGTAACGCAATCAACAATCAAAAAGCCCACGGGTCACCCCCGTGGGCTTTTTTCGTTGAGGCTTCCGCCAGGTCTTCTAAGAAACTCGAGCCCCGTGGCGCCGAAGAACTCGCACCCCAAGTGAGCGGCAAGGCGCTAGCCGCCGGTGGGATGAACCATCGACTTTCCACAACTCCAGAGGGAGTTCCTTGCAGGCCGCAAACGTTGCCAGCGACGGGGTGGCCGGGGTTGGAGCCGCTTTCGGCGAAACCCCGGTCGCGTGCCAGCCCTCGTGAACAAAGAGGAAGACACAGGCGTCCAGAGCGCGACGAAGCGCCAGTCCAGGCGCGAAGGATCGGCAACGTTCGGCTGGAGGCTTCGCTTCGCTGCGTCCCCAGCCACCCCACCCCGAGTGAGCGGCAAGGCGCTAGGCAGCCGGTAGGATGAACCATCGACTTTCCACGGCTTCAGAGGAAGTTCCTTGCAGGCGTCCGCGGCCACACTTCCGCGACGCACCCTGCGGACTATGTCTGCAGTTCGTGGAGAACTCCCTGCGGGCCCGGGTTAATGATCGGGGTGGGGCCGATTTGGGCTTGCTGTCCGGCCGAGGCGTGGATGTGGCCACAGACGACGAGGCGGGGGCGGGTGCGTTCGATCGCGGCCCGGATCGCGGTACTGCCCAGGCTTTTGCCGCTCGTGGCGATGTCGACAGCCCCTTTGGGCGGGGAGTGGGTGACGAGGACGGCAGCGGGCGGGCAGTCTTTGAGGAGTGCGGCGGCCTGTTCTTCGGTGAAGTCGTAGCTCCAGGAGCCGAAGGGGGTGACGGGGATGCCGCCGCCGAGGCCGAAGAAGGTCAGGCCTTCGATGACGCTGTTCGTTCCGTGGAGGACGCGGGCGTTGGGGAAGTTGCGACAGGCGTCGGTGAGTTCTTCGAACGATTCGCTGTTGCCGGGGACGAAGACCGCGGGCTTGCCAGCTTCGAGGAGAGTTGGGAGGCAGTCGGCGACATGGCGGCGGGAGTTCCCAAAGTCGCCGGCGCCGATGAGGAGGTCGGCCTGGGTGGCGAGCGCGGCGAGCCGCCGGGCGGCGGGGACGTCGGCGTGGAGGTCGCTGAAGAGGAGCAGGTTCATAGGGACAGGGTGAGCCACCTGGCAGCTGAAGGGAAGAGAGAGGGAACCGCCAAGACGCCAAGGCACCAGGAGGTTGGCCCAACCGACATCTGGGCAACGTTCGGCTGGGGGCTTCGCTTCGCGGCGTCCCCAGCCCCTCCACCCGAAAAAGGCGAAGCATCTCAGTGGGTCTTAGGTCACGGATCGAACAGTTGGAGCGCTGCCTCAGAAGGATAGTGACGCTGAAATTGGGCCCATTTGACGGTCCCATCAGGGAAACGAACTTCGTACCACTGGCGATAGTGGAGCTGTCTCGTCTGACTTTGCACAGACTTTGGCGGGTCGTACCAGACATGGCGAAGAATCACTACGGGTATTCCTTCGGAGGCCAGATACCTCCGGAACTGCATCCTCTCTAAGGCGCGAATGCACCACATTAAGCCACAAAGCATCGCGACGAGCGTGACAAATGCGACGGCCATCAGAAACGTGTCCATGGCGTCTAACCTTTCTCCGATGTCGTCCAGCAGTCGCTTGAGTGTCCAGACTTCGGTGCAATCCTAGCTTTGTGTTCGCCCAGTGACGATTACCCGGTACCCCCGGTTGACGTGACGACTATTCAAAATGGGTACCACCGGTTGCTGTGCAACCGGTGCGGTGAAGCCGCAGGAGGCTCTCCTCCCACGACGCCGTCCATTCTTTGTTTCGCCCGAGTCTGAAGCAGCCTCTTGCCGCTCCGCGTCCCCGATTGCGAGCAATCGGGGCTACCCTGCTGCCCTGCTGGTTTCGGATCTCACTCACGAACCTGTTCGACACCTTCGCCACTTCTGCGATCTTCCGATCGGACCAGCATTCGGATGTAGGCTATCCGGGAGATCAGTGCTGGTAGGTGATGGGGCGGTCGGACTTCGTGAGGTATTCGGCCGGCACGGTAAACACGATCGGCTCACCACCATTCACATCACCAAACCAGATCGCGGCGGAATCGCGGGCGCCGCCAAGAACCAAGGGGCCGAGCTGTGTAACAATCCCGAGCTGCCCATTGATCGTTGCGAAGTCACCTACGGCCATTTGCGGCCCCGATGCGACATCGGGCTTATCAACCTCATCGCCCCCTTCTCGGCACACAGCCAAGGCCACACCGCATTGGTGCATGAGGCGAGACAGTCGCGTGATGTCGGCTGGAGTACCGAGGCAACTCCAACTGACCACGACGAGGAAATCACCACGGCGGAGCAATGGCAGCAGCGCGGAAAATCCGGGCCGGCTCTCGGGCGGGGTGTCGCATCCGACACGGTCGAAGTAAACGGCAGTTGCAGTAGCACCAACCTTCAACAGATGGGCCCGCAGTTCCTCCAGTTTACGATCCTCGACTTCCTTTGAGGTGTAAAGGTGCTCGGTGGTCGTGGGCACGTATAGGTACACTGCCATTGCGGCTCCTCTGCACTTGAAACACTGGCCTACCGTTCAGCCAGCGGACCGACATGCCGATGCTAAACCGGATCCCCCCGGTTGACGTGACGACTATTCAAAATGGGTACCACCGGTTGCTGTGCAACCGGTGCGGCGAAGCCGCAGGAGGCTCTCCTCCCAAGACGCCGTCCATCCTTTGTTTCGCCCGCGTCTGAAGCAGCCTCTTGCCGCTCCGCGTCCCCGCTTGCGAGCAATCGGGGCTCCCCTGCTTCTTCTTCAAAATGGCGACACAGAATAGCCTGCTTCGTCAACATAGTCGCCATTTCCAATTGCCTGCTTCCTTGCCGCTTCAATTACTGGCTGAGGTATTGAGCAGCCCTGAAGTTCCAGGCTATTGGCCTGATCGTCTACACATCCACGCGCAATTGTCTGGCCGTAAGTATCTAGCAGTTGAATCTCATATCGCATGCCACTCGAATAACGATCTCTCTCTTCGAGATGCAAGATGAAGTACACCTTTCTATCGGTAGCCATTTCCATTATGAGTCTCCTGGAAGTTGGAGTCGGTTAGTTGGAGCCGGGTTGTAGGCCCCTGTCCGCCACGGGTACCACCGGTTGCCGTGCAACCGGTGCGGCGAAGCCGCAGGAGGCTCTCCTCCCAAGACGCCGTCCATTCCTTGTTCCGCCCGCGTCTGAAGCAGCCTCTTGCCGCTCCGCGTCCCCGATTGCGAGCAATCGGGGCGACCCAATCGATGCCGCCCGACTCGGTGGCCGGGGTTGGAGCCGTTTTCGGCGAAACCCCGGTCGCGTGCCAGCCCTCGTCAACAAAGAGGAAGACACAGGCGTCCATAGCAGGACGAAGAGTCGATCCAGGGGCGAAGGATCGGCAACGTTCGCCCGGGGCTTCCTCCGCTCCCCTGCTCCAGCCCCGGCCACGCTCGACCGCGAACAGGTGGCACGCCCTGACTGACGTCAGGAAGGAAGGGCGTGGCAATCGTTGCCGAGCCCACTCTTCGACACAGCCCCCTTGGTGCCCTCGTGCCTTGGTGGTTCCCTGACCTCCCGCGCGCTGCCGAGTTCATCGCCGATGGAGGCCGCCGCGAGTTTCATCCCGTTGTTGGTGCAATGCCGACCGCACCCCGCGGGCCTCGTCGGCGACCGCTCAATACTTCCCCAGGATCGGAACAACCGCCGTCTGCAGTTCCCCACCCGTGACGTGCACCTTCCCCGCCTCGTCGATCAGCACGTTCGTCTCGCTCCGCACCCCGAATTCGGACAGGTAGATCCCCGGCTCGATTGAGAAGCACGTCCGCGGCAACAGCCGCCGGTCGTCGCGTGTCTCGAGCCCGTCGATGTTCGCCCCATTCCCATGCGTCTCGCGGCCAATGTTGTGCCCCGTGCGATGCACGAAGAACTGGCCGTAGCCCGCGTCCACGATCACCTTCCGGACCGCGTTGTCGACTTCGAAGCCGCGAATCGCCGTCCCCTTCGCGAAGGCGTCCTGCACCATCGCGATTCCCGCGTCGCGGGCGGCCGCCACGATGTTGAAGATCTTCGTGTACGTCTCGGGAACCGTCTTCCCGACGTAGCCCGTCCGCGTCAGGTCGCTGTACACCGCGTTCGGCTTCTTGAGCTTGGCCCACTGATCGATCAGCACGAAGTCCCCCTCGCGGATCGTCGTGTCCTCGCCGTTCCCCGTCTCGTAATGCGGCAGCCCGCTGTGAGCGTTCCGGCCCACGATCGGCGGGCTGTACGTCGTCATCGAGTGCGCGGCGTAGTGTTCCATGATGCGGTCCCGCACGGCCGCTTCGGAAACGCCCCCGTCCTTCCGCACACCGTCGGCAATGAACTTCCACGCCACTTCGTAGGCCGAGTTGTTGTGCGTCGCCGCCTCGAAGTGCAGCGCGATCTGCTCGTCATCGAGCGTCGCTTCGAAGAGCTGCACGATGTCGCCGGACGACTGCACGTCGCAGCCGAATGACCGCACCAGTTCCACGACGCCCGCATCAACCTTCGAGACGTACGGGTTGCCGTTCCGCGGCGAGTATTCCATCGCCACGACCTTGCTGCCTGAGACGCACTGCTGCACGCCCGCTTCGAGTTCCTGCCACGACAGGAAGATCGTCTTGTCGCCCGGCAGGGCGTCGAGCACGGAATCTTCGATCCGGTGCACGAGCTTGCGCGGCATGCCGCTCGCCGGGATCCAGTAGAAAAACCGCCGCGAGCCGATGTGCTTGCCGTCCAGCCCCAGGATCCGCCGCGCCAGGATGTTGCTGCCGCGGAAGTCGTACAGCAGCCAGCCGTCGAAACCGAACTCGCGCAGCGCCGATTGAACCTTGGCCAGGTCGAACATACAGGCTCCGTTCGGAAAAAAAGCCCGCCGGGAAATCGACGGGCTCTCAGGTTTGGACTTCCGTCCGAATCACTTCTTCTTTTTCTTGCCGGCGTTGGCGATCGCCCGCTGCACGGCCACGCCCATGTCGCCCGGGCTGACCGCGACTTCCACGCCCGCCTTGCGAAGCGCTTCCATCTTCTCTTCGGCCGAGCCCGATGAGCCCGAGATGATCGCGCCCGCGTGCCCCATCCGCTTGCCCGGAGGAGCCGTCTGCCCCGCGATGAACGCGGCGCACGGCTTCGTCACGTGCTTCGCGATGTATTCGGCCGCTTCGATTTCCGCGTCGCCGCCGATCTCGCCGATGATCATCAGCGATTCGGTGCCCTTGTCCTTCTCGAACATCTCGAGCAGGTCGATGAACGAGGTGCCGTTGACCGGGTCGCCGCCGATGCCGACGGCCGTCGACTGGCCCAGCCCGACGTTTCCAAGCTGCCACGCCGCCTCATACGTCAGCGTGCCGCTCTTGCTGATCAGGCCCACCGTGCCCGGCTTGTGGATGTAGCCCGGCATGATGCCGATCTTGGCGACGCCCGGCGTGATGATGCCCGGGCAGTTCGGCCCGATCAGCCGCGACTTCGTCCCCGCCAGGAACTTCTTCACCTTCACCATGTCGAGGATGGGAACCCCTTCCGTGATCGCCACGATCAGCGGCACGCCCGCGTCGGCCGCTTCCATGATCGCGTCGCCGCAGAACGGAGGGGGCACGAAGATCAGCGAGCAGTTGGCGCCGGTCTTGGCGACCGCTTCGGCCACCGAATCGAACACCGCGAAGCCATCGACTTCAGTGCCGCCGCGCCCCGGCGTCACGCCGCCCACCATCACCTGCTCGCCAGGCCGGTGCTCCTGGGCGTAGGCCCGGCACTGCTGGCTGTGAAACAGCCCGGCCTTGCCGGTGATCCCCTGGGTGATGATGCGTGTGTTCTTGTCGACGAGAATGGACATGACGCCAGCTGTGGGAAGGATGAGCGGTCCTCAATCGAAGACGGCTCAAGGGGCAACGCTCGAGTGTGAAACCCGCAGGATAGAGCCTGCGCGCAAGTGGTTTCAAACGACCGGGCGGCTGGAAACACCCCTGCGGCAAAGGAATTCCGTGACGGACGCCACGGACGCAGCCCGAACCACTTCATGAAACCGAGCATCGCCGTGATGGCAATGAACACGATCACGGCCGCGGCCCATTCCTGGGCCCGCGTCGATCCATCAGGCGGGCGGGCGATGAATCGGGTTCTGGCGCGTCCCATGGCCAGCATGATCAGGCCAATCTGGGCCACCAGCGCCGCCAGGAACACGAATCCAACGTTCCCAACGATCCTTTCCCTCGCCTGAATCGCTTTCACGACCGGCAGATACGCCAGGGCCCAGTAAATCAGTCCGGCGACCACAATCAGAATGGTCCCGATCGGCCGATTCGCGATGTCCGAACGAGCGATGGCGTCGCGGCGCTCGTCACCGAGCTGCCGGTAGACATACACCGCCGCCAGACCGCCGACTGGGAGCCCCAGCATCGTCCAGTATGTCGCGTCGAACGCGTCCATCAGCGCAGCCCCGGCGTCGCCATTTCGGTCGCCGGGATTCTCGGCGTCCGCGCGGACACCGTCAACGACGCTTCGACGCAGACCCCGCCGTTTACGTCGTCAGCAGGTTGCGGATCATCAGGATCGCCGCCGGTCCCACCAGCACCACGAAGATGCCCGGGAAGATGAACAGCACCAGCGGGAAGATCATCTTCACGGCCGTCTTGGCCGCCTGTTCTTCCGCCAGCTGGCTCCGCTTGGTCCGCATGCTTTCCGACTGCACCCGCAGCGCCTGAGCGACCGACGAACCGAACCGGTCCGCCTGGATCAGGATCGTCGCCAGCGCCTTCACGTCATCCACGCCCGTCCGCACTCCCAGTTCGTGCAGCACCTCGCGCCTCGGCCGCCCCATCTGCAACTGCATGTTCGCCGTCGAAAACTCGCTGCAGATGTCCGGCGCTGATTCGCTCAGCTCTTCCGCCACGCGACGCATCGCCGCATCCAGCCCGAGCCCGGCCTCCACGCAGACCACCAGCAGGTCGAGCGCGTCCGGCATCGACAGGAAGATCCTTCCCTTGCGGCCCGAAGCCTTCAGCCGCACGAAGATTTCCGGCAGGTAGAAACCAAGTCCCCCTCCGAGAAACAGCGCCTGGGCCGCCGTCAGCGTCAGGCCGTTCTGCCACACGCCGACAATTCCGCCGAAGAACAGGCCGACGCACAACAGGATCGTCTTGATCGCCAGGAACAGCGTCGATGCGTTCGGAGAGCCGTAGCCGGCGTTCGCCAGCCGCACTTTCAGTTCGTTCTGCTCCAGCTCCGTCTTCGGCTGCAGCACCTTCGACAGGGCCGGCGCCGCCGCGGTCACGGCGTTGCCCATGCCCCCTTTTTCCGAAGCCGGCCTCCGGCCGCCGTCGCGCAGTTCCTGCAGACGTTCGGTCGCACGGCTGTCCTTCTCCGTGAACATCGACAACACGGCCCATACGGCCGCCGAGATGCCGACAAAAATCGCGCCGGAGATCAGATACGTGGAGTCCATGCTTCAATCCTGCAACCCGCGGGCGGGCCGGCTAAATGACTGGTCCGTGAATTCGTCTCACACCTTGATCTGGATGATCTTCTTGATGCAGATCGCTCCCAGCACCTGCAGGAAGATCGCCACACCGATCATCTTTCGCCCCAGCTCGTCCGTGAACAGCGTCATCACGTATTCGGGATTGAGGTACAGCACCGCAAAGAACAACGCGACCGGCAGCAGCATCAGCACGACGCCGCTGATGCGGCCTTCGCCCGTGAGCGCCTGCACCTGACCCAGGATCCGGAACCGTTCCCGGATGATATGGCTGATCTTGTCCAGGATTTCCGCGAGGTCGCCGCCGCACTGCCGCTGGATGACGACCGCCGTCGCGAAGAACTTGAAGTCGAGGTTCGGCATCCGCTTGTACATGTTCTTCAGCGACTGATCGATCGGGATGCCGAGGTTCTGTTCTTCGTAGGCGACGTTGAATTCTTTCGAGATCGGATCGTTCATCTCCGTGCACACGACGTGCATGCCCGAGGCCAGCGAGTGTCCTGAACGGAGCGCCCGCGCGATCAGTTCCATTGCTCCCGGCATCTGTGCGGCAAACTTCGCGAACCGCCGCTTGCGGCGCCACATCAGCCAGGCCAGCGGGAGGATGCCCACCGCCAGAGCCACGACGGGAATCAGCGGGACCGGAAGGTTGGTCACGATCGCGATCGCCGCCCCCGCCAGCGTGCACCCCGCCACCAGCGCAGCGAACGTTTCCGGCTTCATCGGCAGGTCGGCCTGCACGAACAGCAGCCGGATGTTGCCGAAACGTTCCATCAGGTCCGACATCCATCCCGCCAGTCCGCTCATGCCTTCGCGCATGAGCATCTCGCGGGACACCGACAGCTGCTGGTCGGGCGCCTTCTTGCCCGCCAGGATCGCCAGGCGGTTCTCGACGCTGCCGTTATCTTTCTGACCAACGAGCATCACGATCGCGCCGATCACACCGGCCACGCTCACGAATGCCGCGATCGAAATGATCATCGGATCCATTGAAATCTCTCTCGTAGGGCAGGCACCGCCTGCCACCTCGTCCTACCCACTACCAACTACCCACAACCCACGATCAATCAACCCAGCCGCCGCGACGCAAACAGGTTCGCCGGCAGCCGCACTCCCGCCGCTTCCAGCCGGTGCATGAACGCCGGACGCACGCCCGTCGCTTCAAAGTGACCGACCGCCTTCCCGTTCTCGTCGACTCCGTCGACCATGAACCGGAAAATGTCCTGCATGATGATCGTGTCCTGCTCCATGTTCAGGACTTCCGTGATATACGTGATCTTTCGCGGGCCCCCCTGCAGACGGCTCGCCTGGATGATCAGGTCGACGGCCGAGCTCAACTGATGGCGGATCGCCTTCAGCGGCAGTTCCGTGCCCGACATCGTCACCATCGTTTCGATACGGGCCACAGCGTCACGCGGGTTGTTCGAGTGCACCGTCGTCATCGAGCCTTCGTGGCCGGTGTTCATGGCCTGCAGCATGTCGAGCGTTTCCGGTCCGCGGCATTCGCCGATGATGATCCGGTCGGGCCGCATACGCAGGGCGTTCTTCACCAGGTCGGTCGCGGTGACCTGTCCCTTGCCTTCGATGTTCGCCGGACGCGTTTCCAGCCGCAGCACGTGGTCCTGCTGCAGCTGAAGTTCCGCCGCGTCTTCGATTGTGATCACCCGATGGTCGTGCTGGATGAAGCTCGACAGCGTGTTCAGCAGCGTCGTTTTTCCGGAACCCGTTCCGCCCGAAATGATGATGTTCAGCCGGGCCTTCATCGCCCCTTCCAGCAGCATCACCATCTCGGTCGTGAAGGCGCCGAACCCCAGCAGGTTCTCCAGCGTCAGCGGCTTCGACCCGAATTTACGAATCGTGATCGAAGGACCATCCAGCGCCAGCGGCGGGATGATCGCGTTGAGTCGCGAGCCGTCCGGCAGACGCGCGTCCACCATCGGCGACGTCTCGTCCACGCGCCGGCCCACGCGCGACACAATCCGGTCGAGAATCTGCAGCAGGTGCTGGTTGTCGCGGAACGTCACGGCCGACTTCACGATCTTGCCGTTCTTTTCGACGAAGATCTTCTTCGGGCCGTTGATCATGATGTCGGCCACGCCCTCTTCCTTCATCAGGAGTTCGAGGGGGCCGAAGCCGAGTGTTTCATCGAGGATTTCTTCAATCAGCCGTTCGCGTTCCGAACGGTTGAGCAGCGGATTCTCCGAGTCGCACAGGTGTTCGACGACCAGCCGGATCTCGCGCCGCAGGGTGTCTCCCTGCAGGTCGCCGAGGCGCGTCAGGTCGAGCTTGTCCACCAGCTTGGTGTGGATCAGCCGCTTGAGCGATTCGAAGTCGAGCTGCTGCGTGTCCCCCCGCGGAACGCGACCGGCCCCCATCGGCGGGCGGTTCTGTCCGGGCATCGGGCGATTCATCGTGGGGGGCGGAGCCATCGGTCCTCGTTCCTTGGTTCAGTCGCTGCGATTCGTTCGCACCGGGAGCGCACGCCGGGGGAGACGGCAAACAGGCGCAACCCTGGTCACTGAAAACCTAGGCCATGATTGGCGTGATGCCGTTTGGGACCACGTGTTGCCGAAAAGCGACGGGGAAAGCCCGGTCGGCAAATCCGGTTATGACGGTTCCTCCAAAGAGGACGCCCCCGGGCACGCTGGCCAGACACCGCCCCCCGCACCAGACACCGCCCCCGCAACCCGCCCTCTCACGCCCAAAGCCCTCCACCCCCGCCCAGGCCGGATCGTCCACTTCAGCGACGAGCCCGCATCGTCACCCCGCCCGCCGCATCGTCACCCCACCCGTCAGACGGCCCGCCCCCAACGGCGGCGAGTCCCGCCCGCCTGACGAACCGCCGTCGAAACCTCGGTTTCCGTTTCCCGCGAGGCCCCCTCAACCCCCTCCACGTCATCACTTATTGAGCTCAAAGACGTACTCGTTCGGCCCCTCGGACGTGACGACGGCATTCAATGGCGTGCGCGCGGGATTGTTGTACTTCGGCGGAAGTTCGTTGTCGCGTTTCGCCGGAGCGGTCGGAGTCTCGGAGGGCGGGACATACTCGTCGCTGTCATCTCCGCCGCTGGCCGGCGTTTCAGACATCGCCTCCACCTTGGAGATCAGCACCATATAGTTCCCCGCCGCGGCGCCGTCATCCGCCTCGTAGGTCGTCAGCCGGCACTTGCCTTCGTCATCCGTACGTCCGGCCGCCCCCGGCTGATTCGGATTCGGCGCCACAAGGCGAACGACGGCTCCTTCGACCGGCTCCCCCTTGAACGTCACCCTCGCGAGCGCGGGATACACCGCCACCCGGTTCGTCGCGGCGTCGTCGGATGTCGATTGGCATGCCGACAACACCGCACAGCTGGAGACAATCATGAAACAGGTGAGGCGCCGGGCGCGATCGAGGCATGCCATGGGAAGAGTCCGCCTGCAAAAGTGAGGGATACGATTCCAGCCTGGAAGAACGCGCCCCGGGCGCGCCTGGTGACGCAATGCAGGCAGCCGGTTCAGGAAGTTCCCCGGCCGGAAAGGTGGCTTTTCCGGCCGGGGAACGACGACTGCCGATCTCGGCAACTGGGGATCAGAACGCAACCTGCGATCAGAACGCGCCGACCGCCTCGCTGCCGGCCATCGATCCCAGAGCCCCCCAGACGCCATAGGGACTCGGGCCGGCCTGCGCCGGTGCTGAACTGAGATCACCCGTATTCAGGTTCTCGTTCACGAACCTCACCGCGCCGTCGCACATCAGCGTATGAACGCCGCCCGTGTGTCGGCTGGTCGGAGGGATGACGCTGTTGGTCGAATCGGCGTTGCCGTTCGCGTCTTCCGTACAGGCCGGACCGTTCGGCGGCAGGATCGTGTGGAATCCGACGCGACCAAACTGGCCGTCCGTCCACAATGTCCCGGACTTCGACTTGGTGTTGATTCCGGGCTTGTAGAAAGGCCCGTTGACCGTCGTCATGCACAGGATCGGCGACGCCGCCACACCCGTCTGCTGGGAGGCGACGCCCTGCACTTTGGACGCACCGCTGGTGATCCAGCCAGTTCCCGGATTGCCGCTGGCCCAGTTTCCCTTCACGCGCTCGCTGAACGCGATGGTGTTGCTCGTGCCGTCGATGATGTCCCGGATGCCGTACTGACGCCGGAATCCGAACGGACCGCGTGCACGATCCGCCCCATGCGTCGATCCGGACGTCGTCGTGTTCACCCGCGTCGTCGGACCGTCCCCCATGCTGAACACATAGTTGCTCAATTTGCGCTGATTGGCGTTGCTGTCCATGTCGGATGGACAGTTCAGCACGCTGAGATACACGTTCCAGATCATCCAGTTCGCCCACGGATTCGGCCCGCCCGGTTGAACAACCCCCTGGCCCGTGGTGTTGTTGATGTCTCCGGCCTCGATGCGGTTATACAGCGGCGCCTGGTCCAGGTTGGGAAGCAGCGAAATAAAGCCGCTCCGCCGCTGTGAGTTTCCGGTGTAGAACCCGCTCCCCGGATTGACGCCCGCCGAGCCCCCCCGCCGGTAGACGAACATCTTGAACACGTCATGGTAATTGTGAAGTGCAAGTCCCAGCTGTTTGAGATGGTTCTTGCACTGCGTCCGCCGTGCGGCCTCGCGGGCCTGCTGCACCGCGGGAAGAAGCAGGGCGATCAGGATCGCAATGATCGCGATCACAACCAGCAGCTCAATCAACGTGAACCCGAAACGACCTCGTCGCAAAACTGCCATGACGTGTCCTCCGCAGAAAATAGAGAGAAAACCGCCAGACGACCGGTGATACGTAGACCTCGAAGAAAGGATGTGAGGCTCAGGACAAGCGACCGTCTGAACAGTGAACACCAGCGAGAACCAGAACGGCGATCGCGACTCTAAGCCCGGACTGCCCGACTGCCCACACACATTGTCCATATGGCAGATATATGTAACCCTTATGGAGCAATTCGCGCTTTAAGAATTCGTGATCGACCCTGACGCCGAACGAGGTGCCCTATGGAGCGGCTGTCGTCTGATGATCCGTACCAGCTCCTCCGCCAGATCAACCTCAACCACCTCTTCTACTTCTGGGCCGTCGGCCAGTCGGGAAGCATCACCAGGGCCGCTGCCCGACTCGGCATCGCCCAGCCGGGAGTCACGAATCAGATCCAGAGCCTCGAACGGCGGCTCGGCGCCCGATTGATTCAGCGCGGATCGCGCGGCGTGACGCTGACTCATGCCGGCCACAACGTCATGCGATTCGCCGAAGAAGTCGTCGCCATCTGCTCCGACCTCGCTCGATCGCTCCCCCTGAAAGTCGCCACGGAAGAACGCCCCTTCGTCGTCGGCACTGTCGACTCCGTGCCGAAAGTCGTCGTCAGATCCATCCTGAAATCCGTGTTGTCGGGAGACCCGCCCCCACAGCTCATCTGCCGCGAGTGGCGCATCGACCGGCTTCTCTCCGAACTCTCGCTGCACCGCCTCGACGCCGTCATCAGCGACGTCCCGCTCCCGGTCCCGGAAGGAACTCCGCTCGAAACGTATGCGGCCGGTTCGTCCACCATCGATATCTATGCCGCTCCGCAACTCGCCCGTCAGTTCAGTCGTGGGTTTCCCGGCTGCCTGCACTCCGCGGCGATGCTCCTCCCCTACAAGGGGACATCCCTCCGGACGTCGATCGACCGCTGGTTCGCACTGCACCGCCTGGAACCAAGAATCGCCGTGGAAACCGATGACCGTGCCCTTCTGCACCACTTTGCCGAGTCCGGCCTGGGACTGTTGCCCGTCGCCACCATCACCGCGCCGGACATCTCGCGACAGTTCCGCCTGGAGCGGATCGGCTCGTTGAGAAACGTGTACGAAGAGTATTTCGTCACGACGTTTCATCGCCCGAACGAGCACAGCGCCCTGGATACGCTTCGCCAGTCGCTCGCGGCCCCAACCCGCTGAGTTTCATGAGACAGGGGCTCGTCGAGGGGAAGGAAGCCGGAAAGTCGTGGCGCAACCAGAACAAATCCGCATTCCGGAGGAATTTCTCCAAATTGCGCGCCCGGAATCGGACCCCGCCAGGCACTAACATGGCGGAATGCAATCGTCGGCTGACTTGGGCTTGGGCGCGACGCCACCCCGCACGCCCAGCGATCGGGATTTGATCTCCCGGTTTCTGGACACGCGGGACGAATCGGCCTTTGCCCAGATCGTCACCCGGCACAGCCGCCTCGTCATGTCCGTCGCGTTGCACACGCTGCGCGATCCCCATGCTGCGGAGGATGCGTTCCAGGCGGCGTTTCTGGTCCTCGCCCGATCCGCCCGCCGGATTCGAAACCGCGATTCTCTGGCGTCCTGGCTGCACGGAACCACCTTCCGCGTCTCCCAACGGCTCCTGCGAACGCGGCTCAGGAGAAAAGAACAGGAACTCCCGTCCGTGGAGCTGTCAGCCCCCTGGGACACGCCCCCCCGACCCGATGAACAGGCCGCGCTCGATGAAGAGCTGGCGCGGCTCTCGGAGGGACTGCGCGCCCCGCTCGTGCTGCACTACCTCGAAGGACGGACCGTCCACGAGATCGCCACCGAACTGAAAATGACCCAGGCGGCCATCGAAGGCCGGCTCAAACGCGGAAAGAAAACCCTCCGGAAACGGCTCCTCAAACGGGGAGTGCTGCTTTCGAGCGCGGCTTTCGGCGCAGGACTGACCGTTCCAGTCGAGGCCGGCGTGGCAGCCGGACTTGTCACGGCGACCATCGCCGCCTGCCTCAAAACCACCGCCGCAACATCGCTCACACCGATCGCGGCATCGACGATTCAACAGATTGCACTGCAGGAGACCGCGGCCATGGCACGCATCGCACTTCTGAAAACAGCACTGGTCTGCGGCGGAGTCGCCGGAGCCATCGGACTCATCGGGGCCGGAGCTGGCGCGGGGGCTGACGGAACGCCTGAAACCGCCCTCGTGCATACGGGCGGGCGGGCGGATAGTGCTGGGACCGGCGACTCACGATCCGAGTCGCCGGTCTCGGCCATCTCCCCAACTCCCATCATTCACACCGCCCTGGCCCAGGCCTCGGAAACCCCCAACATCCTCGTCCAGTCCGGCGGAACACGGTTGACCGCGGATCGCCTCGAGATCGCGACCCGCGAGGAAGGAGCCACCGACAAAGGCCCCCTCTCCCTCACTGAACAGACTCTCCGCGAAGAAATCGCGAAGAAGAACGAGGCAATGCTGCAGCTCGAACTCCGGGCACTGCAGGCCCAGGTTCAAAAGCGGCCTGAGGACTCAACAGCGGGGGCAAACAATGCCACTCCGTCCGCGCCAGAGAACAAGATCATCAGCCCTCCCGATGCCGTCACCACCCCCTCCGTCCGCGCTCATATTGAAGACGCCCTGAAGCAGCCGGCCCAACTGCAGTTCACCGGCCAGACTCTCGAAGAAGCCCTGCACTACGTCGCCGCTCACTACAAGATGCCGATCGTCGCGGAATTCGGCGCCATCCAGCAGGCCGGAGCCTCGAAAGACGTGGAAGTCTTCGCGGGAGTCAAAGGCATTCCCCTGGCCGAGGCCCTCCAGGTCGTCCTGGGATCGGTCAAAGGCGGAGGACTCATCGCCGAGGTCCAGGACGACGGCCTCCACATCCGCCCCCGACGCGAAAAGAAAGGCTTGTCGACACTCGTCAACGACCAGACTTCGCTTGGCGCAGCGTCCCCGCTCAACGCCAGTCTCCTCCCCCCTGGCGAACCGTCCGCCGCATCGACGAACCCGAACTTTCCCGAATTCGCCATGCGGGGCATGACGGATGCCTCCCTCAAGTCGCTGCAGGAACAGGTCGACCAGCTGCGGACGATCGTTGAAGCCCAGAAGGCCCTGATCGAGAAAACGAGAGGCACTCCCGTCGAAGAAGTGGAACTCCCCCGGAAGACCGCTGCCCGGCCGCCGGAATCGAAGACCAGCGACCCGTTCTCGAACCTCGAGAAGCTCGTCCAGCCGATCCGGGACTTCCGCACCGAAAGCGCCAGTGAGAGCCGGTTCCGCGAGCGGCTCGACGAACCCACCATCCTCGAATTCCACGGACAGACTCTCAAGGAAGTCATCGCCTTCCTGTCGAGCGAGCGAGCCATGCCCATTCGGCTCGACTCACCGACCTTGACGGCAGCGGGAGTCAGTGAAGACACGGAGATCAACCTGATGGTTTCTGACGTCTCCCTGCGATCGGCCCTGAACCTCTTGTTCAAGGACGTCGGAGGCACCACGCTCGACTACGTCTTCGAGAACGAAGTGATCGTGGTCACCACCAAAGAAAAGGCCGACGAAACCCTTCAGACCGTGGTCTACGACCTCTCGAAGCTCCAGTCCGATGCCGGACACCTCGACCCCGAGCTGATCACGACAATCCTCGAAAAGACCGTCGAGCCCCTCAGCTGGGAATCCGCCGGCGGCCAGGGATCCATCTTCACCCTCGGCGACAAGCTCCTCATCAACACCTCAAGACGCCTGCACGAAAAGGCCGGAGAAACCCTCGACCTCCTCCAGCGCAGCACAACAACAAAGTAAGCCCCCTACCCCCTACCCACTACCCACTACCCACTACCCACTACCCACCCCGGTTGCGCGCAACCCCTCCCCTCTCATAGAGGGAGAGACTTATGCGCCAAGCTCATCACACCCGACGCCCGCAAGAACCGACGCCGGCCGTCGCGATTCTCGAAACGCTCCTGACGCTCACGTTCCGCGCCGGCCCCGGCGCGCAACCACCTCACTCTCTGGGGCACGCTGACTCCCCACCCCCGCACCGGGCCTGGTTTCCCGCGGGGAAAGAGGGCGAGAAGTACAGGACCACCCATCCACGCGCCCTCCTCGCTCGCTCGCGTCCAGACAAGGAACCGGAACCTCTACTACGGTTGGCAAATCGGCCTGTCATCGTGAAGCTACGCAGCCAGTTCCCCTTGTCATCCGCGGGGCACGCTCCGTTGCCCGATCCCACTGGTCTCCCTGCAGTCAGTGCCGGAGTGCCACTGGCCTGCTTGCAGCCAGTGCAATCGTTGCCGAGCCCCGTTTCACCACCGTTCCACCACAACGTCCATCATGGCCAAGAAATCCGCTGCCAGCTCCTCGGCCGGCCCCGTCACCCAGTTCATCAACCACCACTATCGCCACTTCAACGCCGCCGCCCTCATCGACGCCGCGAAGGGATACCGCACCCACCTGGATGCCGGCGGCAAGATGATGCTCTGCCTCGCCGGCGCCATGAGCACGGCCGAGCTCGGGCTCTCCCTCGCCGAGATGATCCGGCGAGGGTACGTCGACCTCATCTCCTGCACGGGGGCCAACCTTGAGGAAGACGTCTTCAACCTCGTCGCCCACGACTTCTACGAGCGCGTCCCGCACTACCGCGACCTGACGCCCAGGGACGAGGAAAAGCTCCTCAAGCGGCACATGAACCGCGTGACCGACACCTGCATCCCGGAAGGCGAGGCGATGCGGCGGATGGAAACCGCGATGCTCGAGGTCTGGACCGACGCCGACCGGAAAGGCGAACGGTTCTTCCCCCACGAGTTCTTCTACAAGGTCATCCTCAGCGGCAAGTACAAGAAGCACTACCAGATCGACCCGAAAGACTCGTGGATGGTCGCGGCCGCGGAAAAGAACCTGCCCATTATCACGCCCGGCTGGGAAGACTCGACCCTCGGCAACATGTACGCCGCCGCCGTGATCCGCGGCGACATCAAGAACGTCCACACGGTCCGCACCGGCATTGAGTTCATGACCTGGCTGGCCAACTTCTACACCGAGACCACGAAGGACGCGTCGCTCGGCATGTTCCAGATCGGCGGCGGCATCGCCGGCGACTTCCCGATCTGCGTCGTCCCGATGCTCCACCAGGACCTCGGCCGGCGGAAGATCCCGCTCTGGGGTTACTTCTGCCAGATCAGCGATTCGACCACGAGCTACGGCAGCTACTCGGGCGCCGTTCCCAACGAGAAGATCACCTGGGGTAAGCTCGGCGTCGACACTCCGAAGTACATCATCGAGTCCGACGCCACGATCGTCGCCCCGCTGATCTTCGCCCACGTCCTCGGCTGGTAAGCGGCCCGGGACGTTGGGAAGGCCTCAAACGAAAAGGCCCGGCATCGTCTCAAGACGATGCCGGGCCTTGGCTTTTTCGTGAGCAGGGCCCCGTCGGGCAGTCTGCTTACTTCCCGCGCAGCTTCTTGCAGATCGCTTCCGCCATCTGCTGCGTGCCGACGGCCGTCGGATCGTTGCGATCCGGCTTCATGTCGTACGTCACATCCTTCCCTTCCTTGATGACGTCCGTCACCGCCATGTCGAGCCGGTGGGCGGCATCCGCTTCGCCCAGGTGCTCAAGCATCAGCTTGGCCGAGAGGATCAGCGCGGTCGGGTTGACCTTGTTCTGACCCTTGTACTTCGGAGCGCTGCCGTGCGTTGCTTCGAAGATGGCCGCGTCGTCGCCGTAGTTGGCTCCCGGGGCGACGCCCAGGCCGCCGACAAGGCCGGCGCACAGATCGCTGAGGATGTCGCCGTAGAGGTTGGACGTGACGATCACGTCATACAACTCGGGCTTCTGAACCAGCTGCATGCACATGTTGTCGATCAGCCGCTCCATGTAGGGGATCTTCCCCTGCGTATCGGCGACTTTTCCGACGAGCGTCGAATCGGGCTTCACGCCTTCAGCCAGTTCGGGCCATTCGAATTTGGCGCCATAGGCGAGGGCGACGGCGCGGGTGACGTCGTACCAGAGGCCGTCGGTGAACTTCATGATGTTGGCCTTGCAGACCGACGTCACCGACTTCCGCTTGTTCTTCACCGCGTAGTCCATCGCGAAGTTCGCGATCTTGCGGGTCCCTTCGACCGACATCGGCTTGATCGAGACGCCGGTGGTCTCCGGGCTGGTGTTGATCTTCTTGCCCGTGGCGGCCGCGTTGATCTTGGCGATCAGGTCGGCGGTGCCGGCGGCTCCGGCCTGGAACTCGACGCCGGCGTACAGGTCTTCCGTGTTCTCGCGCACGAGGACGAGGTCGACGGGCGTGTTTTCATAGTGGCTGCGGACGCCCGGGTAGATCTTGCAGGGGCGGACGCAGGCGAACAGGCCGAGTTCCTGCCGCAGGTAGACATTGACGCTGCGGAAGCCCTTGCCGATGGGCGTGGTGATCGGCGACTTGAGGGCCACGCCGTTGGCGCGGATCGACTTCAGGACAGAATCCGGCACTTTGCCGACGGCCTGAATGACCTCGATACCGCATTCCTGAACATCCCAGTCGATTTTGACGCCGGTGGCGTCAACGCACTTCCGGGTGGCCTCGGCAAGCTCCGGCCCGGTGCCGTCGCCAGGAATCAGCGTGACTCTGTGTGTCGCCATTGTTCGCAAAAACTCAGTACGCTTTGGAAAGGGTGGAAGACCCGGAACCGTACCAGAAAAAGGCCCATCGGTCCAAAGTACGGAGTGTTCGCACGGCTGTCGGGGGCGTCTATGATGGGACGGCTTCAAAAGCCCGGCTTTTCAGCGAGCGACTGGCGACCCGGCGGGGAGACCCCGCCTGCCGCCCAGGCACCGGGTTTTTCTGCGGAGTCCTCCGGGAATCAACAAACGTGCCGCTGCATGATCTTGGCTATCGTCGCTGGTCCGGACCCCGCAATCCGCAGTTTTTTCGGTGGTGGGTCATCGCCCAGACGGGCGTCCGACTTGCCTGGGGAAGCCGCTGGCTGAGGCGGCTGCTTGTCCTGGCCTGGCTGCCGGCGGCGTTGTGCGGCGTCGCCTTCTTCGCGCTGGAGAAATCACTGACCGAGCCGAGCCAGATGGTCCGTGTCCTGCGGATCATGAGCCGGAACTATCCGCAGGCCGACCTGGTGGCCGATGAGTTGGAGAAGAATCCGTCCCAGGCCCGAGTCGCCCTCTGGCCGATGGTCCTGCTGACGTTTTTCCGCCTGCCACAGGGGGTCATCACAGTCATGCTGGTGGCCCTGATCGCTCCGCCGCTGATTGCACGCGACCTGAGATCACGGGCCTACCTGCTCTACTTCTCGAGACCGATCACGAGGCTGGAGTATGTCTTCGGCAAGATTGCCGTCGTTGCCGCCTACCTGCTGATGGTCACCCTCGTTCCGGGCATCGCCCTCTATGTTCTGGGAGTGGCGCTCTCGCCGGAGTTCGCCGTCGTCTACGACACGTGGGATCTACCGCTGCGTGTGGCCGCCGCCTCGATCATCGTGATCATCCCGACGGTGACGTTCGCGCTGGCGCTGTCCGCCCTGCTGGGTGAATCGCGCTATGCGACGTTCTGCTGGTTTGCTCCGTGGGTGCTGGGCTTTGTCGCGTTCGTGTCGATGACGGCCATGAACGAAACCCGGATGCTCCGCGGACGAAATCCGCTCCTGATCTCGAACAAGTGGTCGCTGCTGTCGCCTTATCACACGCTTGGCGAGGTACAGACCTGGGTGTTCGGGATCGAAAAAGATTTCGCGAACGTCGCTGCGGAAGCCTGCCTGCTCAGCGTCGTGACCTTCTTCTCGATGATCGTCCTGCTGCGGAAAGTCGCCGCGCCGATGCGTGTCTGATCTCCCACGATCGAGGGAAGAGTCCTTCAGTCCGGCGCAACTTCCATCAAGCGGGACTTCGCCTCTCTCGCCGCGTCCGACCAGGTGAAGTTGTCGACTGTTTCCTTGAGGATCTTCACGGCATCGTCCCGCCGGCCGGCCCGCAGCAACGACACGCCGGCTTCCAGCGACGCCCTCGCGGCCGTCGGCTCGTTTTGCGAATAGACGAGCGGAACCCACAGGAACTCGGCCGCCGCGCGATCAAACTCGCTGCGCTGCAGGGTCGCTGCAGCGAGAACGAACTGCGGCCCTCCGCGCAGGGTCTCCGGGAGAAACGCGATGTGGCTGCGCCAGCGCGCCAGCTCGGGATCGCTGATCGGCGGGCCGATCTGCGTCCTCCACAGCTGGGCCTTGGCCAGGCCGGCGACTTGCGGAGACACGTCGCGCATCAGGTCCTTCAGCACCCGCTCTGCGGAGGTGGTCGAATGCGCATCTTTCAACAGGAAGCTCGCGCCCAGCAGTCGCGCGACCGGGCGACTGTCCTCCAGCAGGCGACGCGCCTGGGTTCGATCCGCTTCCCTCAGCGCGGGTGTCCACGTGAGCGGAGCGATCGGCCAGTGGAAGGTGTCCGGGTCCTCGGCCACGATCTCGAGAAACTGGTTGGCCGCATCGGGCCAGTGGTCCTGCCGCCAGGCGGCCCGGATCAACCAGGCGCGGATTTCCCTCCGCACCCAGGCCTTCGGTTCGCGGAGGACATCCTGCTTCCATTCCTCTTCGGCCGCCGCGTAGTCACCCGTCCTGAAGAGATTCTGGCCCCGCTTGAACCCCTCGGAGAAGGCGTGGTCGGTCTGCACCACATTGGAGGTCAACTCCTGGCGCACATTTGTGCCAACGCGAAACCGGATGAACTTCCCGGTGAAGTCGTCGATTGTCGCTGGAACCGGGATGACGGCCTCCGAACCGGGCTGTTTCAGGTGAATCACGTCATTCGCAAGTGCGGCGGAGCCGATCCACACTGCGGCGGCGAGTCCCATCGCGACGGGTCGTCGTGTTTCAGTTGTTCGTCCGTGCATGGCGATCCTTCGCTTCATGGACCTCGGTCTCCTGGTCGTTATTCATCCCGCAGCGCGGCGACAATCGGGGTCGCCAGCGCGCCCCGCATCGCAAAGATCGCCGTGAGTCCGCCTGCGGCCAGGACCGCGACCGCCAGCAGGCCGAGGCCGCGCCAGGGAGGCTGCGCACCGGTGCTGGCGAGGTGGGGCGCCATGGCGAGCAGGGCCGAACCGATACCGACGAAGAGGCCCCATCCCACGAGCAGCAGGTTCTCGCCCAGGATCGTGAATCCGGTCCGTGCGTGCCGCCAGCCGACGGCCCGCAGGAGGGCAATCTCGCTGCGTCGCTCGAAGATGTTTCTGAGCATCACGGCGCTGACTCCGAAGACGCCGAGCAACAGACCGAGGCCACCGAGTGTCTGGAACGTCGAGAGGTAGGTGTTCTGGACGGCCAGGAAGTCGGCAAGCCGATCGGCGACCGGCTCGGCATCGAGGCCGTAGTCGCGCAGCTGTGATTCCAGGAGGTCGCTGATCGACGCGGCTTCCTGTCTGGCCTCGGCGCTGTCCGCAACGCCGGCGGACTCGACCAGGAAATACTGAAAGCCGGCCCGTTCAGGGAACAGTTCCAGAAACTTCGATTCGGCCATCAGCAGCACTCCCTGAAACACGCTGCCATCGAACATTCCCGAGATATGAAGCTCGCGGCCTTTCCGGGTCGGGGCATCGTCCAGCTTCACGCGGTCGCCGGGCCCTTTGTGGAGGCTGTACTGCAGGGTGTTGACATCTCCCAGGACGGGGACGGGTCCGTCTGGAATTCCCTCCAGCAGGCGATTCCAGCCTTCCGCCGGAGTCATTCCGATGAACTTGAACCGCGACTCGTTGGCGAACTTCCGGATCGCTGCGTCCGGGATGGCCAGGATCGTCGGCAGGGAAGTCTGATAAAGGTTGAGACAGCTGGCGTTCTCCCCCGGCTGCACGCGGAACTGCACGAACTTCAGTTTTGACCAGCGTTCCGGGTCGCGGTCGACGCCGATCTGAGCGCGCCCCGCCGGTGTGTTCAGGTCGAACAGGATCGGCGTGCTGCTTTCGGCGACCAGGAGGAAGCCGCCGTTGCCTGATGCGCGGTCCGGCAATTCGACCGCCGGATTGCGACGCCCCGACGCGACCGCCGTCACGAGGAACGTCGCCGCCGCGACGAGCCCGGCCGTCATCGCGCTGCGCCGCGGGTTGCGTGCCGCGTTTCGCAGGCAAAGCCGCAGCATGGAGATGCCTTGAGAGCTTCCGGCCGGTTTGCGGAGCAGCGCGGAGAACAACGTCATGCCCGCCGCGAGGGCCAGGCCGCCACTCAGGAAGAACATCACCGCCGTGTAGGAGATGCCGGCGAAGGCTTCCGTCGCCGGGACCATTCCGGATTGCGAGGCGAGGACCAGCACAACTGACAGCAGGCCGCAAATGGCCGGCGTCTCCCACCCCCGCCAACGGACGTGCTCCGGCGAGGAGGTCGTTTTCTCCGCTTCGACGACACCCCCCAGCATGGCCCGCGGCGAGATCTTCCGGATCGATCGGATTGCGAGCAGGACCGAGATCACGGCAATCACGATCGCAGCCACGCCTCCCACAATGAGTCGTACAGGATCGACCGACAGGAACAGGAACTGTGTTCCGACCGCAGCATTCCACCAGGTCTTCAGGCCGTAGATCATCAGGGCCGCGTAGCCGATCGCCAGGGGGAGACCGAGGAGCGCCCCGGCATGGACGACCAGCAGCGCCTCGCCGAGGGCATGTCGGCGGATCGCTTTCGGCGTCCACCCGATGGCCGTCAGCAGGCCAAGCTCCCTGATCCGGCGCTCGACGCCCAGGCGAAACAGCAGCGCCACGAGAATGGCCGCTGCGGCAATGAGAAAGAAGCTGAATCCCAGGAACAGCCCGGCGAAGTCGGTCGTCCCCTGTGCGGCCAGCAGCCCCTGCTCTTTCACGGGCGCGACGGCCATGCCGGTCAGCATCTGCTCGAGATCGGCCCGGTACTGTTGATCGAACTTCGTCGCGAGGTCTGTGGCTGATTCTCCTTCACCGGCGATGATGTGTACGGACGTCGCGTCACCGTACCGGCTGCGAAACAGTGCCTGGGCCGTCGCCAGCGGCACGAATACTTTCGGCGTGGCGCGGTGCTCTTTCCAGAACTGCTCGTCCCGATCGGTGATCTGGTCCATTTTCATCGGGAACGGCTGTCGCCAGTCGCGGAACGTTTCGGCATCGGTGATTCCGGGGACGGTCGGAGTGAGACCGCGGTCATCCCACGGGGTGGACATGGGGACGACGGCCGCCACGCGGAAGGTTCGCTGCAGCTCGGGCAGTTCCCCCTTGTCGCCGACCTGGTGGTACCGGGCCGTCAGCAGGTCGCCGACCTTCGCTTCCAGATCGGTCGCCAGCCATTCGTTCAGCACCACATCGACCGGCTCTTTGGTCCGTCGCGGATCGACGGGGGCGAACTTCACCTCGTCCCACTGCGGATCGCGCGGGGCTGTCTGTTTGAGATCAACGCCGGCGATGACGCCGTACATGGAGTGCCGTTCCGGCTTCGACTGGTTCGCGATCCGATTGAACAGGTAGACGAGTACCGGAAAAGCCCGTCGGCCCAATCCGGCCGCCGTCCGCAGCGCCCCGCGCGACGTGCCGTTATCGAGCATCATCTGCTCACTCTCGAGCGAGACGTAGCCCCGGTCTTCGTGCGGAACGATTCGCAGCGAGAGGTCGGTGAGCGTCGTCGAATCATGGACAGCCTTTGTGAGCCGGACCGCTGTCGACGCTCCTTCCCCGCTCTTCTCTCCCGATCTCGCGGGGGGGTGTTCGTCGTGAAAGAAGATGGCATTCACCCGCGCGACCTTTTCGGTCGGATTCGTCCGCGACACGGGCACGGCGGCGAGGCCGAGCTGATCCTGCAGGTGGTCGAGATTGACGAATGCATTCTGTGGGAGCTGCTGGGAAGGATTCAGTCCGAAGCGGGCCATCGACGTGGCGACGTCGGCGATCGCCGCGACGCGCAGTGGAACTTCGGTGACCGTCTGCTCGCGGTCTCCGAGCAGGGAGTCCCTGGGTATCGTCGGGGGGAGTTCGATGAAAAGTGAAACGCTGTCGCCGGGCTTGACCCGCAGGTTCTCCGCCGCCCGTGGGCTGAGAATGACTTCATCCTCCTTCGGGGCCGCGAGGCCTCCGTGGACGAACATGTCCCACAGCCGCTGATCGCAGCCGATGATCTGCGTTCCGGCGGCGCGTCGACGCGAATCGTCAGACCCCGATTCCAGGGCGCCGGTCATCATCAAGGCGGGAGCGGTCTGGGAGGGGAGCCCCGCCTCACGAGCGGCCCGGGCGACGTCATCGGCCAGTTGCTCCCGAACAAACCGCGGTCCCGTCATTGCGAAGTCGACGCCCCCGAGGCGGTCGAGCGTCATCGCCCTGAGGCTCGCCCGGACGGAATCGCCGACGACCAGGGCGCCGGCGAGGACGGCCACCGCGATCGCCGTCCCCAGCGCGACGGCGACATGCGACCTCCAGTAGTGCTTGAGGCCGGAAAGTAGCAGGCGGGTACGTGTCACAGGGGCGAACAGCAGGAGACCGACGGGGAGTGCGAATCGCCGGCGCAGGCCGGGGTATTAGTGTAGCCCGGTGCGTCAAGGCGTGCCTTCCGGGTCGTGCCCGAGGGAGGCTGCGGACACGATGGCCGAGCGAAGGAAGGAGAGCATGGAGACCAAGAAGAACGGTGGCAGGGGGCGGTCCATGCTTCTTGCCCTCTTTTCCGCGAGCCGTGCGAGGTGGGGAGTTGGCGTGCGCCGGCGCGCAACGTGAGCGGAACGGTGGAGTTGGTGGTTGATTTGTGCGGGTGGTCGGTTCGATGGTGATTGCGCATGAATCTCCTCCTCTATGGAAAGGGGAGGGGTTGCGCGCAACCGGGAGGGGAATCGGGTACTCGGAGTCGGGAAGCGATGGGCAGGTGGATTGGATTCCTTCGGCTTCTTGCTCTGGTGAAGTGACGCTGCCTGTGATTCGCCGCATTGACGCTTCTTCCTGTGACGGGCAGAATTCAGGGAGCACTTCAACGTCGGCAGTGGAATTCCGAGTCCTCTTTCAAAGGACGGTCCATGGCACGTGCGGTTTGTCTCTTTGCAGTGGCTGGGCTGTTGCTCTCGGGCTGTTCCGATGAGGCGGCCGACATGCCGGAACTGGGTTACGTTCAGGGCGTGGTGACGCTGGATTCCCAGCCGCTGAAAGGGGTCACGATCTATTTCAAACCGGAGGTTGGTCGTCCTTCCCTGGGGAAAGCGGACGAATCGGGCCACTACAAGGCGATGTATCGGATCGACAAGGAAGGAGTGAAAGTCGGTCCGAACCGTGTCCACCTGGAATGGGGTCTCGACGATTCGGGCCCGAAGATTCCTGCGGCGTTCGGAGCGAAATCCGATCTCAAACTGGAGGTCAAGCCTGGAAAGAACGAGTTCAACATCGACGCCGTCTCGACGACGGCGAAGAAGTAACGGCCAACGACGGTCCAGGGCTGTTGCAACGACAGTTCGACACCCGTCGCTTCATTGACTGCTCCGCTGCGGGGATTTCTTCGCTGTTCATGACAAGCGATCCCTGACCATGACTCCTGCACGTCTGGCGCTCTTCATCATTTCATCGAGGAGTTTTCCGGTATGTCGCTGCGTCACATCCGCCGGGCCGAGCCTCTCCGCTCCCCTGGCTTCACACTGATCGAATTGCTCGTCGTCATCGCAATCATTGCGATCCTGATCGCGCTTCTTCTCCCGGCGGTTCAGCAGGCCCGCGAGGCGGCCCGTCGGACCCAGTGCAAAAACAACCTGAAGCAGATCGGGTTGGCGATGCATAACTACCACGACGTCTATAACGCGTTCCCGCCGGCCTATATCTCAAGAACGCCGTGCCTGACGACGGCCGCCTGGACGGGCAACTGCAACATCGGCGAGCTGGGTCTGTATTCGTGGGGGGCGTTCATCCTGCCGTATGTCGACCAGGCGCCGCTGTTCAACCTGCTGAACGTCGGGAACGTGTACCTGGAAACCAACCTTGCCAATGCCACGACGCGGACGGCGTTGCAGACGGCGCTGCCGGCTTTCAGCTGTGCCTCTGATCCGGGGCCGGCACTCAACGACTTCGTGGCCGCATCCAATCGTTACAACTTCCGGGTGACGGACGGGACGAACCCGTATTCGATCGCGAAATCGAACTACGCGATGATGGCGAACGCGTGGGACAGCACGACGCCTCACGTTTACCCGGTGCAGTATGGGCCGGCCCACGGGCTGGGATTCGCCAATTCGAAGATCAACTTCCGGGACATCACCGACGGATCGAGCAATACGATCCTCGTGGGGGAACGGGCCTTCATCTACAAGAACGCGAACAAGGTTGGCGGGGCGACCGTGATCGGTTTCTCGGCCTCGAACAACGTGCAGGACACGAGCTACGGCCAGAAGGGGAACAGCATGGCCGCGGTCGGGCTGACGTATAACGGCATCAACGCGCTGGTCGGCGGCGAGCATGATGTTCGCGGTTTCAGCAGCAACCATGTCGGCGGGGCGCACTTCGTGATGGGAGACGGCGCCGTGCGGTTCATCAGCGAGAACATCGATTACGTGAAGGGGACGGTCTCGGTGACGAACTACTTCCAGATCGCGGACACGACGTACCAGAAGCTGGCTCTCCGCGACGACGGGAAGCCGGTTGGTGAGTTCTGAACGGCCGATGACCTGACCCGATCGACCGCCCGCCCCCTCCGGGCGGTCGATTGTTTTGCCGGTTCATGGCACACTGGCGGGCATGCCAAACCTCGCCCGCGCTCTCATCGTTCTCACATCCAGTCTCGGCGTCGCCTGCTGCCCGCACGTTTTTGCGGCTGATGAGGACGCCCGGCGATTCGCAGGGATGTCTCCGGCGGAAGTGAGAGGGTTCGAGCTCGACGTGATGCGGCGGATCGCCGACTTCGCGCTGATTCCGCCGACGCTGAACACGTCTCCCCTTCCGAAATACGACTACGACCAGCTCGACTACGGGATGACGATCGGGATCGAGCGCACGCCGAAGGGGCGGCTGTGGGCCTGCTGGGTGGCGGGAGGCGACAGCCCCAAGGCGTTTTTCGTGCTGGCGACGAGCGACGACGACGGGGAAACCTGGTCGAAGCCGCGACTGGTCGTCGATTCCCATTCGAAATCGCTGCCGATGGATCGCAGCATTCTCGTCGGGAACCTGTGGACGGATCCGCTGGGCCGTCTGTGGCTGATCTTCGACCAGTCGATGGACATGTTCGACGGTCGGGCCGGCGTGTGGGCGGCGATCTGCGAGAACCCCGACGCGGACGAGCCGACCTGGTCGTCCCCGAAGCGGATCTGGCATGGCGTGACGCTCAACAAGCCGACCGTGCTCTCGACGGGCGAGTGGATGCTTCCGGTTTCGCTCGATCAGCGGGAAGGCTTCCGGCAGTTCCAGGGGCTGTTCAAGGACCTCGATCCGGTCCGCGGGGCGAATGTTTTCGTCTCGAAAGACCAGGGGGCGACCTGGGAGCGGCGGGGGGCGGCGACCTTTCCGAATCCCGACTGGCATGAACACATGATCGTCGAGCGGAAGGACGGGAGCCTGTGGATGCTGGCCCGGACCGCGAAAGGTCTCATGCAGACGACGTCGACGGACGGGGGACGGACCTGGGCTGAGCCGACCGAGCCTCCGGGCATTCGCCAGCCGGCGGCTCGGTTTCATATTCGTCGGCTCGCCTCGGGCCGGCTGCTGCTGGTGAAGCACGGCGACCAGGTGGACGATCACAATGGCCGGGTCAAACTGAGCGCCTGGCTCTCGTCCGACGAGGGAAAAACGTGGGAGGGGGGCCTGATCCTGGATGAGCGGAAAGGCGTCTCGTATCCCGATGGATTCCAGGCCCCGGACGGAACGATCTTCATCTCCTACGACCGGAACCGGGCGACGGATGGCGAAGTGCTGCTCGCGAAGTTCACGGAAGACGACATCCTCGCGAAGAAGCTGG
Source organism: Caulifigura coniformis (assembly GCF_007745175.1). Lineage (GTDB taxonomy): Bacteria > Planctomycetota > Planctomycetia > Planctomycetales > Planctomycetaceae > Caulifigura > Caulifigura coniformis. The sequence continues at coordinate 454,880 of NZ_CP036271.1, read as the reverse complement.
TCTCACCGAAGTCGAAGCTCAAGATGCTGATCAGTCGCCCGCTGAAAAAGCGGGCTGCGGAAAAATAGGGATTCGCGGCGGCGTGGTTGGCCTGCGGGTCGGCGTTTGTCGCAGACGGGCGTCGTGCTAGCCTCCGCGGATGTTGCGTTTCCTCCGCCATCACTGGTTCGTCATCAGCGTCTGCGTCCTCGTTCCGGCCGGATTCAGCATCGGCCGCGGCATGAGCCCGGCGGATGTCGAGCGATTCAATGCGACGGTCGGATCGTGGATGAGCCGCGGGCTTGCGGCGCTGATCCTGTTCCTGATGTCGTTCACGCTCGACAACAGCCGGATCGTGGCGGCAATCCGTTCGCCGAGGGCGGTGCTCTGGGCGTCGATCGTGAACGCCGGAGTGATTCCGCTGCTGGCCTGGCCGATGATGGCGTTCCAGCCGGTCGCCGATTTCCGAATCGGGCTGATGATCGCCGCCTCGGTTCCCTGCACGATGGCGGCGGCCTCGATGTGGACGAGGAGTGCGGGTGGGAACGATGCGATCTCGCTCCTGGTGACGACGATCACGAACGGGCTGTGTTTCGTCATCGCGCCGTTCTGGCTGGGGATCGCTTCGGGGGAGCAGCTCAATCTCGCGGCGGGGCAGATGATGGTCCCGCTGATCATCGGCAGTTTCATTCCGATCGTGATCGGTCAGCTGGTGCGACTTCACCCTGCGGCCGCGGGCCTGGCTGATCGTCACAAGTCGGCGTTCAGCAACCTTGCGCAGGCGTGCATTGCTCTGCAGATCGTCTGGGTGTGCATTACGGCGGGCCCGCAGGTGAGCCAGGGAGTGGCCGAGGGGGACCGCGACGGCTGGATCGCGGCGGGCATCGCGTGGGCCAGTTGCACGGGGCTGCACGTCGTCGGACTGGTGCTCGGAGCGTGGGGGGGACGCTGGCTTGGCTATGCACGTGGAGACCGCATCGCGGCCGCCTTTGCCGCCAGCCAGAAGACGCTGCCGATCGGCATCTTGATCGCCCGCGATCCGGCTTTGCTGGGGCGTCTGGGGCTTCCCTTCGCCGTGTTTCCGATGCTGATGTACCACGTCACGCAGCTCGTGATCGACACTGTGATCGTCGAGTGCATCAAGCCGAAGGGGGGCGACGAACTCGAGGACGCCACGTGAGCGGGGCCTGGGCGCAAAAAAATCCCGCAGGTCGTTCGACCTGCGGGATTGGATCTCCGGGACGCTCTCGCGAAGCACTCAGTTCTGCTGCTGCTGCTGCATGGCCTGAGCGGTCATCACGAGGCTGAAGAGCGACCGCAGCTGCTCGACCGGGATCCGCGTGCGGGCGCGGACGGCATCCTTCTCGGCGGCGGCTGCAAAGCCCATGAACGACTTCTCGAACTTGAGGCTGTCGAGCATGGCGGGGTTGATATTGAGCGGCACGGCCGGAATGGCCGAGGCGACTCGCATTCCCTGGACGATGAGTCCCGGCACGTCGACCAGGAACAGGACGTTCGGGGCATCGATAAGTCCCTTGCGGAACTTCGTGACTGCTTCCGACTTCGTCGAGCTGTCGACCGCCTTGAGGGCGTTCGTCATCGATTCCTTGCCGCCGCCGACCGTGGTGATGAATCGATCCTTCTGGTAGACGACGCGGCTCTGGATTCCATCGGGTCCGAACATCAGCGCCTGGGCCTGTCGGGCAGCGCCGGTGGGATCGACGGTCTCATCAAACTCCTGCTTCACCGTGACGACGTCGGCCTTGGCGGAGCCGTAGGACTCGGCATCGGTTTCGATCGTCGTTTCCTGCTTGAGGCCCTGCGTCTCGACCTTTCCCATGGCCTTCGCCATCGAGCGGGCGAGATCCTTGTACTTCTGGGCGTCGCTGACTTCCATCACGACGACGTTCTTGAAGAGGCCTGCGTCGCCCTGCTGAAGCGACATGGCGCCGACCATCGAACCAAACTTGAGCGCCTGCACGCCCTTGACGAAGTCTTCCATCGCCTTTTTCGCTTCGGGTGTCTGGGCCGACACCGTCTTCGTCATCTCCATTCCCCAGTTGATGATCCGCTGGGTGTCGCCGCTGGCGCCGAAGATCATGACGGCGTCGGCCGGCATCTTCCCGGCGAGGTCCATGGCGCTGGCGGCCTGGCTGCCGAGGAGCTTCGAGGTTTCCGATCCGGCCTTGAAGGAGGCGAAGTCTTCAAAGGTGATGCCTTCGGCTCCGACATTGAGGGCGATTGTGCACTGGACGGAGTCGCGCACGCCCTGGACGGCGTAGTCGATCAAGTCGGCGTACATCTTCTGCATGGCCGCCGCATCAACGCCGGGCTGAGGCGGAATCTGCGAAAGCCCCTGCTTGATCTGCTCGACACCGCCGGTGATCTGATCGCCGTAGGCTTCGACGAGGTGGGCGAGGTTGACGTAGACGGCGATGTCGCCCTTGTCAAAAACGGTGGCTGGCTCACCTTTCATCGCGTTTTCGATCGCGGTGGAGGCGGTGGCCGATGCGGGGAGCGCGGCTTCGTCTTCCGAATAGTAGAGCCACGTTCCGTGGGCCTTGGACTTCATTCCGTCGCCGAGAGCCTGCTGAGCGGCGGCGACGTCCGTCACGGGAACGCCGAAGACGACCGAGGGCTCTTCCTGGCCCTTCGTGGAGACGGCGATGTACCAGTCTTTCGACTGGTCGACGCCGGCGAGAGTCGGATTGGAGATGAGGGCGCCGAGGGCCACGGCGTTCTGACGGACCATTGCCCCGAAGCCGGGCTGGACGGCTTCGACGAGCGAGGCGGCCTTGTCGACGGTGGTCTTCGGGGCCTTGATGCGCACGAGGACGTCGGTCGAACCGGACAGTGCGGAGAGAGGCGAATCGGCCGCTGAGGCAAGGCCTCCGACGGCGAGCGCCACGAGGGCTGCCGCGAAGCGTAAGCGAAGCATAGGAAGCGTCCTTGGTCAGGTTGGAAGTGGAATGTGCAGTGAGAATGCCCGGCGCCCGGCTGCTCTCCGCCCGGTGCAGGTGGTCAATCGACTTTTTCGTTGTTCTCCGCCCGGGATGTCAACGTTGAGGTCAGGCCGACGGATCACGTCGTCCCGCTCGCCGTCGCAAATTTGCAGACGCTCGTTCCCGAGCGCGAAGGTCAGATGATTTCGAGCATTGGGGCGGCCGGAGCCGCTAGAAGCTGTTTGACGAGTTCGAGCGCCGCGCGGCTGGTGACATGTTCGAGAGCCGGCCGGGCCGGGTTGTTCTCGCTGAAGAGGGCCGACATCCGCCCCTCGTCTCCCTTGATGCGAACCGATGCATCGGAAGGGACCTCGCCGAGGAACGGAATGCCGAGTTCCTGGGCCTTCTTCTGCGCGCCGCCGCGGCCGAAGATTTCGCCGCTCATGTTTTCCACCATGCCCAGGATCGGGATTTTCACGGTGCGGTACATGTTGATCGCCTTGATGGCATCGAGCAGGGCGACCTGCTGCGGCGTGCAGACGACGATCGCCCCGGCCAGGCCGACCATCTGCGAGAGCGTGATCGCGACGTCGCCGGTTCCGGGCGGCATATCGATGATCAGGTAGTCAAGCTGGCCCCAGTCGGTCTGCTGGAGGAACTGGGTAAGAGCCTTGTGCAGCATGGGGCCGCGCCAGATGACCGCCTGATCTTCCTTCAGCATGAAGCCCATGGACATCAGCTTCAGTCCGTCGGCCTCGATGGGAATGATCCGTTCCATCACCCGACCGTCTTCGAGTGGGATCTGCCGGATGGCTGGCTGTCCCTGGGCGCCGACCAGGTGGGGGACGCTGGGACCGTAGACGTCGGCGTCCATCAGGCCGACCGAGGCGCCGAAATGCTTGAGCCCGTAGGCGAGGGCGGTCGCGATGGTCGACTTTCCAACGCCCCCCTTGCCACTGCCGACCGCGATGATGTTCTTGATCGACAACCCGACGCTCGCGCCGGTGTTCTTCCCGCGGACTTCCGACGAGAGGATGACTTCGACATTGCCGGCGCCCGCCCTTGAGGCAGCTTCCTTCACCAGCGTGGAGATCCGCTCTTTCTGCGGGTAGGCAGGAGTCGGCAGGACGATCTCGATTCGCACGCCGCCTGCGGTTTCCTCGGTCGTCCTCACGTACTTCAGTTCCGCGAACGTGCGATTGAGCTCCGGATCGCGCAGGGCTTCAACGGCGGAACGGATTTCGGCGAGCTGCAGAGACATCGATGGAACCAGGGTCTTTCTCAAAATGGCGGCGTTCGTGAAACGCCCGAATTATTGCATCAAAAGTGAATCCCGGCCTGCCCGGGACCGGGATTGCTCGTCGGGGATGGAAGTCGAACGAGGCTGAAGGGTTCAGTTCGTCGAGTCGATCTCGCGAAGCGCCATCCGCGCCCCGCGATAGGCCGAGAGGCGTTCCGCCTCGGTTTCGACGGCCTGGACGAAGGACGCCTTGGCGTCATCCATCTGCTTGCGGCGGAGCATTTCGATGCCGATGAAGTAGTAGGCTTCGCACTGCTGGGCCTTGAGTGCGGCCGCATCGGCGGGGTTGGCCGCGGCCAGCAGCATCACGTCGTCGATTTTTCCGAGCTGGTGGAGGGTGAGGAGGTCGAACCAGGAGCGCATCGACTCATCGGCTTCGATCGATTTCCTGACTGCGGGATCGTTGGACAGGTCCCGGCCGATCCGCTTTGCAGCGGCGACGCGCCAGGGGGAGAGGAACGGGATGGTGGCATCTTTCTGAAGCGCCTGGTCGAACTGCGTCAGGGCTCCGGCGAAGTCGCCGGTGAAGAACAGCGCGAAGCCGACATCGGCGGCGGCGATGCCGCTTTCGGGATTCATCTCGGCCACCTTGCGGTAGTCGGCGATCGCATCGGCTGCGCGCCCCAGGCTGACGCGGGCGTTTCCACGCATCGTATAGGGGAGCGGGGAGTTCGGGGCCATTTCAATGGCGGCCGTGAGATCGGCCTCGGCCTCGTCGGCACGGCCGGCGTGCATGTGAATGAACCCGCGGTTGACCAGGGCGGTCATGAAACGCGGGTCCTTCTTCAAAGCGGCGTTGAGGTCGTTGATCGCCTCTTTCTCGCGTCCCATGGAATGGAAGTGCATTCCACGGTTGTTCAGCAGGAGGGCGCTGTTCGGAACCGAAGCAACGGCCTGGTTGTAGGCGACGAGCGCTTCGTCGCGTCCTTTCGTTTCATTGACCAGGTTACAAAGGGCGACGTGGGCGGCGAGGTGGTCGGACTTCCGCTTGATTGCCTGTTTGAAATCGTCCCGCGCGTCGTCGGGCCTGCGGGCCTGGATGTTCGCCAGTCCGCGCTGGTAGTAGAGGTTCGCCCGTTCCTGGGTGGTGTAGCGGGAGTCGGCGAGGAGCTGGTCGGCAATTCCGACGGCCATCTCGGCGTGTTTCGGGATCGCCTCCGTGATCGTGAGGCTGGTCATTCCGTAGAGATAAGGGAGGTAGTAGTCGGACTTCCCCTGCTTTTCGAAGCTGATGGCGTCGCGGGCGTCCTTGATGCCGTCGCGAATCAGCTGGGCGTTGCGGGCCTGCACACCGAACTCGACCCGCGCACTGGCCCGCAGGTAGAGCGCGACGTGGTCTTCCGGCTTTTTCGCGAGGACGGCCGTCGTGAGTTCGATGGCCCGGGCGTACTGCTGCTGCCGGTAGGCGGCATCCGCTTCCGACTTCTGCAGTTCGATCGGGTCGATGGATTCGACGGTTTCGTCGGCCACCTGAGCGGGCGCGGGCGACGTGGAAGTCTGAGCAAATGCGGTCGACGTGAAGCCAGCAAAGAGCGCGGCCGCAGGCGCGAGACGTCGCAAGGTGAGCATGATCTGCCTGGATAAGGACAAACGTGACGGATTGGACCCGCGTCTCTCATGCCCAGCGACGCAGCCGAAGTTGACGGTACGATCCCGCATCAGGCAGGCGAAATCAATGCTGGACCGCGTTGCGGGAGGGGCTGGAAAGTTCGCCGCACGAAGAGTTCAGGACGGTCGCACTGTCGATGCTTCGAAGCGATACTCGGGGAATCACGGTCTCCCTGTGACCGTGTCGCGCCGGATGCTCCTGCCGGCCGGGTCCCGGGTTTGATTCGGGAGGGACGACGATGAAGCACTCCTTGCGAGCGTGCCTGTGGATGTTGGCGTCCGCGTGGGCCTGCCAGGGCCTTGCCTCCGACTGGCCCGCCTTTCGGGGACCGAACGGAAATGGCACGACCGACGCTGTGAACGTTCCGACACGCTGGTCGGCGACAGACAACGTCCGGTGGAAGGTGGGCCTGCCGCAACCGGGCAACGGCAGCGCCATCATCCACGGCCAGCGAGTGCTGGCGACGAGTGCCGAAGATCCGGAGGGGCGAAAGCGAAGCCTGTCGGCCTGGGACCTGACATCGGGGAAGGAACTCTGGAAGCGGACGGTCGTTGTCGACCGCGTGATGCCGACGCACAAGACGAACCCCTATGCCGGGACCACGCCGGCCACGAACGGGAAGGTCGTCGTGGTCTGGCATGCGACAGGGGGCCTGCACTGCTACGACTTCGAGGGGAAGCCACTCTGGTCGCGCGATCTGGGTGAGTTCAAGCACATCTGGGGTTACGGCTCGTCGCCCATCATCGAAGCGGGCCGGGTGTACCTGCATTCGGGACCGGGTCAGCGGGTGTCACTGACGGCGTTCGACGCCTTGACCGGCGAGACGCTCTGGGAACAGCAGGAAGTGGTTGACGGGGACGGCAGCTATACAACCGACAGGCGGTACTTCGGCTCGTGGGCGACGCCGGTGATGACGACGGTGAACGGGGAGCGGCAACTCCTGCTCTCGATGCCGACGCGACTGAACGCCTATGACCCGGCGAGCGGAACGCTGTTGTGGTACAGCGAAGGCATGCGGCACAAGGGGGGCGACCTGTCATATTCGTCTCCCCTCGTCGTGGGGGACTCGGTGTTCATCACGGCGGGATTCGGCGGACCGGCGATGGCCGTCCGGGTGGGAGGAACGGGGGACGTCACCAGTTCCCATCGGCTGTGGCATACCGAAAAGAATCCGCAGAGCATCGGGACGGGGATCTTCGTGGAGGGTTACGTCTATCGGCCCAACGCGGGGCCTGGAACGATCCAGTGCATCGATCCGAAGAATGGAAAGGTGGTGTGGGAGAATCGCGCGGCCGGCGACAATCACTGGGCGTCGATCGTCCTCGCGGGTGGACTGGCATACGCCACCAGTCAGAACGGGACGACCGTCGTCTTCCGCCCCTCACCCGAGAAATACGACGAAGTCGCCCGCAATGAACTGGGCGAGCATACGAACGCCACGCCGGCGGTTGTCGATGGAGCGCTCGTGATCAGGACATTTGAAAACCTGATCTGCATTGAAGCGAAGGCCACCCCGGACTCATCGCCCGCGCCGCGAGATCGATGACGCCTCTTTGTTCCCCGACCGACCGCCCCTGAGAGTTCTCCATGAATCGTCACGTCTTCTCGCGCAGGGCGCTGCTCGGCGGCGCGACCATCGCCGGACTGGCGGCCGGCCGCATGTCGTTCGCACAATCCCTCCCGGCAAAGGCATTTCGCCACCCGCTGCTCGAAACGCAGCACGCCGGGATCATCAAGTCGCGCGATGCGGCGTTGGCCGTGCTGAAGCCGACGCCCGCGCAGCTGGAACATGGCCTGGCGCTGCACGCCGGCAGTCTTGTTTTCGATTCGTACGGGTTTGCTCCTCGGGCGGGGGTCGATGTCGAGCAGATTCAGGCGGCGATGACGGCCGGGGCGCCGGATGCGGTCCTGGATGAGCTTCGCGAAACGATGACGATGACCCGGGCGGCGCTGGTGGACGAGGAGCGCGAAGAGTTTCGCGAAGCGATGCGCTGCAGCGGAGTGACCTGTATTTTCCAGAACGCGGGGGAGGAAGGACACGACCCGCTGCGGTTGATGAGGCGGCTGGCGCACTTCACCTATCTCGGGGACATGTTCCGCGACACGCTGATCCGGGCGACGCTGCCGGACGACATCGTCCGCGCACGGGCCGAGGGAAAGCACTGCCTGTACCTGACCGGCAACGGCGTTCCGCTTCCGGAGCGATGGAATACGGTGGCCGAAGAACTCAGCTACATCCGCACCTTCTTCGAGCTGGGAATCCGGATGATGCATGTCACGTACAACCGGCGGAACATGCTGGGGGACGGATGCGCCGAATCGGCCAACGGCGGCCTGAGCGACCTGGGCCGGGCCGCGGTGGCCGAGATGAACAAGGTGGGCGTGATCGTGGACGTGGCCCACAGCGGGCAGAAGACAAGCTTCGAGGCGGCGAAGGCCTCAAGCCGGCCGATGGTCGCCAGCCATACCGTGTGTGCTGCGATCAACGGACACATCCGGGCGAAGACGGACGAAGTGATCCGGGCGATCTGCGACACCGGGGGGCTCGTCGGCGTGTGCTGTATCCCGAACTTCCTGGGGCGTGGCGGCGACATTGCCGCGCTGCTCGATCACATCGACTACGTTGCGAAGAAGTTCGGCGTGGACCATGTCGCGATCGGGACGGACGTGGCCCATACTTCGCAGTTTTCGAAGTCCGTGCCCGGCAAGCCGGGCCGGAAGCGTGCGCCCCGGTTCGCCTCGCTGTGGCCACCGGGCTCGATGGACAGCGGGCCGATGGGGCGTGAAACGATTGCCTGGACGAACTGGCCGCTGTTTACCGTCGGGCTCGCGATGCGTGGCTACAAGGATGAGGAGATTCAGAAGATTCTTGGCGGCAACATGCTGCGGGTCTGTCGCGATGCGCTGAAGGCATAGACGGTATGGCGTGAACAGCCCGACTTCTGTTGAGAGGCCGGGCTGCTCATCCTCCAGCGGGCTTTGCGCCGGAGTCGGGCGATTTGCGGATGACAAACCGATAGGAGCGGGGCCTGGCCACGAGGCGCTGCATCTCCTCGATCCGGGCGTTGGCCTTGATCGCTTCGCCGGCGAGCTCGGTGGGGAGATCGCGACCGTTGAGATGCGCGACGGACAGCATGCGGGCCATGTCGAGCTTGTCGCGACTCTCGGTGAGGGAATGGAGGATGTTCGCCTGGGCCGACCAGGGGCCGCCGGGCTGCCAGGGGTCGGCCGTGGCGGACGCGATGTTCACCCCGTCGGCGAGTTCTGCGGCCGAGAACGTCCCGACGAGGCGGTCGTCGGCCGTAACGCTGTATCGGGCCGGTTCGAGCGAGGTGACCATCAGCAGATAGCGGTTCAGGTTGTCGGGGATGGGGACGAAGCGAAAGTGGAGGCTGAAGAAGGTTTCGCCGTTCAGCGGGAGGCCTTCATCCAGGCGGATGAATTCGATCGAGTCGGCCCCCCTGGTGGTCTCAGTGATCGCGCAGCCGCTGGCGACCGACTCCAGCGTTGTCGCATCGAGGGTGGCGGATGACACATCGGCGGGGGCGCCCAACCCCTTGAGCAGGGCGTAGGCGAAGGCCACCTGGCCGAGGTCGTTCAGGTGGATGCCGTCTCTGGCATGCAGCGTGTGCTCCTTGTCCTTCTCCGGCTTCTCGCGTTCGTTGGCCTCTTTGATCCGCCGTTGAATCTTTCGCATCTCGCCTTGAACATCGATCGCGCCGGCGCCGTGATCGCGGCCGATCTGCATGCCTTCATCGCACATCTTTTTCAGATAGTCGTTCTCGCTCTTGTCGGGGTCGGAGGCCGTAGCCGCGGCGGAGCAGATGAAGACCCGGACATTCTTCTCTTTGCACTGGCGGCAAATCTCGCGGAGCGAGTTGAGGTACAGGTTGCGGTGTTCATCATCGGCCTTCGTTCCCCAGCCGATGTCGTTGATTCCGTAAGCGACCGTGAGCACGGTCGCGCCGCGGTCGAAGACGTCTTCCTTGAGACGGGCCAGGCCCCCGGCGGCCGTGTCACCTCCGCGGCCGACGTTGAAGAACCGGACCTTGCGATCGGGATAACGGAGGAGGGTGTAGTTCTCGACGAATTTTCCGTAGGCGCGGGCGGCGGTGATGCTGTCGCCTAAGAAGGCGACGGTGTCGCCGTCCTTCAAGGCGAAGTCATCACCACCGACGGCCGCTGCCGCAGCTGCGAGCAGGGCCACACAGGAGAAGATCGCGCGCATCAGCGTCTCTCGGTGAGCGGAACGAGATCGTCGTTCGTTGTCGACGCTGCCAGCGTCGACGGAGGCAGACGCTGGCAGCGTCTGCAACGGGTTCACGACATTAAATCCGTCACCACGCGTCCGTGCACATCGGTCAGCCGGAAGTCGCGGCCGGCGTAGTTGAATGTCAGTTTCGTGTGGTCGAGTCCGAGCAGATGGAGCATGGTCGCGTGCCAGTCGTGGATGTGGACCGCCTTGTCGACGGCTTCGTGACCAATTTCGTCGGTCTCCCCGTAGGCCAGTCCGCCTTTCACGCCGCCGCCCGCCATCCAGAGCGTGTACCCCTTGTTGTTGTGATCGCGTCCAGCGCCTCCCTGGATGTAGGGCGTGCGTCCGAACTCGCCGGCCCAGACGACAAGGGTGTCCTTCAGCAGACCGCGCTGCTTGAGATCGGCCAGCAGCGCGGCGACCGGCCTGTCGGTCATTTCGGCGCTCTCCGCCAGTTTCTCCTTGAGCTGGAAGTGGTGGTCCCAGCTGGTCGGCGCGGTGATCTCGACGAACCGGACACCGCCTTCGACCATCTTCCTCGCGAGCATGCACTGCCGGCCGAAGCGGTCGGTGGGCTTGCCGGCGCCGATGCCGTAGGCTGCCTGAGCTTCTTCCGATTCGCCACGGAGATCGAGCAGTTCCGGCAGTTCGCCCTGCATGCGGAACGCGAGTTCAAATGATTCGATGGCTCCTTCGATCTCGGGGTGGTAGCCGTCGCGGGCGAGCTTCATGGAGTTGAGGTCGCGGATGAAATCGAGCTGCGAGCGCTGGCCTGCAGTCGTCAGCTTGTCGTTGACGATGTTCTTGAGCGGCGGGCCGGGCTCCTGGTCGATCTTGAGGAACGCGGCGTAGAAGCCCGGAATCTGGTTCGTGCCGATCTTCGTCGCCTGGCAGATCGAGGGGAGGAAGCCGCTGCCATAGTTTCGGGCGCCGCCGTTGTCGCTGGGAGGATTGAGCGTGACGAAGCCGGGGAGGTTCGCGTTCTCCGTTCCTAAGCCGTAGAGCGTCCACGCGCCGAATGACGGCCGGACAAACTGGAAGCTGCCGGTGTGCATCTGCACGAACGCCTGCGAATGGTTCGGCAGATCGGTCTGCATGCTGCGCACGACGCACAGATCGTCGGCATGCTTCGCAATTTCAGGCAGGACTTCCGAGATCCACATCCCGGACTCGCCATGCTGCGAGAACTTGAAGGGGGACCCAAGGAGCTTCGGCGCGTTGATCTCGCCGGCTTTCATCCCCTGCCCTGAGCGGCTCTGCAGCTCGGGCTTGTAGTCGAACAGGTCGACATGCGATGGCCCGCCGTTCATACAGAGGAAGATGACGTGCTTCGCCCGGGCCGGGAAATGGGTCGGCTTGGGATCGAGCGCCGAGCCGCCGCTGCTCGCCCGGGCTGCAGCCTGCTGAGCCAGGCTGGCAAATGCGAGATAGCCGAAACCGGAGGCCATCGATTTGAGGGCCGCACGTCGCGAGAACGGATTCATGAACGCCATGGTCGGATCCGTGATAGGGATGTGAATTGCGGTCTGGGGGACGCCCGAGCGGGGATCAGTCGAGGTTTCGAAATTCGGCCGTCGACAGCATCGACTGACAGAAGACCTCCAGAACTCCGAACGATTCGTCCTTCGCCTGCACTGGCTGGCTGAGGAAGGCGGACGCTCGTGCCTTCTCTTCGGGTAAGGGGTCGCGGCCGAAGCAGAGCTGGAACGCCTGGGTGACCTGCTCGTCGGGCGATGAGGTGGCTTCCTGAAGTCGTCCTGCGAACGCCTTCGCGCGCGCGATCACGAAGGGGCTGTTCATCAGGTAGAGCGCCTGGGTCGGAACGTTCGTGGTCTCGCGCTCGCCGGTGACGAGGCTCGGTTCTGCGAAGTCAAACAGTTCGAGGATGTCGGGCAGCCGATCCCGAATGACGGGCAGATAAACGCTGCGCTGGGTCGATCCATCGAGATCCTTCGGCAGCCGCGCATCGAGGCCGACCAGCGACACAGGCCGATCCCCGATCACGCGTCCGACGAGCGAACCGTCGGGACGGGCCGGATCGAGCTCACCCGATGTGGCCAGCATGGCATCCCGAATCGCTTCGGCGGTCAGCCGGCGCTTTGCAGCCCGCCAGACCAGGCGATTGTCGGGGTCTTTGTCGAACGCATCCCGACGGAATTGCGATGACTGCCGATACGTCCTCGAGAGGACGATCTGCCGCACGAGTTTCTTCAGCGACCAGCCTTCATTCACGAAACGGGACGCGAGGTGGTCAAGCAGTTCCGGATGGCTCGGCAGATCGCCGGTCGAGCCGAAGTTGTCGACGGACTTGACCAGGCCCGCGCCGATCAGGTGATGCCAGACGCGGTTGACGAACACGCGCGGCGTGATCGGGTTCTGTGGACTGGTCAGCCAGTGGGCGACCTGCAGGCGGCCGCTCTGATCGGCGGGGATCGGTTCGCAGCCTTCAAAACGGAGGGAAGCGGGAATCGCCCGCGGCACGGACCCCTTCGCCCGCGCGACGTCACCCCGCTCGTACAGCGGAGAGTCCTTGATCTCCGTGGCGTCCTTCGCCCCCATCGTGAGCGGCAGGGCTTCGCCCGTGTCGGAGACGCGTTCGAGTTCTCCTTCGATGCCGCCGGTCTGCCAGAAGATCCGCAGGGCGTCCTGCAGGGTGTAGATGCCGCTGGCGTCGCGCTTCTCCAGGATCGCCTTCCACGACGCGGCCTTCTTTTCCTCTTCTTCTTTCCGGAGGGCCGCCAGCTTCGCCTTCAGGTCTTCGACCTTCTTTGCCGGAATCGAGGCATGCAAAACCTTCTGTCCTTCGACCTTCGGAAGGACCAGCGGATCGCCTCCAACGCGGTTGGACGGCGAGACAGCCGTGCCGAAATACGTCTTCGTGCTGCGGAACACTCCGGCGAGACCGTAGTAGTCTTCCATGGAGAAGGGATCGAACTTGTGGTCGTGGCAGCGGGCGCACGCCACGGAATTCGAAAGCACGGCCCGCGTGACGGTGTCGATCTGTTCGTCGATCAGATCCGCCGTAAACTGCGGCTCGTTGCCTTCATCGAGATTCTTGGGACCGATCGCGAGGAAGGCAGTGGCGATCCACAGCCGGGCCCGATCGGCGTCATTGGCGGCTGGCAGGAGGTCACCGGCAATCTGCTCCTGCAGAAAGCGGTCGTAAGGGACATCGGCCGTGACGCTGTCGATGACATAGTCGCGGTAGCGCCAGGCATAGGGGAACGTGATGTTGGCTTCCTTGCCGCTCGATTCCGCGAACCGCGCGACGTCGAGCCAGTGCCGTCCCCAGTGCTCGCCGAACTGCGCCGTCGTCAGCAGGGAATCGACTTCGGCGGCCAGCGACGCATCCTCGCCGTCGGCGTCGCATCGCTGAAGGAAGCGGGCGAGATCGGCCGGGCCCGGCGGGAGGCCGGTGAGATCGAAATAGAGCCGGCGAAGGAGGGTCGGGCGGGACGCGTCAGGGGAAGGAGCGAGCCCTTCGGCCTCGAGCTTCGCCAGCACGAACTGATCGATCGGTCCTTTCGACCAATCGCCGTCCTTCACGGCGGGAGGAGACACTTCGGCGATGGGCCGGCTGGCCCAGAATTCCTTTTTCGCGAGCTTCGACGCGGACGCGGCGTCGCGCGGATCGGGCGCGCCCATCTCAATCCACTTCCTGAGATCCGCCAGCGCGGCGTCGGACAAACGCTCGGCCTTGGGCGGCATCTTCAGATCGTCGTCTTTATGTGCGGCGGCGATCAACAACCAGCTCGAGGCCGGGTCGCCCGGAACGACGGCCGGTCCGCGATCGCCCCCCTTGCGGATGGCGTCCCGTGAGTCGACGCGAAGCTCTCCTTCCGCTTTTCCTGATTCCTGCGAATGGCAGCTGTAGCAATGCTGCACCAGAACGGGGCGAATCTTTGTCTCGAAGAAGGTGATCCCTGCCGGATCGATGGGCGGAGACGACTTGTCTTCCGCCGCGGCGGGAGCCGCCAGAAGCAGGCCGAGAGTGAGCAGGAGCAGCGAAGATCGCATCATTTTCAAAGCATCCTCAGCGATACCGAGCGTGGTCACTCCGGCCGCCTTCCTGGCGGTCGCCATCCAACGTGCTACTTCGACGACTTGAACGACTTGTCTTCGATCACAGCATCCGCATCGAGGTGCGACTCAAGCCGGTAGCTCTGCAGACCGGGGGCGGGGCGGTCGATCAGCGTGTAGGTGACGGTTCCGCCGGGGCCTTTGGGCTGATGCAGCCAGAGCACGAGCCGGACGAGGAGGTTTCGTTCGACGTCGACCTCGAGCATGGCGGCGGAAAGGAAGGAATGTGAGCGTCCGTTCTTCAGGCGCGCCCAGATGACGCTGCGGCGTCCGTCCGGGCGATCGGACGGGCCATCCGTGTTGATATCGAAGTCGGTCAGCACTTCGTCGACGAGGACAGGAACCGTCAGCGAACTGATCTGGCAGAGCGTTGTCAGCTCCCTGGGAATCGCGCTGCTGTTCGCCTGGAACCGGATTCCCTTCTGCGGGGAGGAGGACAGCCAGATCGTGCCCGAGGCATCGCGACCGATCTTGATGCGCGAGGAGCCGACGACGGCGTCGGACCAGAAATGATCCCCGCGCGTCCAGAGCAGACTCTCCGAACCTTCGGACGGTGGCTGTCCGCCGGACCGTGACTCCGGGGCATGCTGCACCAGGTAACAGCGATCGACGCTTCGCCGGTGCACCGTCCGCACGTTCTTCAGCAGAGTGGCGGCCTGGACGGAACTGGTGTCGAAGTACCGGCCTCCGAGGAATGCGACCAGCATGACGGCGGCGATCAGCCCCCAGGCCGCGGAGCGGCTCAGGGAACGGGACGACGAGGCGCGGGGCGACTCGGTGGCCGAGAGCGTCAGCCGCCGGTCGGCTTCGATCCGCTCGAGCAGCGGTCCGGCATCCGTCTGCCCGGCGACGCGACGGAGGTAATCGCCGACGAGATCGTCGATGGGATCAGGTGTGTCCGATGGCGGGGGGGTCAACTCACTTCTCCTTCTCGAAACACCTTCAATTTCGCCGCGACGCTCTGCCGGGCCCGATGCAGAAGCACGCGGGCGTTTCCGTGACTGATATTCAGGATCTCCGCGACATCGAGCAGCGAATGCCCCAGGCCGGAGAGTTCCAGCACGGCTCGCTGATTCACCGGCAGCTGGGCGAGGGCCTGCTCGATCGCGCTTTCGAGTTCCTGCTCGAGCAGCCGGGCTTCCGGTGGTTGTCCATCCTGGGCATGTGGTGGAAAGGCGACATCGCCGAGGTCGTCGCTGGTCCTCGTTGCAGGACGGCGCTGAACATGATTGATGGCGGCGTTCGTGATCGACTTGTAGAGCAGCTTCACGCCGTCGCGCGGGAGGTTGTAGTGGCCTGACCGCGCCAGCAGCTTCCGATAACACTCCTGGACGATGTCTTCCGCATCATGCCTGTTCCGGACCAGCGTGATGGCAAATGCCAGCGCAGGCTGAACCGTCCGGGCGATCCACTGGCCCTGCTCGTCTTCCTGGCGTGGCCGTTCATCGGCAGGCAGTGGCGACTCCTTCATCAAACATGAACACGCCCGCCGGGACTGTGTTACACGAGAAATCCGCCGGCAGCGCCACGGCTGCACTCAACATCCCTCGACGACGACTGTAGAGTCGTTTCAGTCTCCCCTGCGGCGCCGCCGCGCTCAATCCGAGCCCCCTCGATGCCGGACGCCTCGCCGGATATTCCCGCGGCTGCGATTCCCGCCGTTCCGGCCGAGATCGACGGGCATGCCCTGTCGACCGCGCCCCCGGCATCCCCCCCCGGAGCCGCCCGGAGGCCGCCCCGACGGCGCCCCGATTTCTCCGCCGCGCCCATCGCCGGCCGCGACCTGGCGCTGATCCTCCTGCAACTGGCGCTCGCGACGATCCTCGTGTGGCAGTTCGAACTGGAGGAGCAGCGTCACCTGCTGTTCGCCATGCTCGTCGTGCTGGGCGGGTTCGTCGTGAACGTGCAGCTTCCACCGCGATTCCGGCACGCCTGGTTTCTCGCGGTGTCGCTCATGGGCCTCGTGGCCGTCCTTGGCGTCATGCAGCCAGCGGGCGTTCCGGCGCTGGCCTCGCTCGAAGGGTGGTCCGATGTCGGACTTGCCCTGTCCGTGGCCGGTTCGCTGATTGCCGCAGCCCTCCTGCCGATTGGATTCGGGCCGCGGGTCGTGCTGATCCTGGCGCTGGCGGCGCTGTTCACGTGGCTGCGATCGAACTCGACGGCGGCGTACTGGCCGGTGGTCGGTTCGATGTTCATGTTCCGCATGATTTCATGGCTGCACGTGGAGCGGAAGGAGCGTTCGAGCCGGACGTGGGCCGAGACCGCGGGCTATTTCCTGATGCTGCCCAACGTGTTTTTTCCACTGTTTCCGGTGGTCGATGCGAAGGTGTTCCGGGAGACGTGGTACAACGATGAGCCGCGGGCGATCTACCAGACCGGCGTGCACTGGATCACGGCGGGCCTGTTGCACCTGTTCCTGTACCGGGTGATCAAATACGAGGTGCTGCCGTCGCCGCTGGCCGTGCGGACGCCGGGCGAAGTGCTGTTGTACCTGGCGGCGAACTACGCGCTCTATCTGCGGGTGTCGGGGCACTTCCACATCATCTGCGGGATGCTGCACCTGTTCGGGTGGAACCTGCCCCGGACGCACGACCATTACTTTCTGGCGGCGAGCTTCAGCGAAATCTGGCGACGGATCAACATTTACTGGAAGGATTTTCTGACGAAGATCTTCTTCTATCCGGCATACTTCCGAATCCGGTCTCACCTCTCGATCGAGGGCCAGCGTCGCGATGAAATTGCGATCGCGGTGGCGGTGGTGTGGGTGTTTGCGTGGACGTGGATCGCTCATTCCTGGCAGACGTTCTGGCTGATCGGACTTTTCCCGTTCCATGCAGCCGATGGCGTGATGTGGCTGGCAGTGGGAGTGCTCGTCGCGGGGAACGCGGTCCTGGATTACCGCCGGGCATGTTTGCCTCGGAAGCAGGTGGATCCGGCCACGTGGGGGACGGCAGCCGTGCGGTCGCTCCAGATCATGTCGACCTTCCTGCTGGTGAGCCTGTTCTGGGCCAGTTGGACGAACCGGGAGACGTTTCGCTACCTGCTCTATGTGGTCAAGACGCATCCGATCGAAACGGGCGAGGCTGTCAGGATCGTCGGAGCCACCTTGCTGGTGTTTGTCGTTCTCACTGCAGCCAGGGTTTTTCTGCGGGTTCGTGCGCGGGCCGCAGCAGTCCGGCCGGTCTCCCCGAGCTTCGAACGGCAGGCTGGTCTTCACATCGCGGCGCTCGTCCCCATCGTTCTGTTCTCGGTTCCAGCAGGACCAGTCGATCTGCTCGGAAAGAATGGCGAATGGATCCGTCGGCTGCAGAGCGAACGGCTGGCCCCTGGAGAGGCGATGGCAGTGGTCGATGGGTACTACGAGCAGCTCAACGCCTCGAACCCGCAGTCGCGGCCCTACCACCAGGCGGGAGATCTGGCCCCCTATCAGCTTGCGATCGATTTCGGCGACATGATCCGCCGCAGAAATGACGTGCTGGAACTCGAGTTGATCCCCGGCTGGCGAGGCTCGTGGAACAATAAACCGATCACCATCAATCGCTGGGGCATGCGGGACCGCGAACGAAGTCTGGCTGCGGATCCTGCCACCATCAGGATCGCGACCGTAGGATCGAGCCTGCTGATGGGTTTCGGTGTGGGGGATGATGAAACGTTCACCCGGATTCTCGAGGCCAGGTTGAATGCCGATCTATCCCCCTCAGACCGACGGATTGAAGTCCTCAACTTCGGCGTCGGACATTACTCACCGGTTCATCGTCGCGCCCAGATCGAGCATAAAGTCCTGGCATTCCGCCCGGACCTCATCCTTTACTTTGCCCATGAGGATGAGGTTTACACGTCGGCAGGGCGGATCTCCGAACTGGCGAACCATCACGTCGCGCTCGAGGATGACGACCTTCAGGCGTTCGTCGATTCGCTGAAGATTGCGCCTGATGCGTCTGAGGCGATCTATCAGATCGAGATCGCCGGGCATCACGCGGAAATCCTGGAGCTAACCTACCGCCGGATCCGGAAGAGCGTTGACGCGGCGGGAGTTCCCCTCGTCTATGTATATATGCCAGTGCCGAGTTCGCAGGGGCTGCCGTTCGACCCGCGGATCGCGCTCCAGTTTGCCGGAAAGGAAAATTTCCCGGTGATCGATCTCTCAAACTGGTGGGGAGATCGAAAATCGGCAGAGATCGTCCTGGGACCGAAGGACCACCACCCGACGCCGCTCGGCCATCAACTCGTGGCCGAACGACTGTTCGCGGAACGCCGCAGCTTCCTCAGCCGGTTGAAGCCGCGCCGCGGAGCGGCGACGAATCTCGAACCGGATCGGCCATGACGGCCCCGCGCTTCACTTCATCACTTTGACGACCTTGAAGCCTTTGGGCACGTTGGAATTCGCATTTCGGTCAGCCTGCCACTGTTTGAGCCCCTGCTCGGACACCTTCGAACCGGCCACCGCAATCTTCATCAGGAACCGGGGCGTGGTGAGTTCCTTGAGGCCCGCATCGGTCACGGCTGTGTTGCTGACATCAAGGCTGACCAGAACTCCGCCGACCTCCGGATTGTTGATCAACTTCATATGAGCATCTGTGAGCGAGGTTTTGCTGAGATTCAACTCCGCGACATGATCGAGCTCCTGCAGCCGATCGAAGGTTTCGTCGGTCACTTCTTTTCCGCTCAGGTCGATGACCCAGGCCTCGCCAGGGGGATATCGCTTGCGAGTCATCGTCGCCCCCTTCGACTTCAGGAACTCCTGTGCGGACTGGGACATCTTTTCCGCGGCGGCGTAGCTCCCGGGGCCGCCATCGACATCGGCGCCACAACCTGCCATGCCAATGCAGCCAAGCGATATCGAGAGCGTGATCGCAGCCCGCTTGCTCACTTTGCAAACCATCTCCGTTCTCCACAAAGAACGCGCGACAATCCGACTGTTTCGAGAATCCCGGTATCCACGAACTGGCTCCCACGAGCCTCAAAGCCGTGGGAGCGTGGAGTCCGCCTTAGAACTCTCCGACGGGATTGCCGTCATTCCTGTCGCAAAGACGATTGAACGTGCCCGGAAGCCGGACGGGAGTTGCAGTGGCTCCACCGATCGGCTGCCAGTCGATGTTGAGGCTGATGAATCGCACTGTTCCATCGCCCAGCAGGAAGTGCATGCCTCCTGCATGCGCGCTGCTGAAAGCTTCCTCAGGCACCTTTGCGCCGGTGGTCGATTCACCATCAGACAGGCGGTAAAACCCAAGCCCGCGGATGGCGCGCATCGCCACAGCGTCGTTCTGCGACTCTTTGAACATGAACGCCCAGACAGCCGCCCAGCCACCGTTGTCGTTCGGCCCCGCTGAAGGCAGCCGGCCGCTTCCACGTTCACCGACGAAGATCGTATTGCTCATTCCGTCGACAATTTCGCGAAACGCCACCGATGGGGGGTAGACCCCCGACTTCGCTTCGACAAACACGCCGCAGGGATTCGGCCTGCCGGTTGTGGCGTTATCGCTGCAGTTCCCACTCTCGCTGCCACTGTTGGCCGGGTAATTCGACTTCGCGATCACCAACGGATTCACCCCCGCGACCAACGTCTTGAAAGGACGATTCTGATTCAGCTGACTTCCCGGATCGGAAGGGCAGACAAACGCGGCCAGCGAACCCAACAACAGCGGACGGGTGGCTGTATTCGTGGCCGCCTGCTTCGGAGTGATCGGGCCGTAGTTGAGCTGGTTGGCCAAAGGCGCCTGCTCGATCATCGGCAGAATCGCCATCGACCAGGCCCAGGAGCCTGACGCCGGCGGGTCGAGTGGATGGCCGACATCGCCGCCATTCCCGAACGCCAGAGGAGGAAGAAGGCTGAACGTCGACTCATAGTTATGCAGCGCCAACCCGATCTGCTTCAGGTTGTTCTTGCACTGCGTCCTTCGGGCGGCTTCCCGCGCCTGCTGCACAGCGGGCAGCAGCAGGGCAATGAGGATCGCGATGATCGCGATCACAACGAGTAGCTCGATCAGCGTAAATCCATAGCGTCGTCTTCCTGCACGCATGACAACTCCCCCGAGTCGAATCTGGCAGTATGAACGCTCCACCGCGGACGCGGCGGGAAATCAGTGTCTTCAGCAGTAAGCAATCCCCGTCAGTCAAAAATGTCCGGCAAGGTCAGGCGACAGGGTCCATCGAAGTACTCCGATCGCCAGTTGTTTGTGTCCTGCCTGTAAGTTTCCGCCCCGACCGCAATCACCTGAAACTTCAACCCCGGGCGGAATCGGCCGTTACAAAACTGTTACGCAAGTATTTCGTGAATGATCTCTCCTCGCTCGGTGAGCCGCATCGGCCGGCCCAGCTGGTTGGGGACGGATGCCGACTGTGGATCGATGCCTTTCAGGTAATACATCGTCGCCAGGATGTCCTCCGGGCTGACGGGACGCTCTTTGACAAACGCCCCGATCGAATCAGACGCCCCGAGCACCATCCCCGGGCGGATTCCGCCTCCGGCGAGCATCACGCTGTAGGACTTCGAATAGTGGTCGCGGCCGCCGCCGCGATCGAGGTTGTTGATCTTGGGCGTTCGGCCGTGTTCCGTCAGGCACATGACGAGGGTCTCGTCGAGGAGCCCGCGTTCGATGAGGTCGCCGAACAGGGCACTCACCGCGGCATCGAATCCGGGGAGCAGTTCATCTCCCAGTCGCTCGAAGTGTTCGAAGTGGGTATCCCAGGCGGTGTTGACGATCTTGTATTCGTCCCAGAAGACCGAGACGAGCGGGCAATCGGCCTCGAGAAGCCGGCGAGCGGCGAGCGCCGCCTGGCCGAACAGCGTCATGCCGTACTGCTCGCGTTTTGACATCGGCTCCTGGGCGAAGTCGAGCGCGTCGCGGAGCTTGGCGGATGTCATCAGGTTGTAGGCCATCGACTCGAAGCGATCGAGACCGCGGGTCGCCTGGTTTTCGTCGACCCGCCTGGCTTCGTCATCCAGCTGTTCGACGAGGGACCGCCGGCGGTCGAGCCGGTCGATCGTCATTTCCTTTGCGAGCTGGGCCGACTTCGAGAGGCGGATCCGGCTGTCCGGTGTGATCCCGAGATAGGGATCCTTGACCATTTCTTTCTTCAGCCCGGCGAAGAAGGAGGTTCGGCCAATCTCTTTCGTGGCTTCGCCGTCGAACTCGGTCCAGACAGGGTTGTAGCCGTTGCCGAGGAAGGCGGCGTACGGCCCGGCCCGCCGCGCCAGTTGGCCGTGGGCGCTGAATTGATAGGGGAGGCCGATGTTCCGCGGCATTTCCGGAACGTGTCCGGGATTCCGCTGCTCCTCGAGATAGTCGAGCACGCTGCCAAAGAAGGGATAGTGGCGGCTGTCGAAGGGGTTCGTTTCCGACGTGAAATCGATCGCCGGGTAGCCCGAGAGGGTGTAGAGATTGGAGTGGTTGTTGTGCTCGTGGGTCATCGACCGCACGATGGCCATCCGGTCGACAAACTTCGCGACGCGAGGCAGCATCTCGCAGATCTGAACGCCCGGCACCGAGGTGGGGATCGCGCCCCACTTGCCGCGGACCTCGGCCGGCGCCTGGGGCTTGGGATCCCAGGTCTCGAACTGCGAGGCGGCCCCCTGGAGGTACAGCAGGAGGATCCGTTTGGCCCGTGGAACGGGCTGTCCGACAGCGGACTCCTCGGCTTTCAGCATGCCTGGGAGGCTTAATCCGAGCGCACCGAGCCCGCCGATCTGCATCACCTCACGGCGGCTGATCGACTCACGCCAGGGATTGGAACTTCCCAGCACACGAAGCATCAGCGGAGCACTCGCGAATGCAAACGTCGGCGGAACACTCAACGGTAGTCGCCGAAGGCTCGCCTCAGTCTATGCCGATAATTCACAATTGTGTACCGCAACTTGACTTCGACGGCGTGTTTTCCAGTGGCCCGGCGAACCGGAAAAACTGCCGCAGATCCCTCATGCCCGCAACCTTCTCGCACTACCGGGTGCTCGTCCACAAGGTCAGCTCGCCCGTCAGGTAGCGGCGTTTCGTCTCGCGTCGCTGAACCTTTCCACTGGTGGTCTTCGGGAGCGTCCCGTTGCGCAAAAACACAATTTCGTGCGGACGCAGATCGAAGCTTTGCAGGATCGCCTTGCGGACCTGCGCCCTGAGATCCTCAAGATTGAGCGATCGGGTCTGGCGGTCGATCTCCTGCACCACGACGAGACGTTCTTCCCCCCCGACATCGACGCCGAAAGCGGCCCCGCAATCGGCCCGAAAGGCGGAGTGCGTTCCCTGAACGGTGATTTCGAGGTCCTGCGGATGGAAGTTCTTGCCGCGGATGATGATCAGGTCCTTCAGCCGACCGACGACGAACAGGTTGCCGTCGTCCTGAAATCCGAGGTCGCCGGTTCTCAGGAACCGCCTCGATTCGGGGTCGGCGGCGAGCTGCTGGCCGAAGGTTTCGGAGGTCGCCTCGGGCTGCTCCCAGTAGCCGGCGGCGACCGACGCCCCTGACACCCAGACTTCCCCCACTCGCCCCGGACAGGGGAGCCTCGTCTCGGGGTCAACGATCAACACGGACTGATCCATCCAGGCGTGACCACAACCGACGAGTCGCTGGGGTTCTTCGCCGGTGGCGAGATCGATGGAATCCCCCTGTCCCAGTTGCCTGGGCGAAAGGCGAATGACGGGTTCGGTGTGTGGATCGCCGCCGGTAACGAACAATGTTCCTTCGGCCAGGCCGTAGCAGGGATACATCGCGTTCCGCCGGAACCCGTAAGGCTCGTAGGCCGCGATGAAGTCGTCGAGTGTTTTCGCACGGACCGGTTCGGCTCCGACGCCGGCGATGTTCCACCGGGAGAGATCGAGCCCGGCGCGGAGGTCTTCGCTGATGCGATGGGAGCAGAGCTCGTAGATGAAGTTCGGGCCGCCGCTCGCATCGGCCCGGTACTTCGACAGGGTTTTCAACCACCTCACGGGCCACTGGAGGATTCCGAGCGGAGGGATCACCGCGCAGGGGAATCCGATGTAAACCGCGTGCAGGATGTGGCCCATCAGGCCCATGTCGTGATAAGGGGGGAGCCAGCAGACTCCGGCCGCATACTCCGTGACCTCGGTATGTCCGAAGCCGCGGCGCATCATCTCTTCGTTATGGACGAGGTTGCCATGCGTGACCATGACGCCTTTGGGCTCGCCGGTGGAGCCGGAGGTGTACTGGAGCAGAGCGACGTCCGAACGTGCGGCCCTGGGCGCGCGGGCGGGGCGTCGGGAGTCGGCGACGAGATCCGTGTTGAGCCATTTCGTCGCTGCCAGTTCGGGCAACCCTTCCAGCAACTGCCGGATCGTGCCGGCGAAGGCCCCGCCGGTGACGACGAGCGCGGGCCGGCAACTGCCGGCAATGGACGAAACGAGTCGCTGCCCCTGCCAGGCGCGTTCCGGCCTGGGGGGATAGGTGGGAACGGCAATGACGTCCGCCAGCTGGCAGGCGAGGAAGCCTTCGATGAACTCCAGCCCGGGCGCGAACACGAGGAGCACCCGATCGCCCGGAGAGGTGACCTCGGCGATCGATGCGGCGATGCTGGCCGCCCGTCGTTCGAGCGCGCCCCACGTCAGGGAACGCTCTTCGTCTTCTCCGGTGGGCAGGAACTGAAACGCGACATCATCGGGGCGGTCGGCCACCGTGTTTCGCAGCACGTCGGCAAAATGGATGGCCTGGTCATTCGGAACCGGACCGCGAAGGGGACGTCTGGTCAAAGGCGGGCTCGCTCGAAGTCTGCGACGGGCTCTCGAAGGGATACCCGTACCTATGAAACACCGGCTCCCACTGTTGAGCCACGCGTCTGCGAAGGCCTTCCGGCAGCCGGAAGCTGTTCTTCCTGAACCCTGGCTGGCGCTCGAGATCACGGGCGAGCCATTCCGGAATGCGATCTGCGCCGCTCCATCCGAAGTGAGCGTACATCGCCTGCAGCTCTCCGACCGGATCGCCCTCGAGGTCTTCGAACTTCAGCTCGTATCGCTGGTGCGCAGGGATCTTCATTCGATACAGGTGATACGAGTGGTACATCGCGAGGTAAGACGACAGCACCCGCTCTTCCAGATCGACCGGCGGCCTGGACGTCAGACCGTTCTCCCGCGACAGCACGCGGTGCAGGTGCATTGTGGAACTGAAGACTGCGTAGGGATTGCGCACGATGTGAATGAACCGTGCTTCCGGAAAGAGCTCGAGCAGAAGTGGAAGCCGCGACGTATTGGCTGGCGACTTGAGGACCAGCGGCTTTCCGTGCCTAAGGGAGAGCTTTCGCAGAAAGCGGACGTAGTCATCCTTCCACTGCTGCAGTTCTTCTTTCGACAATCCACCTGCCAGGCTGTTGAACCGGGCCACGGCCTCCGGACGGTCGGGAAAGGCCGAGACGAGGTAGGGCGAGGCGAGGGTCAGCAGGAGGAGGGCGATTTCTTCTTCGGCCGGTGCATCCCAGCTGTTTTCGACCGCATCCATGGGGCGGGTTCGGGGCTGCATCCACGAGGTCAGCCGAGCGAGCCAGGACTCCGTCGCGAGGAAATGGGACGGAAACGAACACTCGAACAAGGTGGGGGCGGCAAACCGGGGATCGCGCGTGAGCAGCTGGTGGAGAAAGGTCGTTCCGCTGCGCCAGTGGCCCAGGACAAACACGGGAGGGGCGACAGTGGCGCGGCGTGTGCGGCGGCTGTACAGCAGATTCTCGACTGCGGAGAAGACCGAGTTGGCGGTGCTCGCTGCCGAGATCCCGACGACGCGTTTCCAGGAGGCGCGGTCAATCGTCGGTTTCAGTCGCAGCAGTGCCAGCCAATTGCGCAGCGTCAGGCCGCACCAGACTGGCAGCGACTGGTGTGACGATTCGGAAACAGGCCCTTGTTGTGACATGCAAGTTTAGTGCTGCCAGTGGAATCCCTATTGTCGACAGCATGGCGCGGGCCGCAATTCCCTGTCGGAACTTTTGCCCGGAAGACCCGTCGCATTGGTGACATCGAGGGGTAGGATGAACAGGACATTCGGCACAACTCGATTG
The DNA here is from genome assembly GCF_007745175.1 of Caulifigura coniformis. Taxonomy (GTDB): domain Bacteria; phylum Planctomycetota; class Planctomycetia; order Planctomycetales; family Planctomycetaceae; genus Caulifigura; species Caulifigura coniformis. Next base: position 429,728 of record NZ_CP036271.1, on the reverse strand, counting down.
GCACCTTGAGGTATTGACGTGCAGGCACTGCAAGCTCCCGAGACATCCGCAGGAAGCGAAGTCATTGCCCGTTCGGCCATGGAGATCCAGGACTGGCTGACCGCCCGGATCGCCACGAGGCTTGAGGTTTCGCCGCAGGGGATCGACCTGGACGAGCCATTGATCGATGTCGGCCTCGATTCGATGGAGTTTGTGGCGCTGGTGGGAGAACTCGAGCAATGGCTGGGGTGCCGATTCCGTGACAACCCCCTGATCGACTATCCGACGATTTCGGCCCTGTCGACATTTCTGGCGGACGAGCTCGCCGCGGGGCGGACGGACATCCTCCCGACACGACCAGCGGTCGAGCGGGCTGGCGTGTGAAGGCTGGCCTCAGGAGAAGGATCAGCCGCGCCGGGAACCGTGCGGACTTCGTGCTGCATCAGCGACTCATGTGCTGACCAGGTGGCCCAGCCGCCTTATGATCCGCGCTCGACGCATCCCGTGACGACGAAGTCCCAGGAATCGAGCTCATGATCCGATCTGCTGCAGTGCTGTTGTCCGGCCTCGTTCTTCTGGGCTGGGCCTTCCCGAATGACCGTCTCGCGGCCCAGGAAGGGCGCCGCGGCGGAGAAGGTCGACTCTCGCGACTCGGCATCGTCGGCGATGGAATGGTCGATGAATCGGACTCGCTGCAGAAGGCGATCGACAGCGGGCTCGGTTCACTCGCCTTCCCGAAGGGCGTGTTCCGACTGTCGAAGACGGTCGTCATCGACCTCGACAAGGTCGGCTTCACCTCCATCACGGGCGACGGGACGGCCCGGTTCGTGATGGCCGGCCCGGGCCCGGCGTTCCGGTTCGTCGGCACGCACAAGGGGAGCGCGGCGCCGAAGGACTTCACACCGGACGTGTGGGACCGCCAGCGGGCTCCGCAGGTGGTGGGCATCGAGATCGTCGGAGAGCATCCGGAAGCGGTCGGCATCGAGGCCGATGGCGTGATGCAGCTGACACTGTCGCGCGTGGTGGTCCGCAAGGCGCTGCACGCGGTTCACCTCGTCAACCGGAACCGTAATGTGCTGATCGACGCCTGCCATTTTTATGAGAACTCCGGCGTGGGCGTGTTCTACGACAACGTCAACCTGCACCAGTCCAACATCGTCGGCTGTCACATCAGCTACAACCAGGGGGGAGGCATTGTCTGCCGCGGCGGCGATGTGCGCAACATCCACATCGGGACGTGTGATATCGAGAGCAACCACGGGAAGGACGGTCCGCCGACAGCCAATGTCCTGATCGATTCGACCGGCGGCCGGAGCGGCATCGCCGAAGTCGCGATTACCGGGTGCACGATCCAGCACAACTCCGAGAGCCCCGATTCGGCCAACATCCGCATCATCGGCAAGAGCGGGGCGGCCGAGCGCGAGGGCTATATCACGATCACGGGCAACGTCCTCAGCGACGTGATGACCAATGTGCACCTGAAGGATACGCGGGGGGTCACGCTCTCCGCGAACACGTTCTGGTTGGGTTACGACCGGGACCTGCTGCTCGAGAACTGCGTAGGGGTCGTCGCGACGGGCAATTCGTTCGATCGCAATCCAAGGACCATCAAAGGGAAGCCGGGGACCGCGAAAGGGGGCGTGATCCTCCAGGAATGCGCCGACTGCATTCTGCAATCGGCCCATATCAACGGGGCCCACGGGCAGGCGGCGGGACTGGTCGTCGAGAACTGCGCCCGGATCAACATTTCCGATTGCGTCATCACCGACTGCGACGGAGCGGGCATCGTGCTCAAGGAGACGTCGACCAGCCGGATCGACGGCTGCATCATCCGTGATGGCCGCTCGAAAGATGGGGACACGACGGCCATCTCGGTGAGCGGCGGGCTGGGCAACCGGGTGAGCGACAACCTGACCGAAGGCCGCATGCTGATCGATCCCCGCTCCGCGAAAGTGAACTGACTGCTTCAGTCGTCTTTCGGGCGAGGGTTGTTGGCCCACAGGCCGGTCGGATCTTTCCCGGCAACCAGCACGCCTTTGCCGTTCCAGCCGAGGTGAGCCACGACATCGGCGGCCGCGTAGCGCAGCGTCAGCGCGCATCGCCGGCGATCCGAGTTGTTGGCTTCGCTGCCATGCAGGAGGAGGTCGGAATGAAGTGAACACTCGCCCGCCCTGAGGCAGTTATCGACCGGGTCGCCGTACTCTTCAGGATTCTCGATCGTCTGGTTCAGGACGTTGTGTTCCGCGGGATTGCTGTTGCGGAACGTCATGTGGCCGAAGTGGTGCGAGCCGCGGATGAACCGCATGGCCGCGTTCTCGACGTCGGCGTCGTCGATAGCCAGCCAGACGGTGAGAGCCTTCGTGGGCGTGAGGGGCCAGTAGCTCGAGTCCTGGTGCCAGGCGACGGTCTTGCCGTCGTGGGGCATCTTGCAGAAGAAGTGCGAGCCCCAGCCGACGACGTTCTCGCCGAGGATGTCCTTCACGACCGCGACGATCCGCGGTTCGGTGAGGATGTCCCAGACCTTCCCGTACTTCAGGTGGGCCGAACTGATTGAGTAGCTGTCGCCTCCGGCCGCGATGACGCGCTGCAGGAGGTCGTCGAAGTAGGCCCGGATTCCGGCGATTTCGGCGGGAGAATAGATCGGGACCGGCCGCACGAAGCCGTCGCGGTTGAACGCCCCGACCTGCATCTTCGTCAGCACCTTCGGGTCTTTGACGGTGCTGTTGTAGAAGGTGAGGTCGCGCTCGATGGAGTCGAGCTCACCCTGATCGGGAACGATCTTGTACTGACCAGCCGCAGTCGTCGACATTCGAACGCCTCAAATCACAGGCCCTGAATCTGGGATTCGGACAGTCTTCCCGTCCCATCGTATTACTTCACGTCACGCTGATCGTCGGAATTGTTTTGTTCTCGCCGGAGGAGCGGAAGCACGATGAGACCGGCGCCGACTACAATGCACTGGCCGATAGCGCAAACGAGTAACACCCAACGGTGAGGGTGATTTGGCCAATTCTGGTAAAGCGCCAACGCGAGAATCGCTCCGAACGCTCCGCCGCCAATCACCACCATCAGGTGAACGGGAGCAAATGGTTGCTTTGTGAAGAACGGTCGCTTCATCGTACCGCTTCCTCACTAATGGTCGTTCCTACTTCCGCGACCGCGATTCCTTCTTCGAATCCGCCAGCTTCTGATTCGCCGACTGCTTTCGCGCTTCGTCGGCGGCGACGGCGAGGCGTTCGAGCCACGACTGACCCGGCTGCTCGCCTTTCGCCTTCTTCCGTTCATCACGCGCCTTCTGCTTCGCGGCGTTCCGGGCTTCGATCTGCGGCTTCATGCGGTCGAGCAGCTTCCGTTCGGCGATGCCCCACAGGCTGGAAGCCATGAAGTACAGGCAGAGTCCGGCCGGCGACTTGTAGAACATGAACCCCATGAAGATGGTCATGAAGTTCATCATCTTGTTCGTCATCCGCTGCTCGTCCGTTTCCGCCGGCGGCAGGAACATGCGCTGCTGAACGAGGAAGAGGCCGCACGTGAGAATCGGCAGCAGGTTGAACTCGTGCCAGCCGAGGAGCGGGAGCGGTCCGGGGAAGCGGAACAGCGCATCGGGAGCGGCGAGGTTATCGACCCACAGGAAGCGGGCCAGCCGCAGATCGATGGCGTAGTAGAGGGCGTTGTACAGGCCGATGAAGATCGGCAGCTGCAGGAACACCGGCAGGCAGCCCGCGAACGGGTTGTGGTTATGCTTCCGGAACAGTTCCCGCTGGGCCAGCGCGAACTTTTCCGGCTCCTTGGCGTACTTCTTCCGCAGCTCGGTGAGCTCGGGCTGAATCTCCTTCATCTTGGCGGCGCTGGCCGTCTGCTTCATCGAGATCGGGAACATCAGCCCGCGGACGCAGCAGGTCAGCAGCACGATGCAGGCCCAGTAGGGGAGATGCAGCGTGTGATGGAAGAACGTGAGCACCCAGATCAGCGCGGCGCTGACGCGGTGCCACCAGCCGTAGTTCATGACCGGACGCGCATCGAGCGCATCCATGAGGTCGGCCCGCTTGGGCCCGAGGTAGAGGTCGAACTTGTGGGTGGTCGACGACTTCGCCGGGATCTCCAGTTCGGTCGACGTGAACTCGAGCGTCACCGCGCTCAGTTCCGGATGAGCGTTTCGATGGAGAATGACCGGGCGGGCGTCATTGAAATAGATGTCAGCCTTGCCGTCCTTGTCGTTGTCGACTCCCTGACGCTCACGCGGAACCAGGAGTGCCGCGAAGTACTGAACGTCGGCTCCGACATAGCGGAACGGCTTGCTCCAGATCGTCAGTCCCGAGACGTCATTCTTTGCAGCCGCATTGTCGAGTTCCTTGACGACGGCCGCCGCGAGAAGCGGGGACGTGGCAGTGACGTCGCCCGGATACCGGGGGTCTTCAATCACGCCGGCCTTCAGTTCGACGAAGGTGCGCGCATTCTCAGGGTCTTCGAGCGGCAGGCCGGCCGGTCCGAGCATTTCGTACCGCGTCTTCACCAGCTGGTCGGTCAGGTTCTCGACGGTGAGGTCGACCTTCACGAGGTAGCCCTTCGGATCGAAGTCGGCCCGATCCATGGGCGCCTTCTGGATGGCGTAGCTCTTCCGGACTTCGAGCTTTCCATCCGGCGCGCGGTAGCGGAACGTGACTCCCGTCTCGCTTTCCGAGCCGGGGACGACTTCCCAGTCGGCTTCGTCCAGGGTGAGGTTGTGCGGCTTCAGCTGGACGTCAATGTCGGCCAGCGTGGTCTCGAGCGTCTGTCGCGCGGATTCTCCCCGGGCGGCGACTCCCGGATACGGATTCCCGACAACCTTGAGCGGCTGCTTGCGGTCGAGGGTGGTGTACCGCGGGTCGAGCAGTTCGGCCGATTCGATCGCGGCCCCCTGGGTCGTCAGCGCGACACGGAGATAGGTCTCCGGATTCTGCTGTTCCGCGGGAGGGCCGAGCACGATTTTGCGATGTGGATGCCGGACCACCTCGGCAGGGGCGGCAGGCTGGGCGGGATCGGCCTGGCCCGGAACGACGGCCGGAATCTCGTTGGGCTTGCGGTCGGCCGCCGCCTGTTGCTGGGCCGGACGGACGGGAGGCTTGGGGAAGAGATTGGGGAAGAGCCTCGGCCCGACCCACAGCCAGGCCGCAACGAACAGGAGGAAAAACGTCAGTGTACGGCGGTTATCCATGAACAGATCTCGGCACGCGGAGCAGAGCCCAAACGCATCAGCCGCGTGGGGGTATCACTCGAATTGTCTGGCGGGGTCAGTTTTCCCGGTCTCGGTTCTTCCTGGTCTGTTTCGCGAGGACCGGGTCTTGCCGGCGGGCCAGGCGGCGAACGGAAGGCAGGCGGTCGACTCCGGGGCGCCAGCCCCCACAGTCGGCGATCGGAGAACAATGCGGGAACAGCGCAAGGCGTCCCCTTTTCACCCGGAAGGCGGATGATAGACTATCGAACCACGCTCGCGGGCGTAACTCAGTTGGTAGAGTGTTAGCTTCCCAAGCTAAATGTCGAGGGTTCGAGTCCCTTCGCCCGCTCTTGTTGACGTATTCTTCCTGGTCGTCTCGACCGGCACAGGGCCTCGCGGATTCCGTCTCTGCTGGAGACGCTCGAGATGATCGACGAGTGGACGATCGATCGCGTCGCGAAGCATCAATGGCCCGACCTGGAAATCCAGCGGCGACGCTATCAGGCGCTCTGGACCCTGGAAGCCCTGCTGTTTCCCGCGTCCGTCGTCCTGTGGAGGGTTGCGACTCCCGACTGTGAAGTCCTTTGCATCGCCTTTGCCGTCGTGGCGACGATCCAGCTTCCAGTCGTCATTTGCCTGATCTCTCAGGTTCTTGGCCGGCCAATCGAGCTCGCGATTGATGAACTGAGCAGCGCCTCTCGCGCCTTTCGGGCGGAGTTGAGACAACGATCATCGATGACCGACGACGAGTTCATCCGGCGATCGCAGATCACCTCGCCCGAAACGCTCGATCTCGTCGGCCCGGTGCGGGCATGTCTGCGGGGGATCGATCCGCTATGCGATCGAGTTCTGCTGAATGAACCTCTGGGCTGCCTGCTCGACGGCATCGACTACTTAGACGTCTACTTCGCGCTGGCACGCCGCTTTCAACTGCCGAAGCTGGACATCTCGCCGGACCATGACGGCTCCCTCCGCATGATTCTGGACAACCTGGCCAGCGAGATTTCTCGAAAGGCAGAGCGCTGTTCTTAAGCGGCCCACCGGATCTGCCGTGCATTCGACCTGCCGCCCGGATGGTCGGGATCGACGTCGCCCCCCTTCACGATCGATTCGTATCAAAAAGTCCACCCGCCCTGCCCGATCGAGCTCGACTGCAGGGTAGTGGGTCAGTTTAATCGGACCATGGATAGGTCGGAGACTTCGACGGCTTGACAGCTTTCGGTTTGGATGGCTTCTGATTTCTGGATGGCAGCAACTGGGATGCGATAAAGACAGGAACGCTCGCGACAATGAGTGCGAAGAGTGTCCCGCCAGCCCAGTAAGCCAGTCCAACGCCGGCCAGCCAGGCCAGTGTCACCGCAACGCCAAGGTTCCCCGTGCTCATGCCCACCAGCTTACCAGCCGGCTGGCAAGTCATCAGCACGACATCGTCATGCGGATCAAGATGCCCTCCGCAGTCGATCGGATGATCCAGATGCTGCTGCGCCACAAACGAGACGTCTGGCCGGACGCTCCGTAGCGGCCGGGGAATCAAGCATGACCTGTGTCGGCGAAAGGGAATGATTCACTCAACGCGAGAGAATCGACTCTTGGCTCCGATGCCGGTTTCAGTCAGTACCGCCCTCTGTGTCACATCGGTCTTCATTCTGACTTTTGCTTGCGGCGTTGCGATCTCCTCGATTGCATTCCCGATCAGCGACAACGACACGACACCGAACGGAGCGTTTTCGTGACGGTAACGCTGAAAGGTGCCTGACCAGGATCCGGCGCTATTCTCGACGATGCCTGTTGACTGGAAACGATGTTCCCCGCAGTCCCCCTGACAGGAAAAGGTTCCAGCCTTCGTGGAAATCGTCTGTTCGTTGAGCCGCGTTGTCGTCCCTGCGGGCGGAAGAAGCCAAAGTCGGACGCGGTCGAGTTCGTATCGCTTCCGCTTCTCGTCCTCGATGAGTGTCGGTTGTCCTTCGTTCAGAAGGTCGTATTGCACGTACAACCGGATGACCTGGGCCAGGGGGTCAGTGTCCTCGACCAGAACTTTTTCTGGAATGAGCATCTTGACGACGATTTCCGGGTGAGAGCCAGGCGAGGGGGACTTCACTTCAATCTCGATCCACCGGCAGTTCCGTCCATCGACAGTCTTTCGTCCAACGGAACTCAGTTTCAGAGAGCCCCAGACTTCCGACCTGCCGGTAAGGGCCGAATCGAACTGAAACTTCGAGTCCTTCGGGACCTGCAATTCCGGCTCGCTCGACGTCACAGTCGTGAAAAGGCTCCAGGCGCCATCGGGTGGCAATTGGCGGATAAGTCCCGCCGCTGCGGCCTGCCCCTTGGGCATGATGCAGAGCAGAAGGATGCCGATCCACACTGCATTTCGAGATGAGGTTTGCATCGGGAGTCATCCTGCCGGCGTTGATGTACGGCAGCTCGGTTCAGCGAAGAGGGCTTGCCGTTCGGCGGGCAACATAACATCTGGCTGAGCCGGCGATCTAGAATTATTGTCGAGCAGCGAAACAGCTGATTCAGGCAGTCGCTTCGAAGGGCCCCCGAGTGGGAGGGGGCAAGTATTTGGCGTTCCACGGCCGCCGAAACCGCCCCGAAGCGGACGACGGATAGGCCAACTCGGCCGAGTTGGTTCTGGTAATCACGACGGCCGGGCCGATCCCGCAACCGGCCGAACGGTCTCGATCGGATTCAGCATCGCCCTTAAGAAAACCCACAAGGTCCCACGAGTCTAGAAGCTGCCGAGTCGCAACGGGACGATCGATGTGACGATTCAGTCATCGTCTTAGCTCGACGTGACCATTTCCTGCCGTCGTAGACAACGGCAGGTTCCCCACTTGAGGGGAACTTGCCACCCTCTACCAGGCTGCCTGCTCGACGGCATCGACTACTCAGACGCCTATTTCGCGCTGGCACGCCACTTTCAACTGCCGACGCCGGACATCTCGCCGGACCATGACGGCTCCCTCCGCATGATTCTGGACAACCTGGCCAGCGAGATTTCTCGAAAGGCAGAGCGATGTTCTTAAGCGGCCCGCCGGATCTGCCGTGCCCGGTTGTCCGTGGTCCATTCGTTCAGGAATCCGACCAGCGCTTCATCGGCCTCTCCTGACGCTAGAAGCAGGTCGGTGTGAAACTCGGGCTTCCGGAAGAGAGCTCGCAGTTCGTTCCAGGTGCGGGCGCGTATCGCCCGGCAGTCGCGTACGAAGGCGTAGACCTCAAAACGCTCCTGCAGGAATGCGAAATAGCCCTCCAGCGATTCTCCCGCCTTCTTCAGCAGAGCGGTATCGAATTCAATCAGCCCAAGCGACCACCTCGGAGCGCTCAGGGTCGTCTGCATTCCCTCCAGCACCCGAAACTCGTAGCCCTCCACATCGATCTTGAAGACCAGCGTCCCGCCCGGTCGATTCGCAGCACTGTTCGCCAGCGTCGAATCGACCGACAGAACAGGAACCTGGACCGGCTGATAGCGATCTCTTTCTTCGGGCTTCAATCCGGCTATGGCCGACGATCCACCGCTCCAGCGCTGGTCGATATAGAACGTTGCGGCCGGTCCGGGCCTGTCGGAGACCAGTCCGAAATGCAGCCGCATCTGGTTTCGCGCGGGATGCGCGGCCAGGGATCGGGTCACATACTCCCGCAGCCGTGGGTTGGCTTCATAGGCATGCAGTTCCGTGCGGATGTCATAGTCGGCCGCGAAGAGGCACTCGCCAAAGTTCAGGCCGATGTCGAGCGCGAGACTGGGGGTCAGACGGCTGCAGCCTTGCCGCCAGAAGGTCTGGTTCCGCGCGAGACGACCGAACAGCGGCGCCATGACGAGGATCTTCCAGGCTCGGCTGTCGGCCGGGTCAATGTGAATGGGATGGGGTGAGCCGGGCAGCGTCACCACGCTGGGATGATCGACGCCGTATCGGCGCCGGACGACGAAACGCTGGGTCCGACCACGAATCGCATTGCGCAAACTGCGAAGAATCGGCATGAACTACCCGCATTTCGGAGCAGACGAACCTTCCGCCGATGGAGACGCCTCCACCAGCCACGTGGAAACTTCCGACAGCCAACCACTTCAACGACGCAAGCACACCCGTCCGGTCGCTCTATTTGAGAAGCGTTTCCAGCGTCAATTGCGTTTGACCAATTCGGCTGTCCGGAAGTAGCCAATCGGCAGATCTGGCAATAGTTCTCGCCGGGCCGCAGGCTTCCGGCCCCCGCGCGTGAGAGCGTGGCGGGGAGCGTCGAAATGAGGGACGCACGGTCCGGCAAGGCCGTCTCGGCGTGGGCCTCCAGGGTCTACTTCAGCCAGCCGATCGCCCGTTCGTAGATGGCCGCGTACTCGGCCGCGCTCCGTTTCCAGGAGCGGTCTTCGCGCATTCCGTTCTGGATCAGCTGCCTCCACTGGGCCTTGTCGTGCTGGAAGCAGCCGACGCATTGCCAGACGGAGGTGAGGAAGCTGTTGGGGTCATAGCTGTCGAAGACGAATCCGTTGGCCGTGCCGTTGGCGACAGTCTCGGGCCGCGCGTCGACGACGGTATCGGCCAGACCTCCGGTGCGATGGACGATGGGGACCGTTCCATACAGGAGGCTGTACTGCTGGTTCAGTCCGCAGGGCTCGAACCGGCTCGGCATCAGGTAGGCGTCGGCCCCGGCTTCGATGCGATGGGCCAGCCCTTCGCTGAACACCAGCGACGCGGAAATGCGGCCCGGATTCTCCTGGGCCAGCCGAGTCACGAGATCTTCGTAGCGTCGTTCGCCCGTCCCGAGAAACGCGAACTGCACGTTCGCCTTCAGGATGTCCTCGATGCGGGCCGCGATGAGGTCGAACCCCTTCTGGTCCGCCATCCGCGAGACCATTCCAAACAGCAGGGCGTCGGGATCGGCGTTCAGTCCCAATTCTTTCTGAAGGGCCGCCTTGCAGGCTGCCTTCCCCGCTTCCACCGTCGAGGCCGTATAGCAGGTGTCGAGGAACGGATCGATCTTCGGATTCCACTCCGTCGTATCGACTCCGTTCAACACTCCGACGAGACGGTCGAACTTCACTCCCAGCGTGTTCTCGAGCCCGTATCCAAACTCGGCCCGAGTGATCTCGTTCGCGTAGGTCGGACTGACGGTCGTCACGACATCGGAAAACACGATGCCTGTCTTCAGGAGGTTGAGATCGCCATACGACTCCATCTCGTGATAGTTGAAATGACGCCAGTCGATTCCAGTCAGCGCCATCAGATCCCGATGGAACCGTCCCTGGAACGCCATGTTGTGGATCGTGAAAATATTGGCCGTCTGTTCGCAGCCGGGGAGTCGTCGGTATTCCTGCGCGACGAGCGCCGTCACGAGGCCGGTCTGCCAGTCGTTGGCATGAATGACATCGGGGGCGAGATTGAGGCGATGAATCGCCTCCATCACCGCGCGGCTGAAAAAGAGGAACCGCTCGGCATTGTCCGGGTAGTCGCGTCCCCCCTCGACATACAGGCTGCCGCGGTTGAAGAACTCCTGCTGGTCGATCAGGACGACGTCGACGTTCGAGTCCGGAAACTCACTGCGGAGCAGGTGTCCGGTGACGCGATTGGCGCCGAGAGGGACCTGCACGGTCGCCTTGGTCGGCAGGCGCGGGAGTTCGGGCGGAAACAGGCGGGGATAGTGCGGCGTGATCAGCGTGACATGATGACCGGCCGCCGCGAGCGCCTTGGTGAGCCCGGCTGCGACGTCGGCGAGCCCCCCGGTTTTCGAGAAGGGAACGGCTTCAGAGCTGGCAAAAACGATTCGCATTGGTGGTGATCGCTCCCGGAGGTGGGGCCGAGTCATCGTACCTCGTTTTGCGCGCGCTGCGTGCAGCGACTGCCCCCGTGTATCCCGGTTTCACCGGATGGCGAGGCGATCGGGAAACCGTGGCAAAGTCTGACGGCCGGTTTCTGGCCCGAGCGACGGTGCGTCCGCCGCGCAAGGAGATCCGCAACACCATCACAACCGGCCCGACCCTCCGAAGATTCCAGACCCGGACATCACAAGTGCCGCGGGTAATGCCCTCCGGAGAACCGCATCACAACCGATCCTGCGGAACATTCCCCCGCCGCCGCACTTCGAGGCGCGTCAAACACGGGAACTCCGCATCCGCGACGTGACGCCGATCCACGCAGCCGGTACGTTGAACGGCTGCTGATCGTGCCAACAGTCGAAGCCTCGTTTCACAGCCTCCACGTTGTTTCATGAGCGGTCGGAGTTCCCCAGGTTCCCCTTCGGAGATGTCGCTGCTCGTCGTGCAGGGGCCCGACCAGGGATCGCGATTTGAACTGGCGGATGCGGTCGTCGGCATCGGCCGGGGGACCCGGAACGTCATCTGCCTGACGGATTCGGAAGTTTCCCGCGATCATGCCCACCTCATTCGTGACGGCGAGGCCTGGACGATCCGCGACCTGGGGAGTTCGAACGGCACGTTCGTCAACGGGCAGGGAGCGGAAACCCGGAAGCTGAAACCGGGCGATCATATTCAGCTGGGCCGGACGATCCTCGTGCTCTCGGCCAACGGCGAACCTCCGCCGCGCCCCCAGAACGTCGAGTTCGTCGACAACGGGGACCAGCCTGACGCCACCCGCATTGTCGGCTCGATGGGGCACGAGCCTGACGCCATGCTTGGACGGGCGCTGGCCGACTGGACCGTCTCCCGCCGCGCTGCGGCCAACCTGCGCATCCTCTACCAGATCGGCGAGGAGATCGCCCGGCCGTGTCCGCGGCTCGAGGAACTGCTTCAGAAGCTGCTCGAGATCACTCTCCCGGCGGTCGGCGCCGATCGCGCATGCATGCTGGTCGCGGACGCGAAAACCGATCGCATCGAACCGCGCGTCGTCGTCCGTCGTCCCGGCCTGCCCGCCTCAGAACGATTCCCTGTTTCGCGCAGCATTGTCCAGTACGTGATTCAGAATGGCGTCGCGGTCCGCACGTCGGACGCCCGTCACGACGACCGGTTCAACTCGGCAGAGAGCATCCTGCAGAGCGGAATCCGCGAGGCGCTGTGCGCGCCGATGTTCGGCCGCTTCGAACTGCTCGGCGTGCTGTACGTCGACATCACGACGTCGGGGCCCGAGTGGTCGGCCCGGAGCGGGGCGGCACGTTTCGACGACGATCACCTCGCGCTGCTGGCAGCTGTCGCCCGCCAGGCGGCTTCGGCCGTGGAAAGTTTTCGCTACCGCCAGGCGCTGATCGAATCGGAACGACTCGCGGCGATCGGCCACACCACGGCCGTTCTCAGCCATCACATCAAGAACATCCTGCAGGGGATCCGCGGCGGAAGCTACCTGATCGACCTGGGGCTGAAGGACACGAATACGACGATGATCCAGAAGGGCTGGCAGATCGTCGAACGCAACCAGGACCGGATCTACCGCCTCGTGATGGACATGCTGACCTACAGCAAGGAACGGGACCCTGTTCTTGCGCCGGACCAGCTGAATACGCAGGTCGCCGATGTCTGCGATCTGATGCAGAAGCAGGCGGAGGAAACGGGAGTGGCGCTGATTCGCAATTTCTCTCCAGACGTTCCCGTGAGTGATTTCGACAGCGAGGCGATCCACCGCGCGGCGCTGAACCTGGTGGTCAATGCACTGGAAGCGGTCGACGGCGTCGAATCGCCGAGAGTCTGCGTCACCACGCAGTTTGACCGCGAGGCCGAGCAGCTGATCCTGGAAGTCGCCGACAACGGGCCTGGCGTTGCCCCCGAAGATCGGGACCGGATTTTCAGGGCGTTCGAATCGAACAAAGGGTCGCACGGCACGGGACTGGGCCTCGCCGTGAGCCGCAAGATCATGCTCGAGCATGGCGGAGATCTGACGGTGCGTCCCGGCCCGAATGGCGGAAGCGTTTTCCGCATGGCGTGGCCGAAGATGAACGGCCATTCCCGTCCCGAGCAGGCCGCGCCAACGATCCATTAGCGGGCTTGGGTTGAACGTCGGACTTGCAACGAAACGCCGCGCATGTCGCATCCGCCTGCCATCGGCCCCTATCGCGTCCTCCGCCAGCTCGGCGAAGGAGGCATGGGCGTCGTCTACCTCGCTGAGGACCCGGCCGGGAAACAGCTGGCGCTCAAGGTTCCGACGCCGATGCTCCTGCTGGAGCCGACGTACGTGCGGCGACTGTATCGCGAAGCCCTCGCGGCCGCCCAGATCGACCATCCCGGCATCGCCCGCATTTTCGACGTCCAACAGGACCGGGACCGGTATTACCTGGTGATGGCTTACATCACCGGCCGGACGCTGGCCGAGACGCTCGACGGCGGCCGCCGCTATTCCATCCCGGACAGCCTGGCGCTCGTCAGCGCGCTGGCGCGCATCGTCCAGGTCGCGCATGACGCCGGAATCATTCATCGCGACCTGAAGCCCGGAAACATCATGCTGGCGCCCGACGGTGAGCCGATCGTCATGGACTTCGGCATGGCGCGGAGCATCAACGCGACCGACTCATTGCTGACTCCGACGGGGGCCGTGGCCGGAACGCCGGGATACATGGCGCCCGAACAGATCACGGCGGATCCCGCGGACATCGGGCCCGCCTGCGACATCTACGCCCTCGGAGTGCTGCTCTACGAACTGCTGACCAACTCCGTCCCCTTCAGCGGCAACCTTGCGACGCTCCTCGGCAGCATCGTCGCCGATCCGCCGACTCCGCTCCGGAGGCACTTGCCTGATCTTCCTCCGGCCCTTGAGTCCGCCTGCCTGAAGGCGATGGAGAAAGAGCCGGCGAAGCGTTATCGCAGCGCGCTGGAGTTCGCGCAGACGCTTGATTCGCTGAACGCTCCGGCCTGAAAAGGCCGCAGTGTGCGACCCTGGAACGGCCTGCCTCCCGAAATCGGAGACTTTTCACGCCGGGACGCTTCCGGCCCGGGTCGCCCGGCACGAATAATAGGAGTCCTCCAACGCGGCGGTTCTTTCCTCCACCAGCATCCAGGCCCCTCCAGAACAATGCGCGGTCCCGGCCTCCATCTCTCGCCCGAAATCCGACGCCAGTGGCGCTGCGCGGCATGCGGCCGCGAGCGCATGGTCGGGCAGACTGAAACGACGGTCCTCTGCCGCTGTCAGGACCCGCCGAAGTTCATGACGCTGGTCGAAGGGAAGCGGGTTGTGCGCCCGGAGCCACGCCCGGTCCCCCGGTTCTACGAGGAAGACGAGCTTCCACCGGACGAGTTCGAACCGGCCTCGGCCTCTGGCGACGCGACCACTCCGTCCGCGCCGGCGCCAAGACCTCCCCGCCCACCACGTCCCCCACGTCAGGGACCGCCGCAGGCGCAAGGAGAAAAACCGGGCCACGCTCCGCGTCCCGGCGGGCAACAGCCTCCGCGCGAGAAAGGCCGTCCGCAGGAACGCCCGCGTGGGAAAGGAGGTCCGGGCCCGAAGCCACCGCGCCATGGGTCGCCTCCCGGGAAGCAGGGTCCGCCGAAACCGGCTCACCCCTCCGCCGAGACGACGAACGAGCAGGTGCCTGGCGTCGAATCACCGGCCGCAAACGCCTCTGTCCCCGCCACAGGGGATCAGCCGAAGAAGAAACGCCGTCGGAACCGCGACCGTGACCGCGATCGCAACCGCGGCGAAGCGACTCAAGCTGCGCCAACTCAATCGCCTCCGGACCAGTCCACACCACCGGCCGCGTCGCAGGAGCCGCCTCCTTCCCCAAAGTCAGACGATTTCGGTGCCGGCTTGTAGGCCTCGGGCGGCGTCCCCGCGCGAGTGAACGTCGATCTCTTTTTCCGTTCTCCATGGAGCCTCACCATGAAGTTCTGGCTGGTTGCTCTGGCTATCCTTGTTCCGGCCGGGGCCGACGCCCAGATGGACCGGAAGACGTCGGTGACGATCGTCGGCGACGCGTTCCATCTCAACGGCCGACCGACCTACGAAGGTCGGGCCTGGAAGGGAAAGAAGGTCGAAGGGCTGCTTCTGAACAGCCGGATGGTCCAGGCGACCTTCAACGACCGAAACCCCGAGACCCAGAAGAACTGGGCCTATCCAGATACCGGCCGCTGGGACCCGGACCGCAATCTCCGCGAGTTCCTGGCCGCCATGCCCGAGTGGCGCCAGCAGGGGTTGCTGGGCATCACTCTCAACCTGCAGGGTGGGAGTCCGCAGGGGTATTCCAAACTGCAGCCGTGGCACAATTCCGCCATCGATGAAAACGGCGATCTCCGCCCCGATGACATGGCCCGCGTGAGAGCCGTCATCGACAAGGCGGATGACCTCGGCATGGTGGTCATCCTGGGCATCTTCTATTTCGGGCAGGATGAACGGTTGAAAGATGAACAGGCCGTCATCCGCGCCGTCGACAGGACGGTGGACTGGCTGCTGGACGCAGGAGTGACCAACGTCCTCGTGGAAGTGAACAACGAGTGCAACGTGAAGAAATACGACCATGCGATCCTCAAGCCGGACCGGGTGCACGAACTGATCGACCGGGTGATGAAACGTGAGCGCAACGGCCGGCGGCTGCTGGTCGGAACCAGCTACGGCGGCGGAACGGTCCCCGGGGAGAATGTCGTCCGCAGCTCCGACTTTCTCCTTCTGCATGGCAACGGCGTCTCGAATCCCGCCCGCATTTCAGAGATGGTCCGGGAGACCCGAGCGGTCCCCGGATATCGACCGATGCCGATCCTGTTCAATGAAGACGATCACTTCGACTTCGAGCGGCCGACAAACAACTTCGTCGCCGCCCTGAGCGAATATGCCGGATGGGGCTACTTCGATTTCCGGATGGACGGCGAAGGCTTCGACGAAGGCTACCAGAGCGTTCCCGTCAACTGGGGCATCAGCAGCCCCCGCAAGAAAGGGTTCTTCAAACTACTGAACGAGGTCACCGGCTCCACCCCCTGACGGCTGTCCAACTCCGCGCCCCGGCTTCCACTCCATTCCCCCCTGCCCCGACAACTCCATGCGCTCACTGCTCGCCTGCCTCGTCGTGTTCGCCGTCACATTTTCCTCGGCCGCCGTCGCTCAGGAGCGTCTGCCCAACCTGATCATCATCAACTGCGACGACCTCGGCTACGGCGATGTCGGCTGCTACGGCTCGACAAAACAGAAGACGCCCAACATCGACCGCCTCGCGGCCGAAGGAATGAAGCTCACGAGCTTCTACTCCACCAGCGGCGTCTGCACGCCCAGCCGTACGAGTCTGATGACCGGCTGTTATCCGCGGCGCGTCTCGATGCACACCAACGGCGTGGGCTACTGGGTGCTGTTCCCCGGTAACGCCCGCGGCCTGCACCCGGACGAGACGACCATCGCTGAAGTCGCGAAGTCGAAAGGCTACGCGACGATGTGTATCGGAAAGTGGCACCTGGGCGACCAGCCTGCGTTCCTCCCGACGAAGCAGGGCTTCGATCACTACTTCGGCATCCCGTTCTCCAACGACATGGGACAACTTCGCGCCGACGGCAAGATGGACAACACCAGGCTGCCGACGCCGCTGATGCGCGACGAAACCGTGATCGAGCAGGAACCCGACCAGACCCATCTCACGCGGCGCTACACAAACGAAGCGGTCTCCTTCATGGAAAAGAATGTCGATCGGCCGTTCTTCCTCTACCTGCCCCATGCGTTCCCGCACTGGCCCCACTACGCCAGCGAGAAGTTCAAAGGAAAGAGCGCGAACGGCGTGTATGGCGACTGCATCGAAGAGGTCGACTGGAGCACGGGGATCATCACGCGCGCCCTCGTCGACATGGGGCTGGATCGGCACACGATCGTGCTGTTCACCTCCGACAACGGCGGGGTTTTCCGGCATGGCGCCAGCAACGCACCCCTGAAGGCCGGCAAGGCGACCAGCTTTGAAGGGGGACATCGCGTTCCCGGAATTCTCTGGGCGCCAGGACGGATCAAGGCCGGACAGGTTGGCGACAAGATCGTCACCATGATGGACATCCTGCCGACTTTCGCGGCGACGATCGGCGCGCCGCTGCCGGAACGGAAGATCGACGGCTACGACCAGCGCCCGCTGCTCAACGATCCGTCCGCCCGATCGCCCTACGATGAATCCGGCTATCTCTACTACTTCGAAGGCTACGTCCAGGCAGTTCGCAGCGGAGCGTGGAAGCTTCGTGTCGCGAAAGACGGGCCGAAGCAGACCAGCGTCGAACTCGACAGGCCCGAGCTTTACAACCTCGACCAGGATCCGGGCGAATCGACAAACGTCGCGGACCAGAACCCCGAGATCATCGCCCGGCTGCTGCCGATGATCGAGAAAGCCCGCCATGAAATCGGCCACGGCGACAAGGATGGAACCGAGCAACGCAAGCCGGGGCTGGTCGACAATCCAACGCCGCTCACCCGGCGAGCGTCGTGAATGTGACGTGACTCAGTCCGGAGGAGCAGTCTGCACGGCCGGCTTTCGCATTCGCACTGCCAGTCGCTTCCCTCCCCAGACCAGCGCGATCGGCCCGAGTGCCCACCCGAACAGCCAGCTCCAATTGCGCCCCGGCGACGACGAGAAATAGGAACTCCCCTTGCCGTTCTTGTCGTGACACAGGAACCCGGGGCCGAAAGGTTGGACCGAGGAGGGCACCGTATCAACGGGGAGCCGGCCGAGAGTCGTGTGCTGTTCGAGATCGTACACGACCGGGGCGACGACCGATCCCGTCAGGTCTCCGAGCTTCCACCATTGACGCTTCCGGAAGAACTGCGAGACAGACTTCGGCAGCCAGTTGTGCTGCCTGAGCTCACATGCAAAGCGACCGTCTGCCGAAATCTTCAGGTCCGCATTCGCCGCTTCCTTGGGGAAGGGGGCGATGTCAGCCCCATCACGTGAATTCCAGCGTGCGATTCCAACCGCGTCTTTGGGAGTCCGCCAGGGGATCTGTAGTTCGCTGCCATCCTCGTTGAACCGCATCAACGAGTAATAGCCTTGCGGAAGCATCCAGAGTGTTTCGCCGGAGGCGACATCGATGACGGCCCACTTGAGGCCGCCCATGCGAACCGCGATCAGACTCCCATCAGAGGTCCCGATGATCGGATTGGCATAAGCGCCGGTGAGCTTCGGATGTGGCTCGCCAGTCTCAGCCAGCAGAATCTCGCAGTGCGACAAGCCCAGAGAGAGCGTCGTTCCGGTTCGCTGGGGGGAGTTCGCTCCTGACTTCATCACAGCGACAACGTTCGGCCCGATCCGAACGGAAGCGGCGCTGACGTTCTCCCTGCTCCATTTCAGTTCGCCGGTCGCGGCGTCATACGCGAGCAGTGCCTTTTCCGCTCGAACAAGAAACAGCCGGCCAGCGGCTCCAAAGGTGAACGTCGCACTTTCCGGGATGCCCGTGATCGAGCTGAAGTCCGAGCCATCGGTCGTGCTGACGATTCGGATTTCCTCGTCACGACGAACTGCCATTTTCTCGCGCGACTCGACATCGATCGCGAGAATGGTCCAGTCGGAGTCGAGAAACGAGCGGCGCACCTTTCCAGTTCGAACGTCAAGAACCTGGCAGGGGCCAATCGAGCGTGAGCGCGGCGACCTTTCGCTCTTCGGTAAAAACGTCGTTGCCAGCGCCTCGTCAGCGTTGATCGGAAGCGGGCTGAACACGTGTTGTGGCAGCACGTACTCCGCTTCAAACGGGACAGCGACCCACCACGCCGTCGTCACCGCGGCGATCCATAGCCCGGCAAGCAGGAAAAGCCACCTCACGATCCGCCGTTCTCAAAGCAGTAGAGCACGTCCTTGCCCCGCAGGAACAACTGCTTTCCCACGGGAGCGGCAGAGGCGTCGACCAGGTCTTCGACCGTGTTCGTCGAGAGCACTTCGAGGTCGTCTCCCAGCTTGTAGACGACGGTCGTCCCTTCCCGGCTGGTGAAGTAGACGCGACCGGCGGCGGAGACCGGCGAGGCATACAGGCTCTTCAGCCCCTGCATCCGCTCGGGACCTCGGACGACCTTGCCCGTTTCGGAATCAAGCACGGTGAGGATCGCGTTGTTGAGCTTGTTGAAAAACAGCCGGCCATCGACAAGCAGCGGCGACGGCACGTAGGGCGTATCCTGGTCGTACTTCCAGACGATTTTCGACGTGCCGGTGATGTCGCCGGTCGCATCGAGCGGCAGCCGCATCGCGACCGAGCCGCGGTAGCCGCTCATGCAGATCACGTCGTTGCCGACGGGAACGGGAGACGGAGTGACGTTCGACACCTGCCCGCCACATTCCCAGATCACGTCGCCCGTCTTCAGATCGTAGCTGCGGACCCGGTTGCTCGAATTCGTGACGACCTGCGTTTTCCCGGCGGCTTCGACGATCAGCGGGGTCGCCCAGGCGCTCGTTTCGTCGCGCGGCTTTTGCCAGCGCGTTTCGCCGGTGGCGGCATCGAGCGCGAGAATCGTGGAGGCCGTTTCGTTGTCGCGAACGAGAATGACCGTGTCGCCGTGAACGACGGGCGAGCTGCCTTCACCGAAGCTGAGCCGCGTTTCGACGTTCGGGAGCTTGTGTTCCCACAACTTCTTCCCATCCAGGTCGTAGCAGTACATCCCGCGTGAGCCGAAGGAGACGTACAGCCGCTTCCCGTCCGTCGTCGCCGACGCCGACGCATGCGAGTTGTCGCCATGATGCCCTTCGTGCGGCAATTCCTCGACGGCGGTCTGCTGCCAGAGAAACTTCCCCGTGTTCCGATCGAGGCAGTCCACGACGAAGCGGTACTTCGTGTGCGGGAACTTGATATCGAAACGCCGCTCGGGCTGGTCCTCCGGCTTCGTCGCGCCCGGAACGACTTCGCCCGTGTCGATCGCGCTCGTCAGGAAGACCCGGTCGTCCCAGACAATCGGCGACGATTTGCCGAAGCCTGGAATCCGGGCGACCCATTTGACGTTCTTCGTCGCGCTCCATTCGGTCGGTGGATCGGCCTCGGGCGCGACGCCGGTGGCGAGCGGCCCGCGCCACTGATGCCAGTTCTTCGATTTTTTCTCGGAGAACTCGTCGGCCGAAGCAGACGGGGCGAAAATCACCAGACCACACAGCAGCGAAGTCACAAATCGCATGCGATCACACTCTCGGGGCCAACGCTCGAATTTGTCCACGCCGTCCATCAGCGAGGAGCAGCTCCCGCCGGCTTCCCGGCGCTCTTCGACTGCTGCTGGCCTGAACAGGAGTCGAAGAGGCGAAGGAGGTCACGGCCGGTGGTCACTTATTTCTTCGCGGCCGGTTTCGGCAGTGCGGCCACGATCATTTTGGCCGTTTCTTCTGCGAGCACTTTCGAGCCGGCCTCGGTGAAATGAACGTCCTTCGGCTTCTGGATCTCCTTCAGCCGCGGCAGGCAGAAGGTGTACATGTCGTCGATCGGGATCTGGTTCTCGTCCATGACCTTCTTCGCGATCTCGTTGTAGCGGACCTCGTCACCCGTCACGCGGCCGTTCGAGCCTTCCGGAACCGGCGTGGTGTTCCGCCAGATCAGCTTCGCGCCAGTCTTCTTCAGCCGGGCCACGATCGTGCGGAGGTTCTTTTCGTACTCCTCTTCCAGCACCTGGCGATGCCCCTCGTCCGCTCCAACGGGCTTCTTGTTTTCCGGGTCGCTGAAATGACGGATATCGTGCAGGCCGTGGTTGAACTGGATGACATCCCACTTGTCCGACCCGCCGGCCTTGAGCCAGCTTTCGAGGTTGGCCACACCGCGGTTCGAAGGTCCGCAGTTCGTCGCCGGACGATGCAGGTTGGCTTTTCCTTTCAGCGCCTCGCGCAACGGCAGCGTATATCCGATCGAGATCGAATCGCCGATCAGGAGCACGCGCGGCAGCGCAGGGTCGTCCGTGATCTGTGCATACGCCGGATTCGGAGCAGCCGCAGCGCGGGGACGCGCGGGCTGGTTTTGTGCAAAGCTGGTCGAGGAAGCGGCAGCCAGAACCAGAAGCGAAAGAAACTCGCGGCGCAGCATGTTGACACTCCAAAGAATTGCGTGACTTCGTGAGAATATCAGCGGATGACTCGTACGGCACTCCAGCGGGAAACGCGATGAATCTCGGCCGCGTCGCACTTCGGGCTTTCTTACTCACCGCCTTCCTGCTGCCTGCGGCCCCTCTGCGGGCCGACGTTGCCGACGATCTCAAGGCCGCACGGAATGAACTCAGCCACGGCCGCTACGACGCGGCCGTGGCCGTGGCCGCCTGGACGCGGCTTGCCGATGCGGCCCGCGATGACGAGCGCGCGGAAGCGGTCATCGGCCTGTCGCGCTCGCTGCTCGAAACGGGGAACTTCGACGAAGCGGAGAAGCGGCTCGCAGCGGCGGTCGACCAGCTTCCCGATTCCGCGCCGCTCCGGGCGCATCTGGCGGCGCTGCACCTGGCGCGCGGACGCTACGTCGACGCTCTCAAGCAGGCCGACGCGGCCCTCGTGAAGAATGGCGAACAGCTTCTCGCCCGGCTCGTGCGGGCCCGCATCAAGATCGAGCAGGGAAAGCTCGAACCGGCGGCCGAGGATTTCCGGTGGTTCGTGCAGTACTACAACCGTCGCCAGCCCAAAGATGCGGAGTCGCTGCTGCTGATCGCCGAAGGATCTGCCGGATACGCCCGGGCCCGCGGCGTCGGGCAGGTGTTCTCCTTCATCGTGAACGACCTGACGCCCGATGCGGTGAAGGCCGATCCGAATGCGTGGCAGTCGTACTTCCTTTCCGGCAGCCTGCTGCTGGAAAAACACAACAACGGGCAGGCGCGTCAGGAGTTCCGGCGCGGCCTCGACATCAACCCCCACTCGGCCGACCTGCTGGTCGGCATGGCCCGCGCCGAACTGGATGAACGCAATCCCGAGAAGGCCCGGACGCTGGCGGAGCAGGCCCTCGCCACGAATGCCCGCCACATCGATGCGCTGCTGCTGCTGGCGAATGTCGAACTCGGCGCGGAAGCCCCCGCGGCCGCGTTGCCCTGGATCACCCGGGCCCTCGACGTGAATCCGCAGTTGCAGGAAGGACTGGCTCTGAAAGCCGGTTGCGATCTCCTGCTGAACGGAATTCCTGATGACGGTCTGTCGCTGGCAGTTCTTTCGTCCCCTGCCACGGCCCCCGCGGAAATCGCCGGCCGTGAGTATGTGCAGATCCTCAAGTCACTCGTGGAACGCAATCCGGCTCCTGGCCAGTTCCTGACGGAACTGGGAACCGTGCTCGAGCAGGCGCGGCGGTATGACCCGGCCACGAGTTGCTATGCCCGCGCGATCGACGTGGCGCCGCAGCTGTCGGCTCCGCGGACGGCGCTGGGTCTCCTGCAGATGCGAACGGGAGACCTCGCCAGCGCCCGCAAAATTCTCGATGACGCCTTCCGGGCCGACCGGTTTCATGTCCGCGTCAGCAACATGCGGAAGGTGCTCGATGTTCTCGAGCGGTATGAAACGCAATCGACGGATCACTTCATCCTGCGCTATGACGCAACGGACAAGGTCTTCGCGAGCTATCTCTCCGAGGAACTGGAAAGCCTGTACGAGCCGTTGACGAAAGAGTTCGGATTCGAGCCGCCGGAACGGACGGCCTTCGAGATCTTCAGTGCGGCCAAGGGGGAATCGGGGCATTCGTGGTTCAGCGCCCGGATGACGGGGATGCCGTGGATCCAGACCATCGGGGCGTCGACCGGCATGATCGTCGCGCTGTCGTCGCCTACGACGCGCGAGCCCTACAACTGGGCCCGCGTGGCGAAGCACGAGTTCTGCCATGTGCTGACACTGCAGCAGACGAACTTCGGCATCCCGCACTGGTACACCGAAGCGCTCGCCGTCCGCACTGAAGGCAACGTTTTCCCGGAAACGTGGCGGCGTCTGCTGATCGATCGCCGCGAAGCGGGAACGCTCTTCACGCTCGAGACCGTCAACAACGGATTCCAGCGGCCGAAGAACGGCGACGACTGGCAGCACGCCTACTGCATGAGCCGGCTGTATGCGCGGTACATGGAGGAGACGTTCGGAAGCGACTCGCTGTTCCGACTGGTTGACGCCTACCGGAAAGGTCTCAAGACGCCAGCGGCCATCCGTGAGGTGTTCGGAGTTTCGCTGGCGGATTTCGAGAAAGGCTTCACTCCATTTCTGGATCGGGTGATCGAGGAATTGAACGACGGGAAGGTCCCCCGCAGTCCGGCGCTGGCGAGCGCGCAGGCGACACTGACAGCGGCCCCCGACAACCTGGATCACCAGGCCGCGGTGGCGTGGGCACTGCTGAATGATGCTCCTCCGTCGCGAGGCGCCGAGGCGGGGAAGATGGCCGACAAGATTCTCGAAGCGTCGCCGAAGCATCCCTTGGCGCTGGCGATCCTGGCGCGGCTGGACATGCGCGATCGGAAGGAGCGATCGGCGCGTCGGAGGCTGGAGACGGCGTTCGATCCCGAGGATCCACACCCGGCGGTGGTTTCGATCCTGGGGCGGCTGGCATTTGACGACAAGGACTACAAGACGTCGGCGGCCGTTTTCGGGGCGGGGCTCGCGAAGTATCCCCGCGAACTCAGCTTCACCTACCTGCTGGCGATCTCGCTGTTCAGGCTGGACCAGACCGAGCGGCTGCCGGAGTTGTTTCAGAAGGTGGCCGAGCGGGATTTCGACGATCTCACCTCCCGGACCTGGCTGCTGCACCATGCGATCGAGGAGGAGACATGGGAGGAGGCGATCCGTTGGGGTCGGGAGGCGATGCAGATTGATGTTCGCGACGCGGCGACGCACCGCGGGCTGGGGCTGGCCTACCTGAAATCAGGCAACCAGGAACGGGCCCGCCGGCATTTGAAGACGGCGCTCGAACTGAAGCCGGACGACCAGGACGCCAGGAAACTGCTCGATTCGGCGAAGTAAGCCGTCTCCCGCTGCTCGCATCCGGCGTGGGTGGTACTGGTTCCGCCAGTGCCACCCTTCGATGGGGCGAGTCTTTGCCTCGGGGAATCAGCCCTCTTCGTCGGCTTCGGGTTTCACTTCGTC
The DNA here is from genome assembly GCF_007745175.1 of Caulifigura coniformis. Lineage (GTDB taxonomy): Bacteria > Planctomycetota > Planctomycetia > Planctomycetales > Planctomycetaceae > Caulifigura > Caulifigura coniformis. The sequence goes on along the minus strand of NZ_CP036271.1, from coordinate 405,694 downwards.
GAGAGTCAGCCAGCGGCGGCGGGCGCAGAACCAGAGCAGACCTGCGGCCGTCAGCGCCATCAGCGCAAGCGAGAAGATGTATCCATAGGGCCAGTGCAGCTCGGGCATGTTCGACGGGTAGGCCGTGTCGAAGTTCATGCCGTAAACACCCGCGATGAAGCTGAGCGGCATGAAGATGGTCGCCACGATCGTGAGCACCTTCATCACTTCGTTCGTTCGCTGGCTCATCACCGCGTAGTAGAAATCGCGGAGATCGGCGCAGAGCTCGCGGTAGGTGTCGACGACGTCCATCAGCTGGACGGTGTGGTCGTAGGTATCCCGCAGATGCAGCCGGGTATCGTGGGTGAAGAAGGAGAACTGGTCGCGGAGGAGGACGTTCATCGTCTCGCGCAGCGGCCAGACGCAGCGGCGGAGGAAGAGGAGTTCCTGGCGGAGGTCGTGGATGTCGGAAATGACGGAGGCCCCCCGTGCGAGCGGAATGCGGCGTTCCGATTCCTCGATCCATTCGCCGAAGCGTTCGATGACGGGGTAATAACCGTCGACGATCGCATCCAGGATGGCGTGGGCGACATGGTCGAGCGACAGTTTCCTGAGGTTGCTGCGGCGATCGAGAAGGCGTGTCCTGACAGGGTCGAGGCAGTCGCCAGGGCGCTCCTGGAACGTGAGGACCACATTGTTGCGGATGACCATGCTGAGCTGCTCGGTGTACAGCTCCTCGCCGAGCCAGGCCATGCGGAGGACGATGAAGAGGTGCTCGGGATACTCCTCGACCTTCGCGCGCTGGTGGACGTGGACGATGTCTTCGAGCGCGAGGGGGTGAATCTGGAACAGTTCGGCGAGCCGCCTGAGAATCTGTTCGTCACCCAGTCCATCCACGTTGATCCAGCAGCGGGCATGCTTCTCGATGAGCGCCGGAAGGGTCTCGACGTTGTCGATGACGAGCGCTTCGCACTGGCCGTCGCTGCAGCCGTAGAACTCGATTTTCGGCGGATAGCCGTTGGGCGGAACGGCGATGGTGCCGGGCGCAGCACCGGGCGCGGTATGGGGGAAAGGATGAACGAGCGTCGGTCGCGCTGGAAGTTTCATGGATTCGCGACTGCCTGCCGGGCGTGATCGGCGAGCGCCTCTTCGATCGCCGGACCGACGAGCTTCGCCCAGGCGGCGTAACCTTCGTCGCTGAGATGGAGCATGTCTTTCACGAAGTATTTCGGATCGGGGCTGCCGTCTGCTCCAAGGAGAGGCGTGGCGACGTCGACATACCGGCACTGGGGGTCTTCATGGCAGTAGGCTTCGATCAGCGCGTTGACCGCCTTGTGCTGGAAGGTCGATTTCGCCCGGGACGGGCTGTATTTCACCGACAGGATCACGACCCGGGTGTCAGGCAGTTCCTTGTGGATGAACCCGACGAACTCCCGGAAGTCGGCAGCCACCTGCTCGGGCGATTTCCCGCGGGCGATGTCGTTATCCCCTTCATAGAAGACGACGACCTTCGGCTTGAGGGGCTCGAGGATGCGGCGGGCGAAATGAACGGCTTCCGAGGCCTGTGAACCGCCGAACCCGCGATTGACATATCCCTTGCCCGGAAAGCTCTTGTCGAGGTTCCAGCGGACCATGCTGGAACTTCCAACGAAGGCGACGCCTCCCGGCTTCGGTGCATCAGTGGCGTTCTCCTGGTCGAAGCGTTTCATCGTCGCTTCCCAGCGGGCCGGACCGCGCACGGTCGCGAACATCTTTTCGAGGTCGGTCCTGCCTTTCGCGAAGGCCGCCAGCGCCTTCCTGACGGCGGGGATCACGCGGGCCGCGTTCTCATAGTAAACCTGCTGGAGCACATCGTTGGGCAGATCGAGGCCGTAGATGTTCCAGAAGCCCTGGGGCGGAAAGGGATTGTCTTCATACGGGAAATACTCGTCGCGCGTTTCGAGCATCTGGAAGTGCGGGACGAGTTCGGTCATCGGCGGGACGCCGTCCGTGCCGAAGAGAATGCGGTCCTGGTACCTGAGGAAGAACTCCCGTGCGGTGTAGGGCTGCCGGCCGAGTTCCGCGATCCGGCCCGCAAACTCGACATAGGCGTTGGGGTACTGGTCGAGGTACGAGCCGAGGGTTTTCAGATCGTCGGGGAGGTCGGCGAAATGGGCGAGGATGAAGGTCGTTTTGGGATGTTTCGCGACGACGCGCATGCGGGCTGCCACGAGGTCATCGAACTTCGGGAAGTCGCCGCCGTGGAAGCTCCAGTCGGGATGGCGCGACAGTTCTTCGTAGCGTTCATTGTGTTCGTCGACGGGATCGAAAAACGCGCGCGGATCGGCGCAATGCCAGATGACGGGAATGTCGAGTTCGGCCGCCCGTTCCCAGACGGGGTCGAAACGCGGGTCGTCAGGGGAGATGAGTTTTCCGTCGAGGTCGCGAAGGGTGAGGCCGAGGCTCTTGAGGAGTTTGAGTCCGGCGGCGCCCTGCCGGGCGGCTTCGGAGAGACGGTCGGCCATTCGCGCGCCGAAACCCGGCTTGTGAACATCCCACGTTTTCGGATCTTTCGCATCGCCGTCGCCGATGTAGTCCATCCGGACGAAGGAGACGAAGCGGTTGGGATGCCGTTCATTGAGCCAGGCGAGGTGTTCGCTGAACTTCGTGCCGACGCGGCCATCGAGGCTGACGCTGACGGCGATGTTCGCGTCATCCATCACCTTGACCTGCTGATCGAGCTCCGCGGGTGTCAGCTTCTCCGGATGGAAGTGGACGTTGATGCAGGGAAACTTCGCGCGGGTGAGCGGATGCTGCGGCGTCCTCAGTTGGGACCTGGGACGAAACTCGTCGAGCGGGATTCGCCCGGCCGCAGCGGGCGTCTTCGCGTCCTGCCCGTCGGCGGGGATCGCCGCAGTTCCGATCAGCGCCACCAGCCAGCAGCAGAGCTTCGCCGAAGTGGAAGAAATCGTCGCTGTGCGTCGTCGCTCGGCCGCCATCATTCCGTCCCGGTTCTGGAAACTACGTCGTCGAAAAACTGTGTCTTGCGTGAACGGCCGCGCGTCGCGGTTCCCTGTCAGCGGCTGGCCGTGAGGGGGTCACCGTACTCCGCGGCCATCCGGTCGAACAGCTTGGGATCGGCCGGACCATCATGCACGACGATGCGATACTGCGCGCGGTAAGGCTGCTCCTGCGTGATCTCGAACTCCCCGAGAATCGGCGGCGAGAAGACGAAATAGGGCTTCGAGGGATGGAGGCGGACCGGCTGCGGGGAGCGGTCGCTGCCGGGATGCGGAATGACGGTAATGCCGCACCGCTGGCCATCGATCAGGCCGTGCATGTTGACCCACTTCGGACGGGTCTCGTTGCCGTCCTTCTGGTTCTTTCCTTCGCTCGTGAGCATGTTGCTCTCGGGCTGCTGGAACCACTCCGAAGCTCCACGGACCGCGAAACCGCCGTAGTGGTACTTCAGAACCTTGAGCGGGATTTCGCTGGCGGCCCGCTGCTCGAGCTCGACATCGAACACGTTGAGTTCGGGTCGCGGCGATGCGTAGCCGCGAACGCGCATCGTTTCGAGGATGGCCGGCCGGGGAGAGGTTCCGTCCGTCAGCGCCTGGTGCTCGAGCAGGGTGGTGAACTGTGCGAAGACGGGGCCGACGTCGGTTTCCTTCAGGTCGCGATGGACGACGGTTCCGGTCTTTCCACCCTGGTTCCAGAAGTCGGTTTTCCGGCCGTCGAACTCGGTGTTCACCCACGCCGAGAACATGGCGTGCTGGTGGATGTGGTCGGCCGGGAACTCGGCGGTCACGATCCGGCCGGAGGGGGTCCAGACCGGATGGAGGTGTCCGCTGCGGCGGTAGACGGCCGGGACCCCTTCGGGGGGATCCACGGTGCGGACGTTGTACTGCACAATGTTGTGTTTGCCGCCGGCGAGAGTGACCCCCTGCGCATCGATGCGGGCGGAGACCACGTCGCGTGACTCGACGTGGGGGTTCGGCCGGAGTTCGAACGTCACGGTTTCATGAGGGCCGACCGGTTTGTTCGCGCGCCAGCAGACGACGTTGGCCCCGGCATCTGTGTCGGGCTGCACAGGACAGGTGGCGGCGTCACCGCGCAGCTCGACGACATCGAAGGTCTGCCGGGCCCATTCCGCAGGAAGCTCGAAGCGGACAATCGGCAGTTCGCGTTGCACGGGTCCGTTGGTGACGGTGACCTTCAGCGGCGCGGGCTCCGCGGCCGGCGCGATCGAAGTCGACAGGCAGAACATCGCCGCCGCGAGCGCGGCCATCCGGGTGCTCATTTCTCGATCTCCCAGTCGCTGTTCATGATCGTCGACCAGACGGGCGTCGCACCGGAGGCGTCGACCTTCAGCACGGCGGCGTCGCCGAGCCGGGGAAAGAACCACGCATTCGACTTCCGATACTCATCCGCTTTCACGGTCGGGCCAGAGTTCAGGACGACGTACTTCGACGGATTGAGTGGGTTCGGGAAGATGAGCACGGGAACGTGGTCGCCGGCCGGATACATCTTGCCGCCGATCGTGATGGTTTCTTTCGTCCACTTCAGCGGCAGATTGTCGATGACCTTTGCGATCACCGCATTGCTGCCGGGATCGCCGAACAGGACCAGGTTTCGCGAGGAGATGTCTTTCTCGTCGAGAGCCGAGTCGTCCACGACGCGCAGCTGTCCGCGGAACCACTGGTCCCATTCCGTCGCCACGCGATTCCGCTCGCTGTGCGCCCATCGGTCGATGTTGGCGTTCCAGGGAGTTCCCGAGCCGCGGACGATCAGGAAGGGCTGTGTGAAGGCGTCGTCGATGGGGCCCTGCAGGCCGTGGCGTTTGTGAGCGTGCTCATTGTCAATGAACGCCAGCGATTCGTCGTAGGACAACATCCTCCATCCGTTGTTCTCCTTCTGTCCATTTTTCTCCTGGACGAAGTAGACATCCGGCAGCTGTCCGCCGGCCGCCTCCGCGAGGGCCACTTTGGGCAGGACTTCGATCGACACGAAATCAGCGACGCCGCGGGCGACCGCAAGGGCCCGAACGTTGTGCGTTTCGACCTGCAGCATGCCATCGGCATAGGTGGAGTTGATCTCGGAATCGACATAGGGCTCGTGCTGTTCTTCGATCCGAAGCCAGTCGCACTTGTTGAACTTGAGCGTGTAGGTGTGGAACTTGAGAGCTCGACGACCGGGGAACTCGGGCCTCCCCTTCTCATTGTGAGCGGTCAGGAACGCCATGAACGTCTTGAGGCTGGCGTCATCGAACTTGTGGCCCATTCCCGGGCCGATGAGCAGGGAGAGGGGGACTTCAACCGATCGCGCGGCGTCCAGCATCGCGAGGCTTGCGGCCAGCTGCTTGTCGAATTCTCCGCCGTAAGTGATGACCGGGACGTTGTAGAGATTCAGGGCGTAATCCTTGCTGTCATAGATCTTCAGCATCGTGTGCTGGATTTCCGGCAGGCCCTCGGAGATTCCCTGGTAGTCGTAGAAATCAACAAAGCCGGCCCCGGCGCCGACGGAACTCCAGAGGTCGGGATGCTGAAGGCCGAGATGCCACGCTCCGGCTCCGCCCATGGAGAAGCCCCACAAGGCGATCCGACGTTCATCGATGAGGAACCGTTTTTTGACATCGGCGAGGGCTTCGAAGACGTCCGTTTCGCCGACCCAGCGGTAAGCGTTGTTTCCGCGTCCATACACGTCGAGCTGGATCCAGTTCGAATCCTTGACGGGCGGTTTGCCGTCGTGCGAAGCGAAGAAAGAGACCTCGTTCATGTCGTTCGAGCGGCCATGCAGGACGAGGTGGAGCGGCCAGCGTTTCGACTCGCCGGGCCGCCAGCCTTCGGGAAGGCTCACGGCGTAGGGTTGCAGTGATTCATCGACGGCCGACTGATAGGCCAGCACATGCTTGCCCGGTTTGAGCGGGACGGCTGGTTCGCCCGCCTGCAGGCGTTTGATGCGTTCATTGCCGATCCTGATGATGTTGAGCGCATCGCGGACGGCGGTCTTGCGGGCCCATTCCTCGTGGCGCAGCATCCAGCCAAGAGCCTTGAAGCAGATGGCGGCATCGGTTTTGGCCTTCGCGGTTTCGGGGAGGCCCTCAAGGTTGCTTCCGAGTTCGGCGAGGCCCTGATCGAGCGTGCGGCGGTCAATCTCGTTGGGCTTCTCGGCGAGAGCCGCAGAGGAGAGGAAGCCGATGGAGAGAACGGCCAGGAGCACCGTGATGCGGCCCGTGAGCCTCCCCTGTGGCCGATGCCCCGGTGAGGACCTGGCAGTGCCCTTCCTTTCCGTTGCGCGAACCTTCTTCGCGCCGGCGGCCGGGCATTGCACGGATCGTTGCCTGGGGGAAGGAGCGAGGTGTGCCCCCAGTTCGATGGGGCTTGCCATTGCTCGCCAATCTGCGGACGATGCCCCGTTTCGCATTTCTTTTCCGGACCACTGCATACGTGTCTCGCAAAAAGCCGCCTGAAGACGACGAGGACGATCTCTCTCCCAGCCCGCCCAAGCCGCATTCGTCGGAGAGGCTGCTGATCGAGCGGTTTCCGGTCCATCCCGCGGGGCGCATCCTATGCACGTCGCTGGGACGCGGACAACTTGCGGCGGAGCTTGCGGCGCTGCCGGCCGTCGCGGCGGTCACCTGCTGGTTCGTCGATACGTATGCGGCGCAGGAGACGCGCGAATGGTGCGATCTCAACAGCGAGATCACGCAACCCCTGGAGATCGTCGCTCAAACCGATCTTCCGGAGGGGCCGTTCGACGGCGTGGTGATTCCGTCGAGCCATCGGGGCGAAGGGGAGTTCGTACGCGAGCTGATGCAGCAGGCGGCCCAACGGCTCGTGGATGGAGGCTGGCTGGCCTGCGGCGTTGACAATCCGGACGATCGATGGGTCCACGATGAGCTGCGGAAGATCTTCAAGAAAGTGCGCCGTGATGCGCATCATCACGGGGTGGTGTACCTCGCAACGCGGGATGCGGCTCCGAAGCGGCTTCGGAACTTCGAGGCCGAGTATGCGTTTCGCGACGCGGGCAACCTGGTGAAGGTCGTGACGCGGCCGGGTGTGTTCAGCCACCGCGAGCTCGACCTGGGCGCCCGCGCGCTCCTGGAAGCCGTCGATGTGAACGCGGGGGAACGGGTTCTCGATATCGGCTGCGGATCCGGGGCGGTGGGACTGGCGTTGGCGCTTCGCCGGCCTGGCATTTCCCTGCACGGGATCGACGCCAACACGCGCGCGATCGAATGCACGCTCGAAGGGGCGAAGCGGAACGCTCTTGAACGCGTGACGGCAGCCGTCACAGCCACGGGGGAGATTCCGACGGCCGGAGAATTCGACCTGGCGGTCGGGAATCCGCCGTATCACTCGCAGTTCCGGATCGCGGAGATTTTCGTGCAGGCGGCCCGCCGCGGCCTGAAGCCGGGAGGCCGGGTGGCGATGGTCACGCGGAAGCCGGAATGGTTCGAAGCGCGGATGCGTCAGTTCTTTGTCGACATCGATGTTCGCGAATCGAGGAAGTACTACGTTGTGAGCGGGCGGCAGCGGAGTTAGGCCATTTTCATGGCTCCTGTGCAGGCGATTGGACGGTTCTCGATTCGCATTGGTCCGTTCATCGCCTGCGGAACCAGGGATCCCGGCAAACGTCCCGGCTCGATGCCAGAAACTCGCTGAGGCATGCAGGGCTGGTCACTTTCTCAGGATGGCCCCATTCGTCGTTGGCGTGCGTCGTTGCCGCAGAATGACCCGCGGTGACGAGAGACGACCGACTTTGAAAAAGTGAATCGCCCCGCCCCAATCCCCTCCCGACTCCCGAGTACCGAGGACCCGGCCCCCCCGCGCAACCGCCCCCGTCATGGTGGAGGTCCGCATGATCACAACCACCGTCAACCTGTCGTCACACAACCCGGCCCGGCCGGCTCCCAGTCCGCGCCACCCACGCTCTCCCGATCCTTCCACTGAACTTCCGCAGGAAAAGAGGGCGAGGAGTACAGGACCACCCACACAACGCGCCCTCCTTGCTCCCCTCGGCGTCAAACACCTCCGCAGTGTGCCCGATCCCTGCACAAGCTTGAGAGTTGCGCGCAAGGCTGGTCACTTTTTTCAAGATGGGCCAGTTCGTCGTTGCCGCAACATGATCTGCGGTGACGACCGACGACCTGGTGTGAAAAAGGGACTCGCCCGGCGGCGGCATGCGACGCAACCACCTTCCCAACCGAAGGTTCCGGCCCAAGGCCCCTTCAGGCAGGCGAAGGCTCTTCCAGATGCGCAACCCCTCGCGTCACGTTAGAGAGCTCGTTCTTTTGCAACGCAAACAGAGGGGGGCAGCCCCACGAGTTGAAGTGAAAAAACACTCCACAGCTCGTCAGACATGTCACACATGTCACAGGTCCAGAACTCCAATGTTTCAGACGGTTTTCGCTGTCACAGGTCTCGTCACAGGTCGTCACAGGTCTCGTCCCGGGGGGAAGGCCTCAGCGACAGCGAATGTCCACGCGCCATCGCGGTCGGTTGTCATTACCTGTGAGTCGCTGGCATTGCTTAGACCGGCGCGGCGGGTTCGTCGAAGTGATGGCCGGCGTGGGCCATCGGGGAGCGGTCATCGCTGGCGAAGGCGCTGGAGAGGACCCAGGCGCCGGCGGCACAGCCGATGATCGCGATCGCCAGGAACCAGAGGGGGTCGATGACTCGCTCGTCGGGAACAGTTTCGAGTGTTTCCGCGACGCCGGTTGCGGCGGTGAGGTGGACCGAGACGCCTTTAGCCAGGTTGCGGCGGTCGAATTTCGAGAGCACGGAGCAGACGCTCTGGCGGATGGTGTCGGCGGCCTTGGCTTTCAGGGGGCGCTGGAAGCTGGCCGGTTTGACCTCGGGATCGTGGGCGGCATTCGGGGAATGCTGCAGAGCCCATTCGGCCGCGGCATCTTCGGGGGCGGTCACGGTGATCTGGATGCTCGGTTCGAACGGGCCCGGGACTTCTTCATCGCGAGACAGTTCTTCCAGGAAACCATTCGACGACGCGAGCTGGATCGGACGCCGGGCGGTCTCGCGGCGACTGACCGAGAGCAGTTCCACTTCGGTGTCTTCGGCTCGATGGTCGAGCCAGTTGACGGACACGTTGACCCGCACGCCGGCGCAGTCGCGCAGCGCGGTTTCGACTTCCTGGCGCAGCTCGATCACTTCGCGCTCGGCGAGGCTGCGGGTGGTTTCGTCGATGCCGGACGGAACGGCGTCGAAGGTCGTCATGCGATCGAGATCCATGACGACGATGTCTTCGGCGGCGAGGTGTTTCTTGCTTCCGGCGACAGCCTGCCGGACGGAACGCGCGACGTCGGCGGTGATTTCGTAGCCGGTCTGCGGGCGGAGATAGACGGTGCAGCGGGTTTTCTGCGGAGCACGCCAGCCGGCGGAGTCTTCTTCATCCCAGACGACATCGGCCTGGGCGATGCCGGGCATCTGGCGGAGGAGCCGACCGATCATGCGGGCGCGGGCGATTTCCCTGGCGGCGTCGCGTTCACGATGTCCGGAGAACTGGCCGAGCTGGGAATTCGATTTTTCCCATTCGTCGGCCCAGGAGGTTGAGACGGCGGAGAGTTCGTCGAGGAAGCGCCGGGCGTCCGCCGTTCTGGCGGCGGGAACGGTGATCTTGCCGGGGCCGCTCGTTTTCGCATCCGGGACGCCTCGTTCGGCGAGGTGGGCGACTGCAGCCGCGGGGGTGAGACCGTGCGGGAGCGGGAGCACGGCGGTCGCACCGCTGCGCTGCGAAAGGAGCCAACCGGCGGCGAGAACGATGGCCACGACGACGACCGGCAGCAGGCGTCGCTGCGTTTCCGGCAGGGCGCGGAATCGGTCGGCAATTGAAGACGTGGTGTCGATCGAGTCGTCCATGACTTCTTCGGGGGAAATGAGCGATTCGCTCAGCTGTCGAGTTTCAGGAAGGGAAGCGAACGGATCGGTGGTCTATTTGATTCGCGTTCCGACTCCGTAGTCGACGCTGAAGTGGCCGACGCGGCCATTGACGGATGCCGCATCGGGGACCTTGATGTCATCCTTCATCACGGTCTGCATCTCCCCGGAGGCCTCCGCGGCCGATGCGGTGTGCCACCATTCTTTTTTCTCCGGCGGCGACATGGATGTCTGGCCCGACGCGACATCGACGTCGACTCCGATCAGGCTGTTGTCGACGACCGAGGCGGTCTCCCTGACCTGGGGAGCTGACTGGGTGGGTGGGTCAACCGGGGCCGCGGTCCGCTCGTCGAAGGCGACCTGGGTGCTGGTCGGGGCGAGGAAGGGATCTCCGTCGACGATCGCGCGGGAACTTCTCGCGCAGCTGCTGCCAGGCAGGCAGAAGATCGCCAGGAGAAGGAGTCGCGTGGGCATGGCAGACGGCTCCTGGTGGGGAAGGGGAACTCGGTACGGAGGGTTCGGGGGCTGCCGCGGGGGATTCGTTGGGATCGACGCTGGCAGCAGGTTGAAAAGAAGCCCGGCCTTTTGCCAAAAGCCGGGCTTCGTGGGGGACTCTGCCGCGATCAGGCGGCGCGGGCTTCGCGGTTCGAACCCGGGCCTCCACGCGGCGGGTAGCCGTACTCGCGGAGCTTGCCGGAGAGAGTGCGGAGACCAATCTTCAGGGCCTTGGCCGTCAGTTCGCGGTTGCCGGCGAAGCGGTTGAACGTCGCTTCGATCAGCTTGCGTTCCATCGAAGCCAGCGTCATGCCCGGATCGGTCGCTTCATCGTCAGCCGACTTCTCGAGCCAGGGCTCGATCATCTCGGCCGTGATGATGGTTGCCGTGCTCAGTGAGCAGCAGCGGCTGATGACGTTCTGCAGTTCGCGACAGTTTTCCGGCCAGTTGTACTGACGCATCCGCTCGAGAGCCTCGGGGCTCAGCTTGCGAACCGGCTGTCCTTCGCGGACGGCACATTCCGTCAGGAACTGCTCGGCCAGCGTCGACAGGTCTTCCATACGGTCGCGGAGCGGCGGGACGTGGATCGCATCGACTCGCAGATGGCGGACCAGTCCCGGATGGAACTTGCCGGCCGCGGCGAGCTGCTGCAGGTCGCAGTGCGTCGAAGCCAGGATCCGCACCTGGAGCGGAAGCGGCGTGTCCGAACCGGTCGGACGATACTGCTTCTCTTCCAGCACCTTCACCAGCTGTTCCTGCACCGGCAGGGCCAGGGCTTCCACGTCTTCGAGCAGCAGGGTGCCGCCGGTGGCCGAGGCGAACCGGCCCGCGTTGCGTCCGTCGCCGAACAGTTCGGCCTGGACGACCGCGGCCGACAGCACCGAGCACGAGATCTTGAGGAACGGTCGGCGACCGCCGCAGCGGGCGAGGTGAATGGCTCGCGACACGATCGACGTGCCGGCTCCGGCCTCACCATGAATCAGGACCGGGCGTTCATGCTCGCTGGCTTCACCGACCTTCCGGCGGAGCGTATCCATCGCTTCGCTGTGGCCGACGAGGTCTTCGAACATGCGGCTTTCAAGGCGCCGCTTGAGGTTCAGGTTTTCGGCGAGCAGCCGCGAGCGACCGACGGCGGCGAACAGCGCCCGGCCGAGGCGTTCAGCCGTCTGGGGCGGCTCGAGCACGTCGCAGACCGGCCCGCCGAACGGCATGCCGCGTGCTCCCAGTGAAGGCAGCACGACGAACTGCGTCGGGTGACCACCCTGGCGGGCGGCCTGTTCCGTGGCACGGACGACGTCCGGATGATCCGGCTCGTCAATCACGCAGGCCGAGAACGGGCTCGAAGCGATGCCCGTTCGCAGGGTTTCGATGGTGGCAAACTCGACGGCCTCATAGCCGTTCTGCTGGATGGCCAGCACCAGACGCTGGCGGGCCCGCTCATCGCGGGACCAGACCGCGACGCGGCCGGTCAGGCGAATTGTCGCGGAGGATGCAATGTCGCTCATGGAGAAGCTCCTCCCGGTGGGATGGGGCTCAATCGCACTGTGAGCGCAGAACGCGATCCGGAGACGAATGATTCCAGAACGGAAGTCAGACGAAGGCAGACGGCGATCCTTGCGTGGGTACGAATGTGCCCCGCGGGATTGCGAAAGTTGGAAGTGGCGTGGGGGGGAAGACTTTGAGAGGTGAGACAGCGAAGGACCGGTTGATATCTGCCGGTCGCGAAAAGTGTCAAGCGGTTTTTGCAGGTTTGACTATCGGGCTTTGAAAGACTTTCAAGTTTGGGCTTCTGAAGGCCGATACGGGGCGTTTGCGGCCGTGGACCGGCAGAAACTGCGCGAAGTCGGTCGCCGGAGAACCCGACGCTGCGCGATGGCTGCCCGCCGGGGCACCACATCAAGGTTCGGACACGAATCGCGACGGGGCCATACGCGAGCCCGAAGTCTGCGTCCTGAGCGACGAGGTCACGAGACGCCAGATGCGAAGAGCGTCACGACACGTCGTCGACGTGGACATAGACGTCTTCGTTCCGCAACAAGGCCGCGGCGAACAGAATCCCCTGCTCGACGTCTTCAATCGTCAAGAGGGGATAAGTCTCCACAATCTGTTCACGAGTGGCGCCCGACGCGAGCATCTCAAGGATGAACTCGACGCTCATGCGCGTTCCCCGGACGATTGGCTTGCCGCCGAGAATACCGGGAACAGAGACGATACGGTCGTACATGATGAATCCCTGAAGACTATCGTTCTCCAGTCTATCCATCTCCTGTGCACCGTCATGTTTCAGGGTTCAATGAAGCGGCCCGCATCCCTGCACCACCCGCGGCGTGATCATGATCACGATTTCGCGTCTCACAGCCCGGTCGGCTTCGTCCTTGTGCTTCTTCTTCGGCCGACCGAAGCCCTGGAAGATGGCGCTGGGGGCGACTGACTGGTCGACGTTCAGCCCGGCGATCACGAGCGATCCCCCGTTCGGAACGGCCACGTTCGTTGCCACGGAAGCGAATGTCTCGCGGCGCGTGTTCATCGGCTGCGAGCGGGACGTGATCGCCTCGGGGGCAACTTCCAGCCGCACCAGATGGTCGGCCGACACGAACGGCCGCACAAAGAGCCGCATTCCTCCATCGACCGCGGAGGTCGACATGGTTCCGCCCCGGGGCAGAATGGCCAGGCTTTCCGAGCCGACCTGGAGTTCCGCAGGCTGCTTGTTGAGGACCAGCAGGCGGGCATTCGAGACCAGCTTCACGTCGGTCCAGAGTTTGAGCTTCCGGACCACTTCGCTGCAGGGCATGTCGCAGGTCTGGCAGCAGGAGTCGCAGGGCATCGACATCTGCGGGTCATCCAGACTCACGAAGCCGGGGCGATGGCTGAACTCGCCGTTCGCGATGAGCGATCCCACGCCGTCCTTCACCCGTCCCGAAAGCTGCACGTCGAGAATCGTGGCTTCCAGTTCCACATGCGGCGCGGGAACGTCGAGTTCCGAGATGGTCCGCGCCACGAGTTCGATGACCTCGGGATAGTCGACGACCATCACCGCATCGGGCTGCGACAGCGAATCGGCACCTCCCGGTATCCGCCGGGCCTCGCCGGTCGATTGCGGCAGGGTGACGGAGACGCGGCCGACGTTCGGCGTCAGCAACGGCTCGATCAGCGGACGGAGGTCGCGGCCCGAGATGTAGAGCGGCCGGAACATCTGTGCGACGGTTTTCTTCGCCGGTTCCACCCGGGCGGGCGGTTCCTTCGGCCTCGAAACGAGCAGGAACCCGCCATTCGCCTGAACCGTGAGCCCGTGGGCCAGACAGACGGCGTCGAGCGCTTCGCGGGCGGTGATGTTCTTCCAGGAGGCCGTCACCATTCCGGCGATCTCCGGGCTGATGACAAGGTTCATTGCGCCGTGCTCGCCGATGCGGGCGAGGGCGACCTGGAGGCTGGCGGCGTCGAAATGGAAGTCGAAATGGTTCGCCGTTGTGGATTCGACGATCCGGACCGTGGGATCGACTGCGGGGGCTTCCGCGACGGGAAGGGCCACTTCGGGCGGCGGCTGCGGGACGGTGCGTTCGAAGACTGGCGGGGCCGGCTCCTCCTGTAGCATCGCGGTGCGCGCTTCGGACTGTTTCGCCTTCAGCTCTTCGATGGAAGCTTTCAGTTCGGCCAGGCGATGCTCCGTCGCGACGTCCGCGAGTTCCCGAGCATGCCGGTCGCGCTCGACTTCGCGTTCGAGCCGTTGCTGCTGGCCCAGTCGCTCGAGTTCACTTTTCAGACTGGCGATTTCCGCGAGAAGGCGGGAATCGGCGGCCGGCTCGATCGACCGGACGGGCAAGGGGGGAGCGACGGCGAGGTCGGCGGCCGGCTCATCGAGGAACTCGGGGGGCGGAGGGAGTTCGACGAACTCCTTCTTTCGGCGGAGATTCGACACGACGGCCATCCCGGGCCGCGACATGCCGCGCGAGACGGGGTCGCGTTGCGGCAGCGTCTGGGCAAGGAGGTCGAGCGCGTTGGTCTCAACGTCCGGCGGAAGAGGGATCGCCGGCAGAGGAGCGGGCGGGAGAGCGGGAGAAGTCTGTGCGTGAGTCGGCGAGGCGGACGGCGAACTGGCCGCGAGTACAACGGTGGCGGATGAGACGGGGATTCTGATCGACCGCGCGAGAAGTCGGGACTCGATCCGGAAATGCGAGAGTCCGGCAACGATGCTCGCTATGAGCGCCGCGCCCAGTCCTGCCGCTGCGATCCGGAACGGCCGTCCGTTCATTCGCGTTCGATACCTCCCGCATTGCGTCTTTGACACGCGGCGAGGGCCCGCCGCAGGAGGGGCGTCCGCGCGGCAGAAGGCCGATCGCGGGCGCACCGCCGTCAGTCGGGAATATCGGCGGAAGATGAAGGAGAGCTGCCGTCAAAACCGGCGGTTTCAGAAAGGCTTGCCCAGCCTGACGCCCGACGCGGCGTGGCGGCGGGCAAAAAGAAGAAAACGGCGAGGCAAGGTCCCCTCAAAGCTCCCAGCTTTCCTTGCCTCGCCGTAGTTCAATTGCGGTGATGTCGGGCCGCGAGGGCCCCGCTCCTTCGCGTGGAAGGGAGCGAGCCCGGTCGTTGTCGGCTGCGGGTGACCCGCGAACCGTTCCGGCCGTTGACGCTCAAACATAGGTCGCCCCCCACGCGGGTCAAACGCCCCTTGCGAGGTTTTTCGACAACGCCGGACAGCCGGCACAACCGACTCCGCCGGCCTGAAATCCGGGCCAGTGGGGAGAGTGTTTTCCCTCAGTTCGACGATCCTGAATGACCAGAAACACCGGCCGGGATTTGCGACGGGTCGGATGGCTCGGTAGTTTCAATGGCTGAAGCTCGCGGCTATTTCTTCGCTTCCACCAGGGTGATTCTTCATGGGCACATCCAGGCAGTGCGTGCGGATTCTTGTCACCGGCCTCCTGTTGACGCCTCTGCTCCTGGGGGCGGACAAGGCCAAGGCCAAACCAGGAGCCGAGAAGGAGTTCGCGCTCTCCAGCAAATGGGCCGTGCTCGTCAATCCGGTGGCGAAGGTCCGTGGGCGCAGGCCCCTTCCGGAAAAAGGGCTGATCCAGAACTTCCCCGATCTGAAGTTCACCGGGCCGAAGCCGGGTCATCCGTTCGTCCTGGGGGACTTCGCGGACGACGGTGAATTCGGGCTCGTCGATGGCGCGTTGCAGATCGTCACGGGGGCGAGCGCGGCCGTTCAGCTTCCGGAAGCGGGCGACTTCGAGCTCGAAGGTGTCATGGAACACACCGAGTTCGGCGGCTGGTTCATGGCCGTCGGCTGGAGTGATGGCCGGGGATACGTCCTCAGCAACGCGACACTGAAGGAGAGCGGGAGCCCGTGGTTTCTCACGGAGCTTCGCGGCGGCGCGGCGATTCCCGACGGCACCGAAGACCTCGAGCATTTCGAGTGGCTGCGCACGCAGCCTTTCCGGCTCGTGGTCTCGAACAAGGAACTGACTCTGGAAGTCGGCAAGAAGACCGTCGCCGACCATGTCGGGATGCTGAACTACGAACCGGGGCGGGTTCTGCTCGGGGTGTACGACACGCGTTACGGTCCGAAGAAGCTGCGCGTTCACTCGCTCCGCATGCGGTCACTCGCCGACGCGGACGACGCTGCGAAGAAGTGATCGGCGCTTCAGCCGACTCCGAAGGATTCGGGCGCGGGGGCGGCTGCCGGCGGGTCGCCGTTGAGGTCTTTGCGTCCGAGGAAATCGGCGAGGGCGCGCCGGGTCGCCTGCGTCATGGTGACGTGATGGACGCGGCAGTACTCCCTGAGGACGTCGTTCAGCGCATGCCCGATGGCGTTCTCGAAGCCGACGAACTTGAAGAAGTCGTAGTCCGTATCGCTGTCGTCGTCGGCGGCGGGTGAGGCGGTTCCGGTCGAGACGGAGAGGGCGGGGGTGACGCCGGCGACGGGGATCGTGAGTTCGGCGGTCTGGATTGTCGAGATTTCGGCCGTGCCGGTTTCGGCGGCCGTCGGCGTCGTGACCGAGACGGTGGGCGTTCTGGAGGGAGCGGCCGGCTTCGCAGGGGCCGGAGGCGTGACGGGGGCGTCGAAGAGGCCCTTCACGCGGTCGGCCGTCTGCCACTTGCCGTCATCACCGAGCCGGATGCGGGTTTCGGGGCTGATCCGCCGGGCCAGGACGCAGGCCTTGAGTTCGGTGGAGGTAATGGGCCCGACCGGCGCGCCCATCGCTTCGTAGTACCACTGCTTCGACATGCATCACTCCTCGAAAGTGAAACATGCTCTTTCATGAGCGGCAGCAGAGGGGCCGCGCACGCGACCCCGTGACGACAGCAGGCTGATTCTCGCGCGCCGACGGCTGCCGAAGCAAGGTTGATTCACGAAGGATCAGCGGAGCTGAGCCCGGACGATCTCCAGTGCGGCGTCGTGCAGGATGCCGTTGGTGGCGAGGATACTGGAGCGGCCCGTGGGGAGGGGGTCGCCGGAGGCGGTCGTCACCTTGCCTCCGGCTTCCTCGACGAACAGCCGTCCGGCCGCGAAGTCCCAGGGGGCGAGGGCGTACTCGAAATAGGCTCCGTAGAAGCCGCAGCCGACGTTGCAGAAATCGAGGGACGCCGCGCCGAGGCGACGGACGCCATGGACGCCGGCGCGGACGAATTCCTGGGCCGCATCGAAGGTGGCCTTGGTTTCGGGGGTCATGCCGGGGAAGAAGCCCATGGCCACGATGGTTTCGTTGAGTGTGGCGTGGGGGTTGACGCGGGCCTTCTTGCCGTTGACGAGCGCCCCTTCCCCCTTGATGGCGGAATACCAATCGCCGGTGACGGGGTTGTGAATCAGGCCGCACATCGGGACGCCGCGCTCGTAGTAAGCGATCGACACGGCGAAGTGGGGAATCTGGTGGGCGAAGTTGGTGGTGCCGTCGATGGGGTCGACGATCCAGAGCCTTTCGGAATCGGCCGGGGCCGAATGCGATTCCTCGCCGAGGATGGCATCATTGGGGAAGGCCTGGTGGATGACGCTGGCGATGGCCTTTTCGGCATCGACATCGGCGGCAGAAACGAGGTCGCCTGGGCCTTTCTCCCGCATCTCGACGCCTTCGCGGAAATAGCGGTTGATGACTTCCGAGGCCGTGCGGGCGGCGTGACGGGCGACGGCGAGTTGACGCATGACTCGAGCAGTTCGATTTCGGGCTGGAAGAGGGCGTGAAACCACGCGGCGAATCGTGAAGCATAGGCATTGGCGGAGAAAACGCCAAAATGTCCGGATGGAATCGGGCGAGTTCGCGCTGCTGTCCCCTTCCCTGATGGATGAATGGCGCGGGTCAGAAGTGAGGTCGCCCGGGCTTGCGACCGCTCGGCTGGTCAGGCGCGCCCCAGATTGCACGAATGTCCGACTCCGCCACCGAACCGACGCTGCTCTCGCTCGACGCCGCGGCCCATTCGTGGTCGCTGCTGTCGGCCCAGATCGATCGTTTCATTCAGGCGTGGGATCTCGCGGCGAGTGGTGAATCGGCGGCGCCGGAGATCAACGACTTCCTCCCGCCCGACGCCTCACCCGTCCTGATCCAGGAACTGCTGCTCGAACTGGTCAAAGTCGATCTCGATTATCGCTGGACGCGCGACCATCTGCCGCGTCGCGTCGAAGACTACCTGGGCGACTTCCCGGGCCTGGCCGACCTGGTGACTCCGGACGTGCTCTTTGAAGAATGCCGGCTTCGGAAACAGGCCGGGGAATCGGTCGACCTGGAGGAGCACCGCAAGGCGTTCCCGCGGTGCGCCGCGGAACTGGAACGGCTGTGGAAACTCGAGAACACGTCGCCGCAGTCGGGGAATGGTGCGCACGCCGTGAGGCGCGTTCTCGATCGATTCGTTCCAGGGGACGCGGTCGACGACTTCGACCTGCTGACGCTGCTCGGCTCGGGCGCGTTCGCCCGCGTGTTCCTCGCCCGGCAGCGATCAATGCAGCGTCTGGTCGCTCTCAAGCTGTCGGCCGACAAGAGCCGCGAGCCGCAGACCCTTGCGCAGCTCGACCACGACAACATCGTCCGGGTCTTCGATCAGCGGAGCGTGCCTGAAGTCGGCCTGCGGCTGCTTTATATGCAGTATGTCCCGGGAGGAACGCTGCAGGACGTCGTGCCGCTCGTGAAGGCGACGCCTGGGCACGAGCGGACGGGCGCCTTGCTGGTCGATGCGGTCCGGAACGCTCTCGAGAAGCGGGGCGAAGTCGACCGGCTCGCGACGACGTGGGCGGATGCGACGCGACGCGTGCCGTGGAGCGACATCGTCTGCCGGATCGGGATGCAGCTGGCCCGGGCACTCGAGTACGCCCACAGGGCAGGAGTCCTGCATCGCGACATCAAGCCGGCGAACGTGCTGCTGGCCGGGGACGGCTCTCCCCGCCTCGCAGACTTCAACATCAGCTTCAGCGCCTCCTCGCTCGGCTCGACACCGGCCGCCTACTTCGGCGGAAGCCTGGCCTACATGTCGCCCGAGCAGCTCGAGGCGGCGCATCCGGGGATCGACCGCTCTCCCGACTCGCTCGACGGCCGAAGCGACCTGTATTCCCTCGGGGTGCTGCTGTACGAAGTGTCCCGCGGACAGCGGCCGTTCACCGATGAATCGGTCGTCGACAACTGGACGGCCACGCTGGAGCAGATGATCGCCCGCCGGAAAGGGGGGCCTCCTGAAGAGGCGCATTCGGTCACGGACACCGGCTCCCGTGCGCTGGCGCAGGTTCTCGGCCGCTGCCTGAAGGCGGACGTTGGCGGGAGGTTCCAGTCGGGCGGCGAACTGGCGCGGCATCTGGAAGTCTGCCTCGACCGACCGGCGTGGCGGCTGTTGAACGACGTCGATCAAGGCTGGCGCGGGGCTGTTCGCCGGTTTCCGCGTCTGGCGGCCGTGATGGGCGTGCTGCTGCCAAACCAGGCGGCCACTGCCTTCAACATCTTCTACAACGAAGCTGAGATCATCGTGCCACTCGCGGCCACCCATGCGGGGGTGCGCGAACTGTTCTGGAACACGCTGACGTGCGTCAACGCCGTCGCCTTCCCGATCGGGATCGCGTGGGCCCTTGATCGCGTCCGCGGGGTGTTTCCGGGCGTGACCGGACGGGGTCCTTCCACGCCGGTGATCCGTCGCCGGGCGCTGCTGAGCGGAGTGAATGCCGGAGGAATCTGCCTTCTCTTGTGGTTCACGGCCGGGTTTGTCTATCCGATCGTGCTCAGGCACAGCGGAGTTGCGATGACGCTCTCGCACCAGGTCCACTTCCTGGTGTCGCTGACGATGTGTGGTCTTGTCTCGGCCGTCTATCCGTTCTTCGCGCTCACCTGGGTGGCGGTGAAGGTCTATTACCCATCGCTGGTACGTCTTTCAGACCGGACGCTGCCGGAAGACGAGGTCGTCCTGCGATCGGTGAAGCAATGGTGCGAGGCGGGGCTGATGCTGGCGGCGGCGGTGCCGCTGCTGGCGGTCACGCTGCTGGTGGTGACCGGCTCCAAGGCGCAGCTGGCGCTGATGATCGCGGCGGCGGGGGGGCTGTTCGGCTTCGTGCTCTGCTTCCTGGCTTACCGCACGTTGCGCGATGACCTCGAGACGCTGCTGCGGGTCATCGGGAAGAGCAGCTCCGGCCGAATCGCATAAAGATGCACCTCAGAGTCGCGGAGGACGCAGAGAAGAGTTCAACCAATCTGCGGCGCGGCCGGTGGAAGGTCGATCCACTTCGCGAAGGCCTCATCATCGGCATTGCGGCCACTGACCGTCAGGACGATGTCTCCATCACCGGAGAGGTCGACCTGTCGGCTGAGGGCTGCGGCCACGGCGATGGCGCCGGAGGGTTCGGTGCGGAGGCCGTGCTGGTCGTAGATCCAGCGCATTGCCTGTCGCGTGGATTCATCGGGAAGCGCGACGGATTGTTTGACGAAGCGCTGGAGGAGAGGCCAGTTGTGGACTCCGACGTCGTATGAGAGCAGGCCGTCGCAGATGCTGGAGGGACGGTCGAGGCGCACGCGCTGCCCGGCGGTGAGGGACTTCTGGAAATCGTTGGCTCCATCGGGTTCGACGCCGATGATGGTGGCTTCCGGGAAGCCGTCGGCGATGGCCAGTGCGTGGCCCGACATGAGGCCCCCGCCGCTGATGGGGCAGAAGAAATGGGAGAGCTTGCGATTCTCCCGCTGGAGTTCGCGAACGATCTCAAGCCCGCCGACTCCGTTGCCGGCGATGACATGCGGATCGTCGTAGGGGGAGGCCTGGATGGCGCCTTCCTTTTCGGCGATGTCGCGCGTCATGCGCTCGCGTTCGCCGGTGAGGTGATCGCGTTCGATGTTGTAAGTGCGGATCTCCGCGCCGAACGACCTGGTGCGTTCGAACTTGATGCGCGGCGCCGACTCGGGCATGACGACGATCACGTGTCGCTGGAAGCACATGCCGGCGAACGAGATTCCGGAGGCAAAGTTTCCGGAGGAATGGGCCGCGACGGGGCGGTCGCCGATCCGCTCAAGGTTCCTCGCCATCCAGTTGAGCGCGCCCATCAGCTTGAAGGAGCCTGTGGGGGTCCAGCCGTAGTCTTTCAGCCAGACGCGGCGGCTGGCCGGGAGGGAGAGTTCGCGTTCGAGCGGATAGGACCGGATCAGGGGCGCGGACGAGAAGTAGGGCCGGATGGAGGCCTCGGCACGCCGGACGTCATCGATGGTCGCAAGAGGAACGGTCAATTTTCGTCGCCTGAATGTGAGCGGGGCCGGGGCCGATCATCATGTCGCCTCGGTGGATAATTTCGTAGTCGACACCGCGCCGGCCGAGGAGGTTCCCACAGGAGGGCTCACCCTCTCCGGCCAGCCGGCTTCGAGTCGCCGTGAAACTTTGATCGCCCGGAGGGCGAGAGGCGTTTGGGAAAGGACACCACTTCCGAAAATGGGCGGCAACCAACTTGTCCAGCGATTCACGAACCATCAGGCCCAGCCGTCAGCTGCTGATCACCGGGATCTGGACGCTCGCGATGTTCGTCGGCATGGCCATCGTCTCGGCGGTCGGCATGATGCTGGACCCGACAACGCCGCCGGGCAACCGTGTGATCCTGGCGGTCGGCTTCAGCAGCTTCTGGCTGGTGATGGCTTCGATGTCGGGCTATCTGATTGCAGCATGCCGCCGTGAAGTCTGGGACGTCGACCGGTTCCGCATCGTCTGCCGAGGGCTGTTCCGCCGGATGACAATGCATCTGGATGCCGTCCTCGAAGCGAAGTGGGTCTGCAATGCGCAGGGGAAGATCACACTCAAGACCCGCGACCAGACGCTGCGGATTTCCCTTGAAACATTCGAGCGGGAAGATCGGCTGTGGCTGATCCGCCTCGTCCGGGATCGCATTCCGGAAGATCGGCAGACGGGCTGGGAGAGATTTTGCGGAGCGCTCGCGGTCCCGCTGACGAAACCTGCGGCGGATGTCGTGAGACCATTGAAAGCCAACGAAGTACGATTGAGCCGGGCCCGATTCGATCTCTATTTCGGTTTCCTGCTGGCGTGCGCCGTGCTCATCGCAGTGTTCGCGCTGGATCACCTCGAAGCTCATCGCCGCCTGGCGGCGCCACTCGCGGCCGTCCTCTCGTGGTTGTTGATTCGTTTCCAGATCCCGAAAAAGGGGATGATCGCGCCACGCATGTCGTTCGACTGGCGCCGGGATCGGTGGTTCCTCGCCCTCCTGGTGTGGTCGGGCGTGCCGCTCACGCTGCTGTTCCTGCACCGCGGCCGTGAATCGCTTGAACTTTCCGCCTTGCTGATTGTGGAAGCGATTGGCTGGTTCGCGGGCTTTCTTCTGATTGCCTGGCGCATCGATCGGATTCAGGCGGCCGAGCGGCTTGCACGTCAGCAGCGAGCGGCCATGGAGTGGCAAGACAAGATGGCATCACGAAACGTGACGTAGACCCGCGGCTTCGGAGTAGCGACTGAGAGGGCCTCTCTTCTCGACACGGACTCCGCGTTCCGGGAGTGTGCCCCCATATGCCGAATGGAGAGGGATCACTTGAACCGACTGATCCCCGCTGGGCAGCAATGTCTTGTGAACGTCACCAGCCCCTGTACCATGTTCACAACGGGTGCGACGGACGGTCGACTCTGCACCCGCCGCGTCTGGGCCACGCACTCGACCACGCCGACTCAATGGAGGCTACCATGCTCAGGCGAATGGCTTTTCTCGTCCTCGGGTCGCTCAGTCTCGCAGCATCCAGCTTCGGCGGCTCGATCCCGCGGCCCCCGTCGGACGATTCGTTCCCCAGAGTCGATGAAGGTCGCGAACTCTTCAGCCTGAACTTCGCACGCCCCACGGACGCCCGCCTCGATCACGGCCTCGAGAAACAGGGCAACGGCCTCGGCCCGGTGTTCAACGCCGTGTCCTGCGTCGCCTGCCACAAACAGGGAGGCGTCGGCGGTTCCGGCGATCTCGAAGCCAACGTCATCACGCTGGGAGTCGTCACCCGCCCTGTGCCGCTGGCCAACGTTCCGAAAGCTGTCGCCGCCGCCCGGAAGATTCACCCCGCCTTCAGCGAGCAGTCCGGCATCCAGGTGCTGCACCAGTTCGCTGTCGGAACGCCGGAAGAAGTGGCCACGTTCGATGCGTTTCGCAATCACGTCCTCGAGCCGTTCGGCGGCGCCAGCGCGCTCGAGGCGATCCAGCCAGTTCGGCGGGAGTTCGGCGACGTCACTCTCGAGCTTTCCCAGCGCAATACAACTCCGCTCTGGGGCCTCGGGCTCATCGAAAAGTTCCGCAAGGAAGGGGGAGACGCCATCCGGGCGCGGATCGCAAGAGAGCAGGCCGAGAAAACCCCCTGGATCACCGGCCGGATTCCGGCCACGGGAAATGGCCCGGGCTGGTACGGCTGGCGCGCCCAACTCCCGACGCTGGATTCGTTCGTGCGCTCGGCCTGTGCAATCGAAATGGGTCTGAAGGTTGCCGGCTTCGACGAACCCGCGAATCCTGTCGCGGCGACGGCTCCTGCCACCGGCCGCAAGCCGCGGAAGCGTCAGCAGCAGTACGACCTGACGGACGAACAATGCACGGCACTGACGTCGTTCATCCGCAGTTTGCCTCGCCCCGAGGCGGTCGAGGAAAGCGACTACCGCCGCGCGGAAGCGCATCGCGGATCCAAGCTGTTCAAGAAAGTCGGCTGTGCCGATTGCCACGTGCCGGACCTGGGCTGGGTCAGCGGGGTCTACAGCGACATGCTGCTGCATGACATGGGGGACGCCTTCAGCGATGCGCAAACGGCCATGCCCGATCGGTTCATTAGTCGCAGTACGACGACTATTGTCACTCCCTATTACAACGTCACTCTGGTCAGCCCGGAACGAGTGATGGAAACGCCCACCAATCCGCAGCAGGAATGGAAAACTCCGCCCCTCTGGGGTGTCCGCGATTCCTACCCCTACATGCATGACGGCCGGGCCGCGACGCTGCGGGACGCCGTTCTGATGCATGGCGGCGAGGCGGAGCGGTCGGCGGTGATGTTCAAATCGGCCACGGCCGAGGACCAGCAGGCGATCATCACGTTCCTCGAATCGCTGCGGGCGCCGGCCCAGGAGGCCGCGCTGGCGAAGGGGCCGTGAGGCGGCCCCGGGGACCGTATTACCGCTGAGGCGTGCCTCTGGCCGGGGACGGCTGTGCAGCGGCGTAAGGTTCCTGGAACGCATCCGACTTCAGAGTTGGAACCCGGTTCCAAAAATGTGCCGGGGGACGGGAACCCGCTGCGAACCCCGGGATTTGCGGCGTGTCATTGGTGGGGTGCACATCCGTTGTGTGCCTGTTGTTTTGACCCGGTCTCGATCGATGAAACGCCTCTCTCCAATCGGCGTCGTTCGAATCCAGCACCGCCTTGTGCCCTCGCAGAAACGCGTAGCGGCCGGCAGTGACTGGCAGTGTTGTCGTTAACAACGGTTCTTTCTTTTCGATCGCTGGCTCTCAGCGGTCTCAATGTCTCCTGACCTGCGACGCCCCGTCGCATTCTTTCTCCGAGTCCTGCCATGGTCGCTTTGCGTTCCACCCCTGAAGACCCGTCCCCACGATCCCCGTTCCTGATCGCCGACGAAGTGCGGCATGCGCTGAAGACCCGGGCTCCGCGGCGGTTCGCCCACCTCAATGTGCGCGTCGCCAACGGCGCCGTGGCGTTGACGGGAAGTGTTCCCAACTGGCAGTCGAAATCCCTGGCCATCCGGCTGACTCGCGAAGCGTTCCAGGGAGTCTGCGTGATCGATGCGCTCGAAGTCCGGAACCGCCGGACCTTCGCCTCTCACGCCTGAATCGTGCAACAGGGCCGAAGCGCCGCGACGTTCGCGGCGCTTCGGCTGTGTGCAGGGCAGGTTGACCACGCGGTCGGCCAGTCCAGCGGGCGTCCGGATCTGACACAGGACGAGCGGGCGAACGATTGTCGGGCGCGGCCTCTTCGCGGTGCCGGGCCTGGCAGGCGCCCGGGCGACCCGTTGAGCCCACCCGATGTTGATGCCCCCACGTCAGATTGCATGCCCGGAACATGCCGGGCCGAATCTTTCTGACGAGGTGGTCCGCAGGCCGCTCGCAAGGCGTGACCCACGCGTGGAGTGACAGACAGGCGGGTTTCCGGAGCGGTGCGTCGCTGTTTCAGCGGGGGAAAGCAATGACGCTATGCGCTTGCGAGGGGGTGCGGCGAACAGGTGTCTTGGGCGAGTGGTCGGAGGCGATTTGACGAACTTCAGGACTGCGCCTACGAATAAGATAGGCAAGCAGTTACGTCACCAGCAGGAATTTCCCCGACACCACCGAAAAACTTCGTGGACGCTCCCCTGAATCGTGTTACGATGGCTTTCGCGAACGGGGGATGGCGGATGTTTAGCCGCTGAAAGCCTTGTCTCAGCAACAGGTTATGCAAGTTGCACTTTCACGAATTTGTGAGAGTCTGGTTTGGGTGCCTGTGGCCATTGAGGATTTCATGCGGAGAAGTGCTTTCCTTGGCGGGTGTGTCCTTGTTGACATTGCACAATCGCGGTTCGTGGGGGATTGAACGGATGCGACTTCCCACCTGGCGGCGTCCTGAGGGATGCACCGCCGCTGGCCGTGTGACGGCCCGGCAGGTTTCAAGGCTCGCTGATGTCAGCGCCCGCCTTCGTGAACAGGATGTTCGAGCGAAGGGATTCAACAGACTGTATTCGACGGCGTGACCGCCGCGGGACAGGGCACGGAGTTCGCCAAATCACGAGTGACGGCGAATGTCTTGCGGCGGACGTTGAGAGCTCCGAAGCGGATGATCCGCGTTTCCAGTTTCGATTCGTTTTGAAGCATTGGTTTTGAAGAACATTCAGCAGGCGGCGGCGTGAT
The DNA here is from genome assembly GCF_007745175.1 of Caulifigura coniformis. GTDB lineage: Bacteria > Planctomycetota > Planctomycetia > Planctomycetales > Planctomycetaceae > Caulifigura > Caulifigura coniformis. The sequence continues at coordinate 380,050 of NZ_CP036271.1, read as the reverse complement.
GGCGGTCGCCTGAAATTCAGTCACCCGAGAACGGTGATCCTTCGAAAGACCGTTCGGCGCCCGGACGCGTGTTTCGGAAATCAGACATCCAGAACAGACAACCTCGAATCATCGATTGATCCCCGCCTTCATCGAGGGCCGGCGGCCAAATCAATCGCGGCGGCTTCAGGCCGCCACACTTTCCGAATTTTGCAAGGAGTTGAGACGGTGCATCGGCTGGACCAGGGATTGAAGTCGTTGTTGGATCAGGCCAAGGAACGTGGCTTTCTGACCTATCAGATGGTCCACAAGTATCTCCCCGATGAAGGGGGCGAGGCGGCGATGATCGACCAGATCATTCTCGGCCTTGAAGAACTCCAGCTGCCGCTGATCAACGACCCGGCTGCCCCGCGGACGATTGCCGACAAGATTCGCGCGGAGCAGAAGAGCACGCACGTCGAGGCGCCGGACCTGACGCGCGGGCTGATCGAACCCGAGACGCCCATGTCGTCCCGCGATCCGATCCGCATGTACCTGTCGCAGATGGGCAACATTCCGCTGCTCTCCCGCGACGACGAAATCTTCTTGGCCAAGCAGATCGAGATCACCCGCAAGCGCTACCGCCGCGCCATGATGGAGTCGGATTTCGCGATCGCGACGGCCGTCGACATTCTCGAAAAGGTGCAGACCGGCGAACTGCCGTTCGAGCGGACCCTTCGCACGAGCGACACCGAGAACACCCACAAGGACCAGATTCTCGGCCGGATGCCTCACAACCTGCCGACGCTGAAGTACCTCCTTGGGGAGAACCGCAAGGACTGGGAACTTTCCCGCGACGAATCGGAATCGAAGAAGGACCGCGACTCGGCGAAGCGTCGGATGATCGTCCGCCGCCGCAAGATGTGTTCGCTGGCGGAAGAGCTTTCTGTCCGGACCCATCGCCTGACGCCCGTGTACAAGCGGATGCAGCAGATCAACGAACGGATGATCGAGCTGGAGAAGGACATCCACCATCTCCGGAACCGCGTGTCGGCCCAGAAAGACGTCCAGCTGATGCACCAGGAGCTGGGCGAGCTGGTCGAGCTGTGCTGCGAAACGCCGGCCGAGTTCAAGGCCCGCATGATCCGCATCCGCGATCGCTTCGACGCCTGGACCGACGCCAAGCAGCAGCTTTCGGGCGGCAACCTGCGTCTGGTGGTGTCGATCGCGAAGAAGTACCGCAACCGCGGCCTGTCGTTCCTCGACCTCATCCAGGAAGGCAACGCCGGCCTGATGCGCGGCGTCGAGAAGTACGAGTACCGCCGCGGCTACAAGTTCTCGACCTACGCAACGTGGTGGATCCGTCAGGCGATCACCCGCGCCGTCGCCGACCATGCCCGCACCATCCGCATCCCGGTGCACATGTTCCAGAGCATCTCGACCCTGAAGGCGAAGAGCGAAGAGATCCGTCAGAAGACCGGCCGCGAACCGACGACGGAAGAACTCGCCGCCGCCGTGGGCCTCTCGGTCGAAGAGACCGAGCGGATCATGAAGACCTGGAAGCATCCGATTTCGCTCGACACTCCCGTCGGCGAAAGCGAAGACTCCAGCTACGGCGACTTCCTGGAAGACACCACGGAAAACACGCCGGCCGACAGCGCGATGCACCAGATGCTTCGCGACAAGATCAACCACGTGCTGAAGAGCCTCACCTACCGCGAGCGCGAGATCATCAAGCTGCGTTACGGCCTGGGCGACGGCTACAGCTATACGCTGGAAGAGACGGGCCGCATCTTCAAGGTGACCCGCGAACGTATCCGCCAGATCGAATCAAAGGCCCTCCGCAAGCTGCAGCAGCAGACTCGCGCGACGCACCTCAAGGGGTTCGTCGAATCGATCCTGACGTCCGAAGGGGGCGCGGTGATCGTCGAGGAATCGGAAGAGCTGAGCGTGGTCTGATCGCTGGCGGTCAGGCAGACGAATGAAATCAAGAGCCCGGCTTCGTCAAAAAAGCCGGGCTTTTTTGCGCGATGGTTCAGGGCCTCTCGATCAGTTCATCAAACTTCAGGTCGCGGATCACGAGCGTCGAGCCGATGGTCCGGAAGAACAGCCAGGGTTCTCCGGCGGTCGGATCGACGGGGACGTACAGCAATCGGCCGCCATCGAGAAACAGCTCAGCCTGCCCGCCCACGCGGACGATACGCAGGGAATGCTCCTGATCCCGGGCGATGGCGGGATCGGCGTAGGTGAGGTTGGGCATGGGCGACGTGAACTGCAGCTCGCAAAGCTCCTCGGCCAGGCTGAAGCCGACGAGGGCCGTTTTCTTGTTGAGATGATCGAGTTCGACCCGGGTGTCGACGCGGCCATCGACGAGCTGGAACACGGTCTGCTTGCGATAACCCTTGTCGTCTCCGGGGGCGGGTTGCCAGGTGAAGCGAAAGGAGATGTCGACGTTGGGAGTCGGTTCGGTCGAGGAAATCGCGTTTTCCTGAAAGAACCCCGGTTCCGTTTTGACCGTCAGCGATTCACCGCTCTTCAATCCGCCGATGCGATGCGTGGCCGTCGTCTGCCGCTGCGGGATCAATCGCGATCGCAGGTCGTCGCGATGCATGGATTCCGCGAGGACATGCGGAGGCGGCAATTCGCGTTCGGCGGCGGGACGACGCAGGTGCAGGTCCATCAGCAGCTGGACGTAGGTGGAGTTCATCGGCGACACGAGCGGATAGCGCTCGGTCAGCCGGAGCATCTCGCGGAGCTGGTAGTTCGCGGCAGCCGCACGGAACAGAAGAAGCGGATGGACCTCGGCATCGCCGGTGGCCTCGGCGCGGCCGGCGAGGGAGGCGAATTCCCACGCGGCATCGGACCGGCCCTGAGCGAAGCAAATCACGATGCCGGACGTCGCCGCGAAGGAATCGGGCCTGTAGCCCTTCTCGATGGCGTAACTCCAGGCTGTTTCCGCGAGGTCGGGTGCGTGCGCGGCGGAGGTGATCGCGAGATGGACGTCGGCATCCCATTTCGCATTGGACGACTTTCCGCGCAGGTAGCCGAGTTCGGGACGCCAGAAGTTGCTGCACTTCACGCCGAGCGGGCCGGGCTGTGCGGTGAATGATTTGCGCCGTCGTGAGGTGGGGGAGAAGTACTCGCATTTCTGCGGCTGCTCGGGAGAGCGAGGGAAGTTTTCGGCGTTCCAGACCGTCCAGTCATCAAAACGGATTACAATGTCACCTTCCTGCACGCCGGCAATTGCGGCCTGCGATTCGGGGAAGACCGTCGTGACAGTCACGCCGGCCGTTGGCCAGGGGGCGGCAGCATCCTTCCTGGCCGACTTGAGAGAATCCGCGGCCTCGGAGAGGCGGGCCGAGTAGTCCGCGGGGGCGACGATCTTGCGAAACTCGGGGAACTCCGTGGTTGCGGCTTTCAGAAATGGATCTTCCGCAACGGCGCGACCGGAGATGGACGTGATGAAACAGGCCAGTGCAACGAAGAGAGTCGCAACCTGTCGTGCCGCTTGTCGGTCGATTCGCATCGGTTCAGCCTCCGGACAACAACTGCCGGCCTTACTTTCTTCGCAGCGGCCCGCAAGGAGTCGATGCTACTTCGCATGCTGGTCGCTGTCAGCGCGGGCGTTGGCCCTGGCGCTGCTGGCGGTTGTGTTCGGTGGTGTGGCCGATGCGGCGGACCGCCACGACATCGTGACCCGCGGCAAGCAGGCGACGGCTCTCGTCGATCTCGGGATCGAAGGGAGCGGGTCGGCCTTCTGCGTGGACACGAGCGGGATTTTCGTGACGTGCGCGCACGTTGTGGAATCGCGGAGTCCCGGGGAGACGGTCCGGCTCGTCCTGAACTCCGGGCAGTCGAATGAGGTGGTGGGCGAGGCCCGGGTCGTGGCGTCGGACCGGGAGTCGGACGTGGCGATCCTGCAGTGGCGAGATCCTCCCAGGCTGACAGCGCTGGAACTCGCCGACCCGAAGGACCTGAAGGAGACGGCACGCGTCACGGTTTTCGGATACCCGTTCGGCCTGCTGCTGGCGGCGAGCGGCGAACGCTATCCCTCGATCAGCGTGACGGGCGGAAGCATCAGCGCTCTGCGGCAGCAGGCGGGCGAGCTGGCGGCGATCCAGATCGACGCGGCCGTGAACCCGGGAAACAGCGGCGGACCGCTTTTGAACGCAAAGGGGGATGTGATCGGGATCGTGGCGGCGGCCAATCCCGTGGCGCGGATCGCAATTGCGGTGTCGTCACGCTGGGCGAAGTCGCTGATGAGCAAGCCGGCGATCCTGCTGAACGTGCCCGAGACGAGCTACGCCGAACGGACCGCGGAGATCGACCTGATCGCGGAAGCGGTTTCCCTCTCGGGGGAGACGGCTCCGGATGCGATCGAGTGGATTATCGACTCCGGCGCCCGCGAGCGGACGGTCACGGCGAAGTTCGACGGGTCGATTGCCACGACGCGGGCTGCACTCGTCGACCCGAAATCGACGAACACGAAGCTGCGACTCGTTTCGCGAGCGGGAGGGAAAACGCGCTCGGCCGAGGTGGATGACCGGAGAATCAAGGTGGGAGGACGCGAGCTGGCACTGAGCGCTCTGCGGCGGATTGAGGGCCGCGCTGCGACGCCGATCGTGGCGCTGAATTCCGGGAGGAAGTTCACGGGGGAACTCTCGAACCTCGCGGACATCCGCTGGGACGATGGATCGGCCCTCTCGTTTTCGGCCGGCGACGTGATCGACGTGTTCTCGGTGGAGCCCGTGGTGGAGAGCGTTCCGATCAACTACGTCGTCCGCCGCAAGGACGAGCAGATCGCCGCCGGTCACGAGCAGGTTTCGCTGAAAGACGCACCCCGCCTGGTGCCGACCCAGCTCTACGATCCTGCTGACCCTTTTGCGCCGACCATCGATGAGTTTGAGGTGGAGATCGTGGTCGAGGGGCGGGATGACATCCTGGTCGGTCCGGCCGGGCTGGCGCTGAGGCACCACGAATCCAAAAAGCCCGGGCGCTCGGACGGCAAGGGACCTTACGTGCTCGTGAACGGGGAGCGATGGGACCTGCAGTGGAAGGAAACGACCGCGGACTCCACGCAGCCGGACCTGACGGAGACGTATCCGCTGAAGGTCGGTTTCGGTTCCTGGAAGATGGACGTGGTGGAGATCCAGGGACCGCCGGGGGCGGACAAAAAGCGGAAGCGGCCGGTGACGAAAATCAAAGGAGAGAATTGGGGGGCGACGATCCAGCTGGGAGACCCCGCTCCGGGAGCCGCGACCGTGAAGCTGCGGATGTCGAAGAAGCCGGTGAATTGACGGGCGGTTGATGCGTCAGCTTCGTTCCGTTGGCCGATCGCCCGGCGGGGGGGACTTTCTGGCAGCCAGTACGACGAACGTCAGCAGGATCCCAACAGCGACGACGGCAACGAGGGCGATCGTGCCGCCGGCGGCCGCATCTTCCGGGCTGATTGCCAGCACCCAGAAGACCAGGAAGCCGACGCCGTTGAGCGCCATGAAGAGCGCCACCTGCCAGGGCTTCACCTGTTCAAGACGTTTTGCCATGCTCGCCAGATTACCAGCGGGGCCAGCGTCTCGGCACGGGGGAAGAGCCGACTGGACAGGGCCACGACCGGGAGGGAAGGATCGCGGACGGTGCTGGCCCATGCCTCGGGGGCGGGGTAAGCTACCGGAGAGGCCCCGCCTGTTTCGCCTTCCCACCTGCCGCCGCATTCCGCTGGAAGTCCCTCCATCCATGCGCTGTGCTTTTGCGATCCTCGTCTTCGCCAGCTGTGCATCGGTTTGGGCCGACGTGCCGTCGATCGTCAAATCGAGCTGCGTCGAGTGTCATAATGCCGACGACAAATCGGGGCAGCTCGACCTTTCGGCCCTGCCGCTGAATCCGGGCGATCCGCGCAACGCCGAGGTTTGGGTGCGGATTCATGACCGTGTCCGGAACGGCGAGATGCCGCCGAAGGACGCGGAGCCGCTCAAGCCGGCGGACCGGGAGGCACTGATTCGCGGAGTTGCCGAGGCGATCACGTCGGCCGAACTGGCCCAGACGAAGGCGCAAGGGCGGGCGACGCGGCGACGACTGAACCGTCAGGAATACGAGAACACGCTGCGCGACCTGCTGGATGCACCGTGGCTGCAGATCCGGACCGTGCTGCCGGAGGATGCGATCGCTCATGGATACAACCGAATCGGAGATGCGTTGGATGTGTCGCACGTCCAGATGGCGCGGTACCTGGAAGCGGCCGACCTCGCGCTGAACGCGGTCGTCGTCAGTTCGCTGGAGAAGCCGGCACCGACGGTGAAGCGTTACTACGCGCGGGACCAGAGTTCGTTTGCCCGGAAGTTCAACTTCACGCAGTTCAATACGGCCCCGGAACGGGCGACGTTTCCCGTGCTGGGATTCGAAGGGCAGCCGGACGTCCGGCGTGGTGACGCGCCGGCCACGGTCGGGGAGAAAGACCCGGCGGTTCGGGAACTGGAGGGAGTCGGACTGGTTCACGGTGCTTACGAGCCGGTCGAGCCGAAGTTCAACCGGTTCGATGCCCCGGTTTCGGGGCGTTACAAGCTGCGGTTCATGGCGCATTCCGTCTGGGTCGGCCCGAACGGCGCGAACGCCAACCTGAAGGATCCCAAGAAGACGTATCCGAAGTGGTTCGTCCCGGACCTCGACCATGTTGAGAAAGGCCGGCGCTCGGAGCCGGTGACGATCTACTCCGAGATGCCGCCGCGGCAACTGCGGCGGCTGGGCGACTTCGACATCACGCCGGAGCCGGCCGTTCACGAGATGGAAGTGGACCTGCTGGCTGGCGAAACGATCCGTCCGGACGCCTCGCGGCTGTTTCGTTCCCGGCCCGGCGAAGGGCGGTGGCAGAACCCGCTGGCGGAGCAGGATGGCCAGCCGGGCGTTTGTTATCGCTGGCTGGAAGTGGAAGGGCCGCTCAACGAGACGTGGCCACCGCGCGGTCATCAGCTGCTGTTTGGCGACCTGCCGGTGTCGAAGTCGGGCAAGTCGGTGACGGTTGTTTCGAAGGACGAGGCGGGGGACTCGCGGCGGCTGCTGGCGCGGTTCGCGGAGCGGGCTTATCGGCGTCCAGTTGCGGAGGAGGAGAAGCTGCGGTTTCTCCCCGTGATCGAGCGGCAGTTGAGCGAAGGGGCGTCGTTCAAGGATGCGATGATCGCGGGTTACACGGCGATCCTGTGTTCACCGGAGTTCACGACGTGCCACGCGGAGCCGGGGAAACTCGATGACTTCGCGCTGGCGTCGCGGCTGTCGTACTTCCTGTGGAACACGGAGCCGGACCACGAGCTCCGCGAACTGGCCGAACGGGGCGAGCTGCGGAACGCGTCGACGCTGCGTGCCCAGACGAAGAGGCTGATCGGTGACGCCCGCAGCCGGAGGTTCGTCGAGTCGTACCTGGACTACTGGCTCGACCTGCGGAAGATCCTCGACAACAACCCGGACGGCGCGCTGTATGGCGACTATTACCTCGACGACTGGCTGACGGATTCGGCGCTCGAAGAGACACGGCTGTTTTTCGGGGAGATGCTCAAGGCGAACCTTCCGGCCCGCACGGTCGCGGCATCCGACTTCACGTTCGTCAACGAGCGACTCGCAAAGCACTACGGACTCGAACCGATGGAAGGATGCGAGTTCCGAAAGGTGACGCTGCCGGAGGGTTGCCTGCGCGGCGGACTGCTGACGCAGGCCAGCATCCTGACCGTGACGGCAAACGGGACCTCGACGTCGCCGGTCGTTCGCGGTGCGTGGGTGATGTCGCGAATCCTGGGGAAGCCTCCGGCGAAGCCGCCGGCGGTTCCTGCTGTGGAGCCCGATCTGCGCGGAGCGACGACGATCCGCGAGCAGCTGGCGAAGCACCGCGACCAGGCGTCGTGCGCGGCGTGTCACAAGGACATCGATCCGCCGGGATTTGCCCTGGAGAGCTTCGACGTGGCCGGAGGTTTTCGTACGAAGTACCGGGCGCAGGCGGCGAAGAAGGAAGACCGGGTCGCAGGGTTCGCGAAGAGCGGACAGGCCTTTCAGTTTCAGGAGGGCCTGCCGGTCGATTCGAGCGGACAGCTCGCCGGCGGAGAGGCGTTTCGAGATATCCAGGAATTCAAGATGCTGCTGCTGGCGGATGAACGCCAGCTGGCGAGGAACCTCGTGAACCAACTGGCCGTTTATGCGACTGGTGCGCCGATCCGATTCAGCGATCGGGCGGTTGTGGAAACGATCCTCGATCAGACTCAAGCGAATGGATATCGCACAGCCGATGTCATCCATGCCCTGGTGCAGAGTTCGCTGTTTCGAGAGAAGTGAGTGAGACCGGCGACTGGTGAAGCGATGCCGGCTGTTCGTGAGTGACCGAGAGACCTTTCCGAGGCGACCATGAATCCGATCACGAAAGCTGCCCTGCCGCGTCGCACGTTCCTGAAGGCGGCGGGAGTCGCCCTGGCGCTGCCGATGCTGGAATCGATGACGCCGGCGCTCGCACGAGCGGCAGAGGCGGCGACGCCGCGGCGGTTCCTGGGGATCTGCAACAACCTGGGGGTGCTGCCGGAACATTTCTTCCCGACGCAGGGGACGGGGAAGGACTACGAGCTCTCAACGTACCTGAAGCTGCTCGAGCGTCACCGGAATGATTTCACGGTGTTCTCAGGGGTTTCGCATCCGGACGTCGACGGGGGGCATCCGGCCGACATCTGCTTCCTGACGGCGGCTCCCCATCCTTCCAGCGGCGGGTTCCGCAACACGATCTCGCTCGACCAGTACATCGCGGAGCAGATCGGGGTTCAGACGCGGTTTCCGTCGCTGACGCTCGGCGTGAACACTTCGGGCGGGCTGAGGAGCCTGTCGTGGACCGGTTCGGGGGTTCTGATCCCGTGCGAGGAGAAGCCGTCGGCCATCTACAAGGCGATGTTCACCCAGGGTTCGGCGGAGCAGGTGAATGCCCAGGTCAAGAAGCTGGAACGCGGCCAGAGCATCCTGGATGCAGTTGCGGGACAGGCGAAGGATCTGCAACGCACGCTTCCGCAGCGCGACCGGGACCGGCTCGACCAGTATTTCGGCTCCGTCCGCGATCTCGAGCACCGGCTGGCCGTCAGCAAGGAATGGGAAACGAAGCCGAAGCCTGCCGCTCCCGGTCCGGCGCCGGTCGATGTCGTTTCTCCAGCCGAGTACATGGCGAAGACGAAGCTGATGTACGACATGGCGCGACTCGCATTTGAAAGCGATTCGACGCGCTGCGTGACGCTGATGCTCGACAGCGTCAACTCCCCTGCCCTGGAGCTCGAAGACGCGGAGATCACGGACGGGTACCACAACCTGTCGCACCATGGCCGAAACGAGGCGAAACTGAAGCAGCTCAAGGCCATCGACGAATGGCACATGAAGCTCCTGGGGGGCATGTTCGACGGGCTGAAGGAAACGAAAGAGAACGGCCTGGCCCTGCTCGACCGGACGATGGTGCTGTACGGGTCGAACCTCGGGAACGCGTCGACTCACGTCACGACGAACATGCCGGTCCTTCTCGCCGGCGGCGGATTCCGTCACGGTCAGCACCTCGCGTTCGACACGGAACGGAACTACCCGCTGCCGAACTTGTTCGTCAGCATGCTGCAGCGGATGGGGCTGGAGGCCGACCGGTTCGCCAGCTCAACCGGCACCATGCGGGGGCTGGAAGAAGCATAGCCTCAGCGGACAGGCGGCGGCCGCCGGCCTGCGTGACCGAGTGCACGTCAAAAAGCCCGGCTTCTTCTGAGAAGCCGGGCTTTTCGTTACCCTGACGCCGCTTTCCACCCGCCTCTTGCCATCGCGGCGCCCGTCGCCGTTCCCACGTGCCCGCTCCAGTTGCTCCTCTCCGCCGCTCGCTGACGAGTCACGTCGAGCGTGAGGACGAGCCTCGACAACGACCGCTCGACTTCCGGCTGATCGCCCGGCTTGTCCGGCACACGAAGCCGTACGCGCGGCTTCGCAACGGTCTCCTGCTGACCGTGTTGCTCCGCTCCTTCCAGCTCCCCGCGCTGACGTGGGTGGTCGCCGCGGTCATCAACGGGCCTGTCCGCGAACGCGACATGCAGGGCGTGCTCAACGGGGCGATTCTCTTTGCCTTGCTGGCATTGTTCACGCAGGTCGTGATGCACTTCCGCCAGAGGTGGGCGCTGGAGCTGGGCGAGTCTGTCGTCGGCGACCTGCGGAACGCCCTGTTTGCGAAGCTGCAGCGGATGCCGATGAGCTGGTACCACGGCACGAAGGTAGGCCGGGTCATCAGCCGGATGACGTCCGACATGGAAGACCTGCGGAGCGGCGTGCAGGAAGTGCTGTTCGTCACGCTGGTGCAGGCGGGGCAGATGCTCGTGGCCGGCGCGGCAATGCTTTACTACGACTGGACACTCTTCCTCATCGTTCTCGGTCTTGCGCCGGTCATCTGGTTCATCAACCGCCGGTTCCATCGCCGTCTCAGCTCGGCGCTGCGGAACATGCGGGAGTCGTTCAGCCGGGTGACGTCCACGCTGGCGGAGGCGGTAGTGGGGATTCGCGTCACCCAGGCGTTCGTGCGGCAGGAAGAGAACTCGCGAGGGTTCGCGGAACTCGCCGAGGATCATTCGCGATACAATACCGTGGTGCTGCGCACGCATGGTCTGTTCCTGCCGCTGCTGGAGCTGAACAGCCAGGTGTTCCTGGCGATCCTGCTGCTCGTCGGCGGACTGCGCGTCCTGTCATCGCCGGACAGCGCGTCGGCGGCTCCTCCGGCCGGTTCGGTGGTGGAAGGCTTCTCTGCGGAACGTCTGCCTCCGAAGGTGGCGGGCCGCGCTTCGGACGTGGGCGACCTCATCGGCTTCTTCTTTATGGCGGGCCTGTTCTTCTCGCCGATCTCGGTCATCGGCAACCAGTACAACCAGGCGATGACGGCGATGGCCGGCGCGGAGCGATTGTTCTCGCTGCTCGACCAGGAGCCTGCCTGGAGCGATCCGCCCGACGCCAGGCCGCTCGTTCACCTGGCGGGTGCGGTCGAGTTTCAGAACGTGACGTTCGAATACGTTCCCGGCCGACCGGTGCTGCACGACATTTCGTTTTCCGTCCGGCCCGGGGAATCGATCGCGCTCGTGGGGCATACGGGGAGCGGCAAGACGTCCATCATCAACCTGGTGTCGAAGTTCTACCTGCCGACGCAGGGGCGGGTGCTGATCGACGGACAGGACGTTCTGTCGATCGACACGACCAGCCTGCACCACAAGCTGGGCATCGTGCTGCAGCAGAATTTCCTGTTTTCGGGGACGGTGGCCGACAACGTGCGGATGGGGCGTCCGGGAGCGACCGAAGCCGCGATCAGGGAAGTGTTCGAGCGACTGCGGTGCGAGGAGCTGCTGAAGAGTCTGCCGCTCGGGCTGGACACGCCGGTCGGCGAGCGGGGGGGCTCGCTGTCTCTGGGCCAGCGTCAGCTCATCTGCTTTGCACGGGCGCTCATCGCCGATCCGCGCATCCTGATCCTGGATGAAGCGACGAGCAGCATCGACAGCGCCACGGAGGCCCAGCTGCAGGCGGCTTTGCGGGTGTTGATTGCGGGGCGAACGAGTTTCATCGTCGCCCATCGGCTGAGCACGATTCGGGATGCCGACGTTGTTCTCGTGCTGGAGGATGGCCGGATCATCGAGCGGGGAACGCACCCCGAGCTGCTGGCCTCCGGAGGCCGGTACGCCGACCTGTATCGAAGATTCGCAGCGGCCGGCCAGTCGACGGTTCCGGGGGGGTGACGCGCCGCGGGCGCGTGTTGACGCCGGGTTCGGAATGGCACAACAATTGGGGGTATTCATTGCGCCCTGCGCGCCCCACTTTGTCAGTGTGCGACCTCGGAGTTTTCCATGAAGCCCATCGCTGTGATCGGCGCGATTATCACCATCGGCCTGGCGCTGTTCGTCGTCTCGAAGCTCACCGCGCCGACGAATGCCCTGAACGAGGTCGCCGTCGAGCCCCCCCCGCCTCCCGTTGAAACACCGACCGAGACCGAGACGAAACTCGAGGAAGGGGGCGAGGAGAAGCCTGAAGGAACGCCCGAGGAGAAGCCTGCCGAAGACGTCAGCTACCAGTCGAATCCGTTCGATCTGAAGAAGCCGGGCCCGTATCCCAAGGCGGTGCTGGTGCAGGAGCGTTTCGAGTTTGGCTCGATGGCGCTCGGCGCTACGAAGTCGCATCCGTTCGTCGTGAAGAACGAAGGGGATGCTCCGCTGAAGCTGGAAAAGGGCCCGTTGCAGTGCAAGTGCACAATGCCCGCCCTCAAGGACAAGGAGATTCCCCCCGGCGGGCAGGCGGAGATCGTGCTCGAATGGAAGCCGCTGGCCGTCCAGGCGGGGTTCGAGAAGGAGGCGACGATCTGGACGAACGATCCGGCCAATCCGCGGCTGAGCCTGCAGATTTTCGGCGATGTCGTCAGCGACGACTTCTGGGAGCCGGTCGACGGCTTCAGTCTCGATCAGCTTAAACAGGGGGAGGCGAGGACGGTCACCGGGTTCATCGGTTCACGGACGCGTGACGACCTGAAAATCGAACGCGTCGATCAGGTGAACAACCTCCTGAAGATCGAGTACACGCCGGCCGACGAGGCGAAGCTGAAGGAGAAGGAGGCGAAGGTGGGGTACAACTTCACGCTGACGCTTCCTCCGAGCGAAGAGATCTCGCTGGTCCGGGAAACCGTGACGGTGACGGTCAACTCCGCGACCAACACGCAGATCATCTGGCCGGTGACCGGCAATCGGATCGGCCCGGTCAGCATCATCGGGCCGGGCTGGTATGCCGAGAAACAGCTTGTGCAGCTCGGCCACTTCCGCGCCGCCAAGGGAACGGAAAAGAAGTTCACGATGCTGCTGACCGACCGGGGTGAGAAACCCCTCGAGATCACCGACGTGAAAGTTGATGGCCCGATCCAGGTCGCGCTGGAGAGGGACGAGAAATGGCCTGTGAAGACGAATGAACGCTACTTCCTGACGGTGAAGTTCATTCCCAACAGCCCGATTGGCGTCCACAACACGGACAACGCCATTCCCGTCACGATCACGACCAACCATCCCAAAGTTCCGACGATCAGCTTCAACGTCTCCTACGACGCGGACTGATCCGTTCGGACTCCCACTTTCGAGTTTCCAGCACCCTGGCTGCTTTCCGGCGGCCGGGGTGTTTTCGTCGAACGCCCCAGTACGGATTCGGCCCGTTTCCTCAGTTCCAGCGGAGGCGCGACGAAGAACTCGAAGCCATGCGGCGTCGCGGTCCCCTGCTGAGCATCGACGCGAAGTCGCCAGGCGGACTCCATCGGACACAACCCCGGTCCCGAGTTCCCTGTGGCATCCTCGAACCAGGCTGTCGTCTTCCACGGGCGGTCGGAAGGAAGGAGTGGTTCAATCGTCAGTTCGGGCGTCGCCTGCCCGAGATCGTCGATCGTGATGCCGCGCAGTGTGACCGCCAGTTCGTCGTCCCGCGCGGTCGCGGGGAGAGGACCGGGGGACCAGACCGGGGAGTCAGGCTGATAGTCCGGATTCTTCATGTTGAACTTCAGGACGACCTCGCCGTTGATGTTGTTCACGAGGCGACAATGGACAACGGGATCGTGCCGCGGCCAGGCGTCGTAGCCCAGGTACAGATAGCCGTGCATTCGATGGGATCTCGAATCTGCCGGCGGACGAAAGACGTAGCCGGTCGAGTCGATGAACTCCATTCGGGGCCTGAGGCCGCGTCCCCTGGCCGGTCCGGTTCCCAGGTCTTCATGATCGGAGAACAGGAACTGCAGCTTGTGTCGTCCGGCGAGGTTCCGCGGCGGACACCGCTTGAGGGAGATCCAGTCCGGCAGGTAGCGCCCGACCAGCCAGGGAAGGTTTCGCCGAAGGAACGTGAGAAGGACGTTGTCGGACTCGTAGCTGAAGGCGCCGGTTCCGGCATGCAGCAGGACGACCGTGGTCGTTCCGTCCGCGGTCGTCCCCGACACGGGCATCCGCCAGTAGCAGACAGCGGCGCAGGCGAGCACGATGCAAATCGCGCCGATCGGGATCCTGTGTTTCCACACGCGGCGGACGATTGACGCGACCGACATGTGTCCCCTCGCGCTGAGGCCGTTGTCAGGCGACCGGTCCGTCGAACCTGTACTCCGCTTTTCCTTCCGCAATCCGCTGAACCGTTAATGCGGCTTCACGCAGGTGATAGTCGCCCCACTGGCTCGATTCGCCGCAGGGGACGGACTGGCCGGGGGGAATGTAGTCCCATCCCCGCGGCCGGTGATACACGCTATGGACAAGGAGGCCCTGATGGGCGCCGCTGCTCAGGTAGGATTCGCTGAGCAGCGTCTTCAGCGTCGTGAGGCCGGCCTGGACGTACCGCCGGCCTGACAGGTCTCCGCGGGCTTCCATCCAGTTTCCGAGCCGGATCAGTCCCTGGCATCCGATGGCCGCGGCCGAGCTGTCGACGGGTTCGTGTTGATTGAACGGCTCGGCCGGCCTCGACCGCCAGTCGCCCAGCTGCGCGAGGCCCGGGGCGCCGGTGTCCCAGTAGGGAATGCCATCGAGGGCCGTGTTCTCGAGATAGAAATCGCACGCGGCCTGTCCGGCCCGGAAGAAAAAGTCTTCGATTTCCGAGCGGCCTCCCAGCGGCTCCAGTTCGACGTCGTTCACCGTTTCCAGGAACTCCAGCTGCTCGGCATAGCCGAGCATGATCCACGCCAGCCCGCGGGTCCACGTGCTGAACGGGCTGTAGCCCTGCTGGGTCGACGGGCAGCGGTAGTGGCCGTCGTTGGTATTGAACAGGCTCTCATGGGCGACGCGGCCGCGGACGTCGTAGATGTCGCGTCCGTCGCCATAGAAAACGGAATAGATCGCCGTCGCGCGGCCGTGCAGCACGAGTCGCCTGAGCAGCGAGATCGGCTCGTCGTTTTCGCCCATGAGGCGATGGCCGAGCTTGTGCCCCATGGCGAGGGCCCGCAGCGAACGGATCGTGTCGCAGAACAGCGAGTGCGGACCATTGAACGAGTAGAGATAGCCGTGGCCGTCGACAGTGCGCGACCAACGAGCCGCCTGCACCGCGCCGCTCGTCTTGAGCGCCAGCTCACAGAAATCGAGCAGGTGCGCATCGCGATCGACTCGGCCTTCGAGCATGAGCCGACGGATGTTGCCGTACGTGCTGACGTTGTTGAACCCGTGGTCGTGGACGCCGATGTGGGAGACATGCGGCGCCATGAAGTCGATGGTGCGTTTCAGGCCGAGATCGAAGAACGATCGTTCGCCCGTCGCGTCGAACTGCAGGAGCAGCGATCCGAACTGGAACCCCTGGGTCCACTCCGTCCAGCCGCGCGAGGTGTATTGGCCGTCGACGGTAAAGACGGGCGAGCCGTCGCCAGGCTTCCAGGAGTTCTCAAGAGCCGTCAGCACTTCGGCCGAGCGCGCCCACATGCGCCGGATAGCGGGAAGGACTGATTGAGGAGCGAGATCAGAGTCAACGTTCATTGATTGATGAGCTGAGCAGCAGTGATGCGAATCAAGTAAGGAATGACGAACTACTGTGCGTGAGCCACTTCCTCGATCGTGGGAATGCGACGACGCAATTCCCTCTCCACGGATGGGCTTGGCGGCCCCCCGTAACCCACTTCCAGGTACTTCAAAACGGGTATCTGGAGCCGTTCAAAAAATCGATCGGTAATCCCGGATTCCGAAACGCCTAGGACTTGCAGCTTCTGAAGTTCATTCACTGAAGCGGAAGCGTCGTCCTCAAAGCCAGAATGAAACAGCGACAGGATCGTCAGCCGGTTCTGGAGACCCTTGACGATGGGGCCGAGCTTTCCGCCCGGCACTTTGCAGAGCGTCAGCCAGAGACCTTCAAGGCGAGGGAGTGTCGCACTTTTCTGAAGCGTCGACTCGTCTAGCTCGCAGTTCTTGAGCTTGAGGAATCGAACGCCCTGACACGCATCTGCGGGCATTTCTTTAAACCGCTCGGCGGTCCAGTCGACGATTGCGAGCTTGTAGATGACCGGAGAATTGAAGACGACGGCCGCTGCGCGCGGTGTCGACTGTTCGATCAACGCGACATCAATGCCTGGCGATGGAGTCTCATGTGAGGTGACGTACGCGATATTCTGAGCATTTCGAGGGCCAGTCACGTGAAACGTCGACGTTAGAAACGTCAGCTTGCCCGAGGTGTATTCCTCGATCTCTGAGACGTCATCCTCGACGACGATGCCTGTAGCGAGCAGCCCATCGCCATAGCTGATCTCGTACTCGGCTGGAGGTTTGGGAGTCGCTGTTTGCGACGATGCAGGCGCCGTTGTCTGCGAACTGCAACCGGCCAGTATATGAAACAAAGCTGAGGCAAGGCAGATTCGCATTGCGCATTCCCGGTTACTTCCCGCGGATCCCCTCCGCGAATGTTGACCCGTATTTCCGCGTCATCAGGTCCATCGTTCGCTGGCGCTCGTCATTAATCATCTGCCAGATCGAATCGCGGTCCTTGGCTCCGGCCGAGATCGCGGCGGCCTGCTGTTCGCGGATCGTGGCGAGGTTGGACGTGGTTTCCCAGGTGGCGGGCTGATAGCCGTAGGTCCACCAGCCGACCTGCTCCCATCCCGGATTGACCTTAGTGTTGTAGACAACGGCGTTGTTGAGTGTATTCACGTCGACGGCGACGCCACGGAGCGAAGCTCCCAGCGATCGCAGCTTTGAGGCGACCGAGCTTCCATAGGAGATGAGGTCCGGATCGACGGCCATCGTCGAGAGGTTCGCAATCTTGTCGGCAAACCGGTCGTGCCAGGTGGCGGTGCGGGCGTAGTCATTCGCATTTCGATTGGCCCGTGTCAGGTCCTTGAGGATCTGGTCGATCGCGCGGAAGTACTTCGCGTTGTTGTCGGTGGTCACGCGCGGCGCCGGGCGGGGGGCAACGACGTTCGGGCTCGGGGGCGAGCTCGCCGGAGGCGGCGTCTTGACCGTCGCCGGGGGCGGTGCGACGGGAGTCGACGGCGGGGCCTGGACCGGATGCGGAGTGAGGACGAGCGTCATCACCCGCCGGAGGTCTTCGGCCGAGAAAGCCGCGGCGATCCGCACGGCATTGCCGTCCGCGACGGCCTGGCTGTCGTGGAAGCTGTCGAGGCCCACGCCCATGTCATCCATCGCTTCGAGCAGGATGCCCTTCATGAGGTTGGGGTCGTTCCCGACCGGCTCCTTGAAATCGAGCGTCAGGGCGGCGCGGAGTTCATCAGTGACGTAGATGTCCAGGCGCAGGCCACGGACCGTCATGATCTGGGCGGCGGTCTGATCGACGTGCTGCTGGCGACCGATCATCGCGGCCATCGTGGGAAGGCGTTCCCGCAGCCGGCCCGGCTCGAACATGTCGGTCAGGTCGATGGCGAGTGTGACTCCGGCTGACTGCCCGAGCAGCACCTCATCGAGATAGCGGGTGAGCGTGGTGTCGTGTTTCCTCTCGCTGCGTTCGATCCAGCGGGACAGGTCCTGACGGTGGGCCGGGCTGATGACACCGAGCAACTGGGGGCCCAATTCCGCAAAGAAGCTGTTGCGACGGGAGAGGACGGCCGGCTTTGAGGCGACGGTCTGGAGTGAAGATTGTTCCTGCTCGGCCACACGCTGCATATCGACGGGCCGGGAGAACGACAGGAGCGCCACCGACCAGGTATCGCCCGAGGCGGCGCGGAAGCGGGTTCCGCGGACGAACAGTTCGCAGTCGGGCGGAAGATGGACCGCGCCTCCGAGGAAGTTCTCGCTCCCGCTGTGCTGCCAGCTTTCCCGGGCAGCCATGGGGGTTTTCAGGAGTTCCCCGGCGCGGACGACGGCCAGGGCGTTGATGTCTTCGGGAATCCAGGGACGGAGCGGGGTCAGGTCCTGGGCACTGGCAGCGCCGACCATGACGGTGGTGACAAGGGTAGCGATCACTCCGCGGAACATGTCGACCTCTTCGGATGGAGTTTGTTTTGCCGTCGCCCCGCCGCGCCGGACAGCCTTTCCGGCGGAAAATCAGGCAGATTTCGGGGATCAGCCTCGCCGTCCGTGTCAATCGCGCTTCCGGCCCCGCGTCACTCTGGGGAATTCCGGAGAATCCAACACATTGTCAGGCCTGTTTTGTGGTTGATACAGTATCCGACATCGGCGCCTCCCCGGCGCTCGATCATGGAGACCAGACTTCAGCGGCCGCAAGCTCCGGCATTTGCACAAACCGACTGACGCTTTGAACTCCGATAAGTACTGAGATTCGGCCCGCCGCGTCGACCCGTCAAGCCCCGCGCTTGCCGGGCCCCCACCCCAACACGGCGTCTCACCACTCGACATCCCCGCCTTTTTGGATCGCCGCATGTTCTTGCGACTGACGATCATTGCGCTGGCCCTCGTTGCTTCGGACGCCGGCGCCGCCGATCTTGTCGAACTCCGCGTCTCTCCGCCGGAGATCAATCTCGCCGGCAGCCAGGACCGGCAAGCCGTTCTCGTTCAGGCCATCTACTCGGACGGCATCACCCGCGACGTGGCCGACAAGGCAACCTTCGCGGCCGGGAACGCCGCCCTCCTCCGGCAGGAGGGCCAGACCTTCTGGGCCGCCGCCGACGGCCAGACCGAACTCAAGGTCTCGTTCGAAGGGAAGGAATGCGTCATCCCGGTGAAGGTGGAGAAGGCGGCCGAAACCAAGCCGATCAGCTTCAAGCTGGACGTCATGCCAGTGTTCATGAAGACCGGCTGTAATTCCGGAAGCTGCCACGGCGCCGCCCGCGGCAAGGACGGGTTCCGCCTGTCGCTGTTCGGCTACGACCCGGATGGGGACCACTACCGCATCACCCGCGAGCTTTCCGGCCGGCGGGTCGATCTTGCCGTGCCGGCCGCGAGCCTGCTCGTCGAGAAAGGGGTCGGGGCTGTCCCGCATACGGGCGGCAAACGCATCGAGCCGGGCACGGAAATCTACCAGAACATGGTCAACTGGATCGCCGCCGGATGCCAGCAGGACCCAGCCGACATCCCAACCTGCACGTCGATCGACCTCTATCCCAAAAACGCCGTTCTGGACGGCGAAGGCGAAACGCAGAAGCTGACCGTCCGCGCCACCTACTCGGATGGAACGGACCGCGACGTCACGCACCTCGCCCTGTTCCTGACCAACAACGAATCTTCGGCGGCCGTCTCACCGGAAGGGGTCGTCAAGGCCGGCGCCCGCGGCGAGGCCTTCGTCATGGCCCGGTTCGCGACGCACACCGTCGGCTCGCAGTTCATCGTCCTCCCCAAGGGGCTCAACTACGCCGAGCCCGCGGCGGACAACGTCAACTACATCGATGAACTCGTCAGCGCCAAGCTGAAGAAACTGCGGCTGCTCCCCTCGGGGCAGTGCACGGACGAGGAATTCCTGCGCCGTATTTCGATCGATCTCGTCGGCCTGCTGCCGACGCGCGAGGAGTACGCGGCCTTCACGGCCGATGCGAATCCCAACAAGCGGGAAGCAAAAATCGACGAACTGATCGCCCGCAAGGATTTCACCGACGTGTGGGTTTCCAAGTGGGCCGAGTGGCTGATGCTGCGTTCGGACGGCAATCGCAAGTCGTACAAGATGATCGTGCTGTACCACCAGTGGGTCAGCGAGAAGATCGCCAGCAACACGCCACTCGACCAGATGGTGAAAGAGCTGCTCGCCTCAAACGGCGGCATCTTCAAGAACCCCGAAGCATCGTTCTACGAGATTGAGCGCGACCGCCTGAAGATCGCCGAGAACACCGCCCAGATCTTCATGGGGATGCGGATCCAGTGCGCCCAGTGCCACAACCATCCGTTCGACCGCTGGACCCAGGACGAGTACTACAACTTTGCCGCATTCTTCGCGCAGGTCGGCCGGAAGACGGCGGAGGACCCCCGCGAGCAGATCATCTTCAATTCCGGCGGCGGCGAGGTGAAGCACCCCGTCAGCGGCAAGAACATGGAACCAGTGTTCCTCGGCGGCGGGCCGGCCGACACCAAAGGGAAGGATCGCCGCGAAGTGCTCGCTGAATGGCTGGCTTCGCCGAAGAATCCGTTCTTCGCACAGAACTTCGCCAACCGGGTGTGGGATCACTTCTTTGGCATGGGCATCATTAACCCGGTCGATGACGTGCGGGTCTCGAACCCGGCGTCGAACCCCGAGTTGCTGGCCGAGCTGGCGAAGCGGTTCACGGAGTCGAACTACAACTTCAAGCAGCTGGTGAAAGAGATCTGCATGTCCCGCACGTACCAGCGGACGACAGAGCGGAACGAGTCGAACCAGACCGATGAGCGGAACTTTGCCCACCAGAACGTCCGCCGCATCAAGGCCGAATCGATGCTCGACATCGTCAGCCAGGTGACGAACACGAAGGACAAGTTCCGGGGGCTGCCGTTGGGCGCCCGGGCTGTCGAAATCGCCGACGGCAACACTTCAGACTACTTTCTGACGACGTTCGGCCGGGCGACCCGGGAAACGCCCTGTTCCTGCGAAGTCCGCATGGAGCCGACGCTGTCACAGGCCCTGAACCTCATGAATGGCGACGTCGTCAACGGCAAAATCCAGCGGGGCGGGGTTCTGAAAGCGATGAAGGAACAGAAGCTCGAACCGATGCAGATCGTCGAGCAACTGTACATTTCGTGCCTCGTCCGGAAGCCGACGGAGGAAGAGAAAGCGGCTCTGGCGCCGATGTTTGCCGAGGGATCGGACACGAACAAGGCGCTGGAGGACGTCTTCTGGGCACTGCTCAACTCCAGAGAGATGTTGTTCAATCACTGACTTTTTGCCGATAATCCGGCCCGCCGGGTATTCCAGCACCGGACTCACGCACACGCGCCTTGAACAGGGAGGTTTTGGGAGATGGTCTTGATGCAACATTGGACGAAGGGGGAACGCCGCGGCTTCCTCGGCGGCATGATGCTGTTTGTCGCCGGTTCCGCCGGTCTGCTGACTCTCGATGACGCTCTGCAGGCGGAGAATGCCCGCAAGCGTCATAAGCCGGAAATCCGGCAAACTTCAGCGAGTCCTCAGGAAGAGGAGATGGAAAAGGCGATGGATGAAGCAGTCGACAAGCTCGACAACTTCCTCGCCGTCCTGAAGACCCCGAAGAAGAACCAGGAACAGTTCGCCATCAAGTTCTTCGTCGAACTCAAAGACGACGCGGAACTGCTGTGGCTCAACGAGCTGAAGTTCGAGAAAGGCGTCTTCACCGGCAAGCTGGCCAACCAGCCGGCTCTCGCCAAGCACCTCAAGATGGGTGAAACCCTCAAGGTGAAGGAAGACGACGTGGTCGACTGGATGTATGTCGAAGACGGCAAACTGCAGGGCGGATATACCATCCGCGTGCAGCGGAAGTACGTGCAGGCCGCCGAACGCAAGAAGTTCGACGACCAGTTCAAGTTCAAGTTTGAATAGTCGAATCCCGGAAGCCCGGCCTCATTGAAGAGGCCGGGCTTCTGAAGATGTCCCGCCTCGCTGATTGAAGCACTGGCGATCGCCTGCCCGCGGGCAGGTCCCCGCCTGTGCTTCTGAAGAGAGTCCCCACGGCACGGACGCCGGCCCGAGAACACTCACCAGTTCCAGAAGCCGAGCTTCTTCCCGCCCGAGGACTGTCCGTGACCCGCCTCTTCCTCACCGCTCTCACTGCGGCCGCCTTTTCGCAGACTTCCTTCGCCGCCGATGCGCCGGCACCTGCGGAAAAGACCACCTACAACGACCACGTCGCCATCATCTTCCGTCAGCGCTGCGGCACCTGCCACAACAGCACCGACAAGAAGGGGGACATCGCTCTCGACAATTACGCCGGCGTCATGGCCGGTGGCTCGGGTGGCGAAATCGTGACCGGCGGCGATCTCTCCGCGAGCACGCTCTGGAACGTGATTACGCACGAGTCCGAGCCGAAGATGCCCCCCAATGCGGACAAGATTCCGCAGGCCGAGCTGGACGTCATCAAGAAGTGGATCCTCGGCGGCGTTCTCGAAAAGGGAGATAGCGTCGCGAAGATCAAAGTGCAGAAGGCGATGGCGAAGATCGAGGTGTCGAACGCCCGCCCGGCCACCGTCGCCATGCCGCAGACGTTCTTCGGCGAGCCCCTGCACGTCTCCCCGACGACCAACGCCGTCACCGCACTCACCACGAGCCCGTGGGCTCCCCTGGCCGCCGTTTCGGGTCACCAGCAGATCTCGATCTGGAACACGGCCACTCTCGAACTGCTGGGCGTCCTTCCGTTCCCGGAGGGGCAGCCGCAGATCCTGAAGTTCAGCCGCAACGGCTCGGTTCTCCTCGCGGGTGGCGGACGCGGCGGAGCGTCCGGAAAAGTGGTCCTGTTCGATGTCGCGACGGGCGAGCGGCAAGTCGAAGTCGGCGATGAATACGATGTCGTCCTCGCGGCCGACCTCAGCCCGGACCAGACTCTGATTGCGCTCGGCGGGCCCAAGAAGATGCTCCGCGTCTACTCGACGGCCACCGGCGAACTCGTTCACGAAAAGAAGAAGCACACCGACTGGATCACCGCCATCGAGTTCAGCCCCGATGGCGTGCTGCTCGCCTCGGGCGACCGCTCCAACGGCGTCGTCGTCTGGGAAAGCCATAGCGGACAGGAGTTCTATCCGCTGAACGGCCACCAGGGTGCGATCACCGATATTTCCTGGCGGCCCGACAGCAACGTCGTCGCGACCGCCAGCGAAGACGGCACGATCCGGTTGTGGGAAATGAACAATGGCACGCAGGTGAAGTCGACCAGCTCGCACGGCGGCGTCGCCGCGATGGACTACATCCGCGATGGCCGGATGGTGACCACCGGACGCGATTCCAAGGTTCGCCTGTGGGACGCCGAAGGGAAGCAGGTTCGCGAGTTCGCCGGCATGACGGACCTGGGTCTCGAGGTCGCCTTCGATGCGGAAACCGAGCGGGTGCTCGGCGGCGACTGGACCGGGCTCGTCCGCGTCTGGAGTGCGGCCGACGGCAAGGAACTGGGGCAGCTCTCGACGGGCCCGCGTCCTGCCGCCGAACGGCTCGCGAAGGTGCAGGAACTGATCCCCGCGGCCGAGAAGGCCGCTGCTGAAACGGCCGCCGCGCTCGCAGTCGTGACGAAGCCGATCACCGATCGTGAAGCGGTCGCCAAGGTGAAGCTCGACGAAGCAAACGCCGTCGCCGCCAAGGCCCAGGAAGCGACCGCTGCGAAGGCCGCCGCTGAGAAGGTCCTTGCGGAGAAGACGGCGGCCGTCGCGGCCGCTGAGCAGGCCCTCATCGCGGCCCGTGCGGCCTACGAGAAGGCGATTCTCGACAAGGACCTCGCGAGCCGGAACACGGCTCCAGCCCAGACCGCCGTCGCCCAGGCGGGAGAGGTCGAGAAGGCCGCCGCCGAGGCCGCCGCCAAGGTGAAGTCGGAAGCCGACGCCCTCGCCGCTGCCGCCAAACCCAATGAAGCCGAGCAGAAGGCACTCACCGCTGCCCAGGCCGCGGCTAAGTCGGCCGCCGACCTCGCGACCGGCCTGAAGTCTCAGACCGAGCGGCTGAAGAAAGTGATCGAAGGCCTGCAGAAGCCGGCTGAAGGCCAACAGGCGGCGAATTAAGACTCGCGGAGAATGAGCGATCTCAGAAGCCCGGCTTCCTTGGAGAAGCCGGGCTTCTTGCGTGGTGGCGATGGCCCTTGTCGCATCACGACTTCTTCTTCCTCACCGTCCGCGGCCGGGCTTCAGTTTCCTCCAGCGGGCGTGGCGTGACCATCAGGTACTGGAACCCCTTGCGCTCATAGGAGGGGAGGCAACCGATCAGCAGCGTCTCGTTCATTTTCAAAGTGGAATCGACGTCGATGCAGACGCGGTTGACACGGGGGACCTGAACGTTGACTTCACGTCCACGCTTCGTCCGGGCCGCGACGGTCATCACGTCCACGATGTGAGCCGCTTCAATTCGCCCTGTCACCCTCATCTCCGAGTGATCGCGGCTCTCTGTGGGACACAGCAACAGAGTCAGACCCTCATCAAAGCTTTGAATGGTCGGCTTGAGCGTGCCGTCGCCCTCCTCTTCCACGCCAACGACGAACGGCTGCCGCATGTGATTCTCTGTCCGCGCCGTCCCACCGTTGAAGACGGTCACCTTCGGCGCAAACATGACGTTGGACAGACGGTCACTCTGGGCCGCGCGAACGAACTGGAGCGATTGCGAGTCATTGATCGCTGCGACACAGACAGGGAAGGAATGCTCGGTAGCTGCGGAGCCGCCGACGAACAACGGCTGCACGGGATCCCCCAGCCGTACCAGCGGATTTGAGGGACGAACCTGCCCCATCGTCTGCCAGCCGACGCCGATCGGAGTCGCGAGGTCCTGTTCCGCAGTGATGATGCGGCACTCCATGACGATCTGGCGAAAGCCCGCCTCTTTCCAAACTTCGAGCTGTCGGACGATGTCGTCGACGACACTTTGACGGGCCGTCAGCTTCAGGGTGCTGCCTTCGATTCGGCACTCCTCCAGTCCCGAGACAGGATTCAGCATGGAGGTCAGCGCCGTCTCCGACTGCTCCGCGGTCAGCCCTGTTTCCCGATGCCGTCGGAGTGCATCGGCGACGTCGAGGTCGACGGAGACGATGTTTCCCTGTTCATGGGGCAGCGTGCTCCAGTCTGGCATCACCGTCAACGGCGGCATCCAGGGATTCAACTGCGGTCTTGTGGAGATGTCCTTTGCTTCCGACCACCCGGCGACCGCGAGCGCGACCGCAAGAACGGCTGCTGCGGGCCGCTGCAGCCGGCTCCGGCTGCGCGTCGCCTCGCGAAGCGCATTCAGCCGACGCTGCACGCCCCTGTGTCCCGGCTTGAGCGAGATTCCCATGAGAGAAGCTGGAATCGACACCTGCCACCGCGAGGGCGGAGCATCCGCGACCGCAGCTGCGAAGTGCAGGAGCATCTCGCCATAATCGCGTGACGAACCCTCTCCGCTCCGCGCGATGGCGAAGGCGTCGCAGGCCTGTTCGCGGAGCGCGCCAAACCTCGCGGCCGCCAGCCAGAACACTGGGTTCCACCAGTGAGCCGCCTTGAGGACTGCCAGCATCCAGTTGATCGCCACGTCGCCGCGACGGACGTGCGCCAGTTCGTGGAGGAGCAGCATCTGCAGTCGATCACCGGGCAATTCCGCCGCCGCCGTCGGCAGCAGAATCGCCGGAGTCCACAGACCGCAAATCGATGGCTGGGGCTGATCTGCCACGACGTACAACGGAATTGAGCGGGTGACGCCGGCCTTCGACTTCGCGTCGTCGAGCAGCCTCAGGAGCCGTTCATCCTGTGTCGGCGCCTGCCGGGCAAAGACGCGGCAGAAGCGCCAATGCACAAAGGCCGTCCACGCCAGGATGGCGACTGCCACGAACGGATACACGACAAGGATCGAAGTGACTGCTCCGCTGAACACAGCCATCCACAACGGATCGCCCGTTTCGGCCGAGGCGGAACGGGATTGAGAAGCATTCTCGACAGGCTTCAGTTCGACGTCCGGGGCCGCCTGAGCATGAGCGGGCGCGGCCTCGAGGTTGCGGGTGACCGGCAGAATGACCGGCTCCTCTTTGTGAGTCAGCTGCTCGACGGCCATCGCTGTTCGGTTCCACAGCGACGCGAGGCTGAAGGACAGCGCCGGCGCTACAGGCAGCGCCAGTCGAACCAGAACGAGCCCCCAGAGAACGGCCATCTGGCCGACAGTCAGCCATCGCCGGCCGGCGACGTTGATCACCAGCACAATCGCGGCGAGCAGTGCGGCATAGCCGGCCGCAAAAACGAGAGGTTCCAGCAGCGGAGACTGGAGATCGATCCACCAGTTCACAAGTGATTCCAGCCGTTCCATCACTGAGCCTCCTGCTCATCGAGGATTGTTCGCAACTTCGCGATCTCTTCGGGAGACAGCTTCGTGTTGCGGAGAAAGTGTGCCACCAGCGAACTCGACTGCCCGTCAAAGACCCGTTCAAGAAACGACCTGCTAGCCTGCTTGACGCAGTCGGACCGCTTCACGCGCGAACGGTAGACATACCTGTTCCCCTGCGGCTCATATGTAAGGACTTCCTTCCGCACGAGCCGATGCAGCATGGTTTTGATCGTGGCCGGGGCCCATTCGGCGTACCCGTCGAGTGCCGCGACTACGTCCTGAGCCGCCAGAGGCTGGCGGTCCCAGATGACGTTCATCACCTGCCACTCGGCATCGGAAATGGAAACGACCGCCATCCCTGTTCTCCGAAAACAACCGATTACAACTGTAAACAACTACAAACGTAATCGCGAGTCAACGTGCGAAAGCGGCGAACGAACGCGGATCCCGCTGGGGGCCTTCCGGCAGAAATTGCCGTTCGCGCCCGAAACCTTCTTCGCTAGATTCCCGCCCGCGCGCCTGGAGGGCGCTGCGCACACTCGCGTCTTGACGCGATGACTCGCGAACGGATTTCGACGTGAAGACTTCTCGCCACCACTTTCCAACCGCCGCCGTGCTGATGCTGCTCGCCAGCGGCTGCCCGTCGATGAACCACACCCAGTCCGGTGCGATGGTTGGCGGCGGGCTCGGAGCATTGACCGGGGCCGTGATCGGCAGCAACTCAGGGCATGCCCCGGGCGGCGCTCTCATCGGCGCGGCTGTCGGCGCCCTCGCCGGCGGAACCATCGGCAACTCGGAAGACCTGCGGGACGAGCGCGACCACGCGATCATGCAGGCCGCCTACGAACAACAGGCGCGGGCCGCACTCACCAACTTCGACCTCGTCCGCATGGTCCAGGGAGGAATGGGGGACGACGTCATCATTTCGTCGATCCAGACCCGCGGCGGCCGATTCGACCTCGGCACCGAAGCGCTGATCAACCTCAAGGCCAACGGCGTTTCCGATCGGGTGATCGTCGCCATGCAGCAGGCGGTGTCGGGCGTCGGACAGCCCCCTGCGGTGGTGGGCCCCGCTCCGGTCGTCGTCCCGGGCCCGCCGGTGATCGTGCACCCCGCGCCGGTGTTCGTCGGGCCTCCACCCCCGCCCCCGGGCGTATTCTTTGAGTTCCACGGCGGCGGTCGCCGCCGGCATTGAACGCAAAACACACCGCCGCTTGCGATCGCACGGTCCGAGACGGCCGTGGCATACGCCACCGGAGCACTCCTCTCAGCGCGATAAAAAAACGGGTGACCCACACCGTGCGGGTCACCCGTTCTGTTTTCCGCGAATCGGTTACTGCACCGTGGGCAGCGATACCTTGGCTTCCAGCGCCTGGGTGATCTTCGACCGGCTGTCGAGCAGATGCGCGCGGGTGTAGTCGTCGAACTTCAGATCCTTCGCTTCAAGAAGCGACTTGATCTGGTCGTTCAGCGACTGCAGGTGCATCCGCGCCAGCGTCCGGGCGTCCTCGGGGGCGCCGGACTGCGTCACCAGCGACGCCAGCGTGCGGATCGCTTCCCGCTGCAGGTTGCGGCGGAAGCTCGAGATCATCGGTTTCTTGGCCGTGAACTCGCCCGCCATCTCGGCCGGCTTGAACTCGGAGAAGATTCCGTCGACCGTCAGCTTCAGGTGCTCGGCCAGCGTGTAAGGATCCTGGTCCGACGGCGCTTTGAACTCGTTGTCGAGAATCCGCCGCAGCGTGGTGGAGTTCATGAGCTGGCGCAGGATCGCCGACTGGGCCGACAGCACTTCGTCATGCACCGGCTTGTCGAGACGCGTCGCCTGGTTCATTCCCCAGTGATACCACCGCGAGACGGAGAGGTAATTCAGCTTCGGGCCGTCGATCTTTGGAGAGGCGAAGGCAAACTCAGAGATCAGCGCCATCGCGTCCCGCTGTTCCTGGGGGTCGACCGGCTGGAACGGAGGGTTCTTGCCGGCGTCTCCCTTGTGTTCGCGGCTCACATAGACGCCGCCCGGGAACCGTGCGGCGAAACCGGCCGCCCGCCAGTATTCACGGAACAACAGGCCGTACATCTGCGTGGCCCGCTGATACCCTTCGCCGTCCTTCACGGCCTTATCGACGACCTGCGGCAGGAGCTCGTTGCTGTTGTTCAGCTGCCGGCGCAGGTATGCCAGCGAGTCCTTGCCCATGTCGAACCGGTTCGACAGCGGATCGGGGTCGATCGTCCCGCGCGTGTCTTCATCGGTCAGGTACGCGAGTCCCGGCTCACCGGCCCGCGCAGCGATCTTGGCGAGCTCGGCTTTCTCGTCTCCCTTGATGATCTTGTAGCCATACTCGATGGCCCACATGTCATAAGGCCCGAGAGTCGTCGTGTAGTACGCCCCCTGCGGAGTTCCCTTCGGCACGATGTTCGGCGGAGCGTAATCCATCACCGAGGCGAATGTCGGCTCGGACTTGCTCTTCGCCGGGTCGTTGATTTCCTCAAGCGACTTCCACGAGCTGGCCTTGAAGTTATGACGCAGGCCGAGCGTATGCCCGACCTCGTGCATCACCACTTCCTTCAGCCCCTGGTGAACGAATTCCTCAGGCAGCTTGCCGTCGAGAGTGATGCCATGCCCGAGGAACGTCGCCGCGGCGAAGCCCATCTGGTGCTGCATATCCTTGCAGTAGGTGCACGCCGCGGTGTGGCGATGTCCCGTCGGGGCCGTGAGGTCGAACGGGGACCAGTTCGGCTGCAAGGCTTCGGCTGTCTGGGCGTTGAACGTCTCGAACTGCGACTTCCACGAATCGAGGAAGCCGTTGTCGAAGATGATGTCGGCGTCCAGGATCTGGCCGGTGCGGGGGTCGACGCGCGACGGCCCCATCGCGAATCCGGCGTCGGCCGTGATCCAGCGGAAGAAGTTGTACCGCACGTCCTCCGGATCGATTTCGACGCCCGCGCTGTTCTCGAACTCTTCTTCGTGCTGAACGCGGATCGCGTTCGAGAATCCGAGCTTCGCGAAGGCCTTGTTCCATTCCAGGATGCCTGCTTCCACGGTCGGCCGCAGGAACACCGGACAGGTCTTCTCGATGTAGAACTCGATCGACTTCTCGGGCGTCGAAACGTCCAGCGAAGCATCCTTCTTCTTGAGGTCCCACCGGTTGATGTACCGCGTGAAGTGCTCGTCATCAGTGCGGTTGGAGAAGTCCTTCACCGCGGTGAGGAAGTAACCGATGCGATCATCCGCCGCGCGCGGCTTATAGCTCGATCCCACTGCCGGCAGCGGGCTGATGCTGTAGTGCACTCCCACCTGGACGCCGCGGGAATCCGGAACCGTTTCCGGCCCACCGATGCCGATTCCGGTGTAGACCGCCGCCACTTCCAGTTCGACGTTATTCGGGAACGACTTCACCTTCCCCCACGTCGAGCGGTCGTTCGCCAGGCGGAAGCCGAGTCCCAACTGGCGGCCGATTCCCAGGTCGTCGCTCATGAAGACCGAGGTCATATCGACGACGATCGAGCCGTTGGGCGCGGTCGTCAGGATCGGCAGCGCGTAGATCACGGAATCGGAATAGGCGAACTCCACGGCCTTTGCTTCCGGGCTTCCCGGTGCGGCCTTGTACCGGAAGTTGCGGCGCAGGACGAACAGCTTCTCGTCCATCTTCTTGAAGGCCCAGACGAGGTCGTCATCATCGGGCTGCCACGACATGCCGCCGATGACCATCCCGCTGGAGACCCCCTTCGAGATCGACGGCAGGACGATGTAATCCTTGCTCAGATCCGAGGACTTCAGCTCGGCCAGGAGCTGCTGCTCTTTGTGATAGAGCGTCCACAGGCCGGTGACTTTGGTTTTTCCCTCAATGAGGGTTTCGTATTTCGACTTGGCGGGCTTCGACTCCGAGGCGCCGGCCATCGGCGTCTTGGATGTTTCTTGTGCCGACGCCGGGACTGCAATCAACGCGATCGCAGCCGACGCCAGCAGGCTCGGCAGAGAGCAACGCATCGAGGGAAACCTCCAACACAATGAGCGAGAATGACGGACCTGCATCGTCCGATGGAAACCGCGGCTGCAGACTTCCTCAATTACGCATACTGGACATCTTAACTCACGGTCCAGACTTCTGGCGAACCTGCCGGGGAGTCGCAGTGTCGTCCGGCTGCGCCTAAGATGGCCGCGGGGAATTCTACGGAGGCGTTGCCTTTCGGCAGCATGAAAAGGAACGCCGCTTCTCCGGAATGACCCGGAGACCCGTTGCAGACGGCCGCCTGGGCACGACGAAACGGGGCGCCGGACGCTCTCTGAACCCCCGCGACAACGGAACGCCGACCCTCCGCAGGACGCGAACCACCCTTCCCAGTGAGCCCATCACGGACGAACGAATGTCGACGACGGTGACCCCGGTTGATCTGCCGGATGCTTTTGAGCCTCCGCAGACGCCCGACATCCCCCCTCCGGCCTCCGAGACTCCGGATGCGGGATCGATCCGCGAACTCCTGCGCGTCGCGCTCCCGCTGATCGTCAGTTCCGGGTCGCTCTCGCTGATGCACGTGGTCGACCGCATCATGCTGACTCGGCTCGACGTGAACGCCCTCGCGGCCGCGATGCCTGCCGGCATGTTCCACTGGACGGCACTCGGCTTCCCCCTCGGCGTCGCCGTCTACACCAACACGTTCATCGCGCAGTACCACGGCGCCGGGCAGAAGGCACGTGTCGCCGCCTCCGTCTGGCAGGGGGTCTGGCTGGCGCTCGGCTTCGGCATCATCCTCCTCTCGAGCGCCCCGTTCCTCAGCCGCCTGTTCGTCACCCTGGGCCACAGCGCTGAAGTGACGCGGCTTGAGATCGAGTATTTCTCCGTTCTCTGCTGGGGCTCGGCCCCGATGCTGCTGGCCGTCACGCTCTCGACATTTTTCAGTGGCCGCGGACAGAACCGCGTTGTGATGTATGTGGACGTCGCTGTCAGCATCCTGAACGCGGTGCTCGCGGCCATCTTCATTTTCGGATTCGGACCGATTCCGCAGATGGGCATCCGCGGGGCCGCGGCGGCGACGGTCACCGCCAACGTCGTCGCCTGCATCGCCTTCGCCTGGATGATTCGGCGGGTGAACCAGGCGGAACAGTATCCCTTCCGCGAACAGAGGCGGTTCGACGGCGAACTGATCCGGCGCATGCTCCGGTTCGGGCTTCCCAACGGCATCCAGATGCTTGTCGATATCGCCGGGTACCTGATGCTCGTGCTGTTCATCGGGAAGCTCGGGACCGTCGAACTCGCGGCGACGAATCTCGCCTTCAACCTGAACGCCCTGGCGTTCATTCCGATGCTCGGCCTGGGAACCGCGGTTCTCACCCTCGTCGGACGGCGCATCGGCGAGAAGCGGCAGGACCTGGCTGAAAAGAGCGCCTGGAGAGCGCTGTTCCTGGCGGTGTCCTACGTCAGCGTGTTCGCCATGATTTACATGGTCTGGCCCGACGTGCTGCTTGGCCCCTACGCCACTCAGGAAGATCCCCAGATGATCGCCGCCATGAGTCCGGAGGAACTGACGGCCTATCACGCGGAGCATCCTCCGTTCGAGGAAGTCCGGCCGGTGGTCATCAAGCTGCTCTATTTCGTCGCCATGTACTCGGTGTTCGATGCCCTCGCGGTGATCTTCGGCAACGCCATCCGCGGCGCCGGCGATACCCGCTTCTCGCTGGTGTACACGTTCCTCTGCGGGTGGTTCCTGATGGTGATCCCGTCGATGCTCGCCGTCCGCTACGTCGAACAGCCGCTGTGGGCGTGCTGGTGGGCCGTTACGGCGAACATTGCGGCCCTTGGCATCGGACTCGGGCTGCGGTTCCGGAGCGGCAAGTGGAAGAACATGACTGTGATCGAGCAGGTTCCGCCGGCGCACTGAGGACGAACGCCCGTCAGCGGACGACGAACTCGATGCTCGAGACGCCGATCTTCCCGCTGAGTTCGTCCTCCAGCGTCAGCCGCAGCGTGAAGTTGCCGGGCGTGAGGTGGAGCGGCAGGTCGAGCTTGTAGCTGTGGAAGTAATCCGACCGGGGAGACCGCGACTGATCCTCGGTCGATTCGAACTGCCGCCGCTCGATCAGTTCGCTCTCGGGGCCGGCCTTGATGATTTCGATCGTCGACTTCAGGGCGGTGCGGTATCGGCCGGCGGACGTCACGTCGGTCTTGAAGTTGCGGACTTCCGCGTACAGAAGGACGGGCTGCCCCGGCCGGAACACATCCTGCTCGAACGGGTGGTACGCGCCGAATCCGTCGATCTTGTCGCAGAACTCCAGGCTGCGGATTTCGAGGCGGGCCATGGTCTGCAGGTAGTGCTCCGCCGCGCGAAGCCGCTCAAGCGTGGCCGCAGCCCGATCGGCCGGATCGACGATCGACTGGTTGTCGAAGTAGTTGGACAAGGACCACGTCAGCGAGGTCCAGAACTCCTGCGTCTCGGGGTCGACCTCCGGGATCGCCTGCAGCGCCAGTGTGGGCTGCCTCGACATGAGGTACAGCATCCGGAGTTCGGCGTGGCGGCGGACGTATTCTTCACGATCCGTGAACGACGTTCCCGGCTTGAGGCGGGCGGTTTCGGCTTCCATGAGGGCGATCAACCGCTCGAGCCCCTCCTGCAGGTGGGGCGATCCCCCGACCGTCAACAGAGGGTCCACGGGCAGGCTGGCGGTTTCCGTCCTGGGAGGGGGGGCGCCGCGAAGTCGCCGGCTCAGCCCCTGCAGCGAGAGTGCGGACGGATCGGTTGGCGCCTGGGCTGTCTGCACGGGGGGCTCGCCATTCGCCGTGGCCGGGTCCGGCTTGCGGATCGACGTCCACTCCTTCAGCCTGGTCAGCGGACCGGGAGCCGTCGGCGAGGAAATGACGGGTTCCGGGGTGGTCGGTTGCGGAGCCACCGGCGGCGCCGGGAAGGATGGTTCCAGTGCGGGCTCTGTCTGTCCTTCGAGCGACGAACTCGTCGCTGGGGTCACTTCGGGCAGCTTCTCCTCGGGGGCGTCGTCGAACTCGACTCCCTGAATTTCGATCAGCGGGTTGCGTCGCGGCCGCGCGATCGGCGGTGCGACGATGCCGGTCGCGGTGGTTTCGGCGGTTGCCGGCTCCACCTGGCGATCGGGGATGGCGTCGTCATCGCGCTCGAAGACCGGCTTTCCTTCGGCCGCGGCCGTCACCACTTTGGGAGCCTCAACAGCCTGAGAGGCCGAACGTTGCTGACGGAGGGTTTCCAGCAGAGCGGGGAGCTTGGCCGGTTCGACCGTCGCGAAGTACGCCAGAAGTCGTTGTCGCTCTTCGTCGCTTGCGCCCACCAGTTCCGCCTCGACCTGCTCTCTCAGGTCGGCGGGGAGCGACTGCAGGAACTCATCCCGCTTCTGGGGAAGCTGGATGACGGCGCCAGCCGGGTGTTTATCCGACCTGTCGTCGAGGTATTTCGCGGCTGGCGGCGTCCGCTTGAATGGCCAGCGATTGAGAGCCGGTTTCTGGGCGACGAGTGAGATCGGCGTCTCGGACACCGACGTGCAGCCGGACGCGATCCCCAGCGCGAGCGCGGCGAGGATCAGCCGCATCACCATGCTCGCGCCTCCGGACAAGAACTGAACGCAGCGGCGAACGCCGCCTGGGGAAAGGAGCCGGAACCTACCCCATCGCCAAAAACAGCCTCAAGGCGACGGGGCCGGCGTGCCGACGCGGGCCCCCCGTTCGGCAGATCCTGCCATTTCAGGCGGAATCCAGGAGGACTGGGCAGGCCGGGTCGGCGCTGCGATCAGTCGAACCATTCGTCTGCCGGATCGAACTTCGGCAGGCAGACGATGAGCACCTGCATTTCGCCGACGGCCCGATGCCTCGTCCCCGGACGGATCATCACGGAAACGCCCGGTTGGACGGCGACCCGTTTTCCATCCAGTTCCAGGGCCGCCTCCGGGCCGCATTCGAGGATGACGTAGGTCTCGGTCAGCCGCTTGTGGTAGTGGGTCTGCGCCTCGGTCGAGATCGTCGTGAGATGGATCGTGCCGGGAAAATCGGCGACGTCCGCGAACGCTCGGCGGGCGGTTCCACAGGGGCACGGCACACCGGGGATGGTGTTGAAGTCGGCGAACTCGAAGCCGGCCTGCGCGGGACTGTGGGACATGGAGGCTGTCTGGGGCGGGGGGCGGGGGGCGGGGGGATTTGCGGAGGTATTTGACGCCGGGGAGCGAGGAGGGCGCGTGTGTGGGTGGTCCTGTACTTCTCGCCCTCTTTCCCGCTGAAGTTTAGCGGAGGGATCGGGAGAGCGTGGGTGGTGCGGACATGGGGTCGTTGGAGCCGACCGGGCCGGGGTGTGTGACGACAGGTTGACGGCGGTTGTGTTCATGCGGTCCTCCATCATGACGGGGGTGGTTGCGCGGGTGGGCTCGGGAGTCGATTGGCAGGTTGGGGATTGGGGCGTGGCTATTGCTCCTCCTTGGGTTTGGCCGGATACTGACGGGGCTGGAGTGCGGTGTGAGGACACCCGGGCGAGTTTCTGCTGTCGTCCGCTCATTGCCGCCCGGCCGCATCCCTTTTTGGGGGGCGTGCCGCTTCGTGACTGCTTCAGGTTTCCGTCATGCAGCCTCGCTTTGCGCTCCTGATTGTCCTCCTCCTGCTCGCGCCGGTTTGCCGCGTGTCGGCCGCTGAAAGTGCACTGGCCGTCGTTCCGGCGCGACTGGAACTGCGTGGGCCGGTTCATCCCGGCCGGCTGCTCGTTCAGACGGTCTCCGGCCATGAAACGGCGGGCCAGGTCATCGAGAACGTCACGTGGTCGACCAGCGATGTGGCCGTGGCCGAGTGCCAAGAGGGCGTCGTGACTCCGAAGGGGAACGGCCGGGCCGTGATCACGGCCGAGCATGGCGGTCAGAAGGTCACGGCCGAAGTGGTGGTCACCGGATTCGACACGCCTCACGAGTGGACGTTCCGCAACGACGTGCTGCCGATTCTTGCCAAGTCGAGCTGCAACATGGGGGCCTGCCACGGGGCGCTGGCCGGCAAGGGCGGGTTCCGGCTGTCGCTGCGGGGGTACGACCCGGCCAGCGATTATTTCACGATGACGCAGCAGGATCGCGGCCGGCGGATCGAACTGGCCGATCCGGGGCGGAGCCTGATCCTGGCCAAGCCGACCGGGGCATTGGCGCACAAAGGGGGCGTGCGGTTTGAAGTCGACTCTCCGGAATACCGGATCATGTCGGAATGGGTCGCACATGGTGCAGCCGCGCCGTCCGAAGACGATCCGCAGGTCGATCACCTGGAGATTCTGCCGGAGCGGTCGCGGCAGAAGGTGGGCGCCACGCAGCAGATGCTGGTGCGGGCGCATTTCACGAATGGAGAAGTCCGTGACGTCACGCCGTGGGTGAAGTGGACTTCGACCAACGACGCGGTTGCCCGCGTCGACGATCACGGCCTGGCGAGCGTGATGGGGTCGGGGGAAGGGGCGATCAGCGCCTGGTACTCGCAGAAGATTGCTATTGGAAACATCACCGTACCCTACCCGGCCGGGGACTTCGTGGCCGGTTCTCAGGTCGCCCCGAAGAATTTCATCGATGAACTGGTCGACCGGCAGCTTGTCCGGCTGAATCTTCCGGGGTCTCCGCTGTGCGACGACGGGACGTTCCTTCGCCGGGCCAGCCTCGACACCATCGGCACGCTGCCGACGCTGGAGGAGACCAACGCCTTTCTCGCGGACACGTCGCCCGACAAGCGCGAGAAGCTCGTCGACTCGCTGCTGGCCCGGAAGGAGTACGTCGACTACTGGACTTACAAATGGTCGGACGTTCTGACGATCAACGGGACGCGCCTGCGGCCGGCGGCCGTGAAGGCGTACTACATGTGGCTTCGCGAACGGGTCGAGAAGAACACCCCGTGGGATGAAACGGTTCGCCAGGTGCTGACGGCGACGGGGGACAGCCTGGAGAACGGGGCAACCAACTTCTATGCGCTGCAGCAAAGCCCGGAAGACATGACCGAGAACGCCTGCCAGGCGTTCCTCGGACTGTCGATCGGCTGCGCGAAGTGCCACAACCATCCGCTCGAGAAATGGACCAACGACCAGTACTACGGCATGGCGAGCCTGTTCTCGCGCGTGAAGGCCAAGGGCTGGGGAGGCGAGGCGCGAAGCGGCGACGGGCTGCGCACGCTGTATGTCTCCACTTCGGGAGAACTGGTCCAGCCGCGGACCGGCAAGCCTCAGCCGCCGACTCCGCTCGACAGCGCGTCGATTCCCTTCGAAGACGAGGCGGATCGCCGGATCAAGCTGGCGGAATGGATGACGTCGGCCGAGAACCCCTACTTCGCGCGGTCGGTGACGAACCGGGTGTGGGCCAACTTCTTCGGTGTGGGGCTCGTGATGCCGATCGACGACATGCGGGTCTCCAATCCCGCCAGCAACGAAGAGCTGCTCTCCGCGGCCGCGCAGTCGGTCGTCGACAACCACTTCAATCTGAAGACGCTGATGCGGGCGATTCTGCTCTCGAACGCCTACCAGCGTTCGGCCGTGCCGCTGCCGGGGAACAGCGCCGAACAGCGGTTTTACTCACGCTATTACCCGAAGCGGCTGTCGGCGGAAGTGCTGCATGACGCGATCTGCCAGGTGACGGAGAAGCCGTCCGAATTCACCAACGTCGCGTTCCTGGGAGCCGACAAGCAGAAGACCGACTTCTATCCCGCGGGGACGCGGGCGATCCAGCTGTACGACTCGGCCGTCGATTCGTACTTCCTGCAGACGTTCGGCCGGAACCAGCGGCGTGTGACGTGCGAATGCGAGCGATCGGACGAGCCGACGATGGTGCAGGTGCTGCACATCGCGAACGGCGACACCGTGAACGCCAAGCTGAAAGACGCGAAGGGGCGGGTCAGCGAACTGCTGGACGCGAAGCTCTCCAACGCCGAGTTGATCGAGCGGGCCTACCTGCTGGCCTTCTCCCGCAAGCCGACCGAGGCGGAGAAAACGCCACTCTTGGAAACGCTCGACGCCGCCAGCGAGGCGGATCGCCGCGAGGTGGTGGAAGATCTCTTCTGGGCGATCCTCAGCAGCCGGGAGTTTCTGTTCAACCACTGAGTTCGTGAAGATGAAAAGGTTCAGTCCACGGAGATTTCCTCATGGATGTCTCCGTGGTGAACCTTTTCTTCACGGACCAATCCCCTTCGGTTGCAGTGAGCCGCAGGGGGGCGCACAGTGCGGGTATGTCGCGAAAACTTGTCTGCTATCCGCCGATCGAAGAAGCCCGTCTGGAACCGCTTCGCGAGGCCGCAGCGCCTGTTGAGGTGATCAACGCCGCGAGCATCGAAGAAGCGTTCGTGGAAATCGCGGACGCCGAGGCCTTCTTCGGGAAGATCACTCCCGGGCTGCTGGCCGCGGCGAAGAACCTGACGTGGATCCAGTCGCCGACGGCGAGTCTCGAACACTACATGTTCCCGGAGCTGATCGAGCATCCGGCGACGCTGTCGAACATGCGGGGGCTGTTCTCGGACGTCATTGCCGACCATGTCCTCGGAATGATGCTCTGCTTCGTCCGGCATCTGCACACCTACATCCGTCAGCAGCCGCACGGACTGTGGGCGCCGGTGGGCGGCGAGGATGAGCGGCAGCCGTTCGCGATGGGGCCCGCCTATGTCAGCGGAATGGACCGGCTCCACAAGCGGCTGGCCGATTGCACGCTGGGCGTTGTCGGCGTCGGTGCGATCGGAGCGGAGATCTGCCGGAGGGCGTCTGCTTTCGAGATGCGGATCTGCGGCGTCGATTCGGAGTCACGGCGGATTCCCGGTGTGCTGGAGGAAGTCTGGCCCGTCGACCGACTGCCCGACCTCCTCGCGCACAGCGACTTCGTCGTGATCGCCGCTCCGCAGACTCCCGCGACCGAGCAGATGTTCCGGATGCCCCAGTTCGAGCAGATGCGGCCGGACGCGGTGCTCATCAACATCGGGCGGGGGGCGATCGTCTCCCTCGACGACCTGGTCGCCGCCCTCGACAACAAGTTGATCGCGGGCGCCGCGCTCGATGTGTTCGAGGTCGAACCGCTTCCCAAGGATCATCCCCTCTGGCGGATGCCGAACGTCATCCTCACGCCGCACGTCGCTGCCTGTTCGGTGAAGATTCCGGAGCGGCACCTGGCGACGCTGCTGGAGAACGTCCGCCGGTTCAGCCGGGGCGAACCGCCGCTGAATGTTGTCGACAAAGCAATCTACGACCGCACGCGATAAGGAGCGCGGCGCCATGAACGATGGACCGGAAACTCGCGACGAAACGGACGTTATTCGCGGGCGTGCGCGGCGTCCCTGGTCGCGGCGGCAGTGGCTGGCGGCCGCCGCCGGCAGTGTGGCCGCGGGCGCCGCCGGGTTTGGCGGCTACGTGTTCCGCTTCGAGCCTCACTGGGTCGAGATCGTCCGACGCGAAATGCCGATTGCCGGACTTCCTGCCGGTCTGGAAGGCAAGACCCTGCTCCAGCTGAGCGACCTCCACATCGGTTCGATCGTGGACGACGGTTACCTGATCGGAGCATTGCAGAAAGCGGCGGCGCTCGAGCCGGACATCGTGGTGCAGACGGGCGACCTGATTCAGGACGCTCCTTCCGGACTGCCGAAGGCCGCCCGAATCCTCGAGCACTTTCCCAGAGGCAAACGGGCGACGCTCTCGATCCTCGGCAACCATGATTACGGGCCCGGCTGGTCTCACATGGGGGTGGGTGAGTCGACCGCGGCTGTGCAGCGGGAGGCGGGACTGACCGTGCTGCGGAACAGCAGCGTCGACGTCGACGGTCTCAGGATCGCCGGGCTCGAGGAGCTACTCGGTCCGTTCTGGCGGGACGGACTGGCGGCCGGGGTGGTCCGCGACGACAGGCCCCATGTCATTCTCTGCCATAACCCGGATGCCTGCGACCGGAGCATCTGGCGCGGACGCCGGCCCGAGGAGGACTACGGTGGCTGGATTCTGTCCGGACACACGCACGGCGGGCAGGTGAGTCTTCCCTTCTACGGTCCCCCGATTCTCCCCGTCATCAACAAGCGGTATACGTCCGGGGAGTTCTATGTCGGCGGGGAGCGGCGGCTGTATATCAACCGAGCCCTAGGTTACCTGCGCCGCGTCCGCTTCAATGTCCGGCCCGAGATCACCCTCTTCACGCTTCGATCAGCGAGTCCAGCCTGACAGCCTCATCGGCCTGGGTCGACCGCACGTCGAACACGTCGCAGGCGTCTTCCGGCTTGCGATAGAGCTGGCCATCGCCGGCCTCGCGGTCGGGCGCGATCGAGCGAACAAACAGCCAGTCTGCTGATCGGATCGCGACGGCGCGTTCGTCCGCCTGGATGCAGACCGACTCGACGCCGGGCAGCGTCTCGAGTCGCGCGACAAGGCCGGTTGAGTCACCCGCTTCTCCGGAAACGATTGATGCGGCGACAGCCGTCGTCGGCAGGAGGTCGAGTCGCCTGCGGCCAAATCCGACCCCGCGACCTTCGAGCGCAAGAAGCGGAACGCGGGCGAGGTCGTCCGAGATGGAAGGAGTCTGTTCGGCCCGGCGGCGGATCGTCGGCCGTGTCCGGAGGACGCCTCGACCTGACGTCAGAAGAAACGTCCAGCGCTCGTCGGCGCAGTCGAGCCATTCATCCAGGAACGCATCGAGTTCTTCATCGATGACCGCCTGTTGCTCGAGCACGGTCTCGACGTCAGCCGCGGCCGACAGCGGTTCCGGCGCAAGACGGAGTCCTGGATGCCTCACCCACGCGAGGCACGGGCCGTTCTGTTCGCGCATCCAGCTGGACGCCTGGTGGAGGGTCTGTGTCAGCCGGCTCCGGCTCCGCTTGTGGGCCTTCGATCTGCCGGAGGACTCTTCAGAAGCAGGAAAGAACTGCGAAGAGAACGGAACGGATTGAACGCCAGCGAGAATCTGCCCCGGCCCGGCGAGATGGAATCCGGCGATGGCCGCGGCGGCGGGCCGGACATCGGGCGAGATCGCATTGTCGAAGATCGTTCCGACGGCGGCGAGCCGGTCGAAGCCGCGGGTGGTCGAATCGAGGCTGCCGTAGCAGCCGATCCAGCGGCGGGGGAGGCAGTCAAAAGTCAGGAGCAGACAGCGCATGCGGCGGATGGTCGCATCACCGGGCAGCCGGCTCAACCGGGACAGCGACCCGGTCGAGAAGTCCGCTCAGGGACTCGGTCCACAAACCGATCGCGCCCGCGGCAGGATCCATGATGTCGTTGTGTCCCGCCTCGGGGAGTTCCGTGAATGACCTGGGGACACCCGATTTGGATGCCGCAGGTGCGGCGGCGAACAGCGTCTTCCCCTGCTGGAAGGGGACGATCCTGTCCTGACGGCCATGAACGGCGGCGATCGGACAGGTCACATCCGGGATGCGCGAGAGCGAGTCGAAGCGGTCGCGAAGCACCCACCGCACCGGCAGGTAGGGATAGTGGTAAGCCCCCGCGTCGACGAGCGATGAGAAGGTCGCCTGCAGGAACAGGCCCGCAGGCGGCGTTCCTTCGGCACACAGATCGGCCGCCAGTCGCGTGGCCACTCCGCCGCCGAGAGACTCCCCGCAGACAACGATCCGCCCGGCGGGAACCTTGAGTTCCTCCCGGACGAAACGCCAGGCGGCCCGGGCATCGCGGGCCAGCCCCTCTTCCGAGGGCCTGCCCGGGTTCTCGGCGTATCCCCGGTAGTCGAAAATGATCGCGTGGGCGTTCCGCTTGTGAATGAGCGAGATCTGTGGCAGACGATGCGCACGGTGCCCGGCGTTGCCATTGAACCACAGGCAGACCGGCCGGACATCGGACACGAGGGCCGTCAGATCCGACTCGCCGTCGCCCGGGGCGGGAATTGCCCAGCCGTTGAGCGTCAGG
This sequence comes from Caulifigura coniformis, assembly GCF_007745175.1. GTDB lineage: Bacteria > Planctomycetota > Planctomycetia > Planctomycetales > Planctomycetaceae > Caulifigura > Caulifigura coniformis. Next base: position 339,472 of record NZ_CP036271.1, on the reverse strand, counting down.
CCGTCGTCGGTGGTGGCGTGCACGGAAAAGATCCGTGCACGCAGGGCGACCATCGCGCGCTGCGGATCGGGAGTTTCGCGGAGTGGGTGGTAAATCAGCCTTCGCTGGAACGCGACGAACAAGAGGATCGGCTGCAAACAGAGGACTAAGAGCAGAATCACCCGCCGGCGCCCGCTTCTCACAGGCTTCGTCGGGTCGCCCGCGCTGCTGGCTGTCGACATCATGCGGCGCTGTGCATCGACAGATTGCCCGGATTCCCGCGAGGTTTCAATTGCTCGCCTTCTTCTTATCGGCCGGCGCGGCTGGAACGGCAGGCACCGCCACGGCAGGTTGAGCCGGTGCGAGCTCCAGGATGATCAGGGCGTGGACCCGTTGTTCCTGGGAGGCGCCGTTTCGCGCATTGACGATCGCCGCCTGATCGGTGACATCGAAATTCTGGGACACCGGCTCGGCCGCGGATTGCTGCTGTTTCAAGCTGATTCCGAGTGAGCTTTTGGCTTCGTTCGATCGCTCGACCTCGTTTCGCGGTGAGGCAGCCACATTGCCCGCCGCGTTTTCCTGAACCACCCCATTGCTCCGCGAACGGCGGACGTTCCAGGTCTGGTTCTGGCCGGCCAACCCGCGCTGCAGGCCGTTGCCCTTCAAACTGTTTCCCTGAACACCATTGCCCTGCGACCGATTGCGGAGCATGGTCTCGACGATCGGCATCGCGGCCTGCGAATCGATCTGGGCCGAAACACCACGTCCGTTCGAGACCTGGGCCGGGGCGGATTCCGGCGTCGTGAGGGCCGGAGTCGTGGCGACTGGCTCGGACGTCGTGACCATGGGCTCGGACGGCGCGGCCGGGGCTGGCGGCGCGGACGGCAATTCCTTCGGATCCGAGGCGGGCTTCGATTCCGCAAGCTTGCTGAAGTCCTTCTCGGACTCGTTCGTAGCCTGCCTGTCCGCCCACCTGCTCTTTGCAGCCGCAGATGACAAGTCCTCGGGCGCGGCGAAGAGCTGACCAGCGGCAGCAGCACCAGCCGCCTCGCTTTTCGGGGCCGCGACAGGACGTCCGAACGATTCCTGCAGGCCGGACTCATCAGCGGGCTTCGAGGCAGCGAGCCCCGCCTGCGCTCCGAAGGAGTTGGCGGACTCTGCTTCAGAATCGACCGCGAGCGTCCCCAGGTCCTGGAACTCCCGGAAGTCGGGGAGTGTTTCGATCGCATCGAGAGTCTGCCCGATCTGTTCGGGAGTCCCTTCGACGTAATAAACCAACTGGCGGCCTCCGCTCGTCGCCGCCGATGTTCCACCGGCCAAGGCAGGTGTTTCGGTCACGACGATGTCGAAACTGTTGTCTGTCAGGATCGTCTTCATTGTCCCCGCCATCTTGCGGGTATCGACGACCGTGTATTTGAGCACCTGGGTCTGCCCGGCATTGCCGTACAGCGTGCTGAGCACTTCACCCGGAAGAGGATCCCGCCCCAGCTTCTGGACGTAATCCGTCAGCGATTGCACGTGCGCGCTGTTGACGCCCCGGCCGTTGGGCGTTGTGAACCCCAGTTCCACGGGCGGTACGACCGGAGCCGGGGTGATGGCGAAACCCTCCGGCACCCCGCCGGAGTTGACCAGTTCGTCGCCCGTCACCACGCGACGCCCCTTCGCCACCTCGCCGGGCAGCAGCACGACAATCGCCACCCCGGCGGCGAGAACCGATCCCGCCGCCATCACGGGCCACATTCCAAACAGTCGCCGCCGCTTCGTTTCCACGTTCCGGACAAGCGGCTTCGGAGCGATCGCTGCCACGACGCGTTCCGGCAGGTCGACCGGAGCCCGGGCGCGGGGCAGACCGCGGATCAGGTCTCCGACCTCGGACAGTTCATCGAGCGTCTCCCGGAGGCCCGGAGATTGTTCGAGCCGACGTTCGACGGCCGCGCGCTCCTCGGGCGACACCTCGCCATCGAGGTAAGCGGAGAGCAGTTCGTCAAAATCGCGGGACATGGACGGAACGATCGGGAATCAGACTAAAGGTCGGAGGGTTTGAGGACGCGGGTCAGTTTGTCGCGGAGTTCGTGTCGGGCGCGGTGGATGCGGCTGCGGACCGTCCCGACCGGGCAGTTCATCACGCTGGCGATCTCTTCGTACGGCAGACCTTCGATCTCTTTCAGGATGAGGGCATTGCGGTAGTCGTCGCCAAGCTCTTCCAGGGCTTCGCGAACAATTCGGGTCCGTTCGTCGGTGTGGATTCCCGAGGCAGGGTCCGAGGAACTCCGTCCATCCACCGGCTCATCCCCCAGGTCCTCGCGGCGTCCGTCGAGTGACTGCGATTTCCGGCGATGGCGACGCTGGTGGTTCACCGCGGCGTTGTAGGCAATCCGAAACAGCCACGAGTAAAAGGCCGACTGACCCCGAAACCGGTTGAGGTTGCGGTAGGCGAGCACAAAAGCATCCTGCGCCACGTCCGCCGCATCGTGCACCGAACCCAAAAGGTGCGACAGCGAGCCGAAGAGTCGGTCCTGGTGGCGACGCACCAGTTCACCGAAGGCTTCGGACTCGCCGGCCAGGGTTCGGTCGATGAGGGTTTGATCGGAGTGCACGTGTGTCCAACAGTGGGACGCCGCCCGCCGGGGCAGAGTTCCCGGAAGTTGTGATTCAGTTTACGCCCCCCCTCCGCCAGCGGGCAACGCGGAGTCCGCGCCAACAGCCGCCGTCGGGCTTGATTAGTCGTTAGTCATTGGTCATGAGTCGTTTACGATCAAGCCCCTCGCCCTCAACGCACGGCGAGGACTGATGACCATTTCCCTGTGACCGATGACCGTCGACCCTTCCCATCCCTCGCTTCCGCTCGATTCCTCTGGCGATCTGTCCAGACCTTCCCGCCCCCTTCCCGCGTCGGCCGACGGTCTCTATCAACAGGTCTGGCAGGCGGCCTGGCTGGGCCTGTTGATCAACCTGGGCCTCGGCCTCGCGAAGCTGGTCGGCGGAATCTTGGGCGATTCGTTCGCGCTGATCTCCGATTCCATCAACTCGCTCGGAGACGTCGTCGCGACGGTCGTCGTCCTCATCGCCGTCCGGATTGCCCAGCAGCCCGCAGACGACGAACATCCCTATGGCCATACGCGGGCCGAAGCGATCGCCGGCTCCACGGTGGCCGTGCTGATCATGGTTTCTGCGCTCGGGATCGGATGGGAGGCCGTCCAGCGGCTCACGCTCGAGCATTCCCTTCCGGAAGCGTGGACCCTGTGGATCGCGGGCGTCAACGTCGTCATCAAGGAATGGCTGTATCGCTACAAGCTGCGCGTGGGCCAGCGCACCGGGTCTCGGGCGATGATCGCCAACGCCTGGGACCACCGCTCCGACGCCTTCTGCGCCCTCGCCGTGCTCATCGGGCTGGCGACCGTCCGCTGGGGCAACGGCCGCTGGATGTGGGCCGATGAACTGGCCGCGATGGTCGTCGTGGCGGCGATCCTCGTCTCCGCGAGTCGACTCTACCGCGACAGCGCCAGCGAGTTGATGGATCTCCAGGCGGATGGCACGCTCGTAGACCAGGTGCGGACGATGGCCTCGACAATCCCCGGAGTGCGCGGTGTCGAGAAACTGTGGGTCCGCAAGTCGGGACTCGAGTACTTCGTCGACATCCACATCGAAGTCGATTCCAACCTGACCGTGGCCGAAGGACACCGGATCGGCCATGTTGTGAAAGACCGGCTGACAGGCTGCTTCGCCTCCATCCGCGACGTGCTCGTGCATCTGGAGCCCTTTGAACCCCAGGGGCACGACCCTACTTGACGCTGTTCATGTCGAGGGCCGAGGACAATGTCTGACCGGATCACGCTGGGTTTCAACGTTCTGATGATTGCCTATCTGTCGGCTCTCGGGTTCTTCAAATTCGCGTTCTCAGGGAGCATCAGAACCGTACCCTTCGAAGGATTGATCCTGACGACGCTGCTCGATCTGGTGCGGTACCTCGTGGTGCTTGTGATCTCGACCTGGTTTCTCCGGGAATTCTGGTTCCGGCTGGTCAGCCCGATGTTTCGCATTCGCCCGGTCGAGTTCCAGGAAGCCATGGCGATTCTGCTGATGCTGGCGGTTGTCAGCCGCTGATCGCTTCCTGACTCTGTCGACCTTCATCAGAATCGGGGCAGCGATGCGTTCACGCCCGGGCAAGGCGTTCTTAAGGGGGCATGCGGGATGACGATTCGGGTCAAATGTCCGTCGTGTCAACAGACGCTGAAGGCGGAAGATCGCCACGCGGGCCGAACCGTCCGCTGTCCCGCCTGCCGCGAACCCGTCGCCATTCCACAGCCCGCTCCCGCCGTCGACGAATCGCCCTCGCCGATGGACCCGTTCGCCGGAGACGCCGCGCCGGCTCCCTCCCGTCCCAAAGCCGTCGTTCCACCGAAACCCAGGGTCAAACGGCCGCTCCCCGCAGCCGACGGTGCGCCGCCACCCGGCCCGCCGCCAAAGCCCGCCGTCGACGATGAAGACATCGGCGACTGGCTGACCGACGGCGAAGTCGAAGCGCCACGGCGAAAGCGTGAATCGGGCGACGAGATTCCATCGCCGTCTCCCAACTGGGACGGCGTCTCGGAAACCTACGACCTGGTGAGCAGTCCTGTCGAGAAGGAAGAGTTCTCGGATAATCTCCCGCCAAAGGTCAGCAAGAAGAAAAAGAAGAAGCCGGCGAGCGACTCGGACATCGACGAAAAACCTTCCCGGCGGTCGAAGTCGCGCGCTGGCGGAACACCATCCGGGCGTCCGTGGCTGCTGTGGGCGCTGGCCGCGTGCCTGTTGCCGCTGGCCATCAGCGTCGTTGCTCCGGGCCAGTCCATCCTGGAGCAGATTCGCGCTGCGGCCGACAACGATCCGGCGCTCGCGGAACGCCTGGAGGCGCTTCCGGAGACTGCCGAAGATCCGATCGGGACGCTCCTCGCCGCGTTTCCGGACAGGAAGCTGCCAGGCGCATTCCTCGCGCGGGACACTTCATGGCACTACGGTCTGGCTGCGATCAGCGCCATCGGCTTTCTCGGTCTCATTCTGGCCGCCTGGCCGGATGAAGAAGTCAGTCCCGGCTACCTTGTCGGCATGGGACTGCTGACAGGCACGATCGGCATCGCGCTGCTGCTCGGCTTCCAGTTCATCGCAGACTGGACACAGAGCTTCTACCTCCGCGGACGCAGCATCATCGTCCTGCTGTTCTACATCGTGAAGTTCATCGGGTTCTCGTATCGCTGCGCGATCGACCCGTCGATCGGTTTCGGGCTGAGCTTCATGGGGTACACCTTCGGCGTCGGGTTCTGCGAAGAGCTGTGCAAGGCGGTCCCGATTCTGCTGTATCTGTGGGGCGTCCCGAACGCGACGTGGCGCGGGGCGACCGTCGTCGGCTTTGCCAGCGGCGTCGGATTCGGCGTCTCGGAAGGCATCACCTACTCGGCCGAGATGTACAACGGCCTCGCGGCGCCGATGACCTACGCCATCCGGTTTCTGTCGTGCGTCGCCCTGCACACAATCTGGGCCGGCAGCGTCGGCCTGCTGATGTACCGCGACCAGTCGCATCTTCACGACATCGAATGGGACGACATCCTGATGTTCATCGTGAAGTACCTGAGCATCGCGATGGTGCTGCACGGCCTGTACGACGTGCTGCTCAAGTTCGACCACGAGTTCGGAGCGCTGGCGATCGCCGCGATCAGTTTCGGCTGGCTGCTGTTTCTGGTCGGGCAGCAGCAGCGGGAGGAGCTGGCGGTGGGTTGAGGTTACATCGCATCCATGCGTCGCGGCACGGCATCTGAGCGGCCCGCAAGGTCGGCTTCATGGACTCTGAACGCTACGGATTGACGGCATGCACTCCCGGGACGTGTCTTCAAGCTGGGAGGGCGAGACTCTGTCACGCGATATGGAGTTCGTCGCGCATTGGCGACACAGGTTTGGCCGGCTCGTGCGACGTTCCTTCTTTCCTGGGGGGAAAATTGAACAGGAGGAAAAGAGAAAAGGAGACAGGGCTTTCGTCGGAGCGGGGCCGGTGGATGGGCGGGCTGTGTCGCCCCTTGCGGGGCTTTCTCATCTCATGGGGTGTCCCACGGGCTGACGCCCGTGGCTAAGACGTGCCGCCCCTGTCGGGGCTCAGGTTCAGGCGCCACCATCAACAAAGCCATTTTACCGAGGCGCCGTCTCAGCTGGCGTAGCGAAACTCCGAGGCCGAGTTGGCCGGCAGCCAGACCGGTTCGATTCCCTGCTGCTGGAACAGGTTCGCGACGTGCTGGTGGCAGGTAAAGAGGAGGACCTGCTGGCCGCGGTCGGCGATGTCGAGCAGAGTCTTCACGGCGGCCTCGGTGCGGACCTGGTCGAAGTTCACGGTGACGTCATCAAGGACGAGCGGCAGGCCGGCTCCGCGATCGGCGAATTCGCGGGACATCGCGAGGCGTGCGGCGAGGAAGACCTGCTCGCGGGTTCCGCTGCTGAGGTGTTCGACGCGGAGCGACTGGCCCTGCTCATCGTCCACGACGAGGTGCTTCTCGCCGATGGGGGCCCAGATGCGGCGGTACTTTCCGCAGGTGAGCTGGCTGAGGTAGCCCGAGGCGAGCTTGAGCGTGCCGGTCTGGCCTTCGTTCTCGAGCGTCTTGCGCTGGCGTTCGAGCGCCCGCGCCGCCGCGTCTCCGGTGACCAGCTGGGCGATGGCCGAATGCAGGTCGGCCTGAATCTGCGCCCGGTCATAACGCAGCGACGACGCCCGGCGGTCGTTCTCCAGATCGCGAAGTTCGGCCTTCACCCGGCCGAGAACTTCATACGTCTGCTGCAGCGAACGATCCAGCTGCGTGATTTCATCGGTGGCCGCTTCGATGGAGCGCTTGTTGCGTGCCTGGTCGTAGGCCAGCAGGTCGTCTTCGACGAGCGCCAGTTCAGGCTCGGCGCGGGAGACTGTTTCCAGTTCCCCTTTCGCCATCGACAGGAGCGTCGCCAGTTCGGCCGCCCGCTTGAGCAGCTTGATCTTCGCGACCAGCTCGTCGCGGTTCGTGCAGTGGCAGCGGACGAGGAGTGCTTCGCGGCGACCGCGCAGATCGGTCAGCGGCCCGTCGAACTGCTCGGCATCGCGGCGCTTCTGCTTCGACGCCACCTTCAGGGCCGCACGTTCGCGGCGGCGTTCCTCGAGGTTCCGCAGGCGGCGATCCCACTCCGCCACGAGCAGGTACATGTCCCCGACCGGCTTGCCCGGATTCAGGTCCTTCGAAAGGTCTTCGACCGTCTTGCGGAACGAGTCGACCGTCTGGCGATCGCGCTCGTGTTCCTTCTGTGCCTGCTGCCAGTCGCTGAACACCGACCGCGATTCCGCGATTTTCTCCCACGACTGGAACGCTTCGCTGATCTTGATCGTCTCGTTCAGGCCCAGCTTGCGCAACAGGTCGCACCAGTCGCGGCGCGCCGTGCTGACTTCCTTCTGCTTGTGCTGGATGGCCTGCCGCCACAGGCTCAGGCGGCGGCGCGTGGCGTCGAGCGCCCCCTCGCGGTTCTCGAGCGCATCCAGGTCGACGAGACGGCGGCGAATCGCCGTCATCACGTCCGTCTCCGAGATCTCCGCGTTCGGATCGGGGCGATTGGCGATATCGAGCGTCACACCCGGCCGGGTGCTCTCCGACTGGAGAATCTTCTCCATCGAGCGGTTGACCTGGTTCAGCTCCGATTCCAGGTCGCGATGGCGCTGTTTCAAGCCGCCGAAATCCATCTGCTGCGGCTCGAAGTATTCCTTCATCGTCCACGTCACGCCGGCCGAGCAGGTCCCCAGGAAGGCGTAGCACAACCCGATGAGCCACACGTTCGGACCGACACCGTCACGCAGCAGTCCGAAGATCGCGCCGTACAGTCCGCCCAGGAACAGGATCGCTCCGGCGACGCCGAAGAACCACAGGCAGAGATAGAAGAACGGCGGCAGTTCGCGGCGGCGCGTGGCGGTGCTGAGGTATTCGCTGGCGGCGGCATGGGCGTCGGCCAGTGCCGCCTGACGCGACCGGAGCCGCATCAGGTTCTCGAGTTCATCGAGACGGCGCGTGGCGTTGGACTTGGCCTGCGCGACCGTCAGGCCGCCGAATTGCCGCATCTCTTCTTCGAACGCCGCCTGCTTGCGGGCCAGGGCGGCCGCCGCCTTCTTGTAACGCTTCAGCAATCTGCCGCGGCTCGTGACGGTCCCCCGGTACCGCCGCGAGCGGTCCAGCAGCAGGTGCGTCATCGAGGAGCCGAGTTCCAGCCGGTCGGCCGGATTGTTCATCAGGCCCACGGCCCCGCCGGGAACCCGTTCTTCGCATTCCTTCCGCAGCGCTTCGAGGCGGGCCCGTTTCTCCGGAAGTGTCCGCTCCGTCGAGCGAACGTGGTCCTGCTGTTCGACGAGCTTGCGGATCGTGCAGACATGTTCCTCGAACTGCGGCTCGAGCTGCAGCGCCTCGGCCTGCTCATACAGCCGCCGGGCTTCTTCGATCAGCTTACGGCGACGCGTGTCCTGCGAGTCGATCTCCCGATCGAGCTTGTCGAGCTCATCGAGGGCCTGTTCGCTGACGCCGACCAGCGACGGCAGCGCGTTGTATTCGGCGCGGAGCGTCCGCTCCTTGTTCCAAGGCCCCCAGACACGCTCCAGGAACTGCCAGCCGCGGAGGTTCTGCTGGACATCGTGCTGGCGGCGCTTCGTTTTGCCGACTTCCGCTTCCAGCTTCTCGCGCTGGGACAGGAGATCGACATATTTCTGCGAGACGTCGACCGTCTTGCCGATCTGGGAATCGACGCCGTCGAGCTGCTTCGCGAGATCGACGATGACGCCCGTCAGCCGGTCGTCGCTGAACAGCCGTTTGCGATCGTGCTCGATGGTGAGCTGCGTCGTGAGGATCTTCTCGCCGTCGAGGCCGAGCGACAGGCCGTAGATATGGCGGGCGACGTCAGCCCCATCGAGGGTGGCGAGTTCCTGGAGTTCGTTGAGGCCGATCGCGAAGACGTTTTCGAACAGCCCTTCCCCGGCGCTTCCGAGAACGCGGGAGAGCAGCGCCTGGCTGCGGGCGGGGTCGGTGTCGCCTTCGACGCTGAGCCGGCCGCGCGAGCCGGCCTGCGACTCACGCATCACCTCGAACTCGCGGCCTTCGTGCTCGAGCCGCAGGATGCCGCGGCAGGAGACTTTGCTCGGGTTGGGCCCCGGCGTCCGTTCATCCTGCGGCTGGAAACCGTACAGCACCCCGCGGATGAAGCGCCGCAGGGTGGATTTGCCGGCCTCGTTCGGCCCGTAGAAAACGGTGACGTTCGAGGTCGTGAGCGGGAGGTTCAACCCGCGCCAGACGCCGAATCGATCGATCTGCAGTTCCTGGATTCTCATTGTTCCCCTCCCTGGGTCGTCGGAGGACAGGCTCTCGCCTGATCCTCGCGGTGCTCCGCATGCTCCCCGACGTCCGCCATCCCCTGGTGGCCGGCGAAAGCAGTCTGCTTCGCCGCGCTTCCCCCGCACGCAATTCAGCCTGAAGGCTGCACCCCCGATTTACCCCAGCCAGCTTTCCCCCAGGTCACGCGCGCGGCGGGAGACATCTCCCGCCGACGTTCGCGACAGGGCCTGACGCACGTGCCGCACCCAGCCCCGGCTCGACCATTCCGGGCTGTTCATTTCCGCCTTGAACGCCTCGAGGGCTTCCAGGGCGTCCTCATCAATGTTCTCGCAGAAGTCCTCGAACAGATCGCGCTGGCCCGGTTCGCGATCGATCCGACGTTCCACCGACGGGCGGGCGACGACGTCCAGCGTATGCCGCCGACGCGGTCCACCGATCGCGCCCAGTTCCCGCTCCAGCCGGTCCCACAGGTCCGACTGATTCCGTCCATCGGCAAGGGCCGAAGCCCATTGGCCCGTGGTGCCCCGAACGGTCCAGCGGACAAGCCACAGGTCGTCCGTGGCGTGCGGCTCCGATTCCATGGCGACGAGCGCCATCCGCTCGGCCAGCTGGTTGATATCGACCGCGGCCGGCGCGTCGACCGACAGCGACATCCAGCGGACGCCCCCCGACGGCAGGAACTTGATCTCCGCCTGCCCCCGGGAGTTCACCTCGATCAGACTGCACCCTTTCGGGCCCGATTCGCCCGCGTTCAGACCCTGTGGACTGCCCGGATCGTGCGCAATGCCGCTGGGGAGATTCAGCGTCGACCGCTCGGCCCCTTCACCGAGCCCCAGGTAGTTGACGCCGTGTTCGATCGCCCGTTGCACCAGCCGGGCGGCTGCCGGCGAAACCCCGGGGCCGGCCATCGGCAACGGAGTGCTGCCCTCCCAGCGAATCGGCGTGCCCGCCCCCACGAGACCGATCCGGAACGCCCCCGCCGGCGTCCGCCAGTTCAAAGGTCCCTCGCGCCAGCTTGAATCGTCCGAAGTCGCCATCGCGATCGGCGCGATCGAGGCGATCGTTCGCCCTTCGGTCATCAGGTCGACCGGCTCGTCGTCGTCCGCCGTGAACAGCGTCGTATTCGGGGGGAGCGCCATCCCTCGCTTCCACGACGATGGCGGGTCGAGTGCCCCGCAGAGGATGAACGCCGAAATCCCTTTGTCGCTCAGGCGTTCCAGCCCCCGCTGCATCTGCAGGCGGCCGCGGAGCGTCCCCGACTGGAACTCAAAGCAATCGCCGGTGAGCAGCAGGCAATCGACCTGATGCTGGATGCACGCATCGATGATCCGCGCGAATGCGGTGAGCGTGGCGTCTTCAACAAGAGCCCGTTCATCGGCCGTGAGCGCACCGGCACCCGTCAATGGCTGGTCGAGGCGCAGGTTGGTGGCGTGAACGAAGCGAAACACGTCCGACATCTCGGAGTCCTTTCCGGGGTCGCTGCGCCAAGGCGCAGTTTTTGCCGATTGAATGTAACGCCAGCGCCAAACTGGGGAAAGTCCGGTTCGGACGGGAGATGGGTTGGCATGTGATCGGCCCGCGACCCGTCCGCCGGGAACGTCGGCGACGGCGGCAGCCGGCTTACGGAAGCGGATCGCCGGCAGTCGCGACGAGACCATTCGCCTGGTTCGTGTGCAGGCGATGAGAAGCCCTTCGATTCGCGAACGTCCCGCTTTCGCCTGCGGAACGCTGAGAACCGAGATTGAAATTGTTCGAGGGGACAGCGGCGGGCCGGCCTGCGTAAGCCACTGGAGGCGGTGGCCCGATGAGCAACGGATGGAGCACTTCGTGATTCCCCGTGGCCGGCGGAATCAGCATGGAGGGATTTCGCCCTTGATCCAGAAACAGTGCGTGGCTCGGTCCGGGGAGTGGTTTCTGTGGTCCAGGCGACGGCGGCAGGAGGGGTTCGGCCGCGATGGCAACGCCTGCGACGATCGATCCGCCCAGCGCAGAAATGGCCGCGACTTTGAGCCGTCGGTGCATGTTGAAGCCCTCGAATGACCAGGTGAAGCGTACGCCGCGGTTCCGCGAAGCGACAAGGTCAACCGGATCCGGCAACGACCTTAGCCAAGGGAGCCGAGGGGTCCCCTTTTGCCTTTTGCAAGAGGCTCCTTATCATGACAGAGCGAAACTTTCGTACTGCCAGCGGTGTTTACGTTCTGCGGAGCCGGGGCCGGTTGCCACCTGCCGCGTCCGCGTGTCCTGCCTGAAAAACCGCGGAGCCCACGTGCCAAGCACGGCGGTCCCGATCTCCTCCCCCTACCTCCGCGATCCGGACGTGCAACTGATGATGCGCGCCCGAGATGGCGACGATGACGCATTTTCAGAACTCGTCTCCCGGTTCCAGGATCGCCTGGTCGCCCTGTTGACCAACATGGTCGGGAACGCCGAGAACGCCGAAGACCTCGCCCAGGACGTGTTCCTTCGCATCTACAAGGCCCGCAACGGCTACGAGCCGAACGCCAAGTTCTCCACCTGGCTGTTCGCGATCGCACACAACGTCGCCTGCAACTCCAAACGGTCCAAGGTCCGTCGCAAAGAAGTGCAGATGCAGCCGGCCGACTCCGGAGCCGCCCCCACGGCCATGCCGGAAGAGGCGGTCCCCGAAAAATCGGCCCTGATGCCGACCCGGCTCATCGCCAGGAAGGAACTCCAGGATCGCGTCCAGGCCGCCATGGCCAACCTGAACGAACGGCAGCGTATGGCCGTCCTCCTCCATAAGTTCGAAGGCATGAGCTACGCCGATATCGGAGCGGCGCTGGAAATGACTCCGCAGGCGGTCAAGTCGCTCCTCTCACGGGCCCGCGACAACCTCCGAGAACAGCTCGAAGCCTTTGTGAGATGAGCCATGGAAAAACTGACTCGCCTCACCACTGAGCAACGCGACAACCTCACCGCCTATCTCGACGGCGAGCTGGACGATGACGGAACGCGCCAGATCGAGACCGTGCTCGCCCACAGCACCGTCGCGCGGAACGACGTCGAAGTCCTCGCGAAGACCTACGAGCTGCTCGACCTCCTCCCGCGCCCGAAGGCCTCCGGCGAGTTCACCGAGAAAACCGTGCAGACGGCCAAGCTCGGCGAGGTCCGCCTCGATCCCCGCCAGACGGTCTGGTATCGCCACGGACAGCGCATCCTCCGCTGGGCCAGCTGGGCCCTCCTCCTGTTCGTCGCCTCCTGCGTCGGCTTCGCCGTCGCCCGCTACCAGATCCCCCGACAGCAGGATGTCCTCCTCGACAACTTCGAAGTCATCCAGAAGCTCGACGACTATGAAAAGGCCGGCAGCTTCGAGTTCCTGGATGCCCTGAGCCACGACTCGGGGCTCCTCAAGCGGATGGGAGGCGGCCGTGCGACTCCATAGAGACGTCTGGTGGCTGCTCGGTTCGACCATCGCGGCTATCGCGGCCGCGCCCCTTCTCGTGCACGGCGACGCCCAGACAACCGCCCACCGCACCGCCGCTGCACAGCAGATCGAACGCCTCAGCCCCGCCGAGCGGCATCAACTCGAAGAGAACTTCAAACGGTTCGAGAAGCTCACCCCTGCCGAGCAGACGACGTACCGCGACATCCATTCGAGGATCGCCGCCAATCCGGCTGTCGCCGAAGCCCTCGCCGTCTTCTCCCGCTGGTGGCCGACGGTCTCCCCGCAGGACCAGGCGGCCCTGTTCCGGACCTCTGACGTCAAGATTCGCATCGAGCGCGTCAGCCAGATTCAGGAAGTCATCGACAGCGACCGGTCGGGACGACTCGTCGGCCGGCGCTGGGGCCGCGACTGGCCTCGCCCCGAATCGATCCTCCCCCGTGAAAGCTTCTACCAGATCATGGAGTCGCTCGAGGGGCTGGCGTCCCAGTCGTACTCCATCGACAAGGAACTGCCGGAGATCAGGAAGATCGACACCCGCAGTCCGGAGCGCTATTTGAAGCTGGTCACGGCCCTTCAGCAGCACCAGCAGTCGTGGTCCACGCTCGTCTCCACTCCTGCGGATGAAAACCGCATCGTGGAAGCCATCTCTGATCCCGCCGCCAAAGAGATGTTCCGGCGCATGATCGGCGAGCGCTGGTTCGGCTTCAATCGGGGCTACCAGGCCCGGTCGGTGCTCGTCATGTCGCTGGCGAAGGAGCTCTACCGCGAAGGGCTGCAGCAGAACTACGGTGAGGACGTTCTCCGCAAGCGAATCGACGGCCTGAGCAAGGAAGACAAGGACGAGCTCTATTCCTCGACCGGCGAAGATGCACGCTCGCAGCTCCGCCGGGACATGCGCGAAGCGTTCATTCCGGCGTGGGAGTTCTTCCAGATCGGCGGTCGCCCCGGTGAAGGCCGCGGCCGTGGCGACGGGCCAATGGGCCGCGGAGATGGCGGCCGGGAGGATCGCGGACCTGGCCGCAGCGAAGCTCCCGGACGGGGGGAACGTCCAGGGCCCGGCGAGCCGCAGCGTCGGCCGGAATGACACCCTCACGCGACGCACTCCGCCGGCTTCCTCCGTTCCGCTCCTGCTTCGCTTGCGGTCGCAGGGTGGAATCGGGAGCCTGAGGGCTGAACCTCAAATCACTTCCGGGATTTCGACGATGTCTGTTTCACGACGCCAGTTCCTGGCCTCGGCCGCCGTGGCCGCCGCACTCCCTGCCCGCTCTCTCCTGCAGGCGGCCGATCCGATTGTCCGGAACGGCAAGCCCTACATGAAGCTGTCGCTCGCGGCCTACTCGTTCAACAAGTATCTCCCCAGCAACCGGGCGCCCTCGAAAACCCCTCCCAGGATGACGCTGGAGCAGTTCGTCGACTACTGCGCCTCCCTCGACCTCGAAGGGACCGAGCTGACCAGCTACTACTTCCCGAAAGACGTCACGCCCGCCTCCCTCAACGCCCTCAAGGCCCAGACCCACCGCCTCGGCCTCGACATCTCCGGCACTTCGATCGGCAACGATTTCTGCCTCGTGGACGGCCCCGAGCGAGACGCCCAGCTCAAGCTCTGCCGCGACTGGATCGATCACTCCGCCGCCCTCGGCGCGCCCGTGATCCGCATCTTCGCGGGCAAGATCGCCAAGGGTGACACCGAAGCGAAAGCCGTGGAGCGGTGCGTCGCCGGCATCGAGCAGTCGCTGGAATACGCGGCGGAAAAAGGCGTGGCCCTCGCGCTCGAAAACCATGGCGGCATCACGGCGACGCCGGCGCAGCTCCTGGGCATCGTGAAGGCCGTGAAGCCTTCCCCCTGGTTCGGAATCAATTTCGACAGTGGAAACTTCCGCACACCCGATCCCTACAGCGACCTCGAACAGATCGCCCCCTACGCGATCAACGCCCAGGTCAAGGTCTCCGTCAGCCACGGCGAAAAAGAGAAGAAACAGCCGGCCGACTTCGGACGCATTGTCGAGATCCTCAAGGCCGCGAAGTACCGCGGTTACCTCGCGCTCGAATACGAAGAGCCCGAAGACCCCTGGGAAACGATCCCCGGCCTCCTTAAGACGCTCCGCGGCCTCATCGGCTGAGGCGGGCGTCCCCTGTTTGCAAGGTGAGATGGACGGCGCCTGTCGCGGCGCTGACATTCGCCGTCCAGTCTGAACTCCAGCCCCCAGCGCCATGTCCGCCGATTCGACCGAGCCCCTGGACGTCATTGCCGTCGGCGCTCATCCCGACGATGTCGAGGTCGGCCTCGGCGGCACAATCGCGAAGATGTGCCGGCAGGGCTATCGCGTCGGAATCGTCGACCTTACCGACGGCGAACCGACCCCCCGCTGCCCGTCTCCGGAAGTCCGTCTCGCCGAAGCGCAGGCCGCCGCCGAGATCCTCGGCGTCCAGTTCCGGATGGTGCTCGACCTTCCCAATCGAAAGCTGTTCGACACCTACGAAGCCCGCATCAAGCTGGCCAGCGTCCTGCGCCGCTATCGGCCGAGGCTCGTGATCGGCATCTTCGGGAAGACTCCGATGGCCTCCCCCGATCACTGGCAGGCGTCGCAGATCACCGACGCCGCCGTGTTCTATGCGCGGCTGTCGAAATGGGATTCCGAGTTCGACGGACATCCCGTCCATACGGTCGAACGCCAGCTGTGGTACGCCCTCAGCCTCAATACGCCGGCCAAGCTCGAAGACGGCGCCTTCGTGTCGGACATCTCCGACACGCTCGAGATCAAGATGGAGGCCCTGCGGGCCTACAAGACCCAGTTCCCCGTCACCAAGGAACGGATCTTCCGCATGGTGCAGGCCCACGCCCACTTCTACGGCAGCCCGGCCGGATTCCTCGCCGGTGAACTCCTCATCGCCCCCTCGCTCATCGGTGTTCGCGACGTCGTCGAAACTGTCTGCGGCCCACGGGAAGTGAAGAAGCAGGACCCGATCATGCCCGACGGCGAACTGCCACAGTCGACGTAGGACGTGCGTCTGGCCGGAAAGTTCCCTCTCGACAAGCCGCCCCGTTCAACAAGAAAAGCCCCGGGTTGCCCCGGGGCTCGAATCTGCAATCGGCAGGCAGGCAGCGTTCAGACGCCGATTCCGGCGGCGGTGAGCTGGTCGAGGAAGCCTTTGAGCTGCTTCGACCGCACCGGGTGCTGCAGCTTGCGGACGGCCTTGGCTTCGATCTGGCGAACGCGTTCGCGCGTCACCTTGAAGATGCGGCCGACCTCTTCGAGGGTGTAGGTGTAGCCGTCGCCCAGGCCATACCGGAGCTTGATGATCTCGCGTTCGCGGTAGGTGAGCGTCTTGAGGACGACGTCGATCTTGTCCTTCAGCATTTCGCTGGAGGCGCTGGTGACCGGGCTGTCGCTGGAGTGATCTTCGATGAATTCACCGAAGTAGCTGTCTTCGCTTTCGCCGACGGGCCGGTCGAGGCTGATCGGGGTCCGTGCGATTTTCATGACCCGCTGGGCTTCCTCGAGGTTCACGCCCGCGAGTTCGGCCATTTCTTCGATCGACGGTTCGCGGCCGAGCTCGTGGAAGAGCTGTTTGCCGGCCCGACGGAGCTTGGTCATCGTTTCGATCATGTGCACCGGGATGCGGATGGTGCGGGCCTGGTCCGCGATGGCGCGGGTGATGGCCTGCCGGATCCACCAGGTGGCGTAGGTCGAGAACTTGTAGCCGCGGCGGTATTCGTACTTGTCGACCGCCCGCATGAGGCCGGTGTTCCCTTCCTGGATGAGGTCGAGGAACGACATGCCGCGGTTGCGGTACTTCTTGGCGATCGACACGACGAGCCGCAGGTTGCCAGCCGACAGACCCTTCATGGCCTTGTCGTAGGCTTCGAAGCGGTCCTTCGTTTCAGAGATCCGCGCCTTGAGGGACTGCGGGGTCTCGAGGGTCATCTTCATCAGGTCGTTGAGTTCCTGCTGAAGGTTCGAGCGTTCGTCCTTGGCGGACTTCAGTTTCTTCAGCTGTTCGATCTGGCTGGAGATGTTGTTCATCCGGCGGCTGATCTGCTCGAGCCGCTGCATGATCGGCTGCAGGCGCTGCGTGCGGACGGACATTTCCTCGACGAGCAGGGCGATCTTGCGACGGCGCTGCTTGAGGGCGTTTTCGGCCGCGGTCTTTTCGGACTGCGACGTGTTTTCGTCCATGATGCGCGTGAAGTCGGCCTGGTTCTTTTCGAACAGGTACTGCACGGTTTTCAGGTTATGCGGCATGCGGCCCAGGATCTGGTCCTTTTCCATGCCTTCGGTGAGCGACACCTTGATGGTGCGGTCGAACGGGAGTTCGCCGGCTTCGACCTGTCCGAGGACATCGATCACCTGCTGGGCGATGAAATCGCTTTCGAGCAGGAACTGGCGGAAGCGTTTGCGGGTGAGTTCGATCGTCTTGGCGAGGAAGATCTCCTGCTCGCGGGTGAGGAGCGGGATTTCGCCCATCTGGGTGAGGTAGAGGCGGACGGGGTCGTCGATGCGGCGACCGCCTTCCATCGCGATGAGGTCGGCGAGGGGCTTGGCCGTCTTCCCGCCGCGTTTGGGCTTGACCGGGGGGGCGGCCGCCTTGAGGGCCGGCCGGTGTTCATCGCGCACCTCGAGCCCCATCTCCTCGATCTGCATGAGGAGGGTGTCGAGTTTTTCCGGGTTGACGGCTTCATCGGGCAGATAGTCGTTGATCTGCGTGAACGTCAGGTAACCCTGTTTGCGGCCCAGGTCGGTCAGCTGCTTCAGGCCATCGTCAAAGGGATGCACGAATAAACCTCCAAGGGTATCTCAGGCTGTCGCCGGTTGATCGGTTGTCGAAAGGCAGTGGGTCATCTCCGCAACCAGTCCGGCCAGGGCGAATGACGTTCTGCGTTCCTTGTGAGTGCGACGGCTCACAGAGCCTTCGCACTCGATTCCGTTCCCGTTCAAACCGGGGCTTTTTTGTTTGCTCGTCTCTGGTGAAACTCAGCGGCTTTCCGAAGCAGCTCGGCGGCTGATTCGTCAAGTCGGCGCGTTCCGTCGCCGTCTGCGGAAAGCTGGACTGCGATCCGCTGATGCGACTGCTCTTCCCGGCGCCATTGGAGGTTTTCAATCGACCGCCGAAGGAGAAGAGGACAGCCGTCGTCCAGTCGAGGCGCGTCGCCGGCCTGGGCCGTCGAAGCACCTCGCGTTGTCTCGTGGCCGGCGCCCGCGGGGGAACCCGCGGCCGGCAGTCCGCCGAGACCATCCTTATCCGTCAGTTTTTGTCCCAGGCGTTTCGCCTGCGACTCTGCGTCCAGCCATACGGCGAGGCGCTTCAGACCCCCGTCTTCGATGGCCGCAAACAGGCCATCGCGTGAGGGGGTGGTGCTCACATCGAGTTGCGCGTAACAGACCGACAGGAGTTTCCGCAGGTGCGGATGCCGGATCGTGTCAGGCGCGACATGTTCCTGAATCGTCGGGCCCAGTTCGGGCGCGGTAAACAGGATTTGAAGCAACTCGCATTCCATCCGATCGTCCCGGGTGAGTTTCCCGGAAAGGAGGCGAGTCAGCTCTTCGTCAGCCATCGGCGGTTCGTCCATGACCGCCGTCCGCCTGACCGTACGACCGCGAAGATCGCGATAACGGTCGCGGACCTGCTGTTCCGAAGCTCCCAGCCTCTGAGCGAGATTGGAAAGGTACATCCCTTCTCGGATGTTTGCGGCGTTTTTCGGCGCGACACTCAGTACGGTTAGCATCTCGTCCAGCACTTGCTGCCGACTGCTCACAGTGTCGAGCGTGTAACGTTTACGCAGGGTTTGAAACTTGTACTCCCAGGCTTCGGGAGCGGCGTCGGCAAGCTCGCGCCAGGCGTCAGCTCCGTATGCGGAAAGGTACTCATCCGGGTCTTTGTTTTCAGGAAGGGTCATGATCCGCAGGTCGACGTCCTGCGCCACGAAGCGCTCCACGGCTTTTTCCGCCGCCCTCTGTCCGGCGTTGTCTCCGTCGTACACCAGCACGACTTTTTTCACGAATCGCTTCAGCGTCGTGACATGCTGGTCGGTCAGGGCCGTTCCCAGCGTTCCCACGACGTTGTTCAGTCCATGCTGATGACACATGATGCAGTCGGTATAGCCTTCGGTGACGACGGCCGTGCCTGATTGCTTCAGACCCTCGCGGGCAAAATCTAACCCGTAAACGAGGCGGCTCTTGAAAAACACCGGGCTTTCGGGGCTGTTCCAGTACTTGCCGTGACTGTCGTCAGCGCCTGGGAGGACACGTCCTCCAAATCCAACAACCTGGGCCCGTTCGTTGCGAATCGGAAACACGACCCGGTCGACGAAATTGTCGTAATAGCCGCGATCACCGTCGCGTTTGCCGATCAACTTCACCGCTTCCAGCTGATCGTTCGAGAATTTGCCGCGTGCCTGGCGCTGCAGCCACTCCCAGTCATTCGGGTGATAACCGACACGAAACCTGCGGACGGTCTCGGCCGTGAAGCCGCGCGAACGGATGTAATCGCGCGCTTTGGACCCGGACGGACCGGAAACAAACTCCTGGTGAAAGATTCCCTCGGCCCAGACCAGAACTTCAAACAGGGCGGCCTTGTTTTCGGACGATCCGTCACTCCGCCCGCTGTGTTTCGGAATTTCGATGCTGGCCCGCCGGGCCAGGATCTCGAGCGCCTCGCGGAAGCCGACCGCCTCGCGCTTCTGGATCCAGGAGAAGACGTCGCCCCCTTCGTTACACACCCAGCACTTGTACGTCTGCCGGTCGGGATAAACCCGCAGCGACGGATCATGGTCCTCGTGGAAGGGACAGAGGCCGGCGTATTCGCGGCCACCCATCCGGGGCTGAAGAGACATCGCCTCGGAGATCAGGCCGACAATATCGGTCTGGGCCCGGACCTGCTCGCGAAGATCGTTCGACAGGTCAGTGGCCAATGGTCACCTCGCGGCATGGCTGCATCTGCCGGCGACTTCATCCTCCACGGGGAGGGGAGTGCGCGCACAGGCTCGCCAAGGGCGGTTTCATGCGTCTGTCCCACACAGACGCCGGTAACCAGGGAGGAAGCAGAACAGCAGAGTCGAGACCCCGCCAGACGCGTCCCTCGTTACACAGGAATTCTACCGGCAGTCCGGGCGGAAGCAAATCGGCCCTCGCGACTTAGAGCACCTTCGAGGCCCCTCGCGCGGGGAATCCACAGAGAAAAAACCACTTCCCGCAAGCCCGCACTTTGCGCCGCCCGCAGGGTTTGACATTCCCTGGCCGCCCCTGAGGGGCGTCGCTCACCCCGCCAGCCGCGGGCCGAAAACCAGCACTCCAACCACCGCCGACGCGAGGGCCGAACAGAGCACCGCGGCGGCGGCGACGTCTTTCGCGACGCGGGCCCGTTCGTGGTACTCGGGCGACAGCAGGTCGACGAGCACCTCGACCGACGTGTTCAGCAGTTCGGCCGTCCCCGTCAGGCCGATGCACACGATGATCAGACACCACTCGAGCCGGTTCAAGCCGAAGAACAACCCGGCCGTCACGACGATCCCCGCAATCGCCACGTGGATCTGCAGGTTCCGCTGCGTTCTCAGCGCGTAAGCGAAGCCGGAGAACGCCACGCGGAACGCATTGAGA
This sequence comes from Caulifigura coniformis, assembly GCF_007745175.1. Lineage (GTDB taxonomy): Bacteria > Planctomycetota > Planctomycetia > Planctomycetales > Planctomycetaceae > Caulifigura > Caulifigura coniformis. The sequence goes on along the minus strand of NZ_CP036271.1, from coordinate 319,145 downwards.
AGAGTCGTTCGGCCGAGCGGTCGACTTTCATCAGGAATGGGTCGCACTTCAGTCATGCCGCGTGCCAGAATAGCAGCCGCGGGCAGATCCAACGTCCCCCACCTCACGAGGCTCGGGAACCATGCGAAGCGGGCTATTGACCGGAGCGGTTCTGACGTGTCTCACGGTCACGGCCTCCGCGGGGGACAAGTGGGAGTACCTGCAGGACCGCTCTCCCGCACAATTCCAGCAGGACTTCAATCGCCTCACTGGCGACGACTACCGACCTGTCACCCTGCAGTTTTCAACGTTCGATTCGGCCCCGCTCTACAACGCGCTCTTCGTGCAGGACTTCGGGCCGTTCGCGTGGCACATGCGCTCCGGCATCGGTCTCGAGGAATGCGACAGGCTCCTCGCCTCGGAACCGAAGAAGGGGTTTCGGCCGATCACCCTCGGGGCCTGCCTGGAAGGGGGGAAGCCGTCGCTGGGGATCGTGTTCGTCCGCGACGGCGGTCGTCGCCCCTGGGAGGTCAAACTGCGGTTGACGCCTGCAGGGTTCAGAACGGAATCCGCGGCCATGGCCAAACGCGGCTTTCGCCCGGAAGCGGTGGCCGCTTATCCGGGGCAGTCCGGTGTCCGATTGGCGGCTCTGTTTGTTGAAGCTGCCGGCCAGGCGCACGAAACCAAATTCGACCTGACCGAACTCGACGCCAAGGCCTTCTCTGACAAAGCCTGGGCCGACAACCGCCAGCGCGTCATCGCGCTCACAGCCTATCCCGCGGGCAAGCGGACCCGTTTTGCCTTGGTCACCGCGGCCGACGGCGCCGATGGCGACGTTGTCTTCGGGCTGTCGCGGGCAGAACTGGCCCGCGAACTCGAACGGCGTCGCGGCGGCACGCTCGGCGTTCGCACCGTCGTCCCTTATCAGGTCGACGGCCAGATGCGCGTCGCCGCCGTCTTCGAGGCCCCGCCGCTGGAACTCCCGGTCACGGGCGACTCCGAGCCGGAGCTGACCGTCTTCGACGCCGCCCTGCAGGGCTACATGGGGGAAAAACGCCTGCGCGGCGCGACGCTCGCCGTCAGCCGCAACGGCCGGCTGCTTCTCTCACGCGGCTACGGATACGTCGACGCTGAAGAACGGACTGCGATGCCGCCGGACGCCATGATGCGGCTCGCCAGCAATGCGAAGCCGCTCACGGCGATGCTCATCCAGAAGCTGGCCCGCGATGGCAAGCTGCCGCTCAACACCCGCGTCCGCGAGTTTCTCGACATCAGGCCACCAACTGGCCGCAAGCTCGATGACCGCTGGAACGACGTCACCGTCGAGATGCTTCTCAAGCATCGCGGTGGATGGGACCGCAAGGTGGCGATCGACGGCCATCCCGACGGGCTCGACCCGATGTTCGAACACGTCCTGATCGCCAAAGAACTGCATCGATCTCCCCCTCTGAAGCCCCGGGACTTCATCGACTTCATGGCCGGCCAGCCGTTGCAGTTCCAGCCGGGCGAGAAGTACGCCTATTCCAACTTTGGCTACTGCCTGCTGGGCCGCGTTGCAGAACAAGTGACCGGCCAGACCTATGTCGACGCCCTGCAGAAGGAGATCCTCAAGCCGCTGGGCGCGACCGACATCGAGCTTGCCCGTTCACGTCCTGACGACCGCAATCCGCGCGAACCGGTCTACCGCGATCCGGGGGAGTCACCAAATGCCCTCACGGCCGCCGGCGAGTCCGTCCGGGCGGCCGACGGTTCTTACATCGCCGAAGCGCTGGATTCGCATGGAGGTCTCATCGCCAGCGCGCCCCATCTCCTGAAAGTGCTGGATGCGTACTGGATCGACGGGCCCCCTCGCCGGCCGGGTGAACGCCGCGAATACCGGCATCTCGGATCGCTCCCCGGGAACTTCTCGGTGATGATCCAGAGGCAGGACGGCGTGAACATCGTCTGCAATTTCAACCAGCGGACCGATCCGGCCGTCAAAGGGGACGAAGGGATCGTCAAGCTCCTGAACGACGTCGCCGACTCCATCCGCGACTGGCCGCCGCCGTAGAAGACTCGCAGGCGTCGCAGCCATCACCACTGGCGTCATCCGGCTCCCTGCTCCGAAAAACATCAAACCAGATACAAACCGCATTGCTTCACACACTTACCGCACCGGACCCCGGGCCCCGGGAAACGACCTGAGGTGACGACCCGCTGCTTGCCCCCCCTCGAATCGTGTGCGAGACTCGCTTGTCTCCTGCTGTCGGTGGGCCGGCTCGTTGTTTCGGCCCGAAACCGTCGCCTCACATGCGTCTGGCGTGAGCTCCATGACTGCTCTCCTCCGCTTCCCATCCCTCGCGATCGCCGCCGTTGTCGCCCTCTCGATTTTTTCGGCGACGGCCAGCGCGCAGGGTCTGCTCGTCAAGCTGCCGGCCGAAGATGGCGTCGGCGTCCGCTATGAAGGGACGTACAAGCAGCTTGTGAAGCGACCGAACTCCGTGCAGGGGGACAGCACCATCGAGTGGCGGCGGCAGCTGAAGATCAGCTCCGTCGGCAAGGAGGAAGCGGAGTTCCAGGGAAAGACACAGCCCTGCCGCTGGCTCGAATTCAAGGTGCAGACCGGCCATGCGAAGGAAGGCGATATCGACGCCGGCCCCGGCTCCGTCCGCATTTACAAGGTACTCGTCGCTGAAAGCGTGATCCGTGATACGGTCAACGAGCCAATCGCTGAAGGCCGCGAGATCTACACCTCGTTCCTTCCGATCGTGAAAGGTTTCCGGAAGTTCGGAGATGAAACGGCGCAGCCGATCGACCCGCCCGTCCTTTCGATCTTCCCGGCAATTGCCCAGATCCAGTTTTACCGAAACCTCGCCGCTGGCGGCGAACCGGCTGATCTGCAGCTGCCCATCGGGAACACGCCGGCGAACCTGTTCAAAGGGTCGCTGACCACTGAATCGCCGACCCGGCGGTCGACGAATTCGGCGGAGATCTACCGCAGCGAGAACATCCCCTTCGGCATTGCGAAGTGGACCGCCAAGACGACCACGGAGGAGAAGCCGGGCACCGCTCCCCGCAGCGAATTCACGGTGACGAATGAGATCGTCGAAGAGATGTCGGCGTTCGAACTGCTGAGCGGAGCCGAATCCGAACTCATCACGCCTTAAGACAGAATCATATTCCGGGAGCGGGCGCTGTCAGAAGCCCGGCTGGATCAGTAGATCCAGAGCGTGATGTACCAGTTCAGGAAGTGGCCCAGCGGCGGAAACCAGCCGGCCAGCTGCTCCAGGGGACGGTACAGGATCAGGTAGATCGGTGAGCCGACGCCGACTTTCGCGGCGTACCACTTCCAGTACAGCGGCCCGATCGACAGGACGTACACAGACAGGAAGATCGCCAGCGCGAGCAATTGCCGCCAAAGCGGCCGGCGACGGCTTTGCGTCGCATTCTGGTCGTCGCGAGCCGACAGCATCCGTTGAGCATCCTCGGCGCGCATCGGTTCCGTCGAGGCGGGAAGTCGATCGGGGCTGGAACGGTGGACGTGCATGATTCGGTCGTGGCTCACGATGCCTTCATCGTGGCCGCGATAGCCTCCTGAAAATCCGTCCTTGGATTGTAGGCCAGTTCGCGCTTCGCCTTGTCGATGCAGAAGTCGAGATTGAGCCCCAGAAACTTGATCCGGGCCTGCGACAGGATCGGCGCTTCCGTCTTCCCCCGCCACCGCCAGACCGTTTCCAGGACCTTCGCGATCGCCTTCGCCACGCGGATTCGCACCCCCCTCTGCGGCCGGGGAATGCCCGCGAGGTCGCAGATCGTGCCGACGAATTCTTCCTTCGTCACCAGCCGGCCATCGGTGATGTTGAACACGTCGCCCACCAGGTCATCGCGGTTCAGGGCGAGGAAGATGGCGTCGACGAGGTTGTCGACGAAGGTGTTGTTCATCAACTGGGTTTTCTCGCCGAGGTAGCGGAACTGTCCCGCCCGCAGTCGTTCCAGGAGCCGCGGCAGCACTGAGCGATCGCCCGGCCCGTAGATGAACCCGGGGCGCAGGATGATCGCCGGAAGCCGCCCGTTCCGTGCGCGGTCGCGTACCAGTTGCTCGGCCTCGACTTTCGATCGCGTGTAGCCGTCGATCCCCGCCGCGCTGATTGGCATCGACTCGTCGCTGCCATAGTGGTCGCGGGCGGGATAGACCCCCAGCGAGCTGATGTGGACAAACCGCTTGATCGCCCCGTTCTTCGTGACGACCTCGATCAGCGATTCGAGTCCGCCGACGTTGACAGCCACATATTCTTCCGTGGGCCCCCAGTCTCCGACTTTGGCAGCGCAGTGGACGACATGCGTGACGCCGGGCGCGCAGCGTGCGAGGGCGTTGCGATCGGTCAGCTCCCCTTCAACGACGTCGACCCCGCGGGACCGCAGCGATTCGGCCCGGACCTGATCGCGGACCAGCGCGCGGACGCGCAGGCCTTCCGCCTGGGCCCGCGCGACGACGTGGCTGCCCACGAGACCCGTCGCCCCCGTCACGAGAATCAGCGAATCGGACGACAGGGTCATCGAGGAATCCATTCGCAACGTCGTTAGTGCCGCGGTCCGGCTGGTCTACTGAGCACGCGGTCCGAAGTCGCCGGGTGCAATGTCATGCCTCAAAACTCAGGCGTGGCACTGGCTCCGCCAGTGCAATCGAAGTGGTGATGTCCATCTCAGATGCACTGGCAGAGCCAGTGCCACCCAAGTCATTTTTCAGGTTGGACCACCCCCTAGTACCGGGCCAGGTCTCCCGAGGCCGGCTTCAGGCTGAGGGCCCCGGTCCAGGCGGTCGCTGAACCGACCATCATGCGGATGTCGCTGCCGAGCGCCAGGAACTGCCAGCCTTCGGCAATCCGCTTCTGGACCGCTTCCACTGACTGCGTATGCAGTCCGACGGGAGTGCCGGTTTTCTTGCCGGCCGCGAGGATCCGCTGGAGCATCGCCTCGAACGCTTCGGGAGTCGGGTCGAGTCCGTCCGGGCCGCGCATCTGTGCCGTCAGGTCGTTTGGGCCCACGAAAATCGCGTCGACGCCTGGCAGGCTGTAGATCGCTTCGGCGTTTTCGACGCCGCGCGGCGATTCCGTCTGCAGGATGACGAGGATCTCGTCATTGGCCCGCTTGAAGTAGTCGCCTGCGCTCGCCCCCCAGTTGAGGGCGTGCAGCGAACCACCGATCGACCGCGTGCCGGTCGGCGGATACTTGCAGGCGGCGATGATCGACTTGGCCTGCTCGACGGTATCCACCATCGGCGCGATGATCCCCCACGCACCGGCGTCGAGGGCGCGCTTGATGTTCTCATGCCGCCCTTCCGGCACGCGGCACAACGGCACGCAGCCGGCGTCGGCGATCGCTCCGAACATCGCCGCGGCGTCGTTCCAGCTGATCGGCGCGTGTTCCATGTCGACCGTCAGCCATGGAAAGCCTGTCCGCGCGAGCATCCGCGTCGCCGTCAGATTGCCCAGCGACAGCCACGTTCCGACCTGGGGTTTGCCGGCTTTCAGCGCGGCCTTTACGGGATTCGTCTTCATGGGGTCAGAGAATAGCGGATCGCCAGCGGCCCCGCGCCCGAATGCGTCGACCGATTTCCACGCGGATGTTCCACAGTGCGAACTCATGGGTTTGGTGATACGATTCTGGCCTGCGAGCCAGCGTTTTCTGTCACCAACACGTTTGGAGGGCGCGGCGATGGATCCGATGACGCTGATTATTCAGCTGATCTCTGGCGCGGTGGGGGGCAACCTGGCCGGGCTGATCGCCAAGGCCAAAAACCTGGGGCCGCTTCTGAATACGATTCTGGGAGCCGCAGGCGGGGCCGGCGGCGGGCAGATCCTGACGCAGATCTTCAAGGACGGCATTCCCGGCGGGCAGGCCGGGAATGCGGGGCTCTCGGCATTGCTGGGGGCGGTGCTCCCGTTGATCGCCGGTTTCATGAAGAACAAGAAGCTTCCGACCTAGCCAGAACTGATGGTCAACTTCTGAGTCCGGAGGTGGTTTCTCCCGGTTCGAGGGAGCGGATCACCCGGCAGGGATTCCCGGCCGCGAAGACGTCGTCCGGGATGTCCCTGGTAACGATGCTTCCGGCCCCGATGACCGTCCGTGAGCCGATTGTCACTCCGGGGTTAATGATGGCGCCGCCGCCGACCCAGACGTCGCTCCCGATCGTGATCGGCCGGCCCGACTCCTGGGTGCGCCGGAGCGTGGCGTCGAGGGGGTGGGTGGCGGTGTAGATCTGCACGGCCGGTCCGAACAGGGTGAAGTCGCCGACGGTCACCTGGCAGACGTCGAGGACGATGCAGTTGAAGTTGAAGAAGCATTTTTTTCCGAGCCGGATGTTTCCGCCGTAGTCGCAGAAGAAAGGAGGCTGCAGCCAGACGGAGTCGCCTCCGGCTCCGAACAGATCCAAGAGGATTCTGCGGCGTTCGGCGTGCTGGGCCTCGCGGGTGGCGTTGAGGTCCTGGCAGAGGTCGCGGGCCCGGTCGCGGAGCGTGCACAGCTCGGGATCGAGCGGATCGTAGAGTTCGCCGGCGAGCATTTTGTCGCGTTCACTGCGCATGTTGTCGCTCCTTTGCACGATGGATCTGTCGCGGAGTCAACTCGGCGAATCTGCTCAAGCGGCGGCCGCGTGCAGGTCGATTTCACCGCGTCCTGCGCAAGTCCGCTACAGCAGTTTTCAGTGATTACCCTGATGTGACGTTTTGCGTCGCGCGAAGGTCGAGATTCGAAAAACCAGCGGTGGCAATCGCTCACGTGGGCGATATGATTCTCCGCATCGTCGGCGGACGAGCTCTCCCTCTTTCAGCATTCAGGTTTCCGCGCTTCAGGCAGCCCACGGACGGCGTCTCAGGTCGCGATCCTGTCAAAACGGTCGCTTACGCGAACGGAACCATGGCAGACCTCTTTCATGAGTGCGGCGTTGCCGCGATCTATCACCTTCCTGGTGAAACGAGTTCGCTCGCGCCGTTGCATGGGCGCAACGCCGTCTCGCGGCTGATTCCGAGGCTGCTGCTCGACATCCAGAACCGCGGCCAGCTCGCGGCGGGGATGACGTCGTTCCATCCCGATCGCAACCAGCTGATCGACACCCATAAAGACGTCGGCTCCGTCACCGAAGTCTTCAAGCTGAACCACCCGGCTCTCGCCGACGAGCTGATGGCGGAGTACGAAGGGGTCGCGGCGATCGGCCACGTCCGTTACGCGACGTGCGGAAAGGACGACCGCAGCTACGCCCAGCCGTTCGAACGGCACCATATCGAGAAGCGGAAGTGGTTCGCCTTCGGGTTCAACGGCCAGCTCGCCAACTACCGCGAGCTGCGGCAGGAAATCCTCTCGCAGGGGAACTTCCACCTCGCCCGCGAGACCGACACTGAAACGCTGATGCACCTCATCAGCCAGGAAATCTCGAACCAGCCGGAAGGGGTGAACCTCAAGCTGATGCTTGAGAACCTGGCGAAGAAGCTGGACGGGGCGTGGAACATCGTGTTCCTCAATTCTCTCGGCGACATGGTGGTCGCCCGCGACCCGCTGGGCATCCGCCCGCTGTGCTACGCGATCGAAGACAACCTGTTTGCCGCCGCCAGCGAAAGCGTGGCCCTCTCGAACCTCGGCTTCTCGCCCGAGTCGATCATCAGCCTGCTGCCGGGCCAGGCCGTCATCATCCAGAACGGCAAGCTGTCGGTGGTGCAGTTCGCCGAGTCGAAGAAGCAGGCTCACTGCTTTTTCGAATGGATCTACTTCGCCAACGTCTGCAGCACGCTGGATGACCGCAGCGTGTACCTGACGCGGAAGGCGCTGGGCGAAGAACTGGCCTCCCAGGAGCAGGTTCCGATCGACGAGACGACGATCGTCGTTCCGGTTCCGGACACGGCGAAGGCGGCGGCCGACTCGATGGCGTATGCCCTCGGCATTCCCTGCCTCGAAGGGTTGATCCGCAACCGCTATGTCGGACGAACCTTCATCGAAGGGACCAATCGGGCCGACAAGGCGAAGACGAAGTACACGCCGCTGCGGGAAGTGATGGAAGGTCGGCGGGTGTTCGTGGTGGAAGACACGATCGTCCGTTCGACGACGATGAAGACGCTCATCTCGCAGATCCGGAACCGCGGCGGCGCGCGGGAAGTGCATGTCCGGGTCGCGTGCCCGCCGATTTACGCTCCGTGCTTCTATGGCATCGACATGTCGAGCGTGGCGGAGCTGTTCGCCCCCAAGTACATGAACGAGCCGCGAATTACGGCCGAGATCGAAGCCCGCATGGCGGCTGACCTGGGGGCCGATTCGCTCCGCTACCTGCCGCTGGAATCGGTGGCCCGGGCGGTGGCGAAGCCGCCGGAAGCCCTCTGCCAGGCGTGTCTCAACGGCGAATATCCGACGGCCGCCGGCGAGAAGCTGTACCAGATTTCGCTGGAGCAGTGCTCGAGCGACCGGGCGGGGGCTCCGTCGAGAATCGTCGAGCTCAACGAACCGGTTCTCAGCACCCGGCTGTAAGCGAACGCCCGTCCGAGAACGAACACCTCCGCACCCCGGCCGCACCCGAGCGGCCGGGGTGCTTTGCGTCTGTCGTTCGGCTGGACGTTGGAAGGCGGGCCCGGCAACGTTCGCACTGGCTGCAAGCAGCGCAGTGGTATCCGGCGTCTGCAGCGGGCTCATGGACATCCGGGTTCCCCGGGATCCGGGCCACTCGAGCAAGACATCCGGCGCCGGGGTGCCGGGAGTTTTTCTTGCCTGTTCTCCCCCCTCCCCCGCTCAGGAGGACGGTGCGAGCGCAACCGGACACGTGGCTCGGGAAACCCGGCGTGCCGAGCGGGCGGTCGTGACGGACTGGCGGTGATGGCGTGCATAGACCCTCCATGACTCCGGGTGCGGTTGCGCGCCCCATGAGGGGAGGAGATCGATCGGGGATGTGGCGGCGGGGGCCTGTTCGGGGAGGCCGGGAACGGAGGCTGCTCTTTACAGTCGCCTTGGACGGCCCGGTATACTGCGGGTCGTCACACGCATACCGCGTGAACACGGGTCCGACAGGCGCTCTTCTGCTCGAAGGGGCTTTGCGATGCCGACTGTGTCCGATGTGGGGCCGCTCTGTGAACAGGCGCGGGCGCTGATGAAGCAGAAGAAGGTCTCGGAGGCCCGGAGTCTCTTCGAGCAGGCGATCGAGCTCGATCCCCGCAGCATTCCCGCCTTCGAGGGGGCGGCCGCGACGGCGTACGCCGAGAAGGATTTCGAGCGGGCGGCGGCCCACTACAAGCGGCTCACGCTCCTCGACCTTCGCCACGCCCAGCCGGCGGTGAACCTGGGGGCAGTGTGCAACCGGATGGGGGACTATGCGGGGGCTCTCAAGACGCTTCGCACAGCTGTTTCGAAGGACCGGAAGTGCGCGGCCGCGTATTACAACATGGGGATCGCCCACAAGGGGCTGAACCAGCTGAGCATGGCGGTCACCGCGTACAAGGAGGCAGTGCGGCTCGATCCGAAGATGGTGGACGCGAGCTTCAACCTGGCGAACCTGCTGCTGGAGATGGGAAGTTTCCAGCAGGCGGTGGTGTACTTCGAGAAGGCGCTGGAAGCCGATCCGGCGTTCGAGAAGGCGCGGCGGGGGCTGCAGCGGGCGCACGATGCGAAGGACGAATCGAAGAAGAACCAGAAGGCGTTCGGCCGGCTGGTGGATGAAGAGCTGACCGCGAAGAATCAGGAAGAAGTCGAATACCGGCTGCTGACGCCGAAGGAGCGATTCGACGATCGCACCGACCTGCATCAGCTGGCAAAGGAGACGGAGAACCTGGCGATCGCGACGCTGTCACAGCTGCATGATGAACTGACGCCGGCGCTACAGAAGATGCAGCACGCGGCCTCGGCCGGGGGGGAGACGCGAAACCTAGGCGCGGAGAGTGAAGCGCTGCGCGAGGCAGTGATGCACTTTCAATCGGTCGCGGCCGCGTTCAATGAGAAGCTGGCGGCGCTTCGCGAGCATGAGCGGCTGATGCGGGATTGAGGGGGGCGGGCGTTGGAAGTTGGGCTGGGCAACGCGTGACCGGGGCATCCTTCTCTTCGCTATGTCCAGCCACCGGCCGCCCGTGCCGGTTTGATTCCAGTCTCTGAACAGGTAATGCTGACGTGGGTCTCATCTCACTCTGCAATCACGCCAGAGGCATGGTTCATGTCGCGCTTCATCCAGACGGTCGGGCTCATTCTGATTCTGGCCGCTCAGGCGGCCGCCCAGAACATTCCGCCGTTGATGAAGCAGATCAACAACGGCAACTGGCTCGATCAGAAGGATGCCGAGTCGTTCCGCGATGAACTGTTCTACCAGCGGGCCTGTCAGGTCTACATGTCGATGCTGCCGGCGCTGAACGTTATCGGCATGAAGGACGGTTCGGAAAAGGAGTTCGGCGCGGGCTACAACGTGCTGCCCATCTGGAAGGACCGGATGGACAGCCGCTGCTGGGTGCCGACGCCCAACGCCGACGTCATCTACTCGATGAGCTATCTCGATCTGAAACAGGATGGCCCGCTGGTCGTCGCCGCGCCGCCGAACGTGATCGGGATGTTCACCGATTTCTTCCAGCGGACTCTCACCGATGTCGGAGCGATCGGCCCCGACCGCGCGCGGGGCGGGCTCTACCTGATCCTGCCGCCAAACTATGACGGGCCAAGACCGGCCGGCTACTTCACCGTCCAGTCCTCCACATACAACGTCTTCCTCTTCTTCCGCACGGTGATGGCGAAGGGAGACGGCAAGCCCGACCCGAAACCGGCCGTCGCCAACGCAGAGCAGACCCGGGTCTACCCGCTGTGGGCTCCGGAGAAGGACGTGAAGCCGATGCAGTTCCCCAATGCCAGCGGGAAGCGGCTGAACATGATGTATCCGGTCGACAACTCCTACTGGACGAAACTGAAGGAGTTCGTCGACTACGAACCGATCTCGGCCATCGACATGCGCGAGCGGGGCGCACTCGCGGCGATCGGCATCATCAAGGGCCAGCCTTTCAAGCCGACCGAGCGGGAGCAGGAGCTGCTGAAGAAAGCCGTCGAGAACACTCCAAAAATGCTGCTTGCTTTGCGCCAGCTCGGCCGCCCTGATGGCCGCCAGCTGTACTATAAAGACCGCCAGTACGAAAACGCCTGGTCCGGCGCCACGTCGGAGGATTTCCAGGAAAGCTATTTCGATGTGAACCTGCAGGCCGCCTACTACCAGTACGTCTATTCCTCGGCCCCGGCAATGGCCATGCGCACAATCAACGCCGGCTCGAAGTATCCCTTCACGACGCGCGACGCGAAGGGCGAGCACATGAACGGCTCGAACACCTACAAGCTGCACATGCCGCCGAATCCTCCGGCCGCGCTGTTCTGGGCCGTGACCGCCTACAACGTCACTGACGGCACCATGCCCGAGACGGATCAACTGATGCCGTCCACCAACGGCTACTACGACATCCCCAAGAACCCGGATGGCTCGATCGACATCTGGTTTGGCCCGAAGAAGCCGGACGGCGTCGCGGATGCAGCGTTCATCAAGACCGTGCCGAACCGCAATTTCCTCGTCGCCCTGCGCCTGTACGGCTCTGGCATCGAGTTCTACGACCAGACCTGGAAGCCGGATGACGTGGTCAAGGTGAAGTAGTCGATTTCGATTCGATCGGTCAGTTCTCGCATCATCTGGAACCGGCTCCCATCGGTTGCCGGGCTGTCGCCTCAATCGGGTTGCGCCGTGTTGCTTCGGAGCCGGATGTGGCGAAGGGGTTGCCTTCACGGACGGCTGTCCTCTGCAAACGGCCTCTTACCGCTCCGCGGGCCCGATTGTCAGCCATCGGGGCCGCCCACGGACGATGAAAGACGGGCTCGGCAATGTTCGCACTGGCTGCAAGCAGGCCAGGGGCACCCGGCGCCACCGGCCGCGAAGGGCTCACGAGGCGGGGGAGAGTCGGTTGAATGTGTGGAACGAAGAGAAACCGCCAGGACTCCAGGGCGCCAAGAGGTGTGCCATGTGGACTCTGACGTCGTCCTGGCTCGCGACCACGCCCTTGGCAGGGCGTGCCACACGGCCGGTTTGACGTGGCAGGCCTCGGCAACGCTCGCACTGGCTGCAAGCAGGCCAGTGGCACCCGAAGTGACTTCCAGGTGGAACCCAGAAGACGTCTGCCAGTGGCACCTGGCGCGACCAGCCTCCCCCATCCGCCCGAAAGAACACGCTCCGCCACCGGGGCTTGGCAAGCCGCCAGAATCGCCCCGGCCCGTTCCCGCGTCGAGCCCCGCTCCGCCCGACATCTCTCGTCGCCCTCGCCACACGTTGCCCATCTCACTCCCTCCGTGCGTCTCCGTGTCCCCCGTGCCTCCGTGGTCGACCTCGTCACCTTTCCATCAAACCCGCCGCAGCCGGGTGGGCGGTGGCCGGTGGCCGGACTGAGCGGAGCGAAGGAGCGAGCAGCTGGTTTTCGGAACCTTTTTGCCAGTCATTGCGTCGGAAGAATGTATCTCCGCTGGTCTCAAGCACGGAAATGGTGACTCCGCCATCGATGATCGCGAATCGCAATTCATCATCACTGTCCTTCGAGATGCCGAGAATCAGCGGACGCGAATTTGGTCCGTCGCCATCGATAACAAGACGCGGAATGGAAAGAGATCCGATGGATAGACTCGGAAACGCATCTTCTCGCGTTCGTTTCATGCCACCGTCCAGCCTTCCGGCTCCCAATTGCCTGGGCGTTCTCGGGCTCATCGTCGTCGTCGCACTGTCGAGTGCGGGCGCGAGGGGCGACGACCGACCGACACCCGAGGCGGTCGCAAAGGCCGTTCAGGAATCACGTGCGAAGTTCGTGCAGACTCAGCGCCCTGAGGAATATCGGAAAATCATTGAGTCGAAGCTGGATGATGCAAGGCAACGACGCATCCAGGCCAATCAGGAACCGCGACTTGCCACACGCAAGAGATTGATCGAGACCTCAAGGGACGAGATTGCAACTCTAGAAGCCGAACTGAAACGAGTGAAAGCCAGAAGGGGGCAGCGTGAGTCGTTGGGCCCGCACGTGAGTGGTTTGCCGATGCTGGTGAAGCGAGAAGCTCTGGAGCGGAAACAACCCTTGATGCCGTTGGACTGGTCGCGTCTTGCAGTTGGCCAGGTCGGTGAAGTGGGTATCTGCTCTTTCGGAAATCATGCGGGAGAGTCAATCCGCTGCCAGCGGAAGCTGGAGGCAGGGGCGTTTCTCGGTTGTCACTCCGTCCATGATGGTTTCGGATACGATCGCATCATCGAGTCGAAATCGGTTGTCTTCGTCGGTGTTGATAAATCAGACGATGGCGAGGAACTGCGTGAAAAGGAATGCTTTTCAATCACGTTCACTGCCGTCGTCACTGGGACCACGCAACTCGAGGTCCCCGCGGCCGGATTACAGACAGTGTTTGTTGTCGAGAAGTTTGATCCGGACATGCCCTTCCACTGAGAATCGCCCGTCCTGTTTGTTGTGAGTGGCAACTCCCATGAAATCCCACACCCGCCATCTCACCCTCGAACTCCCCGAGCGGATGGGGTTCCTGAACATCACGCCGCTGATCCAGGACGAACTGCGGGCGAGCGGCATCCGGGAGGGGTTGTGCCTTGTCAATGGTAAGCACGACGAGCTACTGCTGTAATTCCATCGACAACATGTCCCTTCAGAGTGAATTGCCACTGTTTCCTGCGGTGGTCTTGCTCACCTTCAACGGCAGTGATGTAGACGCCCATCGGACGGCCGTTGGCGAGCGTGCCGTCGAATGTGGACCGGACCAGCGAGCGACGGTCCTCCACCGACATGCGTTCCACGTCGAAGTTGGCCAACGTGATTTTGTGCATCATCCTTGACTCTGATGCGGTCGGATAACCGTCGTTGAACGACGCGGCGATCCGTTTGGCGGCATCACGCACGGCGTCTGCAGACGGCAGCGAACCGATGCTGGTGCAGAGGCGCTCCCGTTCCTCTTTGAGACGAGCCTCCCGGGATTTTAAGTCCCGTAGCTTTTCCTGGCCGTCGTGGTCACTGATGGCATCATTGACGACGAGATCCAGAACCTTGTCTCGTCCGGTGGCGATCTTCTTCAGGTCCTCGTCAATCTCGACAATCTGCTGCTGAACCTTGCGGACTTTGTCGAGGTTGGGGGTCGCCTCCTCAATGGCCTTCTCGACGGCAACCGGATTCCCAAATGTCCGGAACAGGCTCTCGACAACCGCCTTCTCCAGTTCGTCCGCACGCACCCACGGACGGGGGTCGTAGGCGCAGTTCAACGCACCGTCCTTGCGGGAGTGACGGTAGTAGCGGTGCCCGTTGTGATTCGTCTGACCGAACAGGGTGTAGCCGCACTGCTCACAGAAGACGAATCCACTCAGGAGGTAACGGTCGTTCGCCGCCTGATGCAGATACGTTTTGTTGGCAGAGGCTCGCTTCTTCAGGGCCTTGATTGTCTTCGCGTCCAACAGTTGCGGGATTTGGACGATGACCTTCTCGTGGATGTTGAACTCCGGCGCCGTGAACTCCATTTCCCATTCCGGACCGCACCGCTGCATCAACACCTTGTGCAAATTGGAGTGGTTCATGCCGTACTTCTTGGCAAGGTCTGCCATCGATGCCCCGTCCAGATATCGACGTGCCGCCTCGGCGATGACCTTCTGCTTCTCCTTATCAATGCCCCACTTCTCCGACTTCCGGTCAAACGTCCGGCCGTAGGGCAGTTTTCCGGTGGTCGGCAACCCCCTCTTGGCCCTGGCGATCCGGTTCTCGATGGACTTCTGGTTCTGAGTGCTGGCGTGCAGCTGACCAATCTCGGCCGTCATGCCGAGGAAGAATTGGTGAGTGGGATTGAACAGGTCGTACTCGAACTTGCCGACGAAGAACCGGACCCGGTGCTTCTTGAGAACCTGCAGACCCTCCTTGGACTTCACGTTGTCTCGGGACCACCTGTCCGCGTGCGCGACGATCACCGCGTCGAACCTGCCCTTGGTGGCGTCGAGGATGAGACGGTCCAGTTCCTTCTTCTCGAAGCCCGGTGTGGCGTGTTCCTGTCCGCCGTACCACCCGGCAACCGTCCCGCCCATGTCTTTGACGTTGCGTTCCGCGTCAGCCCTCTGGGTCCGTAGAGACTCTCCCAGCTTCTCTTGCTTTTCAGTTGATACGCGAATCAGCGCCCCGAATCTGAGCTTCGCCACGTCCCACTCCTTGCCCACTGCTGTCGTCACGGTTGTATCAGGGGGCGGCGGCAGCGTCTCCGGCAGAGTGGGATGACCGGAGACGCTGCGGTTCGGGGCATGAATCCGAACCTGCCGTTCCCTATGGACCCAAATGGTCACGTAGCCACCGGGTTGATCACAACGAAACGGACCGGGGAGAGGCACGTGTTACTTCACCACGACACGCGTCAACCACCGAACCGCGTGTCGTCTTTTCTCCCCGGTCCGCTGCCGGATCACTTCCGATGCAGGAGAGGTTGGAACAGGGCCTCCAATTGCTTCATCATCATCTGTTCGGCACGCATCGCCTCTGATGCAAGTTCTTCAAAGGACACGTCGTCTTCCCCGAACGGGTTCGGACCGATGTCCAAGTCCGAGAAGTCCAGCGGGGGTGGGACCGGTGGCTTCTTACGCGGCGACATGATCGTTGAGCTAGATCGGGGCACCACCCGAGCCGAAGTAGTACGCGACGATCTCGTCTTCCTCCGCGGCTTCTTCGCTCTGGGCATCGTCGGTCTCCGGCTCATACACGTCGTTCAGGAATGGGAAGATTTCCGCAAGGTGGTCGAACTGATCCAGTTCCCGGTTCTCCGAGTTCCGCAGCAACCCGCAACCGGCGTCGACTGAACATGCCCCAACCTGGCCGGGAAGGAGGGCGAGGTGATCCGGGAGATGCGTTCTGGCGACGGCCGTGTACGCAACGCCGTTGAAGATTCCCCGCTCCGGCGAGTTGGACGTGAACAGGCCCGTGCTCACCTCAATGGGCCCCTCACCCTTGTTGAGTTGGACGAAGAGGTCGTAGTCGACGATCTGCAGTCGTTCCACATCCAGCCACGCATCAGCGACCAGCCGATTCCCGATCATCCGGGCACCGAAGCAGAATCCGACGCGGCGGTTGGTGAACACCTCCGGAGACATTGCGGAAACTCCCACCCCATTCACAACGGGGTGGTAGAGCACAATCGGGATTCCGTTCCAGCGTGGTGCCGACCGCTGCAGCTCATCTGCAGGGTAGTAGAGGGGACCACCAGAACCGTTATGAATGCCCTCAACGAGAAGAGTGCATTCCGTAACGAAGTGCGGGCGGTTCTCCAGTTGCTTCGTGATGACCCGGCTCATTTGAAGGACATCACCGGAACGGGCAGTGGAGCGAACTGAGGGGCTGCAGCGTTGCGGGTGGGCTGGTGACCACCGCAACCACACCCCGTTTCCCGCGAGTCGCTGGGGGCGTCCTCGCGTTCGAAGTTCATGACAGGTAAGGGAAGTGGTTCCAGCGTGCCCGCGTTGGACACGGGGGGCGTCTGGTTGTGCACATAGGCCCCGAAGTTCCGCAGTGCCGTCTGTGCGTAGTTCGGATTCTGGGCCTGCATGATGTAATCCGGCACGAAGGCCTCGTTTGACCTGGGCTGCTCGGCGTTGTGGACCATCTGGAACGTGGACATCGAAAGGACTCCTGAATCGGACGTGGGAACTGGTGAGGGGTCAGACGCGGATGCTACGAAGGGCCTGCAGGTAGTCGTTGACTCGCTGCTTCTCAGCGGCGATGGCACGTTCGCTGGATCGCTGTCTCTGGATCTCGGGAAGCCGTTCGTACTGCTGCTCGACTTCCCGGTACTGTTCCAGACGCTCCTCGTAGACCTGCTTGAGTTGCTTCAACTGCTCGTATGCGACCTGCGGATTCGTGCACAGCGTGCCCTCGGGTTTGGTGGCCGCGATGGCTTCGTCGACGAACCTGTTCTTGAGGTCGAGGAATGCCTTCCGGGCGATCTGTGCGAGAGTGCGCGCATAGATCAACTGATTGTTCACCCGTTCAAGACCCGTCGGCGGGCGATACATGATCGCCTCGTTGGAGGGGGTGGTGTTGGACCGGATGTTTCCCGTTTTGAAGTAGTACCAGCCGTTGTGCAGGATGGCGGTGTCGATGTCGTTCTCGATGTCGAACTGTTTCACGGACTCTTGCATCACTCGTCTCCGGCAGGTTCAGGGGTCAGGATGGATTCGATGTTCGCACCACGGCGGGCTTGCCGTTCCCGAATCAGGACGTTGATCGGCAGGTTGTGAAGTTCGGCAACTGCTTCCGCGTGGAGACGCTTCCAGTGTTCGAACTGGTCCTGGGTCTGACGGAACAGACGGGACGTTTCGAGGCACACCTTGTCTCCCACGACCGTCACGAACTCGCTGGCGACACGTTTACGGGCTTCGGTGTGTGCGGCCGCAGATCGTTCGGCCATCTTGGAATGGTGCTGGATTCGGTTCTGCAGACGCTCAATATCAGTGAACGACTCCGGTTCCCGAAGGACGACAGCCGTGGCGTGCCGGTTTGCAGACCGGACGGCCCCCGTCTCGAAGTACAGGTCACCACCGAACCGGACTGCGGTGTCGAGATGGTGACGACGGTCGAAGTCCTGAAGCGGTGTGAGTGGAGGTTGAACGATGGTGCTCATGCGAAACTCCAATCGAACGATGCGTCTGGGGTGTCTTGAAGCAGGTCGAATCCACCGAGCGTCAGAACTTTGGCCCCGGCAAGGTCGGCCACTCCCGCGATCACGTTGGCGAGGTCATCGTGCCCCCCGTGCGGATGGTCAATCGAATCCTTGCCTCCGCTTCGGGTCCGTCTCTCCAGACCGGCGAGCTGGTTGACGAGGTGGTCGTCGTCGAGGAGTTCCACCTCTCCGGAACACATCCGGGGCAGGAGTTCGAGATACAGTTGCGACTTCGGCTTCGGGCACTTCAGGTAGCCGATGCCGCACGCTTCAAAAGCCCTCGCACAGAATTCAGCTGCATAATTGTCGCCCGTGATGACCCGGATGCCGTATTCCTTCAGGACCTTGGACATCTGACGAATCACGTCATACGGATTGCTCGGTGGTCTCCACCGTCCGAGGTAGTCGACCACGACCTTGCGGTCCTCACGGTGGGCGATGGCGAGGGCACTGTCGTCACTGCGTCCACCGGACAGGTCGGCGAAGGCGAAGTACCGCATGTCCGAACGCAGGACAGGGGCAAGCTCCCTCCGTCCGGCAACGACCAGCCCTTCGATGACGGCTCGGGGAAGCCAGATTCCGACGTCCTCGCGGAACTCCGCACCGAACTCGGACTTTGCTGCGGCCAGGTCGTCCTGCATCGCCTCGTCGATAACAGACTGGGGCAGGGTGGGATTCATGACGCGGGACGCCGCGTTCCAGACCAATGTGGTCCCCTTGTCATTGCCCCAATGCTTCTTATGCGTCTCCCAGCAAAATCCTTTCCTCGCGTAAGGACTCGTCGTGAGCAGAAGTGGGCCTCCCGTCGTGGCCAACGCGGGCTTGATGGCACGGATCAGCTCCGTATCGGATTTGACCTTCGACTCCTCGTCTGTCCCGAAAAACGCGGCTTCATCCACGATGGCGGCAAGCAGCGTGAATCCACGGACAGTTCGAAAGTCACCGGCAAGGATTTCGATGCGGACACCATTCCGCAGGGTGAACCCTTCGCGGGTCTCCTCAACCACCTCCTGAGCGAGCAGTGGGGTTTTGAAGATCGACCGCGTATAGCCCTTGATGATTGAGCCTTGTCGCTTACTGACTGAGCAGACTACGACCAAGCCTTGCTCACCCTTCGAGAGACGCTTCTCCCGACCAGACAAGACCGCTTGATACGCGGCCGTTACTGCGGCCACGCGACTCTTTCCTGATCGTCTTCCGGTCAAAAAGAGTGATGTACTGAAGCCGTTTTCCGGCAGCAGGTCCGGGTCTCGACCCGTGCATTGACGGATGAGCTGCTTGGACGACTCTGCAGTGATGGGCAATCCCATCGATGCGCGGAGGGCGACCATCCAGTTTCGCCATGAGCCGAGTCCTCCCTCGACATCCTCAAGGAACGGCCGAAACACCTTCTCGTCACGAATGGCTTCGATGATGTTCATGCGGACCGCTCCCGCAGGTAGTCCTGCAATGAGCCGGCAACCGCTTTAGCCTGCTTCTCGATGCCGACCATGCGCAAGAGGCCGACCAAAGAATTTGTGAGCGATGTAAAGACGCCCGGCTCGAACTTGCCCGTTTCGATGCACTCGATCTGAAGGCTCTCCAACATCAATCCGTAGAACACGATCTGAGAAACCAACAACTCCTTCTGTGGAGACATCTCACCGATAGCTTCGATGAGTTCCGCACGACGGGAGAGAATGGTGCGGCGAGCAAGAGACCGAGCGTCTGTACGTTCCCAAAAACGTGGCGTCCAAGTCTTCGAAAGACCGTTCGCCTCATCGACTGGTTGATACTTCTTGGCCATATCTCTCCACCCCGTTGTCATCCCACGAGGTGGCCACAATAGGCCCCTTTATTTTTGATGGCTCGTGTAAATAGAGAGATCAATTTGTTCGCGTTTCAGGCAGTCGTAGACGGCCTGTCGAGACTTCTTGAGATGCTTAGCCGCACCGGACAGGGACATTCCTTTCTCCAACAGCGGGACGATGTCCTTGGCGAACAACGACGGACGCTTGCCGATCCGTGCACCACGCAGCCGGGCGTCGTACATGCCCCGTTTGGTGTTCTCCCGGAGGTTCTCCCGTTCCATCTGAGCCAGGGCAAAGAACACTGTTGCGATCAGCTGACCAACAGTCCCCGAGAAGTCGAGCTGCTGAGCGACGGCGACGACCCGGACATCCTTCTCAATCCAGTCGGTGAGGACATTGATCCCGTCCTTTAGGCTTCGCGAAATCCTGTCGAGCTTCCAGCAGACAATGCACTTCACGCGGCCGGAGAAGACCTCCTTCTGTAGCTTTTCGAACTCCGGGCGCTTCGTGGTCGCCCCGGACATCCTGTCGGTGTACCACCTTGCTTCCCCCATGCCGTGGGCTTCGAGGTATTCGCGTAGCACCGTCTTCTGTGACTCGATTCCCTTCTCTTGGTCGAACGTGCTCACCCGGACGTAAACGGCGATCTTGGACATGCGTCTTTCCTTTGATGCAAGGTGCAGTCGGTAAATGGAGACGGCCCGAGGTGCATCCCCGGGCCGGTCACTGGTTCGCCGCGTGGTCGACTACTTCTTGATGTAGAAGCCGTCGTCGGTCTTCACCACGTTGATGCCGCGTTCCTTCGACATCCGTCCCGGCACCTGACATGCACAGGTCCGGGTGAGCGCCGTCACCTCCCTGTCCGGGAATCGCTTGGCGAGGCGTTCCACAATGCCCTCCTTGGTGATGGGCTTCTCCTTCGTAGCCTTCGAAAGGAACTCCTCGATGCTGGCGATCACCCCCGGCGACTTCTTGGCGGGGGCATCTTCCTTGGCAGGGGCAGGGGTCTTCTTCGGTGCAGTCTTGGTGGTAGCCATCGGGTTGGTCTCGGCGTGGTGGTTTGGTTCGATGCAACGGCGCATCGCTGCCCATTGTCCAAACGCCCGGTGGCCCTGGCTCCCCAAGGTCCCCTAACCCGTACACCGTTTCCGGACCCCACAGACCCCGGGAAACGTGGGGGTTACGGGGGTGGGTTTTGCGACCCCTAAACTGGACACCCTACGTCCCCGTGTCCCGCGTTGGGGTTGGTCCGGGTACAGGAACCCGCCCTGGGCTGTTTGGTCGCGCCCTACGCGAATCCCGGGGGTTGGTACCGCACGTAACCCGTGGTGGTGGGCCGGGCCAATGGGGGAGTTCGATCACGTCACCCGGATGGCGTTTCCCTCGGGGTACGCTTGATCCGGTAGCCCACCCGTCCCCCTGCTGCCCGTGCGGATGCGTTTCGTAGCAAATTCGTGCCCTATTCATCCGTCTGATAGGATTTCATGATCTTTTGTTCCCTAATCGTCGTTGAGGGCGTCTGGAAGGGGACTACCTAGCCTGCATGTCAGAGGAAGAACCGTGGCATCATTAGACTTGGGCCCCGCGATTTCGACTGCGTGGCAGTACGCGGAAAAAGCGTTTCTGCCGTTGGCGTCGGCGTACATCGCTCATTTGTTCGCACAACGTGCTGGCCGTAAGGCAAATCTTCATCGAGAGGCGTTTGAAGCCTTTCGGCAGGTAGAGCGAGACCGACACGAATTCGCTCAGGCATTCATGGACCTGCGAATATCAAGGTACAATAGCAAGGTGCGGCGATTCACCAGTCAGTCGGACCCTCGCGTCATCGCCGACAAGGAACATCGTTACCAGCTTGGCGAAATTCTCCGGGCGAAGGCGATCGATCTTCGTTCAGACGCGAAGTGGCTTACGTTGCTGTTCGGCGAGGCATCCGTACCCGTAGTAACGCGACTTCAGCGGTGGTGCGTGATGGGGCAAGTCCTCGTGGGCAACAAGGGCACGTTCCCACCCCCGGATGACTGCTTGGTGAAGTTGAACGATGAGGCGATTGAGATAGCGAAGGAGATGGATCGGTTATGGAAAGCCCGTGTTGACCGCAAGTACACGAGCGGTTGGAAGACCCCATCTGATACTCCGTCTCCGGAAGTGCAGGAGTGGATTGAGAGATGGATGGGGCCGTCAAAATCCGCATCTCCAACTGAATCGGGGCCATTAGGAGGGGAGGGCGAAACTTCCCCTCCTGCAGTTGCCAACAGTGGCTCCCACTGACGCATCACACCGCGAGTTCCTTACGCACTAACTGACCTGGCTGTGTTGGGTCGTCGTCCGTGCCGTCGTCGTCATGTTCGATGGGCGCCGGAATTGGAGTCAGCCAACGGGACAGTTTCTGCTTCTGGTAGGGGGTCAACGCGGTCTCATCGGTGAACCGTGACCGCAACGCCTCGCGAAACGTGTCGACCGGGTACGGCTCGTCGGCGGGCAGTTCGTTCCCCCGACCTGCGGCAACGTGTGCCATTATTCTGCGGTGCGCAATGTAGTAGTCGACGTACACCTCAGAGAACGGTGCGATCTCACTCCTGATGGCATCGAGGAAGTCAAGCAAATCGGCGTCTATCTTCGAATGACACCATAAGTACACGACCTCCTCGGCTGACCAACATGTGCGAATATAGTTGGCAATCCGTTGCCCGATCATCGTTGCGCATTTGCGGACCTCCTGACGTACTTTTCCCCAATCCGACATCTCGTGGTGAGCTTCAGGCTGTGGCAGGGCGGCTACTCTCAGAAACGCGAGCGCCTTCTCCAGTGTCAGGAGTGGGTTGGCCTCCAACTCCGGTTCGAGTTTCTCCCAGTTCCGGGCGATC
Organism: Caulifigura coniformis; assembly: GCF_007745175.1. GTDB lineage: Bacteria > Planctomycetota > Planctomycetia > Planctomycetales > Planctomycetaceae > Caulifigura > Caulifigura coniformis. The sequence continues at coordinate 296,836 of NZ_CP036271.1, read as the reverse complement.
CGCATGTATGCCCTGGCTGTTTCCGGAGACGCTTTGAAGTTGTTGTTGTCGGTCAGCCAGTTCGTCCAGTTCTTGTGACCGACCAGCTTCTTGACCGCCGTGAGTGCGTCACCTGCCTGCTTGGCGAACTTCACCACGTCCCGCATCGAACTGAGAACTGAGTTGTGGGCACTGTTGGCTTCGTCCCGAAGTGCCTCAAGCGATTGTTCCGACATGATTCCCGTCTCCTGATCTCAAAACGGTAGTCGACTACCGTTTTGAGCCACCCTGCGACGACCCGGACGGCTACGGGTCGTTGCGATGCTTACTGGTTCCCGACACGTCCTCCTTGGTCCCCGTACCGAAGTCGGTTTTGGGGGCCCAACGCGAGGACGGGGGCGCTTCCGTCCCCTCTATGTCGTTTTGAGATTGAGGTGTCAGCCGAGAATCACGTGGATTTCACGGGCAGCGAAATAGGCTTGTGGTTCGCAAGCTATTGTACAGTAAGTTGATGCACTATTTTCTACGAAAACCGGATTTCTCAATCGCGTGTCGTGAAAGATGGAGTGGTGTACTCAAAATCATACCCTCCAGTCTCAACAAGCCATTTGTATGGGCTGGCTGGATAGGTGCAGCGACGTCGTTCGCCGATAGAATGCCTCCTCGCGTTACGGGCCTACCTGCATCTCTTGAGTCACGAGCCAGCGGCATGAAACCACGTTTGTTCATCGGGTCGTCAGTTGAGCAACTGTCGGTCGCCTACGCCGCCCAAGAAAACTTGGAGCACGATGCCGACGTGACCGTCTGGACTCAGGGCATCTTCGCGTTGTCCAAGTTTTCGATTGAGTCTTTGGTGGACGCTCTTGATGAGGCAGACTTCGGGTTGTTCGTGTTTGGACCAGACGACATCACGACGCTGCGCAAAGAAACGGTGTCGGTGGCGAGAGACAACGTCATCTTCGAGCTTGGCCTGTTCATTGGACGTCTGGGAAAGGAACGAAGCTTCATCGTGATCCCAAGAGGCGTCGAGGACTTCCATCTTCCAACCGACCTGCTCGGCATCACGCCGGCGACCTATGAACCTAATCGGCAGGATGAAAATCTCGTTGCCGCTCTTGGCCCTGCATGCAACCGGGTCCGGAAGCAATTAGCAAAGTACACCGTCAAACCGCCGGTGGCTGAGTCACCGGTTACCCAGCCAGAACCGGAAACCGTCATTGAACTTGATGACAGTGATATTATTTCCATCTTGCAATCGTGGATGGGGTCACGTCCTTCTCATGAGAATACGAGAGTTATATTTTTCAGTGACACAGATCGTGAACTAAAACTTCCCCCTGGTTCCACAAAGAAGTTCATTCAGCAGGCAGCGATTGCGTGGAACTACTACCCTCATCGCATCGGAGCTAGCACTATTGTGTTTCAAGGAGGATTGTGAGAGTAAGAAGCAAGCTGGAAGGCAGAATGAGGTTGAAGGCTGGGCAGGGAATGTCCTAGGGTTTCGTCGACGACAAACAGAATCGCGATAACCCTTGGCGTCCAGCGATTTGCCTCGCAATCAGGTAATCACCGGACAAGCTTCCGGCAAAAATGGTACACCCCATCAATGGGTGAAGTCGTACCACTCTTCCAGCGTCATATCCTGCCACCTCTGAACGGTACTCACCGGGACCTTGAGGATGGCGGCTTTTCGGCGCAGTGGAATCTGGAGAATGCACATCCAGCGAAGCTGGTCGTAGACGAGTCGTCCCTTGTGGCGATCACGTAGTGAACCGGCTTTACGTTTCTTCGGACGACCAGTGTTCGGATTCCACTTCGTCTGTTCCTTGGCGACCTCGACAGGCGTGGCGTCAGGGTGCATGCACGTCGCGAGGCGAACCGAACCGGCTTCTCTCATCAACTGCTGGAAGTCCGCGACGACAGGGACGAAGTGTTCATCCCGGTCACTGTTGTAGGCCAGATGGCGAACGAATCGGTCCACCGACGCGGCGACGACAACGGCACCGTGTTCCCGGGCGAATGTGATCGCATTGGCAAGCTGAGGGCGTTCGTTCTTCCACCCGGATCCTACCTCAGTAAACTCGGCGATGATTTCGACGTTCAGACCCCGCAGCCTGTTGCGGAGGTACTGGAGGCGATGTTCGAGGTTGTCTCCGCGGGCTTGATTCCGACCGGAGACGCGCACGTAGAGGACAATCCGCAGGACTGCGGTGAGCGATAGCAGGGCGGGAAGATGATGGAGGAAGTCGCTCGGTTTACCCCGCGTCTGATATTCCTGACTCCTCCGTGGAGGAGTGCCATAGTCCGCTTCGAGAACGTCCATGCTGTCCAACCTTCGGGAGACCCCCTCCCGAACACTGTGGCGGTTGGACGAACCACAGCGTCCGGGAGGGATCGTGTCGGGCGGTAGCTACTCCGCCTTACCCGTACGCCTTAAATGTCGTGATTGCCCCGGCGATGGCCCATGACCATCACTGGCAATCGGGGATAAGTTCGCAACGACATTTGGTGATGGCCAGTGGTTCTAAAACACCAAGCCGTCACGCCCGAGATGAGCCCGTCCTTTCGCCGGCGTGTTCCGGGTGGTGGGTCGGTAGCCCAGGGCAGCCGGACGAAAGGACAGCCGCATTCCCGGCGACGGAGCTACTCGTCTTCCCGGCGACCGACAAAGTAATCCTCGATGGTCGAGGCGAGTGCCGGCGGGACGTGGAGCTCGATCAGACCATCTGCGTTTACCCGCGTATGTACGTCCGGGTCGAACCCGTGCGCCCGCAGCAAGGTGTGGCGGTCGTTGTATCGCCGGTTTGTCCGATCACCGTGATGGAAGTGCATCCCTGTTCCGGGGACGTGTCCACAGGTCATCCCGTGCATCGCGTCACGGGCTCCCTTAGCCCAGCGTTCACTCCACCGAATGAGCCCCTTCGAGACTCCCGCACGGGGCAGGTAGTCCAGACCTCTCCCAAGCCAGGTCGCTGCCATGAGGCTATCTGCACCCCCGACGATGTGACGGGATGGCAGTCCTCCGATGGCATCGAGATAGTCCTTGCGTGCGGCCCACGCAGCTCCGTGAAAGCCCTTGAACAGACCGTCCTTGGAGGTGACGACGACACCGTCCCGGAGGTCGTTCATGATCCCCCACCGGTCGAGCATGACCAGTGACTCCAACAGCTGGACTGCGAAATGACCGGAAGCGAGCATCTCAACGGCCTCCCGCATCCAGGTGGCGTTGAGGAACTTGATGTCCCGGTCGATCCACGCGACATAGCGGATCGATGGAGGAAGCTGACGCAGAAGGAGGTTCAACATCGCCTCCTTTTGCCAGCACCGGTTTCGACGATCCCCGTGCAGACGGATTTGGGCGTCGGTCTCGAAGGTTCCGTTGAAGGACAGCTCGGCGGAGAACAGATACTCGGCAAGTCCGCCAAGAGCTTCCCGGAAACGGTGGTAGTTCTCCACCGGTCTTCGATAACCCTGCGGATTGAAGTGACACGTCAGGATGACGAAGTCGTCCGTGGTGACAGTTGGCAGTGACTTGGTAGGGGACTCAACCTGATCTACGGTGTCGGTTTGCATCGCGCATCCTTCGTTGGAGGAGTCCTATGGAGTCTCCCCGTGCGTCCCGGGATCAAGAACTCAAATGAGGTGCAGTAACCCATTACCCCATTCGAACGCGATGCACATCACGGCCTCGGTGTTCATCAACGATGATGAGGCAGGACTGCATCACGACTACAAGCTGTGGCTGGAGAAGCTGGCCCCGTTCGATGCGTCGCCGGCGACGTACTTCCACAACCGCACGGGAGAGGACAATGCCGACGCCCACATGAAGCGGCAGATCATGGGGCGGGAGGTGGTCGTGGCGGTGACGATGGGGAAGCTGGACTTCGGCCCGTGGGAGCAGATCTTCTACGGAGAGTTCGATGGACGACGTCCGAAGCGGGTGATGGTCAAGATCATCGGAGAGTGATCGATGGGGCTGGACGCGACGGTGATGTGCACTTGTCTGCGCGACGGGACGATCACGGAGCCCCCTTTTCCGCGTGAGTGGCTGACCGTCGACGACGAGGAGAACGTCTGCCTCAAGGGAGAGCATGATTCCGACGCGAACTGGCGGGCGTTCGACCGGTGGATGCTGTCGTGCTGTCGACACGAGGGGATGAACCTGGCCTGCCAGTAGATCGGGAACTGGGCCTCGTACCGGCTGTTTCAATCCACTCTGGCGGAGATTGGCTGGCGGCATTTTCCGGTGCTGAAACAAGAGTTGCCGAATCTCAACGGCGGCCTGACGCCGGCCGAGGCGAGCGTCCGGGCGCTTCGCGAACTGGCGGCGTTTGATTCGACCGCGCTGAGCGGGTTCCGGGCGGTGCTTGTGGAGACGGCGACGGGCCTGGAGCTTTACGAGCACATCCCCGTTTACGAGGGCGTCTTCGTCTGGTCGGGGCGTCGGGGGATGCGCGTTGGAATCAGTGAGCGGGATTTCTTCGCCATCGACGCGACTTCCGGCCGGGACCTCTTCCGGACGCCCCGTTTCCGGCAGTTCCGCCAGAACGGCGAGCCAATCGAAGGAGAGGACGACGACGTGATGTGGGAGGATCTCGAGACGGGGGGAGTTTACGCCTCGGGGATCGCCATCAGTGGGCGACAGATTCCCTGGGACGACGGTTCGTGGGAAACGGCCGACGGTCGATGCCGTTTTGTGTATCCCTCGGAGATGCACGTCGAGCAGCGTCCCCGGCGGACGGACGATTCTTCACCCGTGGTCCAGGCGCTGAGAGCGGTTTTCGAGGCCTCAGTGGCCTCGGGCAATCCAGTTCGCTGGTGTTAGCGCCGCGTCATCTTCTGCTAGCGTGAGAACTTACCTGGATGGTCAGCACTCGCGCGGAAGAGAGAGCCATGGACGATTTGTGGAAAGGGGTCGTCGAGGACTTTTCGGACATTCCATCGATCGCCGAGTCGTTGCGATTCCTTGTCCGGCTGGTGCTCGCGGCGGCGTTGGGCGGGCTTTTGGGTTTTGAGCGGGCGCGGTCGGGGAAGTCGGCCGGGCTGCGAACGCACATGCTGGTGGCGCTGGGTTCGGCGCTGTTTGCGATGATTCCTCAGCAGGCGGGTGTGACGTTGACGGACATGAGCCGGGTGGTGCAGGGGATCGTGACCGGGATCGGGTTCATTGGCGCGGGGGCGATTCTGAAGCAGTCGGAGTCGCAGCAGGTGCATGGGCTGACGACGGCGGCCGGGCTGTGGCTGACGGCGGCGATCGGGATGTCGGCCGGCATGGGGCGTGAGATGACGGCGATTCTCGGGGCCGTGCTGGCGTTCGTGATTCTTGCGGCGCTGCAGGGTGTGGAGAGCCGCGTGACGCGAAGCTTGAACCAGACGGCGGGGGCCCTGGAGCGTGCGGCGGGGGACACGGTGCGGATGAAGATCGAGCCGCTGCCGCGGCAGGGGAATGAGGGTTCGGCGTGAGGAGGGCTCCGGGGAGAAACGAAAAAACGCCGCCCGTTTCGGGGCGGCGTTTTCGCCGTTCAGTTTTTCGTGGAGGCGATTAGAGCGCCCGCACGTTTTCCGCATTCGGTCCCTTCGGGCCGCGGCCCTCCGTGAACGAAACCCGCTGCCCTTCGCGGAGATCGTCGAACCGCGTGCCCTGGAGGGCCGACATGTGGAAGAACAGGTCTTTGCCCGTGCCCATGTCGATGAATCCAAAGCCCTTGTCCGTCAGACGCTTAATCGTACCTTCAGCCATCGTCACACCATTGAGTCTCAGTTGTTCCTATCGGAACGGGAAACATTCCAGCACCTTGCCGGACCCGATCCGCTGCGAGCAGTGCCTCCGCCTCCCCGCTTGCACAATGAAAATTGCAAGGGTTGGGGAACGGGCCATTCTTTCCGCTTCCAGGCTGCCTTCGCTGATGCGAAGAGACAGACCGAAAGCATTCCTCAGTGGTGGTATCCGCGGGCATGAGGGCTGACAGGAAGATGCCAGACTCAGCACTGCTCAGCGGAATGCCGCCAGCGGTCGGCAAAGAGAGCTCGTCAGAAAATCCAACTGAAGCGTTCTCGAATTCAACTCGCCCTGTCATGTTAACAAGAGGGTTCAAGAAAAGCGAGATCAGGCTGGGGAGGCGAAAAAGAGGGTCATTCGCGACATTCGCGGGGCGAATCCGTATCGCCGGGTGGGAAATGCGGGCATAATGGGGACATGCCCAAAACTTCCAAGAAGCAGCCGGCCGTCCCGCGCTCGAGCGGGTCTCTTTCCGTGACATCTCGTCCGCGGAAACCAATGCCCGAGGCCGAAAAGCCGGCCCCGACGAAGTCGTCGGCGAGGACGATGGCTGAGAAGGCGGAGAAGTTTCAGCAGCTCCGTGCCGAGGCGATGAAGCGGTGGCGGGCCCGCGACTGAGTCGCAGTCGTTCCCTGCGGCGCGCAACCGCTCCTGTTCTGATGACAGCGTCATCTGGAACAGGACCATGCGAATCACCGTTGCCCACGATTTTCTTCCGAAAACCTGCACCGTTCGCGCCGCGCGCGTGATGGACCATTTCGGAATCGGCTTCGAACAGGGACGGCATCACCTGGCCGAGGACCTGGATCTTCCGATTCGTTCCGGCGACGTGGTGCTGTTTACCGGGCCTTCCGGATCGGGGAAGTCGTCGCTCATGCGGGCGGCCGCTCTGCAATTGCAGGGGCCGTCTGGCGGGGGCGTCGTTTCAGCGGACGCCGGTGAAGGACCGCCCGGAGCCAGGGTGCTGTGGATCGAGGATCTGCCGGCGGGGGACGAGTTGCTCGTCGACGCCCTTCCGCTCGAAACGCTGGACGCCATGCAGCTTCTGGCCCAGTGCGGGTTGAGCGAGGCCCGACTTCTCCTGCGGCGCCCGTGTGAACTGAGCGATGGCCAGCGATACCGCTTCCGGCTGGCGCGGGCCCTGGCGGAAAAGCCGGACTGGATCGTCGCGGACGAATTCACGGCGACGCTCGACCGGACGCTGGCCAAAGTGATCGCCTTCAACATCCGCCGCCTGGCCGAACGGACCGGAACCGGTTTCCTGCTGGCGACGACGCATGAGGACGTGGCGCAAGACCTGTCGCCCGATGTGCAGGTGCGGTGCGGACTCGAGGGGACGTTCGAGGTCGTGCGTGCTGAGGCGCGTGAGTCGCCGGCGGCGATGGGGCCCGCGGGTCGCAAAAAAAAAGAGTCAGCTTCGCGGGGGAGCTGTGGATCAGCGAGGCGACCCGTGGCGACTGGCCGTATTTCGCTGGGTGGCATTATCGGAGTCACCGACTGGCGTTGACGCGGTTCCAGACGCTGCTGTGGCATGGCGACGAGCCGGTCGGGATCTGTGTGTTCTCGACGCCGCCATTGTCGCTGGCGGGACGGAACCGGTTTTTCGGACGGAGCGGGCAGTTCGACCGGCTGCGACTGCGTTCGCTCAACCACAACCTGGTTCTGCTGTCGCGGGTGGTGCTGCATCCGACATACCGGGGCGCGGGGATCGGGTCGGAATTCGTCCGGCGTTCGTGTCAGCTGTGCCGGTTTCCGTGGATTGAAGCGCTGACGGAGATGGGGCGCATCAATCCCTTCTTCGAGAGGGCGGGATTCGTTCGCGTCCCGACAGTCGCAGGCGGGGTGAGGAAGGTGCAGTCGCGCACAGGACATTCATCGATTTACGGAGGGCGGCGCAAGGATGGCAGCCGAAAACTCGTCTCACAGGAAACGTACGACAAAAGCCGGTACGCACGACCGGTCTACTACATCTTCGACAACCGGGACGCGGGCGGTCGTCTCGGGTCGTGAGGCTGGTCGAGACGGCGAAGTGACGTCTGAAGCGGGCGGGATCACGGAGACGTGGACGGAGCCCGTGCCGTTGACGTTGGCGCAACAGAAGGAGTTCGTGCGGCTCGTGTCGCAGGGGGCGTCGCCGGCCGCAGTCTGTTCGCAACTGGGGGTGTCCCTGGAATCGGCCCGGCTGACGATGGAGCGTGATGCGCGCTTCCGTCGGCACATGAAGCCCGTTCCCCAAACGCTCGGGGAGAACGTCCGGGCCGCCATGTATCTGAAAGCGATGAAGGGAACGGTGTCGGCCCAGACGTTCTGGCTGAAGGAGGAGGCGGCGCACGACGCGGCTGGTGAGGACGAGATTCCGGTCACTCCGCGGGAACTGATCGAGAAGCTCGATCGCGTCCGAAAGGTGCTCGCGGAAGACTTTCCCGGGGAGGTCTGCGAATGAGCCGGCCCACACGCGTCGAAGGGAACCGAATGCTGGCTGCGGGCTGGTCGCTGCTGTGCGGTGGGGCGCGACTGGCGGCGGAGCGTGGGCCCGCGAGTTTTCGCAGGATGCTGGCGATCGATCCCCGGCGGCCGTCCGAGTGGTTCTCCGAGGAGCTGCAGCCGTGGCAGGAGCGTGACTTCGGACTCCTTGACGGCGCCTGGGAAGGCCTCGTGCATGGAAGGGCGGCTCATCCGGGCGTGCTTCGCCGGGCCTATCGCGAACGGCCGCGCGGACACTCCAAGACGACCGACACGGCGGTCCAGCTGGCCTGGGTGCTGATTGCCGCCAGGAAGCCGCTGAATGGTCTCGTGGCCGCGGCTGACCTGGAGCAGGCGCAGCTTGTCCAGCGCGCGCTTCAGCGTCTGGCGCGGGCCAATCCCCACCTCCTGGGCGGCCTGCAGTTCCTCGAAAGCAGCATTCGCAATCCGGCGAGCGGCTGTCTGCTGAAGGTGATCTCGTCCGACGTCCGCAGCTCGTGGGGAGAGCTCCCCGATTTCGTGATCTGCGACGAGCTGTGCCACTGGAAGTCGGCTGATCTGTGGTACTCACTTCTTTCGTCGGCGGCGAAGAAACCGGAGTCGGTAATGCTCGTGTTGAGCAACGCGGGGGTGGGACGGGGCTGGCAGTGGGCTGCCCGGGAGGCCGCGCGCACCGATCCCGCCTGGTGCTTCTCGACCCTGCCGCGTCCGCAGGCTCCGTGGATCACGGAAGAATCGCTCGAGGAGCAGCGTCGGCTCCTTCCGCCGGCGGTCTTCGCGCGCCTGTGGCTGAACCAGTGGCAACATTCGGACGGAGAATTCGTTTCGCTGGCCGAGGCGAGCGCCTGCCGCGACGAGGCGTTGGCGCCGCGGCATGAGGGGGAGCCGGGTCGCGACTACGTCGCCAGCATCGACTACGCCGAAAAGCACGATCTCACTGTCGGGTGCATCTGCCATCGGGAAGGGGCCGCGATTCTCGTCGACCGCATGGACGTGGTCCGTCCTTCGCCGCTGCGGGCGACACCTGTCCGCTGGGTGAGTGACTGGATTCACTCCGTGGCGAGCGCCTTTCCCGGCGTGCGGTTCATTCTCGACCCGCATCAACTGGTGTCGGTCATCCAGTCGCTGGAGAGCCGCTTTCCGATTGAGCGTTACGGATTCCGCGGCGGCCAGGGCAACTTCGAAATGGCAATCACGCTCCGGCAGTTGATTCTCGAACGCCAGGTGCGGTGGTACCGCGGGTGTGGAACGGTCCCGGGCGAGGAGGGCCTCGATCGGCCGGACGACCTGGAAAGGGAGCTGGCGAGCCTGGTGATCCGCGAGCAGAGCGGCGGGCGTTTTCGTTTTGATCACCGGAACGATGGGGAGCATCACGACGATCGTTCTTTTGCGCTCGGCGTCGCCTGCCAGGCCCTGGTAGAGCATCCGGCCGGAGGGGAGGTTGTGTGGGACATCGTTTCGCCGGAGCAGGGGGGGCTGCTGGGATAGTGGGTTCCGGTGGTCGCGGGAGGTTGCGGGCCCCCTCGTCCGGGATTCTTCGGCCACGATTGCGCTGGCGGACGTGCGTCGGCCGGGTAAATTGACGTTCGCGAGTCGTCCGACTTCTCCCGGGATACCCCCATGCGCTGGCAAGGCCGAGAACAGAGTTCCAATGTTGAAGACCGTCGAGGCTCGGGCGGACCAAGGATGGCCCTGGGCGGGGGCGGCATGGGCATCCTCATTCTGGCGCTCCTCATCTGGTTCATGGGGGGGAATCCGCTGGCGGTTCTGCAGCGGGGGGGCGGCATCCAGATCGGGCAACCGGGAGGCGGCGGGGCACAGCGTCCGATCGACCCGGCCGACGAACCGTTGAAGGAGATGGCGTCGGTGGTGCTTCGCGATACGGAAGTCGTCTGGAACGAGGTCTTCCAGCGGCAGCTGGGCAAGAAATACCAGCCGACGAAGATGATCCTGTTCAGCGACGGAGTGCAGTCGGGATGCGGCGTGGCGGGTTCGGAAACCGGCCCGTTCTACTGCCCGGCCGACGGCAATGTGTATCTCGACCTGAGCTTCTTCCGGGAACTCGAACAGCGATTCGACGCCGCCGGCGACTTCGCGCAGGCTTATGTCGTCGCGCACGAAGTGGGACACCATGTGCAGAACCTGCTCGGGATTTCGGACGAGGTTCACATGCAGCAGGAGCGCCACGCCCAGCGCGGCGACAAGGCGGGTGCGAACGAGTGGTCGGTCCGGCTGGAGCTGCAGGCCGATTTTCTGGCCGGCGTGTGGGCCAACCGGGCGAACAAACTGCAGAACATCCTGGAGCAGGGAGACGTCGAGGAAGCGATGCGATGCGCCCAGGCGATCGGCGACGACCGCCTGCAGAAGCAGGCTCGCGGCACGGTGCGGCCCGATCTCTTCACGCATGGAACGTCGGCGCAGCGGGCCCGCTGGTTCCGCAGAGGGCTGGAAACGGGCGACATCCAGCAGGGGAACGCCCTGTTTGAATTGCCCTACGACCAGCTTTAGGGAACGATAGGGGGGACGCGCCCATCGGTGTGCCCCGGCGGTTTCGGCCGTGTGTTGCTTTCAGAGGCCGAAGTCGCGGCCGGGCCCGGACCGGAACCGTGTTGCTGCGAGACATGTGCACGGCTCACAGAGCCGCGGCGTACCCCTCGCGCGGAGATCGTTTCACCTCGGGGAAGACGTGATGATCGTTGCTTCTCGATGCGCGGCCCTGGTTCTCGGGCTCCTCGCCCTCGGCGCGGCCCCGTCGCCTCCTCAGAACCGCTGGCCCGAGTTCCGCGGGCCCTCGGCGGATGGACATGCGACCGGCTGCCAGCTCCCGCTCGAATGGAGCGAGGACAAGAACGTCCGCTGGAAGGTCGAGATTCCCGGGCGCGGCTGGTCTTCTCCGGTCGTGTGGGACGATCAGGTCTGGGTCACCACCGGGACGCTCGACGGGCAGACGCTGTCGGCGATGTGCTTCGACCGTGAAACGGGAAAAGTCCTGTTCGACCGACCGATCTTCCGCGTCGAGCGGCCGAGCGAGATCGAAAAGTTCAACACCTATGCGTCGCCCACGCCGGCCATCGAGGAAGGCCGCGTCTATTTGAGCTGGGGGATGTATGGGATCGTCTGTCTGGACACGAAGACGTTCGAGCCCGTCTGGCTGCGGCGGGACCTGCAGTGCGAGCACTATCGGGGCGCCGGATCCTCCCCGGTGATCATCGATGACATGCTCATCGAGCACTACGACGGAATCGACCGCCAGTTCGTCGTCGCCCTCGACAAGCGGACCGGAGAGACGATCTGGCTCACGCACCGTCCGCGTCATTTCGGAACCGACAACTACGACCAGAAGAAGGCCTACGCGACGCCGATCGTCATCAACGTCGACGGCCAGCGGCAGCTAATCAGCCCGACGTCGAAAGGGCTGTTCGCCTATGACCCGGCCACCGGCGAGGAAATCTGGCGGGCCCGCTACGACCAGTTTTCGACGCCGAACCGGCCGATTTACGAGGAAGGCCTGCTGTTTATCGGCACTGGATTCGGCAAAGGGGTGTTCCTGGCGATGAAGCCGGGAGGAACGGGGGACGTCACCGATTCCAACATTGTGTGGAAGCAGGCCCGGCAGATGCCGAGCAAACCGCAGGCGATCTACCACGAAGGGCTGATCTATGTGGTGGACGATGCGGGGATCGTTTCGTGCATGCAGGCGGCGGATGGCGACACGGTGTGGCAGAAGCGCGTCGGCGGGAACTTTTCGGCCTCTCCAATCCTCTGCGACCATCGGATCTACCTGTTCGATGACGGGGGCAAGGGGACCGTCATTTCAACGGGCCGGGAGTACAACGAACTCGCGAAGAACGAGCTTTCGGACGGCTGCCTCGCGTCGCCGGCGGTCGCCGGAAACTCACTGTTCGTCCGCACGCGCACGCACCTGTACTGCCTGGCCGACGCCTTGGCCGGGAAGCCGGCCGATTCCGCGTCGGCTCCGCGCATCGCCGCGATTGACGACGCTCTCAAGCCGTTCATCGAATCGAAGCAGGTAGCGGGAATCGTGACGCTGGTCGCGCACGAGGGGAAGGTGGTGCATCAGTCGTCGCTTGGCGACGCTGACGTCGAAAAGCACCGGCCGATGGGCGCGGACGCCATGTTCTGGATCGCTTCGATGACGAAGCCTCAGGCGGCGACGGCTGTGATGATCCTCGAGCAGGAAGGGAAGCTCTCGATCGATGACCCGGTTTCGAAATACATCCCGTCCTTCGCCCAGCTAAAGCACAAGGATGGCTCGCCTGTCAAAGAAACGCTGACGATCAAGCATCTGCTGACGCACACCTCGGGGCTGGGGGGCTTCTCACTTCCGAAAGTGGGTGAAGTGGAACAGCGCTTGCTCGAGCAGCAGGCCGAGCTGATGGCCAGGGCGCCGGTCAATTTCGAGCCCGGTTCGAAGTGGGCCTATGGCTGGAGCCTGCAGGTCGCAGGCCGGATCGTGGAGATTGTTTCCGGCAAACCGTTCGACGACTTCATGGCCGAGCGTATTTTCAAGCCGCTTGGCATGCAGAACGCCACGTTCTCGCTGAATGAGGAACAACGGGCCCGGCTCGCCGTCACGTACAAGATGAACGGGAAGAAGGACGGGCTCGTGCCGACCCCGAATACGTTCGTCTCGGCCCGGACAGGCGTGAAGCAGACGCCGATGCCCTCGGGCGGACTGTTCGCGGACGTCGAGAGCGTCCGCCGTTTCTACCAGATGCTTCTAAACGGCGGTGAACTTGATGGCGTGCGAGTGCTGAAGCCGGAAACCGTGAAAAAGATGACGTCGGTGCAGACGGGCGACCTCAAGACAGGCTTCACCGAAGGGAACGCCTGGGGCCTGGGCGTCTGCCTCGTCCGTGAGCCGCAGAATGTGACGGCCGCCCTGTCGTCCGGCTCCTTCGGGCATGGCGGCGCGTATGGCACGCAGGTCTGGTGCGATCCCGTGAAGGGAACGCTGTACATCCTGCTGGTGCAGCGATCCGACATGGGGAACAGCGACGGCTCGGATCTCCGGAAAGAGTTCCAGAACGCGGCGGCGAAGGCGCTGGGACAGTAGGCTCAGCGAGAGGCGGCCATTCTGCAAAGCACCCCGGCTGCTTTGGAGCAGCCGGGGTGCGTGCGCTTCGTTACTTCGATTGGAGGTCGAAGTCGATCACGTTGTCTTTGGGTTCGACGGTGACGACGAGTTCGGACTTCTCGTTGTACTTCGCGGGGACCTTCTCGGGCCGTATGTGCGTGCGGTCGCGGGAGTCCTGATACTCTTCGGCGACGGTGATCCGGACGCGCATGTCTCCGACGAGCGCGCCTTCTTTCCCCGGCGTGAATAACAGGTTGTAGAGCCCGTTGTCGTCAGTGCGGCCAAGCGAGCTGCGACCGCCGGCCTCGGGAGTGAACACGAGCGTCGCGTTCGGCAGGGGCCTGCCATCGAGGCTGACGGTTCCCTTGACCGAGCTGACGACCGGGCCGTTGTCACAACCTGCGAGCAGGGCCAGGGCCAGAGAGGACAGGAGCCAGTTCCGTCGGCTCCGGATCACGTACTTTTCCACCATGTTCTCACCGCCTCGCGCAATGCAGGACCACCAGAAGACTCACTTGATGCTCGGATTCAGCGTTCGTCCGGCCGGGAATGGGGAGCGGGCCCTGCCTGTCGGGCCGGCCCGCTCCGAAGACTTCCCGTTCGATGACGATTCGCAAACCGGAACTCAGAACTCGCCGACAACGTTGCCGTCGCTCGCGCCCAGCAGGCTGGCGAAGGTCGTATCGACCGGCCGAGCGCCGGGACGATGGTGGATGTTTTCGCTGATGAACCGGACGGCGCCGTCGGTCAGCAGAAACTGGGCTCCGCCTTCGTGCGTGCTGGAGAATCCGCGGCGATGGGTGGGATTGGTTCCCGGCTCCTGGGGAGCGTTGATCGAACGCCAGCCGCACGCAAATGCGTTCACCATGCCAGTCTCCTCGGCGCCTGAAGCGTCACCCGCGCCACGCATGCCCCACAACGACGCGGCACCGTAGATCACGCCGCCGCTCTGATAGCACCGCTCGCCGATGGCGATCGTGTTCGAGGTTCCGTCCGTCACCTCGGAGATGCGGCGGCAGCTTCCTCCGTTCACCGCCAGCGCGCCTGCGGCTGCGAACATGCCGTTGTTGAAGTCGGTGTTGGCGACCGGATCGCCGAGCGTGCGGCGGAAGGAATAGCTGCCGTTGCTCGCGACGTAATTGCATTTCGGCAAAGCGGTCGGCACGGTCGTTCCGGCGGGCCGCGTGCTGAACAGGATCAGGTCGTTCATCGCCGGACCCGGGTCAGAGGGGCACTGAAAGACGGTGGCTGGCCGGAGCAGGATGTCGCGTTTTGCGGCGTCGTTGAGTGCCTGTGTGAGGTTGAACGGGCCCACCTGGACGTTGTTGTAAACGTTCCCCTGGTCGACATAGGGGGCGATGAAGGCGGTCCACGTCCAGTTGTTAAGGTGGCCGTTCGTGTTGGGGCCCATCGGCAGGCCGGTTCCCGTCTGGTGGGTCGTTCCCGGCGGGAAGATGCTGAAGGTGTCCAGATAGTTGTGAAGCGCCAGCCCAACCTGCTTGAGGTTGTTCTTGCACTGGGTCCGCCGGGCGGCTTCCCGGGCCTGCTGCACGGCCGGCAGCAGAAGGGCGATGAGGATGGCGATGATCGCAATCACCACCAGGAGTTCGATGAGAGTGAATCCGCGGCGTTTCAGCATGAACGTCTCCCCGAAATTCAGCAGCATTTGAAAAAGAGATCAGTACGCAGCTTCCATCAGCATCCCGCAAAGAGAACGTGACCGGCGGCTTCCGCAGTGCGACCGGTCGGAAAGAATGTGTGGAAAACAGCCTACTTCCCGTCATTTGCAGGCACAAGACGTCATTGCTCTCGGAAGAGGCAATCGGCGGGTCGAGCGTGCGGATGGGACGTGTGGCGGTCATCCATGCCGCGCGGTCACCACACACCCGAGTCGTCCGATCGGAAGAATCGTCGCATGCGAACAACCCGATGCGGATCTGGCGGGGCGGGGCGTGTACGGGTTCGGTCGTCTGACGAACATTGCGTGTAACTGGCCGTGATCTCCGTGCTTCCGCCGACCAGATGGGCCGGCCCTGCTCTCTGGCGGCGCATCACGCAGCGCGGTGAACAGGGCCTTCAGAAAATTGCCCGGCGTGTGGTCCGGCGGTTGCGAGGATCGATCAGGCAGAGACTGCATCCCTGCGGTCCCCGTTTGGAAGCAGCGCTTGCTTCATCACAAGGACCGTGCAGAAACCATAAGGAGAATCACCATGCTTCGTTTTCTTCGCTCGGCCGCTGGCGTGGCCGTTGCCCTCTCCGCCTCTGCCGCCCTGGCCCAGGAAGCGCGGACCCAGATCCAGGTCCGGCAGCAGCCTGAAGTGCAGACCCAGCCCCGTGTCCAGCAGCGGGAAGTCCAGAAGGTGCCTCAACAGACGCCTGTCGCCGATTCGCAGCAGCAAGACGATGGCCGCTCCGTGCGAGCCACTGCGCTGATCGGCATGGACCTCGTCCTTGAGGACGGGAACTCCCTTGGCCGGATCAACGACCTGATCATCGACAACCAGAATGGCCAGGTCGCCTATGTGATCGTCGAGACGGACCAGGACTATCGCCCGGTTCCGTGGAAAGCGATGGTCATGCAGAACGGCGAACAGCAATCGGATAATTACTTCGTGATCGGCATGAACCGTGACAAGTTCATGCAGGGTCCGGCGATCCAGCGGACCGAGTATCAGACCTATTCAGCTCCGGCGCAGTGGCATACCCACTGGCAGACCTTCCAGCCGCAGGTGACGCGGTTCTACGCGAACGTCCATACGCGTGTTCCGGCCGACTTCCGCCGGAATGTGAACGCGGTGAATCGCGATATCAACCGCGACCTGAATCAGGCCGATCGCAAGCTTGACCAGGGACTTCGGAAGGCCGATCGTGAAATCGATCGAGCTGAGCGGAAAGCCGATCGCAAGATCGACTGATGAAAAATGGCAAGTGCGTGCCATCCGGCGTTCCCCACGGGGGACGCCACAAGCCCCGCGAGTTTCCCTCGCGGGTTTTTTTCGTTGCTGGCCGTGCCGGAATGGAGAGGGCGGCCGCGGGGAGTGTCGGCCACTCCCCTGCCCTTCTCCGCGGCTGGCTCGTGTTTTTCCGAATCCGAATTCGCGAATCGGCCCCGCTTCTGCGTATCATCGTCGGTCCGTGGCCTGTCTCTCCTGATCCGGCGGCTGAATCCATGAGCGAAATGAACCTCGAGGCTTTGCGGGCGGAAGCGGAGGATTTTCGACAGACGTTTGCCGAATCGCGGGCGGAAATCGGGAAGGTGATCGTCGGGCAGGACCGGGTCGTTGAATCGACGCTGACCGCGCTGTTCTGTGGCGGAAACGTTCTTCTGGAAGGCGTTCCCGGACTGGGCAAAACGGAACTCGTGAAGGCGATGTCGCAGGTTCTGGACCTCGACTTCCGGCGCATTCAGTTCACGCCCGACCTGATGCCGGCCGACATCGTCGGCACGAACATCATGCAGACGGACGAGCACGGGCGGTATCGGTTCGAGTTCCGCCAGGGCCCGATTTTCACGCAGCTGCTGCTGGCGGACGAAATCAACCGCGCCACGCCGAAGACGCAGTCGGCCCTGCTGGAAACGATGCAGGAAGGGACGGTCACCACTTCGGGGACGATCCACCGTCTCAAGCAGCCGTTCTTCGTTCTGGCGACGCAGAACCCGCTCGAGCAGGAAGGGACGTATCCGCTGCCTGAAGCGCAGCTCGACCGGTTCCTGTTCAAGGTGGAGGTTCCGTTCCCGTCGAACACCGAGCTGAATGAGATTGTCAGCCGGACGATTCTCAAGACGCCGATCGCACTCAGGAAGCTCCTGGACTCCGAGCGGATCCTGCAGCTTCGTGAAACGCTGAACAAGGTGGTCGTGGCGGATCCGATCCGGGATTTCGCGTGCCGGCTCGTGCTGGCGACGCATCCGCATTCGGAATACTCACCGGCGGAAGTGAAGCGGTTCATCCGGTGGGGTGCGTCGCCGCGGGCCGCCCAGGCGCTCATCAAGGCCGCACGGGTCCGAGCTCTCAGCCAGGGGCGGGCGCATGTTGCGTTCGACGATATCCGGCACTTCGCGGATGAAGTGTTGCGACACCGGGCCCTGCTCAACTACGACGGTCAGGCGGAGGGGATCCAGGTGGGGGCTCTGGTTCGGAAGGCAGTCGAGCAGCTTCCGGAACAGGCGGCTTGAGGCTTGTTGGCCTGTCAGAATCTCAAAAGCACCCCGGCTGCTTTGGAGCAGCCGGGGTGCTTGCTTTATGGCACCGCTTTCAGCTCGACTTCGACGGTCTTCAGCGGTTTGATGTCGACCGTCACGTCCTTCGTCCGCTGTGCTTCCGTTCCGGGATTGGGGCGGGCGTGAACGACGTACCGTCCGGGTGGAATCTGCGTGAACCGGCAGGCGCCGTCCTCTCCCAGCTGTGACGAGCCGCCCCAGGAGCCGACCTTCTCTCCCCCCTCGGGGGCGACGTTTACGATATAGGGGCCCTTTGCCCCTTTCACCGTGACTTTCATCTGGCCTGCTGCGGAGACCTTGAGCGTGACCGACTTGTCGGATGTCTCAAGAATCTCACCCAGGCCGACGGTGACATACTGATCGGAATAGGCGTAGTACCGGGCGGAGCCGGCCGGAACGGCTTCGATGACGAAGCGCCCTTCGCTGTCGGTCGTGGCAGCGCTGAGGGAGTCCAACCAGGCGTACGGGGTTCCTTTCGGTGTCAGAAACTCGGTCAGCCTGACGGTGACGTTGGCGACCGGCTTGCCCTGGTCGTCCACAACACGGCCGGAGACGCGGTGGCCTTCGGCCAGTTCGACGTCGTAGCGCTTCCAGAGATTCTGTTCCGTGTTGGTGTAGTCGATGGTTCGCGCGACATAGCCCGGCCGGCGGATCTTGAGCGTGAGAGATTCGCGCGGCAGCCCCTTGAGCGTGATCTGGCCGGCCGCATTCGACTCGGCCCGGGTCACTTCCAGTTCGGACAGATCGGCCGGGTTCACGGCAGGCCGCCGTTCGATGACCAGCTCCGCGGCCTTCAGCGGCGCTCCGGAGATCAGGTCGCGAACCGACACTTCGATCACGGCGCCGTCCTCGGGGCGATACCCGTGGGCCGTCAGCCGTTCATCGACGACATCGATCCCCTCCGGGACGTTGACCTTCGACCAGTCGAGTCCGTTGCCGGTGTAGACGGTCAGTTCGGGGGGCGGCAGGGGCTTACCGTAGTTCGGGCTTCGCGCCATGAATCGGCTGGCGTTCGTCCCGAACAGCCGCTCGTAGTTCGCCGCCTCCCAGACGACGAAGGTCCAGTCCATCACGGGGGGCTCTTTGCCGTCGGCCCTGATGCCGAGCCAGAAACTTGTCGCGCGTCCGTCACGAATGATGAGCCGGGGCCGCTGGCCCTGGATGGCGGCGAGCCGTTTCAGAGCGTCGTTCAGCGCGTCCGCATCGCCGCGATATTCAAAGTGCCACTCCCCGCCGCCGAACGGGGGCCCTTCCCACCAGGCGATCCGCGACTGCTGGTTGGCGACATCCGCGGCGCCGGCTGGCCAATCGGGGCGATTGCGGACGGGCTGATTTCCCTCGCCGCCGGTGATCAGGGCATGGGCGTTCGGCGATTCCAGCAGCAAGCCGGCCAGCAGGAACGCGATGAATCGAAGTCGAGTCGTCATGCACTGCTCCCGGGAGGTTCAACCGGTCGATGGTTTGAGAATTCCAGTGTGACGCGCGTCCGGGCCTGCCGGTTCCCGGAACCTTCAAGGTTCGGCGTTCGGTTCGACACGGGTCATCTCGATTTCCTGCGCGGTCGTGACGCCGGGAGACGCTTCGGCCACCCGCAGCGTCTCCGACGTCACCCGGACGATTCGGAGTCGAAATGCCGATCGGTCAGGGCGTTGTCGCAGTCGAACGAAGTGGACCACGTCCTCGGCCATCATCCGCAGCCGTGTCGGAGCATCCCAGATCTCCTCAAAGACGATGACGTCCCCCTCCATCCACCACGAGATTGGTGACCCCATCGCCGGTTCACGGATCGTGCTGCCCGGCCGGGTCTGTTCAAACCGGCCCCGACCATTCGGGCCCATTGCCAGAAACCTGCGGGTTCCGGTCCCATCGGTGGTGAGGAACGTCCATTCTCCAAAGACTCGCGGATCCAGCCGGGGCGACGACGACCAGATCCCCAACCCGGCCCCCGCCACGGCCAGCAACAACAGCATCCCCCACCGTCGCCATCGACGCACGCGATTCGGATTCAAAACCTCCGCGCTCATGTGCGCACCGATCCGGCTGCCGACTCCGTCTTGTCCGTGGTTGTGACTTCCAGATCGAAGCAGCGACGCTATCGGGTCCACTTCCAGGCCGGACCGGCCTCGCGCAGGTTCTGGATGCGGTCCGCTGGCCATTTTCCGCCGCACAGTCCGATGATCGTATCGGCCGACATTCTCAGTGTGTCTTCCTGCGACTCGATATCGAGCCCGGCGACGTGGCCGGCGAGCAGCACGTTTGGCAGGGTCAGGAGGGGGCTCGTCAGCGACAGCGGCTCGACTTCGAAAACGTCGAGCCCTGCGCCGCGCAGATGGCCCGATTTCAGTGCGTCGAATAGGGCCGCTTCATCGACGAGCGCGCCGCGGGCGGTGTTGATCAGCACAGAGTTCGGCTTCATTTTCGCGAAGCGGGCCGCATTCATCAGGTGTTTCGTCTCGGACGTCACCGGGCTGTGAAGCGACACGTAGTCCGACTTTTCGAGCAGTTCGTCGAGCGACGCCAGCTCGATTCCCCATTGCTTCACGAAATCGGGATTGGGGTACGGTTCGAAGGCAATGACTTTCATTCCGAGGCCGAGGGCGCGGGTGGCGGTCGCCTGTCCGATGCGTCCCAGGCCGACGATGCCGATCGTGCTTCCCATCACGCGCGGGCCTGCGAGCCGGATCCATTTCCCGGAGCGGACTCCCTGGTCCTGGCCTGGAAATCCGCGTGCGATTCCCAGCAGCAGGGCCATGGCATGCTCGGCGACGGCGTGATGGTTCACACCGGGGGTTGTCGCGACGACGATGCCCAGGCGGTCGCAGGCCGGGAGGTTGATGGCGTCGAAGCCGACGCCGGTGCGTGCGATCACGCGCAGCTCCGGGCAGGCCTCCAACACGCGCGGTGTATACGGTTCTGACCCGGCGACGATCGCACAGCAGCCTTCGAGCTCCGCGATCAGTTCGTCTTCATTCCACAGGTTCCGCGTGCGCAGTCCGGGGAGCACCTCGAACCCGGCCGCTTCCAGCAGTGGAAAATGCGGCCCTTCATCGGACGACAACGCGGTAATACGCACGCGAGGCTTCATGCGAAACTCAATGCCGGGAGGTGCAGGATCGGGAACAGGCAGAAACGCGAGGCTATCACCGTGATTCAAACGCCGCAAATCGATACCGTGGGCGGAGTCGCGCAGGCCCTCCGGCGTCTACCGGACGGCGGCGACTGCGCGCCGACTGGACCTTCCTGAAGATTGTTCCGCTCCCCATGAACGCTCACGACGCCCTGAAAATCACCATCAACGGCGGTCAGTTCGTCTGCATGGCCTATCTGGCCGACCTTTCGGACGCCGACCTGATGCGCCGCGCCGCCCCCGGCATCAACCACATCAACTGGCAGGTCGGCCACCTGATCCTGTCGGACCACGACCACATCAGCGCCATTCTACCGGGTTCGATGCCGCCCCTCCCGGAAGGCTTCGCCCGCGCCTATTCCCGGGAGACGGCCGGCTTCGACGATCCGGCTTCGTTCTTTCACAAGAGCGTCCTCCTCGAAGTCTTCCACCAGCAGCGGGCCGCACTTCTGACGGCGCTCGATTCCGTCAGCGCGGAAGGCCTCGAGCAGGCGTCCCCCGACCGGTTCCAGTCGTTCGCCCCGGTGTGGGCGAACCTGTTCGAGCTGGCCGGTTCCCACTGGCTGATGCATTGCGGACAATGGGCCGTGGTTCGCCGCCAGATCGGCAAACCTCCGCTGTTCTAGGCCATGTTCATGGCTCCTGTGCAGGCGATTGAACAGTCTTCAACTCGCATTTGTCCGTTCATCGCCTGCGGAATCCGAAACACCAACATTGAAGTTGTTCCAGGCTCCCCCTGTTCGACGAAAACTCCTTTCCCCCTGCTGTGGCGACTTCCGGTCGCCCGCACCGACTCTGATTGATTCCCTCCATGCGCGTCGGCCTCTTCATCCCCTGCTATGTCGATCAGTTCTATCCCGATGTCGGCATGGCCACGCTCGAGCTTCTCGAACGCTTCGACTGTGAGGTCGACTATCCCTCGCAGCAGACATGTTGCGGCCAGCCGATGGCCAACACGGGCTGCTGGGAAGACGCCCGTCCGCTGGCCGAGAAGTTCCTCGACCTGTTCGGCTCCTACGATGCGGTCGTCTGTCCCTCCGGCAGCTGCACGGCGATGGTCACCCACCACTACGACCATTTCCTCGAAGGCAAGCCGGGCTATGAAGAACTGAAGCACAAGACGTACGAGCTGACGCAGTTCCTCACGGACGTTCTCAAGATCACGTCACTCGAAGGGGTTCGGTTCCCGTACCGCGTCGGGCTGCACAACAGCTGCCACGGCCTGCGCGAACTGCGACTGGGGCGCTCGAGCGAGCAAATGATTCCGGCCTTCAACAAGGCGTCGCAGCTGCTGTCGCTCGTTGAGGGGGTCGAACTCGTTCCGCTGTCGAGGCCGGATGAGTGCTGCGGCTTCGGCGGGACGTTCGCCGTCGCGGAAGAAGCGGTGTCGTGCATGATGGGGATGGATCGCGTGCACGATCACGAGGAACACGGGGCGCAGGTGATCACGGCCGGCGACATGTCGTGTCTGATGCACCTGGAGGGACTCATCCGCCGCCAGAAGAAGCCGCTGGCCGTAATGCACATCGCGCAGATTCTCGCCGGGCGTCAGCCCCCGGCGGATGCGTGATTGGTTGGGACGATTGCGGTGGAGACGTATCAGCGAACTCATCCCCGCACGCCGTTCTTGAGATTCCGTCCACCAGCGTTGTTGATGGCACAGACTCTCAACATAAGGCTCATCATTTCAACACGAAGAGCACGAAGAACACCAAGGAGATCGTCTGAACCTGAAGCGTTGTCAGCGTCTCTTCTTCGTGCTCGTTGTGTTCTCAGTGTCAAGAAAAGAACCGTGCGGAGGGCCTGACTTTTTTGCGTAAGAAATCTGCGCCGCGCATCCTTCTCCCCGCAGGGATCTCCACTCAAGGTCACGAATTGCTGAGGGGAGAAGGGGGTGCGCAGCGCAGGCAAGGGGCCGGGCAAAGGCTTGCGACTCTCAGGCCCCGACCAGCCCCTTCGCTTCTTCCAATCCCGCGGCCGGATGTCCGTATTCGCTGGCGGTCACTCGCGACAGCGCGACGACATGCCGCCACCGCATGGCGGGCGACGTGGCTTCGAAGTTCGAGCGGACGGTGTAGTAGTACTTCTCGGCGTGGAGCGCACCGTCCTGGGAGATCGCATATCCGCGCAGCATTTCCATCAACGGCCGCGCCTCGTGTCCCGCTGCGCCGTAGCGCGACGTGACGGCGCACGCCAGCTCCTGGTCGTTCGCCCGGATCGCCTCATCGAGCGATCCCAGGAGTTCGACCTGTGTCGTCCCCTTCACTCGCTCCAACTGCATGGGAAGCGGCCGGGCTGGCCACTTCGCTGCATCGGTCGTCGGTCCGCCATCCTGCGCACAATGCCACGCAGCGAGGACGAGGGCGGCGTTTCGCTGCCGGGCCTCCGAGGCGAGCGCGATCGTTCTCCAGGCATGGGCCGCATCGCTCGCATGCACGCCCATCGAATCGCCGTGGACGCTCCCTTCCGGTTTGCCCGGAGCGGCCCATTCCTTCTTGCGACCCGGATCGCAGAGGACAAGCTGGTTTGTCCGCAGCGAGATCGCTTCAAAGATGCGGGAGGGAGCGATTCCTTCCACGATCGCCTGGGCGACGACTTCCGCCGCGTCATCAGGTGAGGAGGTCCACAAGGTCTGGACCATCTCGGTGACCCAGGCGTCGTCGACTTCGCGCGTGCCCCAGGGGCGCGTCTCCAGCTGATGTTTCTCCATCAGTCGCGGCAGCATAGCGCGCAGGCCGCTGAATCGCTCAGCCGCACGCTCTTCATTTTTCAGGCAATATCGGAGCGATTGCCGGAGCATGGTGGCGGCGTTCTCTTCGCCGACGAGCGAGATCATGTCCCAGGCGCGGGCGGCCAGCACGATGCGGTGCACCTCGACGCCATCTTCGACGGCGGGCAACAGGTCGTTGAACCCCGTCGCGGGGGAATCGAGCGTCGAAGCGACGAGGGCGCGTTCCGCGTCGAGGCGCTCGCGTCGATGCAGGGCTTCGCGAATGGCCTTTGAGCCGCCCGCATCGGAGGCGCTTGCGGCGACGGGCTGAAGTGCATCGTGGGCCGCCGCGCCGGCTTCGGTGATCCGGCTGGAGTTGCGGTAGAGGACTTTCAGAACGGGGAGTGCCGCGGCCGGGCCGGTCAGCTCGTTCGCCATTGTGAGCGCGGGCCTGAGCGCCATCAGCGTGTGGAAGCCGACATAGTCTTCGCCGGCGAAGGCTCGGGCGTTGGCCAGCGCGGCGGCGGCCGTCAGTTCGTTCAGCGACGCGCCGCGTTTCAGTTCCGCGACGACGAGCCGCAGCATGGTGTCGGGAGAAGACGACTGCAGCAGGTCGACCAGTCGCTCCTGCGGTCCGAAGGTGAGCCTGTCGGATCCCTCCGCATCGGCCGCCGTGGCCAGCCTGAGGTCGAATGCGAGCGCCGGGCCAACCGACGCTGCCAGCATTCCGCGACCGACGTTCTGAAGAAACCGCCGTCGATTGGGCAAGTGCATGACCGTCTCCGAAGCGCAGAGAGACCGGATAATTCCACCGCCAGTGGCAGCAATCATACCCTTGCCGGGCTCGAAATTGCCAAGCGAACCGCCAGCAGGGTTGATCGTTGCGTTGCGGACGAGGGGACGGATCCAACGGGATCGCCTCGTTCCGCCCCTCGCGGCCTCTCCACTTCGGACCGGCACTGTGGCGCCGTCTTCCGCGTCCTCAGCCTTTCAGCGACCGGATCACGTCGGGCAGATTCGATGACTGCCAGCCCTCGACAAGCACTCCGTTTTCGAAGCGCATCCAGGTGATCCCCCGCATGTCGACGGCGCGTCCAGTCGGCGGGAAACCGAGGTCGGCTCCCAGGTGCGTCCCGCGGGCCGACCATCGCACGACGGCCTGCGGTCCCGATTCCATGACGTCTTCCACGGTGACCCGGAGGTTCGGGAACGCTCCCACGAACGGGGCGTACTGTTGCAGGCGGAAGCATTCGGGGCCGCGCAGTTCACCCTGGTCGGCGTGGCAGACGCTGTTTGCCGTGGTGAGTTCGTCGATCGTCGCCTCTCGGCGGTCGTTCCAGACTTCTTCGAACCAGCGACGCGCCAGCACTGCAGACTCACCCATCGTCAGACCTCTCGAAACGAACGGCAGAAACGTCTCATCAATCTCCCAAATCGCGAGCCAAGTTTCGAGTGACACAACAGCGATGAACGGCATGGCGCGCGAGGAGCCTGGCCTGAGGCGTGGGCAAACCATGATGCGTTTCTTCAACACCAATAACGGCGTTGAATGTTGCGTCGTTGTCTGATTTTCGACGTGTCACGTCACTGCAGCCATTCGCGACGCGACCCGGTTTGCACCGCGCTTTTTGCCGCGTTGTCTCACACGTCTGCAGCAGTTGGCTACTTCATCAAACTTTGTCTGAATCTCGCGAAGTTCGAACGGTCGGGCTCCTTGGCGCTCCACGGTATTTGGTGACACTCCGCCGCATTCCTGGCTTGGCCGCCACACAGGACGTCGGCCCCAGGAGCCCACTCTCGATGGGAGTGGAAGCCCTTGAGCGCTCCAAAGTTCTTTGGGAAGCGACTGCGGTCGCGTTGTCTGAATGGAAGAGGAGAAATCTCATGGATGGACGTGTGAAGCAGGTCATTGCTGGCCTCGTTCTTGTGCTGAGTGTCAGCGCCGTGAGCGGCGCCGTCACGTACTCGCAGTTTCGAAGGAGTGATGATGGTCCCGGAAAAGGAGACGGCCCTTCCCGCAAAGTGGAGTTGAAACCGAAAGCGAAAGTCCGAGTGGAAGTGCCTGGCGAAAGTAGCTCCCCCGCAGAAACGCCAGCCGAAAAAGCGAAGCCGGAGCTCAGTATCGGCAACGCATTGGGATTCGGCGCAATGGGAAGCCCGTGGGGAGGAAGCTGGAACGGGAATGGGAACGGACGCGGGAATGGTCGTGGCAACGGGAACGGGAACGGGAACGGGAACGGGAACGGGAACGGCAATGGGAACGGGAATGGGAACGGGAATGGGAACGGGAATGGGAACGGGAATGGGAACGGGAATGGGAACGGGAATGGGAACGGGAATGGGAACGGGAATGGGAATGGGAATGGGAACGGACACGGCAACGGACATGGACATGGACACGGCCATGGGCATGGGGACGACGACTGCGACAACGACCCACCCGTCTCGCCAGCCGACCCGCATTGCCACGACGACCACCACCATCATCATCACCATTGGCATTGGCACCATGGCCACTGGGGACACAACCACTGGGGCCGTGACTTCTGGCGGCAGAGCTTCTGGGGTCGCGACTTCTGGGGCCGAGATTTCTGGCGCCGCGACTCCTGGGGCAACGACCGTGATCGAGATCGACGATGACGAGTCGTGTCAGATCAGTTCGGTCTCCGTGATCGGGGTCGTCTGATCAATCGATTCCATGTGCCATGCTCACGCTGCTCTGCGACGTGAGCATGGCCGTTCGTACAGCCGTGCATCACGTCTGCAGGCGGAGCACTCCCGCTTACCCGTCCAGCGGATCGAGGATCGGATCCAGCCCCAGCGTCCGCATGTCGCGCTCACGGCCGCGGGCCGTGAGTCTCAGTAGTTGCCGCGCTGCGAACTGCTGCCTGTCAACACTCTGCTGCGCCCGGCGTAATGCTCCGAGGTCCGCTCCCCGGACGCTGTTTGCTCCCGCCTGAGTGAGAATCGCATCCTCGCCGCTCAGAATCGTCCGCCAGCTGCCCGGGTCTCCCTGGCGGCCGCAGCGGCCGATGAGCTGCCGGTCGATCCGTGGGGAGGCGTTGAGTTCGGTGATGACGACATGCAGCCCACCGGCGGCGCGAACGGGATCGGCCAGGCAGATATCTGTACCACGGCCGGCCATGTTGGTGGCGACGGTGATCCGGCCCGGCTGGCCGGCGGCGGCGATGATGTCGGCCTCGCGCTCGGGATATCGGGCGTTCAGGACGACATGCTCCAGGCCGCGTTGATGGAGTTCGGCGGAGAGGTGCTCCGAGGCTTCGACCGTTCTTGTGCCGATCAGCACGGCCCGGCCTGCACGGAGGAGGGTGGCCGCTTCATCGGCGACAGCCCGCCATTTCGAGGAGAGCGAGGGAGTGACGATGGCCGGCCATTCCGTGCGCCGTGCCCTCTGGTGCGGCGGAACGGTCCGCACGCGAAGTCCGTAGACGGAATGAAACTCGTGGGCAGATTCGGCGGCGGTTCCGGTCATCCCGGCGACATGCCGAAATCGGCTCACGAACTCCTGGACGGTGATCCGCGCGGCGGGTTCCGTTTCGCGGGTGAGCGGCAGACCTTCGCGGGCTTCGATGGCCTGGTGGATTCCCGCGTTCCAGCTTCGACCTTCGGCGGTTCGTCCTGTGAATTCATCGATGATCTGCACACGGTCATCGCGCAGGACGTAGTGGCGGTCGCGCAGGTAGCGCTGGTTCACGAGGATCGCGCGCTCAATGGCGTCGATCAGGTCGTTCTGACTGAGGCGTTCGCATTCGGGCGGAGCGGGACGCGTGAGGAGCCGGTCGCGGCCGGCGTGCGTCAGGACAATCGTGCGTCCGGCCGAACGTGTCTCAAAGTGGGTTCCGGCGAGATAGTGGTCCGCTTCACGGGCGGCCCAATGAAGGAGGTGTGAAGTGGCGTCGTCGCTGTCGGCCGGCAGAGCGAGAACCAGAGGGATGACGGCCTCATCAATGAGAAGGCTGTCGGCTTCGTCGACGATCAGGGCGGACTGAAAGGGATCGCGGTTCGTCAATGCGGCGAGGTGCGGCGTGCCGCGGCGTTCGGCCAGACGACTGCGGAGGAAGTCGAAGCCGAACTCGCGCAACGTCCCGTAAACGACGTCCGCGCGGTATTCCCGATGTCGTTCGGCCTGAGAGGTTCCATCAGCAACCACGCCGACCCGCAGGCCTCGCGACTCGAAAAGGGTTCGCATCAGATCGGCGTCGCGCTGCGCGAGATAGTCGTTGGCGGTGCAGATCCAGACGGACCTGCCCGTGGATGCCAGTTCGATCGCCGCCAGGGCTCCGGTGAGCGTCTTGCCCTGGCCCGTCTCGAGTTCGACGATCTCGCGTTCCAGCAAAGCGGCCGCGGCGAGCTTCTGTGGCGGTGTGGGAATGAACCCGAAGTGACGGCGCACGAGTTCTTCGAGATGGTCGAAGCGACCGATGTCGACGGAACGTGGCAGCAACCGCATGAAGAATCGACCGGCGGACCAGCGGCGGGAATGACGGGTGAAGTCTGTGCCGTGAGGAGAGTGGAGGCAATGCCGACGCCGGTTTCTGAAGAAACGGTGTCGAGTGTTCTTCTGGAAGCCCGGGGGGAATCGGGAAGGCCTTCGCTACGAACTGGCTCCCCCGGTCCTTCCCCCCGCTGACCCCTCGGAGCCGACGTGTTTGTCGACTGCGGGGGCGAGGGAGAAGTCGTGATGTGTCATTGGATGGGTCCAGGTGCGTGTTGCGGCTGGACGTTTGGGGGCTCATCGCCTTGCCAGTGGGGTTGCGAAAGTTGATGCTTCTGCCTTCAGGCGTGAAGTGGTGCCGGATTCGCAATGATCGGCCGGTGATGGCCGGGCCCTGTCAGGAGTTTCGAATGAAGCGTCTCACGTGTCTCCTTTCCTTGTTCGTCTGCGGCACGGCGGTCGGGCAGACGGCCCCGGTCCCGAAGGCTGAGGAAAAGGCCTCGGCCGCGGCGGCGAAGCCGGCGGCTCCTGCGGCGCCGGCCCCGACGCGGCGCGCGGCGCGGCAGGCCGGGCGCGCTGCGGCGCAGCAGAAGAAGAAGCCGGTCGTTCTGCCGACGCCCACGGTGGCGGACGCGGCGTATGGGGATCATCCCAAGCAGCGGATCCATTTCTGGAAGGCGGAGACGACCGAGCCGGCGCCGCTGCTGTTCTTCGTGCATGGCGGCGGTTGGCGGGGCGGGGACCGGACGTCCGTCGCCAGCCTGCTGAAGCCGATGCTGAGCGCGGGCATTTCCGTGGTATCCGTGGAGTACCGGTTCGTGCAGGAAGCGCCGGAGGTGGAACCCCCGGTGAAGGCTCCGCTGCACGACGCGGCCCGCGCGCTGCAGTTCGTGCGGAGCAAGGCGGCAGAATGGAACATCGACAAGACGCGGATCGCGGCGTCGGGGGGCTCGGCCGGGGCGTGCACGAGCCTGTGGCTGGCGTTTCATGATGACCTGGCCGATCCGAACAGCGCCGACCCGGTGGCGCGGGAGTCGACGCGGATCCTGTGCGCCGCGGTGAACGGCGCGCAGACGACGCTTGATCCGGCGCAGATGAAGGAGTGGACCCCGAACAGCCGGTATGGGGCTCACGCATTCAAGATCACCGCACCGGCCGACGGATCGAAGAGCGAGTTCGAGGCGTTCCTGGCGAAGCGGGACGAGATCATGCCGTGGATCAAGGAGTACTCGCCTTACCACAACGTCACGAAGGACGATTCGCCGGTGTACCTCAACTACGCGGCCGTTCCGAATCTCGGCCAGGATGAGAAGGACCCGACGCATTCGGCCAACTTCGGCGTGAAGCTTCAGGAGCACTGCAAGGAGATCGGCGTCGATTGCGAGCTGGTGTATCCGGGGGCGACGGATGTGAAGCATCCGACGATTGCGGCTTACCTGACGGCGAAGCTCAAGAAGTAGGTTTTGGGATGGGAGCTTTGAGCCCTGTTCGGCGGGAGACGCCGGGTGGGGCTTTTTTTGTTTGCGATGGGGTGAGCAGAAGGCAAGGAAGAGAAGGAAGAATGAGTTGAGTTTGCGCAGGAGATGTCGCTGCGTGCGGAACGCGTGCTACTGTTCGGGATGACGCCTGGACTGGCCGAGTGTGCCGGCGAAAGGTTTTGGACGTGGGTCATTCCGTTCCCGATGCGGCTTCCAGGAAACGCCGTCTGAACATTGGAGAACCAATGGTTCAATCGACCGGCGGCTAGCGCCTTGCCGCTCACCAGAGGAAGGCTCAGCGGGAGCTTGGCCCTCGCGGTGGATCGATCTGCAGTGTTTGGGCGACGGCGTGGTTTCGGGCGCGCTTCCAGATGAAGCCGTCAAGGACGTAGTGGGTGAGCTGGGGGACTCCGAGCAGTGGGACGAGGAGTTCACCGGGATTCGGCAGACGCCAGCCGTCGCCGAAGAGGTGGCCCCGATCGTTCCAGACACCGCGGTCCCAGAGCAGTTCTTCCACGAAGGCAAGTGCCCAGAGGGCTCCGAAGAACAGGAGCAGCGGCCGCCATCGAGCGGGAGCATTCGCCACTGACTTCGGACCTTGCCATGTGAAGTAGACGATGACGAAGTAGGGAATCCCGTGGATGACGACGTTGGTCACAGTGAAGGCGTAGTCTGAATTGAAGAGAACGATGCCGATGTACCAGCAGGCGGCTGTCGTGGCGACGACGAGGTCCTTTCCGGGATTCCACTCGCCGCGTTGGAGGCCGCGCCACAGTGAGCGGGCGAAATAGGTGACGAGCAGTGCGCCCCAGACCGGTCCGGTCAGATGGGGGAGCCAGGCGGGGAGTTCGGCGAAGTCGCCTTCGATCATCCAGCGAAAGCTGCGGGGCAGGTGGGCGTGCCAGACCGCGAGCGGGTGGAGCGTGGCCATGGAGATGGTTGCGGCATCGAACCGGCGGCTCCATGTTCCGCTCTCGCCACCTTTGGCGCGGTAGAGCATGACCCAGCCGTACTGCTGGCGGATGAAGTGGAACACCGCGAGGTACGCGAGGAGCCGCCAGTAGATTTCCGGGCTTTCGGAATAGATCGCCCAGCCGATCGCGAAGCAGGCGACAGGGGTTCCGAAGTAGAGGCCGGGGCGGCGGGCGAGTTCGTTGCGATCGAAGTAGACGCGGAAACCCGTCGCGTAGACGTGGGCCACATCGATCAGAAGCACGCAGGTGATCCAGGTCCACTCGGGGGCTTCACTCTCGAGGAGTCCGAGCCTGGCGCCGATCGCGAGGAGGAGGAACGACAGGGCGGCGCTTCCGCCGAAGGTCCACAGGTCGATGGCCGGAGAGAAGAGCCAGGGAAGGGGTCGATCCGCGGTATCAGTGGGGAGGCCGGGCTGGCCCGCCGCTGCACCGTCCGCGCGCGGGGGCGACGCTGCGTGGATATCGGCGGTGCTGGACATGAGGGGCTGCGGAGGGGAACGGCTGGATTCGCAGGTGGTTTTCTTTGGTAGGGAATCGTTTTCGACATTCGCACGGCTCACGGAGCCGTGACACGTCAGGCCTTGATCCCGGAGGCTTGCTTCAACACTTCATCGGCCGCGCGGACTCCGTGGTGAACGGCTTCTTCACACAGCGGGATTCCGCTGAGGTCCGTTCCGGCGAAGTGGATGCCGTCCCAGGGGGCGGCGGCCTGTGCGCGATGTGGTCCCCAGAGAAATCCCGGAGCTGCGCGAACCATTGCGTGTCCCCATTTCATGACGTCGATCCGTGCGATCAGGGGGCGGATGTCGGGATGGGCGGTCTCCAGATCGGCCACGACGAGGGCGGACGCCTGCTCCCAGGTCAGTTCCTGGAGCCACTGCCGGGCCTCGCGCGGCGGGCGATCGGAGAGGGGCAGATACCAGGTCCAGACGGTCGGGCCGTGATCGCGGCCGGTCTGGTGGGTGGCCGTGACATATCCGAGCGACCGGCTGTCGTGGAAGACATTGTCCCAGGCGGGCTCGAAGCCGTGATTTGCGGGGCGGTCCTTCAGGTGCACATTCGCAACCAGCCATGAACCGTATTCGAACGCGCGGCAGGCGTGTTTTCGTGCCTCGGGCAAGGCGGGGACGATGTAGGGAACGACGAACTGCGGGATCGCGAGGATGACGTGGGGGGCGGTCCAGCGGACGAGGCGGTTCTCGGCGGCGGACCAGGCGACGACGTGGAGAGTTCCCGCGTCTGATCGTTCGACCCGGAGAGCGGCGGTCGAGGTGTGGATGCGATCGCCGAGATTCGATGCGAGATGATCGGCAATGCGTCCCAGTCCCTGCGGCCAGGTGAGCAACGGGGCTGATTCGGTTCCGGGAAGGGACTGGCGGCTGGCGAAGTAGAAGAGGCCGGCCCAGGCGCTGGTCTGTTCGATTGTCGAGCCGTAGTCGTCGCGGCAGCTGTAGTCGACGAGCCAGCGGAGTCGCGGGGAGCGGAAGCCGTGCTCATCGAGCCATGCGGCCATCGTGATGCGATCGAGGGAGGTCACCTCGTCGTGTTGCGAGCAACTTGACAGGGGGAGGGTGAAGGCCCGCCGCTGCTGGTCATCGCGCCAGGCGACCCAGTGATCGACTTCCGCCTGAAACCGTTTCAGCTCGGCCAGGTCGTCCTCGCTGGCGCCGTCGCCGGGATAGAGGCCTTCGTGCCACTCGCCGTTGTGGAAGACGCGTTCTTCCGGTTCGCGGCAGAGGACGTGTTCGGCGAAGACGGGGGAGCCATCGGTGTTCTTCGACTCCACGCCGCCGAGCTCGCCGAGGATTTC
The DNA here is from genome assembly GCF_007745175.1 of Caulifigura coniformis. GTDB lineage: Bacteria > Planctomycetota > Planctomycetia > Planctomycetales > Planctomycetaceae > Caulifigura > Caulifigura coniformis. The sequence goes on along the minus strand of NZ_CP036271.1, from coordinate 264,740 downwards.
GAGGAGGGCCGGGTTGTCGGGGCCGGGCGTCGGCACGTAGTGAGCGCCCCAGGGATAGGGGGTGACCTCGGAACGGCCGGACGCGGCGGTCCCTCCGACGCGGGGCTCGACTTCGAGGATTGCGACATTGGAGCGGTCGGCTTTCTGCAGTCGCCACGCGGCCGAAAGGCCGGCCAATCCCCCGCCGACGATCACCACGTCGACTTCGCTGGCGGGGAGGCGGCTGACATCGAGGTGTGCGAGTTCCCGCACGCGATGGCCGAGCGAGGCCGATGCACCGACGATTTCCCCAGTGAACGGCGGCGGAGAGGAACAGCCGGGGAGAGTTGCGAGAGGAAGGGACAGGAGCGTTTTGAGGGCGTCGCGGCGGGAGAGGCCGGTCGTCGGAGATTCCTGGTTTCGTGGTGTCGTCAGTTCCATTGCCGCCACTCCGACTCGTAGTAGCGCACGAGGGCCTGGCTGTCGAGGCGGTTGATCTCGACGTCGCGCGGCTGGAGGTCGGCCGGGAGTTCGAACAGGGAGGCGAGGGATTCGTCGTTGAGGAACCGGATCTGTCCGACGATGGCCGGGGCGAGCCGGGCGGGTCGATTGACGGGGGACGGGGAGGCGAGTGCGAAGCCCCAGACGCCGAACGATGGAACGGTCGCCTGGAAGGGGGCGACGTGGAAGCCGGCGGACTCCATTGTTTTCAGGATGCACCAGTACGACTGCGGAGCGATCAGCGGAGACGTGCACTGGATCGAGACGATCGCGTCGTCGCTCACGCACCGACGCAACAGGTTGTAGAACCGCGACGTGTAGAGCTTCCCGACCGAGAAGCTGTTGGGGTCGGGGAAATCGATCAGCACGAGATCGAACGGCTGATCGCGCGGGGATTGCCTCCCGGCCCAGAGGTAGGCGTCGTCGTTGATGACGCGCACGCGAGGATCGGCATAGCAGTCGGCGGCAAGCGTTTTCAGCGGTGGGAAGTGTTCGTGTAGGGAGGTCATCGCCGGGTCGAGATCGACGAGTGTGACCGACTCGACGGTTGGATACCGGAGCACTTCGCGGAGGGCGAGCCCGTCGCCGCCACCGAGAATGAGGATGCGTTTCGAGCCAGGCCGCGCGGCAAACGCGGGATGGACGAGCGCCTCGTGGTAGCGATATTCGTCGATCGAGTTGAACTGCAGGTGGCCGTTGAGCCAGAGCTGGAATCCATTGGGGGATTGCGTGAGGACGAGACGCTGAAAGGGGCTGGTGTGGGCGTAGACGATCGGGTGCTCGAAGACGCCTTCTTCCGCGATCGTCGTCAGGCGGTCGGCCTTGATGAGTCCGATGACGAGGACGATGACAACCACGACGCCGCGGAAGCGCAGGCTGGCGAGCCCCCGGCTGGAGAGGATGGGGCGGAGCAGGTGAGTTCCCCAGAGCCCGACGAGCGCGTTGAGGAGGCCGAAGGCGAGCGAGGTGCGAACAAGGCCCAGTCGGGGGACGAGGAGCATGGGAAACATCACGGAGGCGACGAGTGCGCCGATGTAGTCGAAGGTCAGCACGCGGGAGACAAGCTCTTCGAACTCGAGGTGCTCCTTCAGGATCCGCATCAGGAGGGGGAGTTCGAGGCCGACGAGGGTTCCGATCAGGAAGACCATCGTGAACAGGAAGGGGCGGAAGGCGTCGAGATAGGCGAAGCTGAGGAAGAGGAGGGGCGCGCTGAACCCGCCGAGCAGTGCGACGCCGTATTCGACTTCGATGAAGGTGCGGCCGAGCGCGGTGGTGACGAATCGCGAGAGCCAGGCACCGGCCCCGAGGGCGAAGAGGTAGACGCCGATGACGAGCGAGAACTGCGTGACGGAATCGCCGAGGACGTAGCTGGCGAGGGTTCCCGCCAGGAGCTCGTAGATCAACCCGCAGGTCGCGATGACCAGCACGTTGAGATACAGGAGCCAGAGGGGAGTGCGATGCATGGAGATCTGCGCCGGCGCGCGGAGACGCCGGAGGGCCTGGAGGACGGATCGGCGGGGATGCGCAGGGCGCGCGGTTGGTTCGCCGGCTGCGTCGTCAGCCCATGATGGCCGCGGCGATGATGATCGAGATTCCCAGGAGGACGGAGGCGATCACGATGGCGACGGCGACGTTCTGGTCTTCTTCCAGTTCCTTATGGAGCGGGAAGGGCGCGAACCGGGCCATGCCGTAGAGCGTGATGAGCAGGACGAGAATGCCGAGCGCGGCGTAAACGACAGCGCCGATGATGTGATCGACCATGAGCCCGCTGCGGGCGGGTGCGGGTGCGATCTCGATGGCGGCCTGAGCCAGTGTGGTCACGGTAGTCACTATTTGCCTCCTCCCCAGAAGCCGCCTGAGCTGCGACCGCCGTAGCTGGTGGGTGTCGTCATGGCGCGGACAAATCCGAGATCCGGGGCGCGCCATCCCAGGATGCAGGCGAGCAGGAACCAGCCGCAGGTGGCTGCTCCCATCGCCAGGTAGAACCGCAGAAGCTGTTTCATCGGGTCAGTCCCTCGTCGCATAGGGGGAGTAGTCGCTGTTTTCCCAGCGCCGATGTTCGAACGACCAGGCATAGAGGACGGACATGGCCGGGACGGCCGAGACCGCCAGGAACCCGTACCAGAAGAGCCAGCCGTCGGGCTCGGGGGTGAAGATTTTCGTCTGTGCGACGACGTAGAAGGTCATCATGAGGCCGACGAACGCGGCCCAGCTGAGAATCATGGAACCGACAGGCGGGGCCGGCTGATTGGGCGAGACGCCCCAGCCGCGGGGGAGGTCTGTCACTCCGAAGGCCGCTTCGACTTCTTCATGCGGCATGTAGCGTCCGACGGAGATATTCATCTCGGACGACAGCGCCGTGCCGGAGCCTTCGAACGAGAGCATGAGGGGCGGGTCGATGTAGTCGCGTGTTTCGGCCGTCTCGCCGACGGAGATTCTCCAGTAGAACTCGCCGAGCACATAGCCGACGTAGGCAGTCCCCTTCTGGTAGAGGCGGAAGGTTCGGCTTCCCCAACGGGCGGTCGTTCCTCCGCCGGTCACTTCGCCGGGGGGAACCGGGGAGACGAAGTTCCAGTGCTCTTCACTGTTCACGAGCCAGCGGAATCCCTGGGCGGGCTCGTAGAGCAGGTATTCCGTCCAGTAGTAGCGGCGTCCCTCATAGATGACGTAGCGCTGCAGGAAGCCGATGAGCGTCCATTCGACGTTGTCGATCTTCCCGCGGGCGCCCATGGGGAGCCGCGGTTTGGGGGCCTTCTTCGACTTGATCGTCGTGAGGTACTGGAGCTTGCCCTGACTGCAGTCGATCAGCGCCTTGCAGTTGGGGCAGGTGACCCGTTCGGAAACATCGGGAGCGAAGAGCTGCAGCGGCCCGGCGCATTGAGGGCAGTTGAGCTGGGCCGTTCCTGTGCGGCCGACGCCCTTTGACTCATCGGCCTTCACCGTGATTCCGAGTTCGGCAAGCGAGACTTCGCGGCCGATGTAGACGTTGACCGGCCCGCGTTTCGGAGCGGCGTCGCCGGAGTCGTCGTCCCGACCGGGGGGCGCCGTGGAATCGAACTCAATAGTTGCGAAGGTTTTGTTGGGTCCGCCGAGGTCGGCGAAGCGATGCTCGGCTCCCGGGCGGAAGTCCCAGGGGATCTCTCCTTCGGCGCTTCCGGCGGTCGCGATTCCCTTCTCCGATACGGTGATCGTGCCGAGTTCCTGGCCGAGATCGAACGTGTCGCCGAGCGACAGGGATTCAAACGCTGGAATGCGCCCGAGAACTTTGGCTGGCCTGGCGAACAGCAGGTAGAAACGTCCCTGGGCTTCGGCGAGCCAGCCGATGCGTTCGCCCGGCAGGGAGAGATACCACTCATCCCAGACGCCTCCGGCGGGATGCCGGTACTGGACGCGGCCGACGATCTCGAACGGTTTGCCGCGGAACTTTCCGGTGATGCCGATGGCGAGCGGAGAGCGTGTCTGGATGAGGTCGGCGACCTTGCCGTGGTCTTCGACCGATTTGTTCGTGCGTGCGACGGCCGTGTGGCAGAAGTCGCAGATCGTGACGAGCGAACCGCCGACGCCGAATTCGACGGGACCTCCGCACCCTGGGCAATTTGCGGCGAAGGCCTTCACGTGGGCTCGCCTCCGAGGTCTGCCCAGGGAGACTGCGGGACGGGCCGGTCTCCCGGCAGTTCATGGAGCCCGCGGGTGAGTTGCCGGACGACGACGGCGGCGGCGCCGAGTTCCTCGTTCAGCACCCGTTCCCAATCGAGGCCGGAGCGTGGGCGGCAGCAGTAGACATTGAGGCAGAGCAGCCCGAACTCGGGGAAGGTATGGACGCTGAGGTGGGACTCACTGAGGAGGTAGAGGCCGGTTACGCCGCCGGGTCCGTCGAACTGACGCCACTGGGGCTGTCCGACGACGTGGAGGGTCATTTCGCGGACGATCCGCTCACAGCAGCGGCGCACGGCAGGCAGATCGCGCAGCGATTCGGCCGGGCATCCGCGTGCATCCACAATCCATTCGAGGCCGGTATCGGGAATCATCACGGCGGAACTGGGTTGCGGGGCAATGGCGGCCGGCGGATGAGGCGGCGCCTCACTGGCCAATCGACTCCTGAACGCGAAGCGGGCCCGGGAAGGTCAAAGAGATTGGCCAGATCCGCGCGGTGACTTTACGCCAGTGGCGACGTGGGAACAACCGGCGTGTCGCGCGGCTGGAAGGCCGGTGAGACGCTGCGGGCGTGACCACGCCGGCGAGGCGCGCGTCGTGCTTGAGCTTACTTATCTTCAGCAGGCTTTGAGTCGGCCGCCTTCCCGGCGTCCGTGGGCAATGCACCGCCGAACACCGGCGCATCGGACTTCCAGCTGAAGCCGAAGCTCAGGAACTGCGACTTCGACTCGGCCGATTTCAGGCGTTCGGCGAGTCGTTCCATCAGCTGCGGGTGTTTTGTCGACTTCGCGACCGCCAGCGGCTGGACCGCGATGGCGCACTGCAGGCCCTGGATGCGGATGGCATCGAGGGTGTCGCCCGACCCGGCCGCATTGCTGATGTAGGCCACGGCCGCGTCGAGCGAGCCGGTCTTGATCTGGTTGACGAGCATGTCGCCTGTCGGCGTCTGGACGGTGACGTTCGACATGACTTCGTCTTTGACCCCTCCTTCGACGAGCGTGCGCTGCGTGAGCCATCCCATCGCACACTGCTTTTCGTGTCCGACGCCGACCCGCAGTCCGGGCTTCGAGAGATCCTTGAGCGTGGCGATATTGTGCTTGTTTCCTTTGGGGACAATGATCACCAGTTCGTTCTGGGAGACGTCCGCGCGGGGCTGGAAGAGATCCTGGACTTCGTTCATGAATTCGCTGTCGCAGGCGAAATAGGCATCGGGCTGCTGGCCGGCTTTCATCTGCGCCACGAGGATGCCGCAGCCGTTGTAGACGCGCGTGACCTTCACTCCTTCCCGGGTTTCGAACTCCTTGAACGTCTCCTCGACGGCCGGCCTGAGCATCGAACCGGCATAGACAAGCACGTCGGGCGTCTCGGCCCAGACGTCTCCCTGGACGGGGGTGAAGCCGAACTCCCTGTACTTCACGAGTCCCTTGTCGACAGCGGCAAGGTAGCGTGCCAGGTGGAGGGCGCGGGTGGGCTGCTTCGTGGAGGCGGTGACCGCGACGGCGACGTTGGCCGTGACAGGCTGGAGTTCGGGAATGCGGACGATTTCGAGGTCGGGATAGGTCGCGGCGACGGCGTCGTAGATGATGCCGACATCGGCGGAACCAATCTTCACATCGTTGGCGACGTCGTTCACGGTTGTCTTGAACGCAGTGGTCCGGGCTTTCAGCGAATCCCACTTGTTCGCAGCCTGGAGCATTTCGCGCGTCTGCTTGCCGATGGCGGCGGCGTCGGGATCGGCCTGGACGAGCTTGACGTCTTCCCGTTCGAGGTCGGCCAGTGACTGCACCTTCTTCGGGTTGCCTTTCGCGACGACTGCGACGGCCTGCATGGTGGCCAGCGGGAGGCGTTCCTTGATCAGCCCCTTGCCGGCGGCGATGTCGAGATAGCTGTCGTCGGCGGGCAGGTAGAGGTCACCCGATCCGCTGACTTCGATCGACGAGAGGAGCGTCTGCGACGGGCCGTACTGCACTTCGATCGGCGTGTTGTAGGCCGCTTCGTAGTCCTTTCGGAGGGCTTCGAAGACGGCCCGGTTGCTGGCGGCGACGAAGGCGGTGAGGGGATTGCCGCTGGAGGCGACCGGGGCGTCTCCGGGCGCGGGGGCGGGTCCGGCCGCGGGCTGGGGGGCTGTCGACGAGAGGAGCTGCCACGCAAGGACGCCGAGGAGAACCAGCGAGGCGATGAACAGGACACCAATGTTTTTCATTTCCGAACTTTCTGAGAACGCGTCGCCTATCGTCTGTTCGCGGAGTACATGGAGAGTCCGAAGACGCCCGCCAGGAGCAAGACCCCCACCAATACCGCGATCAACTCCTGTCTGGCTTCTCGGACTTTCTCATCGTGCTCCGCCTGGGTGAGCGGCGGGCTGACGGCCGGCTTGTCGGTGACGACCGTGGACGCCATGGGCGATGCGTCCCCCTGGCCGCCGGTGGCTGGGCCCGGGGCGATCTTGACCAGTTCCGTCCCCTGTTTCTTTGGCGTGTCTTTGGGGGGGAGCTGGCCGGGGGCGAAGAGCCGTTCGTCCCACTTCACGGCCATGAGGAGGTCGAAGCCGGGGTTCTGTTCTTTCACCTGGCAGGAACAGGCGCCGCAGATGAAACGGGAGAGGTCTTCCACTGTGGCTTCGTCGACCTTATCGCCGGGGATGACATCGACGGCCCGGCCGCGACCGAACACGGGGGCGACCAGCGGCTGGCCATCGGCCGCCGCGCCGGGCGCGACGCGGCGGAAGATCTCCGGAAGGAGGACATCCGCTTCGGGACCGGGCTTCAGCACATGCACCGAGAATCGGAGCGTGAGAGGAATTTCGGAGAAGACTTCCGAGCCGGGAGCGCCGATGCCTTCGGGGAGCGGCAGCTCATCCTGCAGGCGGTTGAGCTCGGTTTCAATGAGGTTCACGGTGTTGTGCGTCGCGTCGTCGTCCTTGCCCGGGAGGACGACCCACACGGCCGAGTGGCCTTTCATCAGGCGATCGACAATCTCCTGACGGTCACGGCTCATCGCCAGCGTGTCCATTTCGACCTTGGCGAGCGGGCCGTTCCAGACCGTGAGCGTCTTGTCACGCCCCATTCGCGCCTGGAGCAGCACGTAGGGGAGGGGCGTCTCGGACGGGACTGTTTTCCACAGGTCTTCGTATCCGGGCTCGAATGGCTGCGACAGATCGACGGTCGTGACTTCGAGGTTGGTCGTGCCGCCTTCGGTCGACGAACGCCGGCCGATGTTGTCGACACGGGCCCTGTCGTCGGCGGAGAGTTCGCCGCGATGGAAGACGACGACGTGGTAGAGGTCGTTCTGCCAGCGCTCGAGCGCGTATCGGAAGACGGGCACATTGCACGCCGAGGCGCTCGCGGCCCACAGCAGGGCGGCGACGGCGAAGGCAACGTGACAGAAGTGTTTGAACATCAGGTCAGGAAGGAAAGGAAGGGCTGCCCCGTCGGCATTGGGAGGGCGATGCTTTGCTGGGCTGCCCCCCAGGCGTCCCCTCCGGTTCGCCTATTTCTTGAATGCCATCACGGTTCCATCAAGTGTGCTGAGGAACATCTTTCCGCGGGCGGCGGCGAGGCCGTCCCAGACGGGAAGGGCTCCGAGGTCGAGACGCCCCTGGGTTTCGCCCGTGTCGGCGTTGACGGCCAGCAGGATGCCTCCTTTTTCGCCGCCGAGGGCCTTGTCCTGGGTGCTCAGCAGGTCTTTCACCGCGTCGTCCTTCTTGGTCAGGCGAACGAAGGTGTCTTCTTCATCAATGAGGTCGGGCGGGCCGACGATGAAGAGCGTGCGATCGGCGAGGACCATGCCGCGAACGTAGATCGGAACGTCGCTCTTCCAGTGGGGCTCGACGAACGAGTTGCCCGAGGGGCCGGCGCCATCGGCGGCAGCCGCCAGCTTTCCGCCGGGGGGAGGGCTGGCGTTTGTCGGGTTGGCTCCCCCTTTGAACTTGAGGGCCATGCCGACTTTTCCCTCGGCCGGTTCGGGGCCTTCGATGGTGCCGTTGTTCCGCGTGCGGGAGAGGTCGCGGGCGCTGCCGTCGTTGAAATCGACCAGGAGGGCGACTTCCGCGAGCGGCTGGGACTGCGGGAATTCGAACCGCTCGGCGAGGTCGGCGTCGCTCAGCGCGGCGAAGGTCACGCGGACTTCATCGATGACGCCCGTAAACCCGGCGGGGGACTGGTAGTCGCCGACGGCGCCTCCTTCATCGGCTCCGATGGCCATCGGCTGTTTCGGTTCGGACTTGATCAGGGAGGGGGCGTTGACCTCGGCGGCCATCTTGCCGTCGACGTAGACTCGCAGCTTCCGGTCTTCGGTGAGGACGCCGGCGACGTGGTGCCATTCACCGACGATCCGCCTGGGGCCGGTGACCTTGGTCAATTCACTTCCGACGCGGAGTGAGAATGTCGGCTTGCCGCTCTGGAGCCCGAGGGCCCAGCCTTCGGCAGGACCGCCGCGGGAGATGATGACGCCTTCCGGCCGGGTGGAGTTGATCCATGCTTCGACGGTGAGCGGCTTTCCGGTGGGGTTGGTTCCTGGAACGTTGGGGAACTGGACGAGGTCGACGGTCGCCTGCTGCGAGGCCGCGCGGGCCCGTTGCTTCGAATTTCCGGGGAGCTTTCGCTTCGCATCGGGGACTTCGGGGGCTTCCGTCGACGCCGCAAACAGCTGGTGTTCGAGGGTGGTCGTCCATTTCAGGTACTGGGGCTTGCGGCCGTAGCCGAACACGTAGCCGCCTCCGGTCACGAGGATCTGTCCTGCGGGGGCGAACCGTCCGGCCTGGTAGTAGCCGTTGTGACCGCCGGAGAAGTTCTTGCCGAAGACCCAGTAGGAGCGGTGGAACCAGGTGTCATCGAGGAAGCCCATGGGGGCGAAGAGATGTGCGCCTTCCCCTTTCTGCTCGCTCGAGTGCGTGACGGGGTCGCCGGAAACGGGCCCGATGTTGAGGCGGTTGGCGTCGAGATCGAATTTCTGCGACCGCATGTAAAGACACTTGCCGTCGCTGGAGAGGATGTCGGGCAGTCCGACAGGCATCTGCAGGATCTGCACGAGCTCCTGCAGACTTTTTCCGGTGGCCGGGTTGCGGTCGTCGATCAGGGTTTCGGTCTTCTTCGCACCGGTCGCAACGTCGAGCTTGATGACGCGGATGCCGCCGTCGAGGAAGGCGGAGCGGCCGGCAGTGCAGTAGACGCTGTTGTCTTCGGCGAGGACGCTGCCGTGGACGGGCCAGACCGATTCGAGCTGCTCGAACGCCATGCAGCGGCGGTCTTCGGGAGCGGCGCGGAAGCGCCACGCGAGTTCACCGGTGGCCGCATCGACGTTGTAAACGTATCCATCGACCGAGCCGAAGACGGCGCGGCCGCGGGTAATGGTCGGCGGCGAATCGATGCGGCCTCCTGCGGTGAACGTCCACAGGGACTTGCCGGATTCGGCATCGAGGCAGTGGAGCGTATGGCGGTCGACCTGGGCGACGAAGGTTCGTCCTCCGACCGAGACGGGTGGAGTGAGCTTGCCGCCGAGCTTCACCGACCAGGCGGGCTTGAGTTCGGGCTCGATCTTCTGGGTGGTGGCGCCGGTGCGTCCGGCGTCGTGGCGGTACGTGGCCCAGTCGAGGTTCTTGTCGTCTTCGGTTTCGACGGGTCCGAGCGGCCGGTCGAAGGCCGGTCCCTTTTCGAGGCGACCTTCATCGGAGATCACACCGGGGAGGGGCCGCGTCGGGGCGACGGGGGCCATGGCGTTGAGGCCGTACAGCTTCGCCTCGGGATAGCAGGCACAGTTGTGCGGCGGCGCATAGACGAGGCCGTTGGCCGGCAGGATGCCATAGAGGCATCCGCCGCGGACCCAGTGATGGATGTCCCAGTGTTCGGTGTTGGGGTCGACGAACTCGATTCCGGTTCGCGACGGGATGATGAAGTTGTCAGTCGCCTTGGCGATGTAGCAGCGATGGTGGAACCAGTAGGTGTTGATGTCCGGCAGGAATTCCTTTTTCACCTCGCCGGTTTTCGGGTCGCGGCCGGTGAACTTTCCGGTGTCCTTGCCGCTGGTCGTCGGCGCGCACCAGACGAGACCATCGACGACCATCAGGTCCTGCGGGGACTGGTAGCCCGAGTTGGGGTGGTCGGCCGTCCAGAGCAGCTTGCCGTCGGATCCGTTGAACGTCGACATCTTTCCTTCGCCGCCCGCGAAGAGGACGACGTCGTCATGGACGACGAGCCGCGGCCCGAAGTTGAACGTCACGCGGGCTCGGCGATTGACGGGCTCGGTGCGCCAGGTCTGCTCGCCCGTTTTGCGGTCGACGGCGACAAGGCGTTCGCCGTCGTGGAAGAAGGCCTGCGTGGCGCCGAGTGCGAGGGTCAGCGGGGTGACGCGCGTGCCCTTCGCCCACAGTTGTTTACCGGTTGCGGCGTCGTAGGCCATGAGGACGCGGGAGCCTTCATCCCAGGCATAGTCGGTCCGGACGCGCGCCTGGTCGCCGGTGTTGTGCAGCGGCGCGTACTGCTTCAGTTCGTGCTCACCCTTGTTGGCGACGATATAGAGGACACCCTGGTCGTAGAGGACTTCCTCGCAGGAGCCTGAGCCTTCGTAGGTGCGGAGTGTTTCGCCGGTCGCGGCGTCGATCGCGGTCAGCGGGGCCTCGAAGCTGAGAGTCGCGTAGACCTCCTTATCAGTCGACACAAGTCGCCGGGCCAGCTGCGTGGGGCCGCTCTTGAGGGGCCAGAGCTGGTTGTTCCATTCGGAGATGTCACGTTTCCAGAGGACGACGCCGTTGAAGGCGTCGCGGGCGATCAGTTTCCACTTGGAGGGAAGCTGGATCGAGATGCGGCTGCCTTCGTCCATGATGTAGAACATGCGGCCGTTGGTGGTCGTCATGGCGCTCATGCTGGCCATGCGGTCGTGGTGCCGCGACCAGCGCGGGGTTCCGACCCACTGCAGATGGCGCGGGGGCGCGACGACGTCGTCGTGAGCGACGGCGTTGCCGCTGGGATCGTGCAGGTAGTGCGACCAGTCGTCGATCTCTTTCGGACGCGGCTTGACGGTTTTCGTCCACTTCGCATCCGCGGACGCCCGTCGCATGATGACGCCATTGGGCACGACCACTCGATCGAGTTCGGTGTCGGGAACACCCGGGTCGCCGTCGACGACGAGGAGGTTGACGAGGTTATCGATGTAGGGGAGCTGCTGGCCGGAGAGACGGTCGATGGCGACATCGCCGTACAGGCCTGCCTTGGCGACTGCGGTTCGCGCGGCGGCGACGTCCTCCGGATTGCGCGCGAGGCCCTGCACCTGGTAGGAGTCGTTGGGCTTCAGGCCGACCGTCAGCGAGCCGTTGCCGCAGTTGATGTGGGCGACGAATCCGCCGCAAACGCCCGACTCGCGGAGGACATCCGCTGGATCATCAGCGGCGGAGACTGCGGCCGGGGACAAAAGCAGGGCTGCCGCAACAATCGTGCGGGACATCCATTTCGAGGGAGCAATCGCCATGTGTCGGGACCCCTGAATCGGCGCGAGAAGAGTCGTACCAGTATCCGGGAACGACTGGGCAATTGCCATTGTTGCTGCCGCGCTCCGGCCTCGAGTGAGCTCCGGTTCTTGACGCTGGCGTTGGAGGCGACCGATGATGTGATGGCCGCGGCCCGTTCCCTCCCCGTCACTCCTGCTCATGCCCATGCATCGCCGGACACTGCTGCAGGCGGGAGCGGTGAGCTGGCTGGGCCTGTCGTGGCCGCAGCTCCTGGCTGCGCAGCAGGCCGTCTCGCTGCCGGCCAGCGATTCGTTCGGGAAAGCCAAGGCGTGCATTCTGCTGTTCATGTGGGGCGGTCCGGCTCACCAGGACACGTGGGACCTCAAGCCCGAGGCGCCGCGCGAGATCCGCGGCGAGTTCCAGCCGATTTCGACGGCGACGCCCGGCATCCAGATCTGCGAACACTTCCCGGAACTGGCGCAGCGAACCGACCGGCTGGCGATCGTGCGTTCAATGACGCACAACAACGTCGACCATACGACCTCGACGCACTTCCTGCTGACGGGGCAGCCCCCGCCGCCGGACAACGACCTCAAACACGACTGGCCGAGCCTGGGGAGCGTCGTCTCCCGGCTGGGCCGCGGACGGCAGCCGCTTCCTCCGTTCGTTTCGATGCGTCCGAAAGTGCCGGGGGATGTTCCGCGGTTCGTCGAGCAGAGCCACGGGCAGTTTGCGGGGTGGCTGGGGAAGCAGTTTGATCCTCTGACGATCGATGCTGATCCGAATACGGTCGACTACCGCGTGGCCGATTTCGCGCTGCAGGAGGGGATTGCCGTTTCGCGCCTGGATGAGCGCCGAGCGCTGCTGGCGGAACTCGAACGCCAACGCCGCGCCCTGGATGTGAGCGCGGGAACCGCCATCAACGAACATTACCGCCGCGCGTTCCATCTGCTGCAGGACACGGCCGGCGGGGACGCTTTCGATCTGGCGCAGGAGCCGGCCGAGATGCGCGATCGCTATGGCCGCAATCCGCACGGGCAGAGCGTGCTTCAGGCGCGACGCCTCGTGGAGCGCGGCGTTCCGCTGGTCTGCGTGTTCTGGCCGAACGACGGCATCAAGAACGTCAGCGTCTACTGGGACACGCACAGCCGGAACTTCATCGATCTCAAGGACCGCTTGATGCCTGTGGCCGACCGGGCGTTTTCGACGCTGCTGGACGATCTCTCAGAGAGGGGCCTGCTCGACGAAACGCTCGTGGTGTGGACGGGCGAATTCGGGAGGACTCCGAAGGTGGGGCAGCGGAACAGCGACGCCGGCGCGGGGCGGGATGGGCGCGATCACTGGCCGAACTGTTTCACCTCCGTGCTGGCTGGCGGGGGCGTGCGGGGAGGCCAGGTGTACGGGGCTTCCGACAGGCACGCGGCCTACCCGATCGCCGACGCTGTGCAGCCGGTGGATCTGATGGCGACGGTGCATCATCTGCTTGGGATTCCGCGCGAGCTGGCGCTGGCGGACGCCCAGGGGCGTCCGCAGGTTGTGTGCCCGGGCGAACCGGTGACGCGGCTGTTTTCGTGAAACGAAAACGCCCCGGGGGCTTCAGGAGCAGCCGGGGCGTGATTGCCAGTGAGCCCGTTTCGCTTACCGCGCGAACGACATGATCATCCGTTTGAACATGGGCTCGAACTTTTCCCACTGATTCTCGGGCACGTAGGCCCGGATGTTGTACTGCCAGTTGTTGTCCATGAAGGTGGCGCGGTAGCCCTTCACCTTTCCGCTGAGCAGCCCTTCCTTGCCGGTGTAGACCGAGAGTCGGCCTTCGCCGAAGGGGGTCTTGATCTTCTGCATCGGCTCTTCTTCATACTCGGAGAAGTCCGCTTCGAAGAAGGTCTTCTGGAACTCGTGGACGGCGGTTTCGGGAGAGAGGTCTTCACCGACGGGCGCTGCGTCATCACCCCCGGCGCCGGGGATGGCGATGCCGCCGGCTCCGCCGGACTGGGCGATGCTGCCGACGGCCGATCCGCCCATGCTGCCCTTGATTCGGAAAACAGCGCCGTCGCCTTCCATCAGCAGCAGCGGCGGAGCACCGCCGCTTCCCCCCTGGCCCTTCGCCGGCCAGTCGTCAGGATGCTCCACGGACCATCCGGCCGTCTCATGCTTGAAGGTGACGAACTTCTTTTCGACGGGGGTGGTGTCGACCGCCCCGCCGAATTTCTGGAAGCCGAAGTACCCGAGCGCGGAGAGGCTGCAGAGCCCGAGGAGGAGGAAGACGCCGACCAGCACGGGATTGGCGGATTCCTCGTCGTCCTTCTTCTTCTTCTTGGGTTTGTCGCCCTTGGCTCCGTCGGTTTTCTTCTTCTTTTTGGCCTTGGGGGAGTCGGGGTCGTCGTCCTCGATCAGCTTCCCCATCGGCACCTTGGCGATGTCGAACTCGAAGGCGCTGTCGTAGTCGCTGGTGCGGTGGACGAGCGGATCTTCCTCTTCGTCCTCGGCGCGTTTCGATTTCTTTGCGACCTTGCCGACGGCGACGCCGCCGGAATCGCCCGTCGATTTCTTCGCCTTCACCGGCAGCGACGGGATCTTCACGGCGGAGCCGCAGCCCTGGCATTTGATCCGCTTGCCGGCGTGACTGTCGTTGACCTTGAATTCCTGGCCGCACTCACACGAGAACGAAATGGCCATAAGCGCCTCTGGGATGCCGATTCGCCCGTTTTCTGGTGGCGGTCTGCTGCGACCTATCGCGCGAAATCTCCAGGATTTCCGAACAATCCGCCTGCATTCGTGCCGCCCATGCCTCCCTTGAGCGGGCCCTTGGTCTTGCGCTGATACACCTCGCCCTTTCCGGGGGCCAGGTCTTCATCCTGAGGCTTCGGCGGAGCTTCCGGTTTGGCCCGGAGGGCCTTCACGGAGAGGCTGATCCGCTTGCGGCCCGGGTCGACCTCGAGGCACTGGACCTCGACCATCTGGCCGACGTCCAGCACTTCCGTCACGCGCTTGATCCGCTTGTGATCGAGTTCGCTGATGTGCACCAGGCCTTCGACGCCCGGCTCGAGTTCGATGAACGCGCCGAACGGCTCGACGCGGGTGACCTTGCCGGTGACGTTGGTTCCCTTGGCGTACTTGTCGGACGCCAGCGACCAGGGATTGGCCGACAGCTGCCGCATGCCGAGGCTGATCTTCTTCGTGTCTTTATCGACTGAGAGGACCTGGACTTCGACCTGCTGCCCTTCCTTCAGGATTTCCGAAGGATGGTTGATGCGGACCCAGCTCATCTGGCCGATGTGCAGGAAGCCGTCGACGCCGCCGAGGTCGATGAACGCGCCGTAGTCCTTGATGGTTTTCACGCGGCCGGTCAGCGACTGTCCGGGACCGAGGTTCTGCATCGCCTCCTTCTCGGCCGCTTCACGCTCTTCGGCGATGATGGCGCGGCGGGAGAGGATGAGCCGACGGCGGGCCGGCTTCACTTCCGTCACCTGGGCACGGAACTTCTGGCCGACGTAGGAATCGAGGGTAGCGACGTAGCCCATCTCCACCTGGCTGGCGGGCATGAAGCCGCGGAGCGAGCCGCACTTCACTTCGAGGCCGCCCTTGTTCGTCTTTTCGACGAAGCAGTCGACGACCTGTCCGACGGAGATGGCGTCCCAGTCGCCGGAGACCTTGGACCGGCCGCGAGGCAGGTTGCAGAGGGCCAGGCCGTCCTTCTCATCGACGCGGTCGACGACGACATCGACTTTGTCGCCGGCCTGGGGAGGCTTCGCGGGGGGGAACTGACGGAGCGAAACGACGCCCGTGGTGCGGAGGCCGAAATCGAGGAAGACGTTGTCGCCGTGGACCGTCTGGACGGTTCCGGTGAGTTTCGTCCCCGAGGCGAGGTCGGAGGCGGGGGGAGCATCGGCGTCCGCCTCTTCCGTCGAGGACGGAGGGGGCGTCACTGGGACGGGCTGGGCATCGAGTCCGCCGCCGGCGATGGCGGCGGCGATCGCAGCCTCGGTGTCGGCGTCGAGGGAGACGTCGCGCGGGATTTCGACCGCGCGGGCCGGCGGAGCGGGGGGAAGCGACGACATGGTCACTTCCGCCTTCGCGGCGGCCGCCAGGGCCTCTTCAGCGGGGACATCCGCGGCGGCGGGTTCCGATGCGGAGGCTTCCGGTGCATCGATCGAGGGGCGCGCCTTGAGCTGGCCCGGATCCGCAGCCGGATTGAGTCGCACCTTGGGACGCTGAGCCTCTCCTGCAGCGGCGGCCTCCGGAGAAGTTTCCGCAGCCGACGCCACTGCCACGGCCGACGCCTCATCTGACTGAACAGGAGTTGCAGACTCCTGGGTCGCGCCGGTTCCTGGTTCCGAACTCATGCCGACAACTCTCCTCGCCGCAGTACGGATGTTCGCGATCGATGGCCGGCACTGTTGTGCCTCCGGATCGCGCTGCCGCCGGATCCGAGAGGCCACATGGCCTGTCTGTCCGCAGCAACTCAAACGAATGATGCCCCGAAGTGTAACACGCCCCCCCTACCGCGGGGAATTCTGCGAATGCCGGTGATATGCTCCGGCCCAGACCAGGCCGCGCCCGACCTGCCAGTTCATTCCGCAGGAACAACCGTTTCAATCAGGATTCCAGACGATGCTTTCGCGACTGACGATTGTCATCTGCCTGCTCGCCAGTCTCTTTCTGATCGCCGCGGCCGACGCGCCGCAGCGACTGCCGCGCGAGAACCTGCTCGTGTTTCGCGACGATTCGGGCGTCGCGGCGCCTGTGAAAACCAAGGCCGACTGGGAAAAACGCCGCGCCTCGATCGTCGCGG
Source organism: Caulifigura coniformis (assembly GCF_007745175.1). Lineage (GTDB taxonomy): Bacteria > Planctomycetota > Planctomycetia > Planctomycetales > Planctomycetaceae > Caulifigura > Caulifigura coniformis. The sequence goes on along the minus strand of NZ_CP036271.1, from coordinate 248,370 downwards.
CATTCGAATCGATCGCCGGAAAACTTCCGGGCCCTGAGAAGAGGTGCGATCTCGAGATGACGGTGCTCGAAGAGATCGATCGTGGAAGTTACGTGCTCCGGCGGATCGAATATTCCTCCGAGCCGGGCGGCCGCGTTCCTGCATATCTCACCATTCCGAAATCGGTCCTGGCGGACTCCAAAATCCGGGTTCCTGCCGTGCTTTGCCTGCATCCGACCGACAACGCCGTCGGAAACGGAGTCGTCGTCGGTCTCGGAGGGAAAGCGAACCGGCAATACGCCAGCGAGCTGGCGGAGCGTGGATTCGTGACACTCTCTCCTTCCTATCCGCTCCTTGCGAAGTACCAGCCGGACATCAAGGCGCTGGGCTGGGAGAGCGGGACGCTGAAGGCCATCTGGGACAACATCCGCGGTCTCGATCTGCTCGACTCGCTGCCCTCCGTGCAGCCGGGAAACTACGCTGCGATCGGCCACTCGCTGGGAGGGCACAATTCCGTTTACACAGCGGTGTTCGACGATCGCGTGAAAGTCATCGTTTCGTCGTGCGGGCTCGACTCGTATCTCGATTACTACGGCGGGGTGGAGTCGGTCTGGATGCCTGAAAAGGGGTGGTGCCAGACCCGTTATCTTCCGCGGCTGGCCGCGTACCGGGGGCGTCTCGCGGAGATTCCCTACGATTTTCACGAGCTGGTCGGGGCTCTGGCCCCGCGTCACGTCTTCATTGCGGCGCCGCTGAAGGACTCCAATTTCCGGCACGAAAGTGTCGACCGCGTGGTTGCCGCGGCCCGGCCGGTGTACGAGCTGCTCGGAGTTCCGGACCGGCTCGAAGTGGCCCACCCGGACTGCGAGCACGATTTTCCGGACGCGATGCGGGAAAAGGCGTACGCGCTGATTGAGCGGGTTCTCAAGGGGGAACCGTCCGCGCCGGGGCGTTGAACGAAGGCAACACCGGTAGCAAACCGCGACTTTCGCCTCCTGGTGAGGGGAAATCCCTAACAGTTCCTGCCACCTGACCTTAGCCGCCAGCGGTCGCTGAAGCCGGCTTCTCAGGCATATGTGGACTGGCCTACGCCTCTGTTGCGTCTTTTTGGCAACAAGCCAGCGCAAGTCGCAATATTCGACCTAGTGTTGCTGTGTCGCCCGGACTGCACCTCCAGAGCCACACGCACAGTGTGCAAAACCTGCCTCCTCCCAGCGGCAGGCGCACTCTCACCCGACGGCGGTACCGCGCCGTGATTTCCCCGACGTTCGAGCTCGAGATGCGCGCGCACGGCCGCCCAGACCTTTTCCACCACCCGCGAGCGGGTGGGTTGACCGTCGTTCTTGTCGGCGTGTTGTGGCTCGCGGCTGTCGCCGCCGGCTTCGCCGTCGCGATGCGGCACGAGAAGACGGCCGCGCCCGACCACGACGTCGCCACGCGATTCCCGGAGGACGCCGTCTGCGTTGCTCCTCTCGGCAAGCCGATGCTGATCGTGTTCGTCCATCCGAAGTGCCCGTGCACGCGGGCGAGCCTCGAAGAGGTCGCAGCCCTGCATCACCGCTGCGGGGACAAGCTCGACATGCAGTTCGTGTTCCTGGAACGGGGGGACGCCCCGTGGCGCAGCGAGGACACCGAGCACTGGGAAACCGTCCGTGCGATCAATGCGGGTCCCGCGTTTGTTGACGTGAGCGGAACTGAACATCGCCGATTCGGCGCCACGACATCCGGCGAAGCGCTCCTCTACATGCCGGATGGCAGCCTCGCCTTTCACGGTGGGGTGACTGTCGGGCGGGGGCACTCGGGCGTGAGTGCCGGGCGAACGGCGATTGAAGCGATCGTCCTGAATTCCACGGGCTCCGGTCGGGATTTCACCCGCACCAAGGTTTACGGCTGTCCTCTCGAATCTCCCTGTCGCGCCGCGGGCCTCTGCGGGCGGACCGAATAACACCGACTTCCATGTCTGAAACCCCGATCTGGCTCAATGACGACGCTGTGCGCCGCCGCGCCCAGGAAATCGACAACGCCTCACGGCGCAAGGTGTACCAGCGAACCGACCGCATGTTCGTGGCGCTGCTGCTTCTGCAGTGGCTCGCAGCGATCATCGCCGCCGCCGTCATCACGCCGGCGACCTGGCAGGGGACGCTGAGCAGCGTCCATCCGCATCTGTGGCTCGCCGTGTTCCTCGGCGGGGCGCTCTGCAGCCTGCCGATTTTCTTCGCATGGAAGTTTCCGGGCGATGCGATCACTCGACAGACGATCGCCGTGGCTCAGGTTCTGTTTTCGTCGCTGCTGATTCACATCACCGGCGGTCGGATCGAAACGCATTTCCATATCTTCGGTTCGCTCGCTTTCATTGCGGCCTATCGCGACTGGAAGCTGCTGATCGCGCCGACGATCGTCACCGCTTCAGATCACCTGATCCGGGGGCTGTTCTGGCCCGAAACGATCTTCGGCGCCGCTTCGCCCGGGCATTTCCGGTGGCTGGAGCATGCCGCCTGGGTCCTGTTTGAAGACATCTTCCTGGTGATCTCGATCCGCCGCGGCGTCGCCGACCAGCGCGAGATGGCGATTCAGACCGCCCGCCGCGAGCTGCACCAGGAGCACCTGGAAGACCTGATCGATCTCCGCACGTCCGAACTCGCCGCGGCGACGGCCTCTGCGGAAGGGGCCAACCGCGCCAAGTCGGCATTCCTGGCGAACATGTCGCACGAGATCCGGACTCCGATGACGTCGATCATGGGGTTCGCCGACACGCTCCTCGAATGGGACCAGTCTCCCGAGGAGCGCCGGGAAGCCCTGCAGACGATCCGCCGCAGCGCGCGGCATCTGCTCGACCTCATCAACGACATCCTCGACATCAGCCGCATCGAAGCGGGCCGGATGACGATCGAGCAGATTCCCGTCGACGTCTCGCAGATCGCGGCCGACGTCGCCTCGCTGATGCGGCCGGTGGCGATCGCCAAGAAGATCGACCTGCAGCTGACGTTCGGCGAGCAGGTTCCGAAGACCGTGCTGACCGATCCGCTGCGGGTCAAGCAGCTGCTCGTCAACCTGGTTTCCAATGCGGTCAAGTTCACCGACCACGGACACGTCCGGGTCCATGTTTCGAGCGAGACTCGCGACGGCAACTGCTTCGTGAACTGCGCGGTGACAGACACTGGCGTCGGCCTGACTCCTCAGCAGCTCGACCGCCTGTTCCAGCCCTTCACGCAGGCCGATGAATCGATGACCCGCCGCTACGGGGGCACCGGGCTCGGCCTGGCGATCAGCAAGCGTCTCGTGGAACTCCTCGGTGGAGAGCTGACGGTCGAGTCGCTCCCGACTGTGGGCAGCGTGTTCCGGTTCTCGGTGAACGGCGGCCCGGTGACGGAACTCGAGATGGTGCAGCAGCTGAATGAATCGAGCCTCTCGACGACGGATCGGGCCGATTACCTGATCCGCCTGAGGGGGCGGATCCTCCTCGCGGAAGACGGCCTCGATAACCAGAAGCTCTTGTCGCAGATCCTGCGGAAGGCGGGAGCGGAAGTGGTCGTCGCCGAAAACGGCCGCGCCGCCATCGAGGCGATCATCCACGAAGAGTTCCATCTCGTGGTGATGGATATGCAGATGCCGGAAATGGATGGCTATACGGCGACCCGGCAACTCCGGAGCATGGGGTTCCACCTGCCGGTCATCGCGCTGACAGCCCACGCGATGTCAGGAGACCGCCAGAAGTGTCTCGACGCGGGATGCAGCGACTACCTGACGAAGCCGATCGCGAGATCGGCGCTGCTGTCGGCGGTTGCCCGCCTGATGCCGGAAGGCATCGAGTCCGTTCCGTCGGCGGCGGCGCAGGATTCCATCGCGAAGATCCGCAGTGAGTTCGCTGACGACCCGGACATGGCCGAACTCGTCGCCCAGTTCGTAGAAGTTCTTCCCTCACGCATGGCGAGCCTGACCGAACAGCTGCGCCGGGACGACCTTCCCGCTCTCCAGCGGTCCCTGCACCAGTTGAAAGGGGCGGGGGGCGGCTACGGCTTCCAGGAGATCACCACCTGCGCGGCGGGGGCCGAACTCGCCATCAAGAATCAAGATCCGCTGCCTTCCATTCATTCCGAAATTCAGTCCCTGCTGACGCTCGTCCGCTCTGTTGAGGGGTACGAGACGGCTCGCGAGCTTTGCCATGAATCCTAAAGTTCTCGTCATCGATGATTCGCCTGACCTCCAGGCCCTGGTCCGCGTCCGGCTCGCGAAAGAGCAGGTGACGGTCGCCTCGGCCTATGATCCGATCACCGGCATCAAGGAGGCCCGCACGATCGGGCCCGATCTGATCCTGCTGGACGTCGACATGCCCGGACGCGACGGATTCTCGGTGTGCGCCGAGCTGAAGTCGTATCCCGAGACGAGGGACATCCCGGTCATCTTCCTGTCCGGCGCTGCTTCGACGAGCGACAAGATCCGCGGCCTCGACCTGGGCGCCGTCGACTACATCGCGAAGCCGTTCGACGCGGCTGAGCTCCGGGCCCGCGTTCGAGCTTCACTGCGGACCCGCGAACTCATGAACCTGCTCGCCCGCAAGGCGATGATCGACGGCCTGACCGGCCTGTGGAATCGTCACTACCTCGACGCCCAGATGACCGTCGAACTGACCGCCTCGCGGCGGACGGGTGAGCCGCTGGCCTGCATCATGGCCGACGTCGACCACTTCAAGGCCATCAACGACAAGTATGGCCACGGGTTCGGCGACGAAGTCCTGCGCAGGATTGCGACTGTCCTGAATGAACAATGCCGTCCGCGCGACGTCGTCTGCCGGTACGGCGGCGAAGAACTCGCCATCCTGCTTCCGGGGACGACTGCGGACGAAGCGCTGGAGGTGGCGGAACGCCTCCGCCAGGCGATCGAAGACCTGCGATTCCTCTACTGCGACAGGCCTGTGCATGTGACCTGCAGTTTCGGCGTCGCCCAGTTGCGGGCGAAGGTCCCGCCGAGCGTGCTCGAGCTGGCCGACGAGGCGCTCTATTCGGCCAAGTCAAACGGTCGCAACTGCGTCACGCGCTGGCTGGAGCCGGAGCCCGAAATGGCTCTCGCAGCCTGCTCCGCCTGATTGCGTCTGGCGGCTCATCAGAAAAGGAAAGTGCCGCGGCCCCCCTTGGACCACGGCACCTTCCACAACCGTCTCGCGCATCGGCTTGCCGGAACGCGATGAGCGTGAAAAAAGGCGGCAGGAGGCAGTTAATCAGGTCGACGCAGCCATTGGGCCGATCTAACGGATCCGCTGCCTCCTGCACCTGCCATGCTAAAAGCACTCTGCACGTGTTCAAGAGGGTGCATTCCGGATCGTCGCGCGGGTGACTCTGTCTTTCGGACATTGACCCGGGATTTGCCGGATCCAATGATCCGTCCGCGGTGTTCTTCAGGGCCGCGGAAGCGCACGGCATGTCGTCAACGGGTCGTCACCGGAATCTTCATGGGCACGTCGGATGATCGCTGGGGCTTCGGGCTTCTGGTCGTGGCCATCCTTTCCGCGCTGGCGCTCTGCGCTCCGGCGCTGCGCGGCCAGGCGCTGGCGCTGGACGAACACGTTTCCTACTACTGCTCCGGAGCGCCGACCGTCAGCGAACTCTGGAATCGCTGTGAAGAAGTCGCCGTCCTTCCGCCGCTCTCCCATCTCCTCGAACGTTTGGCCCTCGCGATGGGCGGACACTCGGAAACGGTCTTTCGAGTGCCGTCGCTGGCTGCGTATGTCCTCGCGGTTCCGGCCGGGTTCTGGCTTGGCCGCATCGTTGCCGGTCCCCTGTGCGGGGGACTGGCCGCGCTGATCGTCGCCTGGCATCCCGGAATGCTGGATGAAGTCCGTTTTGCGAGATGCTACGGCCTGGTACTGCTGCTCGCGTCGTTGTCGATGGCCTGTCTGCTGCGCTGGCGTTCAGCGCCTGCGGAGCGTCGATGGCTGGCGGCCTGGACGGTTTCTGCGATCGCCCTGTGCTGGACTCACTATCTCACGGCCCCGCTCGTCGCGGCCCAGTCGGTCGTGCTCGTTTTCTCAGCGTGGCATGTACGCCGTTCGCGGCGGAACGCCCGCCCGTCGACCGCGCTCGTGGCCGTCATCGTGGTGGGCATGGCGTGCGTGCCGCTGCTGCCTGCTCTTCTCAGGCTGCGGGAGTGGAGCGGGCTCATCGAATTCCAGCGGATTCCTCCCACGGTGCTGGAGGCTTTCGGGGCGCCGTGGACGTTGTTCGCCCTGCTGCTGGTTTTGCTGTCATGCGCGTGGGCCCATTTTCACAGACGTCGTCGTGATGGGCAGCAGGGGCTGGAGGGAGGGGGGACGATCTGGATGCCCCTGTTCCTGTGGCTCGTTCCCCTGACGATGATCGCGACGATGGCGCTTCTGGGGAGTCCGATGCTCGCGAGCCCGCGCTATCGAGTGATGATCGTTCCCGCTTCGGCGCTGGCGGTGGGACTGGCCGCGACTCGTGTGGCGATTCCCCCGGTGGCGGCCTGCCTTGTCGCAGGGCTTCTGGGTTTCACGGCGTGGAGCATGAGCTTCTCGCCCGGGACGGCCGCCCGGCTGGCCAATCCGATCGAAGAAGAGTGGAAACAGGTGGGAGTCGAGCTCGCGTCCGAGATGGGTGATCCGGGTGTTCTCGTCTTCACGCAGTCGGGTCTGGCGGAAGGGATCCTGTTGCCGATGCTTGCGGATTACCCGCGTCTCAAGTCTTACGTGGCCTGTCGCCTGGGTCCGTTTTACACGCAGTCCGATCGCGCTCTGCCCATTCCGATCCTGTGGGACGTGGGTGGTCCGCTGTCGCGCCAGTACCTGTCGCTGCTGAAGGCCCCGGAGATCCGGCAGGTCAGGATCGTGGGGGCGAACGACACGGATCTCAACGCGCAGTCGATCGAAGTCTTCGCCAGTTTCCTGCGCTCGGCCGGCTTCCGGTCGACGGTCGGCGAATCGCGCCCGGGGATCACGCTCCTGCGATTCGAGCGCCGCGGGATCGAGGACGGAGTCGTCGAGTTTCTCAATCCCTGATCGGCTCGATGGTCGCACGAATCATCTTGACGCTCTGCCGGTCATCCACGATTGTGCCCGTCGTTGCGTGGCGCTGAACATGACCGCCTGGATGCCCCAGGAAGGCCACTGTCTTGCCGCGCCCACCACTCTCAACCGAAAAGTTTCCGTTCCAGGGATCGCTCTGGACGGCCGACCATCGCCTCAAACTGGGTGATGTCCAGGGGCTGTTCTACCGGGGTCTCGAAAAAGGGGACTCGACCTGGCGAGGTCAGATCCGCTGGGAATTGCCTCCCGCTCAGGTCCTGCACGTCGGTGAAACCGCCTTGCTGCAACGGACCGGCTTTGACGACCTCCGCATGGTCGTAATGAGCGCGGCGGGCCAGACGCTCATGTTCCGCTGCTGCACGACCGGTTCGCCGCTGGTTCCTTCCGCGACGGCGAATTCCGAAGACCGCTGACTGACGACGCGACCTCTGCCCGCTGCTCCGGGCTTATCGCTTCCATCGAAGCTCATTCAAGCCGACGTCGATGTACTGGCCGCCACCGGTCTGCCGACAGTGCACCGCCATGACATTCGTGCCGACCTTCAGCGCCGACTTGATTTCGGACGCGATGGCGGCCGGTCCGTACTCGGTGGAGAACCGTTTCAGCGAGTTCACGAGCCGGCCGTTGATGGAGATCTCGGCGTCTTCGTCGTGGTGAACGCGGAGGCTGAGTTCATCGACGTCGGTCGACTTCAGTTCGAACGTCCGCCGCAGCCAGATGTCTTTCGTGTTCCATTCGGTGCCGATGACGGCGGCCGGAGTCCCTTTCGTTCCGAATCCACCGGGCCCCTGTTTCCAGGCGCCGTCGTTGAAGGTGGGCTGCATCCAGTCGTCGGCCGGCTTGTCCGTTGTATACCGCCAGGCCTGCGGCTCTTGTTCCGAGGTGGGGACGAGGACCTTGAGGGACGGCGGCGGCTCGTGGAGTCGGGCGTGGAGTTTCTGCACGCGGTCCTTGTCGAACTTGAGGACTTCGCGGTCATAGGTGAGGAAGCCGTTGACTTCGATTTCGACATCGGTCGTCTGCGTGTAGACGGCGGCCGAGAGGCCCTGGCCGATCAGCACGGGAATCTGCGTGAGCAAATCGGAATAAGCGTCGTTCAGGGCCTGTTTCGTTTCATAGCTGCGGTAGCCCCAGTTGTTCTTGTCGAGCCAGGTGTGACCGTCGACGGGGAGGCCGAGGCCGCCGAACTCCCCGAGGACGCTGGCGCGTTTGTCTTCGATGGGGAGCATTCCCGGGCCGGGATAGATGTGGGCGTCAATCATGTCGCCCCCTTTGCGGTCGACCCAGCCGCTGGGGCCATCAATGAGACGGGTGCTGTCGAGGGTGCGGGTCCAGTCGAGGATTTCGTTGGTCTTGAACTGGCCCCAGCCTTCATTGAAGGGGACCCAGGCGACGATGCAGGGGAAGTGCTTCGTGGCGTTGACGATGGCGGTCCATTCCTTGCGGTAGACGGCCTCGCTGGCAGGGGTGCGTTCGATATCGGGCTTGTCGCGGCCGATGTTCTTGTCGCCGTTGGGCATGTCCTGCCAGACGAGGAGGCCGAGCTTGTCGCACCAGTGGTACCAGCGGGCGGGCTCAACCTTCACGTGCTTGCGACACATGTTGAAGCCGAGATCCTTCGTGATCTCGATGTCGTATTTCAGGGCCGCATCCGTCGGAGCGGTGTAGAGGCCATCGGGCCACCAGCCCTGGTCGAGCGGGCCGTACTGGAAGACGGGCTTGTTGTTGAGGAAGAGTCGGTTGACGCCGGCGGAGTCTTTTTTGAGTTCGATTTCTCGGAACGCGGCGTAGCTGTAGACCTCATCGATCTGCTTCCCGTTCCGTTCGACGGTGGCATAGACGCGATACAGGAATGGCGACTCGGGAGTCCATGGCTTCAGATCATCGGCCGGTACTCCGATCGTCAAATCACCGGATGATGCTGTCGCGGTCCCACCGTTTTCGGCAACGATCCTATCGCCATCGAGAATGGTGAGCTTGCAGATGTCGCCCTGTTGAGACCCGGACCACTTGATCCGTACGTTGAGCATCCGCTTATGGAAATTCGTGTAAGTCACGACCGAATCGATGGCTCCCTTCGAAACCGGCTCCATCCACACCGTCTGCCAGATGCCGGTGACGGGCGTGTACCAGATGCCGTGGGGATTCGTGTGCTGTTTGCCGACGGGCTGGACGCCGAGGTGGCTGGGGTCCCAAACGGCGACGGTGAGTTCCTGATCGCCGTCGGGCCTGATCGCCTCGGTCATGTCGAAGGAGAACGGGTCATAGCCTCCCTGGTGGTCGCCGATTTTCCTGCCGTTGAGCCAGACGGTGCAGTCCCAGTCGACGGCGCCGAAGTTCAGCATGATACGCTGGCCTTTCCAGTCGGCCGGGACGTTGAACGTGCGGCGGTACCAGAGGCGGCTGTTGGGACCGACGGTTTTGCCGACACCGCTGAGGGCCGATTCGGGACAGAACGGGACGAGGATTTCGCCGTCCCATTTGGTCGGAGCTTCACCCGGTTCGCCGGCCGCGTCTGGGGCGATCTGTCCGCGGCGGTCCTGCTTCTCGTCGGCGATCACCGGCCTCGCGAGCGGGGTGATGGCGTAGGACCAGAGCCCGTTGAGGTTCTGCCATTTCTCGCGGACGAGCTGCGGGCGGGGGTATTCGGGGAGGGGCGTCTCGGGTTTGACGTCTTTGGCCCAGCGGGTCATCGGCTTGCCGGGGACGGGCGTCCATTCGCCGAAGGCGGCCGATGGCAGCAGGAGGAGCATCCAGGTGAGCGGGCGCAGCAGATTCATCGCAGTCTCCCTCGAGGGCGTGAAGGGGGGGACATCGTACCGGGCGGCGGAGCGGGAACGGTACTCGGGAGTCGGGAGTTGGGGCGGTCGTCTTTCTCTTTGCCGGTGTTGTATCGGCTGGGGACTGTGTTCCTGGATTGCGGCAGGCATTTCGCCGGGTGCGTGCGTAGAATCTGGGAACCCTTCGCGACTCGCCCTTCTGCGGCAGTCCTTTGTGGCGGTTTGGATCCACTGAGAAGCTGACTATGTCACATGGTCCGGGTGACCTGCTCGCGGAGTTCGAGGCGGCCATCTCGCTTCGCCGGCAGCGCGAGGCGCAGATGGCTGAACTGGTCCACAGGAAGGATCCGCAACTCGCGGCGCTGCAGGACCAGTTGTCCGAGACGGAACGCCGGCACGCGGCCGACCTGTCGACGACCGAATCGCAGCGTGCAGGCGCGCTGGACGCGCTGACCACCGAGCACCAGACGGAGCACTCCCAGGCACAGCGGGACCGCGATGCGGCGCTGCGTGAACTGGTGCGATCGCACGACGCGGAAACGGCGGCCCTCGAGCGGCAGCACAATGACAGCACGTGGGTCGTTTCGTCGGTGATGGCCGACGACTCGGATGACAGCCCCCGTCGGCAGCACGAGCGATTCGTGCATGCCATCGAGCGAACGCAGGAAGACCAGACGACGGCCCTGGGCGGGATCGCGAGTGTTTTCGAGAGCACCGCGGCCGAGCGGAAGTACCGGGTGCGTGACTACGAAGCGGACGTGGAGGTCGCGAAGTCGCTGGATGAAGTTCAGGAGCAGTTCCAGGCGACGATCAACGAGACGACCGACCATGTGAACGAGCTGGGGCGACTGAAGCTGCCGAAGCTGTTTCTGTCGTGGTGGCCGGCTGTGGCGTTTCTGATTCTCGTCGCGGCGGCGACGGCGGTCGTGTATTTCGTCGTCGATCCGTCGGTGGCCAACATCACGACCGGGCGATCATCGAGCGAATGGATCCTGCTGTCGCTGCTGGGGGGAGCACTCGCGGCGGTTGTGGTCCTGCTCGTGCTGTACGTGATTGCGATGAGCGGCCAGAACGCGATCTTCCGGCGATGGGAACAGGAACTGGCGAATGCCCGCGTGATTCATGAACGGTGGATGCAGCTGGCGCAGAAGGACGTTGCGGCCCGCGAACCGGTGATGCTGCGAGAGCAGGCGCGGGTCGATGCGAAACGCGAGGAAACGCTCGAGCGTTACCGGACCACTTACAACACCCGGATCGCCGATATCCGGGGCCGAAAAGAAGCGGCGATCGCGGCGACGCAGCAGGCGTATCGACAGCGGGCCGCGGCGGCCGACCAGTTGCGGGCCACCCGGCTGGGCGATCTGACCCGTTGGCACACATCGACTCTCGAGACGATCGAGTCGAATTTTCACGCGGCGACCGATTCGTTGAAGGCGCAGGTGGCCGAGCAGATGGCGCAGCGTCAGCGAGAGGTGTCGGCCGCATGGTCGCAACTGAAGGTGGGCTGGGAGAAATCGCTGGGGGACTTCCAGGGGGCGGTTGATGAGGCCGAGCTGGAGAGCCAGCGGGCGTTCCCGTCCTGGAGCGAACTGGCGGGGCGCGACATCGCGCGTCCGAGAACGATTCCGGCCGGCATCCCGCTGGGAACGTTCGGGGTCAATCTGCACGAGTGGCCCGACGCGATCTCGGGCGACGCACGGCTGGCTCCGCGCCGGAGCGAGCTGACGATCCCGGCGCACCTGAAGTTTCCGGAGCGGCCTTCGCTGCTGCTCAAGTCACGTTCGCCGGAAGGTCGCGCGGCGGCGCTGCCGATCCTGCAGACGGCGATGCTGCGGCTGCTGACGGCGCTGCCGCCCGGGACGCTGCGGTTCACGCTGATCGATCCGGTCGGCCTGGGGGACAGCTTCGCGGGATTCATGCATCTTGCCGACGTGGATGAGATGCTGGTGACGAGCCGCATCTGGACGGAGCCGAACCAGATCGAGGCCCGGCTGGCCGACCTGACGGAACATATGGAGAACGTGCTGCAGACGTACCTGCGGAACGAGTTCCCGACGCTGGAAGACTACAACCGGCACGCGGGTGAAGTGGCGGAGCCTTACCGCATCGTGGTCATCCGCGATTTCCCGGCCAAGTTCTCGGAGATCGCGGCGCGGCGGCTGACGAGCATCATCACGAGCGGTCCGCGTTGCGGCGTGTATGTGCTGATGTCGGTCGATGGAAAGCTGCAGCTTCCGAACAATTTCCACCTGGCGGACATCGAACCGTCGATGAACGTGTTCGAGTGGAATGATCCGCCGTCGAAGAGGACGGGGCGGTTTGACTGGGTGCACGATGCGGCCGATCCGCTGGCACTGGAATCGCTTCCGGCCGCGACGGAAGAACCGGTGGTCGATTCGCGAACTCCGTCGTTCTATTCGGTCGACCCGGCGCTGTCGCGGTGGCCGCTGATTGCGGAGGCGCCTCCGGGTCCGGAGTTGTTTTCGCAGATCGTGAAGTCGGCGGGTGCGGCGGCGAAGGGGGCGCGGCGGGTCGAAGTGTCGTTCGAGCGGATTGCGCCGTCCGAGCGGGAGCGGTGGTCGCTGGACAGCCGTCGCGGCATCGACATTCCGATGGGCCGGGCGGGGGCGGTGAAGCTGCAGCATGTGCAGCTGGGCCAGGGAACCTCGCAGCACATGCTGATCGCCGGCAAGACCGGCTCGGGAAAATCGACGTTCCTGCACGGACTGATCACGAACCTGGCGCTGCATTACAGCCCCGACGAACTGCAGTTCTTCCTGATCGACTTCAAGAAGGGAGTCGAGTTCAAGGATTACGCGCAATTCCATCTGCCGCATGCACGGGTGATCGCGATCGAGAGCGATCGCGAGTTCGGCGTGAGCGCGCTGACGCGGCTGGACGAGCTGATGGCGGAACGCGGCGAGCTGTTCCGCAAGCACGGGGCGCAGGATGTGACGGGATTCCGCAACGGGAACCCGAACATTCCGATGCCGCGCGTGCTGCTCGTGATCGACGAATTCCAGGAGTTCTTCACGGAGGACGACCGCTACGCGCAGACGGCCGCACTGCTGCTGGACCGCCTGGTGCGGCAGGGGCGTGCGTTCGGCATTCATGTGATCCTGGGATCGCAGACGCTGGGCGGGGCCTACACGCTCGCCCGCAGCACGCTGGGGCAGGTGGCCGTGCGGGTAGCGCTGCAGTGCAGCGAGGCGGATGCGCACCTGATCCTGAGCGAAGACAACACGGCCGCGAGGCTGCTGTCGCGTCCGGGTGAAGCGATCTACAACGATGCGAACGGCCTGGTGGAAGGGAACCATCCGTTCCAGATCGCGTGGCTGCCGGACGACAAGCGCGAGCAGTACCTGCGGGATCTCGAGCAGATGGCTGACGCGCGCGAGGTGGGAGTCGAGTCGCCGATCATTTTCGAGGGGAACATTCCTTCGGACCTGTCGCAGAACCGGGTGCTGCGGCAGATGGCGACGACAGGAGCGGTCGAGCCGCGGCGGCGGACAGCGCCGCGAATCTGGCTGGGGGACGCCGTGGAAATCGGCGACCCGACGAGCATCGTGCTGGAGCGGCAGTCGAGCGCGAACGTGTTGCTGGTCGGGCAGGATCAGGAAGCGGTCCAGGGGATCCTGGCGGCGGCGGCGATCGCGCTGGCGACGCAGTCGGCCGATGCCGATGAACCGGCGGTCACGCTCTTCGACGGCAGCGCGGCGGATGATCCTGTGCGGGAGGTGTGGTCGCAGCTGGAGCAGATGCTGGGAGCGAAGTTCCGGCGCGTCGCGCCGAGCCAGGCTGCGGGGGCGCTCTCGAACCTGACGGCCGAGCGTGAGCGACGGGACGGGGATCGCGACACGCTGTTCCCGACGTCGTGCGTGTTCGTCTACAACCTCAGCCGCTTCCGCGACCTGAGGCGGGCGGAAGACGACTTCGGCTTCGGCGGCGGATTCGGTGGCAGCGGCGAGCAGACGGCATCGCCAGCGAAGCAGTTCTCACAGCTGCTGACGGGGGGACCGGAGCTGGGACTGCACTGCGTGATCTGGGCCGACTCGTATAACAACGTGGAGCGGTGGTTCAGCCGGCAGATGCTCCGCGACTTCGAGCTGCGGATCCTGTTCCCGATGAACGCGGCCGATTCGAGCAACCTGATCGATTCGCCGCTGGCTTCACGCCTGGGGACGGGTCGGGCGATCCTGTATCGCGAGGACCGGGGGGCGATCGAGAAGTTCCGTCCTTATGCGGCGCCGGGTCCGGACTGGATGTCGGGTTCTTCGCCGGGCCGGGACGGGGATGAGAGGCCGGGGGGCGAGGAGGGGCATGAGACGGCGTTGAGTCTGGATGAGTTTTCGATCAGTTGATGGGTAGTGGGTAGTGGCTTGCGCGAGCGTCCTGGAATTGTCATTCCGTGAGGCATCGCGGCTTTCTGGCTGAGGTTGGGCGGAATTGCCGGAACCGCGGGGTTGGTTTCCGTGTTCCATTCCCAGCAACCTTTCGGACGGTGGCGGAGGCTCTCGCATCCTCCCCCGGATTCACTGCTCCGCCATCGTTCCGAACGGTTCTGGAAGTTCGACCGGTCTGTCCAGCGGGAGGAGTCTGATGAATTCCGTCGCTCGCTGCCTGCTGATCGGACTGGTGTGCCTGGCGACCGCTTCCCTGCAGGGGGAAGTCCCGGAGGGACGCCGGGAGCATCCCTCCGAAGTGAAGATGGCCCGGGAGATCGACCGGCTGCTCGAGAAGAGTTTTGAGGCCGCGGGGGTGACTCCGGCAGGCATTTCTTCCGATGAAGACTTCCTGAGGCGGGTGAGCCTGGACCTGGCGGGGACGATTCCGACGCCGCGGGAAGTGACGCTGTTCGGACTGGATCCCGATGCGGACAAGCGGGCGAAGCTCATTGACAGGCTGCTGGATTCGAAGGGGTACTCGGACCTGTGGGCAGCTTACTGGGGCGAAGTAATTTTTGGGCATGCGACGGAGCAGCGGGCGCGCGGGGCGCAGGGCGTGTTCGAGGAATGGATGACGGCGCAGCTGGCGGCAAACCGGCCGTGGTCGGAGATCACGACGGCGCTCATCACGGCGACGGGAAAGGTGCAGGACGACGGGCAGACGGCACTGATGTTTGCGCACACGGGGAACGCAGAGGAGATCGCGGCCGAGGTGTCGCGGATCTTCCTGGGAATTCAGCTGCAGTGCGCCAACTGTCATGACCATCCGACCGACGGGTGGAAGCGCGAGCAGTTCCACGAACTGGCGGCGTACCTTCCACGGGTGTCGGTGCGGCGGCAGCCGGATGCAGGGCTTCTCGACTTTGAAGTGACGTCGTTCTCGGGGCCGGATGTTCGTCCGAAACCGGCGGAGCTGGCTCGATTTGTCGATCGCAACCGCGACGGAAGAGTGACGGCCGCTGAGGCCAAGGCCTCGCCGCGATTCGAACGGCTGTTCGGATTTCTGATCTCGCAGGGGGACGCCGACAAGGATGGCGCGCTGAGCATGAAGGAGATCGAAGGGCTGCCGGCGCCGCCGCGCGAAGGGCGAGGCTCTTCCGAGCACTACATGCCGGACCTCAATGACCCGACGGCGAAGGGAACGATGATGCAGCCAGTGTTCTTCCTCTCCGGCCAGCGGCAGAGGGGGAACTCGAGCGACCTTGATCGTCGGGAAGCATTGGCGAAGGCGATCACGTCGAAATCGAATCCGTGGTTCCGGAAGGCGTTCGTCAACCGGATGTGGGGTGAGCTGCTTGGCGAAGGGTTCTTCATGCCGATCGACGACATGGGGCCCAAGCGGAGCGGCGTGCAGGAAGACGTGCTGGAAGCGCTGGCGAACGGGTTTGCAAGCCACGGCTACGACATTCAATGGCTGCTGCGGACGATCACCTCCACGCAGGCGTACCAGCGGCAGCTGGCCGGGAGTCCGAACGACACGGTGAAGTTCGCGGCCGCAACGCCGACGAGGCTGCGATCGGACCAGATCTACAACGCGATGGCGCAGGTGCTGGGTGTGGAAGAGATGCCGGGCCTGGCATCGATGCGGCGGGGCCCGTACGGCCGAGGCAACTCGGGTCGGCGGGGATTCCAGCAATTGTTCGGTTACGACCCCTCAACGCCACAGGCGGACATCCTGGGGAACATTCCCCAGGTGCTGTTCATGATGAACGCGGACACGATTGCTCCGCTCACGCGGGCGACTGGCGATACGGCGCTGGGGCGGATCCTGACGCAGAACAGCGATGACGGGGCGGCGCTGGATGAGCTGTACCTGAGAGTGCTGTCGCGGGAGCCGACGGAGAAGGAACGGGAAATCAATCTGGCCTACATCAAGACCGTGGGCCGGAGGAACGAGGCGTTCGAAGACATTTTCTGGTCGCTGCTGAACAGCAGCGAGTTCCTGACGAAGCGATGACGGAATCACGCGATGCACGGCAGGCCGCCGGCCCAGCTGGTCTTCTCCGACAGAGGCCGTCTGGACTCTGACTGACTGAGCCGGCGGCGCCGGGCCTGTTGCGATGTGATGTTCCTGTCTCTGATTCGAAGCCAGGTGAACGATGTCCATTTACCAGCACGAATATGTCACGCTGAATCGTGACTGCCTGAGCCGCCGCTCATTCCTGCGTTCGGTTTCGACGGCGGCGAGTACCGCGGGATTGCTGTCGTTGTCGCAGGTGTGCGGGCTGCATGCGGAGGAGCTGAAGAAGCAGGGACGGTCGATGATCCTGCTGTACATGGCGGGGGCGCCGAGCCAGTTCGAGACCTTCGATCCGAAGCCGAAGCATGAGAACGGCGGAAGCACGAAAGTGATTTCGACGTCGATCCCGGGTGTGCAGATTTCGGATTCGCTGCCGGCGACGGCGGGCGTTCTGAAGGAGTGCGCGCTGATCCGCTCGCTGACGAACAAGGAAGGGAACCACCAGCGGGCGCAGTACCAGCTGCATACGGGTTACCTGCCTTCGGGGGGGCTCAAGCATCCGCATTTCGGCTCGGCGGTCGCGAAGGAGCTGGCGACGCCGGGGAGCGACCTGCCGGCGGTGGTGTCGATCGGACGGACGGAGGGGGCGGGATTTCTGGGCGTCGACTTCGAGCCGTTCGTGGTCGAGAGCCCGGGGGACCTGCCGCGCAACGTGGCGGCGACGGTTCCGGACCTGCGTTACAGCCGAAGGCTCGGGCTCCTGGGCGATCTCGAAAAGGAATTCGCGGCCCGGGGAGCGACACAGGTCGTGGAAAACCAGCGGCAGCTCTACGGCAAGGCGTCGCGGATGGTGCTGAGTCCGCAGGTGTCGACGTTCGACCTGCGCGGCGAGTCGGCCGAAGTGCAGGCGAAGTATGGGCGTGGCAACTTCGGGAAAGGTTGTCTCCTGGCGCGGCGGCTGGTGGAAAAGGGGGTGCCGTTTGTCGAAGTGCGACTCGACGGCTGGGACACGCATTTCGAGAACTTCGAGCGCGTTCCCCAATTGTGCCAGCAGATCGACTCGCCGATGGCGGCATTGATCAGCGACCTGAAGGAGCGCGGGCTGCTCGAGAGAACGGTCGTGCTATGGGTCGGGGAGTTTGGGCGGACTCCGAAGATCAATCCGCGGGCCGGGCGGGATCACTATCCGCGGGTGTTCAGCGCGCTGGTGGCCGGCGGCGGGATCCGTGGCGGGCAGGTGATCGGGAAATCGTCGGCCGATGGATCATCGATTGATGACCGCCCGGTGACGGTGCCGGACCTGTTTTCGTCGATCTGCAAGGCGTTGAGCGTGGATCCGAAGACGGAGAATTTCAGTCCGATCGGGCGGCCGATCCGGATTGTGGACGGCGGGGAAGTGGTGAGCGAGATGTTTGGGTGAGGTTGGAAATAGCCCGGTTCTGGGGACGAAGAATGGCCTCATGCGGAATGACGGGCCGGGCGAGACGCCGGGCTTGTTGATGTGAACACAAACACAAAGCACCCCGGCTGCCTTGGAGCAGCCGGGGTGCGAGCGACCTCCGCGCCTCTGCACGGCGTACGTGCAGAGCGGCCCCGGCTTTCACTTGGAGGCCGGGGCTTTTTTTGTTTTGGAACCGCCAAGGCGCGAAGACGCCAAGGGGGATCGTCGGGCTTGGTGTCAGATGGTCGGTTGACTCTGACACGAAGGCATTAAGACAGAAAGGGACACGAAGAAGGAAAGAGAACGAGTTCGAGTGTGCTCCACTCTCTCGTTGTTCCTTCGTGACTTTGTGTCGAAACAGACCTCCAACAGCTCTTACGACTGCCCCAGTGCGGGGATCTGTTGGAGGGCGGTGGCGATGGCGTGCATCAGCGGTTGGTCGTCCTGGCGGGTTTCGGGGGCGAGGTCGAAGAGGCCGGGGAATTCGGGGGCGTGGGGAGAGCGCTCGAGGAGGAGCGCGCCGTGCTGGAGGATGGCGCCTTTGCGGCGGCGCTGGGCGCTGCCGACGATCTTGAAGCCGGAAAGGACGATGTCGCGCGGGTCGCCGCGTCCGAAGCAGAGGAACGGCTCGGGCTCGTTGAACTTTTCGCCGCGGACATGGGCCGGCGCGCCGAGCGAGTTGAGCAACGCGACGAGGGCGGCGTGGACCTGGTCGTAAAGTTCGGTAGGGGCGTCGGCGAGCGGATGGCCATCCGGCAGAGCGATGGAGTAGGTCAGCTCGCGGTCGTGGAGGAGCGCGCCGCCGCCGGAGAGCCGGCGGACGCTGGGGAGGCCTGCAAAGCGGCCTGTGAGGACGGGGTCGTCGTCCTTCTGGAAATATCCGAGGGACACGGTCGGTTCTTCCCAGCGGTAGAGGCGGAGGGTCTGCGTTTTCTTGTCGATGGCGGAGACGAGGAGGGACTCATCCATGGCCATGTTGTCGGCGCCGGAGCGGGCGTTGGGTTCGACGATGACCTCCAGCATGCGTGGTGTTCCTGCCTTGATGGTGGTTGGGCGCTGGGGACGTTCGACACTGGCGGAGCCAGTGCCACCCATTCTCGGCGTCCCTTTCGTCATCGGCGGCTCGGCGGGAGCGTCGCCCTGCCGGACGGGAGAGCCATTTGGCACATGCACGGCTGACAGGGCCGTGGCACCTGTGATGATGACAAAGCTGCAAGGCGGCCCCGCGAGGCGGGCCGAGTATTTGACCATTGCGGCGGGTTCGATTTAACTGTGAATTCAAAATTCACGGCTCGCGGGCCGACGGGACCCTGCCTCGGCAGCGTCGCCGTCTCTACCGCGGGCACACACGTCGTCTCCATTCGAACGCTCACGAGGAGCAGACGCGATGTCCCAGCCCATCCCGGGTGAGGTTGCTTCCGTCCATCCGGGAGAGTCCTCTTCCCGAAAGCTGCAGGTCGGCTCCAAGGCGATCCCGCCCTGGAACGTAGCCGAACTTCCCGAAGCGCCGGGATTCAATTTCCGGCACTTCTTCGCGATGCTCGGCCCGAGCATCATCGCCGGCGGCGCCGCCATCGGCGGCGGTGAATGGCTGATGGGGCCGACGGTGACGGCCAAGTACGGCGGTGCGCTGCTGTGGCTGGCGACGGTCAGCATCCTGTGCCAGGTGATCTACAACATCGAGATCAGCCGGTACACGCTGTACAGCGGCGAGCCGATCATGAACGGCAAGTTCCGGACCCTTCCGGGGCCGGCGCTGTGGCTGATCCTGTACCTGATCGTCGACGTCGGCGCGATCATCCCGTACCTGTCGAAGAACGCGGCGACGCCGCTGTTCGTGCTGGTGTTCGGGAGGATCCCTGGAGAAGAGACGCCGGGAGACCCACAAAAGATCATGTGGCTGTCGTATGGCGTGTTCCTCTTGAGCTGCACGCCGCTGATCTTCGGCGGGAAGGTGTATCGTTCGCTCAAGGCGCTGATGACGTTCAAGATCGTCGTCGTGCTCGGGTTCCTGCTGGTCCTGGCGATGTTCTATTCCAACGCGGGAACGTGGAAAGAAATCGGGACGGGCTTCTTCAGGTTCGGCACGATTCCGACGCGTGTCGCCGAAGACAAGAACGGCAACGGCATCCTCGATCCGGACGAACTGGACTGGGACGGCGACGGCCATCCCGATGCGATCGAACCGACGCTGGCGTTCATCAAGAACGTGACCGGCCCGGACAAGAACGAGGACGGGAAGCCGGACGACGGCGGGCTGGACGTCGACGGGGACGGGAAACCGGATCTCTTCGTTTCCGTTGGTGAAAACCTGTACTGGCCGGATCTCGACGGGGACGGAAAACCGGACGCCACGGTGACCGTGAAAGGGATCAAGAATGAGAGCGTCACGGTGACGCTTCCCGCTGATCCCTCGAAGGGGCCGTTCTTCCGCCTGACGGATACCAACAACGACGGCATTCCCGAGAAGGGGTACGTCGACCTGGACGGCGACGGAATCACGGACGGCGACGGCGTCGTCAATATTTTCCAGTCGCTCCTGGGAGGCCACGGCATTCCGCCGATCGACCTGAGCATGATCGCGTTTCTGGCGGCGTTTGCGGCGATCGCCGGCAACGGCGGGCTGACGAACACGCCGATCAGCGGCCTGACGCGCGACCAGGGCTGGGGCATGGGCTCCCATGTGGGCGCCATTCCAAGCATGGTGGGGGGCGTGGACGTGAAGCTGTCTCACGTCGGGTCGGTGTTCGAGGTGACTCCCGAATCGCTTCCGCGCTGGCGGGGCTGGGTGAACCGCGTCCGTCGCGACCAGTTCATCGTGTGGATGCCGGCGTGTTTCGTCGGCATCGCGCTGCCGAGCATGCTGTCACTCGTCTTCCTGCGCCGGGGAACACCGGTGAACGACTGGACGACGGCCATCATGACGTCGCAGGGGGTGTATGACCGGGTGCTGGAAAGCAGCGCGGGCCTGGCGAGCTTCTGCTGGTTCATGACGCTGTTCTGCGGCTTCCTGACGCTGTCGACGGCGCAGGTGGGCATGATCGACGGATTCGTCCGCCGTTGGGTGGACCTGCTCTGGAGCGGCAGCAAGCGGCTGCAGCGCGTCGATCCGGGCCAGATCAAGTACATCTACTTCTCGGTGCTGTGCCTGTACTTCGTGGTGGGCATCTGCACGCTGACGCTGTTCCCGAAGCCGACGGTGCATGTGAAGCTGGCGACCAACATGATGAATTTTGGTCTCGGCATCAGCTGCTGGCATACACTGTACGTCAACCACAGCCTGCTGCCCCGACCTCTGCGGCCGGGGTGGTTCATCACGACGGTGCTGCTGCTGGCGGGGGTGTTTTTCCTCGTGCTGGCGGTGCTGGCGTTCATGCAGACGTTCGGATACATCGCGTGACATGGAGGATTCAGGGGCCAGGATCCAGGATTCAGGGAGCTTGAATGTCATTCAAACTCCGAATCCCAGGAGCCGGCTCCTCGTCCTTTTTCTGAATCCTGACCCCCGAATCCTGAATCCTCTCTCACATGCCTGTCCGTTACGCGATCATCGGCGCCGGCGCCGTTTCTGATTACCACCACGTCCCCGGAATCCGGATCGACAAGCGATCGGAGCTGGTGGCTGTCTGCGATCCCAACGTCGAGCTGCTCGAGAAGCGGATCAAGGACTGGGGCGTCTCGAAGATCACGACGAGCTACGAGGAGATCGCGGCCGATCCCGACGTTGATGCGGTCGTGATCGCGACGCCGAACGATACGCACAGGCCGATCGCGCTGGCGTGCATCGCGGGCGGGAAGCACGTGATGTGCGAGAAGCCGCTGGGGCTGAACTTCGAGGAATCGAAGGAGATGTACCGGGCGGCCGAGAAGATGAAGGTGCGTCACATGACGGCCTTCACGTACCGCTTCGCGCCTTCCATGCGGTACCTGCGTCACCTGCTGAAGAACGGCGAGCTTGGCGAGCTGCGTCATTTCCGGTCGCAGCGGTTCCTCGACTGGCCGGAAACGAGCTGGGGCTGGCGTCAGTACAAGAAGACGGCCGGGGGCGGCGACCTGTTCGACATGACGATCCACCGCATCGATTTCGCGATGGACCTGATGGGACCGCTGACGACCATCTGCGGTGCGGTGGCGACGTTCTGCCCGCGGGACCGGACGGTCGACGGCAAGCCGTGCCCTCCGTCGGAAGTGGACGACTGGTCGGCGCTGATCGGCCGATTCCAGAACGGTGCCGTCGGCGTGTGGGAAGGGAGCACCGTGATGAAGGGCTACCACAACGATGGCTTCGGCCACGAGTGGGCCGAAGTGAACGGCACGCTCGGCTCGGCCGTGTACCGGTTGCAGGATCCGAACCACATCCTGCTCGGCAAGCAGGGGAAGTCGCTGGAGAAGGTGGCCGTTCCGGAAGAGTTCCTGAAACTGCCCGGCAGCCCGCGCAATCCGCATGAAGGGGTGCCGAGCACGGTGTTCCGGTATGACCTGGTGTACGAACTGACGTCGGCGATCGTCGATGGGCGGCCGGCCGTTCCGGGATTTGATGACGGGGCGCGGGCGCAGGCGGTTGCGGATGCGGTGCTGGCGTCGAATGACGAGCGGACGTGGAAGGACCTGGACCTGCGGATGTAGTTCTCAGTCCGGTTCGTGCCACGGCCGTGTCGGCCGTGCGATTCCAGGCGGCGGCAACAAGTTGCACGCCGCTTTTTTCATGGAATGGCGGGTTGAGGGTACAGCTCACAGAGACGTGGCACGCGACGGAGTGGTCGCACGAGTGACAGGGAGCGGTTACGCTGAAGTATTGTCGAGTTTGCTGTCTCGAGAATGTTGATTTCGCGTCTTCCTGAAGGTGATTCCATGCGCTCCATGAATCGTCGAAGCGTTCTCAAGGCCGGCCTTGCGGCCGGTGTGTCCCTCGCCGTTCCGTTTTCGCGGGCCTATGGCGCGAATGACCGGGTTCGCATCGGCGTGATCGGGCTGGGCGTCCGCGGCGGTGAGGATGCGAAGGCCTTTACGAGCGTCAGCGGAGCGGAAATTGCGGCGATCACCGATCCGGACAATGAGCGGGTGGGAGACTTCCTCAAGAAGTATCCGCAGGCCACGCCCTACGCCGACCTGCGGAGGATGCTTGAGGACAAGTCGATCGACGCGGTCGTCGTGACGACGTGCAACCACTGGCATTGCCTGGCGTCGATCTGGGCGATGCAGGCGGGGAAGGACGTGTACGTCGAGAAGCCGCTGTCGCACAGCCAATGGGAAGGGGCGCAGGTGGTGAAGGCGGCCCGGAAGTACGACAAGATCGTGCAGCTGGGAACGCAGCAGCGCTCGGACCCGATGCAGGCGGAGATCAAGAAATACCTGCACGAGGACAAGGCGCTCGGCCAGATCGAGTTCATCGAGGTCGTGCGGTATGGCGTGCGTCAGAGCATCGGGAAGCGGAAGACGCCGCTCGAGATCCCCAAGGAAATCAATTACGACCTTTGGCTGGGACCGGCCCAGGACCTTCCGCTGTTCCGTGAGAAGTTCCACTACGACTGGCACTGGGACTGGAACACCGGCTCCGGGGAGATGGGGAACTGGGGCGTTCATGTTCTCGACGACGCCCGCAACAACGGCCTGCTGGACAAGCCGCGGATGCCGAAGCGCGTGATGGCGGGCGGCGGGCGACTCGGATGGGACGATGCGGGCGAAACGCCCAACGTGCACTTCGTCTATTACGACACGGGCTCGATCCCGGTCCTGCTGGGGCTCAGCAACCTGCCGGCGGCGCCGGGGGACAAGAAGTCGCTGAACTTCCGCGGGGCGACGTCAGGTTACGTCATCCACTGCGAGGGGGGCTATTTCTCCGGCCAGCGCGGCAAGGGAGCGGCCTTCGACAAGGACGGGAAGAAGATCAGGGAGTTCAAGGGGAACAGCGGGGCCGGCCACCAGCAGAACTTCGTGGACGCGCTGCGGAAGCGGGACCGGTCGATCCTGAACGCCGAGATCGAACTCGGGAACGATTCGTCGGGGTGGTGCAACCTGGCGAACATCGCGTACCGGGCCGGCGGAGACTTCACGCGCGAGAAGGCGGAGTCGATGCGGAAGGACTACCAGCCCTGGAACGACCTTCTCGACCAGATGCAGGAGCATGTGCACAACTACGGCGTGGCGCTCGATTCGAAGAGCGTGAAGCTGAGCAGCGTGCTCGAGCTGGATGAGAAGGGGGAGAAGTTCGTCGGCGAGGGAGCGGCCGAGGGGAACAAGTACCTGAAGCGGGAATACCGGAAGGGATACGAGGTTCCGGAGATCGGTTGAGGCTGGAGGTCGCGGTGGCGTTCCCGGGCGTCGGCCTGGGAACGCACTCTTCTCAACGCCTCGATCACGGCGTTGAATCGGAAGATCCGG
This sequence comes from Caulifigura coniformis, assembly GCF_007745175.1. Taxonomy (GTDB): domain Bacteria; phylum Planctomycetota; class Planctomycetia; order Planctomycetales; family Planctomycetaceae; genus Caulifigura; species Caulifigura coniformis. The sequence continues at coordinate 224,348 of NZ_CP036271.1, read as the reverse complement.
CCTCAGGACTGTCAGGAGCGGTCGCCGACGCCTCGGGAGCAGCAGCGGGAGTCGGAGCGACGGGGGGGACGGCAGGCAGATCAACCGGTTCGGGCGTCGTCGCGTCAATCATTCCCATCGACGCATACTCGAGAATCGACCCCTTCTCGACGTGCACGTTCTTGAGTGCGATCGCGTATTCGACGCGCGACTGGTAGTAGCGCGACTGCGATTCCGTCAGCCGCCGCTGGATATCCAGGAGCTGTTCGAGATTGATCGTCAGGCCTTCCCGCCGGTTGGCTTCCAGTCCCGCCAGCGCTTCTTCGGCCGCCAGGTAGCGGTTCTCGTTCGTCCGCACCTGCTCGTAGGCGCGATCGACATCCGCGATGGTGTTGCTGAGGTCGTGGAGGATCTGCCGTTCCTGCTCGGTCAGCACGGCCCGTTCGCGCGCCAGCAGGAACTCCGCGTTGTCGACCGCCGCGTGCGCGCGGCGGAATCCCAGCGGCATCGAGAATTCGAGCCCTGCAGCGAACTCGCGGTATTTCATGGTCCCGAGCTCATCCAGGGCCGAGCCGTAGCCCGAGTCGGTTCCGCCCCCCGCCAGGTCGTGACCCAGTCCCCGGACGCGGGCGACACCCACGGCATCCAGCCGCGGCGCCAGGAAATTCTGGGCGGCGATCAGCTCCAGTTCCCTGCGCTTCACCAGCAGCCGCTGCGCGCGGACTTCCGGACGTCGGCGCAGGGATTCCGTGACCATCGATTCCCAGTGGAATTCGACCGGCGCGATTTCGGGATCATTGCCGGGACGCAGCGTGCGCCCGTCGTTCACCGGCAGGCCCACGAGCAGCCGCAGGCGACGCTCGGCCACCTGCACGCCATTCACGCCGCGGAACACGCCGCCAGTCGATCCGTTCTGGTCCTGCGTCCGCTGTCCGACTTTGCCGGCGACGGCGTCCTGCAGCTCTGACTGGAACCGGAAGTATTGCTCGCGGGCGAGGGCCTCGGCCGCGGCCGATTCCCGCCCTTCGTCCTGCTGCACCTTGTAGGCTTCCCAGGTTTCACGGCTGCGTGAAACGGCGAGGCGTTTGGCATCGAGATCGCGGTAAGCGAAGTAGAGGTCCCAGTAGGCATTCACGACGTCGCTAACGTAGTCGCGGAGGCCGCGTTCGAAATCGACCGCGGTGATGTCGCTGTTCACCTTCGCGATCAGGACGCCATTGGAGACGCCGGGGATGGCTCCCGGGCCGGCGATCCGGTTGAACGTCAGGCCGCCTCCCTGCAGCAGTGGCTGGCGCAGCTCGGCTTCCATCTGCTGCTGCCAGGCTGTGGGGAACAGGTGGCTGACGACGTTGTTGTGGTCGTAGTCGGTGAGCGACCGGAGGCTCATCTGTCCGCCGGTCGCCGTCAGCTTGGAGAGCTGTGCGACGTAGTCGTGCTTGTCCTGCGAGAAGAGCGAATCGGTGCCGCTGAGCAGGAGGTTGTTTGCGATGTGGTAGTTGTCCTGGAACATCGCCGAGCCGAAGAGCTGGGCGTCATAGGCGCTCAGTGCGGCCTCCATGCCGAAGCGAGGATCGGACTGCTGGATCAGACGGGTGTAGCGGGTCTGTACCTGGCCGGGAGCGCGGAGAATCGTCGCGCCGAGATCCCGCAGCACCTGGGAGTTCGTCATCGCGATGCCCAGGACTTCGTCGAGCGACACGTCCCAGTAATCGGGCTGGTCTCCCTGTTTGAGCGTCTTGAGCGTGACCGGCTGGATCACGGCTTCATGGACGATCGGCTCGGCCTCGGGATTGTCGACGCGGGCCATGACGGCGTCGACTTCCGCGGTGTCGTTGAAGACGGTTTCGGCCGGATTCGTATTCCGGCAGCCGGCGGGGAGCGAGCACAGGATGAGCAGCAGGAGGATCGCGGCGCGCATCGCGAGCGCCGCCGGCGCTGTGCGCGGCGTCACCAATGCCAGATCCTGCCCGCGATCCATCATGCTCCGGGGCATCCTTGCCAAGGGGCGCAATCACCCGGCCTTCCAACCGTCGCATCCCGATCATTGGACGCGTCGCCTGGACCAGGCGCCGGCATGTCGCCACGGAGGCGGATTGCCGGTCATCGTCGGTCCCATCGACCAGCCGTTTCAGCGCGCTCCAGTCATCGCCCGTGCAATCGGGCCGTTTGGAGAACCTTCCCCAGACGACGGCTCAGGACTTCAGTAAACGTCAAAGCTTCCCAGCCCAACCAGCCACACCCCCGGAAACCCTGGCAAGCTGTGACGATTGTGCCGGTAAGTCCCTTTCCCGTTCGCGGCGGGCGACGCTCGACCTGTGACCCGACCCTCTACTCATGGCGCTGGGATTCACGATTCCCCGCCCGGAGTTGGATATGCTGGGCGGGAGTCCGTCCTTGCTCCCGATCGCACCCGTTTGATGCAGCCCAGTCGCCCAACTCCGACCAGTACCGCCGCCGAGCAGGTCGCTTACGACGCGCTCCTGGTCGCCGTGGACTCGTTGGGCAGACAGGCGACTGACGAACAGACGTACTACGGCGAAGTTCTGCGGCTGTTGCTGCGGGAAGCACCGTTCGACGCCGTGGCGGTCTGGTCGATCAACGACGCAGAGGCTGTCCTGAAAGCGTGCGCTCCTGCGGAGGCGCCGTTCCCAACAATCCCCTCGGACGAGCTCCAGCGTGCGATTTCGAGTCGTGCTCTCGAGCGGCTCCAGCACGATCCGTCTGCCAATGGGAATTCTCATTCCCGGCCGACCCGGCTGCTTGCCGCCGCGGCGATCCACGGCCCGGAGGCCATTGCCGTCGAAGCCTCGCTGAAGCCGGGGGTCCCCACAGACCGCCCGATGCGCCTGCTGGAGGCCATTGCCGAACTCGTCGGACATGTGGAAACGCGATTCCGTTACCTGGTCGCGCGGTCGCGTGTGGCGGATTCGTCGGCCGTTGAGCAGATCGCCTGTTCGTTTCATGAGGGGCAATCGGTCCAGGAGACGGCGCTCCTGATCGCAGCCGGCCTGCAGCAGGCGCTCGGCTCCGATCGCTGCTGGGTCTGTCGGACCTTTGACGGCCAGGCAAGGATCATTGCTTCCAATACCCCGGGAGACGTCGCTCGTCGGCAGTTGCTGGCCCGAAAGGTGGAAGAGGTCGCCCGAACTGCGGCGACGACGGGCGGGGAACGATCCTGGTCGACCGGCGAGAGCGCGACCGCGGAACTCCTGTCGCTGGCTGAAGAAGGGCTGGCCCGCCGGATCACCGTGTTGCCCCTGGTTCCGCCGGCATCGGATTCTGCCGTGGGGGCGGTTGTCCTCGAGCAGTTCTCGGCAGCGGCTGATCCGAATGAAGTCGCCCGCCGCCGGTCGCTCGTGCCGCATGCGTCGCTCGCCCTGCAACATGCGCTGGCGATGGATCGCGGAAACTGGTGGCGGCGTCTGACGGGGGACGGACCGAGGAGAGGATGGAAGCTGGCCACCGCCGTCGCACTCATGATGGCGGCTGCGCTGTTCCTGGCGCTTCCTGTTCCGTTCGAAGTGGAAGCGGATGGCCGGCTGCTTCCGGCGACGGTGCGGTCGATTTTCGCGCCGGCGGATGGAGTAGTCATGACACTCCACGTGCGACATGGCCAGAGGGTGACGCCGGATGCCCCTCTGCTGGAGCTGCGCAGTCCTGATCTCGATCTGGAGGGGGAACGCGTCGCCGGGCAGATCAGCGAGGTCACCGCGCAGCTCGCGTCGATCCAGGTCCTTCGGGCCCAGGGACGCCGTCCGGCGGGGGAGTCGTCGGGCGACCTGTCCGCGCAGGAAGAACAGTTGCGGGCGGCCCTGGCTGGAGCGAACGAGCAGCAAGCCCTGATCGAGGAACAGAAACGTCGACTTTCCATCAGGAGTCCGATGGCGGGCGTTGTTGATCGCTGGGACCTGGACGAAGCCCTGGCGTCTCGTCCCGTCGTTCGAGGGCAGCATCTCTGCGACGTCCTCGACGTAGCCGGTCCGTGGAAACTCGACCTCCGGATTCCGGACAAATCGGCCGGATTTGTGTTCGCTGCCAGGGAGTCGACTCCTGAGCTTCCGGTGCGTTATGTCCTGCGGACCGATCCCCGGGCAGAATTCACGACGCAGCTCTCTGCCGTGGGGGACAGGACGGAAGTAGACGACGCGGGATCACTGGTGGTCCGAGGGACGGCGGTGCTCCCGGAAGAATCGGGTCCGGCGAAGCGGGCAGGGGCCAGCGTGATCGCCCGCATCGATTGCGGCCGCCGAAGCCGGGTATTCGTCTGGTTCCACGAGCTCTGGGATTTCGTGTCGCTGACGCTGCTGTGACGCAACCGTTCCGTCAAATCGTCGGGCGAACCTGACAATTGCGATAACGGGTTGGGTTCTTCCATGTGCGTCGGAATCGCCGAGGCGAAATGCCTCGCGTGATGCGGGTTCACCCGCAAGCAGTCGCGGCGAGTGGACGATCACTCGCGGGACGTACATCGCTCAGGGCCTGCCTGCGCACAGGCATGCGCCCCGGGCGCGAAGGAAGAGTGTTGCGAGTCTCCCGCGGGATCAGCAGTTCGTGGTGATTAGGAAGGATGCGTCGATTGGCCGTCGATATTACGACACTGCGGCGTCTACCGACCTTGCCGGCGGTTGCTGTTCGACTCCTGAACTGCTTTGGCGATCCGGAGACACCGCTTTCCAGGGTCGCCGAGATCGTGCAGTTCGATCCAGCGGTGACGGCGAAGCTGCTTCGCGCCGCGAGTTCGGTCGGAATGGGAGTGGCCCAGCCGGTCACGGATCTCCGGCGCGCGCTGAATATCCTGGGAATCAAGAAAGTCACTTCGCTGGCGCTGTGCTTTTCGCTGTGTGAAGGCTCGATGACGCCCGGCCCGTTCTCGAAGCTGTACCGTAAGGTGTGGCTGCGGGCGGTGGTGCAGGCGCAGGCCTCGGGGGACCTCGCGGCGATGATCGCGCCCGGACGCCAGGCCGAGTTCTTCTCGGCCGGCCTCCTGAGCGAAATCGGTCCGCTCGCGATCCTGAAAACGCGGCCCAACGAATTCCCGGAGTTCCTGGCGGGCGAGGAGGCCGATCCCACGAACTACGCGAGCGGGTCGGAGCTTTCAGCGGCGATCCTGGCTCACTGGCAGATGCCGGAATCGTTCAGCGAAGCGGTCCGGAATCGCTGGAGGTCGCTGGAAGAACTCACCCACCTTCCGGTGGAGTCGGACCTGCTGCTGTCACATGCCGCCGCACTCTCTGCAGCGACGGCCGAATACTTCTGCCAGCCACAGAAGGGAATGGCGCTGGTCCGCATTCATGAACTCGCGGATGTGCTGTTCGGTCTGAAGCAGGATGCGGTGCAGAGCTTCGTCGAACGTGTGCAGGGGCACGTCATGGAGAACTGCGATCTCCTGGAAACAGATATTTCGACCTGGGGACAGCCGAGCGAGATTCTCGCCGTGGCGATGGAGCAGCTGAGCCAGCTGGCGGTGACAACGCTCGAATCGACGATCGAGCAGGGACTCGCCCAACAGGTGAACCAGGAGAACCAGCGTCTGCGCCGCCGGGTCGAGGACCTGCTGCACCGAAGCATTACGGACGTTCTGACGCGGCTCTTCAATCGGGCGCACTTCGACGACCAGCTTCCGCAATGGATCCGCAACGCGCGGGGTTGCCAGGGGACGGTGGGACTCCTGTTTCTCGACCTCGACCGGTTCAAGTCAATCAACGACACGCACGGTCATGCCGTGGGAGACATGGTCCTCAAGCAGGTCGCCTCTGCCGTGAAGCGAACGACTCGCGAGAGCGACTTCGTGGCCCGCTATGGCGGAGAGGAACTGGTCATCCTGGTCGCCAATCCGACGATCGGAAGCCTCCAGGGCCTGGGGGAGCGAATCCGGGCCGAAGTCGCCAGTGAGCTGGTGACGACGGCGACCGGAGTGGTGCGGCCGACGGTCAGCGTCGGGGGATCGATTGTCGATCCGGTCCACAGCCTCGAAGCGGCGTCGGAGCTGGTCCACTCGGCCGACCAGGCGATGTACCTGGCAAAGCGGAACGGCCGGAACCGGGTGGAGGTCTGGTCGGTTCTTCCGCACGGGCATCAGGAGTCGGCCGTTGCGGAGGAGATGGGCTGGCCGATGTTCTCCTCGAACTGAGGGCCTCACGGCTGTGGTCGTTTCGGGCGGTCGCCAACCTGATGATTCAGGCGACACAACGAAAAAGAGCCGTCGTTTGCCTTGGGGGGCGAACGACGGCTCAGAGCCCTGAGACGAGTCACAGGGGGCTGTCGCTGCCGCGGGGGGACACAGCAGCGACCATCAAGGGAACATCCAGTTAGTCCGCGACGCCCAGGAGCTGTTCTTCTTCTTCCTGGATGATGATTCGCGGCGTCACCATGAGCATCAGGCTCTGGGTTTCGCGACCGACACCCGTGTTCTTGAACAGACGGCTGACGTAGGGGATTTTGTTCAGGATCGGGACGCCGGCCATGTTGCGGCCTTCGCGGAGGGTTTTGACGCCGCCGAGGAGGACCGTTCCACCGTCCGGCACGCTGACGACCGTGCTGACGCTGACGACGTCGACCACCGGCTGCTGGAGGGTGATCTGCCCGAGGGCTCCACCACCACCCTGCTGGCCACCCTGGCCACCAGTCTGTCCACCCTGGCCGCCGCCGACACCACCGCCTTGTCCGCCGCCGACTCCACCACCGACTCCACCGCCACCGACACCACCGCCACCGGCTCCGCCGCTGAGGCCGCCACCGAGGCCACCGCCGCCGGCTCCACCGCCGGTGACCGCACCGCCGCCGATGCTGCCTGACCCGCCGAAGAAGGAGAAGGTGAACACGTCCGTGATGTTCTGGAAGAAGGGAGCGACCGCGAGGCGGACATAGCGGCGGTCTGCGGAGACCACTGCCGACACACCAAGCTGCACACCTTCAAACACCGTCTGAATCACCGGCTGGAAGCCGACCGAGAAGGTACTCACCACCGGCGTCACCGACACCACGAACGGCTGCTGGAGCTGGCTGGAGACCGAGCCGGGGACGCCGTTGAAGAGCGTTACCTTGGGGGCGAACATGATGTTCGACCGGCGATCTCCCTGGGCCGCCCGGACGAACAGGAACGCTTCCAGGTCGCTCAGGATGGCCATACCGAACTGCATACCGGCTTCTGCCTGCGGGTTGCCGAAGGTCGGCACACCGATGTCGAACGAACCCTGACGGAACTGCATGTCGAGGTCGTTCGTGAACGTCAGCGGGTTGTTGCCCGACAGGCCCACGACCTTGCCGGAACCCCAGCTGTCGCGACCGAGCAGGTTCAGGCGGGGACCGGTTCCGAAGGGAGACGAGCTGCCGACGTTGCCAGCTCCGCCCGACGTTCCGGTCGTGCCAGCCGTTCCGCCGCCCGTGCCCGAGGTGCCCGCCGTACCGCCGGTTCCGCCCGTCGTCGAGGTAGCTACGCCGGTGAAGCCGTTGGTCGGATCGGTCGAGCCGAAGGGACGGATCGGGTTGAACTGGTTGTCGACCGTCGGACCGCCGACGGAGTCGTTGATGTTGAAGTCGAAGTCGACGCCGATCTGTTCGAAGAAGTCGTCGCTGACGGTGATGAACCGCACTTCGATGGTGACCTGGAGGTCCTGCAGACGGCGGAGCTGATCGAGCAGGTCCGCGATTTCTTCATGACCCCGCTGCGTCTGGCGGATGACCAGCGACAGCGTGCTCTCGTGCGAGTTGACCGTCGCCTGGCCGCCGTTTTCCGACCAGCTCTGCGGATCGATCACGTCGGTCAGCAGGTTGGTCAGCGACTGGAAGTCGGCATTGCTGCCGGTTCCGCCGAGCGACTTCGCAGCGTTGTTCGGCGTGTTCAGTCCCGTCAGGTTCGCGAACGGATCAGCTCCGTTGGCGATCTGCGGCAGACCGGGGTTCAGCTGGTTGTCGAAGGGACCGTAACCGGTGCCCGGGCGAAGGGCGGCCGAGGAGCCGGGAACCGTGATCGGAATCACGAGGTCGGCCACCTGGTAGACCTTCTGCACCAGTTCGCCGCGTTCCCGCAGCTTGCTGGTGATGACGAGCATTTCGTTCTCGATCGTGTAGCCGAGGTTCATTTCGGCCAGCAGCGAATCGAGGGCGCTCTTCAGCTTCAGTCCGTGAATGTTGATCGACACCGGGGTCGAAGCAGAGACTGCTTCGTCGGCCAGGGCCGCCTGGTCGATCTTCGCGTTGATGCCCTTCTGCTCGGCGATGTACTGGATCACCTGCGACAAGGGAGCATCGTTGAAGTTGAGGGAGATCGTCTCCTTCAGGGCACGTTTGATCTGCAGCTCGGCCTGGCTGTACTCGACAGCGTCCGTGGCACCGGGCTTCCGCTTGCTCAGGGCGTCCCAGTTCTTCGGAAAGGCCATCGGCTTCGCGTCGCTGACGTCGAAGACCATCGTGTCTTCCACGTCGTTCATGGCCGCGAGCCACGAATCGGCCTTCTTTTCCTTCAGCTCTTCGTTGCGGGCGACCTGCATCGCCAGCCGGCTCTTTTCCACGCACATCACGACGGCCGGTTCACGCGGGTTGAGCTCGCGGGCCTGGAGGGCCTTGGCGTGAGCTTCCGCATACCGACGCTGGTCGTAGAGGTCGTTGAATTCTTCGACGAGCTTCGCGATCTCCTGCTCGACCTTGAACTTGGTTTCAATGTCGCGCTTGATCAGTTCCTTGGTTTCCGTGTTCTTCCGCTCCTGGTTCAGGATCGGCTGACGCTGCTTGGCGTAGGTTTCGATCGCGTTCCGGGTCTGCTGGACAGTCGCGACGAGCGACTTGGTCTGGTCGTCCGTCAGGCCGGCCGATTCGATCGACTTCAGCTGGTTGTCGAGGCTGGTGAGGGCCTGCTCCGGCTGACGATCGCGCATCCGCTCGGCGAGCACGATGGCGTTCAGCGTTTCGGTGCGGACCTTGTCGTAGCGGACCTGTGCGACCGTCATGTGGCGGTCGAGAGGAGACTGCGGCAGTTCGGGCCAGGCAGCGGCCTGTTCGGCACTCGCCTGCTGGATGGAATTCTTCTTCGGCGACAGGGCGCTCAACGCGTCCTGGAGCTGCTTCTGACGACGGGGTTCCATCTTCTCGCCCGTCTCACGGCAGGCGAGGAACGCTTCGTAGGCCAGTTCCCGGTTGCCGGACTGATATGCCTGGCGACCGATCTGGAACAGTTCGTCAGCCGACTTGCCGGAGAGGTCCATGACCGCACGGTCACGCTTCGGAGCCGACGGAGCTTCGGCCGAAGCCACCGTCACCGGCTCCTGCTTGCGGGAGCGGCTGGCGACGAGACGCTTGATGTCTTCGCGGAGGATTTCCGGACGGTCTTCGAATTCGTTGTAGGCGACTTCCAGGGCTTCGCATTCGGCGGCGAGGGTCGAAGCGGTTTCGACGTCACCCTTCTGCAGTGCCTGGCGGGCCTGGTTCAGGAGCGACAGGGCCTGCTTGCGGCGGGCCGACTGGGCGGGAGCCGCGGGCTGCGCGGCGGAGGCCACGACGGCCGCTGCCTGAGCCTGGGCGTCGATGTCCTGGAGGACGAGTTCCGGCCGGTCATCGACGGGGGAGTAGACGGCATTCATCGACCGGGCCTGTTCGGCGGCGGTCCGAGCCTTGGCGACGTCGCCGGTGGCGAGGTGCTGGCGGGCCTGGGCGATCAGCGCCCGGGCTTCGTCGGTCGACGATTCGGCCGAGGCGACCATCGGACGCGGCTTGCCGGAGATGAACTTCTCCCCGGTGCGGCGGTCGATATCGGCCATGACGAGGTCGGGCCGGTCGTCGATGTTTCCGTAGACGGCATTGAGGCTTTCCGCTTCCAGAACGAGGGAGCGGGCTTCATCGTAGTGCTGCAGCTCGATCTTCTCGCGAGCATGCTTGAGCAGCGACGCGGCCAGTGCGGCCTTGTCTTCGGGCGTCTGTTCGCCCTTGGCGGCGGCCGTCTTGCGGACGGGCGGCTGGGGAACCGCGTCGGCGCTGAATTTAGCAAGGAAGTCTTCGCTGGGACCGCTCGGGCTGGCGAGTTCCGGCGTCGGCTTCGTCGGCGCCATCCCGGCCGGGCGCGAACCGGCGAGCATGGTGTCGGCGGGCACTCCGCGGATTTCCGCCAGGAGCTGCGTCGGTGTCTGCTCGTTCGGCCGGAAGGAGACCTTCATCTGGGTGGCCATCCGCTCTGCCAGCGAGGCATTGCGTTCGGCTTCCTCACGGTCGCCCTGGGCAAAGGCCGACTTGGCCTGCCGCATGTGGTCCTGCACACGACGGCGGTTGACGTCCATGTTGGGCGTCACCGTGCGCGTCGAGCGCTGGAAGGCCTGAGGCGGAGCGGCCTCGGCAGCGGGAGCCGCTGCCGGAGCACTCGCCTGCGGGCGGTACTGTTCAAAGGGATTGTCTTCTGCGGGCGGGCGTTCCTGTGCCCGCAGTCCGCCGGCCAGCCAGGCACTGCCTGCTGCAAGGCCGCTGAAGACCACCAAACCAAGGATCTTGGCGGTGGCGGATCCCTCCTTCGAGCGGAGGCCCGATCCGTGCTGGTTGTGTCGATGTCGCGCCATGACTGAAATCACCACTCGAGGGGGCTGAGGTGACGTGAAGTGACTTGGGAGATGTGGATCGAAAAGCGGTTGCGAACGCTTCCGCCTGTTGCCGGCCCATTGGTCTCCGGCAGGCGTGGGGAACACCTGCTGAAGCAACCGGACAACTCTTCAATCCGCGAAAAGGGGGGACATGATCTGGCGAGGGAACGCCAGGAGGGGCGTAGTTATTGAACCGTGCGAAACACGGTCAACCCCCTTCCGGGGAATTCGTGGGAAATGCCTGTGGAGCGGCTCCGGGAGCGGCGGGAGTTGCCGGATCAGAGGGGTCCGCTTCATCGAAAATCGTCGTGACGACGCATTCCTTTCGAAGCTCTTCAAGGATCGACTTGATGCGTGCCTTGTGGCGCGTATCAGCAATCTCCTCGCGAAGCTGCTCCTGGACTTCCTGGAAGGGCTTCGTCGTCAACTCGCGTCGCTCGACCACCTGCACAATCTGCAGGCCGACGGGCGTCGCGATGATTTCACTGGGTGTCCTGGGAGGGAGCTTCGACAGCGGGTCGCGCAGCTCGTTGAGGACGCTTTCATACTGGGTCCAGTCCCAGTTTCCGCCGTTGGCGGCGTCGGGACCGTCCGAGTACTTGCCGGCGACGTCCTTGAACGGGACGCCCTGACGAAGCTCGGTGAGGGCCGCCTGGGCATGCCGGCGGGCCTGGGCTTCGTCGTCGAAGTTCTTGTAGGAGACCTGAATCTGCTGCCATTTGACGGCAGGGGCTTCACTGAATTCCTGGACGCGTTCGCGGTAGGCGGCCAGCAGTTCGGGCCGACTGATCGGCTCGGCCTTCTCGAGCTTGCCCATGATGTATTGCTGGGCCAGGGCCTTGTCGCCGAACATTTTCCGCATGACGGAAATGGTCATGCCCTGGCCCTGGATGTCGGCCTCGAGGTCGGCGATCGAGCAGGGACGTCCGAGTCGCTTTTCCATTCCGGACCGCATGTCTTCGAGCTGTTTCTCGAAGAGCATGTCGATCTGGCTGTTGACCGCCTTGGTCTGGTCGGCGTTCAGCTTGGTTTCCATGACGGCGACCATCATCGCCTGCTCCACGTGAGTCGGGAGCTGCTCGCGGAGCGTCTGTTCCTGGATCTGGCGGAACTGCGCCGGCGGAACCTTCTTGCGGATGGTTTCGACCTGCGCCCGGGAGGGGCCGAGGACGGACGCGACGAGGATCGGCTTGCCGTTCACCGTCGCAATGACGTCGGTCATTTCGAACGGCTTCGTCCTGTCGGAACTGGTCGAGACGAGCTGGACGTGGTCCGACTGTCCGCGGGCCTGTGGATCTTCGTCCGCCATCGCCATCGCGCGGCTCGCCGAAATGCGCGGCGGAGCCGGTCCGACCACGGGGTGGTCCACCTTGTACGACCGCCCTCCGCAGCCCATCAGGGCTGCTGGAATGAGCGTCATGACGAACAGGCGAACCATGAAGGATCAGGCCGGGGGCAAATCGGACGAAACGTCGCAAGTCGCGACGGGGATACCGTCCGGGCTTATACGCCGCCTGAAAAAAGAGCCGCAACGGCGGTTTTCGGCTGGCGTTCCTGATAAACCGTTGTGGCCGCTCGTCATTTCGGCTGTTAGAGTCGCCCCGGCCTTAATCTGGGTAATTTGCATGCGACGAGTGAACGAATTTCGTGGTCCTGGCGCTTCTTTAGCCGCTTTCGACCGAATTCTGCCTGCCTCCCGACTGCGGCAGGCACTGCCGATCCTGGCCCTGGTTCTGGCCCTCCTGCCAGGCGGTACCGTTCCCCAGGCCGCCGGACCGACGCAACGCGCGGCCGGCTTCCAGGTCGACTGCATCGCCATCCGGGATGCCCGAGTCGTCATCGAGCCGGGTGAGGAACTCGACTCGGCGACCGTCGTCATCCGACGAGGCCTGATCGAATCGGTCGGGAAAGACGTGGCCCCTCCGGCCGATGCCCGGGTGATCGACGGAAAGGGATCGGTCGTCTACGCCGGGTTCATTGATGCGGCGCGGGATGATCTTTGGAATCGGGAGAATGGGCCGCAGCCGCAGAAGCGCCGCTCCCCGGAATCGGGGCGATTCGCCTTCGCCGGGATGCCGGAAGACAATCGCCGGGGAATCACTCCGGAATTTCAGGTGGCCACGCAGCTGACGGTTTCGTCGTCGGCCGAGTCGTTGCGCAAATTGGGCTTCACGACGGCCCATGCGATTCGCGCGGAGCCGATCCTGGCAGGTGAAGGCTGCGTCGTGGCACTCAGCGGTGCCCCTCCACGGGAGTCGCTGCTGCCGGCGACCCGGTTTCAGTCGCTCGATATGAGTCCCCCGCCCCGTTCGTCGGCGCCCGAATCGTCGTCACGGCGGACGGCGTCGCAGGAAGAGGGCTACGCCTATCCGACCGTTGGGCTCGGTGTGTTCGCCCACCTGCGCCAGGCCATGCTCGACGCCGAGCGCTCTCGCAAGCACCAGGCGCTGTACGCGAAGGGGGTCGAGGGGGTTGCCCGTCCGCCACAGGATGACGTCCTGGACGCGATCAACGATCTGCTGGAAGGTCGCACCAGGGCGCTGTTCCGGGCGGAGTCGGCCGATCGGATCGACCGGGCCCTCGATTTCGCAGCCGAGTTCCAGTTCAAGCCGGTGCTCTGGGGCGGACATTCTGCCGCCGACCGCGTCGAGCGGATCAGGGAGGCGGGAGCGCCGGTCGTCTTCGAGATCGACTTCGGCGATTCGCCCGAGGAGATCGAGAAGAAGAACAAGCTCAAGAAGCCGGAGGCTGGAAAACTCGCCGACGAGTTTGCCGCCCCGCAGCGAGTCCGCGAATCGCGGCAGGCCGAATGGACGCTGCGGGTCAGCGGGCCGGCGAAGATCGCTTCCGCGAAGGTTCCGTTTGCTTTCAGTTCGAAGAACCTGAAAGAGGGCGAGCTGTTCTCCAACCTGCGGAAGGCGATCAAGGAAGGCCTTTCAAAAGAGGACGCCCTCGCCGGCCTGACGACGAATGCCGCGGCGATCCTGGGGCTGGGTGAACGCGCCGGGACGCTCGAGAAGGGACGCTGGGGCAACGTCGTCGTGCTGTCGAAGCCCTTGGAGCAGGAGGGGACGAAGGTCCGTTACGTCATCGCAGACGGCTACCTGTTCGAATATGCGAAGGACGATTCCAGGAAAGAAGACGCGCCGGCCGGCGACAAGGTCGATGACCTGCCTGCCGATGCGAGCGCTCTGGCGGGCGAATGGAAACTGGCCATCGCTGCAGGCGAGATGACCACGACCGAAGGGACGCTTTCGCTCAAGTCGAGCGGCTCCCGTTTCGAAGGCGAGTTCACCAGCCCGACCGGTTCAGGGCGGGTCCTCGGCGGTTCCCTCGCCGGCCAGAACGTGAAGTTCCGGGTGGAGATCGGTGCAGGCTCGAAGCAGATCGAACTGAAGTTCGCCGGAAAACAGACCGGTTCGAAGGATGAGCCGAAACTGGAGGGAACTCTGGAGTCGCCCTTTGGAGCGCCGGCCAGATGGTCGGCCACGAAGAAGCCGTCGACGGCTGTTGAGAATTCCGACCCAAAGAAAACGGACGAGAAGCCGCCTGTCAAACTCGCGCTCGACGATGACTCCGAAAAGACCGCGAAGCCAGAGCCCAACATCGACCTTCCGACCGAAACTCCGGCCGATCGTCGCCAGCGACATGTGAAGCCGACGGGGAACCTGTTCCTCAAGGGCGGCACGATCATCACCGGCACAGGCGAGGTCCTCAAGAACTCGTCCATCATTGTGCGCGGCGGGAAGATCGCGGCGATCGGGAAAGACGTGACTCCCGACGAGGGGATGGACGTGATCGATCTGGCCGGCCTGTGGGTGATGCCCGGAATGATCGACACCCACAGCCACATCATGCTTCGAGGCAATACCAGCGGGATCAACGAGTCGTCCGAATCGATCACCTGCGAAGTGCGCGTCGGGGATGTCCTCCAGAGCGACGACCCGAATGAATACCGCGCCCTGGCAGGGGGACTGACGACTGTGCGCCTGCTGCACGGTTCGGCCAACTCCATCGGAGGCCAGCATGCGATCGTCAAGCTGAAGGTCGGTGAATCGGCAAAGAACCATCTCATGCCGGATGTCCCTCCGGGCGTGAAGTTCGCCCTGGGTGAGAACGTGAAGTTCCGCACCGGCCGGTTCCCGAATACGCGGCTCGGCGTCGAGGCGACGATCAAACGTGCGTTCTACGAAGGGCTCGACTACCGGCGGGAATGGATGCACTTTGAAGAGGCCCGGAAGGCGGCCGGCGACAAGGCGGACGACCTGCTCCCGCCGCGTCGGGACCTGCGTCTGGAAACGCTGGCGGCGATCGTCAGCGGCGAGAACTTCATCCACAGCCACTGCTACCGGGCTGACGAAATCCTGATGCTGCTCCGCGCCGCGGAGGAAGTCGGCGTCCGCGTGCGATCGCTGCAGCACGTGCTCGAGGGTTACAAGATCGCTCCCGAAATCGCCGCCCACGGCGCCAGCTGCAGCACATTCTCCGACTGGTGGGCCTACAAGATCGAGGCATATGACGCCGTTCCCTACAACACGACCGTCCTGAACAAGGCCGGCATCAACACGGTGATCAAGAGCGATGATGCCGAGCTGATGCGGCACATGAATCTCGAGGCCGCAAAATCGCTTCGCTACGGCAACATGCCGTGGCAGGATGCGCTGCGGATGGTCACGGTGAATGCGGCGAAGGAGCTTGGGATCTTCGACCGAGTCGGCTCGCTCGAAGTCGGCAAGGATGCGGATCTCGCGATCTTCAACGGCCATCCCTTCAACGGCTTCACGCGCTGCGAGATGACGGTCATCGAAGGCAACGTCGTCTTTCAGCGGGCGAAGCAGCCGTCGGCGATGTCTCCTGCGGCCGCGGCCCGCGGTCCGGCGAAGCCCGGGATGGGGTTGGCAAAGAAAGACGTGCGGGCCAGAAAGTTTGACTTGCCCGCAGGAAAGCCAGGGCTGTACGCGATCACCGGCGCGACGATCCACCCCGTTGACGGACCGGCCATCTCGGAGGGCGTCGTCCTGATCGATGGCGACCGGATCGCCGCCGTGGGGAAAGACGTCACGATTCCTGAGAACGCCGGCCTGATTGATGCGGCCGGGCTCCATGTCTATCCCGGTCTGATCGATGCCGGCACGACGCTGGGTCTCTCGGAAGTGGCCAAAGTCGTCGAGACGGTCGACGCAGCCGAGATCGGCCGGCTGCAGCCGGACCTCCGGGCGGGGATCAGCGTGAACGCCGAATCCGAACTGATCCCGGTGAATCGCGCCGGAGGCGTCACAATGGCGCTCGTACAGCCCGTCGGCGGACTCGTATGCGGACACGCGTCGCTCGTGCAGACTGGTGGATGGACGGCCGAGAAGATGGTTCGCAACTACTACGCGGGCCTGAGACTGAACTGGCCCGACGATTCGAAATCGGTCGAAGACATTTCGGACTTCTTCGCCGAGGCGAAGCTGTATGACGCGGCCCGCACGCGGGACGAAACGGCGGCGAAATCCGGCGAGCGATCGGCGACGCCCATCGTGATGGACCCGCGCTACGAGGCGATGCGTCCCTGTCTGAAGAAAGAGCGGCCGCTGCTGATCGAAGCCAACACCCGCAAGCACATGGCTCAGGCCCTCAATTTCGCCGCCGAGCAGGATGTCAAAGTGATCCTCACCGGCGCGAGCGACGCCTGGAAAATGGCCGACGTGCTGGCGGAACGAAAGGTCCCCTGCATTCTCGGACGCACGATGCGCGTGCCCGTCGACAGCTTTGATCCGTTCGACGCGACCTACGCGAATGCCGGACGGCTGCACGAGGCGGGCGTCGAGTTCTGCTTCCGATCCGATCAGCCGACCAACAGCCGGAACGTCGCGTTTGAAGCGGGCATTGCTGTCGCGTACGGGCTACCGGAAGAGGAAGCACTGAAGGGAGTGACGCTCAGCACGGCGAAGATCCTGGGACTTGGCGACCAGACCGGTTCCATCACCAAAGGGAAGCTGGCCGACCTGGTCATCACGGACGGCAATCCGCTGCAGCCCACGACCCAGATCAAAGGCGTGTTCGTGGCGGGGATGCCCTACGAGCCGACGAGCAAGCAGACCCGGCTGTTCGAGAAGTACATGCAGCGCCTGGAGTAATCGTTCAGGCGAGGATGTCCCGCACGATGTGGCCTTTCACATCGGTCAGCCGCATATCGCGGCCGCCGAAGCGGAACGTCGACTTCGTGTGATCGACGCCGAGCAGGTGCAGCATCGTGGCGTGGAGGTCGTGGATTTCGGTCCGGCCTTCGATCGCCTTGTAGCCCCATTCATCGGTCGAACCGTAGATAGTTCCCCCTTTGATTCCGCCGCCGGCCAGCCAGATCGAGAAGCCATACTGGTTGTGGTCGCGGCCGTCCTTGCCCTGGGCAAACGGAGTTCGTCCGAACTCGCCCGCCCAGACGACCAGCGTCTCGTCGAGCATGCCCCGCTGCTTGAGATCGGTCAGGAGCGCCGCGATCGGCTGATCAACGGCGAGCGCATTCCGGCCGTGCTCCTTGACCAGTTCCTTGTGCTGGTCCCAGCGGTCGCCTGCGGCGTGGGGGCAGGTGAGTTCGACGAACCTCACTCCGCGTTCGACGAGCCGGCGGGCCAGCAGGCATTCGGCCGCGAAGGTGCGTGTGTGGTTGAACTCGGCATCCAGCCCGTACAGGTCGCGGATGTGCTTCGGTTCCTGGGCGAGGTCCATCAGTTCCGGCACGGCCATCTGCATCTCGTAGGCGAGCTCGTAGTTCCGGATGGCCGAGTCGAGCGCTTCGTGGTCGCCGTACTGCTGGATGGAGACCGCGTCGAGCTGGTTGATGAGGTCGAGCTTGCGCCGCTGCGCCTGGGCGGTCGGCTCGCGGCGTTCGATGTTGGCGACGGCCGTCCCCGACGGCTTGAAGACGGAGCCCTGGTAACTGGCAGGCAGGAAGCCGTTGCCGAAGCAGTCGAGGCCGCCAGGAGGGATCAGCCCGCCGTTGACGACGACGAAACCGGGAAGATTGTCCGAGGCGCTTCCAAGTCCGTAAGTCGTCCAGGCGCCCATCGAAGGCCGCCCCTGAATCCCGCTGCCCGTGTGCAGGAAGTAGTTGGCGAACGTGTGTTCGGGAAACTCGGAGACCATCGAGCGGACGACGGCCAGGTCATCCACGCATTGGGCCACATGGGGGAAGAGGTCGCTGACGGGGATTCCACTTTCGCCATACTGCTGGAACTTCCAGGGGCTGGCGAGGACGGTCCCGTTGTTGTTGAATTGGGTGGCCTCGACCTTAAAAAGCTTCCCGGGATCCTGTCCGTCGTACTTCGTCAGGAACGGCTTGGGATCAAATGTGTCGACCTGCGACGGGCCGCCGTCCATGTAGAGGAAGATGACGCTCCTGGCCTTGGCCGGGTGGTGCAGCCCGTGAATCCCGTCCACCCCGAAGGACTGCTCGTGGAGCAGCGCGCTGAGAGCGACAGCGCCGAAACCGGCAGCCGACTGGCGGAGCATGTCCCGCCGCGTGCGCGACAGGGGCCGGAATCCACGACACAGCGGGTTCGTCTCGCGAACGGGCATTCAGACAGTCTCACACGCGTGTTGATCTCGACGCTGCATGCTAACAGGCCGGGGAACTGAACTCGCTCCTCTTCGCGTCCGGGTGTCGAATCATTCTCCCGCGCCGCTCAAGCAGCTGCGAACCGATCATCGCAGCATCGCGCGGATCGCGTCCGCGTTCACCGGCGAGATGACGCCCTTCTCCGTGACGATTCCCGTGACGAGTTCGGCCGGCGTGACGTCGAAGGCCGGATTGAAGACCCCGGCCTCTTTCGGGGCGAGTCGCACTCCATAGGGTTCGGCCACTTCGCCGGCGGCGCGCTGTTCGATCGGGATCAGGTCGCCGCTGGCGAGTTCGAAGTCGAACGTGCTGCTCGGCGCCGCCACGTAGAACGGGATGCCGTGGTACCGCGCGAGGACGGCGACGGAATACGTGCCGATCTTGTTCGCCACGTCGCCATTGGCCGTGATGCGATCCGCGCCGACAACGACGGCGTCGATCCGTCGCCCCTTCATCAACGAAGCGGCCATGTTGTCGCAGATGACGGTGCACGGCACGTTGTTCTGCACGAGTTCCCAGGCGGTGAGCCGCGCTCCCTGCCAGAGGGGACGCGTTTCATCGGCGTACACGTGCAACCCCGGGTTTCTGCGGGCCCCTTCAAAGATCACGGCGAGAGCCGTTCCTTCTCCGGCCGTCGCGAGGGCTCCGGCGTTGCAGTGGGTCAGCACGTTCTTCGCGTGGTCGAGGAGCGGCCCGCCATGCCGGCCCATCGCCATGCACATCTCCTGGTCTTCCGATTCGATCTCGCGGGCCCGGTCCAGCAGGGCACGGAGACGCTCCTCCTGCGGACGCGACGCCACATCGCGAATCACCTGCCCCATCTCCTTGAGGGCCCAACCCAGGTTGACCGCCGTGGGCCGGCTGGCGAAGAGCGCTTCGTCTGCTTCCCGCATCAACTGGCGGAACGACTCCGCGTCGCCCGTCGCCGCGTGCGCAGCCAGGACGATTCCGTAGGCGGCGGAAACGCCGATCGCCGGCGCGCCGCGCACCCGCAGCATCTTGATCGCCTCGATCACCTGTGGCACGGTCCGGCAGTCGACGAACTCAATCTCCGTCGGCAATCGTGTCTGATCCAGGAGACGCAGGAGTCCCGTCTCGTTGCCGACCCACTCAATCGCACGAACCGCCATTCGTCCACCATCCATCACGACTCAACGCACGATTTCCGTGCCGATGCCGGTATTCGAGTAAACCTCGAGCAGCAGCGAATGCGGCACTCCCGCATCAATGATATGCACCTTCTTGACGCCGGCGTTCAGCGCGTCGAGCGACGCCTCGACCTTGGGGATCATGCCCGAGTCGATCGTGCCATCGGCAATGAGGGCGCGGCAGTCTTCCGATTTGAGGTGCGACAGGAGCGTGGCCGGGTTCTTGCGGTCCCGGAAAATCCCGGGAACGTCGCTGAGGAATACCAGCTTCTCCGCCCGCAGGAATCGCGCCACGGCGGCGGCGGCCGTATCGGCGTTGACGTTCAGCTTGCCCCCCTTTTTGTCGAGTGCGATCGAGGGGATGACGGGGATCGTGCCGCTGCGACAGGTGGCCGCGAGGACATCGCGATTCACCGACACCACTTCGCCGACGCGTCCCAGGTCGATCTGCGTTCCATCCGCGCCTGGCAGCGTCGTTCGTTCGCCGATGAGCACGTTCTGTGACCGGAAGTTGAGCGCTACCGCACTGCCGCCAAGGGCCCGAACTTCTTCCACGAGCAATTCGCAGATGTCGTCGGCCAGCACCCGCGAGACGATCTCGAGCGTTCCATCGTCGGTATAGCGGCGCCCCTGAACGAACTTCGGCTGGATCCCGGCCTGCTCCATCGCGCGGTTGATGCTCTTGCCGCCGCCGTGAACGAGAATCGGGCGCATCCCGACGGCCGCCATGAACACCACGTCGGCGAGGCACCGGCGAACATCGTCGACGTCGTCGAGCGTGCTTCCGCCCAGTTTCACCACCACATAGCGGTCTCGAAACTGCTGGATCCATGCCAGCGCCTCAACCAGCACTTCTGCCTTGCGAATCGCATCGTCCACGGCCATCAGCATCCTCAATGTGTCGTTCCGCGCCACCGGTCATCGCCCCGGCGAGGCCAGCGTGTTGTAGCAGGACGGAGAAACGACAGGCCAGAGGGACCGTTTTTCAAACCTTGAACGGCCTGTTTTCTGCGCTCGCCAAGGGTATTCTCACAGCGTGACCCAACCTGTCGATGGAGACCCCATGACGCCGCTCGAATCCCTCGTCGCCTGCGGAACGAAACTCTGGCTCGACAGCGTCGATCCCGACCTCGTCATCGAGAACCGTCAGTTCGGCGCGACGGGCGCCACCTCGAACCCAATCATTATTTCCGACCTCATCAAGACCGGCCGGTTCGACGCCGAACTGCGCGACCTGATGAAAGAGCTTCCAAGCGACGATGACGTCGCCTGGCAGCTGACGGACAAGCTCGTCCGCCGCGCCCAGGAAGTGTTTGCCAAGGTTCATGAAACGACCCATGGCAATGATGGATATGTGAGCTTCGAGCTCGACCCGCTGCTGGAGGACCCGGCCTGCCCGCTCTCCGTCGCCGACAAGGCCCGGCGCTATGTGGAACTCGGGGCCAAGTGGCACAAAGGGCGCGTGAACCGCATGATCAAGGTTCCGGCGACGCCGGCCGGCCTCGCCGCGCTCGAAGATCTCGCCGCGGCCGGCGTGCCGCTCAATGTCACCCTCATTTTCTCGCAGCGGCAGTACCAGGCCGCGCGCGACGCCATCTGGCGCGGCGCTCAGAAGCGCGGGGACTTCAAGGCGTTCAAGTCGGTCTACAGCATCTTCGTCAGCCGAATTGACGTGTACACGGCCAAGCAGGTTCCCACGCTCAGCCCGGCCGCCCAGGGATTGGTCGGCATCGTCAACGCGCAGCGCCTGTGGGCCGAGAATGCGGAATTCTGGAAGGACAAGAAGCTCCCGCTGCAGCAGGAGATCATCTTCGCCAGTACCGGCGTGAAGAGCGATAAGGACCCGGCGGACAAATATGTCGCGGCGCTGGCCGGTGCAGACATCCAGACCAATCCGCCGGCGACGAACGCCGCGATCCAGAAGATGCCGGCCAAAACATTCCAGCGAATGGTGGACAAGCTGCCGCCGAAGGAAGTTCTGGCCGACATCGATGCCAAGGTCGATTTCCAGAAGCTCGAAGAGACGCTGATGGAAGAGGGCCTGAAGAAGTTTGCTGATCCCCAGAAGGCGCTTGTCGCGCTGATCGGGGAAAAGCGGTCGTCTCTGCGTTAATCCCCCCGCCTGGCCGGCCGCGCCGCGTCGACCGGGCGCTGATCCCACTGCTTTTGCCCCGCCTCTCTCCCGCAATCGTCTCCGCATGATGAAGCTTTCCACTCGACGTCCCCTGGCGTCCCTGTTTTCGCTCCTGTTCCTGCTCCATGTTGCAGCGCCTGTCGAAGCCCAGTTCGGTGTGAAGTCGGCGACGGGGCCGAAGCCCCTGGCCGTTTTTACGCTTCCCGACTGGGGAACCAGTGTCGCGTTCTCCAGCGACGGACGCCGTGCCGCCATCGGCACGTATGGCAAGGTGCTCATCGTCGACGTCGAGACCCGCACGGTCGCCCGCGAGATCGCCGTGAAGTCGGGCTACGTTCGCGGTCTCGCCTGGCTGAACGACCACGTCACGCTGGTGACCGGCTGTTACCAGGCCGTCGAGTTCTGGAACGTGGCGGACGGCGCCAACATCCGGTCCCTGAAGGTCAAAGGCTACACCAACGACCTCAAGGTCTCGCCGGACGGACAGATCCTCGCAGCCGCGATGGAGACCGGCGATGTCCGCCTGTGGAACACGGGAGATGGCTCGGAGCGCCCGGCGCTCTCGGGAGTGCGTGAACCGCTGCTCGCCGTCGCCTTTTCGGCCGACGGAAAGCTGATCGCAGCCGCCGGAGGCGACGAGACCCGTCTCAGCCGGCCGGGTGTGGCGCGCGTCTGGAATGTCAGCGACGGGACCGAGGCCCGCGCACTCGACGTCGTTCCGGAGAAGTGCGCGACCGACATTTCATTCTCTCCCGACGGCGGAACCCTGTATGTCGCCGACATGAACGACCGGGTCACCCTCTTCGACCTGTCGACCGGAATCGCCCGGGGGTATTTCGGGAAGCATGGCAGGCCGGTCAACAGCGTCGTTCCGATGAAGGACGGGGCGCGCGTCATCAGTGGAGCGGGCGGACGGTTCCAGGACGGCAATCTCGTCAAAGTCTGGACGGCAGCGGATGGAAAAGAGCTGGCGACGCTCGAGCATCACACCGGAAAGGTCTCCCGCATTGCTCTGTCGCCCGATGAGTCGACCCTGCTGACGGTGTCGATGGACAAGACGGCCGCCCTGTGGAGTGTGGCCGACGTGCTGAAGGCGGACGCCCAGTCGCCCGCTCCGGTTGAGCCCCGCTCGGAAGCGGCCCGCGGACGCAATCCCTGGAAGCTGTCGCTGGGACCGCAGTTCGCGGCTGATCTCAAGTTCCCCGAGGAAGAGGGCGCCTTCAAGAAGGTGGGGATCATCGGCCTGGATACGTCGCACAGCGTCGCGTTCTCGAAGGAGTTCAACTCGGTCATTCTTCCGAACCCGAAAGACCCCACCGCTCCGAAGACCCCGACGTTTGCTCCCCAGGCAAAAGAGCTTCAGGGTTTCCGTGTCACGGCGGCCTACCCCAAGGGAAGCAACGACATCGAGGGCTCGGTCAGTCGCGTGCCGGGCTACACGAAGGATGTGCTGGCCCAGAATGTGAAGATCGTCAACTCGATCGAGGAGTTACTGAAGGACGTCGACTACGTGCTGCTGGAATCGAACGACGGCCGGCCGCACCTCGAACAGATCCTGCCGGTGCTGAAGGCCCGCAAGCCGGTCTTCGTCGACAAGCCGATCGCCGGCAGTCTGGCGGACGCCATCGCCATCTATGAGCTCGCCCGGCACTATCAGACGCCCGTGTTCAGCTCGTCGTCGCTGCGATTTACGGCGGGCGCCCAGCTCACCCGCGCCGGCAAGTTCGGCGGAATCATGGGAGCCGACGCCTTCAGCCCCTGCTCCCTCGAGCCCACGCACCCGGACCTCTACTGGTACGGGATTCACGGAGTGGAAATCCTGTTCACCGCGATGGGGACGGGATGCCAGACGGTCAGCCGCACGTCGACCGAGGAGTTCGACCTCGCCGTCGGAACCTGGACCGGCGGCCGCGTCGGAACGTTCCGCGGCATTCGCGGCGCCAAGACGGCCTACGGCCTGAGCATTTTTTCGAAAACGACGAGCCGCTCGGTCGATCTGAACAATCCCGAGGGAAAGCCGGTTGATCCCAAGGTTCGCCCCAAGTCGCTGTACTTCCCGCTTCTCGCGGAGATCGCCCGGTTCTTCAAGACCGGCACTCCTCCCGTGACGGAAGCCGAGACTCTCGAGATCTATGCCTTCATGTCCGCTGCGGACGAAAGCAAGAAGCAGGGTGGAAAACCGGTCGCGATCGCGGACGTCATGGCCAAGGCCAGGGCCGAGGCGGCCGAGATCGTGAAGGCGAAATTGAAGTAAGCGGCCGATCAATGGCCTCGCAGGAGATTCGAACCCCGGCTGCTTCTGGCAGCCGGGGTTTTCTTGTTCAGGGACTCCCGCCCCGCCCTGCCCCGGCCAAACCTCGTCTTGCGGCGTTCACCCGTTTTCCCGTAATTCTCCAGCGTGACTCGCCGCGGCCGCATGGCGCTCGGATTGGTCGTGGTGTGGTCGTCGGATTCAGCCGCAGGATGGCGGCGCGGTAGGGGGGAAGCAGGGATGTGGTGCTCCCAGTGTCAATCGGACGTCGCGACGGAGATCTCCGCCGACGGTCAGCGTTTGCTCTGCACAATCTGCGGCGAAGAAGTCCGCAAGGTGTTCGCTCCAAGTCAGCATCCGGAAACACAGTCCGCCCGCGAACTGCTGGAGCGGTGGTCCAGGAGCGAACTCCTCACGTCATTCGATCCACCCGAAGTGGCCGCAGCGACAACCGCAGCGGCCGAGCCTGAGCCGCCTGCACAGGAACTTGAAGAACCGGCTCCCGTTCCCCGGCCGCACATCGCTCCTTCGGCAGCGCCGAAGTCCGCCCCCCCGCTCGCACCCGCTGCGGCGGAAGAGTCGCACTCCGGCGGCGCAGATCTCCTTCCTTCGCCGCGCCCGCGCGAGCCGGAAGCCGCGAAAACGCCGCGTGAGAAGCCGGCCGACCGGCCTGTCCGCCAGATTCACCGTCCTGGCCGGCCGGCTCCGGCGCGCTCCGAAGCCCGCCGGGAACGGGAACCCGAGGCACGGAAATTCCGCGTCGACAACGCACACGAAGAACATGCCCGCCAGCATGTCGAGATCCGGCCCGAGCGAACGAATCTCGACGCCGCGATGGACCGGACCGAGCACGCTTCGGCATGGTCCAACCGCGACTTCCGGGATGACCGTCCCCATGCAGTGCTGCAGGCGCCGCATTTCGACATGGAGACCTACGCCGCCGCTGCCGGACGCAAACCGGGCCGGCAGGAATCGGTCTTCGGTCAGCTGCTGGCCTACCTCGGCGTCGGCCTGCTGACGATCGGCACGGCCCTCGTCGTCTGGGGTTACTTCGGTGGAGAAGCCGTCCAGCGGTATCAGTCGACCGGCTGGCTCGTCTCAACGGCCGGCCAGATGCTGCTCTTCCTGGGAGTCGTCACGCTCGTTTCGGGCGGTATGCAGCAGACGACCCACGAAGTCGCGCAGCGCGTGGAATATCTCGGCGGCCGGATGCACCGCATCGAGCAATCGACCCAGGAGCTGCTGAAAGGGCCCTACTTCGCCAAAGAGCGGAGCGGAGCGAAAGTGAAGTCGCGGGACAATGATGACGGGTCTTACGCATGACCGCCTGAGATGCCTCGCCCGCATCACGAAGCCGCACTGTGCCCACTCGTGAAGGACACTTTCTCAGTCGCGGGGCAACACGATCGTCAGCAGGAACGAAGCCTCTTCGACGCACTCAACCGAGTGCGGTTCTTTCGCGTCCAGGTACAGCATCCGGCCGGCCGTCAGCTCGTGAGTCTGGCCAGCGGCGGTGAACAACAGCTTACCTTCCAGGCAGTGCACCGTGATTGCGCCAGGGGCGATGTGCTGGCTGAGAACCTTACCTGCCGGCAACACGAGGCGAATCACCTCCAGGCCAGGCGTTTTGAGCAGTGTGGTCGTTCTGGCCGTGGCGAGAGCCGGTCCCAGCGGACGAACATCGATTACCTGCCCCGGCTGTGCGTGCGGAATCGCCATCGCCTGCTCCCTGAGAGTTGAACCTGTTGGACTGCCAAAATGGTCCCGGCTCAGATTTCGAGAATCAAGTCGAAGGACTCCATGGTCTTCGCCGATCCGCTATCTCGCAAAAGAAGCCCAGAGGTGTGCGCCCCCTGGGCTTTTGTCGGGAATCAGAAATCAGATCACAGTCGCAATTACGCCGCAGCCCGCCGGGCCGTCTCGAACGACAGCGTCGGCATTTCGCGGTGAGCCTGTTCCTTGCACCCCTGGAGGAACACTTCGAACACCTGCAGGTCGAGGGCCGAGGCGGACTGGTTCTCGGGGTGGAACTGGACGCCCATCACCCACCAGTCGTCCTCCATCGATTCGTACGATTCGATCACGCCGTCCATCGAGGTGGAGGAAACGCGGAACATCGGAGCACACTGGTCGACGGCCATGTGGTGGTCGCTGTTCACGCGGATTTCACCCGGTCCGTAGACCTGGTCCATCAGAGTTTCCGGGACGATCTCGATGACGTGCCGCAGGCAGCTCTCCACCGGGTCGCGGTGGTGCAGCGACTTCATCACGTCTTCCGGAACGTGCTGGAAGATCGTGCCGCCGCAAACGACGTTGAGTTCCTGCATGCCGACGCCGATGGCCAGCGTGGGAACTTTCATGTCGCGGCAGAAGCGGGCCAGCCGGCGATCGAAGTCTTCGCGGCGGGCGGGCATCGGACGGGTCGAAGGATGCCGCTCGAGTCCGAGGTTCACCGGGTCCAGGTCGAGCTTGCAGCCCGTGAGCACCACTCCGTCCAGCGTCTGCAGGATCTGCTTGAGGTCCGCGTCTTCCGCCACCGGAGGAATGATCACCGGCACGCCGCCGGACGCCGAAATGCTGTCGTAGTAGCCCGTGTTAATCCAGGTGAAAGGAACGGAGTCCTTCTTGTTGGCAGGACGAAAATCCGCGTTGATTCCAATCAGAGGCTTGGCACACATCGGTTCGATTCCCTTCGTTCGAGACGCGTCAGTCCATTGCGGCCGGAGAACACACGGCAGCCGCGGCCGTGGGGCTCAGTTGATGCTGGGGCGCGTGCCGTAGATCCGGCGGAGACGTTCGTATTCACTCGGTGACACGGCGGGCGCCTTCACCTTGCGGAGGCGGTTGGTCACCACCCACGCAATGAGGCCACACGATGCCACCGGGAAAAAGCGGAACAGACCGCAACGGCAGATTGCCAGCATGGGAATCCCTTCCCTCAAATTGAGACCCGGAACCGATCCATCAGTTCCCCCCATTCAGTCGTCCGGCCGCCGTTCCTACAGCGAACCAGGACGCGGGAGCCAGCGACTCCGAGCCGCCGACCCTTTCACATCCGCAAGCCGAAGCGACTCGCGAGTGCACGAGCAAATTAAGCCGAGTTGCTCAAGACGTAAAGCAATTTGATGATTTTGTGCACAAATTCCACTTGAGCAGGTGAACGCCTACCAGATGTTGTGGGCGGGCGACTGATCTCCACGTCGAAACTTTCGGGAAGCGGCTCCTGCGACCCGCAATTCCTGCCGGCCGCGGAGCATATTGACCCGTTTTCCCGCCGCATCGTACCATCCCACGGTGATTCGACCGTGATCAGGCCGGCCAGGGACGGATTCGGCAGGGACGGTTGGAAAGGGGCGGTGCGATGGATCGCGGCGGATGGAGTTGGCGATTGGCGCTGGTGTTGGCAATCGCCTTCACCGCACGCGCCGGCGCGGCCATCGCGATCGACGCACGCGTTCCCCGCAATCCGCCCGGGCAAGACCTCATTCCCGGCGACGCCGCAGGCTACTGGCACCTGGCGGACAATCTCGCGGAAGGTCGCGAGTACGCCGACTACACCCCGCCGCGACGCGTGATGCGCATGCCAGGCTTCCCGGCCGTGCTGGCGCTTTCATTCGTGACGTTCGGGAAATCCCCCCTGGCAGCACGACTGTTGCTCTCGGCTGTCGCCGCCCTGGGCTGCTGGCTCGTCTATCTCCTCGGGCGACGCCTGTTCGACGTACGCACGGCGCTCCTCGCGGCTGCGATCACCGCCGTGCTGCCGACGTTCGTCGCGTTCTCACCACTGTTTCTTTCCGAGACCGTCTTCGCCGTGACACTGGTCGCCAGCCTGATTCCGGCCGCATCGCTGCTGAAGGGCCTCGGCGATCAGAAGGCGTCTTCTGGCAAACTGCTCTGCCAAGCCGGCATCTGTGGCGCACTGATCAGCCTGGCGTGTTACATGCGTCCGAGCTGGCTGTTGTGGGCCCCATTCGTCGCCCTGTGCGCGATCGTCGCGGGGCGGGCCAGGCCGATCACATGGGGCGTTGCGGCCGTCCTCGGCGCAACGACGTTCCTGACGCTTCTGCCCTGGGCCGTTCGCAACCAGCGGGTCACGGGACACTTCGTACTGACCACGCTCTGGATGGGCCCCAGCCTGTACGACGGCCTGAACCCCAATGCCACCGGCGACAGCGAGATGAGCTTCTTCGATCGCGAGAACCTGCTTGCGACGATGTCTGAATACGAGATGAACGAGGAGTATGCGCGGCGGGCGAAGGAATTCGCGAAAAACAACCCCCTCCGCGCCCTCGAGCTCGGGTTCATCAAGCTGGCCCGGTACTGGAAGCCCTGGCCCAATGCGGGCCAGTTCAACAACTGGACCGCGTGGATCGCAGTGCTCGCGTCGTCCATTCCCCTGTTTGCTGGCACGCTGCTGGGGATCTGGAAAGGGCGGCCCGGATGGATTCCTCTGGTGCTGTGCCTGGGCCCGGTCCTGTACTTCGCGGCGATTCACTCCGTTTTCGTCGGCTCGATCCGCTACCGCCTCCCGGCGGAGTATCCCATGAGTCTCCTCGCCGCGGCCGGCCTGTTCGCCACCTTCGGCAAACGCCCGAATCCTGAATCCTGAATCTTCCGTTCCCGACGAATGCGTCACCCGTCGCCACCTCCGCCACCGACTTGCGGCATGATCCGCGGAATTCTCCGCTGCTCACTGTTCATCGGCATGGTCGGCTTCGTAGCGGCCGCGATCGGCGCTCATGCTCTGTGGCGCAAGACCGACAAGATGGTCGAGGCGGCGCTGCTGCGGCAGATCCAGGAACGGGTTCCCGATTGGGACCTGACCTTCGAAAGCGCGAAGGCCGACTGGAGTGGAAAGGTCCGGGTGAAGGGGATCATCCTCAACGGCTCCGACGGGCGAACCCTGTTCGAAGCACCGGAGCTCATCCTCGAACTCGACATGGACCTGCTGCTGCAATCGCAGAAGGTCCTGGTGAAGCGGGCGAGGATCACCGACCCGCTCATCCGCCTGAGGTGCGCAGATGCGGCGAACTGGAAAGACCTGACCACCTGGAACTGTAACCTCCCGAGCCCCCGTCCTTCCGAAACGGCTCCGCCCGACCTGATCGTCGAGAACGCGGCCGTGCTCGTCCAGATGGCCTCGGCCGACGGCGCCGCCACGAGCGAGTTTCGCGCGGCCGGCATTCGCGTCGCGGCCGTTCCCGACTCGCGACACGGATACACGACCGACATCGAGGGGCAGGTCCAGCACGTCGGCCGGATCGAACTCCGCGCCGGGGCCGACTTCGCTCATGGCTCGCTGGCGGTGAAGGGCCGCTGCGACAAGATCGACCTGAACGGAATCGTGCAGACGATTCTGGGCGTCTCTCCTGCGGCCCGCGACCAGGTGGCGACCCTGTCGGCGTTGAACGAACGCGCGCGGCGGAATCGGGCGGTCCGGCTCGCGAGCGCTGGTGAAGCCGAGCCGGTCCTCGAACCGGCGATCTCGACGGGAAACACGCTCGAAGACCTCGGCCTGCACGCCGACCTGAGCGTCGAGTTCAACGCGTCCCGCAGGAAGAAGGGAGAGCCGCTGGCCTACTCGCTCATCGCCGAAGTGCGCGACGGGCAGGTGACCAATCCCAACATCCCCGCCCCGCTGTACGGTCTCAAGGGACATGTGGCCATCAACCAGGACGGCCTCGTGGTCCGCAACCTGATGGCCTCGAATGGCGATCGCAGGCTCAACATCGACGGTCACTGGGAGTTTCAGGGAACGCGGCCGGAACGGCGTTTCACGTTCCAGGCCAGCGAACTCAGCATCGGACCGGAAGTCCGCTCCTACCTTCCCGCGCCGCTGCAGGTGCGCTACGACCAGCTGGAGCCGGAAGGGAAGTTCAAGATCGACGTCGAGTACAACTCGGCCTTCGAAGGCGTGCCCATCAAGCTGCGGGAGCTGTCGGTTGTCGATGGGTCGGTGAAGCACGAATTGTTTCCGTACCATGTCGGTTCGATCCGCGGCGGCGTGCGTCAGGAAGGTTCGCGGTTCGAGCTCGAGTTCTACGGGCAGGCGAACGGGCGGCCCGTCACGCTCAAAGGGGTTCTCGGCGCGATGTCGGCCGACGCGTCGCTCACCCTGGATATCAACGTCACGCAGTTGCCGATCGATACCCAGCTGCTGCGGGCCTTTTCCGATTCCAAGCAGCCGGCGCTCGTGAAGCTCTACCCGGTGCTCGAATCGCTCAAGGCCAGCGGCGTGGCCGACTGGGACATCCACCTGCACAAGCCCGAAGGTGCGGGACGGAAGTTCGTGCTCTCGAGCCTGACCGGGAAAGTCTCCCGCGGGACGCTCAACTACGAACGCTTCCCGTACTACATCAGGGATGTCACGGGAGTGATCGAGTTCGATCGGTCGGTGGCCGACACCTGGATGTTCCGGACCCTGCGGGGCGTCCATGCCTCCGATCAGGGGGTCACCCAGGTGTCCGGCGAAGGCTCGTTCGCCCTTCAGCCGGCCCCCGGTCAGCTGGAACTCGTCTTCACGGCCCTGACGCTGCCCCTGGACATCGACCTGCAGTCGGCCTCGGTCCGGGCGCTGCCGGAAATGAGTAAGGCCTGGGAAGAACTCGCCCCGAGCGGCTCGGCCGACATCCACGAAATGGAGATCCACTGGAGCCCGGGGCGGCCGGCCCAGGTCGTCCTTCCGAGCATTCAGTTGAAGAATGTGCGGATCAAGCCGAAGCACCTTCCCTATGCCTGGGAGCATCTCAACTGCGCGGCGAAGTGGAATGGGGAGCGTGTGATCGTGCGCAGCCTGCAGGCCTACCACGACCAGACCTACCTCAACATCGATTCCGGCGGGCGGGATGACCAGGACTTCGCCTACTTCGAAATCGTGAAGGGTGCCTCGCCCGGGTGGCGGCTCCACCTTCAGGAACTCACGGTCAAGAAGCTGTTGATCGACGACGAACTGCGAAGCGCGCTTCCGAAGGCGGTGCGAGACATCGCCACACACGCCAATCCGACGAATCCGTTCGATCTGAAGCTCGGAATCGACATGAAAGGCGCGCTCAACAGCGAGGTGGTGACGGCCCACTGGACGACCGAAGCGAC
Source organism: Caulifigura coniformis (assembly GCF_007745175.1). Classification (GTDB taxonomy): domain Bacteria; phylum Planctomycetota; class Planctomycetia; order Planctomycetales; family Planctomycetaceae; genus Caulifigura; species Caulifigura coniformis. The sequence goes on along the minus strand of NZ_CP036271.1, from coordinate 193,585 downwards.
GCTGCAGGGAGGAAACATCACGCTCGGAGTGCCGATGCAGAACGTCCGCGGCGTGATCGGAATCACCAGCGGCAAGTTCGACGGGGAAACCGTTTCGGCCGTTGGCTCGGCGGCGTTCGAGCAGGCGACGATCCTGGATCTTCCGTTTACCGACCTGCAGTCGCCCTTTCAGGTCGAAGGGGCGCAGGTCTCGGTGGGAGCTCCCGCATGGAGCAGCATGAAGCCGAGCCAGGTGAAGCCCCGGTTCGCCGGGCGCTCGTTGAAGGCGGCGGTTTACGGCGGACGTGTCTCACTCGATGCCACAGCCAATATCGATCCGCTGAATCAGGAACGGTCGAGCTACGCCCTGCAGCTCAATGTCGAAGACGTGCAGCTCCAGGCCATCGCCCGGGCCAACCAATGGCGTGAGCGATTGTTCGGCGAGATTCGGGGCTTCGTCAGCCTCCGCGGCGTCGGCTCGGATCCCATGAAGATCGTGACGGATGACCGCACCAAGAACTGGGTCCAGATCCAGCCGGCCCGCCTGCTCGACCTGCCGGTCTTCGTCAAGCTGTTCCAGTTCCTCTCGTTCAACCCGGGCGAGAACTTCATGTTCAACAGCGCGTCCGGGGAGTTCAGCATCAAGAACGCCCAGTTCAACTTCTCCAGCATCGCGCTTGATGGAACGAGCATCAGCCTCGCCGGCAGCGGCACGGTCGGCTACATCACCCAGGCGCTCGACCTGCAGTTCATCACGCAGGCCCGCAGCCGGGTCGCGATCCTGAAGCCGATCGTCGAAGCGCTCGGCGGCGGGTGGATGGCGATCAGCGTCCGTGGAACGACGGACAATCCGGTCGTCACTCAGTCGACCCAGGTTCCGATCGTGACGCCCGCGATCCAGAAGCTGCGGGAGACCGTCGAACGGGGACAGGCGGGCCGGCCGATGGGCCGAACGGCCGTCCGCTGAGCCGTTATTGCGGCGGACGCACTTCGCCGAGAATCTGGCGAATCACCTGCTGAGCCCGCTTGCGCTGACCTTCGCGGATCATTCCCGCCGGCTGCACGCGGTGAGCCAGCACCGGAACCGCCAGCCGCTTCACGTCGTCGGGAACGGCATAGTCGCGGCCTTCCGTCAGCGCGGCCGCCTGGACGGCGCGGTACAGCGTGATCGCGCCGCGGGTGCTGGTGCCGAGAATCAGCTCCGAATGCCGCCGCGTCGCATCCACGATGTCCAGGATGTAGTCGTTGATCGAGGGATCGATGCGCACAGCGCGGGAGGCCTGCTGCAGTTGAACCAGTTCAGCCACGCTCATTGCCGGCTTCAGTTTGTCGACCGGCTCCCCTTCCCGATGGGAGACCAGCGTCTGCCGCTCGAAGGCCCGCTCGGGGTAACCGATCTGCAGGCAGAGTGTGAAACGATCGAGCTGGTTCTCGGGAAGCGGATACGTCCCTTCGAACTCGTACGGGTTCTGGGTTGCGAGAACGAAGAACGGCCGTTCGAGCTGGTGCGTGACGCCTTCCACCGAGACCTGCCGCTCCATCATCGCTTCGAGCAGGGCGCTTTGCGTCCGCGGCGAGGTGCGGTTGATTTCGTCCGCCAGCAGGACCTGCGTGAAGATCGGTCCTTTGCGGAACTCGAACTCGCCCCGGTTCGGCAGGAACACCGACGATCCCAGGATGTCGCTGGGAAGCATGTCGGGAGTGAACTGCAGGCGGACGAACTTGGCGCTGAGGCTCTGTGCGATCGCCTTGGCCAGCGACGTCTTCCCGACGCCCGGCGCATCCTCGATCAGCAGGTGGCCTTCCGACAGCAGCGCGACAATCGCCAGACGGATCACCTCGGGCTTGCCAAACAACGCCTGGCCAATGTTGTCCTCGAGGTTGCGAATCAGCCTGAGCCACTCAGAATTCACGAGATTCTCCCGCGGTGTCGCTTCAAAACCGCCGAGTATACTGACTCTGCGCCGGGCGGTCGTCGCTCTCAAAGACGCCGTTCCCTCGGGACCGGGGAAAACTTGCCACGGGAGACGGACTGCGCAGTTTGTGACCACCCACTGCGACTTTATATCGCAGCGCGGGGTTTTCGCAGCTTCGCCAAAGCCTCAGAAGCCGCTCCCGAAACGACGCCAGGGAGAACAACTCGTCTCCCCGCCGCCGCGCCTCGGCGGCCATTGCGAGCCGGCGGCCGTCTTCACTCAGCCTCCCCAGGGCCTCGGCGAACTCCGTTGTTGATGCGCACACCTCGCCCGAGGCTGGAGTGACCTGTTCCAGGAATCCACCGCGAGCATCGACGATCGGAACGCAGCCCGCCCGCATCGCTTCCGCAACCACCCGCCCAAACGACTCGGTCATCGAAGGGTGGTGGTACAGAAGTGCATCCCAGCGCGCCAGGTGCGACCGCGCACTCCATCCGGCCGGGTGGAACGCCGCCCTGCCGTTGCACGAACCATGCAGGGCCGGTTCGAACTCCGCCGGACAACCGACGAACTCCCACCATACCCAGGGGAGCCGGGCCGCGAGGTCGGCGTAGAAATCAGTGAGAGACGCCGGCCATTTCGCCGTCGTCGGCGTGCAGATCCGGCCGACGACCAGCGGCCGACAATGAACCTCGCGCCTCAAAGAACCGACCGGGCGGGGGACACATTGATAGAGCACATCGTCCGCCGTGGCTCGGTCGCCGAGGCACGCCTTCGCCAGCCACGACGAGCAATACCGTGTGCAATCAGCCGCCGCGCGCGTCCCTTTTGAATGGACGTACTGCAACGTCCAGGCGGCTTCGATCGGTTCAACACGGCCTTGTGCCGTGTTGTGCAGGATCACCGCCTCGCATCCCAGATCGCGGACAAGCGAGTTCGAGATCCGCTCGCAGTGCAACAGGCGTGAGCCACCAAAAGCCGCATCCGTCTCTTCGCTGATCGGAGAGAGAAACGCGACATGGTGTTCGATGTCCGGAAAGGCGCGAGTGATCGACCAGGCACAGGCCGCCGTTCCTCCAACGATGCGGCCCACGTTGCAGACCTGCAGAAGCTTCATCGGCAGGCCTGACGTTTGCTTCCGCCGCGTTTCCACAACCGCTGGAACCGGCGACGATCGGCCTGCCACTGCGCGTGGCGGGTCGTGCAGGCCGAAGTGGTGGCATGACCCAGATGCTTCAGCGGCAATGGAACCGCCGCGATCCCCTCCCCACCGGTTCCGCCCCGAACGAGCAGCCGCGACTGCAGATCGGTGTCCGAGAAGTACAGGCGCAGCGCCGAGCGGTAGCTATGAATCGCTTCGAAATCGCTGCGCCGAACAGCAAAGCACCATCCGGCAGCGAATTCCCCGGTGGGCAGCCTGGACAGCACCTCGGGCGAAACGTGTCGCTCCCTCCGGCGCTCGACGCCTGCGACCGCAATGCGGCGGTCAACGAGCAGGTCCGCAAGCCTGTCGGCCCAGGGGCCGGTGGTGATGACGTCGTTGTTGAGGAAGATCAGGACATCGGCCGTGCAGCACGCCGCCCCCGCATTCCATGCCGCCGTCACTCCCCGATGGGGCCGCCGGACGATCTGGAGATTCGCAATCGCCGCTGCCAGCACCTGTTCCAGATCGCCGGGCGGACTGCCGTCATCCACCAGCACGACAGGCGGCTCGTCCCCGTGATGCCTGCGGAGCGTCTGCAGGCAGGCGATCGTCAGCTGCGGTTGCCCATGCTGCGCCATCACGATCGCTGTTCGCATGCTAGCCCTCCTCCTGCAGCGGGACTTCGATTTCGGGCAGGTCTTCGATCGCCGCCGTGAGCCGCACTTCACGGTGCAACTGTGCCGTCGAGCGACGACCGACCACGTTCGCCCGGGTCGTCGCGGCGCGAGGCGCCGGCCCCCAGTTGTGCGGGCGGAAGTCTTTCATCGGGGCCCCTGGCGGGGCGCCCATTTCATTCCGCTTCGAGTACTGCCCGCGCGTGGCTTCACGGGCGGGGTGGCCGATTTCGTCGGCAATGTCGTCGAGCAGGTCGTCGACGGGCCGATAGGGAAAGAACGCATTGAGCCGGCTGGAAGGTGTCGCCGAGATCAACTCCAGACCGGCGAGCGACATGGCCCTCCGCGACAGCCGCAGGTACTGGACGACGCGGTAATAGTGGAAGTCGGTCTGCAGGGCCGCCGCCAGCGACTTCGTTTCGTCGAAGTGGTAGGGCGCAATCGGTTCATCTGCCTCGAGACTGGCCGGGTCGAGACCCGCCTCACGACAGCGATCGTAAAAACCTCGCAGCAATTCCTCCGGCTGGTAGCGGACTCCACCGAGGCCCGCGCGGCGAACGTGTTTCTCCGGCGGGCCGATGTGCATGTCGCACCCCACCAGGAACAGCCGGCGGAAACCGAGGCGCCAGGCCAAATCGATCGCCTGCACCAGCGAGTCCTGCCAGTCGGCGATGCCGGGGTTTTCCTCGCGGGTCGTCTCGTCGCCGAGGAAGTTGTGAAAGCCGCGTTGACCGTCCCGCTCGAAGAACAGTGTGCTCGGACAATCCCCCACTTTGTGCGTCGTCCCCGGAACGAGGTCGGTCGCTCGCCGTGAGGGAAGCAATTTCAGGACGGAGCCATCGAGATACGTCGAACGATGGAACCGGGCGGTGGGGTCGTAGGCCGTCCAGATGTCGGGCCGGATCAGCCCGAATCCGCACAGATTGACGGCGAACTTCGGAACGGGTGACAGCTGGATACGATCGCAGGGCATCGCGCGCAACGACGGGCCCCCGCCGATGATCCAGCACGTCGCCCGTCCCGTGCCCGCGTAGTGATGTCTCAGGTCAACGGCCATCCGCAGGCCGTCGGAGTGGATTCGATAGAACACGGAATCCTCGCGCTGGAGTGAATGAAGGTTGGCACGGCACGTGCGGATCAGCTGGAAGAAGCGTCCGATCCGTCGCTCTCGTCCGACGAGGCATCGCTGTCCAACGAGGATTCGCCACTGCCGTCCGAGACGAAGTCACTCGATTCATCACTGTCGCCAGCGCCACCGGTCGAGGCGTCCCCCGACTCGTCGCTCGGATCACTCGACGACCCGCCTGATGACTCCGGATCGGAATTGGAATCGGTGGTCAGGGACGTACCTTCCTCCGTCGTCAATCCGTCCGAAAAGCTCGACAGGTCCGACAGGCCGCTCATGCTCGATTCGACGGACGCATCGCCCGTCAGCGACGTGTCGCCCCCGGTGTCGGTCGTCGACGCGTCCGATCCACCGCTGTCTCCGCCGCCACCCCCATCCGTCCACGGATCGGTCAGCGACGTCAGCGAGAGGTTGCCCCCACGTGCCTGCGACCGGGCCGGCAGTTCCCAGCGTTCATCCTGGGCCGGTTCCGGCCACAGGTTCCTCGGGTCCTCGGGCCCGATCTCCAGTTCCATCCGGGGCACGCGATCGAACCGCACGCGGATCACGTCGCAGATTCCTGTGGCGACGTCAAAGCCCGCGGCGTTCTTCAGTCGCACGGCGCCCAGCCAGGGAAACACCGGCGCGTCGATCACGCCCGTCGTCACGCGGTAACGTCGCCGCGGCTGGCTGTAAGTGCGGAAGAACTCCCGGCTGAAGCTGACTGCATCGGCCTGCGTGCGAATCCACGGAATCCAGAGGCGCAGCCGGCGTTCACCATAGGCCGCACGGCTCACGGGTTCGACATAGTTCCCGCGCCAGCGATAGCTGCGGACGGCGATGTTGTCCGTGTCATCCGCGCGGTCGTAGACGTAGTCCCCTGTCAGCAGGAGCCGGTTGAACAACAGCTCGCGGTCGGAAAGTTCTTCGAGCTCAGAGACGTTCTGGCCAATCTGCAGGACGAGTTCGATCGACGTGCGACGCTGCAGGAAGAAGAACTCTCCCGCCGCGTCCACCCCCCATGACGACGCCCCGGCCCGCACGGCCAGCTCCTTGATCAATGAACGGGCCGACTCTTCTCCACGGACCTTGAGACTCTCGACCCCCGCCGGCCGCAGCGAATCTTCCACGCGCGGGGCGGCGTAGGTGATGTGCGCGGCTGGCTCGACATACCGCGACAGCAGCAGCCGGACGACGCTCGCCGCATCGCCTGTCGCGTCAAAGGTTTCGAGGTCGCGATCCGGATCGAGGGAGAACAGGTCCGTCGCTCCCAGGCGTTGCGGAGGAACACCATCAGCATCCGAACCAAAGCCTCCGGGGTAGACTTCGCCCAGCTCAACCCCCATGCCTTCGAGTCGCAGTCGCACGCCAGCCGGATAGGCGGCCTCCTTCGTTTCGACGCGTCCCAGGTACCACCGCAGGCCGGGCCCGGACTCCATCGAGATCCAGTCCCCCGGCTCGATCTCTCCGCGGTCCGCGAAGTCATCCCGCAGCCGGACTTCGCCCGCGCCGCAGCCTCCCTGCCGATGCCACTCGAACCAGCAGCCGGCCAGGACCCGGTCGCTGATGTCGACCGGCATCGCCCCGGGATCAGGTCCATGATGTAGGATGCGGCGGGACATGGATGAGCGTTCGGCGCGAGGCGCCGGTGAAAGAGTCTGCGAGGGCCTGAAGGTGCGTCGCGACGCACGCTACGAAAGCACGGCCGTCACCAGCTCGGGCGACGAGGCGTGAACGAGGATCGAGTAGGTGAACAACCGTGGATCGGAGAGATCGCTTTCAAAGCGAACCGTGGTGCATTTCTCGAAGTACCGCGATTGACCGCTCGCCGCGTCGTGATAAAGCACGAGGCGAAATCGTCCGGCCGCGTTGTCGACATCGAGTCGCGTCCGCAGATTGAGCATCGCCAGCAGCATCGCATTCTCATCGAGACGCAATGAGCCGGCCACATGCCCGACCTGCCCTTCGAGCTGCACGTCGACGCCGTTGCGGGACTGGCCGGTCACCATGTCGCCGTCGGCGAGCGGCGTCTTGTACTTCTCGAAGTCCCACGAATCCGCAAGGCGGATCGCTGTTACCGGCCTCGGGAGCTGCCACAGGGCGCCCCCTTTCCAGATCGCAGGTTGAAACACCCACATCGATCGATTCCATCCCTGGTGGTGTGTGATGTCGCGGGGCGCGACGAAGCTCTCTATCCGCGTCGGACGCGCAGGGCCGCTCCCTGCAGGCGCAGGTCGCGGATGACCTCGTTGACGCCGCCAGCCTCCGCGACGTTCACGGTGATGCCGCCGAAATGATTGTTAGTCGTCGAGACCGGGACGTTTGTCTCCGGGAGCGAACGTGTCTGGCTCGCACTGCCGGCTGTCCCCCGATGAAGGGCTGTCAGAAACGTCGTCCCGAGTCTCTGCGTGGAATCGTGATTCAGAACGACTTCCCCCGCCGTGAAGAATGCCGGCGCGGCGTCGAATCCCGTCGGCATGCGCCCCGGCCTTGCTGTTCCACCTCCGCCGATGGCCGGAGTGGCGCTCATTGCACCAAGCTGCGCCAGCTGCGCTGCCACCCGCTGGATCGCCCCGCTCAACTGCGCGAGCGACGCCAGGGCCGGCTGGACATTGAGTGCGATCGTCTGTCCGCTGAGCTGCTGGGCCTGTCGCTGCACACCGGCCAGCTGCGAACTCAACTGCCGGAGTGGAGCCCCGGCCGCACCGACTCCCTGCAGTCCTTCGGACAACTCGCGCGAGCTGGCGCCTGCCTCCGACAGTCGTGTCTGAAACTCGTCGAGCTGCGAGACCACCGACTCCAGCTCACGCTGCAGGTCGGAACTGTCTCCCAGGATGCGGACGGTCAGTGATTCGGTGAACATGACTTGATCTCATCCCCGCGAACATGCGTGCCACGGACGTCTCGGCCGTGGGGCCCGAATTCGTCAGACGCGCGAGACCACCGGCGCCGTCGCGAACGACCGCCCCGTAAACGCGATGGCGTTGCTGTCGTCCCCTTCGGACATCGTGAGCGTCTCGCGGTAAACCTTGTGGAACACGATCTTCTCGCTCGCGGTTCCGGCCGGATCGACGACCGTGAATTCGAAGGTGAGCGTCTCCTGTTGCCCGGGAGACGACGTGCTGGCGATGCCGGACCCTGCGGTGAACATCAGGGTTTCATAGAGCTGCAGCGGATCGGCCGGGTTGGCCGACTTGCCCAGCAACTGCGTCCACCGCGCAGTGAACGAGAGCTGCACTGATTCGTCATCCCCTTTCCGAAGGTGGCCCGCCGCGATCGATCCCCGGTCTTTCACTTCGATCGTCCGCTGCCGCTGCGTCCAGGAGAGGTCTCCCTCATCGAGCAGCACGGTCAGCGTTTTCGGTGTGCCGGAGCCATCCTTGATCACCAGTTCGCCGTCGCGCAGGTTGCGCGTCAGTTGAGAAACCGCCATGTGTGGTCCTTCCGTTCGAGTTCCCTCATCCAGCCGTCCAGGAAACGTCACTGTTCCGCAAACGCATGCACGACGCCCCGCGCCGTGACGACGACATGCCTCAACGGTCGCCGCTGCTGGGCCGCGTGGAGCCGCGTCAGATCGCGCACGTCCGCCTCGCGAAACCGGATCGCGCCGATCACCGGCTCGTCCGAAGCCGTTCGGTCGATCACGTCAATCACCCGTCCGCTGATGACCGCCCGTGCCGTTTCCGCCAGGGCCTGGATCCGCGTCGTGTGAATCGATGTCCGCACAAAGACCTGCAGCGTCACACGGACGTCCCGCAACTCGGCCGGTGAGTCACGTTGCGCCACGCCGTCCATCGCGTCGCAGGAAAACTCGATCCATTCCGGCGTCGTCTCGGCATCGAGGACGATGCCGGGCAGCGCCAACGGCAGGCCGTCGGGCAGTTCCAGGGCGAGATGCCGCTGCAGTGTGGTCGTCAAAACGTCGAGTGAGATCATGGCCCGTTCGAATCATTCGCCCAGTTGAAACCAGCCGGCGATGACGCCGCGCACGGAAGCAAGCGATCGCCGTACCATCTGGAACGGCGTCATCCGCGTCGTGCCATACTCGAGGAAAGGGACATAACGGACGGTGTTTGTGGCCGAGATCGTGGTCGTCGCCGCTTCGTGTTGATGATTGAGCGAACCACTCGCCAGTCCTTCCGCAATCGGCCCGCCAGCAGCGGCCGCCCCATTCGCTTCCCCCCGAAGTTCGTCCAGAGCGGCCTTCCAGGCCGCCCGCGAACGCCCCGTGTCGACCGGGTTCAGCTGAATCGTGCTTTCAAGTGCTGCCTCCATTCCCCGTTCCACCATCGTCCGGCGGGCATCGGGAACCCCATACCGGGCTAACTCCCTCAACCGGTGAAGGTCACCCCCATCCACCTGAACGCGAATCTGCATGGCCTTCCCCAAGGAACACGAACACCATCCCTACCCACGACCCACCACCAACGCCCCACTCCCCAGTCACGTGACCTGTCCGCGAATCTGCACCGTCTGGCCGTCGGCCGAACGCGTGACCTCGATCACCCCCCACTCGCGGCCCGATGCCAGGATGCGGCACGCCGTCAGCGGCAGGTCGTCCGGCAGATCGATCGATCGCACCAGAAAGACGCATTCCATCACCGCGTGCTGCATGGCCGTCTGCCTGGTGGCCGACGTGCTCGGCGGAAACAGGACGGCGGCGACCTCATGGTTCGTCGCGCTCTCCGAGAGGTCGTCGAATTCGGAGTTCAGCCCCTGGTCCACGCGGCAGACGATCACCGGCCGCGACCAGTCGGCGAACAGCCGGTCCAGCTCCGAGTCTCTCAATCGATCGATCATCAGAGCACCTTCTGGATCGCCAGGCTGCAGATCGCGCCGAGCACGAACGTCAGCGCCGCCAGGACGGGCGTGAGGCTGTGTTTCCAGCGTTCGATCGACCGCAGCCGGTCCTCGTGATCGGCCGTCGTCTCGGTGAGATCGACAAGCGCCACGCGCAGCCCTTCGAGGTTCACGTTGATCTGCTGCAAAGCCTCGACCACCCGGTCGAGCCGCTCGTCCTCCCTGGCCATTCCGTCTCCTGCCTCGCCATCCGCTGGCGGAAAGATCCTGAATTCGTGGCTCATGAGCAGCAGCCCGCCTGTGTCGTGACCCACGCCGGGCGATTCTCGAGCCGGCCCTGGTACTGCCGCCGTGCTTCCAGCAGCGCCCGCAGGTTGACCGACCGATCGGTCAGGGCCCCCGCGCCGCCGGGCGTTCCATACCGCAGGGCCGACAGCTTGCCGTCCCGCAGCAGGTTGGTGATGTCGAGATCGATCAGCGCGAGGATCCCCTGCAGTTGCTCGTCACTGAGTTCCTGTCCCGACACGCTCGTCAAATCCGGCAAGTCCATTGGTTCCTCCAGAAGCCCGGCTTCTCCCGTCGCCTGCACTTCAAGAAGCCGGGCTTCCTGACGCTAAAGCGTGAACTCCGATTCCTCGCGCCTCACCTGGTCGTACGCCAGCAGGCGAACCTGTTCGTCGTAGCTCATCCGTTCAAACTCATCCGGCCGCATGCCGAAACGCTCACACGCCCGCATCAGGAAATACTCGAGCGTCCGCGGAGTCGACGTGGTCATGCCGGGCCGACATTGTCCGGCAACGAAAAATTTCCGCGGGCATCCCGCAGGTGCTCGTCCAGCAACCGGCTCACCCGGCAGATCAGTCCGCACAGCCGCGTCAGATCGCCGGACGTGAATCCTGCCGCTTCCAGTTCGGCAAACAGGGCGTCTGCGTAGGCCGTCCAGCCCGCCGGTTCGGTCAAACCAGCGGCCGGCGGAGTCGCGGTCCATTCCACATCCGGGTCGTCCCGAAGCGCCTCTGCGACCGCCAGGACGGCCACCCGCTGGTGGTAAAACTCGACCGCCGCGAGATACGCCGCGTCGCTCTCGTCCCTGAGTGTGACGGCATGTCCCTGCGCATCCCGCAGCGGCGAGCCGCCCGCATCGCGCGCCACCCGCATCGGAGGCTGCGGCGGGACGAGGCCCAGCGTTCGCAGGCGACGATGAAATCCCAGCGGCAATGGCCGGATGAGGAGCGGCAACACCGAACCGTCCCCCCGCACCAGCGACACACGCTGCGATCCCACTCCCACCAGCTCCTGACCCCGCACCCGCATCGCAGTCTCCCTTCGTAGAGGCCCGCACCCCGGCCGCCCCCCAGCAGCCGGGGTGCTTTCAAGCAGCGTCGTCATCAAAGCGCGACGCCACTCGTGCTTCCTACCCACTACCCACTACCCACTCAGTTCCCATCCACCTTCGTCACGAACACCGTGTCCACCGCACTGATGCCGCCGTAGTACCGGGCCTTCACCCGCAGCACGACATCCCGCTCGAACGCCGCTTCGCTGTCGTTCTTCTGCAGGAACGTCTGCACGGGCCAGATCTCGGTCCACACGAACTGCCGGCGGAAATCGCCGACGAACCAGTCGTTCGCCGCCTGGCCCCCCTGCTCGTCGATGAACGGACTCGACAGCACCTCGAACAGCCCCCCCACGGGGTTGGCGAACTTCGTTTCGGCGCCGCCGGCCGTCACGGTCACCTCCGTCGATCTCACAATGCTGTGGGCCGTACCGCGCAGCCGCTCCGGAACCAACATCTGCTTCGCTGGGACGACGATCGGCCGGCGATCGCCATCGATCCGGTCGTCAATCACCTGCGTCGCCCGGTAGTGCAGCGCGAGTTCGACATCGGTCCAGTCGATCAGCGGGATCGCCGTGTTGAACGAGGTCGACGTGGTGTTGCCCGCGCCGACGTAGTTGCGCCGACTGCCGTCCGCGGCGTACAGCTCCATGCCCACCCCGTTGGGACGGTAGACGTACTGTCCGGTCGCCGCGCCGGCGTCCGTGACGGCCCGCACGATCGTCCGCTCCCGCTCCTGCCGCAGGTAGTAGCCCAGCGCCATCGCGCGGCGGTGAATCTCGCCCGTCTGGTCGAACCCAATCAGCTCCTCGGTGATCGACAGGATCCGCCCCTGCTTCGATTCCAGCGTCGTGACGTACTTTTCCTCGAACGTCGACTCCTCATACGGATGGTTCTCGGAGACTTCCGTCGGACCCGCCAGGGCCGTGAAGCCAGCCAGCTTCTGGCTGCGAAGCCGGCTCGGCAGCACTGTCACCAGCTTGTCGCCGATGAAACCGCTGTCGTCGTCGTAACCTTCGATCACCTTCCGCCCGATCAGCTCCCCGGAAACGACCTGGAACAGGTTGGTTCCGACGCCGGGGTTCGATTCGCTCAGCAGCTCCGGCAACGACTCCGCCGGAGACAGCGATTCCTGCACCGACTTCAGCCTCGGCAGAACACCGCACGCATCCGCCAACTCGTAGTACGAGAAATCGTCCGGAGTCAGCTCCTTCTCATTCAGGAGCTCGACCACCTTGTGATAGAAGCCTCGCGGCCCGTGGGATTCGATCAACGCGCGCAACTGTGGCATCGTTCCATCCGATGATGTGTAAAAGAGGACAATCTCGTTGCCGACGCTGCCAGCGTCGGACCGCATTCCCTTGAGCTCCAGACGCTGGCCGCGTCCGCCCTGACGCGCCCCGCTCAGCCCACCGCCGCATTCACGTTCGCGCTCGCCGCGCTGAACGCCGAAGCAAACGAAACCCGCAGCGTCCCGGACGCCGTCGCCTTGAACTCCACCGACCTGGCGATCGCCGCCGCGGCCACGGCCGTTTCCAGCTGCTGGTTCTGCAGCGCGCTGGACGATTCATCCGGCCCCAGCATTGCCCCGACCTCATACGTCGTCGACGGGACATCCATCTCGTAGACCGACAGCGGACTGACGTCGACCGAGACCGGCGAGGTGTCGCCGTCCTTCGACTGCTGGTGGGCAACGCCGATGAACTTCGCCGCGAAGGCTCCCTGAGTCGTCGCCAGGTTCGTCGTCCACGTGAACGCCGATGCCGGTTTCACGTCGTCGCCGTCCAGCCACACCATGTCCCCCGCCTCGATCACTGTCCCCGCATCAACGCGGCATTTCACCAGCTGCACCTGCCCGGACCGAAAACGCAGTTTGTTCATCGACAGAATCCCCGTTGGAAAAAGCCCGGCTTCTTGAAGCCAGAATCCGACCGACCACCAAGACCCGGCCTGCACACACAGGAAGACGCCGGGCTTTTCGCCCCCTCATCGCCCGCGAACGGCGGCCACAAATGCACCCCTCGACAGGCCGCTGCCCCCCTCAAGCCTCGGCGAGCTAGTCGCCCGCGCGGGCCGCATCCGCTCCAGCAACGAAACCCCTGCGGGGGCGGTCGCGTCCCTGCGACGATGCGCCTCCTCCTGGACGCCCGCCCCCGCAGCCAACACCCCGCCCGCTTTCTCAAGCGCCGCCTCGACACGCTCCAGAACAGACACCAGACGCGGCAGAACCTCGTCCATCATTCCCTTGTCGGCGCTGCCAGGACCGGGCGGCGCCGATTCGGAAACGGCCGGCTCGCGGACTTCCTCGGCTTCCCGGAAGTCCACATCCGGTCGCCGCGGAGGACCGTCCTCCGATTCCCGGAATGTCGAGGTCGTCGCCGGACGCACGACCACGTCGACCGAGATCACGTCTTCAATCCGCTCCACCGTCGTGCCATCCACCGAGCGCTGCGCGAGGACGACGTGCGACATCCCGACGCCCGGAGTGTTTCCCTCCACCAGCGCCAGGAACGTCCGGCCCGATTCGGTCTCGAGCACCCGCACGTCGCCGCGCAGGCGGCCCGCGTCGAATCGCGGATTCACGATCGATCCGACCAGGTCCCGCGTGCTCCGGGCCGCCGCTTCCACCGCCTGGCCGGCATGATCCAGGAAGACCGGCTTCTGATCGTAAAGCCGCGCCGCACGCCGGAGCGCTGACTCGGAATAGCGATAACCGTTCTTCGACTCGCATCCGGAAAGGGCAATGTTCCTCAGAAGTCGAGCCGACTGGTCGAACTCCGCCACCGCCCGCCAGTCCGCCACCTGTTCTCTCAGCCGACTCACCGCCATGCCTGTGCTCCTGTCTCGATGTTGGGCCTTCAAAAGTCACGGACGTGGTTGCGCGCAATTTTTGAAAGCGACGAGAGACACGGCGGCGCTCCTCCGCGCGGAGAAACTTCCGGAAAGCCCCCTTCCCGCGCCGTTGTTACCAGAGTCACCCTGAAGACATCAAAAACCAAACCGATTGACGAGGCGCCACGATGTCCATGATTCGACCGAACGGCCAGAAAGTCGTCCTGCCCCGCTCAGGAACGGAGCAGCAGTGGGACCTGATCTTCATCCACTACGCGAAGACCGACCTTCAGAAATGGAGGTACCTCGCGATGCTCGCGCTCAAGGAGAGCGCCGGATGGCCGCTCGACGGCATCGGAAACGTGTTCGATCACCCCAAGGGGCACATCAGCCGCTGCCTGGCCCAGGTCAAACGGGAGTTGCGGGCGAGGTTCTCCGCACAGGAACGCTGCGGAGTCGCCGAGTCGGAAGACGAGTTCCTCGCAGCCTGAGTCCCATTCCGCCGCACAGAATCAGGTCGCCTTCACGCTCATGAACATTCAACGATTACCCGTCACGCAGATCGTTCCCGCCCCCTACAACCCGCGCCGCGCCCTGAAGCCGGGAGACGCCCGGTTTGAGAAACTGGCCCGCTCCTTGAATGAGTTCGACCTCGTGCAGCCGCTCGTCTGGAACAGCCGCACCGGACACCTCGTCGGCGGGCATCAGCGTCTGGAGGTTCTGAAGCACCGCGGATGGAGTGAGGTCGACTGTGTCGTCGTCGATCTCACTCTCGAACGGGAAAAAGCCCTGAACGTCACTCTCAACAACGCGGAGGTCGGCGGCGACTGGGAGCTGGATCGCCTGGCCGAACTGCTGGCTGACCTCCACGAACTTCCCGACTTCGATGCGACGCTCACCGGGTTCGATGAGCGGCAATTGACCGATCTGCTCATGCGGCCGATGGACGACGACTTCGAAGAGGTCGATGAAAAGCCGGACGTCGTCACGGCCACGCTGGAGATCCCGCACGAGGCCTGGGCCGCCGCGCAGACGAGGCTCAACCAGCTCCTGTCAGAGGCGCCGAGCATCCGCCTGCACGTGTCCGACTGACCCGAGAATTCCGCGAAGGGATTGACGCCGCAAAAATGCCGCGGGTACCCTCAATGGGACCGAGCCGTATAGCTTCTGGACGGCAAGTTCTTGCCCACGGCTCAAGAACATCCAATTCTCGGGGGAGATTGGCATGTCGCTTCTGTTGCGGAAGAGGGGCTTTACGCTGATTGAGCTGCTGGTGGTGATCGCGATCATCGCGATTCTGATCGCCCTGCTCTTACCGGCCGTGCAGCAGGCCCGAGAGGCCGCCCGGCGAACTCAATGCAAAAACAATCTGAAGCAATTCGGGCTGGCGCTGCACAACTATCTCGATGTGCACGGCCGTTTTCCGATCGGCCAGCAATTCCGCGGCGCCTGGGACGGAACTGTCGACAACGCCGGCGCCGCAGGCGATGGCGGCACGGGCTTCGCCTGGGGAACCTACGTCCTGCCCTTCATCGATCAAGCGCCGCTGTTCAACCAGTTCGACTTCAACGTTCCGATCCAGAACACGTCAATCCCGGCTTCTGTGAACAACGCGAGACTGGCAGGCACTGCACTTCCAATGATTCGCTGTCCGTCCGATATCGCCCCCCCCACCGGCAATCAGGGAGGCGCCGGCCTCATCGGCACCATTCGACCCGCCGCCGTCGCCAGCTATAAGGCATCCGCTGGTTCCTACTAGGGAAACCAGGGTGGGTGGCCCAACGCCAACCAGGATCGTCGCAACGGCCTGTTCTACCGCGATAGCTCGATCCAGCTCCGCGATATCACCGACGGCACGACCAACACGATCGCCCTCGGAGAAGTCTGCTGGACGCAGACGGAGAACTGCCGCTTCTTCGGCGCTGTCGACTATGACCTCGGATATGCGATCGATGGCACAGGCAACAACGCCCAAAGCCAGCGTTTCATGGCCACCACCCAGGATGCGATGAACCTCCCGGTCCTGACTGTACCCCCGCCGAACGGCAACGCGCCGGAGCGAAACGACGCCTTCTCCAGCCAGCACGAAGGCGGCGCGCAGTTCGTCCTCTGCGACGGCTCCGTCCGCTTCATCAGTGAAAACATCCAGCACACGACGCTCCTCTGGGTCGCGGCCAATCCCTACGACCGCACCAACAATGGGCTCGGCTACGGGATCTACCAGCGCCTCGGCTCACGGGCCGACGGGCTCGTGCTCGGCGACTTCTAGTCTTCGGGCAGGTCTTTGACGCAATCGCCGGCAGCCGCTCGTCAGGAGCGGCTGCCTTCGCGGAGGATGCGAGATGAAGCTCTGTCACGTTTCGTGCTGGGTCCTGCTCTCGATGCTCACCGTCGGCTGCGGATCAAGCGGGCCAGAACTCTCCACCGTCGGCGGCACCGTCAAGCTGGACGGTGCCCCCCTGCCGCACGCATTCGTCACCTTCACACCCGCATCCGGCCGTCCCTCCTTCGGAGGCACTGATGAAAACGGCTACTATGAGCTCGTCTATACGGACGACAAGAAGGGCGCAATTCCAGGCGAACACACCGTGAAGGTCTCAACGCTCCGCCGCGCCGACCCTGAAAGCGGGACGAAGGCCGAGCCCGAACGGATCCCGGCCAAGTACAACAGCAAGTCGGAACTCAAGAAAACCGTTGAGCCGGGCTCCAACACCATCGACATCGACGTCACGTCCGAGGGCAAGGTCCTGCAGCCCGCCAGGTAATTTCAGCCAAGCTGTTCAAGAAACGCCTCGATCGCCTCATTCACCGCGGGAGGATTCTCGAGCGGCGCCATGTGCCCCGCGTTCGGAATGACTTTCAATTCCGCCTGCGGCATCCGGTTGGCAATCGTGGTCATCTCATCCGCCGGCGAAATGGCATCGTGCTCTCCCACAATGACGAGACACGGGATGTCCATCCCCGCCAGGTCATCCGAGTAGTCCCGCCGTTCGGCCATGCCACGGGCCGCGGCCGAGACTCCGGCCGGATTGGCCGACTCGATCACGCGCCGCGTCGCATCGACGATCTCCGGCCGGGTCAGCGCCGTTTTCTCGGCGAAGAGCTTCGGCAGCATCGTGTCCGCGAGGAATGACGTTCCCTCTTTCAGAACCCGCTCCGCGGTGACGCGCCGCGCCTTCGCCGCCTCCGGCATATCCGCGAGCGACCGCGTGTCGCACAGGATCAGCCCCTTCAGGAGGTCCCGATGGTTTTCCTGGAACGCGAATGCGATGTAGCCCCCCATCGACAGCCCGCAGAGCACCACGGGCCCAAGCTTCATCGCCTTGATCACGGCCGCCACGTCATCCGCGAACTCGGCCATCGTGACCGTCTTGTTCCGCGGGGGAGACTTTCCGAAGCCCCGCAGGTCGAGCGCCACCACCCGGTGCGTCGACGAAAACCGTGCGATCTGGTCCTTCCACATCGAGTGGTCCAGCGGAAATCCGTGCAGCAGCACGAGCGGCGTCCCCTCTCCGGAGTCGTCGACGGAAAACGAGCCGCGCGAAGTGTCGATCATCTGCTGCATGTTGCTGCCTTTCGGAGGAATCCAGAGTACCACGCGGCGCCCGCCCGAGAAGCCGCGATCGGGCGATCTCCTGCGCACGGAGCGGCACACCGCGAGAATCGATCGCCACGCGTGCAAACCCAGCACTCTCCCGTTCCAATAAAACCATGCGTATCGCGGAAGTCTTTCATTCGATCCAGGGAGAAGGCCGGCTCACAGGCGTTCCCAGCGTGTTCATCCGGACCAGCGGCTGCAACCTGCGCTGCTGGTTCTGCGACACGCCCTACACCTCCTGGAACCCCGAAGGCGAGGAACGAACCGTCCATTCCCTCGTCGAGGAAACGACCGCCTTCCATTGCGGCCACGTCGTCATCACCGGCGGCGAGCCGATGCTGGTGAAGGACGTCGCGGACCTCGCAGCCCGCCTCAAGGACGCAGGCAAACACATCACCATCGAGACCGCCGGAACCGTCGACCTCAATCTCCCCGCCGATCTCATGTCGATCAGCCCCAAACGCGCCAATTCCACTCCCAACCCCGACACCGGCTGGGCCGAACGTCATGACGCCCGCCGACATCGCCCCGACGTGATCAACCGGCTGACAACCGACTACGACTATCAGCTCAAGTTCGTCGTCGACCGGCCGGACGATCTCGACGACGTTGCGAAGTACCTCGAAGAATTCCCGCACCTCGATCCCGCCAGGGTCTACCTGATGCCCCAGGCGATCGATCGCAACCCGCACGCCGAAAAATGCGCCTGGCTCGGCGACGCCGCGGAAAAACGCGGCTGGAAACTCTGCCGAAGACTGCACATCGAACTCTTCGGAAACAAACGCGGAACCTGACGCCGCTCACTTTCGGCGGAAGAAGGTTCACCACAGAGACACAGAGGGCACAGAGAAGAGGGAGATCGCGGATCGTGCAACGGCCGCCGGTCTGAAATGGAGCCGAGTCGTACCCGATGACAAATGACGATTGACCAATGAGGATTGACCAATTGGATCACGAAGCGGAACTCCATCATCCCGACCGCGATCTCCCTCTTCTCCCAATCTCTGTGCCTCTGTGGTGACCTTCTACAATCAGTCGTCCTGCATCCTCAGCGCCTCCCGCCCCCATGCACATCGCCATCATCACCGCCGGCGGGGCCGGGATGTTCTGCGGCTCGTGCATGCACGACAACGCCTGGGCTCGCGCTCTCATCGAGGCGGGGCACGAAGTCTCGCTCGTCCCGACCTACACCCCGCTGCGGTTGGACGAGCCTGTCAGCGGCGATGTCAGCCGGGTGTTCCTCGGGGGCGTCAATGTTTATCTCGACGCAACATCCAGGCTCTGGCGTTCCGTTCCGCGGCCGCTCAAGCGCTGGCTCGACAGTCCCGTTCTCCTCAACCTGGTCTCCCGGCTCGCAACGCGCAACAACTACTCCGAACTGGGCGATCTCACGCTGGCGATGCTCGAAGGGGAGCGCGGTCCTGAAGCGGCGGCCATTGATGAGCTGGCCAGCTTCCTCGCCGAACTGAAGCCCGACGCCATCATCCTCAGTAACGTCCTGCTGTCGGGGATTGCGACCCGCATCCGCGAACGGGTTGGACAGCCAATGTTCGCCGTGCTCCAGGGAGACGACGTCTTCCTCGACGCCCTGCCTCCCCAATTTCGCGAGAGGGCCACAGCGGCCATTCGCGATCGCCTGCCGGCCTTTGATCGACTGCTCACACACACGCGGTTCTATCGCGACTACATGGCCGGTTATCTCGGAATCGAACCGGGGCGCATCGAGCTCCTGCCGCTCTCCATCGACGCGACCGAGCACATGGGCCGCCCGACCCTCCGCGAAGCCCGTTCGCCGACAGTCGGCTTTTTTGCACGCCTGGCGCCCGAGAAAGGGCTGCATCACCTGGTCGATGCGATGGAACTCGTCCGCAAGTCGATTCCGGACGCATGCCTCAAAGTCGGCGGCTACTACTCGAAGCAGTACGAGGCCTACTTCGAACCGCTCAGGCGTCGAACGTCGAATTGGGGTGACGGCTTCCACTATGCCGGCAGCCCGGCGTCTCTCCGCGACAAGATCGCATTTTTCGAGAGCTGCGACGTCGTGTCCGTGCCAACCGAGTTCCTCGAACCGAAGGGACTCTATGTGCTCGAGTCACTGGCGAATGGAACGCCCGTCGTGCAGCCCGCCCATGGCAGCTTTCCGGAACTGATCGAAAGCACTGGTGGAGGCTGGCTGGCCGAACCAAAGAACCCCGAGTCGCTCGCCAGAGAACTCCTCACCGCGCTGACCGATCCCGCCTTGCGGCTGCAGAGGGCCGAGCGCGGTTATGGCGGAGTGCGCGCGAGCCATTCCCCGGCCGCGCTGGCGTCCCGGACCGTGGCGATCCTGCGAGGCGCGTCCTCGCAGTCGCCAGCGGCCGTGAGAACAGCCTAAAAGCCGCGGGCCGCCTTGATGTCGTCCATCGTCCGCAGGCCGTAGCCGATCCCGACGTAATCGAGGACCGAGCACAGTGCCCGCACGGCCACGCCCATGCCGTCCGGCCCACTGAACCCGCCGAACTGTCCGCCCCCCTTGAGGTGCGGCTCGAGTTCCAGGAACACGCCCGGCGCGCCGAGCGACTGCATCCGCTCCGTCAGCTTCGGCAGGACGCACTTGAAATCGCGGAGGATCGCTTCGTGGGCCGAGTCGCCCACGTCGGCCGGAACGAAGTTCTTCAGCCGCTCTTCGTCGACGACGCCCGTCCACTTCAGGTCGCGGTCGACCTTGTAGTCCTTGATGTGGATCCAGCCGATGTGATCCCGCATCGCCGCGTATTCGTCGAACACTTCCATCCACGTCATGTTCTGCGACGACAGGTTTCCGCCGTCGAAGATACAGACCATGTTCTTCCGGCCGGTCTTCTCCGTCAGCGCCGCCAGCAACCGACCGTTCTGGCCGATCAGGTTCGCTTCGACTTCGAGTCCGTAAACCAGTCCCGCCTCACCGCAGGCGTCGACGATCGGCTTCAGGCGTTCGACCGCCGCATCGATGTACTTCCACGGATCGTCGCCGGCCGGCTGGTAAAACGAGAACCCGCGGATCAGCTTCGCCCCCAGCGCCTTCGCCGCCTTCAGAGTGGAGGCGACTTCGGTCTTCATGTACTCGGCCGGGTCGACGTACTTGTTGTGCGACTTGTCGGCGAAGTCCGTCAGCTTCACCTTCCCGATCCGCGAGCCGATGCTCGTGACCGACAGGCCGTATTCCTTCTGCAGGTCGGCCAGTTTCGCGAGTTCCGCGTCATCCAGAGCGACGACGTGCTTCACCGTCCCGGCACCGGTGACGTCCACGAAACGCGGGCTGTAATACTTCAGTCCCAGGGCCGCGAGGGCGGAGAACTGTTCGACGGCGGTCTTGTGGTTGGCGGCTTCGTCGGCGAAGGCGCTGAGAAGAATTTGGGCAGGCATGTCAGCAATCGTTTCGTGCAAAAAACAGAGTGGGCCGGAATTGTTGTTCGCTCGTTGCGCGATGGGAAGCGTCAACACCCGCTTCCTGCCCTCCCCGTCGGGAATCACTCCTGGCTCGTTGCGCACGAGCCGCATCAATTCTTCGGTTCGGACGGCGACCGGACCCAGTCCGGAAGCTGGCCGACGGTTTCGCGGTAGTCGTTCCGCAGCGTGCCGAACATCCTGTCCCAGATCAACGTGTAGAAACCGAAATTGCAGCCGAGATCCTGGTGATGCCGTGCGTGGAACGTGCTGCCTGCAATGTCACGCAAAACGATCCATCGCTGCCACGATGCGGGGAACGGCTCGACCCCCAGGTGTCCGATGGTGCCAAACAGCACGTTCAGCACGAGGTAGATCGACATCCCCAGCCAGGACGGCTGAAACAGCCACAGCACGACCAGCCACAGCACGCCAAACGAGAGGTTCTCAACCGGATTGAGAATGAACAGCGTCAACGGCCGCGGGCGGTCGTAGTCGTGATGCATCCGGTGCAGCCAGTGGAAGATCCACGGATGGTGGGCCAACCGGTGCAGGACGTACATGGCCGCATCCATCACCAGCAGCAGCACCACGACTTCGCCGAACGCCCGCCATCCGACGTCCGTCCGAAACCCGATAATCCCTTTGCGCCATAGCGCCAGCCCGATCAGCGTGGTGACCGTATTGGTCAACACGGCACTGGCGGCGATCGCCACTTCGATTCGGGCCAGCGGAGGGGGCGGATAAGCGACGCGCCGCTCCGGGCAGCTCCGCGTCAGCCACTCCCCGAACGCCACCGCCAGCAGCAGGATGAATGCGTTCTCGGCCAGGAGCACAAGCACCGCTTGCCACCACGGCGCGATCCGCAGCCATTCGATCAGCTCGACCAATGGTCCTGCTCCTGATGCACGGCCCCTCTGCTCCGGTCCTGAACCGGCACGCCAAACCCCGAAGATGCCCGCGTTGCGGTTCCCATCGCTGGGCGCTGGCCGGCGTCCTCTCTCACACGATGAACCGCTCATCCGCGAACGGATGTAACTGGCCGAGCGTCTTTTCCCGGGGCAGCATGTCGACGAGCGCCTCGGCCATTTTGAAGTCTTCCTGGGTCGTGATCTTCAGGTTCAGTGGCGAGCACTCGACAATCGTGACGCCCCGCCCCGCGTTCTCGAGCAACTGGGCTTCATCGGTGGCCGCCAGCGTCCCCCGTTTTCCGAACGCATCGAGCAGCCAGTCGCGGCGGGCCACCTGCGGAGTCTGTGCGGCCCACAATCCGTCGCGCGGAATGGTCTCCACGATCTTGCGGTCGCGATCGACTTTCTTGACGGTGCTGGAGATCGGCAAAGCGGGAATGGCCGCTCCATCCCGGATCGCGGCCGCGAACACGTCTTCGATCCATTTCTTCACGATCATCGGCCGGGCCGCATCATGCACGGCTACGAAATCGATGTCGCTCCGCACCCGGGCGAGCGCATTCTGAACGCTGTCGGCGCGCTCCTTTCCGCCGGCCACGATCTCGACGTTCATGAACGCCAGGTTCGCGCGAAACTTCTCCTTGAACCACTCAATCTCATCCGGCGGCAGCACGATCAGCGCCTGCTTCACGTCGTCCCGGCTGAGGAACAATTCGAGCGAGCGCACCCACACCGGCCTTCCCTTCAGGTCGATGAACGGCTTTTTGCGACGAGGATCGCCAAAACGCGAGCTGCTGCCCGCGGCGGGCAGGATGACGGCGAACGAGGGCATCTTGGAAACCTCCAGCATGAACGCGGCGTCGTGACCTGTGGATCACGACGCCGCGAACGAACGTTCTCTCAATCATCCCGGAAGGCGACGTCCGAGAGCAGGATCACTTCGTAAAGGTGTAGAGGCCCTTCCCGTTCGGCGTCACCACCATGAAGTACGCTTCGCCCGCTTCGTCTTCTCCGAAGCTCACGATCGGCAGCTTCTCGCTCGGGATCCCCTCGTTGGCGATTACCTTGCCGGTGGCTTCATCGTAGTGCAACGCCCAGATCAGGCCGCTGACGTAATCGGCGTACAGGTACTTCCCTTCCAGTTCGGGGAACTTCTTCCCGCGGTAAACGAACCCGCCGGTGATCGACTTGCCCACCTGGTGGTCGTATTCCCAGATCGGTGCCACCGATTCGAACGCGGCCGGCTCGGCGACGCTGCCGAACGGCTTCGTCCCTTCGCGGAAATTCCAGCCGTAGTTCTTCCCGATCGACACGATGTCGATCTCTTCCCACAGGTTCTGTCCGACATCCGCGGCCCACAGGTGTCCGGTCTTGCGATCGAATGCGATCCGCCAGGGGTTCCGGAAGCCATAGGCGAAGATCTCCGGAGCGGCGCCGCTCGTGTTCGCGAACGGGTTGTCCTTCGGAATGCCGTAGTTCTTGCCATTCTCCTTCTTGTCGACGTCGATCCGGAGGATCTTGCCGAGGATCTTGCTGGTGTTCTGGCCGTTGCGGAACGGATCGTTGCCGGCCCCGCCGTCTCCCAGGGCGATATAGAGGTAGCCGTCCGGTCCGAAGACGATCGTCCCGCCGTCGTGGTTCCAGAACGGCTGCTCGATCAGGAGGATCTGTTCCTCGGAGGCGGGGTCAGCCTTGTTGGGATCGTCCTTCGACACGCGGAACCGCGACACGATGCAAGGCGCGGCCTTGCCTTCGGGCGCCGGAATCTTGCTCGACGTGTAGTAGATGAAGAACTCGCCGTTCTGCTTGAACTTCGGATGGAACGCCATCCCGAGGAAGCCCTGCTCGTTTTCCTTGTCGCGGTAGAGTACGCGATCGGTGATATCGAGGAAGACTTTCGTCGCTTCGACGTCCGGCTTGCTCTCGAAGGCGTGCACCACGCCGTGCTGCGTCGGAACGAAGGCGCGATTCGTTCCGTCACCGGCATGCGTCAGCAGGATCGGACGATGGCTCTGCAGCCGGCCCGCCTCATCTTCCGGCGACCAGCCGGTCCAGGTCAGCTTCGGGAACGCCTGCGTCACCTTCAGCGGCAGTTCGCGATCAATCGGGTTCGGGGCCGTGCCATCGTCCGGCAAGTTGCGGATCTTGATATTCCGGAAGGCGATCTGGCCGGCGTGGTCTCCCTGCAGGCAGATGTGTCCTTCCGTCGCCTTTCCGAACTTCGCATGCTTCGCGAACTTGCTGGCCGCGACCTTCTCGTCCCAGTCCTTGCTTCCCTTCTTGAACGTCGCGTACCGGATGCCGTTCATGTTGATTTCGCTGCCGGCCGGCGTGACGCGAAGCTGAATCTGGTTCCACTCGCCAGCGGGACGGGTCGCATCGGTGATTTCGCCCGTCACCCGATCTTTCATCGCCGGGTAGAGCTGATACAGCCAGCCCGATTTCTGCGGATCGTGTCCCGCCTTGTTGTCCTGGAGCTGGATTTCTGGTCCCGTCTGCCACGGCATTTTCTCTTCTTCCGTGACGTGGAACATCAGGCCCGAGTTGCCCCCTTCGGAGATCTTGTATTCGAGGGAGAGTTCGAAGCTGCCGAACTTCTCCTTCGTGATCATGTTGCTGGCCTTATCCGACTTCTGGATCGCGCCCTCCTTCACGATCCAGGCCGGGTTGAGGGCGTCCTTCTGGTAGTCTCGGAATCCGTCGGCCGACTTGCCGTCGAACAGCAGCTTCCAGCCCGACTTCTGTTCCGAAGCGGTGAGCGTATTGGGCTCGTTCGCTGAAGCGACCGGATTCAGGGCGAGCGCCGCGCAGGCGCCGGCCGCGGCAGCAAATGTTTGGAGGGACCGCAGCATCGGTGAGTACCTGTGGTGGGGACGGGTCGGTATGCAGGACCGTCCACGATAACCGCCAGACAGGGAGATCGTCACGCGTCTGGCGTTCGAGATCGGCGCGGCGCGTTCCGCTGTGTGAGACAGTGGTGCGAAGACTGCATTGTTCCTGAGTACGACCGTTCGCGGGTGCGCGCCGGCGGGGATCGCCAGCGTCAGTTCCAATCACGTCCGAATCGCTTCGATTCCGATCCTGTCCCAGGTTGTTCAAGCTACAGTGGTCCGGGCGCCTCCATTCATTCCGGGATGACCCCAGGAGGCGACCCGCGAAACCGATAGCAGGAGCGAGAACAGTTCGATGGGCTTCGTCACTCGGCCGCTGGTCGCGGTTCTTGTCCTGATGGCTGGCCGCCTCGCGCCGGCCGACGCGGCGGATCTCCGCGCGGCGGCGTTCCGAGTCGACGTCACGCCGCCGGTCGGCGACGGCCCCTGTGTCGGATTCATCCCCCGTGTCGAATCGATCGAACACCCGCTACTGATGAAGGGGCTCATCCTCCAGAACGGATCGAACACCTACGTTCTCGCCGCTGTCGATTTCTGCGGCATCGCGAACTCCAGCGACCTCCGGCTGCGGCGGGCCATCGCCGAAGCTGCCGAAACGACCCCCGAGCGAGTCGCCCTGCAGTCGCTCCATCAACATACGGCCCCCGTCCTCGACACCGATGCCGCCCGCATCCTGTTCGGGGAAGCGCATCCACGGTTCCTCGCGCACCAGCAGTTCCAGGAGACGGTTGCCCACGCCGCCTCCAAGGCCGTGACGGAGGCCCGGGAGACGTTGCGGCCTGTGGTCCGGATTGTCGGCACGAAGGCCCGCGTGAAGCAGGTCGGCGCGAATCGCCGGGTCCGGCGTGCAGACGGCTCTATCGGCATCCGCTTCAGTGTGACGCGGGAACCAGAAATCCGGGACGCCGACGAGGGGCTGATCGATCCCTGGCTTCGCTCCCTGACCTTCTTCGACAGCGACCGGGCGATTGTCCAACTGCACTACTACGCGACCCACCCGCAGACGACTTCGGGCGGCCGGGTTTCCTATGACACAGTGGGCCTGGCGCGCGAGCGGTCGGAGCAGGCGACTGGGATTCCGACGATCCATTTCAACGGATGCGGAGGGAACATCACCCTCGGGAAATACAACGACGGGACGCCGGAGGCCCGCGAGCGGCTGACGACGCGATTGTTCGAGGCCATGCAGCAATCGAATGCGGCGATCCACGGCCGGGCCGACTGTGACGTGGCGCCTGCAGCACTCGACGATGCGGCGATCCGCTGGGATGCGGTCGAGGCTCCCTTCATGATTCGTGACGACGCCCCGTACGACCTGGTCACGCTGCGCCAGCAACTCAGCGACGCCCAGTCGGCGGGAGTCCGGCTGAAGGCGGCATGTTTCCTGGCGTTTCGCGAGCGGCTCGAAGCGGGGGATCGGCCGACGATCACTCGACTGAGGATCGGCGCGCTGGACATTGCTCACCTTCCGGGTGAACCGTTTGTCGAGCATCAACTCCTGGCGCAGCACACGGGACGGGCGGGCGGATTCGTATGCGTGGCCGGGTATGGCGACTGCGGAGTGTGGTACTACGGTCCCGACTCGATCTACACGGATCGCGGCGGTTACGAGCAGACGTGGTGTCTGACGGGGCCGTGCGAGAAAACAGTTGCAGCCGCCCTGAGGCGGCTGCTCCAGTAGGGGGCACCCCTCACATCGTTCAGCTTTTCAGCGACTCGAGCTTCGCGAGGAACTTGTCGAAGGAGGCCTTCACGTCGTCGCCGACGCCGGGGAGCGCCTTGGCCTTGTCGACGAGCGTCCGGAGGAAGGCGGCGCCTTTGTCGACCATGGCAACGATGGCGGTCTTCGCACCTTCGGGCAGGTCCTTCAGCTTGGCGCCGAGGCCATCGATCGTGCCTTCGATCTCCGTCAGCTTGCCCATCGCGGTCTGGGCCGTTTCGCTGGAGGTGATGCCTTCCAGGGTCTGCTTCGAGGAATCGAGGAGTCGGGAGAAGTCGGCCATCAGTTCCGGTCCGCCCTTCACATCGGCCACGGCAGCTTTTGCCTTATCGAAGGCCGCACCGAACTCGCCGCCGAACTGGGAGGCAAGCTCCTTTCCTTTCTCGAGCGCGGTGTTCGCCACATCGGCAGCCTTGTCGCCGGCTTCCTTTGCGGCGGCGGTGGCCTGATCGGCTGCGGCTTCCGCCTTGGCGGCCGCGGCTTCGGCATCTTTCTTGGCCGATTCGACCTCCGCCTTGGAGCAGCCCGTGGCCGCGAGCAAACCAGCGAGACACATCGGGAAGAGACGTCGCATCACAGCCTCCAGAGGTTGGTGATCAGGAGTGTCGAATTCAGCCCGCGGAATTGCAGGACAGCCTGCTGAGAAATTGTTGACTTGGCAGGCGGGGAACGCAAATCACAGTGCGAGATGCGATTGCTCGTGGCCGCGTCGCCCGGAGAGAGATTGCCCGGCGCGCAAAAAAACACGCCCGGAACCGCTTGAGAAAAGTGAATGGCTTCCTTGCCGAAAGCCATCCTTGGTGGACCGAAGTGTGGGGCCTCGGTCGGAGGGTGTCGAGTGAGCCTTCTCTCATGCGGGCCGGGCGCGTGCATCCTTGCCACAAACGTCCGTTCCACGGGCGTTGGGCCAAAGGTCGCGTCGGGTCTACTCGGTCAGCCCCTTGAAGAGGGGGCCGAACTCGGGCATGTCCTGACGCAGTTGTTCCTGCCAGGCACGCGGGTTCCACAGTTCCACACAGATGACGGCCCCGACGATGATCACATCCTGTCCCGAAGCCACTTCGAGAAAGTCCCGGAAGCCTTCCGGAATCAGTAGCCGGGATCGATTGGCCAGCTTCACCGTTTCCGATCGCGTCGAAAGCAGTCGGCCGAGACGCTGAACGTCTCCCCATCGCTGCTCCATTCGGCCCATCGCGATCTTCTGACGGATCAGTCCGACGCCCGCGTCCCAGCGTTCCCGCCAGTCGCGGGCGGGCCAGAGGCTGAGGCAGCCGGCCCGTTCTTTGGCGACGATCGTTTCGCCGCTTTCATCCGTCACCGCCGCCGCCATGTCGCCGGGGAGCTGCAGCCGGAACCGTTCGTCGACGGTCCGACGCGTTTCGCCGGTGATGAAGGTGGTGGGAGGTGTGATCACGACAGCCAGTCTACGGAAGGCTTGGTCGGCCTTCCATTCTGTTTGGGCGTGAAACCCACGTTTTGAATTCTGAAAGAGCGGTTGTGGGCGTCAAACCCACGAGGACGATACCCGCGTCCGGCCCGGGAATCAAATGCTTGGTCCAGATTTCATGATTTGTGCGGTTTTGACGGGGAATGCGGCGGGATCCACTCCTCCACGCGAAGCGCCCTGTTCGCAATGATGCTTCGTGTCGGTCGGCCGGGCGCGCTCCGGTCAACACCTCCACATTGCTGTCCCTCGAAATGGACGAATGGACTTACGAGTGCTGCGGAAACGTGGTATGACCGCGCTGGCAAACTCCGTGGGACGCGGGGTTCGGGGTGGCAGGGAGGCACATCGGCGACTCGTCGCCGGTGCGTTGCGAAAGGATCTGTACGATGGGTGTTCCGGTCTCGCAGATGTGGACCGTCGCGAGCTACGTGGTCCGACAGAAGCTTCGTGGCCGCCAGCGATACCCGCTCGTCCTGATGCTCGAACCGCTGTTCCGCTGCAATCTGGCCTGCGCGGGGTGCGGCAAGATCCAGTACCCGGCCGAGACGCTCCGCAAGAACCTCACGCCCGAGCAGTGCTTCAGGGCGGTCGATGAGTGTGGCGCGCCGGTTGTCTCCATTCCCGGCGGCGAACCGCTGCTGCATCCGCAGATCCACGAGATCGTCGAAGGGCTCGTGGCGCGGAAGAAATACATCTACCTCTGCACGAACGCCCTGCTGCTCGAAAAGCATCTCGACCGCTTCAAGCCCTCGAAATACCTGTCGTTCTCGATCCACCTCGATGGCCCTCGCGAAGAGCATGACGAAGCGGTCTGCCGCGAAGGGGTCTACGACGCCTGCATCAAGGCAATCGAAGCGGCCATCTCCCGCGGCTTCCGGGTGACGACGAACACGACGCTGTTCAACAACGCCGATCCGGAAAAGATGCCCGCCTTCTTCGACACGCTCGAGAAACTCGGCGTCGAAGGGATGATGGTCTCACCCGGGTTTCCCTACGAGAAGGCTCCGGACCAGGAACACTTCCTCCATCGCAAGGAAACCGAGAGGCTGTTCCAGCGGCTGTTCTCCCGCGTCAAGAAGAGCTGGAAGTTCAACCAGTCGCCGCTGTTCCTGGAGTTCCTCCGCGGCGACTGGGACCTCGAATGCACTCCCTGGGGCAGCCCGACCTACAACATCTTCGGCTGGCAGAAGCCCTGCTACCTGCTGCAGGAAGGCTATGTCGAAACGTTCGACGAGCTGATGACGTCCACAGAGTGGTCCTCCTACGGCCGGAAGAGCGGCCATCACAAGTGCACCGACTGCATGGTCCACTGCGGCTACGAGCCGAGCGCCGTCGACGCGACGTTCGGCAGCCTGCGCGGGCTGTGGCACGCGGCCCGGGTGACGCTGCTCGGAATGCGGCCGACGAAGGAAGTTGCTCCTGCAACGGGTGGCCTGCCGAATGGTGGCATCCCGTCCCGCGCGTCGGGCGCAACATGCGCCTCGTCAGCGCCTCAAGTCGTTGAGCTCACGCTCACGTCGACTGACGCCGCCTGAAGCGATTCCGGGGCCTGAGGCCTTCTTCAAAACGCCCGCCCCAGCATTGCCGCGCGCACTCCGATATCCTCCCACATTCGCAGCCCGCCGAAATACGCGTTCGTATTCCCGCCGCGGCGACACCACTCCGGCAACGTCTCGAATCGCTCGGCCCCGCTGCCGCCGAGCATCACGTAGTCGGCCAGCGTCGCCTGACGCATCAGGTCGGCCGCCTTTGCGACCGCAGTCCGCCACGCCCTCAGGCCAATCCGCTCCAGCGCCTTTTTGGTCAGAAAGTCTTCAAACTTCTTGCCGTCCTTGAACGGCAACAGTCCCAGGGCGACGGGGCTGATTGCCCCATCCGCAATCAGTGTCGTGCCGACCCCGGTTCCGAGCCCCAGATACAGCATGCGTCCACCTTCATAGCCGCCGAGCGCCTGCATATCCGCATCGTTCAACATGCGCACTGGAACGCCGAAGGCATTCGCGAAGTCGAAATCGAGCCATCCCTTTCCCAGGTTGACGGGCTCCTCGACTGGCCGGCCCCAGCGCATCGAGCCCGGCACCCCGATCGACATCCGGTCGATCTCGGCCCGTCCAAGAACGGCCTTCACTTCGCGAACCAGATCCTCCGGCGTGAAGTCTTTTCCCGTTTCGACCTTCACGGCCTCCGGAGCCATCGGCATCCAGATCTTGAGCGACGTTCCGCCGATATCGAGCACACAGATGTTGAGCATGGAGTTCCACCGGTCTCGATGCTGCGGCATCACCCATGAACGTTGAACCAGCGGCCGCAATGCTGGCATTTCACGTCGCCGTGTGGTGACACGTCGGCCCTGGAGCCGATTGGGGCGTTACAGCTGGGGCAGAGATAGCCCTCACTCGACATGCGGGGCTCGTTCGTCGTTTCCTGATCGATCGGAGGAGTCATCCCTCGGGCCCGCATCTCGGCCTGAAGTTGCTGCTGGAGATCGAGCGCTCGGTTGATCAGTCCCGAATGGGCTCCTCCTTTCAGGCCGGCGAAGAGTGTGCCGGCGCCGGCCATCACGAACGCCAGGGCGATGAACGAGAAGAAGAGCCGGAAGAAGATCGGCACTCCGAACCCGCCGCCGAACTCGCTCGACCAGGCGAACATCAGAGCGCTCAGGCCAATGCCCAGGGGAACGATGCCGATCAATCGGGCCATGCACGTCTCCGTGTGGAAAATTGGTTCCAGTCGGTCACACCATAACGGAATGGCCCTCGTCCCGGATCACGAAACTCTGCGTGGCCAACAATGTCGCGCCGGTGCGCTCCCCCCTGCGCGCGAGGGGGAGTACGATCGCCATCCCACCTGATCCTTCCTCCCGAAAGAGCATTCGCATGCGAATCACTCTCCTCCTGATCGCTCTCGCCATGTCGAGCCCCGCCGCCGGCGGCGAGCTCAAAGCCGGGGCCTTCGCGATGGACATCTCCCCCGAGTCCTATCCCGTGTCGATCAATGGCGGAATGCGCGATCGAATGGCGAAGGGCGCCCACGACCCGCTCATGGCCCGCTGCCTGGTGCTGGAGGACGGAACGACCACGCTCGTCGTCGCGGTCTGCGACAGCTGCATGATCCCGCGCGACATCTTCGACGCGGCGAAGAAGCTGGCTTCCAGGGCGACGGGAATCCCGACTTCGCACATGATGACTTCCGCGACCCACACCCACGAAGGCGTCACTGTCACCGGGGTGTTCCAGAGCGATCCCGAGCCGGCCTACCGTGAGCACCTGACGAAAAAGCTGGCGGAAGGAATCGAGACGGCCTGGAAGCGGCGGCAGCCCGCACAGATCGCCTGGGGGAGCGGCCACGATCCGTCGCAGCTGTTCAATCGCCGCTGGTTCACGCAGCCCTCGGTCGTGAATGAAGACCCGTTCGGCAAGACGACCGACGCCGTGAAAATGAATCCCGGCTTCGACCTGAAGCGACTCAAGGAGCCCTCCGGGCCGATCGATCCGGAAGTCGGCATCATTTCCCTCCAGACCAAAGAGGGGAAGCCGCTCGCGCTGTTCGCCAACTATTCGCTGCACTATGTGGGCGACGCCCCGGCCAACATGCTTTCGGGAGACTACTACGGTGTGTTCGCCGAGCGGATGGCCGCGGCGCTGGGCGGCGAGGCGCCGGCCTTCATGGCGGTGATGTCCAACGCCACGAGCGGCAACATCAACAACGTCGACTACGGAGCGGGCAAGCCGCGCGAGCGGAAGGAAGGCGCGCTGGCGCAGTCGACCGCGGTCGCCCTCAGCGTCGTCGACGCCATCAAGAAAGTTCTCCCCGATCTGAAATACTCGTCAGACATCACGCTCGCCGCCGTCGAAACCGAGATCGAACTCGGAGTCAGGCTCCCCTCGAAGGACGATGTCCAGAAGGCCGAAGAGCGCCTGGCCAAACTGGGACCTCCGGGACAGTACGCCGACGTCAAGGATGTGTACGCCCGTGAGACTGTGCTGCTCGCGAAGTATCCGCCGACGGTGAAGGTGCTGCTGCAGGCGTTCCAGATCGGCGACATGGCTCTCGCCAGTTCCCCCTGTGAGACGTTCTGCGAGACGGGCCTGGCGATTAAGGCGGCGAGTCCGTTCAAACCGACCTTCGTCGTCGAACTGGCGAACGGCTACAACGGTTACCTGCCGACTCCCGAGCATCATGCCTGGGGGGGTTACGAGACGTGGCGGGCGCGGTCGAGCTATCTCGCGGCCGACGCCGAACCGAAGATTCGCGCGACCCTGCTGCAGTTGCTGGACCAGCTGCACGCGGCGAAGGCGAGCGCCGCGAAGTAAAGCGATCAGGGCCCCCGAGGCGAGCCCGCGGAATGATCCGCGGGCTTTTCTGTCCCGGGTCAGGGCTTTGCAGGAAGCTCGGCAAGGAGCTGCATCAGGGCCGAGCGATCGACCGGTTTCACGAGATGCCAGTCGAAGCCGGCCTCTTTCGTGCGCTGGCGGTCTTCATCCTGTCCCCAGCCGGTCATTGCGACCAGGGCGACGTCGTTTCCGGCAGGCAGGGCGCGGATCGCCCGGGCGGCGTCGAGACCATTCATGCCCGGAAGCCCGATGTCCATCAGCACCACATCGGGATGCGAACGCCCGAACTCCTCAACCGCTGCCAGGCCGTCGTACGCGGTCACCACCTGATGCTTGCTGAGCTTCAACAGCATAGCCAGGGTATTGGCCGAATCTCGGTTGTCGTCCACCACCAGGATCCGGCGCTGGTTCGGGAGAGTGGTCGTGTCCGGAACGGGTGAGGAGGGACGCACGGCGGTAGATGTTTCAACTGGGATGCGCACGAGGAATTCCGATCCTTGGTTCCGTCCGTTACTGCGGGCCTCAACAGAGCCACCGTGCATCTGCACAAGGTTGCGAACCAGCGTCAACCCGATGCCCAGGCCCCCCTGGGTCCGCTCCAGGGAGGAATCGAGTTGCGTGAACATGTCAAAAATAAGGGCTAAATGCGCGCGCTCAATACCGATTCCGGTATCCCGGACCGTAATCTCGACCTCATGTCCGTTCAGGCGGGTTGACAGGTCAATGCGGCCTCCGGCGGGCGTGAACTTCGAGGCATTGTTCAGCAGATTGCCGATCACCTGGGTCAGGCGAGTGGCATCGGCCTGGAGGTGAATCGGCGCGGGCGATTCGGTCACAACCAGCCTCTGAGCCTCGCGTTCCAGAAGGGGGCGGGCGAGTTCCACCGCCTGCCGGACGATCTCCGACAGCCAGACCGGGCCGGTCTTGAGCTGGATCTTGCCCTGGCTGAGGCGGCTGACGTCCAGGAGGTCGTCCACCAGCCGGACCATGTGGTTCACCTGCCGCCGCATGGTGGTGCGGGCCTCGCGACAGATTTCCAGCTCGGCCTCGGCTTCATGCATGATCTCCAGGGCATTGGAGATCGGAGCCAGGGGGTTTCGCAGTTCGTGCGCGAGAATCGCGATGAACTCGTCCTTGCGACGGTCGGCGTCCTTGAGCGCGGTATTGGCCCGTTCGAGATCCGCCGTCCGCTCAGCCACTCGCTCTTCGAGCAGCTCGTTCATCTGCCGGAGCGCGGCACGGTCGCGATGCCGCTCGAGCGCATGCCGGATCGTGCGTTCGAGGGTGTCTTCCAGATGGTGCTTCGGCAGGTAGTCGGCGGCCCCGGCCTCCATCGCCTCCAGGTCGATCGCCCGCTCACCCTGGCCGGTGAGCAGAATGACCGGGACGTCCGCACTCTGGACGCCCCGTTCGCGCAGGAATTCGATGCCCGAGTTCCGGCCCAGGCGATAGTCGAGCAGCACCACATCGAACCGTTCCGCCCGCAGCGAACTCAGCCCTTCTTCGTACGAGCGGGCCCATTTGGTCGTGAACGGCCGGCGCATCGTGTCCGTGAGAACTTCCCGGGCGAGGACGTAGTCGTCCTCGTCGTCGTCGACCAGCAGGATGCGCAGCGGCGATTCCATCATCTCCTTCAATGCGGATGAATGCCGTTATCGAGCTCGACGATCTCGAGCCAGTACTTTCCGAGCGTGCGAATGACTTCCACAAGCGATTCAAACGTCACCGGCTTGGTGATGTAAGACGCTGCGCCGAGGTTGTAGCTGCGATAGATGTCTTCCTCGGCCTTGGAGGTCGTGAGGACAATGACCCGCAGACTGTTGAACTGCGGATCTTTCCGGATTTCGGCCAGCGACTCGCGGCCGTCCTTCTTGGGCATGTTGAGGTCGAGCAGGATGATGCCCGGCCGGGGATACTCTTCGCGATTGCTGAACTTGCCGCGGTTGTACAGGTAGTCCATCAGCTCAACGCCGTCTTCGACGAACTTGAGTTCATTGGCGACCTGACTGGCATCGAACGCCTCGCGAGTGAGCAGGCGATCATCGGCATCGTCGTCGGCCATCAGGATGACGACGGATTTGCGGTTCCCCACGACTCTTCCTTTTCTGACTGTTCTACTGGCAGCGTGGCGATGAAGGTCGAGCCTTCGCCGGGCGTGCTTCGGGCCGAGATTGTTCCGCCGTGTCGTTCCACGATCTTACGACAGATCGCCAGCCCGATGCCCGTCCCCTCGTATTCATTTCGTCCGTGAAGTCTCTGAAAGACTTCAAAAATACGATCCAGGTACTGTTCTTCAAAGCCAATGCCGTTGTCGGCGACGGTCAGTCTCACCTGCGGGGGCCGCCCTGGGGATTCGATCCGTTCGGATGTCACACGCACGATTGGCTTCACGCCGGGACGGTGAAACTTCAGGGCGTTGCTAATCAGGTTCTGCAGCAGCTGCCGCAACTGCGTGGGATCGGCTTCGATGGAAGGGAGATCCGCCAGCTCGACGCGCCCTTCGACGTCGCCGATCCGGCTTTCAAGATCGCCGACCACCTCGCGGGCGATGTGCCCCATATCAACCGGTTTGAATGGCTGGGCCCTTGTGGCGACCCGTGAAAAGCTCAGCAGGTCGTTGATCAGGGTCCGCATGCGCGACGCGGAACTGAGAATCCGGTCGAGATAATCGCGGGCCTGGTCGTTCAGCGTGTCGCGATTCATCTTCAGCCGGTCGCCGAACGCTTCAATCTTCCGCAGGGGCTCCTGCAGGTCGTGCGACGCCACGGACGCGAACTGCTCGAGTTCCCGATTACTCTGGCGGAGCGACGTGTTGACCGTCGCCAGCTCGGCCGTTCGCTCGCGGACCCGATCTTCGAGCAGGTGGGTCATCCTGTCGCGCTGGCGGACCTCTCGCACGGAAAGGAACCACGCGAGAAGCACCATCGACAGGCCGACGATCGCAGAGAGGAGCGCCGTTCGCCTCGTCGCGGCGTGACTGGCGACGGATTGCTCGTTGCGCAGAGCAAGCAGCCTCCGTTCTTCTTCAATCATCGTCGTCAACTGGTCGCGAACACGATCCATCTGGACGGACCCCGAGCCTTTCTGGATGAACTCCCGCGCCGCGTCGCGGCCGTTGTTCTCGACGATGCCAATCCCTTCGGCGAGCGTGGTCAACCGTTCGTTGACGCGCCGTTCGAGGGCAGGCAGGTTTCGAATCTGGTTGTCGTTGTCGCGCGTCAGGTCCTTGATGATCGCCAGCTGTGCTTTGATCTCGGGCAGCGCGCTCTGATAGCGGTCGAGGTAGGACGCATCCGCCGTGATCAGGAAGCCGCGCTGCGAGGATTCCGCGGCGTTCAGCGATGTGCGGATCTGACTCAGGGCGGTCAGCACCTCGTGAGTGTGAATCACCTTCTCTTCGTTGTCCGCGATCAGCTGGATGTTGCGGTGGATCAGGACGGAACTCCCGATCACCACGACTGCCGCCAGGGCAAAGCCCACTGACATCCCACTGCCGACAAACGATCGCTTCACCGCGGCCTCTTGCGAACTGAGGGCCGCATTGTGGCGAGCCCGGAAAGTGTTTCAGGGGATCGTAGTTGGGTTTTCCGCGTCCACAAGACGTTCGCTGCCGGCTCGTGATGCCGGGCGACGCGGATCAATCGACTTTCCGACTGGCTCGATTCAAACCGGCCCGCCGCGAAATCATTGATCGTCGCCACCACCAGAGCAGGCCGAGTCCGACAAGGACGGCATCGACGACGAGCAGCTTCAGCAGCCAGCCGGGCGACGCCGGCGTCGCCTCCGCGTCACGATCGAGCCCGGCCTGGTTCTCAATCGGGCGCAGCGGCGGCAGGTAGGGACTGGCGCCACCAAGGTGATCGTCCAGGCGCGCAAGGGCGTCCGCCACGGTTCGTTCTCGGAGCGGATTCCCTTTCGGGCCAGCCGCAATCAATGCGGGAAGATCACTTTCCGCAATGCGCTGAGCTTCTCTCAGTGCCGCTTCTTCCCGGCGGTCCTCCCCGGCAATCCAGCGCCACGGCCCCTGTCGCCTCTGGTGCGCGCGGCGCGCGTCCTGAGCAATCGTCTTCAGCTCGACATTCGCCGGTTCCGCAAAGTCCCGCCAGCTCTCCGCGCTGCCGCGAGCGGCATCGGCCTCCTGCCGCACGCGCAGGAGCCGCCCTGTCAGTTCCGCCACATCGGGATCGAACCATGGAGCGGCACGGACGATCAGCGTCGCTCCGCCGATCAGCAGGACCGCAATCATCACCCGAATGAGGCGCGCCCGGGGCGGCGCAGCGGGCGCAGATTCCAGCGTCAGGTCGCCAGACTTCACGCCGTGACCCCTTCCACGCGTTCCCACGAGGCGCCCTTCGCCAGCTCCCGCGCACGACCGGCTTCGAACCTCGCGCACTCCATCTGCTCCAGGTTCGCCGCCGCCGCCCCAATCCCCAGCGACACGCAGTCGCGCACCGGAAGCCCCGTGGACAGTCCGACTGCAATGCCCGCTGCGACACTGTCGCCACAACCAATCGGATTGACGACGTTGATGCCGACAGGAGGCTGCACGCGCCAGGTCTCACCGCAGCCGGTCAGCCAGGCGGGACCGCCTCCCTGCGTCACGAGAACCCACTCCGCTCCTGCCGTGTTGAGTTCCCGCATGGCAGCGAGCAGGCTCGAGTCGTCATCGAGAGTGCGGCCGACCGTGGCGGCGAGTTCTTCGCGATTCGGTTTGACGAGGAATGGGCGGAAGGCCAGGCATTCCTGCAATTCGGGACCGCGGAAATCGAAGACCAGGTTCGCCGGGCGGTTCCCACTGGAATGCAGCGCCGGAACATGGGCCGATGCCGCCAGGAGATCGCGGTAATAGCTGCGCGGAGTGTCCGTCGGCAGCGATCCGCTCAGCACGAGCACCTGCGATTTCTCCGCCGTGGCCGTGAACGCCCTGGCGTAACGCGCGAGTTCCTGGGGGGAGACGGCCGGTGAGTTTTCGACGAGTTCCGTAGTTTCCCCGGCGAGGGAATGGATCAACGTCGTGCAGACGCGGGTCGCCGTGCTGGAGGTCACCCATTCGGCCGCCGCGCCGGTCGATTCGAAATCTTCGGCGAGCGCAGCCCCCGTTGCGCCCCCGAGGAACGACACGAGACGTCCTTCGATGCCCAGTGAGTGGACCGCGAGGGCCACGTTCACCGCCTTGCCCGATGCAAACCAGCGAGACTCCCGGGCGCGATTCACCTCTCCCGTGCGCAAATGGTCGAACACAAGAACGTATTGCCACGCAGGGGTCAGGCCGGCCGCCAGAATCACGCACAGTCTCCCGCACAAGGAATCTCTGAACGGGCGAATGATAGCACCGACCCGGGGACATGGCCCGGAGGACCGCCTCCAGCCGCAGGGGGCCAGCCGGTTCAATCGGAAACATGCACCTCGAAACGTCCGCTGGAATCAGCCGCTGCCCGCGACATGGCGCCTGTATTGAATTCCATGGCGATGTTGCCCTTCGCGTCGACCGAAACCAGCCCCCCGCGGACAACCTGGTCGGGAGTGTTCAGCACGGCCTGCGACGCCTCCTGCAGCGACTGACCCGCGTAGCGCATCCGGGCATTGATGTCGTACGACACCGCATACCGGATGAAGTCCTCACCCACCCCGGTGCACGAAACGGCGCAGGTCCGGTTATCGGCGTACGTTCCCGCCCCGACGATCGGTGAATCGCCGAGTCGGCCGTAGAGCTTGTTGGCCGTGCCGCCGGTCGACGTTGCGGCCGCGAGGTTGCCATGCTTGTCGAGGCACACGCAGCCGGTGGTTCCCATCGGCTTGCCCTTCTCGGCCTTCTTCCTGTTCTCCTCCCACTCCTTCAGCCGCGCCTCGGTGGAGAAATAGTTGTTCGGGACGCGCTCGATGCCATCGGCCGCGCTGAATCGGTCGGCGAACTTCTCCGCCCCATCGGTCACGAGCAGCACATGCGGCGACTGCTCCATCACTTTCCTCGCCAGCGAGATGGGATTTCGGACGGTCGTGACGCCGCCGATCGATCCGCACCGGCGCGTCTTCCCTTCCATGATCGTGGCATCCAGTTCATGCCCGCCGGCCGTGTTGAGAACGGCCCCACGGCCGGCATTGATCGAAGGATCGTCTTCGAGAATACGGACGACGGCTTCGACCGTGTCGAGGCTGGTCGCGCCGGCAGCCAGCATGTCGTGGCCCCTGGTGAGGGCCCGCGTGAGGGCCTCTTCCTTCGCCTTCCACGCTTCTCCCTTCCCCGGATTCTTCCCGGCGCCGCCGTGGATCGCGATCGCGAACTCCATCCTGGGCGGCGATTGCGCGCCCGCGACGCCGACCAGCAGAAGCGTCCCGAGAACTGCGTGGAGCGACATCCGGATCGCAGGAACGGCTTTGAGAACAGACAGCGGCATCAAGGCACTCCCATCACAACGAGGACATTCTCAGCGAGCCGGCCGGGATTGTGGCGTCCGGCCTCTCGGTCTGCCATTTCAGTCGATTCTTCAGGCGAGCGGTTCTCGCGACCTGCGGGACGACCTAAGATGGAGAGCCGCAGATGTCGGCCATGCGGGGAACTCACGAACCGGGCCGACATGTGACTGAAGGCGTTCCCCCCGATGATTACGATCGAGCAACTCGAAGAAATGTTCTCCAACATGCGGGAACATACCGACTGGGATGTCGAAGGAGAGTTGCTCTGGGGCTACTTCTTCACCGACGCCGATCCGGACAAGCTCGAGAAGGCTGCGGTCGCTCTCGATGAGATGGGCTACGACGTGGTCGAGATCTTTCAATCGGAAGACGACGAAGATCCTTCGATCACCGACTTCGTTCTCCACGTCGAGCGGATCGAACCGCACACTCCCCAATCGCTGTTCGCGCGCAACAACGAACTGATCACCTTCGCCGCGGCGCAGGGACTGGAATCGTTCGACGGCGTCGACGTCGGCAGCCCGTTCGAAGAAGACGACGACGAGGAAGGCGAGGATGATGAAGACGGGCTCGACGGCCTGGAAGATGGCGAACGGGAGTGAGGTTTTGCCGGCGCCCGAGGGGTGGTTGTTCCCTGATCACCCGTCGGGCCCTGCTCGCCTCTCGACCTGTGCCCGGGATCGTGGATAGAATCACGTTTGCCGATCGCAGGTCGGCCGAATGACAGAATTCCAGTCCGGCGTGAGGACACGCTGAATGTTCGGGCCTTTTGTCCGCCCCAGTCGGGATGCCTCATCGCTCGCCGCCGCCATGCTGGTGCTGGTGCAGGCATTGACCGGGCTCGCCTTTCTCCTCGTTCTGATCTCCGAGGAGGCCGACGAAAACTTCCTGTGGGCGATCGGCGGAGTATTCCTGCTCGCCGGCCTGCTGTTCTGGTTGTCCTACAAACCCGTGTCCCTGATGAAGGACACCATGTCGTGGGTGCAGAGCCGCAGGGCACGGCCTGAGCCCGTAGACTTCACGCTCTCCCGTCGGAAAGCGGCCATGGCCCGCTTCGGAACGAATGCTCCTCCCTCACTGGAAGAGCTTCGCGAACAGCGCGAAACGAGCGGGAACAACTGGGTTCCGTCGCCCACCCGGCAACGTCGGCTCCGAGACGCCGACGAGTAGAGCCATCGATCGGATTGCGTCGCGCGACGCGTGAGACGCATCCGCCCGGGCTGCATCCAGCGGATGGGAAACGCGTGTCAGACCGCGCGGAGAATGGCGGCCGTACTCTGGCCCATCGCGGTGCGGCTGACCGACATGCCGATCGAGCTGCGGAGCCGCATCGGCTCCCGGGCGACCGGCAGGCGGCACAGCGGATCCGGATAGTCGTAGTTCAGGGTCCGCGGCAATTCGCCGTGACGCAGGGCGAGAATCGTCCCCGCCAGCTTCACAGCGCCCGAACCGGCGTCGAAGTGCCCGAAGTAGCTGGAAAGGGCCGTGACCGGGATATTGTCGGCCGCATCGCCGAGGGCACGATGGTACGCCTGGGCCTCAACCCAGTCATCGCGACGGGTCGATTTGCCGTGGGCGTTGATGTGACCCAGTTCGCCCGGCTGGATGTTGGATCGCGACAGGGCGGTCTGGATGGCGTTCACCAGGCCGGCTCCGGCCTGGCTCGGTTGCTCCACCCGGCCGTCAGCACCGGCAGCGACACCCAGGATTTCACAGTAGATCTCCGCGCCGCGGGCGACGGCGTGCTCGTAGCGTTCGATGACGAACACGGCCGACCCCTCGCCGGTGACCATGCCGTCGCGCTTGCGATCGAACGGTCGGCTGGCGTGCAGCGGATCTTCGCTGGGAGAGAGCGTTTCGGTGACGCTGAGGCGGGCCAGGTCGATCGGATCGATTGTCGATGACGCCGCTCCGACAATCATCGCATCCGCCTGCCCGCGGTTGATGACCCGCATCCCTTCCTGGATCGCCAGCAAAGCCGACGATTCGGCCGACGTGATGGTGTTGTTCGGGCCGCGGGCATCATGTTCGATGGCCACGTGGCAGGCCGGCATGTTCGGAAGCTGCCGGAGGAGCCACAACGGGGCAATCTTATTCAGGTTCCGCTCACCCCAGCGGGTGTAACCTTCGCGGCTGGAAGGATTAGCGTAGTCGCGGGCCGCGTCCGCCAGCTCTTCCGGCGTGAAGGAGATGTGACCGGCGCCGAACTCGACACCGAGGCGGTCCGGGTCGATGTCGCCGGGCTGGAGGCCGGCATCCTGCATGGCGAGCGACGCGGCGGAGACTCCGAGCTGGATGTCCCGCGACATGACCTTCAGGAACTTCTTTTCGTAGACGTAGTCGAGCGGATTGAAGTCGCGAACTTCAGCGGCAATCTTGGTCGGCAGTCCCTTGCTGGAAACGGACAGAAGGCGATCGATCCCCGAGCGTCCTGAGGCGAGTGAGCTCCAGAATCGTTCGTTGCCGATGCCAATTGGCGAAATCACGCCCACGCCGGTCACCACGACCCGCGACGGGCTTTTCCCAGCCGTCATAGCCAGACCCTTGAAAACAGGAAGGCCAACGCCCGGAAGAGGCGGGTTCCCGATTGGATTATCGGAACACCGTCTCGATCGGGATGAGCCGGACCGGCAATGTCCGCCAGTTGGGACACGCAGATGACTGCGGCCGGGAATAAACCGGTCTCGCAGGGCGCGACCCTCGTGAGGACGTTACGTCTTGCGGAAGGCCGTCCTGCGCCTGCGACTCCACTCGTCGGCGCTGAAGGATCTTCCGCGGTTGCCGGCCAGGAATTCCTGACCTTCAGTTTGAACCGTACTCATTGAGCCAGAAGCACTTAACGCGACTGAACTCGTCACTCCTGCTGAGTGCCAGCAGAAGGTCTCAACGGCCACACCGGTGAACGGCAAAGAGCTTGCCGGACAGCCTGACCACAGTTCCGGTGTGACTGACCGATTTATTACAGTCAAGCCAACACCCGAAGTCAAGCGGTGGCCCGCGCCAGAAGGTCGGATCAGGACGTTCCCGGACTCGGGACCGATCGGCCGGAATCGGAAGATTTTGCGGGTTTTGGAGGTCGCCGCACCGAGTCGTCCTTTGCGGCAATGGACGGTCGTCCTAGACTCCGGGAACACCAAAAGTGAGGCAGGCCCGACGAAGCGGCGTGAGTTCGCTTCCCCTGGTGACCAGGGTGCCTGAACGGCCGCCATCGCACTTGTCGGAACTGCACCCTATTTCTTAAACGACCGCGGACCATCGCTGTCCCCGCCTCAGCTTCAGCTCCCTCCGCTACCGGCCCCGCGGCCGCATCGATTCAAGGATCCACCCTCGTGGCAAACTCCAATGGAAACGGCAACGGCCAAAGCCTTGCCAAGATCGCCGCACCCGCACTGAACAGCCAGAGCCTGGGGTACGTCGAAGAGCTGTATGAGTCATTCCTGAGAGGGCGCGACACCGTCCCCCCCGAGTGGGCGACGTTCTTCGACGCCATGCATTCCTCGGAGAACGCCGGCAACGGCGCCGTCCAGGCCAGCTGGACTCCCGAGCCCCCCTTCGCTCCCCGCAGCATCTTCAATCCCCCCGGAGAAGCGCCGGCCACCTCCAAGAGCACCCCCGGCGAACGACGGATGGACGTCGCCGCCCACCAGGAGAGGGTGGACACGCTCATCCGCAACTACCGCGTCCGCGGACATATCGCCGCCAGCCTCGACCCTCTCGGACAGCCCCGCTCCGCCCCGCCCGAACTCGATCCCACCTTCTACGGATTCACCGATGAAGACATGGATCGCGAACTCTCGACGGCGACCGTCGGCGGGCCCGACGTGCGCACGCTCCGGCAGCTCATCAACTGGCTGAAAACCACCTACTCCCGCAACATCGGCGTGCAGTTCATGCACATCGACAGCCTCCGCGTCCGCGAATGGCTGCAGGAGGAAATGGAAAAGACCGGCAACCGACTGCGCCTCAAGCACGAAGAGCAGGTCCGCATCCTGAAGCGCCTCGCCGACGCCGTCGTATTCGAGGAGTTCCTCGCGAAGAAGTTCGTCGGCAAGAAGTCGTTCTCGCTCGAAGGCGGCGAGACTCTCATCCCGCTTCTCGACCTCGCCATCGAGAAGGCCGGTAATGAAGGGGTCCGCGAAGTCGTGATCGGCATGGCCCACCGCGGACGCCTGAACGTGCTGGTGAATATCATGCACAAGAGCCCGCGGATGATCTTCCGCGAGTTCGACGACAAGGACCCGAACCTCCACTTCGGGCACGGCGACGTCAAGTATCACATGGGGCACAGCTCCGATTACTTCACGTCGCAGGGGAAGAAGGTCCACCTGTCGCTGTGCTTCAACCCGAGCCATCTTGAGTACGTCAACACGGTGGCGCAGGGGCGTATTCGCGCGAAGCAGGACCGCTTCCGCGATTTCCGCCGCGAGCATGGCGCCTGCATCCTGATCCACGGCGACGCCGCATTCGCGGGCGAAGGCGTCGTCCAGGAAACGCTGAACCTCGCCGAGCTGAAGGGGTACAAGATCGGCGGGACGATCCACATCGTCCTCAACAACCAGGTCGGATTCACCACCTCTCCGGACGAAGCCCGCTCGACGACCTACTCGTCCGACATCGCGAAGATGCTGCAGAGCCCGATCTTCCACGTGAACGGGGAAGATCCGGAAGCCGTCGCCCAGGTCGTGAGCCTCGCCCTCGACTTCCGACGCAAGTTCCGCCGCGACGTCGTGATCGACATGTACTGCTACCGCCGCCGCGGTCACAACGAAGGCGACGAGCCGGAATACACGCAGCCCGTCATGTACAAGGCGATCAAGCAGCGCCCCCACATGTTCGAGTCGTACCTGCAGCACCTCCTGGGGCAGCGGGGCGTGACGCGCGAAGAGGCCGAGAAGATCGGCGAAGAGCGTCGCGTCAAACTCGACAACGAACTGACCGAGGCCCGCAGCGACAAGTTCATGCGGACAGTCGACCACTGGGGCGGCATCTGGTCGGGCTTCATCGGTGGCCCGGCGTCTCAGGCCGACAATCCGGCCACCGCAGTCGCCATCGAGAAGCTGTCGAAGATCCTGCTCGCGCAGACCGTCGTTCCCGACGATTTCACGCCGCATCCGAAGATCCAGAAGCTGGTGCTCGAGTCCCGCAAGGACATGGCCGAAGGCCGGAAGCCCCTCGACTGGGGCGCGGCCGAAGCCCTCGCGTTCGGAAGCCTGCTGACGGAAGGCCGCCCGCTCCGCATCTCGGGCCAGGACGTCCGCCGCGGCACGTTCAGCCACCGCCACGCCGTGCTGTTCGACTACAACGACGGCCACACGTTCAAACCGCTCAAGAACATCGAGCCCGAGCGCGGCCGTGTCGAGATCTACAACAGCCCGCTGTCGGAAGCCGGCGTCCTCGGTTTCGAGTACGGCTACAGCCTCGACTGCCCCGAAGGGCTGATTATCTGGGAAGCCCAGTTCGGCGACTTCGCCAACGCCGGCCAGGTGATCATCGATCAGTTCATCACCAGTGCCGAAGACAAGTGGGATCGCCTCAGCCAGCTCGTGATGCTCCTTCCGCATGGCTATGAAGGCCAGGGCCCCGAGCACTCCAGCGCCCGCCTTGAACGCTTCCTGCAGATGGCGGCCGACGACAACTACCAGATCTGCCAGCCGAGCACGCCGGCCCAGATGTTCCACCTGCTCCGTCGGCAGACGCTCCGCAAGTGGAAGAAGCCGCTGGTGGTGATGACGCCCAAGTCGCTGTTCCGGCTTCCCGCCTGTACGTCGACGCTCGAAGAGTGCGCCACCGGCCAGTTCGAACCGATCATTGGCGACACGCAGGTCACGGAGCCACAGAAGGTCAACCGCATCCTGATGTGCTCCGGCCGCGTCTACTTCGACCTCGTCCAGAAGCGCGCGGCCGAGAAACGCGACGACATGGCCATCCTCCGGCTGGAAGAACTCTACCCGCTCCACAAGACGGTCCTGCACGACCTGCTGGCCGTCTACCCGGAAGGGACTCCCGTGGTCTGGGTTCAGGACGAACCGGAAAACATGGGCGCCTGGCGGTTCCTGCGGATTC
This sequence comes from Caulifigura coniformis, assembly GCF_007745175.1. Lineage (GTDB taxonomy): Bacteria > Planctomycetota > Planctomycetia > Planctomycetales > Planctomycetaceae > Caulifigura > Caulifigura coniformis. The sequence continues at coordinate 149,016 of NZ_CP036271.1, read as the reverse complement.
ACTACGGCGAACGGATGTTCAACAAGTATCCGTTCAGCTGCGTCAGCCGCCCCGCCAGCGCCAGCCCGGCCACCGGCTCCCACAGCGCCCACGAACGCGAGCAGGCCAAGCTCCTCGCCGAAGCCTTCGCGGGGTAGGGCAGGCTTTCGCCTGTCGCGAATGTTGCCAACGATCACGCACCCCGGCTGCTGGGAGCAGCCGGGGTGCGTGGCGTTTAGGATTCCTCATCTCTGGCGGCACAGACTTCTGTCTGAGCCGCTAACCCCTATCGCCGCTTCGCCCCCGCCCGCTTCGCTTCCGCCCGCCGAGGCTTCGCTGCCACCGCTGTCGCCTCCTCGATCCGCTTGCCAGCCGCCTTCGAAATCAGCTTCGTCGGATAGTCATGCCGGATCGCTTCCTTCCACGACTGCACGGCCCTGTCCCGCCGCCCGACAACCTGCCACAAATCCCCCGCCAGCAACCACAGCGAGGGCAGTTCCGGATGCCTCTCGCACAACTCGCGCAGCTCGGCGCGGGCCGACGGATAGAGGCCGGTTGCGCGAAACACCACTGCCGTGTGCAACTGCCCCGCGACATCGACCAGCCGCTCATCGTCTCGAAATGCGGCAGTCAGGAGCCGGCTGCAGCCCGCGAAATCCCCCGAACGGGCTGCGGCCCGCGCATGGAGCACCGCGACACACCGATCCCCGGGCTGAGTCCGCTCCAGCCACTCGATCATTTGTAGCGCCACCGCCACTTTGCCCCGCAGCAGCATCCGGTGGGCGCGGACAAACGCCTGCTCAAACGTCAGCGATTCCTTGCGATCGCGCTGGTAGACCGTCAACGTCGGTTGCCTGGTCGTTTTCTTCGACCCCGGCTTCACAGTCTTCGGCATACGTCCTCGCTTGACGACAGCCCGCGCGCTCAACAGAAACTCAGCCAATGAGCAAGCATACCCTGCGAAACCAGGGTCGTCGAATCGTCGTCATCGGCATCCGAACTGCCCCGGGTGGCAATCGCCGGCCCTCGGCCGGACACTTGCCGGCGACGCCGCGATTCCAGAGAACTGTTGATGGCGAGCCGGCGTCAAATCGTCGGCCTCGAGCGATCTCCACAGCAGGGAACTCCCTCATCGATGTACATCATCGTCGTTGGTTGCGGCTCGATCGGATCCCGGATGATCGAACTGGCGATCGCGGATCGACACGAAGTCGTCCTGATTGAAGAGCGAGCAGACCGGGCCGAGGCGGCGGCGCGACGCTATGACGCCCGCGTTCTGCACGCCAATATCGCGCATGGAGACATCCTCAAGGAAGCCGGCGGCGACAAGGCCGACGCCCTGATCGCGACCACCAGCGACGATTCCGCCAACCTGATGACCATGTTCCTCGGCCGGCAGGCTGGAATCCGGTCGCTCGTGACCCTCGTCAGCCAGACGGATCACGTCCCGCTCTTCGAGCGGCTCGGCGTCCAGATTCTCACGGACCCCGATGTCATCGTCGCCCGGCACCTCTACGGTTTTGTTCGTCAGCCGGCCATCGTCGAATTCGTCACGCTTCCGGGAGGCGGCGATCTGTTCGAGATCGTCGTCGCACCGGGTTCCCCACTCGTCGGCAAAAGCCTGGCGGAGGTCGGCGAGGCAAAGCTGCTACCCGAGTCGACGCTGATCCTCACGGTCGAGCGCGGTGAACTCCTGCTGCCGGGACGCGGGGCGACCACGCTGCAGGCCGCGGATCACCTGCGGATTTACTCGCAATCCACATTGAAGTCCGACCAACTCCGAGTGTTCACCGGCTGATCGGTCCCCCATGAACCGATCGGTTCAAACAATTGCGCGCGACATCGGACTGGTCCTGCATGTACCGGCGGCGATGGCGTTGCTCTCGACGCCAATCTGCTTCCTGGCCGGCGAGGGCTACGCCGCTCCCGGTTTTCTGTGGACCGCCGCGGTCAGTATCGCCCTCGGGCAGATTCTCTACTGGTCCTGCCGCCAGGCCGAACCGACGCGCCAGGCCGAGGCCATGCTCGTTTCCGCGCTGGCCTGGCTGGTGATTCCGCTCATGGGGGCGATTCCGTTTCTCGCCACCGGGACCGGACCGGTGGTCTCACAGGCCGAACCCAACCAGCTGCACGCCCCCTGGAACGCCGTCTTCGAATCGTTCTCCGGCTTCACCGGGACGGGACTTACGATGGCGATCCGGCCCGGCACGCTTCCACGAAGCCTCCAATGGTGGCGCTCGTTCTCCGAATGGATTGGCGGGATCGGAGTCCTCGTAATGATGCTGGCCGTCCTCCGACCCGCCGTCGGCGCGCATCACCTCTACTTCGGCGAAGGACGCGAAGATCGCATTCTCCCCTCGATCGCCGCCACGGCCCGCATGATCTGGCGAATCTATCTGCTCTACACGGCCCTCAGCATTCTGGGACTGAAGCTGGCCGGCATGACCTGGTGGGAGTCGCTCAATCACGCCATGACAGGCATCGCGACGGGCGGATTCGGTGTGACCGATGGAAACATTGCCGATTTCGGACCGGGTATCCGACTCGCGCTGATCCCGGTCATGCTCGCGGGAATGTTGAGCTTCGCGATCCACTATGACTTTCTGACGTCGCGCCGGTTGTCGGCGTTCTGGTCCGACTCGCAGCACCGGCTGCTCTGGCTGCTTGTCTTGATCGGTCCGCCCGTCGTCGCCGCCGAAAACTACTGGGGCACATCCGACGCCCGCTGGATCGACTCGCTGTTTCACTGGGTGTCGGCGTTGTCGACGGCCGGCTTCCAGGCGGCCGATCTCCATCTCTGGACGCCCACGGCGCAGCTCCTCCTGTGCGGAGCGATGATCATCGGCGGGGCCGCGGGATCCACAGCCGGCGGCCTGAAAGAACTCCGGCTTGTCCTCCTCTATAAAGGCCTGAAATGGCGATTTCGCCGCATCCACCTCACCCGGCACGAGTTCATGCGCTATCGCCTCGATGGCAGGCCGCTTTCCGCCGAAGAAGGTGAACGGCTCGTCGAATCGGCCGCCATTCTCGTCGTGATCTGGCTCATTCTGCTCGCGGCAGCCGTCATCGTCCTCCTGCACTTCACGCCAGGCCGATACGAGCTCAGCGAAGTCTTCCTCGAAGCCGCCTCCGCCCAGAGTAATGTCGGACTGTCGACCGGCATCACGCACCCCAGCCTGCCGTGGCCGGCCAAGCTGACGCTCATCGGGTGCATGTGGCTCGGTCGACTCGAGATTATTCCCGCGCTCCTGCTGGGAATGTCGATTGTCAGACGCCGCAGGTCGACGACGAGGAATGGGAAACAAACGCCAGATCCGTGGACGTGGACTGGTCCGTAGAGAAGGAATCGTGCAATGGAGAGCGTGACAGCGTCATTGGTCGCCGTTCTGGTCCTCGGAACGGGGGCTCAGTGGCTGGCGTGGCGGCTGAAGCTGCCCTCAATTCTGGTGTTGCTCGTGTTCGGGTTTGTCGCAGGGCCGCTGACGCACCTGCTCAAGCCCGATGAGTTCGCGGGCGATGCACTCTTCCCGATCGTCTCGCTCTCTGTCGCCCTGATCCTGTTCGAAGGAGGACTCAGCCTCAAATGGTCTGAACTCCGTTCGATTGGGAAGGTTCTGCTCGGGCTGTTGACCATCGGCGTGGCCGTCACCTGGATCCTGGCGACAGCCGGGGCCTGGTGGATCCTCGGCATGAGTTCCTCCGTCGCGCTGCTCCTGGGGGCGATCCTCGTTGTGACCGGCCCGACCGTCATCGGGCCGCTGCTTCGCGAGATCAGGCCGACCGGCGCCGTCGGCCCGATCGCCAAGTGGGAAGGAATCGTCGTCGATCCCATCGGCGCTGTGTTGGCCGTCCTCGTCTTCGAGGCAATTCAGCACGGCGAGCACACCGGGCTTCTGGATCTGGGACTCGCCTCCATGCGAGATTCCATCGCGACCCTCGCGGTCGGCGCGGGGCTCGGCGCCGCGGCCGCCTGGCTGCTCACGGAATGCCTGAGACGCCACCAGATTCCCGACGCGCTCGAAAACCCCGTCGCCCTGACGCTCGTCCTCGCCGCATTCGTCGCATCCAACGCTCTCCGGGAAGAATCGGGCCTGCTCACGGTCACCGTCATGGGCGTCATCCTCGCCAATCAGTCGAAGATCGCCGTCGCCCACGTCCTCGAGTTCAAGGAAAACCTCCGTGTCGTATTGATCGGCAGCCTGTTCATCGTCCTCGCCGCCCGCCTCCGACTCGAGCAGTTCGCCAGTGTCGCCTGGAGCAACCTCGCGTTCGTGATCTGGCTCATCCTCGTCGTGCGGCCTGCGGCAGTCTGGCTGTCCACGCTCCGCAGCGACCTGACCATTGCCGAGAGGTGCTTCCTCGCCTGGTTCGCGCCCCGCGGGATCGTCGCCGCCGCGGTCTCGTCCGTGTTCGCCCTCAAGCTCGGATCCGCGGCCAACGGCCTGGTGGAAACGACATTCCTGGTCGTCGTCTGCACCGTCGCCGTCTACGGACTCAGCGCCCCCTGGCTCGCCCGGCGGCTGGGGTTCGCCTCTGCCCACGCGCAAGGACTTCTCATCGTCGGCGCGCACGAATTCTCCCGCGAACTGGCGACCGTCGTCCGGGACGCCGGCATCCCCGTCCTCCTCGTCGATACAAACCGTAGTAACGTGCACGCGGCCCGAATGGCGAACCTGCCCACCTTTCAGGGCAACGCCCTCGCTGAAGGAATCATCGACGACCTCAACCTCGGTGGGCTCGGCCGGATGCTCGCCCTGACGGATAACGACGAGGTCAACACGCTCGCCGCACAACGATTCGCCGAAGTCTTTGGCCGATCGAACGTCTTCCAGCTCATTCCCGAATCCGAACGCGATGAAAAGACGAAATCGGCCGGCCGCCTGACGACCGGCCGATTCCTGTTCGGAGAGCACTGCACGTATGACGATCTTGTCGACCGGCACCGCGGCGGCGCGAAACTCAAGAAGACGCGCCTCAGCGAATCGTTCGATTTCGAAGACCTCCGTCGTCAGCATGGATCGAGCGCAGTGCCCCTCTTCATCATCACCGAGAAAGCCGAGCTTCGCATCGCAACTCCCGGCTCGCCGCTCAATCCCAAGCCAGGCGAGCAACTCGTCAGCCTCGTGTCCTCGACGCAAGCACAGACCTGAATTCGCATGCGGCGTTCGAACGCAGCCTCCCCTCGCACTGTCCCCCCATTCATCCTTCCACCTTCCGCCTCCATCCTTCACCCCTCTCGCCCCGCTCGGGTATCGTGGCCCATGCAGCCTCCATTCAGTGCTTCAAAGGCTTTCTCATGCGGTGGCAAGCGTTTCTGATCCTGCTCCTCCTGCCGGGACTCACCCGCGCCGACGATCTTGTCGTCGAACGCGCTGTCCTTTCGCTCATCGAGCATGCCGATGTCCCCGCCGAGCAGGCCGGACGAATCGACAAGCTCCTCGTGCGGGAAGGCGAAGTCGTCCTCCCTGGCCAGGCGCTCGTCCAGCTCGACGACCGCGAAGCGCGGCTTGCCGGCGCGCGGGCCCGGCTCGAGTTGGAATCGGCCCGCTTCCTGGCCGCGGACAAGAGCCACCTGCTTGCAGCCCTCAAAGCCGCCGAGAAGCAGAAACAGATCGCCGTCGAACAGCAGATCGAGTTCGACGTCGCCCAGAGCGAGGCGCTCAACGACGTCGCCGTCCGCGCCGCCGCGAAATCACGCGACGTGGCCGACAACGAATACCAGCGGGCGCAGCGTTCCCGCGAGGCCTCGAAAAACAGCGTCTCCGAATCGACGCTCGATGGCCTGCGACTTGAACTGGAAAAGGCGACCCTCGCCCACGAGCAGACGGAATTCCAGTTGTCGGTGCTCAAGCTGAAGCTGGAAGCGAAGAAAGCTTCGATGCGGACCCAGGGCCTGGCGGTCGAGGAGGCGGAATTGGCGGTGCAGGAAGCGCAGGCACAGCTCGAACTGGCCGGCCTGCAGGCGGAACTGAAACGCAACAACGTCGATGCGGCCGCGCTGAACTTCGCTCAGCGCGCCGCCGTTTCGCCGATTGAAGGCGTCGTCGTCGAGCTTCCCCGGCGCGCGGGTGAATGGGTGCAGCCGGGCGACAAGGTGGCCCGCGTCATCCGCCTCAATCGCCTGCGTGCAGAAGGCTTCCTGCCCCTCGCCGCAGCCAGCGGTTCACTCGTCGGCCGGAACGCGATCGTCGACGTCAGCCGCTCGGACGAGGGAGTCCGTTCGCTCGACGGGCGGATCACCTTCGTCTCGCCCGATGTCGACCCGATCAACCAGGAAGTCCGCGTCTGGGTCGAGTTCGACAACCCGGAAGGGACACTCCTCCCCGGACTGCGGGCGACGATCCGCGTCCCCGGCGTCGATGCCTCGAAGGCCCGTTAGCAGATGACAGACTCCGTCCGCTGGCGACTGAGACCCGACCTGCTGTGGGAAACTGTCCACACGGCCTCCGGGTTGATGCACGTGGTCAAAGATCCCGTGGCCGGCCGCTTCTTCCACTTCGATCCCCGGGAGTTCGCGATCCTCAGGCTGCTGGATGAGGAGCGGACGCCGGGCGACATGCTGGCTGCGGTTCGCCAGTCGCGGCCGGATGAGTTCTTCTCAACCGAGGCCCTCCTGCGGTTCCTGGCGGAAGCGCGCCGCAGCGGTCTGCTGCTGCTTCGGGGAGGGAGGAGCGTCGCGGAAGTCGACGGCGCACCTCGTTCACGCCGCTTCTGGTCGGCCCTTTCGTGGAAGCTGCCGCTGTTCAATCCGGCCGGACTGATTGCCGCGCTGCGCCCTCTTTGCGCTGCATTGCTTTCACCGCTGGCGATTGCGCTCTGGATGATCGCCCTGCTTTCCGCCGTGGGACTCATGATCACTCGGTTTGACGACGTGGCCGCACGCTGGCCCGCGGCCGAGGCGTGGAGCACGCCCTCGATGGCAGTCACAATTGTCGTGGTCCTCCTCGCCTGCAAAATCGTGCATGAACTCGCGCACGCACTGGTGGCCGACCGCTTCGGGGTCCGCGTGCAGGAATGCGGAGTCATGCTGTTCTATTTCATGCCCTGTTTTTATTGCGACGTTTCGGACGCCTGGCTGCTGCGCTCGGCTCGAAAGCGAATTCTCATCTCGGCCGCCGGCATGCTCGCGGAACTCGGCCTGGCCGCCGTGGCGGCGTGGCTGTGGTGGTTCAGTCATCCCGGGCCCATTCAGTCGATCTGCCTGGCGGTCATGGCGACCTGTTCGATCAACACGCTGCTGATTAACGGCAACCCGCTGCTGCGGTTCGATGGTTACTTCGTGCTGGTCGACCTCCTTGGCCTGCCCAATCTCGCTTCGCGCGGTGCGGCCTGGTGGAACGCCGCGTGGGAGCGAGCGGTTTACGCAATTCCTCGTGACGTCGGCACTGACCGTGAGAACCTGGCCCTCGCAACGTACGGCGCGGCTTCGTTCGCCTATCGACTGATCGTCCTGGCGGGCATGCTCTGGGCCATTCATGCCATCCTGGATGCCCGCGGTGCAGGAGCCTTGTCGGCCGTGCTCGCGATGGTCGTCGCGGCGGGCCTCGTCCAGGGCGGCGCCCGGTTCGCGCTCAGGCCGTTGCGCGATTCTCTCCTCCGCCGCACCGTTCGGCCTTCGCGCACCGCTGCGACGATGGTCGTGCTCGCAGGCCTCTTCTCGCTGGCGGCGTTCATCCCCCTTCCGCAAAGCGTGCAGGCCGACTTTGTCGTCGAACCTGCCTCGTCGCAATCCGTCTTCATCCAGACGCCAGGTATCCTGCGCTCGTTGCTGCCGGCGGGAACCGCCGTGAAGACCGGCGAAATCATCGCCGTCCTCGAAGACTTTGAAACGACGCGTCGACTCGCCGAACTGGAATCCCGAAAAGTGGTCGCGGAACGTCGGCTTGAGTCGGCCCGCGTCCGCCGAACCGTTGAGGAACAGGCCGGACGAGAGATTCCGGCTCTGGTCGAGTCGCTGGCCGCCATCGAAGAGCGGCTGCTCCTCGCCCGTCGCACCGCCCGGGAACTGCAGGTCGCAAGCCCCTGCGACGGCATTCTCCTCCCCCCGCCGAATTCGCCGCGAACTCCCTCGCGACGGCAGGATACGACGTATTGGCGCGGCACGCCGTTCGATGCCGAGAACCTCGGCTGTACCCTCCGGCAGGGAACCTGTCTGGCAATTGTCAGCTCGTCACGAGCGATCTCCGCCACGGCCTGCGTCAGCCAGCGAAAGATCGAACTGGTCAGAAGCGCCCAGAACGTCCGGCTCGCGATCGACGGCATGGCGGGCGACGCTCGAACAGGAATTGTCGAAGAGATCTCGCCCGCGCCAATTGAGGAGCTTCCCCGCGAACTGGTGGCGACGCGACGGACCCCGACCATGCCCTCCCCGGACCGCTCTTCGGCCACACCGCTCGAGCCGATGTACCGCGTTCGCATCCGCCTCGACGATCCGTCGCTGCGGACTGCGATCGGGTCACTGGGAACAGCCCGCATCACCTGCGATCGGGCTTCGATCGCGGCGCGGACGCTGTCGCTCCTTGCGGAAACGTTTCGCATCGACCTGTAGTAGTTCCCTGGCGCTGGCCAGTCGTCAGCGATCGTCGCCGGTGGGCCACAGGATGACGCGGCCATCGAGGCTGGCCGTCATCAGGGTTCGTCCATCCGGTGTTGCCTGGATCGCCGTGACACCGAGGTCGTGCTTTCGCAGGGCAAGCACTTCCCGGACACGCACCGGCTCCTCCTGCGACAGGCCGCTCACATCGACAATCGACCACAGCCGGGCCGAACGGTCGCGGCTCGCCGTCAGGTACCGCAGTTCTCCGTCGGGATCTTCCGGATTCGCCAGGAAGCCCACATCCTCGACCGCATCCGCATGCCCGCGAAGCACGGCCCAGGGCCGGTCACGGTCTCCGGCGTCCAGCTTCCAGACGTACGCCAGACCCGATCCGCTGCCGGCGAGAATGGCGTCGCCACGCGGTGAGAATGCGCCGGACAGCAGTGGGGACGACTCGCCAGAGGAGAAAACAATCGCGGGTTGATCGGCCTGGGCGACGTTCCACACGCGGGCCCGTCCATCATCGCAGACCGCCAGCAACCGCCCGTTACGCGACCAGCGGACCCGCCGCACCGGCGAGTCTGCATCGAATGTCGCGACCGCCCTTGGCGCCGCCTCATCCGCCGACATTGTCCACAACCGCACCTTGCCGTCGTTTCCTCCGCTGGCGAAACGGCCGGGAGTGGAGGGATCCCAGTGAACCGTCGTGACCGCACCCTCGTGAGGAGACTCCACCTTGCCGATCGACTTCCGCGAGACGGTGTCCCACAGAACGATCGACCGGCTTCCCGTCGCAATCCAGCGGCCGTCCGGTGAGAAGGCCGCTTCTGTAATCGCCGCGGCCTGCCGGAAGCTCAACTCGTGCGTCAGCGTTCTCAGGTTCCACTGGAACACGGAATCGAGATGCAGCGACAGCAGCTTGTCGGTCTGCGACTTCGGATCGCGGACCACCGTCGCGAGGTCGGCCGCGGGAATCGTCGTCGGAATGCGCAGCACGCGCTCGACGACAGGCTTGCCGGCATCCGCGAGATTCCAGAGCCGCACCTGGCTCACGCGCCGATCGTGTGAACGGTGGACGGAGACCGCCGTCACTCCCCCGGGCATGAACCGGGCCGAGAGAATCTCATCGTCGGCCGTCGGCGCGTTCTTCTTCACGAACTGCGATTCCGACAGCAGAGCGGCCTGGGGCTCCTCGCCCGACTGCGGAACGGTCCACAGGGTCAGCCGCGAACGCGCGCCAGTCGCCGCATCGAGCATGCTGACCGTCAGCAGCCGCTGGCCGTCGTCACTGAGGGAAAGATCCGTCACGTACCCTGGCAGGGGGAAGGTCCGCACGACTTCCCCGCGGGGGATGTTGTACTGCACGACGGCCGAGTCGTCGGATGCGACGAACAGGTCGTCGCCCGAGGGCGAAAACACGGCCGCGTTCACGCGCGCCCGAAGGCGGGGAACGACGGTAAGTTCGCGGCCTGTCTCGGTATCCCAGAGCGTGCCGATGCCCGACGTCTGTTTGACTGTCCCGGTGAAGACGGTCTTCCCATCTGGAGAGAACGCAACGGCGCTCAGCATTCCCGTCGGGCCGATGAGATCGACAGGCCTGTCACCCGTCGGCGCTCCGTTCTCGTTGAGCGGCCACAGGCGAGCAGCGATGGCCGAGTCTTCTGAACCGGTCGCCAGACGCTTGCCATCCCGTGAAATCGCCAGGGCGAAGTTGCGGCCGGTGTGAGGGATCGACGCGACTTCGACCGCCCGCTCCATGTCCCACACACGGATGAAGCCTTCCGTGTCCGCCACATACAGCCGGCGGGCATCCGCCCGCACGGCCATGCTGAACGCCACCCAACGCGCTCCCTCGACGAGCGAGGGATCGACGGCCGCAGGCTTCCCTTCCTCTTCGACCAGCTCTCCGACATTCCTGAAGGATGAGGTCGCAGAATCGAACTCGATGATCCGGGCGGAATGGTCGCGCCCCGCAGTGAGAATGCGCTTGCCGGTCGGGTCGAAGGAGGCCGACCAGATTTCGTCGAAATGCGCCTGGAGCTTCGAGGTGGCATCGGCGCGGAACTCTGGAGTGAGGTCGTTCGCGGCAACGTCCCACGTCCGCACCGATCGATCGGCGCCGGTGCTGATGATCCTCGAATCGTTCTCCGCGAACACCGCGCTCGTGACTCCCGCCCCATGTCCGAGAAGAGTCCTGCGCACCGCGCCGTCCGCAATGCTCCAGGTCTTGACCGTGTAGTCGGCCGACGCGCTCAGGAGCAGGTCACCCGACCGATTGAACTCGAGCCGCGTGATTTCATCCGCATGGGCCGGCCGGGTCGACGACGACGACTGAAGCGCCAGCCCCGGCGACCTGCGGACCTCGTGAAGTTCCCTGGCGATGGAACGGGCTTCGTCCTGGCTCCGGTCCGGCGCGCCGCTCCGCATCACGCGAACAGCGCGGCGCAGAGCATCCTGCGTATCGGCCCGGGTCACTTCATCGGCCGGCCACACCAGCACCCGCCCCCGGATGTCGCCGCTGGCGACCAGCCGACCATCCCGCGAAACAGCCACGGCCGTGACCGGGGCGGCATGTTCCCGGAACTCGCCTCGCAGCTGCAGCCGCGATTCGTCGGCAGGAGTCCAGTTCCAGACCAGCACTGCCCCGCCACGAAGATCCCGAACAGCCGTGACGACCCGCAAGCCAGCCGGTGTCTGAACAGCCGCGACATCCCGAACCGGAGCGATATGCCAGCCAGTCGCCAGTTCGCGGGCGGTCTGTGGATCCCACAGCCGGACCGTCTGGTCATCGGACGTGCTCAGCAGACGCCCATCCGGAAGGAACAGCAACCGGCGAATGGCGGCTCCGGGCTGATGCCCGCTGAGTATCCCCTGAGGGGCATGGTCTTTTGCATCGAACAGGTGGATCGCTGCGTCAGCGCCGGCGACGGCCACCAGCGAGCCATCCGGAGAAACGGCAGCCAGTTGGCCGCGCGTCTCCGCGGGAGGGCTCAAGGCGGGCCCGTCGACCGAGAGACCGTTCGCGATGCTGACGGGCTGCGCCGCGCCGCCGTCGAGAGCCACGAACGCCTGGCCGTTCTCCTGGACCGTGACATCGGCGCCGCCGGAAGAGAGCCTGGCGTCGCCGAGCGATTGATGACATTGACGCCACAGCCAGCGCCATTCCCATTCCATCGGCTTGTCCGCGGGAGCTCGCTCGCGGATCGCTTCCAGGATGCGGCGGGCGTCTTCGAATTCGTTCTGCTCGATTCGCGTGCGGGCGAGGCCAATCTGCGAGACGTATTCTTCGGAGCGTGCGAGCTTCGACGCATCGTCCGCCGCCTTCCGCGCCTTGCTCGCCAGCGTCTGCGCCTGTTCGGCATCGCTGCGGGCGGCCGTCGCGGCGTCCACCGCCTCTTTCCGGGCAACGACGGCGAGCATCGCCTCCTGCTCCGCCGCCTCCGCCTTCTTCGACGACGCCACCGCCTGCTCTTCGAGCTGTGTCGCCCGCACCTCGGCCGTCGCGACTTCCGTCGCCGCCTGCTTCACGCGTTCATCGGCCGCGGCCACCGTGGCGGCCGCCTCGCGCTGCGCAGTCTCCTTTTCCTCGTTCGCCGCGACCGCTTCTTTCTCGGCCGTCGCTTTCTCACGGAAGGCCGCGATGGCCTCTTCACGGGCCGTCGCCGCATCGCTGATGAGCTTGAGTGAAAACAGGCCGCCCGCAATCAGCAGCAGCGAAAGCCCCATCGTCGTCCGGTAAGCGATCTTGAGACGCCGCTCGCGCCCGGCCCGTTCCGCCTGGCCTTCTTTCAGCCTGGCGATCAACGGCTGGTGTTCGTGGTCGCCCGGATCGAGCAGCGACAGCCCCAGGTCGAAATCCTGTTTCGCCAGGGCCGCTTCGGCATAGTGGCGCTTCGCCACCATCAACCCCGCCTGCGCCGTGACATTTCCCTCCCACATCTCCAGCGCTTCTTCGTAGCCGAACTGCGACCGGGCAAAATCGGCGTAGTCCTGCGACTGAATCGCTTTCTCGAGATCGAGGTGGGCACGGGCCGCCAGCGCGATGCTTTCGGCATGGGAGCGGTAACCCCGAATCGCGCGCTGGAACTCCTTCACCGTCGGGTAACGGTATTCCGGCTGCGTGGCCATCGCCTTGAGAGCGATGTCCATCAACTCGCCCTGGTGACGCGGTTCCGGCGGAGCGATGACGTTCAGCTTCACGACGTCATCGAGATACGCCCGCACGCTGGCCCAGCCCGTCAGTTCCCCGCCCGGACGCGGATGCGGCGCCTTCCCCGTGATGATCTCGTACAGCGAAGCGCCCAGCAGGTAGATGTCGGCCGCGGGAGTCAGGTCTTCCGCACGTCCCACCATCTCCGGCGCCATATAGGCCGGGGAACCGCCGAAGCCACTCGCCTGCCGCAGCGATCCATACTTCGGGAACGTGGGCGTGACAATCGCCAGCCCCCAGTCCATCAGCATCACGACGCCGAACTCGCCGAGCATCACGTTCTCGGGCTTGATGTCGCGATGGATCACTCCGCGGGCGTGCGCGAATCCAACAGCATCCGACACCTTCAGCAGGATCTCGAGATTCTCATCCAGAGAGTTCTTCGCCAGCACGTTCCGCCACGATTGCCCCTCCACACGTTTCATCGAGTAGAACGGCGACCCGTCATCCGCCCGGCCCACATCGTGAATCGGAACGATGTTCGGATGGTCGAGCGCTCCGGTCACGAGCGCCTCCGAGAGGAACAGGTCGCGACGCTGCTTCTCGGCCGACGCCAGCCGGTTGCTCGATTGCAGCTTGGCCCGGTCCGCCGCGGGCAGCGGCTTGATGACTTTGAGCGCGATCAACCGGTCGAGTGACAACTGCTCGGCCAGGTAGACGGTCCCCATCCCCCCTTCGCCGAGCACCTTGTTGATCAGGTAATCCGCAGTCTGCCCCGCCCCGTTCTGAATGAACCCGATCTGCCGCGGCTGGAGCAGCATCTCTCCTTCCATGCCGCGGGAGAGCTGGAACGGAGTCGATCCGGACGCTGACTTCTGTCCGCCGAGCGTCACCCCCGATTCGATCCGCTCGCGTTCGCTCGCGTCGAGCGAATCGAGGTTCACCGTCTGCGAAGCGTCCGAGCGACCGGCAGACTCCACTCCCGACCCGGAACCGGACTCCTGGAACGTCCGGCCGGCCGGATCGATCGACGACTCCTCGACGTCCGGTATGCCTGTCACGATCGTCCGCGATCCATCGTCCGCGTCGAGTTTGACCGTCTGCGTATGCCAGCTCTCGGAGGCCCTGGAGTCGCGCGGCGCTTCTCCGGCCGACTCATCGACCGGCATCTGGAACGTCGCATCGGCACGCAGTGCCGGCGCGGCTTCGCTGATCGTCGATTCGGGCGAGCTGAAGGAAGAATCGCCGCCCGGCTGTTCCTGAATCGTCGCCTCGTGCGCCTGCGGATCAGGCGAAACCTGGCCTTCTCCTTCGGCCTCCAGCGGCATCTGGAACGTCTTGTCAGCGCCGTGTTCGCCGCCGTCGACAGGTCGCTGTGGAGGATCGGACGGCATCACTCAGTTCAACAACGGAAATGAATTGAACAATCCCCGCAGAGGACCGCTTCCTCCCGATGGCTCCCATGGACGGCGCTCACCGACAAGGCCTCCAGGCTCAACCGCGCACTCGCCGCGCGAGCCGGCTCGCCAGCAACAGCGAGCCGTCACCGGTCTCAGCGCCGCGCCGGAGCTGCCATTCGAGGCGACTGCTCATCCTACCGGCCGGCTCCACCACTCGCGATGAGTTTCCCGGTTCGACGGCCACGTCGGAGTCCGGCTGTGCCGATTCCTCCGCCTCCACGTCCCTCTCAAGGCCGTCCGCCTCCCGATTCTCAATGGCCGTCGTTTCCACGGCCGGCGACTGGGGTTCGGAATGCTTCCTGAGCGTGTCCTGGATTTCTTCGAGCCGGAGCTGACCGCCATCGAGTGATTCCTGCGGAACGACCGGACGGCCCTGCCGGATGTCGAACCGCAGGATCGGCCGCTCGGTGTTCTCTCCAAGCAGCAGGTCGATTTCGTACGACCCGTCCGGCAGTTCCTGAAACAGCCGCTGGAGCCGATCGGCCTGGAACGAGTCGGCCGGCAGGTCGACTTCCGCCAGTGGAGGCGCTGTCGGGTCGGGAGAAAGCAGCCGCAGCACGAACCGCTGCTGCCGGCCCACGACCGGCGACGACGAGGCGCCCTCGTCCATCGTGACTTGAGAGAGCGTGACGAGCGGGTCGAGCGGCGGAAGCTCGTTGTTGGGCGGAACAGCCACTTCGGGACGTGCGATCGGAAACTCGAACGGAACCGACCCCGACGGCGGAGCAATCTGCACCCCGGCCGTCCCGTTCACCAGATTCGGAACCGTCGCCGGATCGGGCGGCTCGAACCGCGGACCACCCGGCCCGCTGAACACCATCGTCGATGTCAGCACATTCAACGCGCCCCCCGCCGTTCCCAGCGACTGCGCCCCCTGTTCGACCCGCGCCGCTTCGATGACGATCGCTTCGTGCTGAAAGACGGCGTACTTCACATCGAACGTGTTGTCGACGAGCAGTTGTCGCTGGATGTCGTGCGCGGTGTACGTGTGGGTCAGCTCGACAGTCGACCCTCCCTCGATCGCGTACAGATCGCCCGGGTCATCGTTGTCCCCGAGCCCGTCTCCATCGGCCCAGCCTCCCGGCCCTTCGAATCGATTTCCCTGGCTGACTGTATCCCCCCAGTCGACGAAAACCCGCAGCCCCTTCTCCCCCGCATTACCCACCACCATCTCGATCGTCCCGGTCGCCGATTGATCGAGATTCGGATTCGACGAATAGATCGGCCGGTCATGCGGCAGCTCAACGAGGGCCGTCCCGGTCGCGCCCGGAGACGGCCGCGGAAGGAACGTGTTGGCCACCCCTTCGTAACCTCCTGCGCCGAGCGCCGCGCGGACCACGAAGCCCACCGGAAGCACGAGTGTTCCCGTCGCCACCAGATGCACACTCTCCGCCGCCGAACCGGCGACATCGATGAACGTGCCGTCGGCGAACGTGAGGTCGACCGCCCGTACCTGGATCGAGGCCGGATCTCGCAGTGACCCGATCGCCCGATCAAACACCACCGCCTGGGCGCTGGTGATCGCCAGCCCCCCCTGTCCCTGGACCTGTCCGTCGACCCGACCGAAGAAGTGAATCACGCCTCCGGAAAGCTCGTGGACTCCGGCCCCCAGCTCGACGTCGTCTCCATAAAACTGGTCGCCCGATGTTCGAATGAGACCGCCATTGATCAGCGTCGTCCCCCCCGCATCGGTGGTGATCGACGCGAGCGCCGTCGTTCCCCCGACCGCTCCGTTGAACGCCGTCATGCCCGAGGTGTTCACGATCAGGTCGTGCGCCCCATCGACCGCGCCGCCGAACGTCACGTCATCTCCCGACACCACCGTGAGGTCGGCCGAGAGGAGCAGTGTCGACTGAAAATCGATCGGGCCGCCGCCGGTGAGAGACAGCAGGCCATTCGTCGAGGCCACCGTCACCGGGCCCTTGTATGTCTGCCCGCCCGAGGTCGTCACCACGCTCGTGTGAAACGTCGTTGCCCCCTCCACCGTCAGCGTGCTCAATCCGGTCACGCTGTCGGCCGCGTCATCCCCAAAGCTGGCGTCCCCCGCGATCTGAAGCGAATGGCCCCCTCCGACCACCTGCCCGAGGAACGTGACGACCGAGGCCGTCAGGCTGACGTCCGCCGCCAGCTGCACCGGCGCGTCGTAGGTCTGCACGCCCGTCGTTTCGATGCTTCCCGCGCCGATCGTCGCGGCCGGTCCTGTCACCGTCAGCGACGCCAGTCCTGAGAAGGTGTCCCCCGCATCATTCCCCAGGACCGCCGTCCCGACGATCGCCAGCGAGTGACCCGTTCCGATGACATTGCCGCCGAGCAGCACGTCCGGCGCATCCAGGGTGAGATCCCGCCCCAGCGTCAGGTCGCCGCGAAACTCGACGTTGGTCGCAAACGGCCCCAGCGCGGCGTTGGCCGTCGCATCGCCCGTCACGATCAGCGAATCGAGCCCCGACACGGAATCCAGCGTGCTGTCACCAAGCTGCGCGTCCCCCGTGATCGTGACGTCGTTGTTGCCGCCGAGCAGGTCGCCATGGAACGTCACCAGCGACGCTTCGAACTCCATGTCGTTGATGATGGAAACATTCCCGTCGAACGTTTGCTCCCCCGTCGACGACACCAACCCCGCAGCGATCGTTGAGTCGCCCGTCACATGCAGCGAGGACAGGTTCGTCACCTCATCCGCGACACTGTCGCCGAGGACGGCGTCGCCCTGAATCTCCAACCCGTTCCCGGCCCCGTCGACGTTGCCCGCGAACTCCACCTGGGTCGCCGTCAGGGTGACGTTCGATCCCAGCGTGACGTCGCCGCCATAACTCTGATCGGCCAGTGTCTGGATATTACCCGCGTTGATCGTGGTCGCGCCCGTAATCGAAAGCTGGTCCAGGCCGAAAACGAGGTCTCCCCCATCCTGCCCGAGGACGGCGTCGCCGTGGATGTCCAGCGAATGATCGAGCCCGTTCAGGTCATCCTGAAACTCGACCTGCGATCCTGTCATCACGAGATCCGAGCCCAGCACCACGGTGTCCCCATACACCTGGACTCCGGTCGTCGTCACCGATCCCACGCCGGGCGTGAAGGACGTTTGCCCACCGGCGTCCGTGGTCAGCGAACCCACATTCACCGCCGCCTGGAAAGTCGTCACTCCTGAAGATTCGATTGACAGCGAGAAGGGACCGCTCACCGAACCAGTGAACAGGACGTTGCCGACTCCCGCATTGAGCACCACGTCCTGGGCCAGCCCGACCGCCCCGCCGTAGTCCTGGTCTCCCGCAGTCGTGAGATTGTCCCCCAGGACGATCGTCGGAGCCGAGCCGTCCGCGCCGATCGAGACTCCCCCCGCGTTCGTCTCCAGGAACGACGCGCTGACGTACAGGTTCGTTCCGTCGACGAACGCATCCACTCCGGCGACGCCATCCAGGTCGATCCCACCCACGAGATCCGCGAACCCGTCCGTCCACGTCCCTGCGTCGAGTTCGAAGCGGTACACGCTCTCGTCCGAGCTGTCGCCGTTGAGATCGAAGACGTCCTGCGTCACCGTGACCGTCGTCCCGGGATCAAACGCTCCGAGGTCGACGCTGCCGCTCCCCAAAGCCACCGACGCATCCAGCACAACCCGGCGTTCCAGCCCGCGCACGAGGAGCTGGGGCGTACGTCGTCTCGGATCGGTCTCCGGGGCGCGGACGCGCAATTGAGCCAACAGGCGTTTCGAAAGGGCAGCAAGTCCCATGCAGCAACGTCAGTACGGGCGGTAGTGAAATGGGGACGTGGCACTCGATCGGACCGCACGATTCAGACTAGGCAGTCTGGGAGACCTGTTTCAACCGCAACTCCCACGCATCTCGCGACTTTCATGCGGTTTGTTCCGGTCAGGTCGTTCAATGGGAATTGGGTCGAGATGCAGGTTTCCCGGATTCGATGACTGTGGATGCCCCGGCGTTTCTGGACGCCGCCGGCCATTTCTGGAGACGCGACCGAAACCAGCCCGCCAAGGAGCATTCGCCATGACCCGACTGACGCGAGCGGCGGCCTGTCGCGGTCTTCTGGCACTCGGACAGATTCTCTCCCTCCCGCTGGTCCCCGCCTTCGCCGATGGCGTTTCAGCCAACCGATTTACGGTCGCCCCGGCCGATCCCACGATGGCCCCGGACGAACCTCGCGACATGACGAAACCGCGGGCGGTGCGCCGCGCCCTCCGCGCACGCCTTCGCGACCGGGTCGCCCCGGAGGCCCCCTCGCAAACCCCACGCGACCTCACGGCCACTCCCCAAAACCACCCCGGCCTCGAACGGCGGCTTGAGGCGCAGCGGCGGAAGGAACTCGAAAACCAGGCCCCGGTTCCGGCGCCTCGGCAAGCAGTGCAGGAACCGATCGCCCAACAGCCACAACCTTTCCCGGCCGGAACCACCAAAACGCCGCAGCCGTCCGTCGCAGCAACCGTCGTATCCGACATTCGCCTGGCTCAGGTTGACAGCCCTGACGCCGTCACGCCGCCGCCCACGTCGCCCGACGAATCCCTCCCGGCAGACGAGGTCCGCGTGCGGACGCTGAATAAACCTCTGCGGCAGATCGGTCTGGTCGAACCGGAGGACACGGCCGGACTTCGACCGGCCGACCTCGCTGCCGAGCTGTCGCCAGGTGGAACGCCACATCTCATCTCGGGGTCGTATTTCGCATTGGCCCACCCGTCCCGCTACCTCTACTGCTTCGCGCACAACCCACTCTACTTCGAAGAGGCGAATCTCGAACGCTGCGGGATCGGGCATGGCGTCTGTCAGCCGGCAGTCTCGGCCGCAAGCTTCATTGGCCGCACGGCCCTCCTTCCCTACTCCTTGCTTGTGACCCCGCCCTGCAGCTGCGTGACCACGCTCGGCGACTGCCCGACCTGTCACGCCTACCCCCACGGGGCCGACCTGAACCGCTGAATGGCGGGGTGGCGCCGGCCCCGCCAGCGCGTCGAAGATCGTGGCCACGACTTCCCCGCAAGGCTTCTCTCTCGCCTCCGCAAGCGACGAACACTTCGGCTTCGAGCGTCCAACGAGGGTGAGGAGTCCTGAAACTCCTCTCGTCTTCTCAACGAACCGCTCCCATCCTCGCGGAGCGCCGGTCCCGATAGCCGCCGCCTCCACCTGTTGTCGCCGGGCGCCGCGCCTGAGACCCTATGCGCCAACCTCGCCCCGACCCTGTTGAAAGAGACACGCAGTCTTGGACGCACCTGATTCTTCTGGAGACCTCCTGGCCCATACCCATCGCACGGGAACCGGAACGCTGCGCGATCTCCTCAGCGAACTCCATGGCCGCCTGGCGACGATGAATGACGGCAGCGTCGCCACCTACATCCCCGAGCTGGCAAAAATGGACGCGGATCTCTTCGCGATCACGATCGTCGGCATCGACGGGCGTGTCCTCGAAGTGGGCGATGCCGCCCAGCTCTTCAGCCTGCAGTCCATGTCCAAACCGTTCGTCTTCGGCCAGGCCCTCGAAGATCACGGCCGCGAACATGTCCTCGGAAAAGTGAACGTCGAACCGACCGGCGAGGCCTTCAACTCGATTCTGCTCGATGAGCAGACCAACCGCCCCTTCAACCCTCTCGTCAATGCCGGAGCCATCGCCACGGCCGACCTCATCGACGGTCGGGACTTCCCCGAACGCCTCACCCGCCTGCTCAAGATCTTCGAGCGCTACACCGGCCGCACGGTCCACTTCGACAACTCGATGTTCTACTCCGAGCGCGCCACCGGACACCGCAACCGGGCCATCGCCCACCTCATGCGGAACTTCGGCATGATCAGCGACCGCATTGATGAGACGCTCGATCTCTACTTCCAGCAGTGCTCCATCCAGGTGAACTGCCGCGACCTCGCCGTCATGGGCGCGACCCTCGCCAACGCCGGAGTGAACCCGATCACCGGCGAACAGGCCATCCGCGCCGAGTACGTGAAAGACGTCCTCAGCATCATGTTCACCTGCGGCATGTACGACTCGGCCGGAAGCTGGGCCTATGGCATCGGCCTCCCCGCGAAGAGCGGCGTCAGCGGTGGAATCATCGCTGTCGTCCCGGGTCAGTTCGGAATCGGAGTCTTCTCTCCGCGGATCGATGCCCGCGGAAACAGCGCCCGCGGCGTCGCCGTCTGCCGCGAACTCTCCCAGCGCTACGGCCTCCACGTTTTCGAAGCCGGTTTCCGGGGAAAAACTCTCAAAGAAGATTTCGAGAACTGAGCGCTCGACGACCCGTCACGCGATGACCCGCGCCGTCAGGTTGTCCACCAGCAGCTGCTGCACCGTCGGGTGATCGTCGATGGTGACGTGGCGGAGATGCGTCCCCCACGACGCCAGGGTGACGTTCAGGTTCTGTGCTCCCGAAACCTTGTTCCCGCGCGGGAGCAGGTCACGCCGCTGGTAGACGTTGTCGTGATAGGCCGTCCCCACGGGCTTCCGCGTCTCCGCGCTGATCGAACGGTGCTTGATGCCGTCGATCGACGCCGTGTACGTCAGCCGGTAGCCGGCCGGCGCCAGCGTCTTCGTCTTCTTCAGTGCATTGGAAAGGTTGTACGCCGCCCCCGCCCCCCAGCTGTAACCGATGATCGCCACCGAGTTCACGTTCCTGCTCAGAACGCCGCTGACCACATCGTCGTAGACCTTCCCTTTCCCTGTCTTCAGCACCTCGTGATGGGCGTACAGCTGCACGTCGTAACCCTGGCGGTAGAGTTCCCCGGCGATCGTGTACACGCCGAGAGTCGGATCCCCGAAGCGCGAAGGCTCCTGCGTGTTCCCCGCAATCGCCAGCACGACGCTCTGGAAGCTGTGGAACACGACCGTGTCCGTCGCGACGCTTGCTCCGTCGCTCACCTCCAGTTGAAGCTGCGTCGAAGCCCCGACGGTATGCGCCTGGCTGACGTACTCCACCCACAAAGACTGCCCGTTCCCGACGCTGCCGCCATTGATGATCGCCGCATCCTTCAACGGCGAAGTCCACACCGCGAGCGACCCCGTCCAGCTGACGACGAACGTCGTCCCTTCCCCGATGACGTCGACGCGGACGAGATCATTGTCGGCCGCAGCTGAAGGAAGCAGGTCAAGGTAGTCCGCCCGACCATTGCCGTTGTCGTCGTCACCGTTCACCCGAATGCCCGCCCCCAGCGTGGCACTCGATTCGTCAGCTTCGCTGATCGGGTAGGCCGACGAATCGATGAACTGCGTGACCGGCCGGTAAGCCTGCAGATTGGCTGTCGCCGACATCAGGCACCGCGCCTCAAGCATCTGTACAGGCTGCAGCGCTGAACGGCTTCGCCGGGCACGCGGCCCACGAACCAGACCGGTCTGCGAAATGTGCGCTACCCACAGCGTGTTGAGCATCACCGGACGACTCCTCAAGCAATGGCCACTCAGTGAGGACGTCAAAAATGCGGCCCGCATTCTACGCGCGCGGCGCCGCTGGCCGATAGCGCCGGCCGCGGGTCACTCATCCCCCAGCTCCAGCAGGAAAATCCGGTCGTGATACGTATCCAGCGCGTACAGCCCGTTCTTCTCCCGCGTCACGCCATGCGGCCGCTTCAGGGTGATCCGCGCATCCCCCTGCCCGCGGCCCAGCAACGTCGTCACTGTTTCGGTCGCCGGGTCATAACACCGGATCGCGGCGTTCGCGTCATCGGCGATGTACACCCGCCCCTGCTCATCGACGCATAGATGCTTGGGGCTGTTGAGCTGTGCTTCGCGGGCAGGGCCATCCTTGAACCCAGCCTTCCCCGTCCCCACCACCGTCCGGATCACTCCCTCAGGATCGATCCGGCGGACCGCATGCCCACCGCGCTCGAGGACATACACCCGCCCGTGAGAATCAGCCGCCACGGCCCGCGGATCGACGAGCGGCGCCTCGAGCGCCGCCGTCCCGTCCTTCGGAACCCCCTTCATCCCGTTGCCCGCGATCGTCCGCACCACATTCGTTTCCAGGTTCAGCACGCGGATCCGGCGATTGTTGATGTCGGCGATATGCAGTTCCTTTTCGGCCGGGTCGAGCGTCACGCACATCACGTGATTGAACCGCGCCTCGAGACCAGGGCCGTCCGCAAAACCGGGCTGGCTCGAGCCTGCCAGCGTCTTGATCGTCCGCGTCTTCAGGTCGACCTCGCGGACGCAGTTGTTCCACGTGTCGGCAATCAGCATCCGTCCCGTCTTCGTGATGGCCACGTTGTGCATCCCGTTGAACGTCGCCCGCGCCAGCGGCATTCCGTCCCCCGCATACGATTTCGAACCGTCGCCGCCGATGTGCTGGATCTTCCCATCCGGCGTCCGTTCGAAAACACGGCCCCCTTCCAGCTCCACGATGAACATGGAGCCCGAGGGATCGAAATCGACCCCGAACGGCGACTTGAGTGGACTGGCCGGAGTGGTCTCCGGTCCCCCTTCGGCCGGCAGACGCGACCCGATCACGAGTTCCACCGTCTTTACCACCGGCTGCGCCCCGGCCGCAGGCAGGGGAAGCAGAATCGCCGCAATCGCCACGGCCGAAATCCCGCCCTGGGGCCACAACCTGCGGCCTCGGGATTTCAGACGCTGGTCGCACGCGCCCCCGTCAAAAGCCCGGGCGACGACGGTCGGCGCTCCAATGGTTTGTGATTTCATGGCGTTCCCTTCAAAAATGGCCCTGCATCGAGTCTACGGTCCGGGAATTTCCGGACAAGGAAACTGGACGCTTGCTCCGCAGCCGGCAAGACTTACGGGCCGCGTTCCTTCCCTCACGACGACCCTCGATCGCGTCGCGTGACTACCCCGGGGGCCCAGGCCCTCCGCTCGCCGAACTATTCCCATGCTCGAAATTCCCGTCATCCGCTGGGGCAAGCCGTACGAATCGATCGACAAGGCCCCGGTCGTCCACTTCGAAACGGGCGAACAGCTCGCCCTCATGCACCAGGCCAATGCCGGCCTGATCAAGATGGACCTCCGCAAGGCCGCCAAGGCCCGCGAGATCCTCCGCGAGTTCTCGATCGAGCAACTCTGCGAGATGTGCGCGAAAGCGGCCGACCTCTACCTCGAAGGGACGCTCCCCCTCGGCAACGGCACGCAGACGCCCCAGGAATTCTGCCGTATCCAGTCGGCGACCACCGGCCTCCCCGAGGCCATGTGCGCCGCCAACATGCGGAAGAACGCCTACGTCCTCAAGAACATGAAGGCCACCCTCGAGGCCCTCACCCGCGGACTCCCCTTCGACATCCTCTCGAAGGGCTACGGCATGGAAAGCCGCGGCATCATGGTCAGCTACCAGGCCCAGACCCCCATCATCGGCCTCGTCCTCCCCTCCAACTCCCCCGGCGTCCACACCCTGTGGATGCCCGTCATTCCGCTCCAGTGCGGACTCGTCCTCAAACCCGGCTCCTCCGAACCCTGGACCCCCTACCGCGTCTATGAAGCCTTCGCACAGGCCGGCGTCCCCCGCGAGGCCTTCTGCATCTACCCCGGCCCGCAGGAATGCGGCGGAGCAATCATGGAGATGGCGCCGCGATCGATGATCTTCGGCAGCCAGCAGACCGTTGATCGCTACAAGGGCGACCCCCGCGTCCAGGCGCACGGCCCAGGCTTCTCCAAGATCCTCTTCGGCGACGATATGGTCGACGACTGGGAAAAGTACGTCGACCTCATGGCCGACAGCGTGTTCCTCAACAGTGGCCGCTCCTGCATCAGCGCCAGCGGAATCTGGGCCAGCCGGCATACCGACAAGATCGCCGACGCCCTGGCGAAGCGCCTCGGCCCCGTCGAGCCGCTGCCGATGACCGATCCCAAATCGCCTCTCGCGGCATTCACGATCCCCGGCGCGGCCAAGGCCATCAACGCCCAGATCGACGAACTGTCGAAAGCCCCCGGCGTCACGGAAGTCTCCGCGAAGTACCGCAACGGCCCCAGGCACATCGAGAAGCCGAACCACGACTACCTGCGGCCGACCGTCATCCACTGCGCCAGCACCGACCCGCCGATCGCGAACACCGAATACATGTTCCCGTTCGTCTCGGTCGTGCAGTGCGAGCAGAAAGACATGCTCAAGAAGATCGGCCCCTCCCTCGTCGTGACCGCCCTGACGAAAGACGAGAAATGGTCGAAGGAGCTGATCGATGCCGTCCAAATCGACCGGCTGAACATCGGCGAAGTCCGCACGAACCAGCTTCACTGGATGCAGCCCCACGAGGGCAACATCATCGACTTCCTGTTCCGCAACCGCGCCTTCCAGACCAGCCCGCCGCCGGCCCACTGAGACCATCACTGATCAAACAAAGCAGCCGCCGGAAGGTCTTCCTCCCGGCGGCTGCTTTTTGTTGGAAACCACTTCGCAGCGACTGCGATCAGTGATGATCGTGGTGACGCACCAGCTTCTTCTCAGCCGGCTTCTCGTTCGTCGCCGGAGAAGCGTGGAAGTCGCGGCGGTGAGCCAGCGTCTCGACGTTCCCCTCGGCGTCCTCGCCGTGAGCCACCAGCCGCACGCCGGCATCCGGACCGGCCGCGGGCAGGTCGATCTCCCATTCCGCAAAGTTCTCCGCCGTCGGCCGGACCGCCTGGCCGTTCACGACCACCGTCTTGACGTCGTAGTTGTCCGTCGTGACGCCCCGCACGCGGATCAGCCCTGAAGGCTGCGGCTCGATGTGCGTGATGACCGTGATTGGCGGCAAGTCGTCGACCGGCTTGAGGAACGAGTACCCGCCGTAGGAACCGTCATCTTCCTGGGGCACGCCGATCGAACGCGGGTAGAACACGGTGGTGTTCACCTGCGAAAAGTTCAGGCGCAGATGCTCGTGGCCATCCATGATGCTCCGCCACAGTCCGTAGGCGCAGTCGTGAATCTGCACGTCCTGCATCAGCACCGACGGCGTCCCGCCGTGGAAGGCCCAGTGCGAGTTCCAGATCTTCATGTTGCGGATCACGAACGGATGCTTCACATCCGGCCCGACCCCTTCCACATCGCGGTCCTTCCCGCCGTTGCCCCCCGGGAAACCGCCGAGGTTCAGCGCGAACAGCCGCTGGCAGTGCGCTTCGTTCTGGTCGAACCGCACGAACGGCAGCGTGCGGATGTCGATGTCCTGCATCGAACCATCCTTCTGCAGGATCGGCATTTTCATGCTGATGTCGTCGCGATCGACCGCCTCGTAGCGGAAGCCGTCTTCATCGCACTCGGCCGCCACGTTGCGGGTGAACGTGTTCAGGCTGTTCGCCCACCAGTAACCCGACCCCAGGTTGCCGTCATACGGCAGCACCTGCTTCGGCAGCGGCTTCCCTTTCAGCGCCTGCACGGCCAGGTTGCGGTCGAAGATGTTGTAGACCTCGGTCCCGTCTTCCAGGAAATAACCGTGGCCAATGCTCTTATAGCCAATGCAGTCCTTGACCAGCAGGTACTGCGTGCCGTGCACGGTGATCCAGCGGTTGTGGCTGTCCCACACGGAAAGACCGATCAGGCTGCTTCCCCGCATCGTGTCACCGACCAGGTGATAGTGGATCGGGTACTTGCCGAGCACGCCTCCTTTGCCCAGGTGCCGGAACTCGGCGTAGCTCATGCTCCCGGCCGAGTCGACGTGATACATCGTGTGTCCGCGAACGCCTTCCGGATCGGCCGACTCCACAACGACGTTGCGTGACAGATTGGCCACTTCGGCGCGGTACTCGCCCGCTCCGAGGTGATCGAATTCGAGCGGCTTGTCGAGCCGGACGATCTGCAGTGGAGAATCGAAGTTGCCCCACTTCCCCCCGATGCTGGTGATGACCCGTTCTTCGGTCGTCGGATTGTCAGCGACGCTGTTCTGCTCCCCTTCCTTGCGGTAGCGCGTCCCGATGTAGCCGAACTGCCGGGTCGTCCCGGAGATGATGATCTTGTCCCCCTTCTTCCACCCGGGAAGATGGGCCGGCATCACCAGCCGCGCCTCACCCACCTTGGCTGTCTGGTAGGGGAGCTTCACCCACGTCCGCTCCAGCGGCGCGCCGTGGATATCCATCCGCCCGCCGCAGCACAGGATCGCCGGGCACGTCTCCTTGTCCATCCCCTCGATGTAATGCAGCCGGATCAGCGCCTTGAAGTCCGCGGGAACCGGAGCTCCCGGCAGGCCCACTTCGAGAGCCGCCCGCGCGACCGGCGGCGACGGCTGATTGTCCGCCGGGCCCGGCCCCTTGGCATGCGGAGCCGCATCATCGAAATGCGCGCAGTCGAAACCGAGTTCGCTGTACTCATCGATCGCTTCGATCCGGATCAGCCCCACGTCCAGTCGCGTGTCACGATCGGTCGCGAACCTCAGGACGCCGGAGACCTGGATGCCGCGAATCACGGCCTCCGAGTTCACGTCGTACAGGACTTCGTGCCCCTTCTGGATCAGCACCTTCGCCCCGGCCGCGGGCACTTTTCCGCCGGTCCAGGTTTCCGTGCTCGACCAGGCGCCGCTCTTCGACGACTTGATGACATCGCCGGTCGCAGTCGTCGGAGCCTGATGGTCGTGCGCGTGGACCGCAGGAATGAAGCCGAACGCGATCGCTATTCCCATGACGAACGTGAAGACACGCGAACGTCGAGAGCGCTGGAGGGACATGGTCAGGGCCTGCCTTCTTTCAATCGAGGTCTCGCCGCCGAAGTCGACGCGAGGAAATGGTGAAGTCACAGACCGTCGTGGTCTTTGCTCGGTTTCGCCGGCGCAGCCATCAGCCGCGCCCCTTTGATTTCAATCGGCTCGAGTTCGGTGCTCCCTGGAGCCACCGTGATGCGGATGCCGGTTTGTTCAGGACGGGCATACGCGCCCGCAAGCAGGTCGGCGCTGGCGTTTCCGCTCTTTCCGAACCAAAGGATCGCAACGTTGTAATCCCCGGCCGGAGCGCCGTCCCCATCCTGGTAGGTCGTGACCTTGAACGCCCCGTCCTGTCCGACAGCCCCTTGCGGACGACTCCCTCGCGAATCGAAGTTCTTGCCATCCGCCGGATGAAGAACGACAAGGGCGCCCTGCGCGGGCTTGCCATTGATCGTCAGCGTTCCCTGGGCCGGTTGAAGCGCTGGACGAACGTCCTCCTCCGCTCCGCAACCGACCAGCGCCACTGACAATAGGCTTGCAACGACTCTTCGGAACATCCCACTCAACTTCCGCACCAGGTCGACTCGACACCACACGCCCGCGCCGCACTCTTGGCAGCCTAGAACTCACCAAGCACTTCGCTGCCGCTGTCCGTGCACATTCCAATGAACGTGATGTTGCTCATGTTGTCGCTGAGGAAGCGGACCGACCCGTCAGCCATCGCCGCATGCACACCACCCGTGTGTGACGACCACGGATTCGCCCACTTGTTCGTGGCGTTGAGGAAGCGTGGCCCTTTCTGGGTCGTCCCATTGTCCTGAAATCCGTACATCCAGCCAGCGTTCGGACCCGCCCAGTAATCGAACCAGCAGCCGAACTCCGGAACCTTCACGACAATCTTGCCGGCCACGCGGTCGTTGACCAGTTCCTGATGACGGCTGGTCGATTCATGCACGATGATCGTGTTCGAGGTGCCATCGGTGATGTTCTTGAAACCGGTTCCTTGCCCCCCTCCGAAGATTCCCTCATTCGTGGGGCTGCTCGCGCCCGGAACGTAGACCGGATAGGTGCCCGACGCGATGCCCCGCTGCCCGGCGTAGTCCGCAGTAAACCCGCCGGGAATGGTCAGGATTTCCCACGCCGACTTGCGGCGGCGGAGGTACTGAGTGATCTGAGTTCCCCCGGGGCTCGATGGGCAGGAAAAGACTTCCAGACGTGTCTGGATTGCCTCGCGATTCTCGTCGTCGAAGAACGAATAGTTGTGGTCGTACTTGTTCCCCAGGTTCCCCTGGTCGAAGAAGCTGAGCAGCTGCGGAATCCAGCTGTTGTAGTAGTGCGGGTACTTGTTCTGGGCCGCACCGTAATAGGTCTCCATCGGGAAGATGCGGTGCGTGCTCTCGTAGTTATGGAGGGCCAGCCCGATCTGCTTCAGGTTGTTCTTGCACTGGGTGCGCCGGGCCGCCTCCCGCGCCTGCTGAACGGCCGGGAGAAGCAGCGCGATCAGAATCGCGATGATGGCGATGACAACGAGGAGCTCGATCAGCGTAAAACCGCGGGACTTCGACTTCATGACTTCGACTTCCGGACTTGAGACTCAGTTTCAACAGGCCAAAAAGGATACCTCGCGTCGAACCGACCTGTCAAAGCCCTTGGACCATTCCAGACCCTCCGATCACCTGCGGTGCGCTTGTTCCGGGGGTGGCCGCCCAATAGAAGTGACGCGCCTCTCCTCGTCATAGAATCGGTTGCCGATGATGGACTCGCTCCTGCCGCGGCTGGCTTTGCTCGCACTCCTGGCGCTCCTCCCCGCCGCCGCATCCCCGGCCGATGACAAACTGGCCGCCAGAGAAAACGAGTTCTATCGCATCACCACCTTCGAAGTTCCGAAGGATGTCGTCCTCGAAGCCGGTGCCTTCCAATGGATGAGCGATGGCCGACTAGCCGTCTCCTCCCGCCGCGGCGAAATCTGGATGATCCGCGATCCCCTCGCCCCCCAGGTCAAAGCCTCGCAGTTCTCGCGCTTCGCCCACGGCCTCCACGAAGTGCTCGGCCTCGCCGAGAAAGAGGGCTGGCTCTACGTCACCCAGCGCGACGACGTTTCCCGAATCAAGGACACCAACGGCGACGGTGTCGCCGACGTCTTCGAAGTCGTCAACGACGACTGGGGCATCAGCGGCGACTACCACGAGTACGCCTTCGGCTCGAAGTTCGACAGGGTGGGAAACCTCTGGGTCGTCCTCTGCCTCACCGGCTCCTTCTCCAGCGAAGTCCCCTACCGCGGCTGGTGCGTCCGCATCACTCCCGATGGCACGCTGATCCCGACGACCAGTGGAGTCCGTTCGCCGGGGGGAATCGGTTTTGATGCCGACGGCGAGCCCTTCTATACCGACAACCAGGGCCCCTGGAACGGAACCTGTGGACTCAAGCACCTCACGCCCGGCCGCTTCGTCGGACACCCCGGCGGCTGGAAATGGTACGACCTCCCCGCCGCCGCCGCGGCCCTGGGAAAACGACCGACCGAGCCCGAAAGCGGCGGGCGGATGATCGTCGAACGCGAGAAGGTCCCCGAACTGGAACCCGCGGCGATCCTGTTCCCCTACGCGAAAATGGGGCAGTCGGCCAGCGGCGTCGCCTGCGATCTCTCCGGCGGAAAGTTCGGCCCGTTCCAGAAACAGATGTTCGTCGGCGACCAGACGTTCAGCACCGTCATGCGTTGCTTCCTCGAGAAGGTGAACGGCGTCTACCAGGGCGCGTGCTTCCCCTTCCGGGAAGGCTTCGGTTCAGGGACCGTGCCGGTCGAATTCGGCCCCAGCGGCGCCATGTTCGTCGGAGGCACGAATCGCGGCTGGGGCTCGCGCGGCACGAAGCCCTTCTCGATCGAGCGACTCGACTGGACCGGCAAGACGCCGTTCGAAATCCACGAAATGCGCGCCCGGTCCGACGGCTTCGAGCTGACGTTCACGCAGCCCGTCGACGCGAAGACGGCCGGTGACACGGCTTCCTACACCATGAAGACGCACACCTACATCTATCAGTCATCCTACGGCAGCCCGGAAGTCGATCCGACCACCGCGACAATTGAGTCGGCGACCGTCGGCGCCGATGGCAAAAGCGTCCGCCTGCGAATCCAGTCGCTTCAGCGCGGCCACGTTCACACGCTCACCGCCCCGGGAGTGAAATCGGCCGCTGGCGAACCGCTGCTCCACGCCGAGGCGTACTACACGCTCAACGAAGTTCCCGTTGCCGAGGCGCCCTGAACGGCGGCCGCACGTCGCGACAACGAACGGCGTCGAAGTCGCGCGGAAACCAGTCCGACACCGGCAAGTGCGGTCAGGATGATGCTCGACGGCTCCGGCACGGCCGAGGGCGTGTACTCCGCATGCCCAATATAGCCCGCCAGCCGCACATCGCCGCTCGTGGTGAAATCGCCTCCGACATAAACGCCGCCGTTGATGGCGCTGGTCGTGTTCAGGTTCGAATCCGGCAGCAGGATCGAGCCGTACCATTCGCGGCTGAGAGATAAGGGCGACGTCTGGTCTTCGAAGTTCCAGAGAACGTGAGAACGGACATCCGCAGTCTGGAAACCGGCGCCGAAGTTCCCCATCGGCGTCCCCGTCACAGCTCCCACCACGTTGAAGATGTAACTCGTCCCCGCCGGAAGTCCGGCCGTGGCCAGCGCGAAGTTGGCGTTCTGAAGCGTGAGCAGTGCGGCGGGCACGTCGAACACGGCCACACCGTCCGCGCCCGGAGCGGCATTGAACGTGACGTTTGATCCGTTCACGATGATACCGCTATCGGCGACGAGACCACTGAAGTAATCCGAGGCCGAACGCAGCATTGCGGTGGCTGCGGAAGCCCGGGGCGCGGCCGTCGCGTCGTTCTGGAACAGTTCGCTGCCGGGCCCGTTGAGATTCACGTTCGCCGAGCCGCGCGTGCCACCCAGGCGGGCGTCCCCCGCCTGCATGGTGATTCCATTCGATTGCAGGCTCCCGCCAACAACGAGCACGTCGGTCGAGCTGAAACTGGCCGCGGGCGTCAGCCCGGTGCCGAAGGAGGGAAATCCTCCCTGCACATTTCCGCCGACGATCGTCCGTCCCTGAATCTGCGACTGGGCACTCAGATTGCCGCCAACAACCACCTCGAATCCGGTCACCAGCTCAGCGAAAGCAACCTGTGACACAAAGACACAACTCGCTCCGATGAACGGAGCCAGCAACTTCAGCAACATCCTTAACCGCCTTAGGCCCGACGATCCGTCTCAAAACCACTGCCCGTTTCCCGCGACGGCAGCTTGCGGGAAATGTAGGGACGGCCAGGGCGGTGGAAATTCGCTGTCGGCAGAAACCGCCGAATTAAGGGCAAACCCTGACTCCACGGCTGTCCTTCCGTCTCCGCGAACGCCTCCGACGCACCACCGCGGCCCCGAACGCCAGCGAAGAAAGAGCCAGGGTCCCAGGCTCAGGCACGGCTTCGACACCCGTGAACCCGATGTCGATGAACGACGCGACCGTCATGTCGCTGATGAAGGAGTTGGGGTTCAGCCAGCCCGTCATCAGTTCGTCACGCATGTCTCGACCGAGGGAATCCTCGATTCCGGTCGGCCCCGATCCGTTCACGTTCTCGTTCCAGTGTGCGCCGGCCGTTCCGCCGCCCCCCTCCTGCTCGACATCCGGCATGCCGGTCTGGCCGAATTCGGAGTTCCACGCGGCGATGGCGTTCGCTCCCGTGAAGTGGCTCGGATCGCCCAGCGGGTCGTAGACGCCGTTGAGTTCCCACAAGGTTCCGAAGCCGAGCACGTGCCCCATTTCATGGAGAATGAGGTTCTCCCAGTTCCCATTGTCCAGCACGTTCTGGGCATCAAACGAATCGAACGTCATCGCCCCGTCGGTCGTGAGATAAAAACCGGCCGCGTCGAGCACGAGCTCGGACGGTCCAGCGCTGCCGAGAACATTTCCCACGCCGTCTCCCGGAGCGATCACGGCGTTGATGAACACTTCCGATACGGTCTGCCCGTTGAGATAGCTGCTTCCCGCCGTCCGGTTCACGACGAATCCGTTCTGGTATCCACCAAGCCGGCTCTGCCAGATTTGCGCGGCCGAATCGAACGCCGCGGAGAACTGCGAATCACCGGTGAAATTGACGTTGATGACCAGCTCGGCGGAGGCCGTCCTCGCGGAACTGGCGAGGATCACCATCAGAAACGAAGCGCGCATTGCCCGCGTCATGTCAGCACCCTTGGCCGTGATGGAGAACAGGTGGACCGTATCACGAAGCTAAAACCGGCCACGACGCATGGCAAGAATCGATGTTGAAGAAAGTCAACATGCGATCCTCCACCGCCCAGGCCTCCCGATCGCTCCGGCCCGAGTCAGTCGACTGCCGTCACTCGAAGACGAGCGTTCCGAACTTCTCGAACTCGTGGAAACTCGGGCCGACGCGCGACCAGTCCCACTGCGTCCGTTTTCCACCGTCGTAATCCATCCGGTAGAAATTGGCCCGCCAGCGGGACCCCGGCTTTGGCGGAACATTGCCCAGCGGCCTCAGCAGCTCGTACGGAAAGAACACCTCCGCCCGCCAGCCCTGGATCTCGGCGCCCGACTCCGCCTTCCCGCCGGTGATGTGGATCGCCTTCCGCGTTTTCCGGCCGCCGTCGTACATCCACGGAGTCCAGCCCATGAACTTGCCGTCCACGTTCGGAACGAGGATCGGCAACTCGTAGTTCAGCGGAGAGATCTCATATTCGAAGTACAGCGGCAGCTTCTCGTCCGGCCAGAAGAAGGCTTCGTACACGTCTTCCGTCCACAGATGCTCCAGGTCCTTCGTGAAACTGGCCGTGAGCTTCGAATCGGTTCCATCCATCAAGAGATAAAGACCGGTCTCCGAATAGAGCATCTTCACCTGAGTCTTGTAGTCGTGCGCCGCCTCAGGCCGGATCGAAAGCGGCGTCCAGGCGACCGTGTCCCACGCCTTCGCCTTTCCTGCGCCGGTGACCTCGAAATCCTTCGTCGCTTTCACCGTCATCACCGGCCGCTCGGGCTCGGCGGCCTGCGCATCGTTCACGAACAGCCCGAGAACGAGCGATGCAACGGAAGCCAGAAACGTGACGCGAGCACGCATGGGCGATTCTCCCGGTGAACGGACAGCAGCCGGAGAATCGTAACGGGCCACGGCTCGGTCGGGCCACAACACCGGAGCAGGAACACCGCCTGACCCGGGCCGGCGAATCAGCTGGCCGATCCGTCCGGACGCCATTCGCCGAGCAGGCGGGCAATCCGCCGGCGGTCCCCTTCATCGGCCCGCGAGCCCGCCATGACCTCTTCCAGCACTTCGCAGGCCCGCTGCGTTTCGCCGCGATCATGCAGCGTCAGGGCCCATTGAATGCGGACGACCGGCAGCTCAGGGCTGTGCACCAGGGCGTGCGTCCACAGCGTCGTCGGGTTCCGCCACGCCTGGACATACCGCATCGACATCGCGGAGTACGACATGACCGCCGCCGCAAACAGGCCCGTGCTCACCGCGACCGTCGTTCGCACCCCCAATCCTGGCGAACGCATCGCCAGGATTCGCCACAGGGCCGCTTCCACCAGCACGCCCACTCCGGCAAACACCAGCACGCACGGCAGGTACAGGTACCGGTCGTTCATCAACGTGGTAATCGGAAAAATGTTCAGCACCGGAAACAGCAGCAGCCACCACGTCGCGTAGGCCCAGGCGACAACCGGCCGGGAATCACGGACGCGCCACACGAGCCAGGTGACAAGACCCCAGGCGGCCGTCGCCACCGCCGCCGCCGGCCACGGATTCGAGCCGTCCACGTCATACATGACGCTCAGGTCAAATGGGGCGGCCAGCACTCGCAAGTACCGCCAGACGATCACGCTGTCGACGGCCAGGATTCTCCCGCGGCCCCAGTCGAAGTGTTCCCGTGTCCCGCCCCAGATCTGATTCTGGGCGTGCATGTTGAGGAACAGCGCCATCAGGCAGACGAGTCCCGGTAACACCTGCCGCGCCATCGCGTCCGACCATTTCCGGCGGTGCACGAGGATGTCGTACAGCAACACGATCCCGGGGACCACCACCGCCGAGGCCTTCGCCAGCAGCGCGAACACGAGCCATCCCAGCCCGATCGCCTCGTCGCGACCGGTCCGCTCCGGCCTCAGCCAGTAGATCAGCGAGACGAGCATGCCCGTCGCCGCCAGCAGCGACTTCAGCGACGAGATCCAGGCGACGGTCTCAATCTGGATCGGATGGACGGCGAACAGGATCGCTGCCAGCCATGCGGCAAAACCGGATTTCGTGACCTGCCGTACCAGCACGAGCACCAGCACCGCGTTCAGAGCGTGGATCAGGGCGTTGACGATGTGATAACCGCCCGCCCACAGTCCGAAGGCCGTGTGCTCGACCAGCAGCGTGAAAATCGTGACCGGGGCGAAATTCTTCGAGCACGGCTCCGTGGCCACCGCCACCAGGTTCGCCGGGGCCCAGCTTTTGACGAGCGGGTTGTCGACGACGTACCACGGATCGTCCCAGTTCAGAAACTCGAATCCGGCCACTGGCCAGTAAACGAGCGCGACGAACGCCGTGAGGACGGCGGCGGCGAACCAGCGGCGATCGAGGAACGTTTCGTTGGGCATGGTTTGAGGCGGAAAGGCAGCGCACCGGCACGATCCTTAAATCTGCCACACGTTTGGCGTTCTGGCGGAAGGAACTTTCTGGAGAGCGGGCTTTCCTGCGATTGGGCCACGTCGTGCGGCCTCGGCACACGGCTCCGCCAGTCCTCGGCGCGGCTCCTTGCCGTGCGCACTGGCGATCGACGGCGTGCGCAACCGTGATCCCCGACAGAATCGCCGCAGCCCGAATGACCTGAAAGCACTCCCGCCCCCGTGTACGATGCGATTTCGTTTCTGCTGCGTGTCCCCAGGTTCTCACTCCACGCCGTGCGACCAGACATGTCACGAACCCCTGTTGTGCGCTCCCTGCTGGTCCTGGCCCTCCTCCTCCCCGGGCTCGCCGCCTTCGGCGCCAATCCGATCAACGAGCCGGAACACGCCGGCTTCCAGGCGCTCGGCGAGGACGGCCGCATCCTCAACCTCAATTTCGAGAAGGGCGACCTCACCGACTGGACCGCCACCGGCAACGCCTGGGACAAGCAGCCCGTCAAAGGCGACCTCGATACCGTCCGCGGGGCGGCCCAGCCCAAACGCGCCCTCCCGACGGGCGACTACTGGATCGGCGGCTACGAGATCAGCGGCGACAAGGGCCAGGGCACGCTCTCATCGGTCCCGTTCCTCGTCACCCATCCCTGGTGCAGCTTCCTCGTCGGCGGCGGAAAGTTTGCGGAAACACGGGTCGAGATCGTCATTCCCGGGAGGAACGGCGCAGAAAGCGTCTTCTTCAAAGTCTCCGGGCCGGATGCCGAAGAGATGCGGCCCGTCATCGTCGACACATCGTCGCTGATGGGACGAAAGATCTTCATCCGGCTCGTCGACAGAATCTCCGGCGGCTGGGGCCACGTGAACTTCGACGACTTCCGCTTCCACACCACCCGGCCGAAGTTCAAGCAGACCGAACTCAGGCCCACGGCCCTCGTCAGCGTCACGGAGGTCTATCCGTATGAAGGCGTCACCGCAGCGGAAGCCGCGAAGGTCATGCAGGTTCCTCCCGGCTTCAGCGTGCAGGTCGCCGCTGCCGAGCCCGACATCGCCCAGCCTGTCGCCATGTGCATCGACGATCGGGGCCGGTTGTGGGTCGTCGAAGCCCACTCCTACCCGAAACGGGAAGAGGAAGGGAAAGGGAAGGACCGCGTCCTGATCTTCGAAGACACCGACCTCGATGGCACCCTCGACAAGCGGACCGTGTTCATCGAGAAGCTCAATCTCGTCAGCGGAATTGAAGTCGGTTTCGGAGGCGTCTGGATCGGGGCGGCGCCTTACCTGATGTTCATTGCTGACAAGAACGGCAACGACATCCCCGATGGCCTCGAGCCCGGCGCTCCCCAGGATGCCCAGCCCAACGGCGACGTCCCCAACGGCGCGGTCGTCCTCCTCGATGGCTGGCACTACGAAGACACCCACGAAACGCTGAACTCCTTCACCTGGGGGCCCGATGGCTGGCTGTATGGCTGCCACGGCGTCTTCACGCATTCCGTCGTCGGCAAGCCGGGCACTGCGGAGAAGGACCGCACCCGGATCAATGCCGGCATCTGGCGCTATCACCCCGTCCGCCATCAGTTCGAAGTCTTCTCCGAAGGAACCAGCAACCCCTGGGGGATCGACTTCGACGAGCACGGCCAGGCGTTCGCCACGGCCTGCGTCATCCCGCACCTCTACCACCTGATTCAGGGCGGCCGTTACCACCGGCAGGCCGGCCAGCACTTCAATCCCCACACCTACGACGACATCAAGACGATCGCGAAGCACCGTCACTACGTCGGCAATCAGTGGAACGTCAAGGACCGCGCCCGCAGCGACGATCTCGGCGGCGGACATGCGCACGCCGGGGCCATGATCTATCAGGGCGGAAGCTGGCCGAACGAGTACCGCGGCAAGCTGTTCATGCACAACATCCACGGCAACCGCGTGAATGTCGACGTGCTGAAACAACAGGGCTCCGGCTTCGTCGGAGATCGCAATCCCGACTTCCTGCTGACGGGCGACAAGTGGTCACAGATGATCGCCCTCCAGTACGGCCCGGATGGCCAGGTCTGGATGATCGACTGGTACGACGCGAATCAGTGCCACCGACCGGAAGAGGGAGCCCACGACCGCACCAACGGCCGCATCTACCGGGTCGTCTATAACAATACGAAGCCGGTGAAAGTCGATCTGCAGAAGATGACCTCTCTGGAACTGGCGAAGCTCTACAACCATTCCAACCTCTGGTACTCGCGGCACGCGCAGCGCATCCTGCAGGAGCGGGCCGAGGGCCGGCGTGACGCCGCGATGAATGCCCAGCTGGATGAAGCGTTCCAGTTCCTTTCGAAGCAGGTGAACGGCGGCGAGGCGAATGAAACCGGCCGCCTGCGAGCCTTCTGGATGTTCGCCATCCTCGGTGCAGCGCTTCCGCAGGACCCGGCGAATGCCGGTTTCCTCACGAACTCCTCGGCCTGGATTCGATCCTGGTACCTGCAGACGCTCGGGAACCAGCCGGACGTCGCGAGTCTCGTTCCGGCGGAGCTGGTCAAGCAGTTGGCAAAGCTCGCGGGTGACGATCCGTCGCCCGTGGTCCGGCTTTATCTGGCCTCACTCTGCCAGCGGTTGCCGCTCGACAAACGCTGGGACATCCTCGCCGGCCTCACCTCCCACTCCGAAGACGCCAGCGACCACAACCTCCCCCTGATGTACTGGTACGCCATGGAGCCGCTTGCGGATGCCGATCCGCAGCGGGCCCTCGCACTCGCCATCTCCGCCGGTGCGAGCATCCCCAGGCTGCAGGAACTGATGGTCCGCCGCCTCGGCAGCGGCGACCCCGCCACGACCCTCGAACTCCTCGCAAAAGGCCTCGAATCCGCGAAGGATTCCCCGACCCGCCTGATGTTCCTCCGTGGAATCAACGGCGCCCTCCGCGGGCGGAGTGAACTGACGGCCAACCCCACACTGGCGACGCTCGCCGAGAAATTCGGACACGACGCCGATCCGCTGGTCCGCGTGGAAGCCCAGGCCGCCTCCATGCGCTACCAGAACGCAACTGCGGCCGATGCCCTCCGGTCCTCCGTCGCCGATGCCTCGCTCCCCGTCGACGTCCGGCGGATCGCCTTCCGCTTCCTCGTCGAAGGAAAGGACAAACAACTCGCCAGCGTCATCAAGCCGCTGTTGCTCGACGCCGCACTGCGGCGCGAAGCCATTCGCGCGATCGCCAGCGATGAGAACACGGAAGCGGCCGACCAGCTCGTGGCCGCCTACGCCGCACTCACCCCCGACGAACGCCGCGATGCGCTCAACACACTCGCCGCGCGGCCTTCGTATGCCAGCCGCCTGCTGTCGGCCGTGCAGTCGAACGCCATCGCCCGGACGGAACTCTCCGCCGAGCTCGTCCGCCAGCTGCGAAACCTCAACAACGACGAACTGCGGACCCAGCTCGAACAGGTCTGGGGCGTCGTCCGCGAAACCCCGGCAGATCGCGCCGCACTCCAGGCGAAGTACACCGCCCTCCTCACCAAAGACAACGGACCGCCGAAAGACCGCGAGCACGGCCGGGCCGTCTTCGCGAAAACCTGCCAGCAGTGTCACACGCTGTTCGGAACCGGCGGCAAGGTCGGCCCCGACCTCACCGGCTCCAACCGGGCCAACACGGAATACCTGCTGTCGAACATCGTCGACCCGAGTTCGGTCATGGCCAAGGAATACCGGCCGACCGTCTTCGCCTTGGCGGATGGCCGCGTCGTCACCGGCATCATCAAGGATGAAAACGGACCGCTCTACACCGTCCAGACTGCGAACGAACTGATCACCTTCCCCAAGGACGACGTCGACCAGCGCAAGGACAGTGATCAGTCGATGATGCCCGACGACCTCCTGAAGAATCTCTCCGAAGCGGAAGTCGTGGCGCTCGCCGCCTATCTCCAGGGGCCGGGACAGACCCCCATTCAGGCGACCCCCGCCAACATCACCGGCTTCTTCAACGGACAGGACCTCACCAACTGGTTCTCACTCACCGAGCAGATCGCAACCGGCGAGGGACGTCAGCCCCCGGCCGGCCTCTCCTGGACCGTCGAAAACAGCGAGGTCGTCGGAAAATCGAACGGACTCAAACGCAACGAATTCCTCGTCAGCCAGTATTCGCTCAGCGATTTCCGCTTCGAGTGCGACGTGAAGCTTGTCGGCAATCAGGGGAACAGCGGCATCCAGCTGCGCAGCGTCCCCCTGCCGAACGGTGAAATGCGGGGATACCAGGCCGACATCGGAGCCGGCTGGTGGGGCAAGCTCTACGAGGAATCGGCCCGCGGACTGCTTGAGAACAATGATGCCGAGCGACACGCAAAGAAAGGCGAATGGAACCGCTACGAGATCGTCGCCGTCGGCAGTCGCGTGCGGACGTTCATCAACGGCGAACTCTGCGTCGATCGCGATGACCCGGCCGCGGCCCGCAGCGGCGTCCTCGCACTCCAGCTTCACTCGGGCGGTCCGACGGAAGTCCGCTTCCGCAACCTGAAGGTCACGCTGCTCGAACCCAACCCGGCGAAAGAACGTGTTCAGCCACCCGGCGGCGTTTCGGAAGTCGTCGTCATGGCCAACGCCGCAGCCGCAGGAACGGATGGAGCAGCCACCGGGAAAATCGACTTCGAGAAGACCGTCCTCGACCACGTCTTCCGCTCCGAAGGCGTCTGCATCGCCGATTTCGACAACGACGGCCTGCGCGACATCGCCGCCGGCTCGCAGATCTATTTCCAGTCGAAGGACGCCAGCGGCCAATCGAAGTGGACGACGAAAGTCATCCTCGAAAAGCCCGTCGAGTTCGCGACCAACGTCTACAGCCAGTCGTTCATGAACTGGGCCGAAGACCTCAACAACGACGGCCGGCTCGACCTGATCGTCGTCGACTTTCCCGGCAAGCAGACCTGGTGGTTCGAAAACCCCGGCAAGGCGAGCGGCGGTCGCGAGCCCGCTGACGACCCTCTTTTCGGACCGATCTGGAAGAAACATGAGATCACGCCGGTGACCAACAACGAAAGTCCGCAGTATGTCGACGTCGAAGGGGACGGACGTCGCGAACTGCTGATCGGCTACGGAGCCAAAACCATGGGCTTCGCTTATCCCAAGTCGTTTCCCGAGGCCGTCTGGAAACTCTCCCCCATCTCGCAGCCGGGAGTCCCTGGAACCGATCGCTTTTCACACGGCCTCGGCCTGGGCGACATCAACGGCGACGGCCGGAAAGATGTCTGCATCATCCAGGGCTGGTGGGAGCAGCCGGCCGACGCCGCCGACGCCCCGTGGAAGTTCCACGAGGCCCCGTTCGGAAAGGCCTGCTCCCAGATGTCCGTCTACGACTTCGACGGCGATGGCGACAACGACATCCTCTCCGCCAGCGCCCACGACTACGGCATCTGGTGGCACGAGAACAAAGGCCAGGCCGACGACGGCGAGATCGCGTGGCAGACTCACGAAATCGACAAGTCTTTCAGTGAGACCCACGCGGTCGTCCTGGCCGATCTCAACGGCGATGGACTGCCCGACTTCATCACCGGCAAGCGCTGGCATTCCCACAGCGGCAACGGCCCCGGCGGTCACGAACCGGCCGTCCTTCGTTGGTTCGAGTTGAAACGGGAGCAGGCAACGGAAATGGTCGACGGTCGCACCGTCACGAAGACCTTCCCGAAATGGATCAAGCACGAGATCGATGAAGACTCAGGCGTCGGCACTCAGTTCGACGTCGGCGACATCAACGGCGACGGCCTGCTGGACATCGCGATCTCCAACAAGAAGGGTTCGTTTGTGTTCCTGCAGACGCGGAAGTAGTTGTTCGCCTTGCGCAGGGAACACGATGCACGCGGAGGTCTGGTGCGCCTTTTTTCGATCATACTTGTCCTCCTGCAGCTGGCGGTCAGCCTGTTTCTGGTTGGCTGGATGCTGGCCAATGCTGGCCTGCTGCAGGGACCACTGTTGATCGTCGCCATCGGCCTGGCAGGAATGACGGTCGCAGCGATCGTCGCGCGCCTCGCGCTTGCCAGTCGCCGCCCAGCCCACCCATCACTCACGGAGGAGTCCCCTTGAAGACCTACGGAATCATCCCCGCCCGGCTGCAGTCCACCCGCCTTCCGCGGAAGCTGCTCCTCGCAGAAACGGGCAAGCCGCTGATCCAGTATTCCTGGGAGGCGGCAAAGAAGGCGTCGTCGCTTGATGAAGTCGTCATCGCGACCGACAGCGAGGAAATCGCCGCCATCTGCCGCGGCTTCGGCGCGAAGGCCGAGATGACCGGCGACCACCCCAGCGGATCCGACCGGATCGCCGAAGTCGTGAAGCGATCCTGCTCCGATGCCGATCTGGTCGTCAACCTGCAGGGGGATGAGCCCGAGATGGATCCCGCCGCGATCGACAAGCTGGTCGCGGCGATGAAGGCGCGGCCGGAAATCGAGATGTCCACCCTGGCGACTCCCATCACGAGCGCCGTCATCCTCGAGGACCGCGCCTGCGTGAAAGTGGTCTGCGCCGCCGATGGACGCGCCCTCTATTTCAGCCGGCTGCCGATCCCCTGCTTCCGCGACGGCGAGCCCGCCGATCTCCTCGCCGAACTGCGCGACGCCGGACGCAGCGGCCTGCAGTCTCCCTGGCTGCTGCACATGGGCATCTATGCCTACAAGCCCGAGTTCCTGCTGGCGCTCACTCAGCTTCCTCCGTCACGGCTCGAACAACTGGAAAAGCTCGAGCAGCTGCGTGCTCTGGAAGCGGGAGCCTCCATCCTCGTCGTGCAGGCGAAGCATGCGTCGCGAGGCATCGACACCTCGGCCGACTACCTGGCCTTCGTGGAACGCCATCGGGCGACGTAAGCAGCAGCTCGCCGGGAAACGTGCGCCTGGAAACGAAAACGCCCCGGCTGTTCTCAGCCGGGGCGAGCGAGATGTTGAGCTCGAGAATCGATCACGTCACGGAGGACGGCGATTCGATCGGAGGCTGCTCCGCATCCTTCTGGAGCGCTTCGTAAACTTCCTGGCGGTGGACCGGAACATCACGGGGAGCCTGGATGCCCAGACGCACCTTGTCCCCACGGATTTCCACCACCGTGATGACGATCCGATCGTCAATCACGATGCTCTCGTTCTTCTTCCTCGACAAGACCAACATGGTCAACTCCTGGCCGGAGGTGCGATCGGCATCATTCCGCTCGCGGGAGGGTTTCCTGGGATGAACCGCCGGCTGTGGTGATCCTCTACCGATGCCCGTTTCCAACTTTTACCCTTGACGATTCTACGAAGCCCGTTCTCGTCGTCAATTCTTGATTTCGGTGAATAATTCCTAAGATCGGCTCATCAAACCCCTTGGGACGCCCGAGACACCCCCCTTGCCCAAGCCCCGTCCCACCGCGAATTGCCTTAAGCCTGTCAGCAGATTATCTTTACAATCAATTCACACGGTCGGTTCCGGCGACGCCGGTCCCCGCCCCGGAATCGCGGCCTATTCCCGGATTTTTGCTCCAGATCCATTTCATGACGCTGTCGGACGGCGATCTTCTGGCCTCGATCCAGCGCGGCGACGACCCCGCGTTCGCCGAGCTTGTCGACCGCTACCGACCCCGACTCCTGCGGTTCGCCGTCCGCTCTACGGGCGATGCGGCCCTCGCGGAAGACCTCGTTCAGGAAACGTTCGCAGCCGTCTACGCGGCCAGCGCCAGCTACGACGCGCGGTTCGCCGTCAGCACCTGGATCTGGACGATTCTCCTCAATCTCTGCCGACGGTTTCGCCGCGGACAACGCTCCCGCGAACGGCTGCACACCGCCTGGGCCGCCGCAATGGCGAATCGCCCCCGGCCTGACGACACGGCCATCGATGACCTCGTACGGGACGAGCAGGCGCGACTGCTCCGCCTCCAGCTGGCCCGGCTTCCCGCAGCGCAGGCCGACGCGCTTCGATTGCGATTTTTCGCAGAGCTGTCGTTCGATGAGATTGCCGCGACGATGAACTCGAGTGTGAGCGGCGCGAAGGTCCGCGTTCGCAAAGGGCTGACCGCCCTGTCGGAACAACTGAGACGGGACGAGGCCGCGGAATACGTCACCGCTGCGCCTGCAGTCCTGAAGGACGATGTGACATGACCTGTGACGACGCCTTCGATCAACTCACCGCTCCCGGCCGCGCCGGCGATCCGGCCCTCGCCGCGCATCTGGCCGGTTGCAGCCGCTGCCGCGCCATGGCGGAGACCCTCGCCCCCGCGATCGCGCTCTTCCGCGAGCCGGCCGGCGACACTGCGCCGGTCGCCGCAGCAACGGCAA
Organism: Caulifigura coniformis; assembly: GCF_007745175.1. Classification (GTDB taxonomy): domain Bacteria; phylum Planctomycetota; class Planctomycetia; order Planctomycetales; family Planctomycetaceae; genus Caulifigura; species Caulifigura coniformis. The sequence goes on along the minus strand of NZ_CP036271.1, from coordinate 106,454 downwards.
CCGCCGTCGCGCGCCGCTCCGCCGCGAGGCTGAGTCGCAGGGCCAGCCGAACGTCGATTGCCCACTCTCCAGTCCGAAGAGGCCTCGCCCTCCTCGGCGCCGCGCTCGCCGGAGCCGCCTGCTGCCTCGCCGCGATCCAGTTGAGCGGCCGCGGAGACCATGCCGACGGCGAGATCGCCCGCTGCCCGAGAAAATCTCCCGAGGCTTCGAAGTGGATGGAGCGCCATTCCCTCCCCGTTGCCATGGCCTGCATCGCCTGCCATCCCTCAGGTGGCATGGGCATGTCGCCCCCGCTCCTGCGTCCAGCCTCTGCACTGGGCGGCTCGCTGTAAAACTCCGCCCCGGATCCGCCGGGCTCGCAGTGACGAACTGACAGATCCGCCGTCACGACGCGCCCCCCTTCCCGGCCCCGGAGACGAGGCGCGGCCTCTCTCATACGAAGAACGCGCAACCACAACGGAACCCAACGTCACGCTTTCGTCGAACGTATTCGAGGAGGAGGCGTCGAGCGGCAGTCCGGAGTCTGCATCCGTGGATCGGCTCGATCCTCGCCCTCCTCACGGACCCTCACGAATGCTCTCATTCGCGATGCACTTCGCCTCCGGCAACTCGCTGGTGTCCGGGCTCGTGATGCTGTTCGTCGCATACGCCCTGATTGTCCTGACGTCGAAGCGATCCCGCTGGCGCATGCGCACGCTGCGCCTGCTCGTTTTCCTCGGGGCCGCCTTTGTCGTTCTCTCGACGACCCCGCTGCCGAGAGCGGTCTGGGCGGCCCTCGGCATCAGCCTCCTCCCGCTGCTGGCGGCGCTGGTGATGCAGTCGAACGGTCGGCCCGGCCCGCGGTCAGCCCGCGCCGGCGCCCTGATGTTCACGGCGGTCGCGGCCGGAGTTCTCTGGAGCGAGTACGTCGCCGCTTCAACGCGGCTCCCCGCCGAGACGGCGACTCTCCCGATCATCGTTCTCGGCGATTCCCTCTCGGCCGCGGAAACCGATCCGAAACTTACAGCGTGGCCCGAACTCATCGCCGCACACGGCTGGCGCGTGACGAACAACGCCGGCATCGGCGCCACCGCCGCAACGGCGCTCCGGCAGGTCGCCAGCGTCGACACCTCGGACGCCATCGTGCTCATCCTGATCGGGGGAAACGACCTGCTGGGGCCCACCACTCCCGGGAAGTTCGAAGAAGCGCTGGAGGAACTCGTAAGCACTGCGTCCACCAAGGGAACGCAGGTCGTCTTGTTCGAGCTTCCCCTGCCGCCGTTCCGGTTTGAATGGGGAGCGATTCAGCGCCGCATCGCGAAGCGACATGAAGGCTGCCGCCTCGTCTCGCGGCGGATCATGGCCGCCGTCCTCGGTGGCGACGGAAATACCGTCGACGGAATTCACCTGTCGCAGAAAGGCCATGACGAAATGGCCCGGCTCGTGATGGAAACCGTCCTCCCGCCCCGATGACCACCGCTCTGTCGCCGCGGCTTATGTCCCGGCGACCACCTGCCTGAGCACTCCGACGAGGTTCCAGATCTGGGCCGGCTTCTCGAGATGGCGATCGAAGCCGGCCTGCTCGCTCAGATCGCGCGTCCCATACGCCGTCAGCGCCACCAGTGGAATCCGCTGGAACTCCGGGTGCGTCCGGAAATGCTGGGCGACCTCGTAGCCATTCAGTCCCGGCAGACAGATGTCGGAGACGACGCAGTCCGGGTGAAAACGCTCGGCGGCCGGTACCGCGTCCAGGCCGTTCTCGACCGCTTCGACTTCGAATCCGCAGACCTGGAGCAGCCTGCGGAACAGCCGCACCGCATCGAGATCATCTTCAACCAGGAGCACCCGGCAGCGCCGTCCCTCTGCAACCACACCAACACCTCATCGCCATTCGGTCGCAACCAGCGTGCAGGCGGACGGACCAGACCATCACTCGCGCCAAACCTGAGAATACGCTCAGGTTGCGGGCGGCCTAGCCCCGAATTCCCCTGAGACCCGCGATGGGTGTCGCGCGCCCGACGTGTGCGGGGCGGCGTTGGCGAGAGCGGCACGCCGGGAACGTGCTGAATGAAGCCTTCAAACAAGAAAAGGCCGCTCGTCGGAGCGGCCTTTTGGAAACCTGAACCAAGTGCCCAAGAGAGGACTCGAACCTCCACGGGTGTGAACCCACTAGCTCCTGAAGCTAGCGCGTCTGCCAGTTCCGCCACTTGGGCGGGCACTTGCTCATTGACACAAAAATCGCCGCGCCGGTTCAGATCGAATCGGGCTGCGATTTCTGAGCGGCGAGCAGTGTACGCAGAGGGCCGCCGGGCAGGCAACCCTGGAAGACCGCGGATTGCCACGCGGATCAGCCGGAGAATGCGGCCTGCCCGGTCCAACACCCCCGCCCTGGACCTAGATGTCCGTCGGCGGCTTGGGAGCCTGCAGTGCGGGGAATTTCTCGGGAGGCCCGGTGTCGTCCGCCGGCGGAGGGGACGCATCCTGCCGCCTTGGAATCGGCTGTGCGTCCTGCGGATTCAGCGAAGCCGGAGGCAGGGAGTTGGATGGGGCGTTCGTCCGCGATCGATTGACGTTCGCCGGGGGGGGCGCCGGGATCGTGCTGCCGCCAGCGTTGGGATCGACCGCGGGAGGAACCGACTTTCCGGGCGGAACCGTGCCAGGCGCCGGTGCGGCGTTGCCCGGCACGTTCGCGATGTTCTGGTTCGAATCGGCCGACAGGAAGGCCGTCAGCCACGGTTCGTTCCCCGCCACCCGCGTAGCGCTCTCAAACAGCGTGCGGGCGTTCGTCCGATCACCATCGAAATGGACCAGCACCCCCAGCAGGAAGATGCGCTCAGGATCGCGCGGATCGAGCCGCACGTATTCGGAGACCCGGTTCAACAGCGACTGCTTCTCGAACTGGTTGGCTTCGCCGAACAGCGCGGCGAGCGATTCGCCCCGGCTCGGCCAGGTGGGATCGAGCGTCAGGCCGTACTTCCACTGCTGCACCGCGTCGCTGTACCGCCGCTGCGCGGCGAGACAGATACCGAGCCCGAAGTAGTTGTCCGGAAGGTCTTCTGCGTCCGCAATCGCCCGGCGATATTCGAGCGCCGCCCCGGCGTAGTGCCCCATCTTGAACTGCTGGTCGGCCGTCGCCATGTGGCGCAGGCTGCGCTGCTGCTGTTCCGGCGTCGACGGCTTGAGGACCGGAAGTCGATCGGCGAGCGGAATCGGCTGTTCGCGGTTGCGCTCGTTGAAGCGGGCTTCCAGCTCATCAACCGGGTCGAGCGGATTCGGCGGCGGAATGATCTGCGGCGGAAAGGGAGCCGTAAAAACGGGGCCCGGGACATAGCCGTATCCGGCCGTTGACGGCGGGAACGCCGAGTAGCCGTACCCGTAGCCATACGGCGGAACGATCACCGGTCCGCCGTACGCCGCATACGGTGCGTAGTAGTTGTATCCGAAGGGAACGCCCACCCCGATTCCGATCGAGATGCCCCCTCCGCGGCCGCCGCTGTAGTTCCATCCGCCGCTGTACGGGCGGTTGGTGTTCCATTCGAAGCGGGTGCGCGGACCGGGCGAATGCCCCACGATCTGTGCGGATGCGGAAGATGACGCGGCCAGCGTCAGGGCGGCGGCGACAAGTAGGCGACGGGCCAGCATGATCGGAATACCTCCAGCCCTGTGCATGAACTACGAGACTTCCAGTCTCGCGACGGACAGTCGGTCGCCGCCAACGACCGGCTGCGGAGGTGCAGAACCCCGACGCAGCTTCAACACCCGAAATTATAGCCCCCGAACAGGTGGCGGTTTCAAGAGGCTGGTTTGAAAGATCGGCAAGGGCAGGCAGCCTTCCGGTCCGTCCACGACGCCGACTCCGAAAACGTCCGACCGATCAGGAGAAAATGCGGGGACTGGGCGGGCACAACCCAGTGCGAGCCCGGAATCCGGCTCCGAATCCCGTTCAACCGCCGACCCGCGGAGGATGCGACGGGACAGGAATCGGGGGACAAAAGCCGGGGTTCCTCCCTCGTGCCGGCCGATCTTTTCCATTGACGCCGCCGGGACAGGCGCGTAGGTTGATTGCGCGTCGTCCAAGATCGACGCCCAAATTCATGCACACCACCCACCAGCACCTGACCGATCGACCCGCCGTCCTTCACGGCCGGTTTTATGGTTTTGGGTTTTGGTATCCGACCGGGGTTTCCGGGCAGGAAACGGGTGAGGCTGCATAAGCACTCCCAGACTTCCAAGGCCCTGAAATCCCGAACGGATTTCAGGGCCTTTTTTGTTTTCCAGGCGGCGTTCCGACGGGTTTTCCCCTCAGGAGACCGCTGATCACGGCCCAAAGCCGAACCCCGACAGGTGCTGACATGATTCTGGTGATGAAAAAAGGGGCCACGCAGGAAATGGTCCAGCGGATGGTCCAGCGCGTCGAATCGATGGGGCTCAAGGCCCACGTCATCGTCGGCACCGAATTGACGGTCATCGCCGCCATCGGCGACGACCGCAACGTCAAGAAGGAGTCGTTCGAGTCGTGTGAAGAAGTGGAACGGCTCGTTCCGATTCTCGCCCCCTACAAGGTCGCCAGCCGCGAGACCAAGCCGGATGCCACCGTCGTCAAAGTCCGCGACCTCGTCGTCGGCGGCGGACACATCGGCGTGATCGCCGGTCCGTGCTCCGTCGAAAGCGAAGAGCAGATCATCCTCGCCGCGAAGAAAGTGAAAGAGGCCGGGGCGAAGGCGCTCCGCGGCGGAGCCTACAAGCCGCGGACCAGCCCCTACGCGTTCCAGGGGATGAAGGAAGAAGGCCTGAAGCTCCTGGCCGCGGCCCGCGACGTCACCGGACTTGCGGTCGTGACGGAAGTGATGACGCCGCACCACGTGGAAACCGTGGTGAAGTACGCGGATGTGCTGCAGGTCGGCGCCCGCAACATGCAGAACTACCACCTGCTCCAGGCCGTCGGCGAAACGCGCACGCCGGTGCTGCTCAAGCGCGGGCTCAGCTCCACCATGGAAGAGTTCCTTCTCGCCGCCGAGTACATCCTCGACCAGGGGAACCAGCAGGTGATGCTCTGCGAACGCGGCATCCGCACGTTCGAAACGCACACCCGCTTCACGCTTCCCCTCGCGAGCGTCCCGTACCTGAAGCAGAAGACCCATCTGCCGGTCGTCATCGATCCCAGCCACGGCACGGGCATCGCGTCGCTCGTCCCGCCGATGTGCCGCGCGGCCGTCGCCTGCGGCGCCGATGGACTGATCGTCGAAGTCCATCCCGATCCGAAAGAGGCCATCAGCGACGCTTCGCAGACGATTTCGCCCGAGGTGTTCGCTGAAGCTCTGGTGGAATGCCGACGCGTCGCCCACGCATTAGGATTCACCATGGATTGATGACGGAGTTGTCGTGCCACGGCTCTGTGAGCCGTGCGATCTTCCCGATGCTCGTGACAAGGGGGGGCGGCGGACGTCTGATCCGCCGCCTGGAACCGCATGGCCGATACGGCCGTGGCACTCTGCTGCAAACGAACTGCGAATGTCGACCGTTGAACGATTCCTGGGACTGATCCGCTTCAGCCACACGGTGTTTGCGCTGCCGTTTGCGCTGCTTTCTGCCGTGCTGGCGTGGCGCGACACCCCGTTCCGCTCGCAGGATCTCCTGGGGATTGTCCTCTGCATGGTCTTCGCGCGGTCGTCCGCCATGGCGTTCAACCGGTTCGTCGACCGCGACATCGATGCGGCGAATCCGCGGACCGTCGGACGCCATCTCCCGGCCGGACTCCTCAGCACCCGGGCGGTCATCGCCTTCATCGCGCTCTGCTCCGGCGCGTTCATCCTGTCGACCCTCCTGTTCCTTCCGAACCGCTGGCCGCTGTATCTGGCCGGCCCAGTGCTCGGGTTCCTGCTCGGCTATTCCTACGCCAAACGATTCACGTCGTTCTGCCACTACTGGCTGAGCGCCGCGCTGATGCTCGCCCCGATTGCCGCCTGGCTGGCGATTACGGGCTCGATCGCCTGGCCCCCGATCGTGCTGGCCGGAGTCGTCTTCTTCTGGGTCGGCGGGTTCGACATCATTTACGCGACGCAGGACGCCGATTTCGACCGTGAGAAAGGGCTGTTCAGCATTCCCTCGCGCCTCGGCGTGAAATCGTCGCTCCGGCTGGCCGCCCTGAGTCACGCACTGGCCATCGCCTGTCTGGCGGCGCTGTGGTGGGTCGCCCATCTCGGCCCGCTGTTCCTGCTCGGCGTGATCGCCGTCGCCCTCCTGCTCGTCTACGAGCATCTGTTGGTCCGCCCGGACGACCTCAGCCGCGTCAACGTCGCGTTCTTCAACGTGAACGCCGTCATCAGCCTGGGCCTTCTCGCCGTGGGGGTCCTGGACATCTGGATTTCGAAGTTCTGGACGTAGGTTCGACCTCCCTGGGGGCGGGTCGAGGGCATGAAGACCAAGAAGAACGGGGCCAGGGTGCTGTCTGTGAAGGATGCCCTTCCTCCCCGTGGCAGACGCTGCCAGCGTCTGAATTCGTCGACGCTGGCAGCGTCGACCACGACCGGACGGTCGGGGCGGGTGGCGCGGTCAGGAGACCGTGTTCCAACGCGGGCCGCTCACTCGGAATTCCCTGCGGGCCGGCCTGGTTCAGGCATCGGTCTTGTGCCGGACCGGCCGCCCTCCGATAATTCCGCGTCCCGACCTTTGATCGACCACTGAGACTGGCATGCCTGGATACGGCCGCCGCACTGGCCCCGTGTCGAACCGATCGAGAGGCCCTGGAGCGATGCGACGATCGTCCGCCTGCACGGCACTTCTTTTCGGGCTGACGGCCGCATTCGCGGGTCAGGCCGCGTTCGCCCAGGTTCTTTATCTCCCGACCGAACGACAGACGACGGGCAGGCGCGTGCGCAGCGCCTTCAAGGAAACGGCGTCGCCCGCAGGATCGTGGACCGTCGAAGTCCGCCGGGGCAAAACGCAGGTGGCCCTCGGCGTTGTCGTCTCTCCGAAGGGGCTGGTTCTCACCAAGCTCAGCCAGGTGCGACCGGGCGGAGGTCGCCCGGCGCAGCTCGCGTCCACGAAGGACTCAAGTGCTCCTGCCGCGCTGAAGTGTCTACTCCCCGGGGGCAAGCTGGCGGATGCGACCATTGTCGCCACTGATCCCGAGACCGACCTTGCACTGCTGAAAGTGGATGTCGACGGATTGAAGTCGACCGAATGGGGGAAGGACTTCGATCCACGGCTCGGGCGCTGGGTCGTCACCCCCTCGACCGGCGGCGTGGTGTCGACAGTCGGCATCGTCAGCGCGCAGTCCCGAAAAATTCCGGCGGAAAAGGTCTCGGGCGTGCTTGGCGTGCAACTCGACCGCGAAGGGGGCACCGCACGCATCATGCAGGTCTTTGACGACAGCGGCGCCAAGGCGGCCGGGCTCAAGCCGGGCGACCTCATCACCCGCTGCGACGACAACGAAATCCGTGACGGCATTTCGCTGATCACCCGCCTGAGGCAGATGAAGCCGGGCGAGGAAGTGACGCTCGGAGTGCGTCGTGAAGAAAAGACCGAGACGTTGAAAGTGACGCTGACCCATCCGTTCGGGGTGTTCCTGTCGCAGTTCGCCCAGCAGAACCGGATGGGAACCGAACTGAGCGAACGGACCGATGGCTACGAGGAAGTCTTCTCGCATGACGGCCACGTCGATCCGGATGAATGTGGCGGGCCGCTCCTCGACCTCAACGGCCGGGTCATCGGCATCAACATCGCCCGCGCCGGACGGACGGAGACGCTCGCGCTGCCGGTGAGCGCCGTGGAGAAGGCGATCGAACGGCTGCAGGCGCAGGTCAAAGCGCCCTCGACGAACGTGTCGACCGAGGGCAAGGCGAACTGACGGCGGCCGCGCGGCGTCAGCAGTCCGAGGCCGGCGGCGCCCAACCCGTGCGTTCGGCCCAGGCGTCCGCGCCGACCATGATGATGTCGCACACCGGGTCCTTGACGTCGTAGTACGCATCCGCATCGCTCGCGTGACGCTCCGCCAGCGCCCGCTTCACCTGCGCATAGGCCTCGGCCGCATCGCGATGCGCCCGCAGGTAGTCCCGGAACAGCAGCGGATATCTCTGGTTCGCGCGGCCCGCGATGCGGACATGCAGATTCACCCGCCGCAGTTCGGGCGAGTTCCTGAAGAACCACTTCGTCCATTCCGCAGGATCGTCCACTCCGCCAGGCGGCCGGTGGTCGCAGTCGATCCGCAGCACGCGCTGATACCCGGCGCGGGTGACCGCGTCCTCGATCGACGGTTCCAGCCCGGCGACGGTCACCTGGATGTCGAGGACGTCTTTCGCCGCCAGGCCGGGGACCGACGTCGAGCCGATGTGGTCGATGCGCAGCGCCTTCCGGCCCAGCGCGGCGCGCAGCCTTCCGCCGAGCGACTCGAACGCCGCTCGCCAGCCCGGCTGGTGGTTGACGATGACGATGCGTTCCATGCGACGAGGCCTCGCCTTCGGACGCTCGCGGGGGGGTCAGGTCGCCTGGGCGGCCGGGCGGCCGAGAAGCTTCTCGATCTCCAGGCTGCGGTCGTACGTGTGCCGCAGGAACGAGTCGTTCGACGTGTTCTCCAGCAGCCGCCGCACGAGGTAGGCCATTCCCGGGAGCATCTCGCCGAACGGCGTGTAGATCCGGACCCGGTAGCCCTGCTCCGCCAGGATCTGCGCCTGGTAGTCGGCCATGCCGTACAGCATCTGGATTTCCCAGGCCGACTGCGGAACTTCCAGGTGCTTCGCCAGCGCGATGCCATGCGACAGGCTGCGGAGGTTGTGGCTGCCCAGCGCCGGGCGGACCCACTGGTAGTTTTCGAACAGCACGCGAGACAGACGTTCGAAGGCGGCGTCCGACTGCCACTTCTCCTGGTAGACCGGGATTGGCCAGCCTTTCTGCCGGGCATTGATCGTTTCGTAGTCCCAGTACGCCCCTTTCACGAGCCGGACCGTGATCGGTGTGCCGCGCTCCTTCACCCATTCGATCAGCTGGGCGAGGTCGTCATCAGCCTCGGGCTGATAGCACTGGATGACGATTCCGACGTCCGCCTGGTCGCGGAACTCGTCCTCCATCAGCACCTCCTTGAAGATCGAGAGCGTCAGCCGCTTGAAGGCGTACTGCTCCATGTCGACATGCAGGTGCACCTCATGCTCGCGCGCTTTTCGAAGCAGCGGACGCAGGCGCTCCTTCACGGCCTCCGACGTTCCCTGGCGGTCGATCGGCCGGAAATGGCTGGTCAGCGCCGAGAGCTTCAGCGACATGTTGACCCGCGGAATCGGCCCCGAATCGGCCCGATCGATGCGAGGATTGGCCGGCCAGTGATTCACCACCGGCGCGAGTCCGTCCATCAGGTCGAGGTACTGCTTCTGGTAGGCGTCGGATTCCCTTTCCGAGATCGTGGCTTCGCCCAGCAGGTCGAGCGTGAAGCCCAGGCCCATCTGGTGCAGCTTCTTCACGCTGTGCAGCACCTCATCGACCCGCTCGCCCGCGATGAAGCGGCCCGCCATCTTCGAGGCGTTGTTCCGGGCGTTGAGAGCCAGCGCCTTCCCCAGGATGCTGTTCGGCTGGCTGGCATCCAGTCCGATCCGGACGGCCCACGGAAGCCTCGAACGGACTTCGTCGAAGTATTCCTGCAGGTGCCGGGTCACCGTCTCGTGCGACTTGAGCATCGGCAGGACGTCGACGAACCGGAACATCTGGACTTTGACCGATTCATCGGCCATCGCCCATTCGAGGATATGCTCGTCCCACCAGCGGCGCTCGAACACGCTGGGCCGACGCCGCTCGACCTGGTTCCAGAGATCGCGGGCGATCTCCTGGGTGAGATTTTCGAGTTCGGCTTCCTCGCCGGTGACCTGGTCCGCACGCCGCGCCATGTGTTTCCGCTGATCGTTGCCGACGCTGCCAGCGTCGGACTCGGTGACTTCGATGGGTCAGCAGACGCTGGCAGCATCTGCGGCGGCAATCCGGCGCCGCGGCTGAAGACCCCCGCACGCCCTCCGGGCGAGTGGCAAGTCTTGAAGTGTTGCGGTCGCGGGGCGGCCTGACAACACTGATCTCCAACCTCCCGGCTGAATCCACCAGCGGCGATTCGCCTTTTCCGGGAGCGACCCGTGCGCGGGATCGGGAGCCAGACCCGGGCGCCCCTCTCGCGTTCGTCCGCAAGGAACTGCACTCGATGCCGTCTTTCTCCGTTCGCGTCATCGCCCTGGTCCTGCTGACTGCGGGCATCGCGTTCGTCGATGCAGTGCTTCCTGCCCAGATGACGGCCAGTCTGCTGTACGTCGCCCTCGTCCTGCTGGCGTCGGCCCAGCCGGAATCGCGATGGACCTGGATCGCCTTCGGCGTCGCCTCCGTCCTGTCCGTGATCGACTTCGCCATGTCGCCCGGACAGCAGGTCGTCAACAGGTCCGACCTGCTCGGAAACCTGATTCTCACCCAGTTCGTCCTCGTCGTGACGGCCGTCCTCGCCTCGCGACGCCGCCGCGTCGAACGCCGGCTCCGCGACCTGAATGCAAAGCTGGATGAGAATATCGCCAGACGCACGGCCGAGCTCAGCCGGGCCGTGTACGACCTGCAGGCCGAAGCCATCTCCCGCGCCCGGGCGCAGATGGAACTCGAGCATGAGGCCTCGCTCCTGAAGGGGCTCATGGATGCCATGCCCGATCACATCTACTTCAAGGATCGGGACGGCAGGTACCTGCGGATCAACAGCGCCAAGGCGATCCGCTCGGGACTCGGTTCGGCCGACGAAGCCGTCGGAAAAACCGACTACGACTTCTTCCCGAAAGAGCACGCCGACAAGGCGAACGCCGAAGAGCATCGCGTCATGGAGACCGGCGAGCCGGTGCTCCGGCAGGAAAACCGGCTGGTCTGGCCGGACGGCCGCGTGACATGGTCGTCCGCCACGAAGGTCCCCCTCAGGAGCAAGCAGGGGGAGATCGTCGGCACACTGGGAATCTCCCACGACGTCACGGGGCACCACGAGCTGGCCGAGACGCTGCAGCTGGAGCGGGATCGCCTCCGCACGCTGATCGACAACCTGCCCGACCTGATCTTCATCAAGGACCTCAACTACGAGCTCATCACGGTCAACCGGGCCTACCTCGAGCAATTCGGCCTGAAGCACGAAGACGACGTCGTCGGGCACACGGAATTCGACTTCTGCGCGCCCAACATCGCGCACCTGTTCCGGGACGCCGACGCCCGGGTCCTCAGCACGGGGCAGTCGCTGATCCAGCAGGAAGAACAGTACACCGCCCCGGATGGCTCGCCGCAGTGGAAGATCTCCACGCGTATTCCGCTCAGGGACCTTTCCGGCAAAGTCATCGGACTTGTCGGCATCTGTCACGACATCACCGAACGGAAGAAGTCGGAACGGGCGCTCCAGAAGTCGGAATGGCTGTATCACTCGCTCGTCGACAACCTCCCCGTCTACGTGGTCCGCAAGGATCTCGAGGGACGCGTGACCTACGCCAACGCCAGCGCCTGCCAGCTCTACGGCCAGTCCTACGACCAGGTGATCGGCAAAACCGACTACGACTTCTTCCCCCGGCACCTCGCGGAGAAGTATCGCCAGGACGATCAGCGCGTGATCGAATCGGGCGAATCGTTCGCCGATATCGAAGAGAACAGCGACGACGGGCGGTTCAATTTCTTCGAAGTGCGGAAGACTCCGGTCCGCGACCTCGACGGCAGCATCGTCGGCGTCCAGCTGATGTTCTGGGACGTCACCGTCCGCCAGAACGCGCTCCGCGCACTGGCCGAAGCGAAAGAGGCGGCCGAATCGGCCAACCGCGCGAAAAGCGAGTTCCTGGCCAATATGAGCCACGAGATCCGCACGCCGATGAACGCCATCATCGGCATGACGGAACTGGTTCTCGAAACGCGCCTCATGCCCGAGCAGCGCGACTTCCTCCAGACGGTTCGCGATTCGGGCCTCGCGCTGCTCAATATCATCAACGACATCCTCGACTTCTCGAAGATCGAGGCCGGGCGACTGGAACTCGAAGAGATTCCCTTCGACCTGCGGGAAACGCTCGGCGACGCCCTGAAAGCCATCGGCCTGCGGGCGCACGTCAAGGGGCTCGAACTGGCCTGCGACATCAAGCAGGATGTCCCCCGCGTGCTCGTCGGCGATCCGCTCCGGCTCAGGCAGGTCGTCATCAACCTCGTCGGCAATGCGGTGAAATTCACCGAACGGGGCGAAGTCGTCGTCACCTGCGAGATCGACTCCGCCGCGCCGCCGAGCGACGGACGGGCACGGCTGTATGTCACCGTTCGCGACACCGGAATCGGCATCACCCCCGACCAGCAGCAGCGCATCTTCCGCGCGTTCGAGCAGGCCGATATGTCGCTCACGCGGCGGTTCGGCGGGACAGGCCTCGGCCTGGCGATCTCGTCGCGAATCGTGCAGCAGATGGGAGGGCGAATCTGGGTCGACAGCGTCCCGGGGAAAGGAAGCGAGTTCCACTTCGTCGTCGACCTGCCGATCGGATCGCCGGATGACGTCGCCAGCCCGCCGCTCGACAGCTCACGTCTCACGGGGCTGCGGATCCTGGTCGTCGACGACAACGCCACGAACCGGCGGATCATCGAGGCCATGTGCCTCAACTGGCACATGCTGCCGACCACCGTGGCTGATGCCCAGACGGGGCTCGAACTGCTGAGAAAGGCCGCGCGCCAGGGCCCGGCCTACGACCTCGTCATCACCGACGCCAGCATGCCGGATGTCGACGGCTTCACGTTCGCCGACCACATCCACCAGGACTCCGACATCCGCAGCACGCTCGTGATGATGCTCACGTCACTCGACCGGATGGGAGACGCCACCCGCTGCGACGAGCTCGGGATCAAGTCCTATCTCATCAAGCCGGTGAAACAGTCCGATCTCTTCGACGCCATCGTGCTGGCCCTCGAAGGCGAACGTCGCGGCCCCGCCGTTTCCCCCATCGCCCCCGAAACGCTGCCGCGGCTGAGGCCGCTGAACGTCCTCTTGGCCGAGGACAGCCTCGCCAACCAGAAACTCGCGAAAGGCCTTCTCACCCGCTGGGGGCACCACCTCACCATCGTCAACAACGGCCTCGAAGCCGTCGCCGCCGTCCGCCGCCGCGATTTCGACCTGGTCCTCATGGACGTCCAGATGCCCGAACTTGATGGAATCGAGGCCACCGCACAGATCCGCCAGCTCGAAGCCAACACCTCGCAGCGACTGCCGATCATCGCCATGACGGCCCACGCGATGAAGGGGGACAAGGAACGCTGCCTCGCGGCCGGGATGGATGGCTATTGCCCCAAGCCGGTCCGTCCGCGCGAACTCCACGACGCGATCATCCGCGTCCTCCCTTCCGCCCTCCCCGCCGGCGAGCTTCCGGCCCTCAATGTCGCCTCAACTCATCTGCAGGCAGCTGAAAACAGGCAGCCTGAAGCGTCCGCCGCGCCGCTGGTCGACTGGACCGCTGCGCTGAAATCGATGCAGAACGACGAGTCGCTCCTGCTCGACGTGATCGATGCGCACCTGTCGGAAATCCCGCAGATCGTCGAGAACCTCGAGGCGGCGATCAGCACGAAGGATGCGGCAACCGTGAGGCGGCTGGCTCACACGATCAAGGGGAACCTCCGGGCGCTGCATGCGCATGAACCGATCATCGCCGCCGACCTCGAGGCCGATGCGTCGAAAGACGACCTCTCGCGGGCCGACGAGCTGTTGGCGCAGGTTCTGGCTCAACTTGATGCGGTCAACGAACAGTTCCGGCAGCGCCTGCAGGCGACCAAATCATAGAGACGGCACTGCCTCTTCTCCGCACTGCACCTTCCCGAAGCGGGCCCTGCGGGCTTTGAATGCCCGCCACGCTCACTCATCATGCGCGCATGTCGCGTCTCGAACTGAACGACCTGTCCCACCCGGACCTCGATCCCTATCGCTCGCTGAAACACACCAACTCCACGCGGTGGAGCGGTCGGTTCGTGATCGAAGGGCACCGCTGCGTCCGCCGCCTGCTCGAAAGTCGCTTCAAAACCCTCTCCGTCGTCGCCAGCGACCGCCGCGTCCACCTGATCGAGAATGATGTTCCTCCGGACGTTCCGCTCTACGTCATTCCCGAAACCCAGGCCGAGACGCTCCTCGGCTTCAAGTTTCACGCGGGGGTGATCGGCTGCGGCCAGCGTACGAGGCCTCCCCGCTGGGACGACGTCCTGCCGCGCGATCCCTCGGCCCCGGCCCTGATCGTCGCCTGCCCCCGAACGACCGATCCCGACAACCTCGGCGGGCTGATCCGGTTGGGCGCAGGATTCGGAGTGACTGCGGTCGCCCTCAACGAAGGGTGCGCCGATCCCTTCTCCCGTCGCGTCCTGAGAGTCTCGATGGGAAACGCCTTTCACCTCCCGATCGTCGATTCGGACAACCTGGCCGGCGACCTCCGCTACCTGCGGGAGAAGCATGGCTTCCGTATCGCGGCCGCGGTCCTGGATGACGCTGCCATCCCCCTGGCGCAGGTCCGCCGGCCGTCGCGCCTCGTGCTGCTCCTGGGCAACGAAGCCGACGGCCTCGAACAGGAGTGGGTCGACCTCAGCGATGAGAAGGTCGTGATCCCGATGGCCGACCAGACCGATTCGCTCAACGTGACCGTGGCCGCCGGCATTATGCTGCACCACTTCACTCAAGTGTCAGGCCTTGCCCGTTGACGCTTCCCGGGCGGCTTCGCGCTGCTTGCGCTCGGTCACGGCGGCCCGTTCGACGGTTCGCGGAGCGCCTCCTTCTTCGATGACGACCATGTGCTCGTCGTCTTCCGGAATCCAGCCTTTCTGGATCATCGACCGCAGGATCTTGTATTCCCGCTCGCCAATGATGTCGTTCACCTCGGCAAGCAGTTTCTTCCCGCCGCGTCCGTGACACACGGGCATCGGCTGGACGTCTCCCCAGTGGTCGAACTCCTCACTCGGCTTGAACGTGCAGATGCAGGGAACCTTCTCGTGAGCGGCAATGTCGTGTCCGGGAAGCGCTCCTGGCGAAAACCGGATTGCGCCCCAGGTCGCCTTCTCACTTTCCCCGGTGCCGATGTTCGCGAGCACGATCATCGTCAGCGGCTTCTCTTCGAGGATCATCCCGGCCGAGATCAGCCCGTTCGCGAAGTTCCGCTTGATCGCCTTCCAGACCACAAAGGTCAGCAGGCCGATCCCGAACGAAAGCAGGAGGACCAGTCCGCCGATCGTCGTCAGGGTCGTCGACAGCGCTCCCGGCGCCGGGCCCGGTTTCTCCACGGCCTCTCCGGTGACGCCAAAGGCCATTCCGACGAGGAAGACGATCACGCCAATGATCGCCAGCAGCTTCAGGGTCGGTTCATAGAGCAGCGCGCGGAGCAGCGACGGATTTCGATTCAGGGCCCGCCCGGCCATCGAGTCGTTGACGATCTCGCTCGCTTCACCGAGCGCTTTCTTTCCCGCCATGACCCCGCCCCTTCGACCGTCCCGAATTGCTCCGTTCCGCCGAGGGATTCTCGCAACCGGCGACAACCCGGGCAACGGGGGGCCGGTTGCTGACGTGCATTCATCGCACGGACGGGGCGCGATGAGCCGGAGGACACAGGGGGCTGACGCCCCCCGCTCGCCTGGCGGCAACGGGACGACGCTCAGCCCGACCGGCCCACGTAGTACACGTACGGAATCGCGGTCTGCATGATCGACGGCCGCGAGTAGTACTCGGGCCAGTAGTGGGCGTGCCCGAGGAGGTCGGTCACGTCGCAATCGGCGATCTTCGCGGCCTGCGGCCCCAGCTTCGAACGGTCGCGCGGCGTGACGCCCGAGCGGGCGATCGCCCGGTGAGCGAACGGCCGGCTGAGCGGATAGAACGCCAGGGGAAGATCCTTCCGGTTCTGCAGGTTCAGGATTCCCTCGACACGTCCGGGAACGCGGTCGTAGCGCTGCCCCGGGTTCAGCCAGTTGTGATCGAACGCCGCGGCCGCCATCACGATCCGGACCCGCTTCCCCTGCGAGCGATATCCCGTGAAGCAGTAGTCTTCCACTTCCCCGCCCGCGAGCAGCTGCACACACGACATCACCGCCCGATTGCCGTGGCTGTGTCCCCACAGGCAAATGGGGTGCTGGTCCGGGATGTTCGAGAGCAGCCAGGCGATGTGGAAGCCGTTGAAGTCAGAACGGCAGCCCCGAACCGCCACGTCGACCGGCGCGATGAACGTGTACGGGCCGTCGCTCGGCCACGTATAGAAAATCACATGCACGGGCAGGCCCGGAGCGGACGCCCTCAGGGCGTTGTAGGCCTCGGCCGATTCTTTGCAGTTGTCCTCGACGCTCACAAAGCTGCCGTGCACGCAGATCAGCACGGGCGTCCCAGGCTGGAGCTGGCCGACCAGGTGCGGAATGCTGCTCCTCGTCCAGCTTCCATCCGGATTGCGCTGGGTCACCTCGAGGGGGCAACCGTTCCAATCGCGGGGGTGCTGCGCCGATTGGCGGCTGCTGACCGACCAGTAGCACGGACCGGCGTAAACGCGAGGCTGCTCCAGCTGCGGAACGGCTGGAGCGGCGAACGAAGGCTCATCGACCGTGGAAGCAGTCTCCTGCACGATGCGCACGTCGACAGCCTGCGTCACGGTGCGCGGGTCACCGTCGACGATCAGCACGCCGCCCCCCATGGCGCGGGGCGCAAACAGGATGGACCAGGCCAGCAACAGCCAGACGAAGCGGGCAATCAGCCAGACCGGAAACAACGACCGATGCATGAAGGACGCGAATCCACAGGCACGGCACACTCCGTCGCGCCAGAGAAGTTCGCCGAAAACATCCTGCATCGACGGCGATAAGGCTGCCATCGGTATCGACACTGCTAGAGGAACCGTCCAGACCCATCCTGCGAGATCCCGGAAGCACCCGGCATTCCGCGGCGAAAAGACGGTTGGCGCGCACCGCGAATGCTGGGAGGAATCGGCCGACTCTGCCGGAAGCGACCACCCGCAGCGGCAAGCGGGGTTCTTCGGGAAAGATATGACGCCCGCAACGACTCTCTCCGCCCCTGGAAGCCGAACCCCGGCGGTTCGTCTCATGTCCCTCCCGGGCTCGCTCCGGCCGAACCGACCGACCGCTTCCGATCTGCTTGTCAACATGACAACGCCTGACAGGCGGAAACTTGTCAAATCGTCAAAGCCCCCATTCGCCAAAGCACCCGTCGCGCTGGACAGTCGTCGCCCCTCCACGCAGACTGCCTGTCATGAATTGTGAAGAAGTGCTGTCGAGGATTCAGGGCGATCCTCGCTACCAGTCGAATCTCGACTGGGGCAAACCACGCAGCGGACATCCGGAAGGATCGGTCCGCGCCCACATCGCCGAGCTGGAACGAAACCTGAACCGCCTGCGGCCCAGGCTGACGGCACTCGAAGCCGCAAAACTGCGGGTTCTCATCCACACGCACGACACGTTCAAGGGGGACGCCGCAGAGGGCGTGCCGATCACGGACCCGCGCAGCCACGCGTCACTGGCCCGAGCGTTCCTCCAGGAATACTGCGACGACCCGGACCTCCTGGCGATGGTCCAGTGGCACGATGAGCCCTACGCCCTGTGGCGTCAGTGGAAACACCGGCACGTCCTCAACTCGCAACGGCTGGAGGCTCTGATCAGCCGGATCAGCGACTGGAACCTGTTCCTGGCCTTCAACCTCGTGGATGGCTGCACGGACGGCAAGGACCGGGACTGCCTGCACTGGTTCCTCGGGCTGGTCGGCGATCGCGTCCAGTGCGGATTTGGAGAGTCCGACATTTTCTGACACCCTCCAAAAGAGACGGGCGCTTGAAAACCTGCCTTGACCCGACCCGCCCGACCCCCGACCCTTCTTCGTTCCCCTTGCACTTTCGAACGCCAGACCCCCTTGATCAATGTTTCTTCGCGTCCTCAAAGCCAAGCTGCATCTCGCCACCGTCACCCGCACCGACGTCAACTACCACGGCAGCATCACGATCGATGAAGACCTGATGGACGCCGTCGGACTCCTGCCGTTCGAGCAGGTCCTGATCGGCAACTGCAACAACGGGGCCCGTGGCGAAACCTACGTCCTCCGCGGCCCGCGCGGCTCCGGAGCGATCGAGCTCAACGGCGCCATGGCCCACCTGGCAGCCCCCGGCCACCGCATCATCATCATGTCGTTCGCCTTCATGAAGCCGAAGAAGGCCCGGCACGCGAAGCCCCAGGTCGCGATCCTCAACGAAGCGAACAGGATCATCGAACAGTTCGCCGGCGAACCAGAGAATCCCGTCGACCCCGTGTAACGCGACGCATAGGGCGACAGGAAGGCTGGTCGCGCGCTGCGGAGTTGAGGTTGAACAGAAGGAAAGGAAGGAAAGCAAGTAGCGGGGCTGAGGACGCCGGCGCCTTCTCATCGAGGGGCGCAGCGTCCACCTGGAAGAATCGCGCGGGGCGCCCGGCCTGTTACCTCACGCACAGTTACTTCACGCACCAGTTACTTCACGCAGTAGTCGATCAGCCGCGAAATCTCCGCCCGCAGTTCCGTGCGGGGGACGATCCGGTCGACGAAGCCATGCTCCAGGAGAAACTCGCTGGTCTGGAAGTTCGCCGGCAGCGCCACCTTCACCGTCGACTTCACGACGCGCGGACCGGCGAAGCCGATCAGCGCCTTGGGCTCGGCCAGCGTGATGTCGCCGAGGGACGCAAAGCTGGCGGCCACGCCGCCCATCGTCGGGTTGGTGAGAACGGAGATGAACAGTCCGCCGGCTTCGTGATAGCGGGCGAGGGCCGCGGAGACTTTCCCCATCTGCATGAGGGAGAAGATCCCCTCGTGCATGCGGGCGCCGCCGCCGGAACCGCTGACAATCACCAGCGGCAGCCGGGACTTCGTGGCTTCTTCGATGGCCCGGGTCAGCTTTTCGCCGACGACTGAACCCATGCTCCCCATGATGAACGAGGAGTCCGTCAGGCCGAAAACGAGCGGGCGGCCGCGCATGTACCCGCGGCCGACGATGCAGGCGTCGACGAGTCCGGTTCGCTTTTGTTCGTCAACCAGGCGGTCCTTGTAGGGACGCTTGTCGGCAAAGCCGAGCGGATCGACCGAGCGCATGCCGGCGAACCATTCCTCGAAGCTGTCCTGATCGAGGAGCTGAGCGATCCGGGCGCGGGCGGGCACGTAGAAGTGGTGGCTGCACTCGGGGCACAGCCAGAGCCCCTGCTCGACGCGCTTCCGGAAAACGGTGGCGCCGCAGGCATCGCAGCGGAGCCACACGTGCTCTGGCACGCCGCGTTTGCGGCGCGGCGGCGGTTCGGGGTCCGGCTTGGGGGCCGGGACGTCCGGTGGCGAGGGAACCGTCGAGGCGTCCTGGGGCGTCATGGGCAATCAATACTTTCCAACGGCCGGTGCTGTCCCGGCAGCCGGAACACGATAGCGGATTCGGGCGTTTGTGCCACGGCGAGTTTGCCGCGAGGGGCCGAAGCCGGCCGGAGCAGGCGTCCGCGCCCGGCCGTGCAGAAGCCGGGACGAGGGCGAATTTTCAGCGGTAGGAGAGGCGGCGCAGGGCGCTCAGACCAAAGCCACGGGCAATGGAAGCGGGTTCCACGGCCGCGGGAGGCTGGATGACTTCGACAATCTGGAGGGGACGTTCGAGCGGGCCGGCCAGACGAGGCTCCTCGCCCTTCAGCACGCAGCCAATCAGCGTCGCGAGAGGCTCCGGAGCCACGATGGCGAACGACTGACCCTTCTTGACAGGCTTGCGGAGGGCCTCGAGGACCCGGGCATGGACGTCGGCGAAGGTCTCCCCTTCGGGCGGGCAGACCGAGGTCGGGTCTTCCTGCCACTGGCGGAAGACTTTCGGCTGCTTGCGGCGGATTTCCTCGACCGGCATCCCCTGCCAGAGGCCGAAGTGCATGTTGTCGAGCTCGCGGAGCGGCTTGACGGGAAGATCAAGGGCACGACCGATCACGCGGGCCGTGGAAAATGCAGGTTCGCCCGGACAGCAATAAACGACTTCAACAGGGACGCTGCGCAGCTCCTCTGCGGCGGCGTCGACTTCGGTCCGGCCCTGAATCGTCAGTGGAAGATCGATCGTGCCCTGCACGCGGGCTTCCACGTCGAAGTCAGTTTCGCCGGAGCGAATCAAGACGTACGACATAAACCTCGAAGACTCCTAAAGATCCGGGGTCTGCCGGCGCGCGAGGTCAGTCAGTTCCTCGACGGCCTGCCGGTAGTCCGGACGGTCAAATACAGCACTTCCGGCCACAAACACCTCCGCACCTGCGGCAGCGCATGGGCCAATGGTCGTGCTTCCGATTCCACCGTCGACGGCGATCAGGGTGTCCGAACCCACGATCCGCCGGACGGACTCCAACTTCTCAAGCGACTCGGGAATGAACTTCTGCCCCCCAAAGCCGGGCTTCACACTCATCACGAGAACAGTGTCGAACTCGCCCAGCAGCGGCTTGATCGCCTCGGCCGGGGTTTCCGGATTGATGCACAGTCCCGCCAGGCAACCCCTGGCCCGGATGTGGCGGAGATGCTGCTTCGCATTTCCCTGGGACTCGATGTGAATGGTGATCCACTGGCAGCCGGCCTGGACATATTCATCCAGGTACGGGGCGGGATCGGCCACCATCAGGTGCGCTTCGAAGATCGCGTCGGTCCGCTTGCGGCAGCTGGCAATCACCATGGCGCCGTAGCTCAGATTGGGAACGAAGTTCCCATCCATGACGTCCCAGTGGAGGACGGCGGATTTGGCCTCATCGAGCAGCTGAATTTCGCGCGCAAGGTTTCCGAAGTCGACCTTCAACATCGAGGGGGCGACAATCGGCACGCGGCGCCGAAGCGTTTCAGAGATTCCGACAGCGGTCATTCCGACGGCAACGGTGCGGTTCCTGGAAATCGCGGTTCGCCAACGCTGGCAAAACTGGGGAGGCGTCGTGAACGGATCCGTCGAAGTCCTCGACAGTGGTCCGATCCCGCTGGTGGCCTCCCGCGACTCCACTTCCGGAACTCGCAGGGGGGATGCATCGCCCATCCGAGCGACTCATCCATGGCGGGAATTGTGATCGAGACGGGCAGACGCGTCCAGTGGCAGACGGCGCGGTTTGCAAACCGCTTCCCCGAAAGCACTTAGAAACCCCCTTCTCAAACCGGCCCAACTGGACACTCCGAAGACGCCCTGGGGATGGCCCCGCGGGCCCCTCCCCAACTTCAGTCGATTCCCCCTTTCGAAGCGAGATCCCGGGCATTGATTCGGGCAGTCTGGGTAAGCGCCGCATCCCCGGCGCAACTCGTTCATGCAGGCTTTGCGGAACAGTCGATACGACCCATGAGAACAAAGGCGGGTCGACCTCGGGGGAGGCAATTGGTCATGTGGAAATCACACAAACGGCAGAGACCCATTGCGGTCGCGTTCGGAGGCGCCTGCCTGTTCAGCCTGGGCTTCGCAGGCTGCGCCCGCGAACCAGGGCTCGAACTGGCCAATCAGGATGTCCGCTCCGACAGCGCCATCACGGAACGGGCCAACGAGTCGATCCTGCGCTCCCGGAAAGAACTGGCCTCCGCCTCGGGCTCGTCGGCTCCGGTTCCCGGCATCGCAACGACCGAGCCTGAAATCGATGAACGGCCTTCACTTGCGTCCCGCTGGACGGCTCCGTTCAGGAGCGCTGGCAACCTGCTGAAACGCAAGCCCGAGGAAGTCCAGGACGATCCGTTCCTCGCGGAATCGAAGAAACTGAAAGACTCCGTGGCCAGGGAGTCGGTCGCCAGCACGGCGAAGACCGGCGGAGCCGAGAGCAAGGCGGCCGACCGCCCCTCCGGCGAGACCGTCGTCGCCATGGCCGATCGCATTGCAAAGACGGAAGCGGGGACGGCCAAGGTCGGCCCGAAAGCCGCACAAAACTCGGAGTCACAGGCGGCCCTCGACGACTTCCTGAAGTCGCAGGAGCCCATCGGCGTGAACGACCGCGCCCTCGCCGCGGGGACGGCCTCCCCGACGCTGACCCGCAAACCCGGAACGTCGCCCGAACCCCGGCCGATGGTCGACGACCGGGCTTCGAGCTCGGACGTCGCCGCGAGCGACGAAGCCAGGGCGTCGTTCGAAGAATTCGCCACGTCACGCCGTTCTGTGGCCAAGGCCAGCGCGGCCCGCCCCTTCCCGGCCACGGACGAATCGGAACTCGACAACGTCGCCATGCCCCCCGCACGGCAGAGCGCCCGCAATCCGCTGGCCGCCGCCCCGGCGGGAGTGCGCCGCAATCCGCTGGCCGATGCCGCGGAGGAAGTGGCCGAAGGAGCGGCCGTCGCGAGTAAGTCGCAGCAGGCGAACGGACGTGAAATCGCCGGCTTGCTGAAGAAGGCCAAGTCCGCCGGCGACAAGGGCGAATTCGAACAGGCCCTGTCGTACACCAGCGCCGCGAGCGAGCTGGCGGAGCAGTGCTCCTACGAATTCGCCGCCCGCGAAGCCACGCCCGAAAAACTGGTGAGGTGGCTCGAGGCGAAGCAGGCGTCGATGGAACGCGCGGCCGAGGCCGAGGCGGAACGCCGCCAGATTGCAGCCACGCAACGCCCGAATCGCGACCTCGCCGCCCGGCCGACCGGATTCTCAAGGCCGAACGCCGAGAGCGTCTTCGCCGACGAAGTGGCGGAGTCGGTCGCAGCCGCGGAAACGGCTTCCGCCGGCCAGCTGACGAATTCGCCGTTCAATGAATGGGCCGCCGGAGTCGGACGGGAGCCGAGCGCCCGTGCCGCGTCGCCCGAATGGCCGGTCCTCTCAAACCGCGAACTGGCCGCGTCGGATGGACTCTGGCAGGCATCGAGAAGCGAGTTCGAGCAGTCGTGGACCGACCTGCGGTCGAACAAGCCGTCAACCCGCCACCAGCCTTCCGCGGAAACCCGCCTGGCCTCCGCGGAAGAAGACGCGCCGAGCTTTGTGGCGACCGCCGAAGCGGAAGGAATGCGCTCGATCGCCCACACCGTTCGTCCGAGCGACCCGATCGTGCAGCTCGGTCAACCGACCGACCTCGCGCCCGGAGCGGAAGCCGCCGCCGCCCGCAGCGGTCATCGTCGCGGTCCCCGCCTGGCGACGCCGCCCCCGCTGTCGATCGAACACGAGCGGGAGCCGCGCGTGGTCGCCTCCAAGGCCCGCGGGTCGAAGTCGTCCCGGATGGTCTGGTTTGCCATCATCGGGGGATTGTCGATCGGGGTGCTCGCCGCCTTCCGCCGCTGGGCCTACCGCACGCCGCAGGCGTGAAGGGCCCTCGTGAAGCATGTTGCCGGAATGCAACGTGTGGGCGCGAACGGCGTCATTGGCGCTTTTGAGCATCTGCAGCAATGAGTTCAACCGGTGTTACCCTCATGCTTGATGATTCCGCGTTCATAAACGGAATCACGAGCTAGAGTCGTTCGTTCGCGCAAATGAGGCGCGGAGTGGTCGAACCGGTCAGAGCTATGTCGAATCAGCGAGATCCCTGGAGCCGCCCCACGATGGAGGACCTGCGGCAGGTCCTTGAAAACGTCGGGAAATCCGAGATCGAACACGGGCGAAACGCTGAGCGGCTGGAACTTTCGGTTCCGGCCGAGGTGACGACGAGCCGCGGCAACGTGATTTCCGCGATGACGCGGGAGATCAGCCGGTTCGGCATCGGGCTGCTGCATCGCGGGCCGATCATGCCCAGCGAAGTCACGGTCCGCATGGCCAGCGAGACGCGGGAATTCGAATACCGGGTCGCCGTCGAATGGTGCCAGCCCTGCTCGAACGGCATGTTCATGAGCGGCGGCCGCTTTCTCACCCAGGCCTCGAAAAGCTGACCCTCCGAGGATCACCCTGGCCCCGCAGCCGGGTTGTGCAGGTCGGTCGGGTCGTTCCATGAAGGCGCGGCTTTGCGCCCGGGCGAAGGGACGACCACCTGACGCAAACAAAGACCAGCAAGTCACTTGCAGCTGAGTCGTCGATCTTTGGGCGTTTTCAGTCGGCGGCGTTGATTACCAGCTTTGGAAACGGGCGAGGGCGTCTAACCCGTCCCGCCGCGACGATGCGCGGCAGCGCCCTACAGCTTCCACAGTTTTCCCAGTCAGTCCGATGGCCGGGCCAGTTGGCTGCCGAAACCCCTGATCGTGTTGTTGACCGTCGGATCGGGGGTTAGGATTGAGGGTCCTCCTTTGGGGACTGCTGGGTCCAGAGGAAGCCCCGATTCCAGGACGGAGTCGGAACGATCGTCTCGCGGCCGCCGAATTCGGGACTGGCCTGCGATGGATCGCGTTCCGCCTCCAGCAGGTCAATGCTGGTGATCCGTCGGCAGTATCAACTCCCGGCCCTTTCGTCGTGTGGACGAACGGGACAAATCCGGGATCTGCCCGCCGGACGTGATGGAGTCAATCGCGATGGGTTACTTGTTGCTGACGGGAGCGACCGGCCTCTTGGGCCGCTACCTGATGCGCGACCTGCTGACCGCGGGCGTTCCCCTGGCCGTCCTTGTTCGCCGTTCCCGCCGGAAAACCCCCGGCGCCCGCGTCGAAGCGGCCATTCGCAGCTGGGAAGAAATGGAAGGCCGGACCTTTGAACGTCCGGTCGTGCTCGAAGGGGATATCACGCAGCCCGACTTCGGCCTGACGCCCGACCAGACGAAATGGGCCGCCGAAAACGTCAACGCGATGCTGCACAACGCGGCGAGCCTGTCGTTCGTCAGCACCGGCCGGCATGCCGAGCCGTGGCGTTCGAACGTCGACGGCACGAAGCACGCGCTCGAGTTCTGCCGCCAGGCCAACATCCGCAAGATGTTCCAGGTGTCGACCGCCTATGTGTCGGGCATCCGTGACGGCCGCGTGTATGAACACGAACTGCGCACCGGCCAGGAATTCGCCAACCCGTACGAAGAGAGCAAGGTCGAGGCCGAAGAACTCGTCCGCGACTGCAAGCACCTCGATTCGGTCACGGTGTTCCGTCCGGCGATCATCATCGGCGACAGCAAGTCGGGCGTGACCTTCACGTACCACAACTACTACGTGATGCTCGAACTGGCCCATAAGCTGACCGAGCAGCTGGGCAGCCAGGACTTCACCGGCCGCGGCGTCGCCAACTACATCAACCTCGACGCCAAGTCGGAGTGGAACAAGAACCTCGTCCCGGTCGACTGGGTGTCGGCCGTCATGTCGCACGTCATCACGCACCCGGAACACCACGGCCAGACGTACCACCTCACGCCGCGGCTGCCGATCAGCGTGCGGCTGATGCGCGACGTGATCGAGCAGGTGAACAACCTGTACGGGATCAACTTCGGCAAGCCGGTGAAGATCGAGAACAACCAGTCGCTGGCGCTCGAACTCTTCCACAGCCACTCGGAGGTCTACTCCTCCTACTGGCGGGCCGATTCGATCTTCGATTCGACCAACACCCAGCGAGCCGCTCCGCACCTCATCTGCCCGCACGTCGATCGCGACATGCTGGTGCGGCTGTCGGAAGCGGCGATCGAAAACAAGTTCGGCTGGAAAGACCCCGTGGTCGACGAGCCGGCCAAAGTGCTCGGCGCGTAATGCGTGACAAACGATTCCAACACCCCGGCTGCCCGAAAGCAGCCGGGGTGTTTTGCGTTGGAGCCCGCCATGAAGAAGAAGTCGGCCGCGAAAGCGTCAGGACCGCGATCCGTGAAGTCCGCCAATGCGGCGCTGATTTCGACGCTCAGCCCGGAAGCGGCCGAGGAAGGGATCCGCCGGCTGCGGAAGGTCGACCCGATCCTGAAGGAGGTCATCGATCGCGTCGGGCCGTTCAAGCTCACGCTGACGAAGAACCGCTACCACTCGCTGGCCCGCGCCATCGTCGGACAGCAGATCTCCACCTCCGCCGCCCGTTCCATCTGGAAGCGGCTGGAAGCCCTCACGGCGCCGAAGATGCTGACGGCCGATGCGATCATCGTGCTCGCGGATGAGGACCTGCGGGGCGCGGGGCTGTCGCCGCAGAAACTGCGTTACTTCCGCGACCTGGCGCTGCGCGTCGCTGATGGCCGGCTGCCGCTGGCGAAGCTGTCGCGCATGAGCGACGAGTCCGTGGTGGAAGCGCTCGTCGAGGTGACGGGCGTGGGGGAATGGACGGCGCAGATGTTCCTGATGTTCAGCCTGGGCCGGGCGGACGTGTTCGCGCCGGATGACCTGGGGATCAAGACGGCGCTCAAGAACCTGTATGCGCTGGAGGTGCTGCCCAACAAGGCATTGGCGCTGCAGATTGCAGAGCCTTGGCAGCCGTGGCGGTCGATTGCGAGCTGGTACCTGTGGCGGAGCCTGGAAGCGAAGTAGACTCGCTTTCGTGCGAAACGGTTGCGGGGTTATTGCGGAGGGGCGGCAATGAGGGCTGGTCACTACGCGGGCGCGTTCTTCTTCCTGTTCTTCGGTGCGTCCACAGCGAGCGCCACGAACCCGGGATTTCTTCCGGGCGACTGCTGCTTCCTGACGAACCTCACGCAGGAGAAAGTGAAGGATCTCCAGAACTCGAATTCACCGACGTTCTCCTACAAAGTTCCAGATCCACTCTCGATGGCGTTCTGTGGCTACAGCGGGTACTGGCGACTTGAGATTCCGGACATGCCTCAAGCGCAGCGGGCCGCGTTGAAGGCTGCTTACGAGAGTGCACGGGAGTTCCAGCCGCGGGAGCTGACTGAGCTGAAAGACTCCGAAACGGGCCGGCTTGAAGTGATCGAGTCGAACCCGCTGCGCGTGCTGGTGGTGAATCGCGACTTCGACTTCAAACGTTACGGAGTGCTGGGGAAGTACAACGAGGCGTGGCCGAAGGAGTCGCTGGCAGGCGCGGGAGGATTCTTCGGAGGCGGCTCGGGGAGCACGCCGGCGCGATCATATGTTCCGATCGTCCAGAACGCAGAGATCGTGATCCAGGAGTGGTATCACGGATCCGAGGTAGCGCCGCTGGCGGTGGAGCTGCCGGCGCCACTCGAGGCGACTGTCGGCGGCAAGCCCGTTCTTCAGCCTGCGAAAGCGAAGAAGCCGCTGCGGTTCATCGTTCTGCCGGAGCGGTTCGAAAGTTACGTGAAACCGGAGGATGGAACGAGCCTGTATGTCGTTGATGACGACGTCGTCGAGTATCGCTATCACCCGGGCGATCGCTGGCTGAAGGCGGCCGACTGGGAGAAGAAGCAGGATGGCGTCGAGGAACATCTGCGCGCTGTCGATGCTCAACCGAAATCACCACCCAGCGGCTGGTGATTTCATACCTCGTCCTTGACCACTCGTCGTTGCCGAGGAGAATCGTCGCTAGTCGAAATCGACAACGATAGACCCACGGATGCCCGTCCTTCCGTCGTCAGTCAATTGCCCTCTGCAGGGGGCAGAGCCGGCCAGAGTGAGCGAAAACGTCGACTTCCCCCTGGGAAAACATCCATGAGCACCACGAACGTCGCCGCTGATCGGAGGCCGACTCCCGATCCCGCTGAAGACAATGCGTTCTTCCCGTCTCCGTATTCGCTGCAGCAATATACCTCGTCGAAAACCGACTTCGACGGAGTGACTTCCAGAAAGCCGTACGAGAGCGGCAAGTGGAAGGTGCTGATGATCGCCACCGACGAGCGTTATCTCCTGATGAAGAACGGCGCCATGTTCTCAACCGGAAATCATCCGGTGGAAATGCTGCTGCCGATGCACCACATCGACCAGGCCGGGTTTGCGATTGATGTTGCCACCCTCTCGGGCAATCCGGTCAAGCTTGAACTGTGGGCAATGCCCAAGGACGACGAGGCGGTTCAATCCGTCTATCAAAAGTATCTGCCTCAGTTGAAGCAGCCGGCGAAGTTGTCCGACATCATCCGGGACAACTTCCAAGGGGACTCACCGTATCTCGCGGTCTTCATTCCCGGAGGCCACGGCGCGCTCTCGGGCATACCCCACAGCGACGAGGTCAGACTGGTGCTTCAGTCGATGCTCGACAACGATCGACACATCGTGACGCTCTGCCACGGACCTGCTTGCCTGCTTTCCCTGGCCCTCGGCAATCATGCGAAGAAGTTCCCCCTGAAGGGATACAAAGCCTGCGTCTTTCCTGACGAGCTCGACAGGAAGAATCCGGAGATCGGATATATGCCCGGCCCGATGCCCTGGTTCGTCGCCGAGCAACTGAAGTCGCTCGGTGTGGAAATTCTGAACGAGGACATCACGGGGAAATGTCATGTCGATCGCCAGCTGATCACCGGTGACAGTCCTCTCGCATCCAATTCACTCGGAAAACTGGCTGCGGAAGCACTCCTGACGGTGGTCGCGAACGACTGACGAAACAGAGCCCGTCCATTCCAGCGGACTCGGCCTAATTCGCCCACCCGATCATGTCGCCGGAGTAGTGCTCGTAGAACATGAAGCCGATCTTCTCGCTGAGGCGGGAGAGGTATTCTCGCTTGAACGAGACGAGCGACTGGTCGTAGGCCGAGCGCGGGACGCGGGTCGGGAAGGCGAAGTCGAGGTCTTTCGAGAAGATCCGTTCGCCGTCGTCCTTCATATCGCTGACGTGGACGAAGCCGACCGTCTTGCCGCGGTACAGGCTCGTCGTGGTTCCCTCTTCGTAGAGGCTGAACGATTCCAGCTCGATCTCGATGACGTAGTCGGCGTCGAACGCCTTGCCGATTTCGGAGGCCATTTCCCAGTCGGGATGCTGATCGACCCAGGCGCGGACGTAGTCGGGCTCGATCGGCACGATCTTGTGTTCGAAGAGCCGGTAGGAGACCTGGGCCGCGACTTCCTTGTCGATGGAGGGGAAGTTGTATCGGAGTTCGAGCGGCGCGTAGCAGACGACGACCACCTTCACGTCCTTCTTGGCCATCGACAGGCCGGTCTCGGCATCGAAATCAGGCTCGATCGACGGGGGGCCGCCGAGCAAGAGGCCGAGGAGGACGAACTGGGCGCAGCCGCTGGTCGACAGGGCCAGCGCGATGCCGACGACGACGCCAATCGCCCGGCGGAGGCTGGGGCGGCGGATGGTGGATTCGGCGGAGGCAGTCATGGGGAACGTCCTTGTTCCAGTCGTCAGTGACTCATCGGAGGCAGGCCCAGGAATCTCAGCCCGGGCCGTCCACACACTTCACTACAGGATTTCGCTTGTCGCGTGGTCGTAGAACAGGTTGCCCAGCTTCTTGCTGATCTCGTCGACGAACTGCTTTTCGAACGCGTTGATCGACATCGAATCGCGGGAGACG
The DNA here is from genome assembly GCF_007745175.1 of Caulifigura coniformis. Lineage (GTDB taxonomy): Bacteria > Planctomycetota > Planctomycetia > Planctomycetales > Planctomycetaceae > Caulifigura > Caulifigura coniformis. Next base: position 77,333 of record NZ_CP036271.1, on the reverse strand, counting down.
GGATGTTTCGGATGCTCGATCTGAAACTCCTTCTCGAAGATCTGCACCACGTGCCGTGTCCCCCCCTCTTCGCCGCCTCCGCGGGCCGACCAGGCATAGGCCATCCCGGCGGCGTATCCGCGGTACAGGTTGGGACTGTTCGGCTCCTTGATCCCGTAGCCGCTGAACTTGATGTGGATCAGGTAGTCTGATTGCGGGAACTCGCGGGCCAGCATGAGCGGGTCGGTGCTGCCCGCCTTGCGGTCCATCACGCGGGAGACGTCGTTCGGATTGACGACGTTGATCTTCCGCAGGCCGAACCGTCGCGACATCTGCTCGACGACGTCGTAGGTCAATGAGCCGTTCTCATCCATCACCGTGACCGGGGCCGAGGCGAAGATGATGATCGTGTTCTTGTCGGACAGCTTCACCCCGGTCCGGATGCGGAAGGCCGATTCCACATGGGGATCGCCCAGGATCATCTTGCTCATGATCGAGCCGAAGTTGATGCACCCCGCGGAGGTCGTTCCCGCCGCAAGGGCCATCAGGAACATCCGCCGCGACGGCGCAGCGGGCGCCGGCGGGCGTGAGCGATCGGGCGACAGGGAAGAGGAGGTGTTCGGCGCGGACATGTCTGGTGTCCGATCTTTCCGTGAAAGGGGCGCGGCGGCCTCGGGCGGGAATCGGTGAAGGCGTCTCGATCGAGTCAGGATGTGACGGAATGCAGGGCGGGAAGGATCCGGACCAGCCAGCTGGAAAAGGCCAGCGAAGCCAGGACGGCCACAACCGTGATGAACGCCCAGTCGGCCCGGACGACCCCGAGGAGCCTGCCCGTCGCGGCGGACAGCAGCAGCCAGGGAGTCATCATCGAGGACAGCAGGGCGAAAACGAACGCCGCGGAATTGGCGTGAAAGGCGTCTCGCCACTGGCCTCGGACGAAATGGGCGAAGCTGGTCGTTCCTCCGCAGGTGGGACAGGGAATCTTCAACACGACACGAAAGGCGCAGGGAGTCAGTCCCAGCTGCTCGTGAGTGCCATACCCCCGCGGATCGGGATGAACCGAAGTCGCGAGGAACAGCAGGCCGCCAAGCAGGCTCGCCAGGCAGAGACACGCAAGCCTTCCCCAGGGGGTCAGCGGGTGTCCGGACAGGGCGAACAGGGACATTTTTGGACGGAAAGCGGTGTCGTAAGGCAGAATGCCCTCAAGGACCAACGGGGAGTGTACCGAAAGGGGCCCCCCTGCGCAGTTTCTGCCGCTCCAGGCCGGTCACCTCGTGTCCGGGGAGTGCCCCCGGCCTATTCCCGGCTGATCGCCCACGCGAGCCGCCCCGTGAGCCGGGCCTCGATCAACATCCAGGCGGCCAACAGCATCCCCCCGAGCCCGCCGGCCAGTAACGGCGACACCCGCGCCAGACCCCAGATCGCACCGGCAATCGAAGCCGTCACCACCCCCGAAACGACGTAATAACCCAGCCACGGAAGCGGCTTCCGGACGAGACTGAGCGTCACGTTGGGGGAGATGAAGTTGAGGCCCCCTCCCGTTTCCAGGGCCGAAAGGAGCACGTACGGAAACGCCACGATCGCAACGAGAAAAGCGGGCCAGCGGTCCGGAACGGCCGCCAGGTCGAGCAGACGGGCCGTCACATACCCCGCCAGCGCCGCAACAGCAATCAAGTATTGGACATACGCCATCGTCATGATCCAGTCGCGCCAGTTCTGGTCGGCCCAGTTGACGACCTTCTGGTTGCCGTTCGCGGTATCCGTGATCACCGCCATGCAGACGGAGGCGGCGTACGATGCGGTCCAGATGCCGATCCAGATCAGCGGCAGCGCGAAAAAGCCCATCACCAGCCCCGTCGGGCCTCCAGCGCCCCCGAGGAGCGAGACCAGCAAGACCACCAGCAGGGCAAAGAACGTCGTGCCGAGCGACAGGAAAACCCACTTCGGCGCGATGTCGCGTTCCCAGGGAAACGTGAACGTGCCGGAGAAATACAGGTTGGCCGGCGGCGTCGGATCGGGCTCGCGGCGGATCTCGCTCTGCGCCTGCAGATACCACGCGGAATAGAAGCGGTCGGACCGCGCGACCTCGCCGACCGGCACGGGCTCGATCGCGTCGAACTTGTCCGGAATCGCCTCGCGTTTCTGTTTCTCGCGATGCTCGGCCCGGGACGGCACACGAACCAGCTCGTGGCAGTCGTGGCACTTGATGTGGTAGGCCTCTTTCTTCGGCGCGGAGTGGAGCCTCGCCCGGCAAATCGGACAGACGACCAGGATCACGTCCTGGGCCTTCTTCGCACGCCGCTCCGCGTCCGGGCCATCCAGCGGCAGCACGGCGTAGCCCTCCAGGTTCGGGTCGCTCTTGAACTGCGGGGCCTTCGTCACCGCCTGCCCCGCGGCCGGGACGAGGACCGGAGAATGGCAGATCGGGCAGTGCGTCTCGTGGGGCTGGTCGAACGCCGTTTCATCGAGGCGTGTGTCACACACCTTGCAGACGACAGTGACGACCGGCTTGTCCGACATGAAAGTCCGCAGGAAGAAAAACGGGGAGGAATCCGGGCTGTCTCGCGGTTGGAAATGGTTCCGCCGCGAACGATTACGTCAATCGGCCCCGCCCCGCGAGCGCCAAACTGGAGAGAACAGGGGGAATTCGCCGCCCGGCGACCGCGGAGACCTGCCGGCCTGTGCAGTTTATGCAGCGAACTCCCTTCTGAATGCCCCGCCGGCGCAGGACGGCAATTGATTACCTGCAGGGACCCCCGTAGATTGCCAAGTGACACATTGAAATACGGTGTGCCGCCCGGAACGGATTCTTGCGCCCCGCCATCGCACCCTGACGAGGCTGTCCCCATGCCCCTGTTCATCGCCCGCTCGTCCTTCGCGGCGTGTGCGCTGCTGCTTGCGACGACCGTCACCTCCGCCGACAGCCGGATCGAATCGATCCGCTCCGTTGACGGGCATCCCCTCACGATCACCTACTACCCCGTCTCGGCCAAGGCCTCCAGCGGCGATCGCGAAAACGCGCCCGTCGTCGTCCTGCTGCATGGCAGCGACAAGGGCCGCATCCTCTGGGACAAGGCCGCCCCGGGTCGCGGCGAAACTGCGAACTTCGCGGAAACGCTCCAGGCCGACGGCTATGCCGTCATCACCGTCGACCTCCGCAAGTTCGGAGACAGCAAGTCCCCCGGCGACATCGCCAAGCTGCGACCCGATGACTACGAAAAGATGGCCGCCAGCGACATGTTCGCCGTCAAGCAGTTCATCTTCGAACGGCACCAGGAGAAGGATCTCAATATGAACAAGATGGCGATCGTCGCCGCCGGTCCAACGGCGGCCGTCGCCATCAACTTCGCCGCGGCCGACCTGACGGTTCCCCCCTACGACGATGCCCCGGTCCTGGCGAACCGCACCCCTCGCGGCCAGGACGTGCGGGCGCTCGTGCTCCTGTCGCCGGAAATGTCGGCCGGGCGTCTCAACTCGAATCGAGCCATGAGCCTGATCAAGTCGCCGAACGCGGGCATCGCCATGCTCGTGGTCGTCGGCGCCCAGGACACGGCCGACAAGGGGCAGTCGGAGAAGGTCTTTGAACTGATGGAAAAGGCCCAGCGGAAAGACGAAAAGCGGGTCTATAAACTATCGCCGGCCCTCCGGGACCGTGAGTTGGGATTGATCGGGAAAGTGCCCGACCAGGTGGAGGTTCCGATCCGGAACTTCCTGAACAAGCACGTCAAAGAGTTCCCGAGCGCCTGGCGCGATCGGAAGAACAAGGTCACGGGTTGATTCAGCGTGGAGGGTTCATCGGCCGAACAGGCTCCACGCGGGCATGAGCAGACGGGAAGTCCCGGCCGGGTCGTCGTGTCGCTGTGTGCCTACAACGAGCACGACAACCTCGTGGAGCTGATTCCGGAGATCCGACGCGTCGTTCCGGCGGCCGACATCGTCGTCATCGATGACAACTCGCCCGATGGGACCGGTGAACTGGTCCGGGAGTTCGCGGCTCGCGATCCGCAGATCCATCTCGTCAGCCGGGCAGGAAAACTGGGGCTGGGAACGGCGACGATCGAGGCCTTCCGCTTCGCGCGGGATCGCGGCTACGACTGGCTGCTCAACCTCGACGCCGACTGCTCGCACCCGCCCCGGTTCATTCCAGCGATCCTCGCGGCGACTGAGAACGCGGATGTCGTGATCGGCTCCCGGTATGTCCCCGGCGGCAAGATTCCCGACTGGCCCTTCCGTCGGCGCTTGATGAGCTGGGGCATCAACGCCCTGGCACGCACCTGCCTGGGCCTGAAGACGCAGGACAACAGCGGCGCGTTTCGCTGCTACCAGATGACTCTCGCGTCGCAGCTGGTCGATGCACGATTCCTCGCAAAGGGCTACGCGTTTCAGGAGGAGGTTCTTTACCGCCTGAAGCGACTCGGGGCCCGGTTCGTCGAAGTCCCCATCACGTTCGAAGAACGGCGTTTCGGACGGACGAAGATCAACCTCAAGGAAATGTTCGCGGCCCTGGCCGTGATGTTCCGGCTCGGCCTCTCACGCCTGGTTCCCCGCGGCCCGCGATAGCAGGGCTTTCCGTTCTCGGGCTCCCGCCGGCGAGGGCGCTCTCGCCGAGGCTCGGCTTCCCCGCTGATCCGTCCGTCGCCGCGTCGATCAACCTGGGCCGATTCGCGTACGATCCTGCTCCATGCTGACCGCGGGCGCGGTTGGAACGACGCATTCCGCCAGGCAGGATCAGGGCTTCGCCAGAGACTTCATGAATTCCGCAACTGTCGTTGAACCATTGCTCTCCCGTCAGCGACTCTGATTGGCGAAGCACTCCGGTTCATCGAAACGTCTTCCGGATTCCGCTTGTGCTCGAAGGGATCGGTGCGAATCACGTGAAGAAAACAGAGCCGACACTGGTCGAGCGGCTTCGCGAGCGGATTCTGATCCGGCAGTTTCAGCGAGGAAGTTCGGATGCGTTTCTGGCCCTCGTCCGGCTCTACGAGGAGCGGCTGCTGTATTTCATTCGCCGGTTCGAACGCGACCCCGAGCGAGCGCTGGACGCACTCCAGGACGTCTGGCTCATGGCGTGGAAAATGCGGTTGTCGCTCCGTTCCCCGGGAGCATTTCGAGCATGGCTCTATCGCATTGCACATGGAAAGATCGTGGATGCGATCCGCAGAGAATCGCGCCGCCATCGGGCCGAGCAGCAGCGACCGGTCGCTTCAACGAACACCACCGACGGGGTCAGCGCGCTGCTCGAGGCAGCCGAACTGGTGCACTTCGCGCTGGCGCGCCTCTCACCCGAGCACCGCGAGGTGCTCACCCTCCGTTTTCTGGAAGGCATGACGATCGCCGAAATCGCGACCGCCACGAACTGCCCGAACGGAACCGTGAAATCCCGACTGCATTACGCGAGCCAAGAAATCCTGACCCTGATCGCGGAACAACACAATGACTGCCAATGACAATGTCCGAGACCTGATTCACAAGCTGGTTGCCAGCGACGATCCGCCGAGCGAGCAACGAATGTCCGAGCTGCACACGGCCCTGGAACAGAAGGTCACAAGCATGAAGCAGCGCGGCCGCTACTCCCAGCTCGTGTGCGTCGCCGGCATCGCATTGATGATTCTGGGGTTTGCCGGTGTCCTGTTGGCCGCCCGGAGCAGCCAGGAAATCCGCTGGCTGACACTCACCAGTTCCAGCATCCTGATTGCCGGCGCTGTCGTTGTCGTTGCCGGCTGCGTGGGCCTCTTCACGTTTCGCGGCTTCGGGTACGTCTGGGCGCGCCACGATCTGCACGATGCGACGATGATGGAACTCTCACTGCAGGTCCAGCGGCTCTCCGAACGGGTGGACGCACTGAGCAAACGCCCGTGATGGAGAGGCGCATCCGCCACCAGCAACCGCCCCCCGCCCCCTCTCGTTCCCAAGCTCCAGCTCGCCATCTCGTTCCCAAGCTCCTGCTTGGGAACGCACTCTCATCGAAGCTCTGCTTCGCGATTCGTCGACGACCACTCCATCAACACATCGATCAGCCCCGGCCTCTTTGCATAGTTTCCGGCGCTGGAATACCGCCATGAGACCGGATCATCGACATACCCTCGCTTCAATGGGTTGTTGTGGATGTATTCGATCTTCTGTGGGAACGCACTCTCATCGAAGCTCTGCTTCGCGATTCGTCGACGACCATTCTGTCAACACATCGATCAGTCCCGGCCTCTTTGCATAGTTTCCGGCGCTGGAGTACCGCCATGAGACCGGATCATCGACATACTCTCGCTTCAATGGGTTGTTGTGGATGTACTCGCCATCTCGTTCCCAAGCTCCTGCTTGGGAACGCACTCTCATCGAAGCTCTGCTTCGCGATTCGTCGACGACCACTCCGTCAACACATCGATCAGCCCCGGCCTCTTTGCATAGTTTCCGGCGCTGGAGTACCGCCATGAGACCGGATCATCGACATAACCTCGCTTCAATGGGTTGTTGTGGATGTACTCGCCCTCTCGTTCCCAAGCTCCAGCTTGGGAACGCACTCTCATCGAAGCTCTGCTTCGCGATTCGTCGACGACCACTCCGTCAACACATCGATCAGCCCCGGCCTCTTTGCATAGTTTCTGGCGCTGGAGTACCGCCATGAGACCGGATCATCGACATACCCTCGCTTCAATGGGTTGTTGTGGATGTATTCGATCTTCTGCCACATCATTTCTTCGGAGCAGATTTGCTCGGGATGGTTTCCTTCCTGCCAGACCTGATGCTCGCTTTCACTCTTGTGGGCCAGTTTCAATCGCCGGAACGAGTCCAGGAGCGTGAGCGCGGATCGATTCTTGAGGAGGTCCACGATGCGCCGTGCCGTATACGACTTGAAGCTCTGCATCGCTGCTGAGAGATCAGGCGCGCTGGCGATCAGGTGCAGATGGTTCTCCAGGATGACGTAGGCGAAGAGTTTGAACTCCCGCTCCCGTTGCAGGAACCGCCAGGAGTCGTAGACAACATCCACTGCTTCTGGACGCGTGAAGGTCGGCAGCCAGCCGACGACTGTGCACGTCATGAAGTAGGGAAACTCGTTCTCCACGATCCGATAGCGGGAACGGCCCATGAGAGTCTCGCCGGATGCTGCGGTCGATAGCCCAGATTCGCGTTGAGAGTAGTCTCCCGGCGGAGCGCACCGGACGCCAGTGCCATCGTTGACGAAGCGGAGCTGGATCTCGTTCCCAAGCTCCTGCTTGGGAACGCACTCTCATCGAAGCTCTGCTTCGCGCTTACACCCGCTTCCCGTCATCAATCACCACGCGGCACTCCGGCAGGCTCTCCAGAAACGTCCGCCCATAACGTTTCGTCCGCACCCGCGGATCGAGAATCACCACCTGCCCGCGATCGGCGGCCGAGCGAATGAGCCGCCCGAATCCCTGCTTCAGCCGGATCGCCGCTTCGGGAACCTGGTACTGCATGAACGGGTTCCCCCCCTGCGCCTTGATGCGCTCGACGCGGGCTTCCAGGAGCGGGTGATCGGGAACGGCAAACGGCAGACGCGTGATGATCACGTTCTGCAGCGCCTCCCCCGGCACGTCGACCCCCTGCCAGAAGCTGTCGGCCCCGAACAAAACGGCCCGGCCGTCCGCCTTGAACTTGTCGACCATCATCGAGCGCGGCATCCCGTCGCCGTGAACGATCAGCGTGAGGTTCTGCTCCGAGAACCATCGTCCGAGCCGCGCCGCACACGACTTGAGCATCTTGTAGTTCGTGAACAGCACGAACGCGCGGCCTCCCGTCTGCAGCACATGCCGCTGGATCCGCGTACACACGGCCGTCTCGAACTCGGCCGGCTGGTCGGCCGGGTCGGGCATGTTGTCCGCCAGGATCAGCGTCGCCTGTTCGCGGTAGTTGAACGGACTGCCGAGCTTCAGCTCGTGCGATTTCGTGACGCCGAGGCGGTGCTTGAGGTAACTGAAATCCTGCTGTCCGACGGCCAGCGTCGCGCTCGTCAGGATCACGCTCGGCGTCTTATTGAACAGCTCGTCGCGGAGCACCGGGCCGATCTCGATCGGCGCCGAGGTCAGCTCGATGTTTGGCGTCTTTCCAAAGCTGCGCTCGATCCAGAACACCCCGTCTTCGACTTCCTGTTTGAGCCAGCCGTTGAGCACGGTCGCCAGGCCGTCGACACGATCGGCCGCGGCGGTCAGTTCGATCCGCTGCCCTTCATCTTCGACGTTCGGCTCGTACTCCCGCATGGCGGCCGCCAGCAGCCGCAGGTCGGGAGAGACGGGATTCGGAATGGACAGCGGCTCCCGCACGCGGCCGCCGCCACGATTCTCCCGTTCCTGCCATTCGAGGATCTCGGCGAACAGGTTGTCGACGAGATACCGCAGGCGCTGGACGAGTTTCTGCGCTTCCGGCAGGTTGTGATGGAGGAGCAGCCCCTTCTGCGTGCGGTCGTTGTAGAGCTTGTTGAACTGGTAGGTGAACTGGCCGCTGGAGACCGACAGTCCCAGGTGCTCCCCGGCGACCGACTCGACGGTATGGGCCTCATCGAGGATCGCGACCTCGTAGTCGGGGAGGATGCTGGCCCCTTCCCGGCGGAGCGCCAGATCCGAGAAGAACAGGGCGTGGTTCACCACAAGCACGTCGGCATTCCACAGCCGACGCCGCGCCTTGTAGTACAGGCAGTCTTCGTGCCGCGGGCATTTGCGCCCCAGGCAGTTCCCCTGTTCGCTGCGCACCTCGCTCCAGACGGCCCCGGTCGGGTGAAAATTGAGGTCGGCCAGGCTGCCGTCGCGGGTGTTGTGCGACCATTCCCGCAGCTGCCGCAGCTGCGTCAGCTCCTGGTTCTCCTCGAAGATCGAGCCAGCCCGGTCCATGGCCGCCGACAGCCGCCTGAGGCTGATGTAGTTGGAACGCCCCTTCGCGAGCACGGCCGAGAACTCGACCGGCATGATCGCGTTCAGGAACGGAATATCCTTGTTGATCAGCTGTTCCTGCAGGCTGATCGTGTGTGTGCTGACGACGATCCGCCGCTTCTCGTCTTTCTTGTCGCCCGCCCGTCCTTTCCGGCCGGACTGCCAGTCGGCCGCTGCGAGAATCGCAGGAACCAGGTAGGCAAAGCTCTTGCCGACGCCCGTGCCCGCCTCGACGACCAGGTGCTTCCGCTCGGCGATGGCGCTGGAAACGGCCTCCGCCATGTCCAGCTGCTCCGGGCGCACTTCGTGGTCCGACAGCCGGCCGGCGATCAGCCCGCCTCGCCCGAGAACTCCATCGACAGACAACGTCATGATTCGAGCCGCTGCACGCCCACGAGACACGTGTCGTCCCGCGAATCGCTCCCGTCCGTGAACTTCTCGACGTCATCCACGATCGATTCGATCAGTTGCTCGACCGTCCCCTTCGACTTCTTGATCAGTCCCAGAAGCCGCTCCCGCCCATACAGGGCCTTCTCGTCCGTCATCGCTTCGGTGACGCCGTCCGTGAACGTCAGCACGGTGTCGCCCGGAGCAAGATCGAACGTCGCTTCCTCGTATTCCACTTCCGGCACGATGCCCAGCGGCAGGCCCGACGTCTTCCGGCCGATCGCGTCGATGGTTCCATCCTTGCGGCACAGGAGCGGGGAGAGGTGCCCCGCGTTCACGACCGTGATGTTGTTCGCGGCCGCGTCGAGAACCAGCACGAGGAACGTCACGAAGCGATGCCCCAGCCCGCTGGAGACAATCTCCTGGTTGAGGCCGCTGATCGCCTTGCCGGGAGACGACGAGGTCAGCAGCTGGTAGCGGGCCGAAGAGTACAGGCGGGCCATCAGCAATGCGGCCGGCATCCCTTTCCCGGCGACGTCGCCGATCGTCAGCGCCAGCCGCCCATCGCCCAGGGGGATGTAGTCGAAGTAGTCGCCGCCGACATGCAGGGCGGCTTCGTAGTAGTCGGCAAAGGAATAGCCTTCGACACGCGGACGCGACTTCGGCAGGAAGCCGAGCTGCACCTGCGTCGCGAAATCGAGGTCCCGCTCCATTTCGCGCTTCGAAAGCAGTTCCTGGTGCAGGCGGGCGTTGTCGATCGCCATCGACGCCTGCGACGCCAGGCTGACGAGCAGGTCGAGATCGTCTTCCTTGAAAACCTGCGTCGTCGATCGCGTGAGAATCTGGATGATGCCGAACGGCTTGTCGTCCTGGTCGAGCAGCGGAACGCAGAGCATCGACGAGACCCGCATCTTGGCGAGCGCCGTGCTCCCCTTGAAACGCGAGTCGTCCAGCACGTTCCCGCTGAGCACGGCTTCGCCCGTCGTCATCACGTGGCGGACGACGGTCATGCTGACGGCGATGACGTCCTCGGCCGTCGTCGAGCGGGTTTTCGTCGCCTTCACCCGCAGCACGTCGCTCTCATCTTCCTTCAGGAGCACGAACCCCTGTTCGGCCTGCGAGAAGACGTTGAACAGCGTCGACATCAGCTTCGGCAGGACGTTCTCGACGTTCAGCTCGCGGGAAACGGCCTTTGTCAGCTCGACGATCGCCTTCAGCTTCACTTCCGGCTTCACGCCCGATTTGAAATCGGTGGAGCTGCCGCTCCGCGAGTCGAGCTTCTTGATCACCGACGACGGCGAATCGAACACCGGTTCCGGGAACGGCTCGGGAAGGACGTAGACGTGGCTTTCGTCGATCGGCTTCAGTTCGGGCGCCGAGTCCCCCTGCTCGACGATCGTGCGTCCCAGCGGCGATTCCGCCTGCTGCTGGACCCACGTTCCGGGAGTCGCTGTCCCATCGATCTGGAACGACATGATCACGTCGCAGATCCGGACCTGGTCGCCGTCGCGCAGTTCCGCCCGCGCCGAGAGCGGCTCGCCGTTCAGGAAAGTGCCGTTCCGGCTGCGGAGGTCTTCCAGAAAATAAAGCCCATGACTCTCGAGAACCTGCGCGTGATGGCGGCTGACCGCCGCGTTGTCGAGGACGACATGGCACGTCGGATGCCTGCCGATCACCGTGCGTCCCGTCTGCAGCGGCAACACCGTTCCCGGCGCTTCGCCTTTGACAATCTGCATGACGGCCACGGAGCATCCTCTCTCGCGAACAGCGACAGGCGCAGGGAACGCCCGCTCGACAGGGGGTGAATGGGCCGATTCTATTCTGCCGGCCAACGTTCGGTCAAAACGGACTCCCGGGATTCCAAACCCCGCTGACCCGACCGTCCCGCGGAACTAGAATGCCCACTCCCATCGACCGGAGAAAGGCTCTTCATGTTTCCGCTGCAGGACAACATCCCCTCCCGCACAACGCCGGTCTGCAACTACGCGCTGATCGCGATCTGCACGGCGGTGTTCTTCCTGCAGACGCTGGAAAAGAAGGAAGACGTCTCGCTCGTCGAGCGGTACGCCATGATCCCCGCCCGGATCACCCAGCCGGGCAAGCCGGTCATGATCACCCTCGACAGGGACGTCGTGATGACTCCCGAGGGCCTGCAGGTCGTCGAAACCCGGAAAGAAGCAGGCCCGCCCGCCGTTCCGCCCTGGCTGACGCTCGCCACCTGTACGTTCCTGCACGGGGGCTGGATGCACCTGCTGGGCAACATGTGGTTCCTGGTGATCTTCGGCGACAACGTCGAAGACCGGCTCGGGCACGTGGGATACCTCGTCTTCTACCTGGTCGGAGGAAGCATCGCGAGCCTGATTCACCTCGTGACCGACCCCTCATCGACCATCCCGACCGTCGGGGCCAGCGGCGCCATCGCCGCCGTCATGGGGGCCTACTTCGTCTGGTATCCCCACGCCAAGGTCCGCACGTTCGTCCCCATCTTCATCTTCCCCATCTTCTTCGTCGTCCCGGCAACCGTGTTCCTCGGCCTGTGGTTCCTGATGCAGTTCCTCCAGGGAACGTCGTCACTGATGTCCCAGGAGGCCGGCGGAGTCGCATGGTGGGCCCACATCGGCGGCTTCGGGGCCGGCTACCTGATCGCCGGACGGCTCGGACACTCATCCATCTGCCGCCCCCCCAACCCGGTCCGCCGCAACTATTCGGTCCGGGCGATCGAGGAATAGCCCGCCCGGGAGAGCGAGGCGCTGCGCGTCCCGTCTGATACAAGAAACCATCTCACCCGCGAACAACAAGGAGCGAGGGATGGTACGGCAGACCCGGCGGCAGTTTCTGGGAACGAGCGCGGCGCTTCTCGCCGCCGGCGCCACAACTCGCGGGTTCGCCCTCGACAACGCCCCGCGACCGAAAATCGCCATCGTCCTCACCGCCTGCTTCTACCGGTCACACGCCCACGTCCTGCTCGAAAACTTCCTCGAGCCTTACCTGTTCTGCGGCCAACTCAAGCAGCCCGCGGTCGAGGTCGTCGCGCTCTACGCCGCACAGTTCAACGACAACGACACGCTCCGCCGGATCGCGAAGGACTACTCGATCCCCCTGTACCCCTCGATCGCGGAAGCCATCTGCCGCGGAGGACAGGAACTCGCCGTCGACGGCGTCGTCAGCATCGGCGAACACGGCGAATACCCCGAGAACGAGCTGGGACAGCAGCTCTACCCCCGCAAGGAGTTCTTCGACCAGATCGTCGCCGTATTCCGGAAATCCGGCCGCAGCGTCCCCGTCTTCAACGACAAGCACCTCTCCTACCGCTTCGACTGGGCGAAGGAGATGGTCGACGTTTCCAGGGAACTGAAGTTCCCCCTGCTGGCCGGAAGCTCGGTCCCGCTCTCACAGCGCGTTCCCGATGTCAGCCTGCCCCCCGGGGCGGCCATCGAAGAAGCCGTGTCGATCCACGGCGGCCCGACCGAACGCTACGGCTATCACGCCCTCGAAGTGCTGCAGGCCATCGTCGAAGACCGCGCCGGCGGCGAGACCGGCGTTTCGAGCGTGACCTACCTCACCGCCGACCAGATGCGCGGCGACGAAGGCCGCGGCCGGTGGTCCCCCGAACTGGCCGTCGCCGCGATGAAAGCCGAATACGAACTCAACGGAATCCAGCCGCCCGCCGATCCCCTGGCCGAACTCAAGGAGGGCTTCCTCATCGAGTATTCCGATGGAACGAAAGGAACCGTCCTGAAGGTCGGTGAGAGCGGCATCCGCTGGAACTTCGCCTGCCGGCTGAAGGCAGAAGTTCATCCCCGGGCGTTCTCGCACTACGTCGGCCCGTGGAACAACCGCAGCCTGTTCCGGGCCCTGGCCAACGCCATCCAGGTGATGATCGTCGAAAAGAGGGCCCCTTACCCGGTCGAGCGGATCCTGATGTCGTCCGGCATGACCGAGGCGATCATGCAGTCGAAGTTCCACAAGGCGCCGCAGAAAACGCCCCAGCTGCAGTTCACCTACAAGCCGATGGACTGGGAACGCGTCCGCGAGAACGGCGAAACGTGGAAAACGATTACGCCCGACACGCCGGAGCCCGAATACATGAAGAAAGACCCCGAGCCGAAGGGTGTTTGATAATCGGCTCGGAGAATTCGCGGCGTACGGCCCGTCGGCAAAGTTGCGGCTCAGACCGAAGCCCATCCCAATTCACTGCAGCTGCGATAGAATCTGGAATTGGTTATTCACATTCGCGACGTGACAGACAAGAAGGTGGTACCCTATGAGACATTCTGTGTGCTTTCTGCTGCTCGTCAGCTGTGTCCTGATTGGTTGCGGCGGAGCCGACCAGCCAAGCGGTCGGCTGACGGTCTATCCGGTCGGCGGGACGGTGCTTTACAAGGGACGGCCAGTCGGGGCGGCGGATGTGACGTTCATCTGTGCCGAGAAGGACAAGAGCGCGTTCGGACGCACTGATGAGCAGGGCAAGTTCAGGCTGACCACTTACTCATCCAACGACGGCGCCGTGGAAGGCAAGCATGTCGTCGTTGTGTCAAAGATTGCGCCGCCGGTTCAGACATCGCCCCAGTATGAGCCGGAGGATCCTCGCTATGATCCCGTGGCCGTTGAGAAGGCCGCGCTGAGAGTGCCGGTCAAGAACGACCTTCCGGCGAAGTATATGGACGCGAAGAAGTCCGATCTGATCGTGGTCGTCAATGCCGACGGCAACAGCGAAGACTTGAAGCTGGAACTCAAGGATTGAGATTCTGCGGTTCGCCCGGATTCTGCGGAACTGCTTTTGGGCGATCCACGCACGAAGTCATCGCCCAATCACAAAGAAATCCCGGTCGCTCTGAGCGACCGGGATTTCGTCGTTTCTTCAGCAGTGCCTTTGATCAGAATTCGCCGATCGTTTCACCGCCGGCGCGAGTTCCGAGGCCGCCCCAGACTCCATACGGGCTTTTGCCGTCGCGGACTGCCATCACACCCAGATTGCCGGTGTCGATGCTGTCCGAGACGAATCGAACGGCACCGTCTGCCATCAGCGTGTGAACGCCCCCGGCGTGGTGGCTGCTGGCCGACAGCATCGGTGACACTGCGTCAGCGCCTGCCTCAGTACCGACAGCACATGAAACGTTGTTCGGGCCGAGCACAGTCATAAATGCCACGGCTTCCGACTGGCCATCCATCCAGATCGAGCTGAACTTCCCCTTCACCTGGGTGGCGTTCGAATAACGATTGCCGGCCAGAAGAGGCGACGTCGCGGCCAGGCAGGCGCCCGGCGAGGTCGCGAGCCCGGCAACACCCATCAGCACGCCTTCCCGCTTGTCGGCATTCGCTTTGCCGCCGATATTGAAGTTGGCAGCGACCCGCTCGCTCAGCGCGATGGTATTGCTCGTTCCGTCAGTGCAGTCGCGGATGCCATAGTGCTTGTTGCCGTTCGTCTGTGTGCAGCCGGCAAACAGGCCGTTGGCCCAGTTGTTGTCCCGGTTCGAGATGTAAACATCACCAACACAGAACGCGTAATTGTTAATGCCGCGGGCCGTGTTGATACCAGGATCGGTTGGACAACGGAAAACTTCGATCTGCCCGCGGTTCCACAGCGGCCAGCCGCTCCACGGCGCAGCGCCACCGGCCGGCACTGGATTCCAGTTCAGCGTATTTGAAGGATCGCCAGCCATGATCTGGTTGTAGTACGGAGCCTGATCGATGTACGCAAGCAGCGGCACCATCCCCGAAAGCCTGCTGTAATTGCCGTCGTTTCGGGCGGAGTTGCCCAGGGGGGCTGCGGTCCCGCCTTTGCGATACACAAACGTGTTGTACACATCGTGGTAGTTGTGCAGCGCCAGCCCGAGTTGCTTCAGATTGTTTTTGCACTGCGTGCGACGGGCCGCCTCACGAGCCTGCTGCACAGCAGGCAACAGCAGAGCAATCAGGATCGCGATGATTGCGATCACCACCAGCAGTTCAATCAGCGTAAATCCCCGCGCACGACTTGCCGTCCTCTTCATCAATCTCTCCCCGAGCAGAACTGATAAAGCACAGAAGTGTTTCGACGATGAACCACTCCGAAAAAAAGATGCAAGCAACGAACGACCCACCCCTGAAAATTCAATCGGCGGGCGAATCAATAAAACTCCATGTGGATCATCAGAGCCCCACACGGAGATGGTGAACGGCTGCTAGCGGGGACCGAGGTATCTCGGCCATCCCCGGTTGAGTTGAGCACCACGCTCGCGGTGAGAACTCGTCGATCCTGGCAGACGTTGAAGCGCACCGTACCCCTGAAAAAACGGGGTGTCAACAACTTCCAACGGTGCTTGGAGAGCACTTCGGCACACTGCAGCACTCTGCGACACAATCGTCGCATTTTGCGTCGCAATGAGCTGCTTCAAATCATGAAGTCGGTCTTCTGCCCCAGAATCCGGTCGACCAGATCCTGCGGAAGATCGATCGCCTGCGACGTCGCGTCGTCCAGATCGGTCGGGTTGATCCCGCAATACATCGACCACGGACCCAGGTGCCGCCAGCGGCCGGCCCGCTTCGGCTCCGTCGGCAGAACCGGCGTCGTGCAGCGGTTGCAGCCGATCGTCGAGAAGCCCTGCGAATGCAGCGGATTCACGATCACCTTGTGCTCGGCGATGTAGTTGTGGAGCGGCTCGTCTTCCATCATCGCCAGCGGATTGATGCGGAGTGCGTTCATCTCCGGATCAACGGCCAGCACCGGGCACTCCCCGCGCTTTCCGCCGTCGCTCCGGCGCAGGCTGCCGATCAGGGCGTCATACTTCCCCCGGATCGCCGCCATCGGCTCCACTTTCCGCATGTGGCAGCACCGCTTCTGGCCTTCGACGTCCAGATACAGCACGCCCATCTGCTCGGTCTGCTCCTGCATCGTGAGCTTCGGCTGCAGGGTGATGATCTTGAGGCCGTATTCCTTCGCGAGGCGGTCGCGGGTGTCGAGCGTCTCCTGAAACATGACGCCCGTATCGACGAACACGACCGGGATATCGAGCTTCAGCCGCGAGATCATGTGGCAGACGACGCTGCCGGACTGCTGCATCGCGGAAATCGCCGCCAGCCGGTCGCCGAAGGTTTCTCTGGCCCAGCGGAACAGCTCTTCCGGCGTGCGGTCTTCAAACGATTTGTTCAGGGAGGCGAGACGCGCCTGGGAAAGCCGGGCCATGGTGTCGACGGAGGTTCGCAAGGGCCGCGCAGGGGACGTCGGGCGGCAAAACGGGAATGGAGAAGTGTATCCGTCAACCCGGAGAGAGCGAAGGCATCCTTGCCGCCCGCCACGGGTGTCTCCCGGGCCCGCACGCCCCCCGCCCGCACAGTAGCCATCGCAATGCCCCGTGGTTTCGGGTTTCGGAGTGTCCCCCGGTCGCCGTGGGGTTACACTTCCGTGAGACGTTCTTCACCTCAGATCGGCGCCGGGTTGTTATGGACAGTTCGCGGGTTCCACTTCATCGCTCCTTCGCAGAAGGAAGTCGGAAGTTGGCCGCGGACCGTGGCGCTCGGAGCCAGGCAGGAGGCTTTCGGTGAGCAGCGCCCCGAAGATCGCCTCCGGAGAACTGACGGAAACCGACCATCTCGGTGAAGCGGCCATCGACCGGCGGTCGCTCAACCTTCCGAACTTCATCACCCTCCTGCGGTTCCTGCTCTCGCTGGTGCTCTTTGCACTGATGGATCTCGATGGCTGGTGGCGCACCTCCGCGGCCGTCTTCATCGTCGCCGCCTCGACCGATTTCCTGGATGGCTACCTGGCCCGCAAGTACGGGCAGATCACGACGCTCGGACGCATCATGGATCCGTTCGTCGACAAGCTGATCATCTGCGGCGCGTTCCTGTTCCTGCTCGGAAAAAAGGACAGCGGCATCTCCCCCTGGGTCGCGTTCATCGTGATGGCCAGAGAGATGTTCATCACCAGCCTGAGGGCGTTCCTCGAGCAGCATGGCCGTGATTTCTCCGCGAAGTTCTGGGGCAAGCTCAAGATGCTCCTGCAGTGCATCGCCGTGCCGATGTGCCTGCTTTCGCTCAGCCCCGACTTCGCCCGCTCCGTCGACGGACTGATGTCCGGGGGCTTCGAGAAGTTCATCTGGCTGCGCAATCTCTCCGTGGCCCTCATGGCGGCCGTGACCGTCTACAGCGGCCTGGAATACAGCTGGCGGGCGTTCCGCGTCCTTCGCCGCCCCGGCGCGATCAGCTGACACGCCGGCGAAGTCTTCAAACCTGCGTCCCACGGAAACCGCCGTGCCACGGCCGTCTCGGCCGTGCGCTGCAGGCGGCGGTTGCATCAGGAGGCCGCAGTCTGCGTTCGCACGGCTCACAGAGCCGTGGCACGCCAGGACATCAACGGTGGGGTGGCACTGGCTCCGCCAGTGCAATCTGCGGACAGGCGGCATTCTGACACGCACCCGAAAACGGAAACCCTTCGCAGTCAACGCCCGCAGCCGCAGGTCGACATAGCAACCCATTCAAAAGGCCGTGCCACGGCCGCCTCGGCCGGGGAGGTGGCACTGGCTCCGCCAGTGCAATCTGCGGACAGGCGGCATTCTGTCACGCACCCGAAAACGGAAACCCTTCGCAGTCAACGCCCCAGCCGCAGGTCGGCATAGCAACCCATTCAAAAGGCCGTGCCACGGCCGCCTCGGCCGTGCGCTGCAGGCGTCGGTTCCACCACGAAACCGCGGTCCGCATTCACACCACTCACAGAGCCCTGGCACACCAACTCATCAACGGGACAGCGAACCGTCCTTCGACTGCTCGGCCTGCAGCTCCTCGCGCATCGTCTTCGGGTCGACGCCATCCCGTCGCGCCACTTCCGCACGCGACAGCACCTGCGATTCGACGAGCCTCACATCGGCCAGACGCTCCCGCGTCCGGTCGCGATTCACCAGCTGCGGAAACGTCCAGCGCGGCGTCACGCGTTCGAAGAAGTCGGCCGGCAGCAACCCGAGCTCCACAGCATCCGTCATGATCCACCGCCACAGCCGGTGAAACTCCCCCGCGAAGAACTGCTGCTCACTCTGGAACAGCTTCACCGCCGGACCTTCGGCCACCATCGTCGACGCGAAGTTGGCGTTCGAGGCATCCGAGGTGAGCATGAATTCGGGCAGGCCGGCCCCCGCCGCAACGTTCAGCAGCAACATCCTCCCGAGCGGAACCGCATCGCCGAAATTCGTGTTCGGCTGCAGGAACTGCACCTCCGTCGACTGGTTCGTCGTCAGGATCGTTCCGGGACGGATCGCCTCGCGCCCCATCCCGCCCGAGGCCCCCTCCGCCAGACCGGCCGCCTGCTGGGGAGTCCCCTGCACCTTCCGCCACAGCACGATCGACGACTGCAGCTTCCGGGCGGTCAGCTCCGTGTCGACCCACTTGTCGAAGCAGGTCAGCGTGTCCAGAACCGGCGCGAAGATCGTGACTCCCCGCTTCTGGTTGGAATCGACGCCGACCCGCGTGTGAAGCATGTCGTCCGCATCGATCCGCTCCGCGCCCCGCCCCCCGTCGAGCAGGCGCAGGTAGGCGATCGGAGTCTCCACATCATCAGGACTCGTGAGAATCCCCTCCGTCCCGGGGCTGTGCGGCGTCTCGCCGATCGTTTCCGGGTCGACAAACCGGACCACCGGCGGCCAGGCCGGTGACTCAAACTTCCGGAGAAAGCATTCGCCGTCCCGCCAGGCGCGACGGGAATGCTCGCGGGCGGAATAGTGACGCTCGTTGACGTCGAGGAAACGGGACCACAGCCGGTCGGCCGTTTGGAGAAGTGCGTCATTCTCCGGTGTCCGTCCCCCGGGATCGGCCGGCAGGTGCGTGACCTCCAGCCCCGGGCCGGCCACGTACACCTCCAGCAGCCGCAGGATGTTCCGGGCATGCGGATTGGTCTGCACGAGTCGTCTGGCCCGGGCCCGCGCATCGCTTCGCTGGTGTTCGTCCAGCCCACGTTCGGTCCGTCCCACCGCCAGCCAGCGGCCCGGATCTTCCTCGACGCCCTTCGGCCCCGTGGCTTCTGTGAAGTGGAGCAGCCTCTCGTGAATCAGTCGCTGGTATTTCGCCTTCAGTCCCGCGGTCGCCAGTGAATCCCGGATCAGCGTCCACATGCCTCTGGTCTCCGTGCGCCTGGCCTCTGTGATAGTTGAGGTCCCTCTACCCCCTGTGCGCGGTTGCGCGGAACAGGCCGAAGACGCCACAAGTCACGGTCGCCACGGAATTTTCGGGCTTTCGGGCCAATGGACTTCCGATTTATCTCGGAAGCAGCGTCCGGCCCTTCCGGGCTTCCCGGCCACGGGAACCCTCCCCGCCCGGGCTTGAGTCCCCCTCTTCCGCGCCGTAGCCTTTACCGCTTGCTGATCCTGTTTTTGAGTGGAAGCCGCCGATGGTTGCCCCCGCTGAACTGCGTCTGGTCGTCGTGACTCCCGAGACCACCCTCCTCGACGAAGTCGTTCGCTCGATTCAGTTTCCGCTGTTCGACGGCCAGATGGGCGTGCTGCCCGGACGTGCTCCGGCGATCGGCCGCCTCGGCGCCGGCGAGCTGAGCTTCGAATCGGGCCAGGGCGAGCGCCGCTACTTCATCGACGGCGGATTCCTCCAGATCAAGGGACCGGTCGTCACGCTCCTCACCAACCGGGCCTTCCCGGTGGAACAGATCGACGCCGCCGCGGCCCAGGCCGAGTATGATGCCGCCATGCAGATGAAGCCGACCGACGACGCCGGCTTCGAACTCAAGCAGAAGTCGCTCGAGCGCGCCCGGAAGATGCTCGCCCTGAAACGCGTCTGATGCCGCCGGGCCGGCTTCGCTGGCCGGCCCTTCACGAACCGCCCCCATCGCGCGCGATCCCGCGTCAGCGTCCCATGACCGGGCGCAGCTCGCTCAGCTTCACCTCGAACAGCGAATCGAGCACTTCGTCCGTCAGCAGCGCCGTCTCCGCGTCCGCGAAGCAGATCCCTTCGGCCTGCGGGAGGAAATAGGGCCGCGACGAAATCCGGCCTGAGAAGAACGGCGTCGCCAGGTCGTCCCGTTCGAACAGCCAGATGGTCTGCATGGTGAGCACGAGCAGCCGCTTCCCGTCCGGGTCGCAATCGGCTGCGACGACCATCCCCCCGATGTCGTAGTCTCCCAGACGCTCGAACGCATTCACGCGTCCGGGCTGCGGATCGTTGAGGCGATAGAGCGCCGTGCGGCTGTCGCCGCGGTGCTTCGTGAGGACGAAGATTGTCTGGCCGACGGTGAAGAGCGCCTCGCAGTCGAAGTTGCGTTGGGCCCCCGCAGGCGGAAATGCCACCTGGTCGGGATAACGTACGGGAATCGTCACGGCCGGCACCGAGCAGTCGGCCTCGGGACGCGGCTCGGCGACGAGGTAGATCGCGAGGTCCTGACGGGCGTTGGCGTTGTTCCCCAGGTCGGCGATGACGAGCCGGCCGTCCTCCAGCGTCGCGATGTCTTCCCAGTCGACATGGCTTGCCCCCTCGATGACAACGCCCGGTCGTGTGTCCGCACGGTACGGCGTGCCGTCGCGATGAAGCGGATAAATGCGGGGCTCGTCGCCCGAATCGTTGTGGGTCCAGAACAGGTCGGCCGTGGTGCGGCTGCGGACGATTCCGGAACTCTCGCGGTCGGCCCCCGCGGGGAGACGTGAAACAAACCGGAGGGGGGCCAGCGGGACTGCGACCGGGGGCCCGGCCTGCAGGCCTGCAGGAACGAGCGAAACGACGATCAGGAGCGCCAGCCGCAACGAATGCCTCCTGAAAGAAAGGGTCCGCCGGTCATCGGGGAACAGTCTATCCGGAGGCGGCCGCGGCCTCCCGCGCGCAACCGCACACGTCTTCCGGGAGGACTGATGCACATCATCACGACGGAGCCAACGGGCGCCGATTCCACGAATCGGGGGACGCGGGCAGCGTCCCGGCCCAGGGGAGTGGGGGAGTAGGGGCGAGGAGTACGCAACCCCCCATCAACGCGCGCGCCTCGCTCGCTCGCCCTCCGGCAGGCATCCCCCCGGGGATCGCGAGCAGCCTACCGCTGCTTCCGGGCGGAGCTTCGACTATGCTGCGGGCTTTTCCCGGTGCGGGTTCCCCAGCGAGTGATTCGACGATGGCGGTGTTGCTGCAGATTCGGAACGCCTACAAGAGTTATGGCGGGCAGGTTCTTCTGGACGGCGCGGATGCCACGATCACGGACGACGTGAAGGTCGGCTTCGTCGGCCGGAACGGCGCCGGCAAAAGCACGCTGCTCAAGATCCTCCTCGGCGAAGAGGAACTCGATCGCGGCGAAGTCTCGCGTCATCCCCGGCTGCGCCTGGGCTACCTCCGACAGCACGACTCCTTCCTGCCGGAAGAAACCGTGCTCGACTTCCTCATGCGGGATAGCGGACAGCCCGACTGGAAATGCGGCGAAGTCGCCGGACAGTTCGAACTCAAGGGGGCCTATCTGGACGGCCCGATCGCGAAGCTGTCCGGCGGATGGCAGACGCGCGTGAAACTCGCCGCCCTCCTCCTGCATCAGCCCAACCTGCTGCTGCTCGACGAACCAACCAACTTCCTCGACCTGCGCACCCAGATTCTGCTCGAGCACTTCCTCCGCGGCTACAAGGAAGCCTGCGTCGTCGTCTCGCACGACCGGGGCTTCCTCGGCGCAACGTGCGACGCGACCCTCGAACTTGCCCGCGGCAAGTTGACGATGTTCCCCGGCAAGATCGACGCCTACATCGAGAACCAGAAGGAACGGAAGGAACACGACGAACGCGTGAACGCAGCCCTGGCGGCCAAACGCAAGCAGCTCGAAGAGTTCATCGCCAAGAACAAGGCCCGCGCCAGCACCGCCACGCGGGCCAAGTCGAAAGAGAAGCAGCTCGACAAGCTCGAGGACGTCGCGATCGCCGCGGAAGAGCCGACGGTCAACATCCGCCCGCCGCAGGTCGACCCGCGAAAAGGAGCCGCGCTGCGCTGCATCGATGTCGCGATCGGCTATCCCGAACGGAAGATCGCCGACGGCGTGGCCGTGGAAGTGAACCACGGAGACCGGGCCGCGATCGTCGGTGACAACGGACAGGGCAAGACGACGTTCCTCAGGACCATCGTCGACTCGCTCCCGGCCCTGGCCGGCGAAGTCCGCTGGGGACACGGCTGCAACGTCGGCATCTACGCGCAGCACGTCTATACAACGCTCCCGCCCAAGCAGACGGTGTACGAGTACCTCGAAAACACCGCTCCGGCCGGAACGAAGATGCAGGAGATCCTCAACGGCGCGGCGTCGCTGCTGTTCCGCGGCGGGGACATCAAGAAAAAGATCTCGGTCCTCTCCGGTGGCGAGCGGGCCCGCCTGTGCCTCGCCGGCCTGATGCTCAGCCAGCACAACATCCTCATCCTCGACGAACCGGGAAACCACCTGGACGTCGAAACCGTCGACTCCCTGATCGAGGCGCTGCAGGCGTTCAAGGGGACGGTGATCTTCACCAGCCACGACCGCCATTTCCTGAAGCGGCTGGCGACGTCGATCATCGAAGTGCGGGACGGCCGCGTCGTCAACTACGGAGGCGACTACGAGTCGTATCTGTGGTCGGTGAACAAGGAAATCGAAGAGGGCGAGCGGGAAGCGGCCGCCGCCCGGCTGTCGAAGGCCCCTTCGGAAGTCGTCGGCAAGGCGGCTCCGAAAGCCGAAAAGCGGGATGACCGCGCCATGCGCAAGGAAAAGGGCTCGCTGGAGAAAACGATCGCCCGGCTCGACGAGCAGAAGAAGGCGGCCAACGCCCGGCTGCTCGAAACGACCGACGCCAAAGAGGCCCTCAAACTCCATCACGAAGTCGAGGAACTGAGCGGCCAGCTGGCCGAAGCGGAAGAGCGCTGGTGCGTGCTCGCGGAAGAACTCGGCGAGTGGTGAGCGGAGCCGGCGCGGACCGCTCAGGTGCGCCGCGTCCTCTCGATGCTCATCGTGCAGGACCGGATCAGGTTCCGGGTGGTCTTCGCTGACGACGCCATCCACGAGTTGTCTTTGAGCGGCACCGTGATGGTGACGGTCACCCTGGTGCTCGTGCTGCTGATCACGCTCGGCGAAACGGTGACCGTGAAATTCCGGACCCCGACTCCCGACAGGACCTTCCGCGCAGCGTTCTTCGCATCCGCAGCGGTTCCGCCGGGAACGATGGCGTTCCGCGCTCCTTCGTAGGCGGCGTTCTGGGCCGAGTTGCGAATCATGTTCAGCCGCGCACAGTCGACCGCCGCAAACATGATCGCGAACAGCACCGGCAACACGATCGCCGTCTCCACCGTCACGCCCCCGGAGCGGGCGTCGGCTGGTTCGAGGCGGCGGACGGTGCGGATCACATTCATGAAGCGGAGCTCAACGTTCGATCAGAACAGAAGCGGAAGCGGGCATCAGTCGGTCAGCACGACGGGCAGCGTTCTGGCCAGCTTTTCGAACGCGGCGATCAGTTCGGCCTGGTCGTTCGCGTGGATGTAGGTGCCCCCCGTGATCGACGCCACCGCCCGGGCATCCGCCGACTGGGCGCCCGGCAGGAACGTCACGACGTGAATCATGATTCCCTTAGCCCGCGCATCGGCGGCGGCCAGGCGGGGATCGCGTCCCTCGTTCCACTGTCCGTCGGTCATCAGCACGATGGAGCGACTGGCATAGGGAAGCACGTTGCCGGCGGTCAGCGTCTCAACAGCCTTGTCGATGCCGGCCGACATGTTCGTTCCGCCGTAGATCGGATGTTCTCCGAGCTGGTTCATGCGGGTGAGCATGGTTCCGAAGTTGTAGGACAGTGCGGCCTCGAGTCGCGCCACGATCGACGCCAGGGCCTGTGTCAGCGGAGTCAGCAGCCCGAACAGATCCTCCTGCGGGATCATGGAACTCGGCATGTCCGACGCCCAGGTCACGAGGGCCACTCGCGAGGGAACAGCGGTTTCGGCAACTTCCTGGAGATAGGCGTCGAACGCCGCACGCAGGGCATGCCAGCGACTTCCCGGCTGGGGGCGGCGCGCATAGGCGCCGTTCGGGGGGAACTTCTTGTTGACGCCGCTGAGATCCCACGACATCGAAGCCGACCGGTCGATCGCGAGGCAGATCTCCTGCTGGATCGCGGAGGCCGTCGACGACCTTGACGGAGTGAAGGTTCCGGAATTGAACATCTTGCCGAACGCCAGTCGCACGGGACCGCTGGCCGACCCGGACGACATCTTCGAGTTCACCCGGACGGCATTCGGACGATCGCCGCCGGCGCTGAACGCCCAGGTGCCATCACTCTGCTGGGCGGACGTGCCGATGACGACGTCGCTCCCGGCGATCTTGAAGGCGCTTCCCGCCACGGTGTTCAGCGACGCCATGGCGACGGCGGCCTGAACCGCCTGCGCATTGCTCTGGGTTCGCAACAGCGCTTCCGCGCCGGCCTTCGCCGCCGCATCGGTCGCCGCCCGCAGTTCGGTGCGCGCCAGCTGCATCGAGGCAACGTCGACCGAAATCATGGTCATCGCCAGCAGCAGCACGACGCCCGCCACCAGGAAGACGAGCACGCTTCCGCGACGCCTGTCGGCCTCGCCACGCTCCGGCCGTTGACGCTGGAAAGTCATCATCGCTGCCGATCCTCGAGAAGGCGTTCGCTGTTTTGATGGTTGGGATTAAAGCCGCGGCATGGTCACGGAGGCCCGCAGGGTCGTCCCCTTCATGAACCGCCGGATGCTGAAGGAATTGCTGTCGGCCGGCGCCGTGACGGTGACCCTGATGGCGGTTCCGGCAGGCGTGATGGCGGTAATCTGCGGAGTGAATGTGATGGTCGTGCCCTGCACTCCCACCGCGCTCACGATTTCCGAGTAACGGGCTTCGCCGTCCTGTTGAGTCGCCCCCAGGGCCGTCGCCATCCGGGCCGCCTCGTAGGCGGCCGTCACGAGGGTCTGCTTCAGGTAGATCGCGTTCGACGCCTCGATGGCCCCGAACGTCAGCATGACCATCAGCGGGAGGCAAATGGCCAGTTCCACGACGGCGAAACCTGATTGCCGCGCCCGTGGCCTGCGCCCTTTGAGAAATGCTCGCTGCATGGTCGACCGTCGTGACGTTCCTGGTGCGCGCGTTCAGCCGGGAGAATCTCCGCCCCCCCGTCGCGCGACGTTCTGTCAAGAACTTAGGTCGCGTTGATTTGAAACAAGCCCGGTTCGCCGAACTTCCTGCAGAAGCGGCGCACGCCTGTAGCGATCGTAGTAACCGCCCCACAGGTGATCTCAAGAAAACCCGCGTCTGGCCCGTGAAGTCGAAAGCGTTGCCCGGAATGTTCGCCCGCGCCTGGCATTGCGGGGAATCGTCATTCCCCGCAAGACCAGAGCATTCCTTACTGCGGAGCCGTCAGATCGACGGCCGCATCCGGGTCACCCGCATACGACATGCGGCCTTTCTTCTGGCCGATCTTTTCGATGGTGCTGTGGATCGACTGCTGAAGCTTGTCGGCCGCGCCACGGACGGCGTCGTCGATGCTGCCCGCGTGGTGCGTCACGGCGAAGGGCTTCAGTCCGCCGATGCGCGCTTCCATCGAGCAGCGGAATTCATTGTCGCTGCTCTTGGCCGCACTGTTCTCGTCCCCCAGGTAAACATCGACGCGCGTCACCTGGTCTTTGACGTGTTCAACCGCTCCTTCGGCGACGGATTCGACAAACTTGGCGAGTCGCTCGCCCCCATTGAGGTGATTGTCGGTACGGAGAAAAACTGCCATCTCGGAATCCTCTCGAGGTTTGGAACTCAGTGCGTCTGATTCTACGCAATACGGACAGGCGGGGGACGCGGATCATGGACGGATTCTTGACAGTTCGAATGCGCATTCGATTTGGCCAAAATAGGGATTGCTCCCCTTCTCCACTTGCCAATCGGGCATTCAAATTGCTGTTCGGGCAAGTGCCCCCAGGAACGGACTTCGCATGCCTCTCACCCCTCCGATCACATTCCTACGAGAGTTCCTCCATCGCCCTGCAGAACTGGGAACCTTCATTCCCAGCTCGCGGTTCCTGGAGTCACGCATCGTGAGGCTGGGGGGGCTGGGTGAAGATTCCGTCATCATCGAACTCGGCCCGGGCATCGGTGGCACAACACGAGCCATCCTGCGCGAACTTCCGTCGACGGCACGCCTCATCGCCGTGGAGCTGAATCCCGATTTCATCCGGCCTCTCAGGGCGATCGGCGACGACCGGCTGACCGTCCACCACGGAAGTGCTGAAGATCTTCCGGAGATCCTCGCGCAACATGGGCTCGCGTCGGCGGAAGTTGTCTTCTCGGGGATTCCCTTTTCGACGATTCCCGCAGCGGCCGGGCAATCGATCCTGCAATGCGTCTGGAACACGCTGGCGCCGGGGGGGCGATTCGTCGCCTATCAGCTCCGTTCCCGGGTGAAGCAGCTGGCCCGCGGCCTGATGGGAGATCCGGACGAGGAGTTTGAATTGCTCAACATTCCGCCGCTCTGGGTGTATCGCTGGGTCAAGGAAGCGGGCGCCGCTTCCAAGGTCGTGCAGCCTGAGGAAGGCCTGATCGCCGTTTAGGCCATTTTCATGGCTCCTGTGCAGGCAATTGAACAGTTCGCGATTCGCGTTTGTCCGTTCATCGCCTGCAGAACCCGGAATACCAGCATTGAAGATGCTCTGGTTTCTGCCGGTCCTCGAGGTCGATTGCCCGCGGGCGCGGTCGCGATCATGATGGACCCACGTAATCACGTGCGGTCATCGATCATGTGCTCCCTGCGCTCACAGAGGACCAGAGATGCTTCGACGAGTAAACAGTTACCTGGCCTGTCTGGCTGCCGGCGCGTGTCTGACCGCCAGCCTGACGCCGCCTTCGTTCGGCCAGGAACCCAAGCGAGCGGCCCGACGCGCCGAGCGCGCTGCTGAGGCGAAGAAGGACAAGCCCGCTGCCGATCCGGCCGCCGCCAAGCCTCCGGTCAAGGCGGTTGATTCTCCCGTGATCGCGGCGACTCCGGTCGACAAGATCAAGCTGCTTCCCGGCTTCAAGGCCGAGCTGCTGTACTCCGTGCCTGCGGAAACGCAGGGGTCATGGGTGTCAATGTGCGTTGACAACAAGGGACGCCTGATCACCTGCGACCAGTACGGCAAGCTGTACCGCAGCACGGTCAGCGCTCCGGGCGTCTCGCCCGTGGAGTTCACCGTTGAACCGATTGCCGAATCGCTCGATATCGGCATGGCGCAGGGGCTGCTGTATGCCTTCGACAGCCTGTACGTGATGGTGAACACGGGACGAAAGAAGGACGCCAACTTCCAGGGGCCCGGTCTCTACCGCCTGCAGGACACCGACGGCGACGACAAGTTCGACAAGCTCACGCTGCTGATCGAGTTCCAGGGACCACTCGGTGAACACGGCCCGCACGCGGTGATTCTCTCGCCCGACGGCAAGTCGCTGTATCTCGCCGCCGGCAACCACACGGAAGTGCCGAAACAGCTCGACTCCTCCCTCGTCCCCCGAAACTGGGGAGAGGATTTCCTGTTGACCCGCCTGTGGGATGCGACAGGACATGCGCGCGGCCGAATGGCTCCCGGCGGATACATCCTCCGCACCGATCCGGAAGCGAAGCGTGTGGAAATGGTCAGCTCGGGTTACCGCAACCAGTACGACATGGCGTTCAATCCCGATGGCGAACTGTTCACCTACGACGCCGATATGGAATGGGATGTCGGCAGTCCGTGGTACCGGCCCACCCGCGTGAATCACGCCACGAGCGGAAGTGAATTCGGGTGGCGCAGCGGCACGGGTAAGTGGCCGGCCGACTATCCGGACAGCCTGGGCTCGGTGGTCGATATCGGCCCGGGCTCGCCGACGGGCGTGACCTTCGGAACGGGAGCCCGGTTTCCCGAGAAGTATCAACGGGCGCTGTACATCAGCGACTGGAGCTATGGGACGATCTATGCCGTCCACATGACTCCGGACGGTTCGAGCTATACCGGCGAAGCGGAGAAGTTCGCACTCGCACAGCCGCTCCCCGTGACCGACATGGTCATCCATCCGGATGGCTCCATGTACGTGGCGATCGGTGGTCGGAAGACGCAGTCGGGCCTGTACCGCCTGACGTACACCGGGTCGGAATCCACGGCCCCGGCCGCGCCGATCGCGAATGATGAAGGGCGGGAACTCCGCGAGCTTCGATACTCGCTGGAGCGTCTGCATGGAGCCCAGTCGAAATACACCGTCGACCTGGCCTGGCCTTATCTCGCACATCCGGATCGCGCTATCCGCTACGCCGCCCGCATCGCGATCGAGCATCAGCCGGTCGAATGGTGGGCCGACCGGGCGCTGGCCGAAGAAAACCCCGTGGCGACGACGCAGGCGATCATCGCCCTCGCGCGCAATGGAAAGCCCGAGCATCATGCGAAGGCCATCGAAGCGCTCAACCGCGTGGGCTGGAAGCAGATCAGCGATCCGGCGCGGGTCGACCTGCTGCGGGCATACCAGCTCGTCTTCATCCGGCTTGGAAAAGGGAGCGACGAGTCGCGGAAGTCGGTGCTCGCGAAGCTCGACGGCCAGTACCCCAGCCCGAGCGGACGCGTGAACCTCGAGCTGTGCAAACAGCTCGTCTACCTCGAAGCGCCGGGAGTGGTGAAGCGGACGCTGGCCCTGCTCGACAAGTCCCTCACCCAGGAAGAGCAGATCTCGTATCTGCTGTCCCTGATGGAACTGAAGGCCGACTGGACGGAAGCGGATCGGAAGGCGTACTTCGGCTGGTTCAACAAACTGGCGTCCTCACGCGGCGGGAAGTCGTTCATCGGCTTCATTCGCAACATCCGCCAGGGAGCGATCGATTCGCTCAACGACGGGGAAAAGGTCGCCCTGAAGGACGTGATCGAGACGAAGTTCGAAGCGGCCGACCCGGCCGCCAGCGGTCCGCCGCGGCCCTTCGTGCAGAAGTGGAAGGTGGAAGAACTCGTCGCCGATCTCGACAACAAGCTGGAACACCGCAATTTCGAGAAGGGGCGCGAGCTGTTCTCTGCCGCGAACTGCTTCAAGTGTCACCGCGTGAAGCTGGAAGGGGGCTCGACGGGCCCGGACCTCACCGGCGTGGCCGGACGGTTCAGCAACCTCAACCTGCTCGAGTCGGTTATCCAGCCGAGCAAGGTGGTTTCCGACCAGTATGAGAAGATGCAGTTCCAGATGGCGGATGGACGGGTCATCGAAGGCCGCGTCATCAACCTCAACGGCGACAACCTGATGGTGCTGACGAATATGTACGACCCCGATTCGATCGTGGCCGTGAAGCGGAGCGAGGTCGAAGAGAGCCAGGTGTCAAAGACGTCGATGATGCCCGAAGGTCTGCTCGACACGCTGACGAAGGACGAGATTCTCGACCTGATGGCCTACCTGAAATCGGGCGGCAACCCGCAGAGCGCTCTGTTTGAAGGCTCTGCGGCAGGGAAGTAACGGTTGCTATCGAGAACCGCCGCAGCCGAGGTGGATTCACTCGGCTGCGGTGAAACTGAAGAAGCTCCGCAGGAGCGACACTGCATAGCCGGGTGCTGACGCACCCGGCTCTTTTTATGGAGTGTCAGTCAGCCCCGAGACGGGCGACACGGAGGGATTGCGAGCCAGGCAGATTGACCTTCAGAGGGAACGGCATGGAATCGATTTTGACGAGCGTTCTGAGTGGGGCTGATTACATGCCTCGACCTCGCTGCCCGATCGTGTGTCGCCCCTGAGGGGCTTTGTTGTCGAGGCGCGACTGCACCGTGAGCTGACGCTCACGGCTAAATCGTGCCGCCCCTGCGGGGCTTGAAACGAAACAAGCCGACTCGATTGCCGAGTCGGCTTGTTGAGATCGACAGGCAGAACACCTTACAGCCCGGGAACGGGGAAGGCCTTCGCGAAGGTGGCGATCTCGCCGCGGATGCGGGTCGTGACCGCGGCATCCTCGGGCGACTTGAGGACCTCGAGGATCCACTGGCCAACCTTCTTCATCTCGGCTTCCTTCATGCCGCGGGTCGTGAGGGCGGCCGTGCCGATGCGGATGCCGCTGGGATCGAGCGGCTTCCGCTGGTCGTAGGGGATCATGTTCTTGTTGACCGTGATCGCCGCCCGGTCGAGGGCCTGCTCGGCGATCTTGCCCGAGAGGCCGATCGTCGTCACGTCGCAGAGCATCAGGTGGTTGTCCGTTCCGCCCGATGCGAGCTTGATGCCGCCGGACATGAGCGTCTCGGCCAGCGTCTTCGCGTTGGCGACGATCTGCTGGGCATACGCCTTGAAGCTGGGCTGGAGCGCTTCGCCGAAGCAGACGGCCTTGGCGGCGATGATGTGCATGAGCGGTCCCCCCTGCAGTCCGGGGAACACCGTCTTGTCGACATCCTTCGCGAACTGCTCCCTGCACATCACGACGCCCGACCTTGGTCCGCGGAGGGTTTTGTGCGTCGTGGTCGTGACGAAGTCGGCGTGAGGGACCGGGCTGTTGTGGACGCCGCCGGCGACGAGGCCCGAGTAGTGGGCCATGTCGACCATCAACAGCGCGCCGTTTTCCTTCGCGATCTCAGCGAACTTAGAGTGGTCGATCTCGCGCGGGTAGGCGCTGGCTCCCGCCACGATCATCTTCGGTTTGTGCTCTTTGGCGAGCCGGGCGACCTTGTCGAAGTCGATGCGGTGATTGTCTTCACGCACCCCGTAGTGGACGACTTTATAGAGCTTGCCGGAGAAGTTCAGCGACATGCCGTGTGTGAGGTGTCCGCCGTGGGCGAGATCCATCGTGAGGATGGTGTCGCCGACGTTCAGGACCGACATGTAGGCGGCCATGTTGGCCTGCGATCCGGCGTGCGGCTGCACGTTCACATGCTCGGCGCCGAACAGTTTCTTCAGGCGGTCGCGGGCGAGGTTTTCGACTTCATCGACGAACTCGCAGCCGCCGTAGTACCGCCGGCCGGGGTAGCCTTCGGCGTACTTGTTGGTCAGCACCGTGCCGGCTGCTTCCATCACGGCGGCGCTGGTGTAGTTCTCGGAGGCGATCAGCTCGAGACCTTCGACCTGGCGGCCTTCCTCGCGGCGAATCGCGGCGAGGACTTCGCTGTCAGACTTGGCGAGGGCGGGAAACGGCTTTTCCTGAGCGGACATCAATCAAAATCCTGGTGACAAAAAACTGCGAGCGTGCTCACAGGGAACTCGCTGGGTCAAAGACCCAGCCTTTGGGAATCACTTGCCGACGCGGCTCTTCATGAACGCGAGGCCTTTGGTCGCAAGGTGTTCTTCACTGGGGAACATTCGCCGCCAGATCTTGGTGGCGGCGGCGATGGCCGGCAGGGCGAGGCCGAAGGCTTCGATGACCATCCAGCCGTCGTACTTCGTTTCCTTGAGGGCGGCGAACGTTTCGTCCCAGGCGACCTGGCCTTCGCCGGGGGTGGAACGGTCGTTCTCCGAAATGTGGACGTGGACGCACTGGTCGGCGCACACCTTGATCGCTTTCGACACGTCCTTCTCTTCGATGTTCGCGTGGAAGGTGTCGTACATCATCTTCAGGTTGGGGTGGTTCACTTCGCGGCAGAACCGTGCGGCATCCTCGGCGCAGTTGAGGAAGTAACACTCGAACCGGTTGAGGTATTCGCAGACGAGCGTGACGTTGTTCGACTTGGCGTAGTCAGCGGCCTTCGCGAGCGTCTCCTGGCCCCATTTCCATTCGCTGGGAGTGGGCCCCGAGCCGGAAAAGGCGCCGATGGCAGAGTGGATCGGGCCGCAGAGATGCGTGGCGCCGGAGGCGGCGCACATGTCGATCGCCTTCTTCAGGCGGGCCAGGCCGGCATCGCGGATCTTGGCATCCGGGGAGATCGGGTTTTCGTCGTCGGTGCAGATGGTGACGGCCGTCGCGCCCAGGCCGAGCGATTTGAGCCGCTTGCCGACGGCTTCGTAGTTCTTCTTTTCGAACTCGAACATCGGCAGTTCGACGCCGTCGTAGCCCCAGCCCTTGATCTGCTCGAGGAGCGGCGCGAGCGAATCGTCGACGGAAGTCGTCCAGAGCAGCAGGTTCAGGCCGTATTTCATGGGGGCAATGTCCTGTGACGCGAGCGACGGAAGCGGCAGAGAAATCCGGCTTGAGGCCGTCTGGAATACTGTGTAATCATGTTCGGAGCCCCCTTTGTCAATCCAGGGAAGGAGCTCGCGATGAATCGGTTGTACGCCGTGGTTGCTGGAGCTGTGCTGTGTGCTGCAGGATCGCTGGCCGAGGCGGCTTCCTGTGGATGCAGTCTGCCGTCGGGCCGTACGCTGGACGTCACCAGCGATACGCTGTGGGTCACTGCCCGAAACACTGCGGACACCTGCACCATATCACTGGGGCTGAAGAAGGTGGTGGTCGAGCCCGGCAGGGTCCTCCTGGGGGAAAAGGTCATCACCCAGATCAATCAGTCGGCCCGCGCAATCGCCGTCACGCGCAAGGACGGCCAACTGACGGTCGTGGCGGATGGACAGATCATGTACCGGGGCGGGCTGAGATAAGCGAAGCAGAGGCCACCCGCGACGTGACTGGTTCAGGGACAAAAAGCGACGGTGGCAGCAGCTGGTCAATCTTCGCTTCGACAACGTCCCGCGCGGACGTAATGGCGCCAATCGCAGTCTCGTCGAGAGGTGTCAGCCGGACCCGCCTGAGCACCTGGTTCAGCCGGTAGGCAAGGCCTTCCGCGCTGGCGTAGTCGAACAGGAACCGCTCGGCGTTGAACTGTGGAAGAAGGGGGGCGAGCCGCTCGGTCGGCTGCCGGGCACACTGATTGACCGCAGCCTGAATGCGCTGCGGATCAACCTCCTCCATTGCGGCATAAAACCGGTCCAGCGCATCGGGATGCCGCTCGATCAGCACGGAATCGAGCAGCATCTCCATCACGATGTGCCCGAGAAAACTGCATGGCGTGGGATGCTCCGTCCCGATCGCCTTCCGGAACAGCACCGCGATGTCGCCCGTGACCTCCGCGAAGCCGCGCGTCGCATGGAACCAGTCGTCGTCGTGAAGGTGCTGCAGCACGCCGCGGTACAACTCGGCCTCGTCCACGCCGGCCAGGGGGATCATCGGCTCGACACGCCGCGATCGCAGCCGGACGCCACGGTCCGCGACCGAAAGGAGATCGGGTAGGCACGCGCCGGCAACGTAATAGGGCCGGTCAAGAAACCTGAGAGCGTGGGCCAGATAGTTCATGCCCGATTGTAGGAACGTGCCGGGAACGGGACAGAACCGCTTCCTGAGCGGCGAACGGGATTCCTCGCAGACCGCGGGATGGCCTACCTTAAGCCACCTGTGGCCGATCTCCGCGTCTCCACCTTTCGATTGAGCGTTCTCCATGTCCGGCATCGGCTTTCCTCGCAGCGGCGGCTCCGTGGTTCGCCGCTCGCGACCTCGAAGCTCCGCCCTGACCATCATCGCCGTGCTGGTGATCCTGGGGCTGAACTATCTCAACCAGCAGCGACAGGGCCCCGGCCCGGCCCCCGCGCCAGCTCCTGTTCCCGCGCCCGTTCCGGGCCAGGTCGGCGCGCCGCAGCCCGCGGAGAACTCCTTCCACGTGAAGCGCGTCGTCGATGGCGACACCCTGCTGCTGGACAACGGAATCCGAGTCCGGCTGCTGGGAGTCAATACGCCCGAAATCCCGCACGACGACATGCCGGCAGAACCTCTCGGCTACGAAGCGGCCGACTTCACCCGGCGGCTGGTCGAGGGAAAGGATGTGACCCTCGAGTACGACAGGGAACGGGTCGACGACTACGGGCGGACGCTGGCGTACGTCTACATCGATGGCCGGATGCTGAACGAGACGCTGATCGAAGAAGGCTTCAGCCAGGCCGTCACGCGCCACCCCTATCGCTCCGACCGCAAGAAGTTGTTCGAAGCGGCCGAAGTGCGGGCTCGCTCGAAGCGGATCGGCCTGTGGTCGCTCCCCGCGAAGGACGGAGGATCGAATTCGCGGCCCGATTCAAAGCCGGTTCGCTCGCAGAGGTAAACCTCGGGAGGAGAGAGCGTTGTCCGGCCGGACGATTCACCGGGCGGGCCGGTCTCCGACCGCTGGCAGCTGCTGGCCGAGTCGATCCGCCATTTCTTTCATCGCGGCCGCGGAAGGGGCGTTGGCCGACGTCGCCTGCACCATGCGGTAGAAGGTTTCGATCACTTCGCGGGCCACTTCGCGCAGGTGCGTTTCCAGCACGACCTGCAGCTGGCGAACAGTTTCCCGCTTCTCGTTGATCGCTTCGGCCGCCTTCAGGGCGCCGAGCGGTGTCAACTGCCCGCCGACTCCGAACTGGCTGTTGATCTCCTCCCAGTCGTCCTGCGTCCAGCCTTCGAACACCTCCGGCCGTTCGCGCGCCACTTCGGCCACGGCGGGGTTGGTGGCGCGGTCAAACTCGGCCGACAGCCGGCGCTCGACCGCGCGGGGATCATCCCCTGCGCCCATCAGCTGGCCGGCCTCCATCTCGAACGCCCTGGCGATTGCGGCCAGGGTCGACGAGCGGACGCGCTGCGTATGCCCTTTCTCGAGGTGATAGAGCGTGGTGCGCCCGATCCCCGAGCGCCGTTCGAGTTCGACGACGTCCCAGCCGCGATGCATCCGCTCCCGGCGGACACGGGCAGCCAATTCGGTCACAGAGAGGGAAAGGTGTTCGTCAGTCATGCGGGGAACGACAAATCTTGGCACCAAATTGTTGCGTTATGTTCCACTTTGATTTATTTTTGAGAACACGAGGTCCATTTCATCACAAAAACTGTCGGGCGGGTACTGAAAATGGTTCGAATCACGAGATTTTCCTGGGATGAGTCCCTGGGACCTGTGGCTCCTCCCGTTTGTCCGAAAGGGGACATCTGGGATCTTCCCCCGTTCGATCGGAACGAGGAAAACCCCAACTCCCCTGCAAAAATCGAAAGGCAACCGACCACTCGACGACCCGCACGGCCGAGGCGCAACCCGCCGAACAAGACCAGGCCCGGGACCTGACCCGAGCCCGGAATGCCGCCTCCACATTGTTCCATTTTGTTTCATAAAAAGGAAGCAAGAGCGTGGCCAGCCGATCACTTCAGAAGCAGATTTCCATCTTCCTTCCGCTTGAGGACTGGAAACGCGTCCGGTTTGAAGCGGCGCGAAGAAACGTTCCGATCACGGAACTGTGCCGGCAGTGGATGTCTCCGGGGCTGCAACATCTCCGACAGCAACCACCCGAATCGGGCTTCCACCGACCCGCCCCGCGAAACGATTGAATCGACATGTTGCGGAATCGCTACAACCCGAGGCATTCCTCGCCCTGATCCGACTGGAACGACAGTTTCCACCTCCACGACCCGCGTTTCGACCTAGGCTCCATGGAGCGAGCGCGTTTTGGTTCGAATTTACGGAGTGGGTAGGAAATGGATCGCCAGCATCAGTCAGACTCGGCCGTCGAGGACGCCTGGGACGAAGACCAGGTGGACACGCGCGTGCAGGTTGCTGAACTGACCGCCGAGCTGCAGGACAAAGAAGACCTCATTCACGCGCTGACGTCCCAGCTGGAGCAGGCGGTCGACCAACTCGACCGGATTCACCGTGAAGGAGGAGACCGCGGCGGACGCACGGCAGCGGCAACGGGCGGAGTTGCGGGCGAGTTTGTCGAAGAGCAGCGCTACGTCAACGACCGGGTGAGCCAATGGCTCGATTCCTGGGATCAGCAGCAGCCGTTCGACCTCTGGAACCGCATCGAACAGCGCATCGAAGAAATCGTCCAGCGCGGAATCGCCGCTCCCGCCGCGCCCAGCTTCAACGGATTCGAAACTCCCACGGCTCCGATCAAGGAACCGGACAACTCCGACGCAGCCTGGGAAGAGGCGAAGCGGAAGCTGCTCGGCGACATGTCGTTCGGGGAATCGAGCACCGCACCGGCCGCCTCACAGGCCGAGCCGCCGATCTCGCTGGGAGACAT
Source organism: Caulifigura coniformis (assembly GCF_007745175.1). GTDB lineage: Bacteria > Planctomycetota > Planctomycetia > Planctomycetales > Planctomycetaceae > Caulifigura > Caulifigura coniformis. The sequence goes on along the minus strand of NZ_CP036271.1, from coordinate 41,246 downwards.
CAGCTACCCGGACCCGATCGACGTTGATACGGCCGAGCATGTCGTGCTGATCGATGCGGTCGAGGTCCGCGACCGCTACATCGCCTATCTGACGCAGCGTCTGCGGGCGCTCGAGATGCAGGGACCTGCCAACTGGGAGGCCATGAACAATGCCCCCGAAGAGCTGCGCACCCGCCTGGAGCAGCTCGAGGCCGATTACCGCGAGCACCTTCGACGCGAGGAATGCGATATGGCGCTCGAGCGGGCGCGACTGGCCCGCGAACAGAACCGGCTGAAACAGGATCGTCACAAGCTGGAAGTACAGGCCCGCAAGCTGGGCTTCGCCAGCGACGAGTTCAAGCTCCCTCCCCCCGTCGCCGGCGAGCTGGAAGGGGACGACCGCAGCTGGCGGAAGATGTTCGGTCGCAAGAAGTAATCCAGGGCTTCCGGTCTCGATGGAACATTCGCCCCGGATCGCTCACAGTGAACAGCGCATTGCGGTTCAGTGTGAGCGAGGGCGGGTCACATGGCGCGTTGGGCTGCTGCCGGAGCCATCCTGGTCATCGTGGCCGTTGTGGCGTGGGTTCTCGCGAATCCCGGGACACTCTTCCTCGTCTCGTCCCCGGGCGCTCCGTGGGTCCGCTGCGACCGCCCCTTCACCGCGCAGCCGTTCGGTGACGCCAGCCTGACGACCGACTTCAAGAAGTCCTTCATCCTCGAATCGCCCGTCGACGACGTCTCGATCGAAGTCAGCGTCCCGTTTCAGGCCCAGGTGGTTCTCGACGACAACGAACTCGACAGCTGGATAGCGGACGTCAGCGACTGGAAGGCGCCGCGATCGATTCCACTGGGCCATCTCACGGCCGGGCCGCATCTACTGGTCGTCGTCGCGACAAACAAATGGGCTCCCAACGCACTCTCGGTGGGCTGTCAGTCGCTGCCGATCCTGTCGACGGAATCCCTCTGGGAGGCCTCCGAGTTCGGCGGCGGGTTCAAGCCAGCCATCCCCGCCGATGCACGACCCCTCACGGAAACCGCCACCCGATTCCCTTCGTCGTTCGAGGCTCTCCGTTCCCTTTGGCCGCTGGCGGTTCTGCTGATCCTCGGCGCCGCGCTGGGATGCGTCGCCGTCCCGCGCCTCCTCGACCAGCCCCGACAGCAGAGGGTCCTCGATTCACTGCCGACCTGGATTCGGCTCGGACTGCTGGCCGCCTTCACGCTGCTGGCCATCAACAACCTGGCCCGAGGCTGGATGGGAGATGGTTTCGACTACTACGGGCACGTCGACTACATCACATTCATCCTGCAACGCGGGGCGCTTCCGCTTCCGCGCGACGGGCTGCAGATGTTCCAGTCGCCGCTCTACTATGTGCTGGCAGCGGTGCTGGTCAAAATCGCGTCGCTCTTTATGACGATGGACAGCGCGCTCCGCTGGCTGGTGCTGATGAACCTGGGCTGCGGACTGGCGCAAATCGAGATCTGCGCACGGGGACTGAAGTGGCTGCTGCCAGGCCGGCCTCTGGCGCAGTCGCTCGGCCTGCTCTTCGGCGGCCTGTTGCCGATGAACGTCTACTTCTCCCACTACGTCGGGAACCAGGCGCTGGAGGGCGCACTCACCTCGCTGGCCCTGATGCTGGCGATGAAACACCTTGCCGCCGAGGAATGGGCCAGCGGAAAGCAACTGACGCTGATGGGCGTGATCATCGGCCTCGCGCTTCTCGCCAAGGTGAACGCCATCGTGCCGGCCGCGCTGATCGTCGCCGCCCTGATGACGCGGAGCATCATCGAACAGCGATCGGCCTGGATGACCTGCGAGGACCTGTTCTTTCTCACATCCCCCATTCTCGCCATCGCCGGCTGGTACTACTTCCGCAACTGGCTGAACTTCGGCAGGCCGTTTCTTGGCGGGTGGGGAGCGGACGCGGCGTTCAAATGGTGGCAGGACCGCGGTTTCAACTCGCCCGGCGATCTCTGGAGGTTCGGGACCGGAGTGACCCATCCGGTTTACGCGGCCTTCGGCAGCTTGTGGGACGGCTTCTATTCCTCGATGTGGCTCGATGCGCACCTGGGGGGAGGCGACTTCGAAAACCGCCCCCACTGGAACGAGCGCTTCCTCGTTTCGAACGCGCTGGTGGGCCTGCTGCCGACCGCGGGAGTGATCCTCGGCGTCGCCCTCCCGTTCCTGCGGCGTCGCGACGCCCGGCCGGCGCCGCTCTTCGCGTCCGTCGTGACGATCGCCGTGCTCGGCGCGTACCTCGCCTTCAACCTCCGCAATCCCTGCTTCGCCTCTGGCAAGGCGTTCTACGTGATCGGCGCCCTCCCCTGCCTTGCGGTTTCGGCCGGAATCGGACTGGAGGCCCTGGCGACAAACCGCTGGCTGCGGCCGGCCGTCGTCGGCGCGGCCGCGTGCGTCCCTCTGTGGAGCGTGGCTTCGTACCTGATCGTCCGTTAAATCCTGCGAAACGTCACGTCGCCGCGGCATGCTTCGTCGCCGGCGACTGATACTCGCCCGGCACGGAACGGAAGCTGATGGCAATGCGGTTCCAGGCGTTAATCGACGCGATGGCCCATGTCAGGTCGACCAGTTCTTTTTCGGGAAAGTGTTCGCTCGTTGTCTCGAACAGTTCGTCGGAAACTCCCTGCGGAACCAGCGTCACGGCCTCCGTCCAGGCGAGGGCCGCCCGTTCGCGGTCCGTGAAAAACGGCGTTTCCCGCCAGGCGCTCAGGGCATAGATCCTCTGTTCGGTCTCTCCCTCCGCGCGGGCGTCCTTCGTGTGCATGTCGATGCAGTACGCACACCCGTTGATCTGCGACGCCCGGATCTTCACCAGGTGTTTGATGACCGGGTCGAGGCCGCAGCCGGCCAGATAGGTCTCCATCGCGACCTGCTTGCGGTAAGGCTCCGGTGCGAGAGAAGCGGGATTCAGACGGCCTTGCATGGAATGGTTCCCCCAGAACAGAACGAAACGGCCCGACATGGGCTTGCGGGGGATCGTAGAATGCCGCCGGAGACCGGCTCCTGGTTTTCGATTCATGGAATCCGGGACGGCGAACGCAACTGCCGCTTGCCGTGTCTTGTTCTACGTTCCTAAAACTGCGACATGTCAACGCTTTCCGACAATGTGACGCCGCGCCTGCAGGAGCTTCTTTCCGAGCGGATTCTTCTCATCGACGGCTCCATGGGCGCCCTGCTCATGTCGAAGGGACTGGTCGATGAGGACTACAGGGGAAAACGGTTCGCCGATCACCCGATCGACCTCAAGAACGCCACCGACATCCTCTGCCTGACGCAGCCCGAGATGATCGCCGGGATCCACCGCGACTACCTCGAGGCCGGGGCGGACATCATCGAGACAAACACCTTCCAGGGAAGCAGCGTCACCCTGAAGGAGTTCGGACTGGAACACCTGACTCGGGAAATGAACCGCGTCGCCGTGGAACTCGCGAAACGCGAGGCCGACGCCTACACGAAGAAGAACCCGGGCAAGCCTCGATTCGTGGCGGGCAGCATCGGACCAACCAACGTTCTTCTGTCGTTCAATGCGGAGCATCCGGGCGAGCGCAAGGTGTCGTTCGACCAGATGGCCGATTCGTATGCCGAACAGGTTCGCGGCCTGCTCGACGGCGGCGTCGACATCCTGCTGCCGGAAACGTCGTTCGACACCCTCAACATGAAGGCCTGCCTGTTCGCCATCGGCAAGGTGTTCGAAGAACGGGGGATGAAGGTTCCGGTGATGGTCTCCGGAACGATCTTCCAGGGAGGCCGCACACTGACCGGGCAGACGCTCGAAGCCTTCTGGGCCGCCGTCTCGCACGTGCCGATGTTCAGCGTCGGGCTCAACTGTTCGCTGGGACCGAAGCAGATCCGTCCCTACATGGAGGCGCTCTCGCAGCGCGCCCCGGTCTACACGAGCTGTTATCCCAACGCCGGTATGCCCAACGGCCTGGGCGGATTCGATTCCAACCCGACCGAGTTCTCGGGCGTGATCCGCGAGCTGGCCGCGAGCGGCTGGGTCAACATCGTCGGCGGCTGCTGTGGAACGACTCCCGAGTTCATCTCTCGGGCCGGCAAGGCGATTGAAGGGATCAAGCCGCGTCCGATCCCGGAGCGATCGCGTTCGTCGGAATACAGCGGGACGGAGCTTGTCGAACTGAAGCCTTCGAGCGCCGATGCGCCGAACCCGTTCCTGATCGTCGGCGAGCGGACGAACGTCACGGGGTCGAAAAAATTTGCCCGGCTGATCAAGGAGAAGAAGTACGACGAGGCGCTCGCCGTTGCCCGCCAGCAGATTGAAGGCGGGGCGAACATGATCGACGTCAACATGGACGAAGGTCTGCTCGACGCCGACGCCGAGATGACCCGGTTCCTGCATCTGCTGTCGGACGATCCGGACGTCAACAAAGTTCCGGTGATGGTCGACAGCTCGAAGTTCAGCGTGATCGAAACGGGCCTGAAATGCCTCGCCGGCAAGGGGGTCGTCAACTCGATCAGCCTGAAAGAAGGCGAAGAGAAGTTCCTCGAGCAGGCCCGGACGGTCCGTTCGTACGGGGCGGCCGTCGTCGTGATGGCGTTCGACGAAACGGGCCAGGCCGTCACGGCCGATGACAAGGTCTCCATCTCGAAGCGGGCGTACGACCTGCTCACCGGGAAGGCCGGCTTCGCGCCGGAAGACATCATCTTCGACACGAACATCCTCACCGTCGGCACCGGCATGGACGAGCATGCCAACTACGCCGTCGAGTTCTTCGAGGCCGTGCGGCGTGTGAAGGAACTCTGTCCGGGCGCGAAGACGAGCGGCGGCGTGAGCAACGTCTCGTTCTCTTTCCGCGGCAACGAAGTGGTCCGTGAGGCGATGAACGCCTGCTTCCTGTACCACGCGATCCGCGCCGGCCTGGACATGGGCATCGTCAACGCCGGACAGCTCGAGGTGTATGACGAGATCGATCCCGTCCTTCGCGAATACTGCGAAGACGTCCTCCTGAACCGCCGCCCGGACTCCACCGACCGGCTCATCGAATATGGCGAGCAGATCAAGGCGAAGAAGACCGACAAGGGAGGGGTTGATACGACGCTGGAGTGGCGGAAGGGAACCGTCGAGGAACGCCTCCAGCATGCCCTGCTCAAGGGCATCATGGAATTCATCGACGAAGATGCCGAAGAAGCGCGGGTGAAATACGGCCGGCCGCTGAACGTGATCCAGGGCCCCCTCATGGACGGCATGCAGGTCGTCGGCGGGCTATTCGGCGAAGGGAAGATGTTCCTGCCGCAGGTCGTCAAAAGCGCCCGCGTGATGAAGAAAGCGGTCGCCTACCTCGAACCGTTCATGGATGCCGAGAAGGCGGCCGGCCTCCTGCCGGATGACGCCGCCATGAACCCAAGCGCCCGCGGAACCATCGTTCTCGCGACGGTGAAGGGAGACGTCCACGACATCGGCAAGAACATCGTCGGCGTCGTGCTGCGGTGCAACAACTTCGAGGTCATCGACCTCGGCGTGATGGTCCCCTGCGACAAGATTCTCGAAACGGCGATCAAGATGAAGGCCGATGCGATCGGCCTGTCCGGACTGATTACCCCGTCGCTCGATGAAATGGTGACTGTCGCCCGCGAGATGGCCCGGCAGGACTACAAGCTGCCGCTCCTGATCGGCGGCGCCACAACCTCGGCCCGGCATACAGCCGTCAAGATCGCGCCGCAGTACGGGCACTCCGTGGTGCACGTGAAGGATGCTTCGTTCTCGGTGCCCGTCGTCGAGAAGCTGCTGGATGCGCACCTGCGGGAAGACTTCGCGCGCCACAACGCCGAGCAGCAGGAGCGGGACCGCCAGGCGTTTTCCCAGCGGCAGCAGCAGACGCTCGTGCCGATTGAAGACGCGCGTGCCCGCCGCTTTGCGACCGATTGGGTCGCCGTCGACCTCCCGCAACCGGCATTCTTCGGCACGAAGATCCTCGAGAACCAGCCGCTTGAAACCCTGCGTCCTTATATCGACTGGTCTCCTTTCTTCATGACCTGGGAGCTGAAAGGGAAGTATCCCCGCATCTTCGACGACCCGGCCGTGGGAGAAGAGGCGAAGAAGCTGTACGACGACGCCAACACCCTGCTGGACCGCATCATCCGCGAGAAGCTGTTCGTCGCACGAGGCGTGTACGGCTTCTGGCCGGCCAGTTCCATCGGCGACGATATCGTCCTGTGGCGCGAGCCGCCGAAGATTGTCGGCGATGCGGGCGTCGAACTCGTCCGGTTCCCGATGCTGCGGCAGCAGTGGGAGCGACGTGGCCAGAAGGACTTCCGGTCCCTGGCCGACTACATCGCGCCGGTCGAGAGCGGGCGGATCGATTCCATCGGCGCCTTCGCCGTGACGACGGGTCTGGGCTGTGATGAACTGGCCCGTGAGTTCGAGGCCAGGCACGACGACTACAACTCGATCATGGCCAAGGCCGTGGCCGACCGGCTGGCCGAGGCGTTCGCGGAATACCTCCACCGGCAGGCCCGAGTCGACTGGGGCTACGGGAAGACGGAAGGACTGACGACCGAGCAAATGGTCGAGGAAGAGTATCGCGGCATCCGGCCGGCGTTTGGCTATCCCGCGTGCCCGGACCACACGCTGAAGCGGCCGCTGTTCGACCTGCTGAACGCGGAACAGGCCGCCGGCATCCAGTTGACCGACAGTTTCGCGATGTGGCCCGCCTCGAGCGTGAGCGGTCTGTATTTCGCGCATCCGGAATGCCGCTACTTCGCGGTCGATCGCCTGACGCGGGACCAGGTGGAGGATTACGCGAAGCGGAAGGACGTCAGCATCGCAGAGGTGGAGAAGTGGCTGATGCCGAATCTGGGGTATGACGCGTAAAGCCGCCGCATATACTTTGGCTGGATGGTGATCGAAGCATCGACTTGATTGTCGCCCTTCCCCAGTTCATCGACGTTCCACATGTCTTCACAGGTCAAGGCCGCGCAACACACGCTTCCGACCAACGGAGTCGTGGATGATTCTGCGGCGGAGAAGGTGACCCGCCCCGTGGATTGGGCCACGCTGGAGACTGAATTCGATCCGTCGCCCGAGGTTGCCGAAGCGGTCAAACAGGTCTTTCAAGACGACGCCGAAATCCTGCGGCACCTGGCGTGATCCAGTACCTCACGCAAGCTGAGGTCCTCTTCATTCACCGAGCGGCGCTGGCCGCCAACGGCGGGCTGCCCGGGTTGAGAGATGTGGCTCTGCTCGACTCCGCGGTTGCCCAGCCGCGGATGTCATTTGGAGGGCGGGATCTCTATCCGACCGTCATTGAAAAGGCTGCCTCGCTCGGGTTCTCGCTCATGAACAACCACCCGTTTGTGGATGGCAACAAGCGGGTCGGATGGGCCGCGATGCGCACCTTCCTGCTGCTCAATGACGTTCCGCTGCGGTTTCTTACGGAGGACGGAGTGAGAATCGCGCTGGCGATCGCCGCAGGTCAGACGTCTCGTGAAGAGCTGGTGGAATGGATCACGACGCACGTCCTCGTCTGACATTGGAACTCGATTCCTGGCGTTGGAATCGTTTTTGACTGGCGTGACGCGACTTCGTTTGTCTAAATAGGAATGGGCAGGGCTGCCCCGAGTGCTTGAGGGCGCGAATCGCTTCCGACCGTCGCGGTTTTCATCGAGGTTGCTTCCATGGGCTGGGCTGCCCCATTGACAGACTCCCGCGGGCCTGATCGGGCCAACCGATCCGCATTCACCCTCGTCGAACTTCTCGCCGTCATCGCCGTCATTGCGATCCTCGTCGCCCTGCTCCTTCCGGCCGTTCAGCAGGCGCGGGAGTCGTCGCGCCGCACGCACTGTCGAAACAATCTCAAGCAGCTGGGAATTGCGATTCACAGCTACGAGTCCGCGTTCCGGCAGTTCCCGCCCGGGGCGGTGCGGGTCGACTTCACGACCGGCAACCGCTACCGCATGCCGTTCATCCTCCAGATCCTGCCGCAGCTCGACCTGGCCGTGCTCTTCAACCAGGCCGATCTCTCCAAGAGCTGGCATCAGGGAACCAATGCCAACCTGCCGCTGAACCCGATTCCAGTCTACGTCTGCCCGACTGATCCGACGTCCGGCAGCCAGCTGATGAATCCGCGGGAGGCCTTCGGCAACTACGGACTGAACTGGGGCATGCACCGCTATCTCGATCTCGACGGGAACGGCTCAAGCAGCAATGAACCGGGCGGTTCGGTGCCCGTCTGCTCGCCGTTCGGCCTGAACTACGGCGCGACGATCAGCCGCATCAAGGATGGCACGAGCAACACGCTCGCGATGATGGAGATGCTCAAGGGGATCGGCGCGGGTGGCGTCGACCGCCGCGGGCGGATCTGGAACGACGACTCCAACTGCTACCAGATCTCCACGCGCCTGACGCCCAATTCGCGCGCGTCCGACTACTGCGAGATCGCGACCTGCATCGACAATCCGCGGTTCAACCTTCCGTATGAACCAGCTCCCGAACTGACGGCCACAGGCCGCGGGCAGTCGGCTCTGGCGTCTCGCAGTCACCATGTCGGCGGCGTTCAGGTGCTCCTCTGCGACGGCTCGGTTCGATGGTCCGCGGACAGCATCGACCTGACGACCTGGCAGGCGCTCAGCACGGAACGCTACCGCGACCTGGTCGGGGAATGGTGAGCACACGTGAACGATCAGGGCCGGGCGATGTCGACACCAGCGAGGAGCAGTCTGACGGCCGCGATTGTCTTGATGGCGTCCCTGACGGGATGCTCGGGCGGAGTCGAACTGAACCGCCGTGAAGTGCGCGGATCGGTGACGATGAAGGGGGAGCCGCTCGAAACGGGGACGGTCACCCTGTTCCCGCTCGGCAATGGACACGTCGCCTCCGGACGCATTGAGAACGGAACCTTTCTCATCGAGCAGGCATTCGGACCGATTCCCGGCGACTATCGCGTCGAGATCACCGGACAGAAGTCGACGGGGAAGATGATTCGCGTCGAGGAGCCGGGAGCGGAGCCGCGGGAGGTGGCCGAGACGAAGTCGATCGTCCCCGGCGAATACAACGAGCGTTCCACGCTGGCGCTGACGGTGGGCGAGAAGGAGACGGTCGTCGAGCAGTCCTTCGAGTTGAAGTGACTCAAGACCCAGGCGAGGCGGGACACGTTTGTTCAATCGGAGGAAGGAGCCGGCGACGACGCGAGCGCCTGCCTGGCGTACTCCATGCACGTGCGGGCCCATCCGGCCTGCGGGTCGCGTTCGAGCACCTTCGCATAGAGGTCGATGGCCTTCTGGTAGTTGCCGTCGACGTGAGCCTGGTAGGCCCGATTGCCGATCCAATGGGTATTCCAGGGCGCCCAGACCAGGCTCAGCACAGCGACACTCAGACTCGCCGCCAGTCCGATCAGTGCGGGCCGCTTCCGTGCAGGCTGGGCCAGCAGCGGCGAAGCGATGGCGCCGAACAGCAGGCCTGAGAAATGGGCCGTGTTTCCGATGTCCAGATCACTGGCCCATGTCATGAACAGGCAGCCAAACATCCAGAAGATGAACAGTTGGCAGATTCTCGGCGTCAGCACGACGGCAAACGCGGGGCGCCATCGACGGGCCACCCACATCAGCCCGAAGATCGCATACCCAACGCCCGAGAAACCGATACCTGTCGTGCTCGAAACAGCCAGCTGCATGGCCGAGGTGAAGAACGCGGCGGTCAGCACGAAGGCGAGAAATCTCGCCGATCCGATCTCAAGCTCGAGTCGACCCCCGAGAACCCACAGCCAGTACATGTTGAACGCGAGGTGCCACAACTCGTAGTGCAGAAACGCCGTGGTGATGAGGGGCCACCACTGGCCTTCCCAGATCGCATTCGCATCGCGCCAGCCCGCTGACTCCAGCGCCTGCAGGCTGTCCCCATCAGGGTTCCTGTGGATGAAGGCAAACAGTGCGATGCAGACGACCAGCACGATCGACGTGATCGGCGGATTGCGTGGGAGGTCGCCGAGTTTGCGGAGATAACCCATAACTCTTCGGCCTGCTTACCAGGGCCGCTGCAAGAGGAGCTCGAAATACGCCGAAGAAGGCAGGCGCAGCCGGGCCGTCGCCGTCAGGGGCGTTTTGCCGGCGTTTTCCCGGCCGCCCAGTACACGGCGTTCGTCAGCATCGACGTGAACACCGGGTTCTGGAAATCGCCCACATAACCGAGCGACGTATAGAACGACTTCCCGCCGTCTTTGCGGGTGAACGTCCATGACACCGGCTCTGCTTCCTTGGCGTGCACCTTTCCCATCTGCAGCACGGTCGTGCCTGGTTCGAGGGGAGCGGTCTGGTACAGCGATCCACCCGCCATGAACGGCTTCTGCTCGATGCCCGCCATGATCGGGTGCGGGGCCGCTTCCGGGGTGAACGTGATCTCGCACTTCAGGTTGTTGGCGTAGTGATTCGAGTAATGGCCGCCCCAGACCTGCGCATCCAGCTCGGGCCACTGGGCATGGCCGGGCGGGGTTTCGCCTTTCCGCAGGCTGAAGGCATGGCTGGCCGTGCGAATGCCGACGGCCGGCTTTCCGGCGGCGATGTAGTTCTTCACGATCTCCAACTGCTCGGCCCGCAGCGTGCGGCGGCGGACGCTCAGCAGCATCACGTCGGCGTCGTTCAGCGCTTCGAGTCCCGGAATCTCATTGTCCTTCTTCGCATCGCCATAGAGATGCGTGACGCGGAAATCCTTTCCGAGATGCGGGACGGCGAATTCCGTCAGCGTGCGGGCCGTGTCGTATTCCGGCTCGGACGCGATCACGACGATATGCGGACGAGTGTCACCACTGAACCGGAACGTTTTGCCGCCGATGATCTGGTCGCTCGTGATCGTCGGGCAGACGTGCCGCTCGATGTGGGAGACGATGAGATCGGTCCCGGTGAAATGGCTGACGTAAGGGGCCGACTTCGGGTTGTACATCGTGTCGGTCATGTCGCGCAGCAGCACGACGTTCTTGCCGTTCTCGGCCATTCTCCGCAGCCCGAACGGCCGGCCCAGAACACACATGTTCGTGTGCACGCCGGCCAGGATGACGTTCTTCACCCCCCTGGTTTCGAGGATGCTCCAGACTTCGTCGCCGAGGTCGGTGATGTAGTCCTTCGAGTCATCGACGACGATGATATCCGTCTGTTTGACCCAGGGCCGCTTCGGATTGCGCCCTTCCTGGACGAGCTTCTCCATCCAGGCTGCGCGCTGCTCCGGCTCGTCGTCATTCCCGCCATCGGTCTGGTCGATCGGATAGACCCCCTGTTCTTCGGCGGGGATCTTGTAGCACCACTTTTCGATATCGGTCGGGAGCGATTTCGACTTCGGGGTCTCCATCGCCCGCTTCCGGCCGGGATGGTCCTTGTAGGTGTCCATGCAGTTGGACGGAGCGTGGATCACTGTCGCGCCGGCCTTGCGCAGCGCGACCACCACTTCATTGAGCCGGGGCGACAGTTCGTTGACCCGCTTCACGGCGTTCTCACAGGTGTGCGAATCCCAGACGTCGCAGAGGATGATGGCGGTTTCAGCGGGGTTCCACGCCTGCGACTCGGTGACCGTGTGGAACTGTTTGACTCCGGCGGAAACCGGGACCTGCTTGCGAAGCGTGAGATTGAGCCGGCCATCGGCAGCGCTGGCCGACACGCAACAGGCGATCAGGCAGGTAGCAAGAAACACACGACGGGTCTGCATCGTCATCTCCGTGGATCAGGCGTCCATCAGCAGTCAGTCAGCATCGTCGGCCGACCGACGCCATGATGGCAACTCACCACGCCGGTTTTCCACCGGACGCGATCCCTTCGCTGAAATCGCGAGCCGTCATCTCTCTGACGTAACCGTCGGCGAATAATGCGAAGACTCGTTCATCGCCGTCGACGTCCGAAAACCGAGATCCGTCGCGGTGAGTGAGAACGATCGCATCTTCCTCGAGTTCCCCGGTGCTGAGGCCTGTTGCCCGGTCAATCAGGACCAGCAGGATCGGGATCTCGGAAAGACTTCTCTTTCGGGCATTCTCTTGGGGCTCATTGATCCACGCTCCGTGCTTCCACACCACCCAGTTGCCGCGGGCAGTGGGCTCAATCTCTCCCCAGTGCTCGCGGATGTTCCTTGCGACGTGGTCCTGAAGTTTCCCGTACTCCAGCTCAGCACTGATCCCGGCTTCGAGCTGCGAGTAGACCGCAAGCAGATGGTTCCGAACGTTGAGAGATCTGATCCACTTGAAATAGGGCATCCCCAGTCCAACGGCGAAGGCTGTGATCGCAGCCACGATCAGCAAAGCGAAGTACAGACACGCTGTCTGCGTTGCCGGGCACGTCTGTTCGCTCATGGTTTCCCGATTCGAATCCACAAGCGGATCCCTCACCGGAATGACAGCGCGGTGAGGAGGGCCACAAACACGCCCAGGACGGCCAGGTCGATGAACAGGGTTCTCAGGAAGAGACGCCTTGAGTCTGGACTCACCTGCACACCCAGGCCTGTCGACTCCAGCAGCAACATCAGCGAGTACAGGTGCCCGATGACCGGCAGCGGGATCACTCCGAAACAGAGCAGCGCGGTCCGCCAGGCGCGCTGGATCAGATCTTCGGCCTTCTGCTTCTTGACCGCGTCCTCCGGCTCCACACCCGGCGACGGAACAGCGTGGCCTTCCGGGAACGGCTGTTCCACCTCGGCCCGCGCCTGACCGCACGACCAGCAGGCCTCGAATCCCGGCTCGACATCCACCTTGCACGCGCCGCAGTACCACGGCCCAGTCGTCGCGGCGACAGGCCGGCGTTGCTCAAGCAATTGACTGGCCCTCACGGCATCCGGACGAGCCACGAGCACGCTCACGCCGATGGCCGTCCCCAGATGCGGCATCATCGCGCCCATGTTCGTGTTGTCGAACACTGCCTCGATGTCGTGCTGCTCGAGGAACAGCCGCATTTCCTCGGCCATGCTCAGGTACGGCGGCCGGGCGACTTCGATGAGGTCGGAAGACATGAGTTCGCCCTCGAAATCCTGCGGTCGGCGCGACGCTCACACGATGTCGCCCGGAACCCTGCCAAACCAGGGCTCCGGGCGTTCAACGGACCAGCTTCGCCGGCGGATCACGTCAGCTGGAGGACTTTGTCCATCTGCTGCGACACTTCCAGCAGCCGCTCCTTGCCGCCGCCACGGACTTCAGCCGTCAGGAACTCACCCGTGTAGTTGACGTCCTTCAGCGCCTGGAGCACTTCGGGCCAGTTCTCGCTGCCCGTTCCGATCTCGCCGAACGCCTGCTTCTCGAGGTTGTACCCCTTGCAGTCGACTTTCAGCAGCCGCTGACCGGTCTGGCGGATCCATTCGGCGGAGGAGACGCCGTACTTCAGCATGTTGCTGATGTCGAAGTATCCGCCGACCGTCGGATCATTGAAGGCGTCGATGTAGTCGACGAACTGCTTCGGCGTGGTGATGAATTCATTCCACACCGTCTCGATGGCGATCTTCACTCCGGCTTCTTTGGCGAGCGGCACGCCGCGCTTGATCTCCGCGATGGAGCGGTCCCAGGCTTCCTGCATCGGAATCTCGTCGTGGCCTTTCCGGAGGGAGGCGGGGACGACCAGGACGGTCGTGCCGCCGACGGTTTTGCAGGCGTCGATGGCGGCCTTCAGCGCCTCGTGAGCCTCTTCGAGGATGGCCTTGTCGGGAGATGAAAACCGCTTGTTCCAGTGAACGGAGTCGATCACTCCGTGAATCTTGATGCCGGCCTTCTTCGCGGCGGCGAGAGCCTGCCCGGCGTCCGTTCCCGGCGCATCGATCTCGCAGCCTTCGAAGCCGCAGTCCTTCATCAGCTTGAAGCGGTCATCCAGGCTCGCGTCTTCGACGCGGACCATGCTCAGTTTCACGGCCTTTTTCAGCCGGATCGGCGGTTCCGCCGCCCGGACGACACGCGTCGATCCCAGAATCGCGGTTCCGGCCAGGGCGGCGGCGGAAAGCTGCACGAACTCGCGTCGATTCACGGCGGGCATGGGTGACCTCGGTCGGCGGGGAGGGATTGGCTGGCGAGAAACGCTCCGGTCGGCGGACCGTCCAGGACGCTCTGAAATGTGATACCACGTTTCCGGCGGCGTTTCACCGCCCCGAAGCACGATTGTCCGGGTTCCGGCGAAGCGCTACGCTCCGTGCCGAAGTTCTCCATCGCACACAGGTCAGATTTCGGCCGTCCCATGAAAACGCTTGCCGTCACTCCCGGAAAAAAGCATTCGGCCCACATCGCCGAGTTGCCCACGCCCACGCTCGCTGATGCGCCCGCGCCCCGCCGCGGAGTCGTCGTGCGGACGCTGCAGGTCGGCGTCGACGCCACCGACGCCGAAATCGACGAGGCCCTGTATGGCCGCGCCCCGAAAGGGTACGACTTTCTGGTCGTCGGCCACGAAGTCTTCGGCGTCGTCGAGGAGGTTGGCCCCGATGTCACCCACGTGAAACCGGGCGACTACTGCACCTGCACGGTCCGCCGACCGGGCCCCACGCTCTTCGACATCATCGGCCGAAACGACATCACGGGGCACGAGGAATACTACGAACGCGGCATCAACCTGCGTCACGGGTTCATGACCGAGAAATTCGTCGACGACGCCGAGTTCGTCGTGAAGGTCCCCGAAGGCCTGAAGCACCTGGGCGTGCTCTCGGAACCGGCCAGCGTCTGCGCCAAGGCGATCGCGCAGGCCTACCTGGCGCAGCAGAGGCTGCAGGTGTGGGAACCAAAACTGGCGTTCGTCACCGGGGCCGGACAGATCGGCCTGTTGACCACCATGATGCTCCGCCTCCGTGGACTGCAGGTGTTCACCCTCGCCCGCACGAAGAACCCCGGCCTGAAGGAAGAGATCGTCAAGGCCTATGGCGGGACTTACGTCAGCACGGCCGAAACGTCGATGGAGGAGCTGGTCAAGACCGTCGGCAAGCCCGATCTGATCATCGAGGCGACCGGCTCGGCACAGGTCGCTTTCGACAGCATGCGGCACCTGGCGATCAACGGCGCGCTCGTCTGGACCAGCGTGACTGGCGGCGGAAAATCGATCGCGCAGTTCCCGGCCGATCAGGTCAACCTCGAGTGGGTCCTCGGTAACAAGCTGCTCGTCGGTTCGGTGAACGGCAACCGGCACCATTTCGCAGCCGGCCTGGGCGACCTGGCCCTCAGCGAAACGATGTTCCCCGGCGTGACTGAGCGGATCCTGACGACCCCCGTCGACGGATTCGGCGATCCCGCGAAGATCATGTCGCTGCTGCGGGACGACAAGACGGCGCTCAAGGTCTACGTCAACGTGAGCAAGTAGCAACGCCGCGCGACGCAGTCGTCACGTTTCTGAGAATCGCGAGAGATGATCGTCACGATCGATGGACCCGCCGGCACCGGCAAAAGCACCGCCGCGAAGCGACTCGCGGCCGCGCTTGGATTTGAATACCTCGACACCGGGGCCATGTACCGCGCCGTCGCCGCGCTCTGCCTGGAAGCGGAAGTCGAGCTCAACTCGCTGGCCGCGGCCGAGCTCGCGCGCACGTCATCGATCACCTTCCAGTCGGGCCGCACGATGGCCCGCGGAATGGATGTCACCGAATTCCTGCGTTCCCCCGAAGTCACGCGGGCCGCGTCGATCGTCGCCCAGCATCCTGAAGTACGGGCCGCACTCGTCGCGCGGCAGCGCGAACTGGCCGGCGTCCTCAACTTCGTCTGCGAGGGCCGCGACCAGGGGACCGTCGTCTTCCCCCAGGCCGAATGCAAGTTCTTCCTGACCGCGTCCCCCGAAGAGCGTGCGAAGCGGCGGATGGACGAACTCGCCCTCTGCGGGAAGCATGTCTCCTTCGAGGAAATGCTGACCCAGCAGCGGGAACGCGACGAGCGCGATCTTAACCGAGACGTCGCGCCGCTTCGCCCGGCCAACGACGCGATCGTCATCGACACGACCGCCATCTCCCTGGAGGAGGTCTTGAAGCGTCTGGAAGCCGAAGTGCGCAGGCGACTGGGTTGAGACGGTCTCTTTCTGTCAACATCGAGCTGAAAAGCCGCTCCGCGTCGTCTCCACGCACGTTTCAAACCGGCCCCGCCGTCGGTTCCACGACGTAGTCCCCGCGCGCCCAGACCCGCGCCCCGTCCGCCTGGTCCCGCAGGGCGTAGCGATACAGCCCCGGCTGCACGTGCCACGATTCCTCCGCCGTGAACGACGCGATGTGCGATTCGTCTCCCGAAATCGTCATTTCGCTCGTCGAAGCAACGGCCGCGCCCCCCAGGGTCTCAAGCGTGAACTGCAGCGACTTGGCCGAAAGATCGACCCCCTCCCCCGTCGAGTCGACGATCACCACCTGGTGCCGCGAACGTCCCCGCTGATAGGCCACGAGGAGTGTTTTCGAGACCGGCTCCTGGTTCACGCGGGCAACCACCGGCAGGATCGGGTTTCTCCCCCACACCGTGTCGCCATGCGACTTCAGCGTCTCGAGCGCCGCTTCCAGGTCGCCGGTCGTCACCACTCCGCCCGATGGCGACGTCGTCGCAATCCGGAAGACCGCCGATTCGGCCACGACCGATGAAGCCGTCTCCCGGATGCGCACCCGGGCGGTCGGCGTCCGCTGCTCGATCGCGGGAGTCCACGCCAGCGACCCACTGTTCGCGAGGTCTTCCACCAGCACCGTGTCGTACGTCACACCGCCGTCGCGGCTCAGTTCGACGCTCACCTCTGGAACCGAACCGGTCGTATTCCAGGTGATCCCGGTCGCTTCGCCTGCGAGAACAACATCCCCCTCTGCAGGAGACGTGATCTCCAGCGCCGCTTCACCCAACGAGCGCAGCGACCGGGCGACGACCTCGGCCACCACGACCGTCCCGCCGGCCGTCAGGTGCACTCCATCGGCCTGAAAGTAGCCCATATCGGTGGGGTCGCTCAGCCGCGGATCGGCCGCCACATCGGCCAGCGCGTCGAAATGATCGGCCCAATGCTCGCGCAGCCACGTATTCACCGCGCTCCGCTTCGCGTCGAATTCCGCATCGACGTCGGGATGCGCCTCATCCGCGGCGATGGTCGTGAGCACGACCACCTGGAAGCCGAGGGCCCGCCGGCCGTCGCCATACGTCGACAGGCGGGCGATGACGTCGGCCGTCGTGGCGCCCTCCAGCAGGTCGTTGATCCCGCCCCACACAACGACCACGTCGCTCGACGACTCGGGCCGACGACAGTCATCCACTTCCGCGACGTTGGCGAGAAGATCGGAAAGGGAGCGCCCGGAGACTCCGAGATTGGCCCAGTCGCATTCCTGTTCGAGAAGACCGATCACGCGCGTCGGATACTTTTCGACATGCGACAGCGCGGGCGACGTCAGCCCGCTCGTCAGTGAGTCGCCATGAAACAGGATCTGCGGCGCGATGGATTCCTCGCGGGCGACGAGCGAATCGAGGTGCATCCCGGTCGTTTCCAGGGACGCGCCCTGGAAGCAGAGCCCGATCCGCCCGGTCGATCGTTCCGTATCCACAACCCGCCGGAATTCGTAGCCGTTCAGGAACGCCCGCAGAAACGAGCCCTTCATCAGCAGCTTCACGCGATAGTCCCGACCCGGAACGAACGTGACGGGAAAGCTGCCAAGGCTCCCCGAACCGTACAGGCAGATCCCTTCGCCGAACTGCAGCAACACGCAGTACCAGGCCGATTCGGAAGTCGACATCCGGCCGACAATCCCCGCATGCTGGCCATCGGCCGAGAGGCAGCGGAACAGCCCTTCGATTTCGCAGTCGGCGGCGGTCACGGAGGAGCAGGCGAAGGCCACGCCGTCGGCATGGGCCCGCCCCGCGTGGATCCGGATCGGTTCCGATCCGGCCGGATTCATGGCGTAAGTCGCCCCGGAATCAGCACTACGGGCTGTGAGCAGCGAACCATCCGGTGCAGTGAAGGTGTCGTTCAGAATCATCCGCGTGTCCCGAAACCAGGTGGCGAGCCAGAAATTGAACTGCCGTCACCTGTCCGTGCGCGGTTGCGCGCGGTTCCGAATCCCGCCCGCCCGCCGTATCCTGCCCCTTCCCGAACGTCCTCCAGTCTCGTTCCTCCTCTCAATGCTCGCGAAGCGAATCATTCCCTGTCTTGACGTCCATGCCGGCCGCGTGGTGAAGGGCATCAATTTCCTGAACCTCCGTGACGCCGGCGATCCGGTCGAAATCGCCGCGCGCTACGAGCGGGAAGGGGCGGATGAACTCGTCTTCCTCGACATCACCGCCAGCCACGAACAGCGCGACATCATTCTCGACGTCGTCGAGCGGACGAGCGAAGTCATCTTCATGCCGCTCACCGTCGGAGGGGGCATCCGCACGCTCGAAGACATCCGCCGACTGCTGAAAGCGGGATGCGACAAAGTGTCGATCAACAGCGCGGCCGTCAAAACGCCCGAGTTCGTCCGCGAGGCGGCTCTCAAGTTCGGCAGCCAGTGCATCGTGGTGAACATCGATCCCAAGCGCGTGCAGAAAGACGGTCGAGAATTCTGGGACGTCCACATCAACGGCGGCCGGCTTCCAACCGGACTGGAAGCCGTGGCCTGGGCGAAAGAAGTTGAACGGCTCGGCGCCGGCGAGATCGTCCTCACCTGCATGGACGCGGACGGCACCAAGGACGGCTACGACCTCGAGATCACGAAGGCCGTGGCCGATGCCGTCGAAATCCCCGTCGTCGCCAGCGGCGGCTGCGGATCGCCCCAGCACATGCTTGAGGCCATGATGGACGCCCATGCCAGCGCGGCCTTGGCGGCCAGCATCTTCCACTACGGCGAATACACCATCGCCGAAGCGAAGAAGTACCTGGCCGAGCGCGGGGTGCCGGTCCGGGTGTGAAGTCTTGTTTCGACACACAGGCACGAAGAAGTTCGATGAAGGCTCGACAGCAGATGAAACCGTTCGTGTCTTCGTGTCTTCGTGTCGACATTGCGCGATCATTACTGGTGTTGCTGGCCTTCTTCGTCGGCTGCGGACGGTCGACGCCAGCCCCCGCGGCCGATCCCGCCGCCCCCGCGGCGAACGACCCCCTCGCCACCAGCTCCGAGCCCGGGTTCGACTGGGCCTGCTTCCTCGGCCCCGACCACAACGGCGTGTCGAAGGAAACAGGCCTCCTCGAAACCTGGCCCGCCGATGGCCCGCCGCTCCTCTGGTCGAAGCAGGTCGGCGAAGGACACGGGGCCCCCTCGGTTCTCGGACAGCGGCTGGTCCTGCATCACTACGGCCAGCGTCAGGAGATCGTCGAATGCTTCCATGCGCTGACCGGCGAATCGCTGTGGACCCACAAATATCCCAGCAGCTTTCGTGACCCCTACGGCTACAACAACGGCCCGCGCTGCTCGCCGATCCTGACGCCCGAGTACTGCTACACGTTCGGCGCGGAAGGGGTGCTCCTGTGCCTGAAGCTCGCGACGGGCGAGGTCGTCTGGAAACGCGAAACGCAGAAGGACTTCACCGTTCCCGAAGGCTTCTTCGGAGTCGGATCGTCTCCTTTGCTGTGGGGCGACAAACTGATCGTGATGGTCGGCGGGCAACCCGACAGCGGCGTCGTGGCGTTCGATCCGCTTACGGGAAAAACGCTCTGGCAGAGCGTCGGCCAGAAGACGTGGGACGGCGCCGCGACCGGTTTCCCCGCGCCGAAGAACTATTCATGGACTGGCGACGAGATGATCGTCAGCTATTCGTCGCCGATCCCCGCCGAGATCCACGGACAGAAACATGTCCTCTGCCTGATGCGTCACGGCCTCGTCTCGCTCGACCCCGACACCGGAGCCGAGCGGTTCAAGTACTGGTTCCGCTCCCGCGTGCATGAATCGGTCAACGCCGCATCGCCGGTCGTGGTGGGCGACACCGTTCTGATCTCGTCCGAGTACCGGACCGGCTCCGCCCTGCTCAGGGTGAAACCCGACGGGAACTCGTATGACGTCGTCTGGAAGAATCCCCGCGGCCTCGAAACGCACTGGGCCACCGCCATTTATGTGGAGGGCGCGTTCTACGGCTTCAGCGGGCACTACGAACCGGAAGGCCGGATGACCTGCATCGACGCCGCGACGGGCACGGTCCACTGGGAAAGCCCCGGCTTCGATGAGCCTCTCGACGACTACGCGCGCACCTCGGAAGACGATGTGATTTCCCGCTCCACCGGTAAGCCGCTGCTGTATCCCGTCTTCGGCCGCGGATCGCTGACGATGGTCGATGGAAAATTCCTGACGCTGGGGGAACGTGGCGGCCTGATGGCGCTGATGCGTCCCAATGCGGAAAAACGGGACGAGATCGTCCGGCTGCGGACGCCGAAACTCGGCTATCCGACCTGGGCAGCCCCGGTCGTCTCTCGCGGGCGGCTGTATCTCCGCTCCCAGGAATGGATGATCTGTCTCGACCTGCGAAAGCCAAAGCCCTGAACGGGTGGTCCGGGATCCAGGAGACCTCTCTCATCGGACCGGCAGCCCGGGTGAAGTTCGCTCGCCGCCGCGTCCCCCGCATCATCGTCTCATTTCGACGCGTCCTTCCCGGCGGGTCTGTTCTGAATCGCCTCCCGTAGTTCGGCCGGCGGGGCGACGAGAAACTCCACATCGCGGGGGCGGCTCACGCGCAGCTTCAGGGTCACTTTCTTCGTCTTCACTTCGGCCGGGAAGTAGACCGCGGCAAATTGCGTGTTGTGAACTCCGCCCCCTCCGGGAAACAGTTTGTCGTTGATCACGTTCCCCTGGTCGTCGATGACGTCGTACAGCGCCTGAACTCCGGTCGGCAGCGGGTCATGGTCGACTCGAATGAATGGAACTCCGGCTTCGATCGACTCATATGGGACCTGCCCGCCGCCAGGCCCCGGACGCGAACCGGCGCCGACGCTGAGCCCCGTATGGCCAGGGCTTCGCGGTGGAGTCACCGTGATCGTGTCGCCGATATGCTCGAGCTCGCCCGCCGGCGCCACGTAACGAATCCGAAACTCGATCTCATCGACCACCGCGGACTGTGCCGTCCTGGTCACGGTCAGTCCGACCGGCACGGCGACAGGATCGGCCGTCCACGTCGCCGACGCGGGAAACTCGGCGTCCCGCCGCCGTCGGTAGCGGAGATGAAGTTTCCACGCAGGTTCGAAGGGGGACAGCCAGGAGCCGCTGTTCCCCGTCGCGTCCGTCCATTGATACGACCGCTCCGGGTTCAGCCAGCTCGGATCGTCGGAGGCGACGTCCGCGATCGGCCCCAGATGGCGATTCTTCACATCCACCTTCAGCGAGCGAAGCGTGACGGTGATCGGCTCGACCGACGTCGTCTGCGGCAGTGCGTCCGGGGTCCACACCGGGAAGTCCGTGCGGTAGCCCGGATTCGCCATCGACTTCTCCATCAGCATTTGGCCGTTCTGCTCGTAGAGCCGGAAATGGAGCTGCGGCTCACGCCGCGGAAAGGCCGTGAAATCGTGGAGCGATGTTCCCTCCCCGTGGCTGTTGTAGCCGTTGATCTCGTCCGTGAAGACGAAGCCTGTCGACTCGGGAAATTCGATCTTTCCGAACACCGTCGACGTGGTCGTCTGCAGGGCGTTCTGAGGCGTGAGCAGCTGGAACAGCAGGACCAGCGGCGGCCCGCCGAATTCCTGATGCGACGGCGTGTATCCGCGAACCGTTGTCACCTCGCCCAGCTTCTTCACCAGCGGCCCCGGGATCCGGCGACGCAGGAAAGCGCGCAGGTTGTCGTCGGAGGAGTAGTTCAGCGTCCCCAGGTCGGCCTTGAGAAAACGGACGTTGAACTGACCCGTCGAGAGCGGAACGCTTTCGATGAGGGGACGCGCCGTCGCAAGCCGCCAGGCGAATCCCCCTGCCAGCAGCAGGATCGCGACGATCGCCGCGAAAACCTGAACGAGACGTCGACGGCGGGAACTCATGACGCGGTGACCTGAAAAGATGCGATGCCGACAAGTGGACAACGGCTTCGAAGGACAAACCCACCAGACTTCCTGCCCGCCGGAATGGCGAAAACCCGAACTCCAGCGGATGCCGGCGAGGACGCAGGCGGCCCGCGGGCATGGCCATTAGATTACCTCCTATGGTCATCACTCTCATTGGATATCGCGGCACAGGCAAATCGACCGTCGGACCGCAGCTCGCGGCCCGCCTCGGTTTCGACTTCCTCGACGCCGACCCCGAAATCGAACGCCGGGCCGGGAAGTCGATCCGGCAGATCTTCGCCGACAGCGGGGAGCCCGAGTTTCGTCGTCTGGAAGCCGCGTTTCTCGCCGAACAACTGGGCCGCGAACGGCTCGTCCTCGCGCCGGGAGGCGGGGCGATCCTGAATGAGACGACACGCACCCGCATGCGCGACGCAGGTCCCGTCGTCTGGCTGACCGCCCCGACCGACGTCATCGTCCAGCGGATGGCCGAAGACGCCACCTCGACCGAACGCCGTCCCGCGCTCACGAACCTCCCGCCGCGCGACGAAATTGAACAGCTTCTCGCCAAACGGACGCCGCTCTATGCTCAGGCGGCGACCATCACTGTCGAGACTTCTGGGAAACCCGTGGACACCATCGTCGAACTGATCCTTTCGGCCCTCCCCGGCGCCACCGTTGATCCGGCGGAGGGCGGGCGGTGATCCACCTCGATCTCCCGGCCTGGGTGATCTATCCGACGCTGTTCCTCTTCGGATCGATCATCGGCAGCTTCCTGAATGTCTGCATCTACCGGATCCCTCAGAAAGACGGCTTCTGGGAATCGCTCCAGGAACTCTGGAACCGGCCATCGCAGTGCAAGCGCTGCCGGTCCCATATCCGCTGGCAGCACAACATTCCGATCTTCGGCTGGCTGATGCTGGGCGGCCGCTGCGCCGACTGCCGCGCCTGGATCTCGCCCCGTTATCCGCTGATCGAATTTCTGAACGCCTCGCTGTTCGTGCTGGTCTACTGGTTCGAGATCGGCGCAGGCGACGTCAACGCGCTGAAGGACAGCTGCCTGTACACGCAGATCGGCCCCGAGGTCATTCCAGGCCTCGGCAGCATGTCGCCGACGATGTTCGCCCACCTGCGCTATGCGTTCCACATGGTGCTCATCGAGGCGCTGCTCGTCGCCACATTCATCGACTTCGACCTCTGGATCATTCCCGACGGTGTGACACTGCCGGCCATGGTCGTCGGATTCGTCGGCAACACCCTCATCGGACGGGTCCACCTCGTTCCCGTCTGGGTCGAACAGGCGTCCCTCTTCGCCGGAACCCCGCCCGACGTCCCCGCCTGGTTCTCACACTGGCCGCACCTGCACGGCTTCCTCGTCGCGGCGGCCGGTTTCGTGATCGGCGGCGGAATCGTCTGGACGGTCCGCGTCCTGGGACACTGGGCCCTGAAGCAGGAGGCGATGGGGTTTGGCGACGTGATCCTGCTGGCGATGATCGGCAGCTTCGTCGGCTGGCAGGCCTCCGTGATCGTCTTCTTCCTGGCCCCCGTAATCGCGATCGTGGTCGTCCTGGCCCGGCTCATCTTCCACCGCGACCGGGCGATTCCCTATGGCCCCTACCTGAGCATCGCCACGCTCGTGTCGCTGCTGTTCTGGGCGCCGGTCTGGGACCTCTCCGAGCGCGTCCTCAGCCTCGGGCCGCTGCTCATTCCGCTGGCCCTCATTTCCGTCGCCCTGCTGGCCTCGCTGCTGTTCGTCGCCCGTCTGATCCGCCTCGCGCTCGGCATCATGCCGATCGACGACCAGGAAGAACTCGTCTGGACCGCCGCCGATCAGAACTTCCTCTACTCGGGAGAGAAGGTCGACCGCTTCCAGGGGCAGTGGAAAACCAACCACGACTGGAGCGGCGTCGCCGCATCGCGCGGGACGATGGGCCAGGAGCGCTGGCGCGGACGGTAAATCGCGGCAAACAGGTCAGCGGAGCCGGCTGGCCCGGGTGAACAGTCGCCTCCCCGAGGTCCCGCCGCTCAGCGCCGCGTCAAGATCATCCGGATCCGAGCCAAGCTGCTCGAGCAGGCTGGGCGTCATCGGCATCCGCACCGTGAATACCGTCTTCACTCCCGGCGTCGACGTGCAGCTCACGCTGCCGCCGTCGCTCGTCACGAACTGCCGGACGAGGTGTAGCCCCAGGCCGTGATTCGGCTCGCTCTTCGTGGTGAACGACGGCTCCCAGATCCTGTCGAGATCGTCCGACGGAATGCCGCGTCCGTTGTCTTCGACAGTCACCTTCGCCATCCCGCCGTCGATCGATGTCCGCACGATGATCGTGCCGTCCGGGTTGCCGGCGATGGCGTCCGCGGCGTTGTACAGCAGGTTCACGAGGATGTGGTGCACCTTCATCCGCGTGGTGTGTGCGATGGGATTCGTCCGCAGATCGAGCCGCACGTAGCTCCAGGGAAAGTTCTTCTGGAACCGCAGGAAGTGGGTCAGCTCGCGGATCGATTCCGCCAGCGACACGGGCCCGGCCGGGGCGTCCAGCGATTCGAAGCGGACGATGCGCCGCAACTGCTGGACGGTCTCATGAATCGCGTGAAACGACTCGCGGAAGATGCCGAGGAACTCGACCATCTCGGGATCGGTCGAGTACTGCTTCTCCATCAGCTGGATCAGCGGCAGGATCGCCAGCTGGCTCGTCAAATGCCCGGCGACCTGCGCGGTCGCCTGACCGACCAGCGCCATACGTTCGCTGGCGACCAGTCGATCGACCAGTCGGGCGAACTCGGGCGGACGTTGTTGGTGGTCTGCGATCTCTGGTCGCATTTCCGCGACCGGCTGCTGGGGAAGCCCCACTATGACGTCCTCGACGACAATGCAATCAGTCAGTTTGGAATGCCGCGGCTGATCAGAAGCTGGACGCGCTTCCGGCCGGGATCGGAGTCGGTTGATGGCACAATCGGTGATCGAATCGCACCGGAAATCTTGATAGGCCATCCGGCTTTTCTTGCTTCAGCGACCTTCAACTCGGCGCGGTTGCCCCGACTGCATCGCCTGTGACCAGATCGCCTCCGCCTTCGACTTTGAGGGAAATGCAGGAACTACCGTTTTTGTGCGATCCCCGTGCGGTTGGTACGCTGTTCAATGGACAACCTGCACCGCGGCTCTCGCGGTCGACCCCTGTCAGGAATACCCCATGTCTCTCCTGCACCTCCCCGATCGCCGGCTGTTCCTCGGCTCACTCGCCGCCTCGTTCTTCACCGTCAAGGGGGCCTTCGCCGAACAGCTCTTCGCCACCCCCCGGCTCACGGAAGGTCCCTTCTATCCCGACAAGCTGCCGCTCGATCAGGACAACGACCTGATTATCATCAACGACAGCATCACCCCCGCTGTCGGCGAGATCACCCATCTCACCGGCCGCGTCCTCACGGCCTCGGGAGAACCCGTCAAAGACGCGACCGTCGAAATCTGGCAGTGCGACGCCAACGCCGTGTATCTCCACACCCGTGACAGCGGGCCCAAGGCCGCCCAGCAGGACAAGCACTTCCAGGGCTTCGGCCGCTTCTCCACCGCCTCCGACGGCGGCTACCGCTTCCGCACCATCAAGCCTGTCCCCTACCCCGGACGCCCCGCCCCGCACATCCATTTCAAGGTGAAAAAGGGTGACCGCGAGCTGATCGTTTCGCAGCTGATGATGCGGGGATTTGATGGCAACCTCCGCGACGGCGTGTTCAACGGCGTGCGCGACGTCATCGATCGCGAACTTCTCGTCACCGATTTCAAGCCAATCCCGGATTCGAAAACGGGCGAACTCTCCGCCCGCTTCGACATCGTCCTCGGCCGGACTCCCGACGAACGGAACGTGCGAGGCTGATCTGCGGCTCTTTCGCCGTCCGCCGACTTCGCTTCCCCGGCCTCCTGATCCTCATCGACCTCTGCCCTCAGGTCCGTCCATGCCGCGTCTCACCCGATTCGTTGTCGCGAGCGCCCTCGCCCTGGCAGCCTCGCCAGCCAGTGCCCAGCCCGGCCCGCCTCCCGGCGGCCCCGGTCGCCCGGGCGCCGGCAGCGCGACAACGGGCGTCGATGCCCTCGTCGAACGCATGCTGAAATTTGACGCCAACAAGGACGGCGCCCTGACCAGGGCCGAACTGACGGATGAGCGCCTCCACGCCCTGTTCGGCCGGGCCGACGCCGATGGCGACGGAACAGCGACCAAGGGGGAATGGCGTGAGCTGTTCGCGAAAGAGAACGCAGCGCTCGCCGCGGCAGGAGGCCGACGCGGCGGACAGGCGGGAAGTCCTCTGGCACCAGGCCAGGTTCCTGGCGGACCTGGCGGGAGCGGCGGTGGACGATCGCCCGGCGAATTCGGCGGCCCTCCGGGACAGCCCGGCGGACCCCGCGGCCAGCGGCCACGACCGGGCCAGATCCTGCCTCCGGGGCTTCAGGATCGGCTTGAACTCACCGACGACCAGCGACGCCGCATCGACGCCCTGCAGGAAATCGTCGACACGCAACTCGAAACGATCCTGACGCCCGAACAGCGCCAGATGCTCAACGAACCAGGCCCCCCGCCGCCCCCTGGCGACGGCTTCGATGGACCGCCGCGCGGTGAAGGAGGCGGCCCGCCCCGCAATCGCCCCCGATCCAATCAGGGCGGGCGACCCGCGCCCCCCTCCGCGGAGCCGTCACCGCGGTGAAGTGGAAGGTTGACTGGTTTCTGACGGGAATGTTCGTCGCCGTGGCGCTGGCGTGGTTTTTCCCTGCGCCAGGCGCCCGAGGTGGATGGCTCTACCCGGAACTCCTCACCAAGGCCGGCGTCGCCCTCATCTTCTATCTGCATGGCGTCGCGCTCTCCTTCGCGGCCATGCGGGCCGGAGCAATGAACTGGCGCGTCCACCTGCTGGTGCAGGGAACGGCCTTCGGCATTTTCCCACTCATCGGCCTGGCGATCTTTAAAGGACTCCCGGAAGCCTGGCTGACCCCCGACCTGCGCCTCGGCTTCTTCTACCTCTGCGCCCTCCCTTCCACCGTCTCGTCCTCGGTCGCGATGACGGCCGCCGCCCGCGGCAACGTCCCCGTCGCCGTTTTCAATGCCACGCTCTCCAGCGTTCTCGGCGTCGTGCTCACTCCCCTCTGGGTCGGGCTCATCCTGGAATCGGGATCCGGAGCGGCCCCGTCGTTCCCACTCGGCGAAGTGATTCTCGACCTCGTGAAATGGCTCGTGGTTCCGCTTGTCGCCGGACAGCTGTCCCGTCCCTGGCTGGGCCACTGGGCGAAGGAACACAAGAAAGTCATCCAGCTCGCCGACCGCGGCACGATCCTCATGCTGGTCTACACATCATTCTGCGACAGCGTCGTGGCCGGCGTCTGGACCGGCCGCGGCGCCACGACGCTCATCCTCTCCACGCTCGGCTCCATCGCCCTGTTCTCCGTCGTTTTTTTCATCGTGGGCCTGATCTGCACCGCCATGAAGTTGACCATGGAAGATCGCATCGCCGCCCAGTTCTGCGGGTCCAAGAAATCGCTGGCGACCGGCGTGCCGATGGCCCAGCTCATCTTCGAAGGCAACCCGGCCCTCGGCGTGATCCTGCTGCCGATTATGATCTACCACCCGCTGCAGCTGATCATCACCGCCATGCTCGCTGGCCGCTGGGGGCGTCGCGAAGACCCCGCTCCCGTCCTGGCCGCCACGCCGCAACCGGCGAACTGACGTCGGCGACAAACCTTCGCCGGAACGGGAAAGCGGACATCCCCACCTGAATCCTGGTGAACACGCGGACGACCTTCCGGTTTCCCCTTCGAAGATCGAAGCCCGAAGGTGAAAGGCCGAGGCTCATGTCCGCGTTACGTTCTGGACGAGTTGTCATTGCCGGCGGAAGCGGCTTTCTGGGCGTCTCGCTCGCTCAGCACCTGGCCCTCCAGGGCCTCGACGTCATCATCCTTTCAAGGCGGGCCCCGCGGGCGGTGGGGCCATGGAAGCACGTGGCCTGGGACGCACGCACGACCGGCCCATGGATCCACGAACTCAACGGCGCGGCCGGCCTCGTCAACCTGGTGGGCCGCAGCGTCGACTGCATCAAGACCCCCGACCACCAGGACGAAATCCTCCGCTCTCGCGTCGAGTCGACCCGCGTACTGGGTGACGCCATGCGGTCCATCGACTCGCCTCCGCCCGTGTGGGTGCAGATGAGCACGGCCCACATCTACGGCGACCCTCCCGACGTCGTCTGCAATGAAGATTCGCCAACAGGGTACGGCCTGGCGCCGTTCGTCGGTCGTGCCTGGGAGGAGGCCTATCAGTCGAGTGTCCTCGCGGAGCAGCGGCAGGTCATCCTTCGAACCAGCTTTGTGATCGGGCGCGATCGCGGAGCGGGCGGCGGGGCCCTGGCGCGTCTGAAGACGCTGGTCCACTGGGGACTCGGCGGCACGGTCGGAACCGGACGGCAGGGGATGAGCTGGATTCATGAGGCCGACATGAACTGCCTCTTCGAAAGGGCGCTGTTCGACGAAACGATGAGCGGCGTTTACATCGCCTCCTCGCCACACCCCGTCACCCAGCGGGCCTTCATGGCCTCGCTCCGACGCGCGATGAAAATGCCGATTGGCCTTCCGGCCTTCGAGTGGATGGTCCGCCTCGGCGCGCCGCTCGTGATGCAAACAGATCCGGAGCTGGCGCTGTACGGGCGGTTTGTGACCTCAGCGCGTCTGGAGGATGAGCGTTTCGAGTTTCGTTACCCCGATCTCGATTCCGCCTTCGCCGACCTCGTGGCTTCATGACGGCGTTGCCGTCCGCCGTTCCAGGTCCTATAGTTTCCTAGGAAACTGTTAGAGAGGGACATGCGAATCGTGGCCGGACACTCCAGCGTCAGCGAACTCGACAGCCACGTCGGATACTGGCTGCGCACCGTCTCGAACCACGTCTCCCATGCGTTCCAGCGCAAGGTGGAAGACTCCGGCGTCACCGTCGCCGAATGGGTCGTGCTCAGACTGCTGCACGGCTCCGAACCGGTGAACCCCAGCCAGCTCGCCGAACGGATGGGAATGACCCGCGGAGCCGTCTCCAAACTCGTCGAACGCCTCGTCAGGAAACAACTCGTCGAACGCCTCGCCTCCCGCGACGACCGGCGATTCCAGACCGTCGGCCTGACCGCCGACGGTCGAAAACTCGTCCCCGTCCTGGCGCGCCTGGCCGACCGGAATGATCACGAATTCTTCGGCCAGCTCAGCGCGGCCGATCGCAGGAAGCTCGTCGCCCAACTCAGGCAGATCGCTCGCTTCCACGGATGGCAGAACTCACCCGTGGATTGAAGATTCACTCATCGAATAGCGACAAGGCCACGCCATGAATGATGCATCCAGCTCTCTCCGGCAGCGCCTGCAAGAGATCCTTTCCTCCGCAGGCGGCTTCCCCGACCTCGTCGCCCGACTCGCAGCCCTGGGGGTCGAACGCTACCACACCGACTACAGTCGTCAGGAAACCACCTACTACCTGCCGGACGGCCAATCTGTCGTCATCAGCCAGCCCCACCCGCCGCTGCCGATCGGCCAAACATTCTCCGCCATTGAGGTCGAGAAATCGGTCCGGCGGAGCCAGCGTCAGGAACACACCTACGCCGACTTTCTCCGAGAAACCATGCAGGCCGGTTGCGTCGGCTATTTTGCCCAGATCACTGGCCGCCGCGTGCTCTACTTCGGCCGCAACGGAGAGGTCCACCAGGAACTGATGCCAGCTGCGTCATGAGCCGTGTTCCGGTGAACTGGATCGGTCTCTCCCACCGTGGGATCGACCGGCCAGGATCGCCCTCGCAAGCAAATCTCGCCTGCTCTACACTTTGCGAACCGGGAGCGCGACCACGGTGTCGGGTGATCGGAACGACACGGGGCGTAGCTCAGCTTGGCTAGAGCGCCAGCTTTGGGAGCTGGAAGTCGCAGGTTCGAATCCTGTCGCCCCGACTCTTTTCAGAAACAAGCCCTTCCGCGAGAACGTCGAAGGGCTTTCTCATTTCAGGACAATGACTTACGCCTTCGAGATTCGAATTCAACCAAACGGTTCTCGAGTCCTCGGTGTGATGACATTTCTCGTTCAGGGTGAGCAACGGCCCTTGCGAAAACGACGGAATGAACCATTTTGGTTCATCGGTCACGCAGCGTTCTCAAGCATGCAGGCGACCCCCCCAGGCAGTGAGCCCCAACCGCGAAGGAACGACGACGTCAGACAGTAGATGAATCGCACGAAGGGACGTGGCGCCGTCAGCAGAGACGTCGCGATCAATGAACGGTGAGTGGTGATGAGCGAACCGGAGTTGATGGGAATTGAGATTGAGGGCGCCAGACTGGCGGTTCGCCTGGCGGGAGAGAGGGAGAAGCCAGCACTGCTCCTGCTCCACGGGTCCCCCAGCTCTTGCCGATCGTTTCGGAGCGTGATCGATCCTCTCGCGCGGGATTGCTTCGTGATTGCCCCCGATTTGCCGGGGTACGGGCAGTCCGAGCCCATCGACCGACCCTCGTTCGCCCGCTACGCGGATGTCATCGAGGCGCTTCTCGCGCGGCTCGAAGTCGATTCGTTCTACCTCTACCTCCACGATTTCGGCGCGGCAGTGGGGTTCTATCTCGCGACACGCGCTCCGCAGCGGATCCGCGGGTTGATCATCCAGAATGGCAATGCCCACGAAAGCGGTCTCGGGCCGGCGTGGGCGACGACCCGGTCCTTCTGGGACGAGCCGACGCCGGAGCATGAAGCGGAGGCCATCACGCATCTCAACTTTGAAGGGACTCGCAAAGTCTACGTCGCAGGAGTGCCCGCAGACATCGTCGCGCGGATGGATCCCCGGCAGTGGGAGGAGGATTGGCGGATCATGTCGCTTCCAGGGCGATGCGAGAAAGAACGCGCGCTCGTGCTGGATTATCGCAACCATGTCGCGCGATTCGCTGAAATCGCCGATTACCTGAAGCAATGGCAACCGCCAGCCCTGTTGCTCTGGGCGCGCCACGACATCTTTTTCGAGATCGACGAGGTGCTTTCCTGGATGAAAGCACTACCGCGAATGGAGGCACACATTCTCGACGCCGGCCACAAACTGCTTGAAACACATTCGGCGGAATGCGCGGTTCTGATGAGCGCCTTGATCAGGCGGGTCGAAGGAACCCTGCAAAGATGACGTTGCGGCCTGACAACCTGTTCCAGTCGACCGATCGCCGCACCGCAATCATTTCTCCAGGAACTGCCGCCAGTTGACGTTCACGTCGTTGGGCTGGACCGGCCCCGGCGTGCTCCGGCCGTTGTTGACCGTATCGGCCATCAGACTCATCAGCGACGCCACGATCTCAGGCCGCTCGGAATAGAGATTCCGGCTCTCCCCGATGTCGTCTCGCAGGTTGTAGAGCTGGGCCAGCTGGTCATCTTTCCCCTTGCCCCACCCTCCCGATCCCTTCCCGCAGATCAGCTTCCAGTCCCCCTGTCGAATCGCTGCCAGACCCTGCGAAGAATGGCTGACTGCGGAATTCCGGACCGGCACGTCCGAGCCCCGCAGCAACGGCACCAGGCTGAAACTGTCCTCGCCGGCCGTTGGCGGCAACGAAAGCGAAAGAGCCTCCGCGATCGTCGCCATCACGTCGGTGTGATGCACCAGCTGGTGGCACACCTCGCCCGCCGGCGCCACGCCCGGCCAACGCACGATGAACGGGACGCGATGCCCCCCTTCCCAAGCGTCCGACTTGTAGCCCCGGAGCGGGCCGCTCGGAAAGTGGCCACGCTTCTCGAGCTCGGCTGCACCGATATACGGGGCGCACCCGTTGTCGCTGGTGAACACGATAAGCGTGTTGTCGCGCTGGCCCGCCGCATCGATCGCATCGACCACGGCCCCCACCACCGCATCCGTTTCCAGCACGAAGTCCGCATAGTCGTTGAGCCCGCTGGACCCCCGCCATTTCTCGTTGACCGCCAGCGGCGTGTGGGGAGACGTCAGCGGCATGTATAGGAAAAACGGCCGCTTCTCGCGCGACGCCGCGGCGATGAACTTCACGGCCCTGTCCTGAAGTGCCGGAAGGATCGGCTCCAGCGTCCAGTCCGCGAGCGCCGGCCCCTGCATACTCGCCTGGTTGGCCACGAACAGCCGCGAGGGAAGAAACTCGGTCGGGATTCCGAGAGTCCGCGTGTTCTCAATGAAGCAGTACGGAGGCCAGTTGGGCACGTCGGTGCCGAAATAGCTCTCGAAACCGCGCGTCGTCGGCCCCCCGCCCAGCTCCTTCGAGAACGTCTCCTTCCAGGCAGCCTGCTGCGCCTCCGTCGCCCGTTCGTCGCGATCCTTGACCCCCTTGAACAGCGGCAGCTTCTCCGACTCGATCGGCCAATCCCACCCCAGGTGCCACTTCCCGATGCACGCCGTCTGGTACCCCTCCTTCTTGAGCATGCCGGCGATCGTCAGCCGGTCCGGAGCAATCAGCGGCCGCTCCCATAGCCCGACGATTCCCCGCTGCAAGCGCGTCCGCCAGTGATAACGACCCGTCAGCAGCGCATAGCGCGACGGCGAACAGACCCCCGAACTGGAATGGGCGTCGGTGAACCGCATTCCGGACGCGGCCAATCGATCGATCTGTACCGTCGCGATCTTCCCCCGATCTGGGTTGTTGCACTGCACGTCCCCGTAGCCGAGATCGTCCGCCAGGATGACGACAATGTTCGGCCGTTCCGCTCCGCGCGCAGCCCGCGGCCCCGCCGGAAGAAGCACGACTGCGATGAGCACGACCACCTGCAGCGCCAACAGCCGCCGCCCGTGTGAGAACGCCACGTTGTTCATCGGAGCCGCTTTCAGAAAAGTTCAGAACTCGCCGATGACCATGCCATCGGCCCGCGAGAACAGCCGCTGGTACAGGCCGTAGTTCGCCCCGCCGTTCGCCGTGTCGAACTGGTCCGCCTGAGTCGTTGCATCCCGCTGACGGTTCGTGTCCTGGATGTTCTCGCTGATGAAGCGCACGCTCCCGTCGCAGATCGCGAACTGCGCGCCTCCTTCATGGAAGCTGTGGAAGCCTTCCCGACGCACGACCTGAGAGGCCGTCGGCGGGGGATTCAGCTTCTGGTTTCCATGACGCATGGCGATCAGCGAGCAGCAGGCCGTTCCCGACGGAACATCCCAGTGGCCATACAAGGTCGGATCCCAGGTGAAGTTGTAATGCGTCACTTCCCCGACCGCCAAAGTATTGGAAGTGCCGTCGGTGATGTCGCGGAGATTAATCTTCGAGTCGCGACCCAGCACGCCGTTCACCCAGCTTGAAAAGCCGACCGCCGTGTTCACGCTGACGTCATTCGGGCTGTTGAAGCTGTTCGCGAACGACCCGCCGTTGGCGCAGTAGTTCGACGTCGCCAGCACCCGCGGATCGGTCGTTCCAGAGGGCGACACTGTCGGCCGGCGCGAGGCGTCCGACGCGCATTGATAGGCCGGATTGGGAGTCTTGATCAGGTCGACATTGATCGGGTCATACAGGTTCAAGGACGTATTGAACCGGTTGAACAGCGGCGCCTGATCGATATAAGGCAGCAGGAACGTCGTCCACGTCCAGCCATACGACCATGTCGGACGGCTGCCGTTGCACGCCACTCCGCTCCCCTTGCAATACACCTGGCCCGGCGGAAATGTGTTGTAAGTATCATGGTAGTTATGCAGGGCCAGTGAGATCTGCTTCAGGTTGTTCTTGCACTGGGTGCGCCGGGCCGCCTCCCGCGCCTGCTGCACGGCCGGCAGCAGCAGCGCAATCAGGATGGCGATAATCGCAATCACCACCAGCAGCTCAATCAGCGTAAATCCCCGCGCTCGAGTCGCACGCATGACGCTTCTCCATCTTGAGCCGGAAGTCAGTTGTCAGCCCGCCCGATGTAGACGGCCTGAAAGTGAACGCAGCATCAACGGGAAGTGAGGCGGCCACCGGTTCTGCCGGGGGAATGGGAATCATGTCCCCGGCGTCGGTCGCGATGGGCGCAGCGCGTCGCACCACGCCGCCTGTCAGCATCCGCAAACCACTACAGGTCTTCTCGCTGGGGTCGGGCCTTGGGAAGCGGGCCCACGTCGGATTTCAGCTCGAAATCGAACGTGTTGTCGCCCGGCTTCACCTCTGCCGTCAGCTCGGTTTTGACGTTGTATTTCGCCGGTACTTTCTCCGGGATTCGTTTCACGCCTCCCTGCGTTCCATCCAGGTCGAACGTCGTGATCACGACCTTGCTTGGCCCGATCCGCGCTCCCTTCTTCGACCGGGAGAACATCAGGTAGTAATCGCCGCTCGAGTCGGTCCGACCCGATGACGTCCCTGCGTTTTCACCCGAACAGATGAACTGCACATAAGCGTTCGGAAGAGGCTCGCCATCGAGCGTCACCCTGCCCACGACACTGGCCAGCCCCTCCGCGGGGCCGCAGCCTGAGAGAAGCGCGGCGACAACCAGACCCGCAGCAGCAATCAGCTGCTTCCCCCATCGGACCGACATGGAATCCCCCCGCTCGATTGCGAATGCTCCAATGCAGCATCCGCTCTGTGCAGCTGAAATATCCTCTGGTCGCTTACGATTGAATTACATCGTAACCCCAATAGTCAGGCAAGAGTGATCGCCACTCGCCCAGCCTCCGGCTCTCAACCCGGCAGCCCCACCAGTAGACTTTCGCCTGCCGTCTCCCGCCTCCGCATCGCTTCCCACTCCAGCAGCCACCGCTTCGCCTCCATCCCGCCTCCATAGCCCGTCAGCTCGCCTTTCGATCCGACAACCCGGTGGCACGGAACCAGGATTGAAATCGGGTTGCGGCCATTCGCCGCTCCCACGGCCCGCGACGCAGTGGGCTGGCCAACGCGACGCGCCAGCTCCCCGTAACTGATCGTGACGCCATACGGAATTCGCGTCAGCTCCTGCCATACACGCTCTTGGAATGGAGTCCCCGTGAGCCTCACAGGAACATCGAACGCGGTCCGTTCACCCGCAAAGTACTCCTCCACCTGCCGACTCGCTGCCGTCAGCAGCGCGTCCTCGCGACGACATTCCCCCGCCGGCCCCGACCAGCCCTTGTGATTCGGCAGGTACACGCCCGTCAGGAAGTCCCCGTCTCGCTCGAGCACGACCACACCCACCGGCGAATCGATTTGCGTGTGACACTTCGTTGCCAACATGGATCACCGTTCTTTCTTTTGCGCTTTCGGGATTCGTTCGAGACCGGAAAGATTCTTCCACAGATGCATCGCGGCGTACGCCCGCCACGGCCGCCACGACTCCGCTTCTGCAGCCAGCCCCTTTGCTGATGTCGCGCCACTCGCCTTCAGCAATCCGAGGTCCCCGGATGGAAAGGCGTCGGGCCAATGCAGGGCCCGCATCGCGATGTACTCGGCCGTCCAGTCGCCGATTCCCGGCAACTCTTTCAGTGCTGCCACAATCGAATCGGGAGCCGCTGCCGATTCCAGATCGATGTCGCCACGCTCCACATGGGATGCGAAACTCTGCAGGCTTTCCGCACGGGCACTCGGCAATCCCAGGCCCATGAGCCTCGAGATCGAACTGCCGGCGACGGCCGCGGCCGTCGGCATCACACGCGTCAGCGCCACGAACGGCGTCGCAATCGGTTCTCCCAATTGATCCGCGAGCCTGCCTGCCAGCGTGGACG
The DNA here is from genome assembly GCF_007745175.1 of Caulifigura coniformis. Taxonomy (GTDB): domain Bacteria; phylum Planctomycetota; class Planctomycetia; order Planctomycetales; family Planctomycetaceae; genus Caulifigura; species Caulifigura coniformis. Next base: position 5,815 of record NZ_CP036271.1, on the reverse strand, counting down.
CTCCACGGACCGTCACCTGCTGCCCCAGGATCGCTCGCACTCCCAACTCGAATCCCTCGAACGCCCCCGGCACGCGCAATCCCGGACTCCGTTCGAACAGCGGAGCCAGACGCGCATCACTCGCCAGGTGCGCCGCAATCAGGTCGGGCCGGGCATCCAGGTCGAACAGAGCTCGCAATCGGGCAAGGATCGACGGCAGCACCGGCGTCAGCTGACCGGCAAGTTCGACCGTCAGTTGATGACGACCGGCCTTCGGAGACACCGACAGCCAGCCACGATGCACGCCCAGGCCGACAGTTCGCACATAGCGGCCCGCCTCGATGCTCTCCACGCCCGGAATGGCCCGTGCCTGGAGGAACTCGATCAGCGACTCCCAGTCGAACGGAGGCCGGTACGCAAGCACCAGTCGAATGGAGTCGTCGATGGCCGATTCCGGCGCTGCCCGACGCATCTCCCCCGGCGTCAGTCGATAATGCGATTGAAACAGCGCGTTGAAACGCCGGATGCTCTCGAATCCGGCCGCGAAGGCGACCTGCGTCATCGGCAGCCGCGTCTCGGTGATCAGTCGTTTTGCCAGGAGAAGCCGATTCGTCTGGGCCAGCTCCACCGGCGAGACTCCCAGCTCCCTCCGGATTGTTCGACGAAGCTGCCGCGAACTCAGTCCCAGGCTCGCGGCCAGGTCTTCCAGATCGTTCCCCTCCGACAGGGCGCCTGCCTGGATTCGAGACGCCGCCGCCCGGGCAATCGATCGCGACTGATCCACCGGGGCATGACCCGGCGCCAGTTCCGGCCGGCACTTCAGGCACGGACGAAACCCGTCACGTTCGGCGCGGGCCGCACTTTCGAAAAACGCACAACGGCGGCGGCCTGGTGTCTTCGCCGTGCAGATCGGCCGGCAGTAGATTCCCGTCGACTTCACTCCGACAAAGAACACGCCGTCAAAGCGGGCATCCCGGGCCGTCAAGGCGCGGTAACAGACGTCGTCATCAAGAGCCATGCCGCAACTTTAGCGGTCGCTGGAACCCTGACTGGCCGTTTTCGGACACCGAACCCGGAATCGTTCGCCGCCTCGCTTTTCGCGATCCCTGGCGAACTGAACGACCGGACGACCCAATCAGCCAGCCGAAGACCCGGCCAGCCATTCCTCGGTGGACACCACCTTCGCATAGCCAAACTGCAGCGCGGCCATGAACGCCGCATGAACATCGGCCGCCGGCACGACCGTCCCGCCGAACTCCTGATCCCGCGTCGCACACGCATCGTGAACGACAATCGAGCGATATCCCAGGTCGCTCGCCGCACGCACACCGGCGTCAACGCACATGTGGCTCATCGCTCCGCAGATCACCAGTTCTTCGATCCCATGCTGATCGAGAATCGCCTTCAGGTCGGTCTCCCGGAACGAATTCACATGATGCTTCAGCACGACCGGCTCATTCTTCTGCTGGCTCACCTTCGAATGGATCTTCGCTCCATCCGATCCGGGCGTGAAGAACGGCGCTTCCTCTGAAGGAAACTCGTGACGTACATGGACGACCAGGTCCCCCGATCGGCGCGCCGCCTCCAGTACCCGCGCGGCGTTCCCGGCCGCCGACTCAATCCCGCTCAAAGGCCACCGGCCTCCGGGAAAGTAGTCGTTCTGGATGTCGATCAGGACGAGCGCACGCTTGGACATCGATCACCTGCTCACAACGAAAGTCACGCCGGAGGTCCGGCTCATCTCCGCCGAACGAGAAGCGTCTACTGTGTCTTCACCTGGATGCGCCGCGGCTCAGTCTGCGGAGCCCGCGGAAGAGTGACCTCCAGGACGCCATTCAGGAGCTTCGCGGAAATCCGGTCGTGGGCAACATCCTCGCTCAGGATGAACGACCTCAGGTAGTCGCCGACGCGATACTCCTGGTGGATCAGGCGGGCCTCGTCGGGGGCCTGCTGGGCAACCCGGCCGAACAGCGTCAGCTTGTTGTCCTGCACCTGCAGCTCGAGGGTCTCGCCGGAGACGCCCGGGAGATCGGCCCGCAGCACCAGCCCCTCGCCGTTGTCGAAAATGTCGATCGGCGGCGTGCAGACGAACCGCTCCGGCGGAGGAGGAGGCATCTCCGTCACGGCCGGCACCTGGGCGTCGTTCTCGCGGCTCATGAATTCGTCTCGCTGATGGGGATTTGTCGCGGCTGTGCGGAAGGAGTCTTCGGCAGATGAACCGTCAGCACTCCGTTGATGAACTCCGCCGACATCTGCTCTTCCTGCACACGCTCAGGAAGCGGAATCGACCGCTCCCACTGGCCATGAGGCCGTTCGTTCCGGCGATAGCGTTCCGGAGGCGGATCGTTTGGCTCGACGCGCTGCCCGCGCAACACGAGCTGACCGTTGACCACGCTGAGTTCCAGGTCTTCGGTCCGCACGCCAGGGAGTTCCGCCGTCAGCAGGTATTCCGACGGCAGCTCGTACACGTTCACCGGGGGATAAGGCCGACCGACCCTGAGCCCCTCGAACGCCTGGTTCACCGTGCGCAGAACGCGATCCATTTCGCGCTCCATGTCGCGAAATGCTTCCAGCGGTGAACCCCAGCGAAAAACAGCCATCTCGGGCTCTCTGCAAACGGGACGAGAAGTGTCGATCACCTTATTCGCAAAGCATGTACCGGCGGACGGAACACGCCCTGGCCTGCGTCCTCGGAAAGTGGCAGTCTCCCAAATCGTTTCTGAATCACAACTTATACAAGAACAACGCGATAGAGCCCGGAGTCGGACGGTTCCAGCACTTTGCCAGATTGGCAGAACTCACCCATGAATCCTCTGCCGTTCGCCCCCTCGACAGTGCCGCCGGCCCATCACCCGCGGGTGGTCGTCCGCTTGAACTTCAGATCCCTGATCCGCTTCCCGTGCTTAGCCTGCAGGGCCTCCAGCAGCCGTTCATGGTGGAACGACGACAGCTCGCTCAGAAGGGGCGACGAGTTCACACCGACCGTCAGGACGCCGTTCTTGAGCCCCATCACGCGTGTCCCCGCCGCAATCTGCTCGCCGGCGATCGACGACCAGAGGTCACGCAGTTCGGCGTCCCCTTGCGGACGCCCGTAGCCCCGCATCTGGATCAACCGACCCACGATCCCACCGATGGCCTCCGGACCAGCAGGCTGTCGCGACTGGCTCGAGGATGAACCCGGTCCCGGGCGTCGATTCCGTTCGTCGCGCATAAGGTTCCAAAAGCTCCGGAGCTTGGCGGGCAACCGACTCACGAAGAAGCCAGGGGATGCCCCGGCTCCGCTGCTATTCCCGGGCCAGCGGCATCACGACGTACTGGTGGTTCTCTTCGGCCGTGAAGAGGGCCGCGCTGTTCGCGTCGTTGAGGTTCAGCGAGACGGCCGTCGCCGAGTCGAACACGCGCAGGAAGTCGACCACGAACTTCGGATCGAACGTCACGGTGATCTCGTCGCCGCCATAGCTCACCGGCAGCTCGATCCGGGAGGTCCCCACATCAGCGCCGACGCTCGCCAGCGTCAGCGTGTCGCCCGTGAACGTGAAGTCGACGCCGCGGCTCTCCTCGTTCGTCACGATCATCGCCTGGCGAACGGCCGACAGGAACGGACCGGCCACGAGCTCGATCCGCACCTTGCTCGATTTCGGGACCACGTCCTGGTACTTGGGAAACCGCCCTTCGACCAGCCGGCTGTAGATCGTCGTCGATCCGCATTTCACGAGCACGTCGTTCTTGTGAACAGCGATTTGCACGTCGGCGTCCGGATCGGCGATGTTCCGCTCGATCAGCGACATCGCCTTCGAAGGAATGATCGGCGCCGTCGCATCCGCCACCGGTTCGCCATGCACCGTGACCGGAGCTTTCGACACCGCCAGTCGTCGGCTGTCGGTCGCCGCCAGCGTGAGGTCGCTCCCCTTCACGTCCATCAACACGCCCCCCAGGGCGTAGCGAGTGCTTTCCACGTCCGCGGCAAACACCGTCCGCTGGATCGCCGTCTTCAGAAGTTTCCCCGGCACGGCAATGAAGTTCACGTCGTTGAATTCCGCCACGTCCGGAAATTCGGCCGGATCAATGATCGACAGCTTGAACTCACTGCGACCCGAGCGGATCCACAGGGCGTCCGTTCCGACTTCGATCTGCACGTCGTCGTCCTGGACCTCGCGGAGAATTGCCGACACCCGCTGCGTCGGAAGGAGCACTTCGCCAGCCGAGTCGGTCTGCACTCCGGGGATCAGGTAACGGATGCCGACTTCCTGATCCGTGCCGACGAGCGTCCCCTGGCCATCACCCACAACCAGCTTCACGTTGCGAAGGATGTCCTTCGGCGTGCGGGTCGGGACAACGCCGCCCACGGTCTGAAAGGCGGTGGCAAGGATGCTTCGGGAACAATGCAGCTTCATGGAGACTTCCGGATCTGGTGGCGTCCGCCAGCGGCGGATTCGCAAAGTTTGTCCACAAGGGTGTGAACGGTTCCCTGTTCTCTCTTCTGTATTTCTTGAAACAGCAGCAGTAGTAACAGGGGAGGGTGATACGTGTGGAAAACCGACTCGCCCGCGGCGAAAGTCTACGACTGGCCGGGACTTGCTTCAATGAACGACCCCGCGCGCCGTTTCGACATCTTGTGGATTCGCTGTCAGCGGAGCGCTCGCACGCTGATGACAGACGGACGCGCCGCCCACACCGGAATCCGCCGTGTGGATAACCCCGGTTTTTGTGTCGTTGTTTCCACGGTCTCTCCACACGATTTCGACGCGGCATACCCCTCGTCGACGTTCGCCATTTTCGAGTCGAACTGGACCGGCCAGACTTCTCACGCCGCGGTCCCCTTTCGCCTCAGACGCCGACAGACCTGGTCGAACTGCAGCCGCAGCGCTTCATCCTCGGTGATCTGAACCGCGATCCGCCGACAGCTGTGCAGCACTGTCGAATGCGTCCGCCCGCCGAAATAGGACCCGATCTCGCCCAGCTGAGCGCCGCCGATTTCCCGCATCACATGCATCGCCACCTGCCGGGGAACGGCCAGCCGGCGATCGCGCGCATCCGACCGCAGCTCATTCACCTTCGCCCCGAACACCGCCGCCACCGCCCTGGCGATCTCGTTCAGCGACACGTTGCGTTCGACCGGCTCAGCCCCCAGGAGGCCATCGATCGCGGCCGCAAATCCGTCCGCCGGCCGGGCCTTCAGCCTCAGCCGCAGTGACGACAGCAATCCCTGCAGCTCATGGCCGTTGCGCGGAGCGGATTCCGCGATCCGGCGGGCCTGCGCGGCGGTGACTGGCAGCTGGAGATGCTGCGCAAAATGCGTCGTCAGTTTTTCGCGGCTTTCCGATCCATATCGGGACGTCCCCATGCACACGCCCCCCTGGATCCGGTTGATCAGGCGGGGCGACGCGTTCCGGAACTCCCCCGGCGAGCGGTCGATCGTGAACAACATCCGCGTGTGCCGCGCCGCCAGGTCGTTCCACAACGACACGAACTGGGTTTGCGTCTCCTCCCGGCCATCCAGCGCCTGGAGGTCTTCACAGACGAATAACCCCGTGGCCACACGGTATTTGCGCACAAACGCCGCAAGCGTCTTCGACTCGGAAGCCTCGGCGAACTCATCTCCGAACTGGGCGGCCGTCAGCAGCACGACCTTTTCCCCCGGAAAGCTCGCCCGAAAACTCCGGATCGCGTGCCGCACCAGGTGGCTTTTTCCCGTGCCCGAGGGCCCGTAAATCGTGACCGGCGGAGGCGCATCCTTCGATTTCGACGCCGCCAACTGCCTCGTCACAGCAGCAAACGCCAGGCGATTCTCGCGGAGTACGAGAAAGGAATGGTCGTCACGAGCCGCGGATCGCAT